>NZ_JAWDGM010000001.1:0-1857500 GCF_034541995.1 Pseudomonas sp. BIC9C
CTTAACAACTTCAACCACTTGCGCTTTCGATCTCTCGTCAGCGGGAGGCGAATTCTACAGCGTTACACGCTGCTGTCAACACCTCTTTTTCAACTTCCTTTCGACTTCGATGACCTGAAGCAACCTGCTGCCGAAACCTGCATAACTCTTTGTTTTCCAAGGAGTTTTCCGTTTCGACTGCGCCGGAAGTGGGGCGAATTATAGAGATCTGAAATCTGCCGTCAAGCACTGATTCCGGTTTTCTATCAATCACTTGCAGAAAGCACCGGCCCCTCCCTGTTTGAGCTTGATAGAGGAGCCAAAACGCTCCTTCTATATAGAAGGACCTCCTCATCGACTGCCATTGCCCATGACATAGGCAAAAAAACGAGAGCATCACGGGAAGATGATTGACTGGCCGCCAAAAATCAAAAAAGCACCCAAGGTGCTTTTTTGATATCGCCATCAACTGAATAAAGCCGCCACGCTGGCCCGCGCCGCGTGCAATTTCTTGTAGCTGTCGATCAGGCGCAGGTGCCTGTCGAGCCCTTCCAGTTTCATGCTCGTCGGCGTCAGACCGTAGAAACGCACACTGCCATCCACGGACCCTATCGCCGCGTCCATCCGCTCGTTACCGAACATCCGGCGGAAGTTGGCTTCGTAATCACTCAGTTCCAGATCATCGTCCAGCTGCATTTCCAGCACGACGTTCACAGCTTGATAAAACAAGCCGCGCTCGACGGTGTTGTCGTTGTATTGCAAAAAGGCTTCCACCAGATCCTTCGCCTGATCAAACTTCTGCAAGGCGAGATAAATCAGCAGGCGCAGCTCCAGGATCGTCAACTTGCCCCAAGGCGTGTTGTCGTCGAACTCGATGCCGATCAAGGTGGTGATGTCGGTGTAATCATCCAGCTCGCTGTTTTCCAGCCCCTTGGCCAGCGTTCTCAGGCCGACTTTGCTCAGGCTGTGCAGGTTGAGGATGTCGGCGCGGAACTGCAGCGCTTTGTTGGTGTTATCCCAGATCAAATCTTCTACCGGATAAATTTCCGAGTAATCCGGCACCAGAATGCGACAGGCCTTGGCGCCGATGTGCTCATAGACCGCCATGTACACTTCTTTGCCCATGTCTTCGAGAATGCCGAACAACGTCGCGGCCTCTTCAACATTGGAGTTTTCGCCCTGACCGGAGAAATCCCACTCAACGAATTCGAAATCCGGTTTGGCACTGAAGAAACGCCACGAGACCACACCGCTGGAATCGATAAAGTGCTCCACGAAGTTGTTAGGCTCAGTCACCGCCTGACCTTCGAAGGTCGGTTGAGGCAGATCGTTCAAGCCTTCAAAACTGCGGCCTTGCAGCAGTTCCGTCAGGCTGCGCTCCAGCGCCACTTCCAGGCTTGGGTGCGCGCCGAACGAGGCAAATACGCCACCGGTACGCGGGTTCATCAAGGTGACACACATCACCGGGAACTCCCCGCCCAGCGACGCATCCTTGACCAGCACCGGGAAGCCCTGCTCTTCCAGGGCCTGGATACCCGCCAGGATGCCCGGGTACTTGGCCAGCACTTCCTGCGGCACATCCGGCAGGGCCATTTCGCCTTCCAGGATTTCGCGCTTCACCGCGCGCTCGAAGATTTCCGACAGGCACTGCACCTGCGCTTCGGCCAGCGTGTTGCCGGCGCTCATGCCATTACTCAGGAACAGGTTTTCGATCAGGTTGGACGGGAAGTACACCACCTCATTGTCCGACTGGCGCACAAAGGGTAGCGAGCAAATACCGCGCTGGGTGTTGCCGGAGTTGGTGTCGTACAGATGCGAGCCACGCAACTCGCCGTCCCGGTCGTAAATCTTCAGGCAGTACTCGTCGAGGATTTCAGTCGGCAGTTCGTCCTTCGGGCCAGGCTTGAACCAGCGCTCGTCCGGGTAATGTACAAACGCCGCGTTGGCGATGTCCTCGCCCCAGAATTGATCGTTGTAGAAGAAGTTGCAGTTGAGCCGCTCGATAAACTCGCCCAGTGCCGATGCCAGCGCGCCTTCTTTGGTCGCGCCTTTGCCGTTGGTAAAACACATCGGCGAGTGCGCATCGCGAATATGCAGTGACCACACATTGGGAACGATATTGCGCCACGAAGCGATTTCAATCTTCATGCCCAGGTCGGCCAGGATGCCCGACATGTTGGCGATGGTTTGCTCCAGTGGCAGGTCCTTGCCCACAATGTAGGTGCCCGCCTCGCCAGTCGAGTGCGGCATCAGCAACGCCTGGGCATCGGCGTCGAGATTTTCGACCTCTTCAATCACAAACTCAGGCCCGGTTTGCACCACCTTCTTTACCGTACAACGGTCGATGGAGCGCAAAATCCCCTGACGGTCCTTGGCGGAGATGTCCGCCGGCAATTCGACCTGAATCTTGAAAATCTGGTTGTAGCGGTTTTCCGGGTCAACAATGTTGTTCTGCGACAGGCGGATATTTTCGGTGGGAATATTGCGGGTTTCGCAATACAACTTCACGAAGTACGCCGCACACAACGCCGACGAAGCCAGGAAGTAATCGAACGGTCCCGGTGCCGAGCCATCGCCCTTGTAGCGAATGGGTTGATCGGCAATCACCGTGAAGTCGTCGAACTTGGCCTCAAGTCGAAGGTTGTCGAGAAAGTTGACCTTGATTTCCATGCGTGCTTACCAGAATAACGAGCTATACGATTTGGCCGCCATTATCCGGTTTTTCAGCACGGACCGTTAACTTTCCACTATTTTTCGACCAACACCACCCCGCGCTCCTCAAGCAAGCGCACAAACATCGTCAGACTCTGCGACACCGTCCCCCTGCGCCACACCAGCCAGGTGCGTAAATAGCGGAACGACTCCGACAACGGCCAGACGCTGACCGTCGTGCATCCAGGCATGCTTTCGAGCATGCTGCGAGGCATCAGCGCCAGGCCGGCACCGGCGCTGACGCAGGCCAGCATGCCGTGATAGGACTCCATTTCGAAAATCTTGCCGGGCACCGCCGCGCCATTGGCGAACCAGCTTTCGAAATGATGGCGATAGGAACAGTTGGAGCGGAATGCATAGATGTTTTCGCCATTCACATCCTTCGCCCGAAGAATCGGGTCATGATTGAGAGGCGCGATCAAGACCATTTCCTCCTCGAATGCAGGTACCCCCTCCAGCGCCGGATGCAACACCGGACCATCGACAAATGCAGCGGCCAACCGTCCTGACAGCACCCCATCGATCATCGTCCCGGAGGGGCCGGTGGACAGATCCAGTTCGACCTTGGCGTGCTTCTGGTTATAGGCGGCCAATAGCTCAGGAATACGTACCGCTGCGGTACTTTCCAGCGACCCCAGGGCGAATGCTCCTTGTGGCTCTTCACCCGCGACTGTGGCGCGAGCCTCCTGAACCAGGTCGAGAATGCGTCGAGCGTAATCCAGAAAGCTCCAGCCGGCCGGGGACAGGCGCAGGCGACTCTTCTCGCGGATAAACAGGTCCACCCCCAAGTCCAGCTCAAGCTGCTTGATTCTGGTCGTGAGATTCGATGGCACCCGATGGATATGCTGGGCGGCCACGCTAATGCTGCCGTGCTCGGCGACAGCCTTGAAAATTTCCAGCTGAACCAGATCCAAGTCATTCTCCAATCGTGAACGTTATGCTCAGTATTATTCAGTTTCCATAAAACATATACCCCCATAACCTGAGCACATCCCCACCTTGCAGGACGGTGCCATGACCAACGTTTCCAGCCTTACCCATGCCATTTCGATCAACCCGACTACCGGCGAACAGATCGGCCAGTACCCTTTCGAATCCGATTCAGCATTGCAGGCCACGCTGACGCGGGCGGCTACCGGGTTTCGTGGCTGGCGCAGCAAACCGGTTGAACAACGCGCACGGCTTTTGATCAACCTTGGCCAGGCCTTGCACAACAATGCAGAGGGCATGGCGAACATGATCACCCGGGAAATGGGTAAACCGATCACTCAGGCCCGCGGTGAAATTGAAAAATGCGCGCAACTCTGCGAGTGGTACGCCGAACACGGCCCCGCCATGCTGAGCCCGGAGCCGACCCTGGTTGAAGGCGGCAAGGCACGCATTGAGTATCGCCCGCTCGGCCCGATTCTCGCCGTCATGCCGTGGAACTTCCCCATCTGGCAAGTCCTGCGCGGTGCGGTCCCCACCCTGCTCGCCGGCAATACCTACGTGCTCAAGCACGCGCCAAACGTCATGGGCAGCGCCTATTTGCTGCTGGAAGCCGTCAAGCAAGCGGACTTTCCTGAAGGTGTTTTCGAGGTCATCAATGTCACGCCGGAGGGTGTATCCAGGGCGATCGCCGATCCACGTATCGCGGCTGTCACCCTCACCGGTAGCGTCCGTGCGGGCATGGCCATCGGTGCTCAGGCTGGAGCAGCACTGAAGAAATGTGTATTGGAACTGGGGGGCTCCGATCCATTTATCGTGCTCGACGACGCGGACCTCGATGAGGCGGTAAAAGCCGCCGTGATCGGGCGCTATCAGAACACCGGTCAAGTCTGCGCCGCCGCCAAACGCCTGATTGTCGAGCAAGGCATTGCCCGGGAATTTACCCGCAAGTTCGTCGAGGCCACCCAACAACTGGTCGTCGGTGATCCACTAGCCAGCAACACCTACATCGGCCCGATGGCTCGCTTCGATCTGCGCGCCGAACTGGATCAACAGGTACGCGACACACTGGAAGAAGGCGCGACATTGCTGATGGGTGGGAAGAAGGCTGAAGGCCCCGGCAATTACTATGAGCCCACTGTACTCGGCGACGTGACCGATCAGATGACATCATTCAAACAGGAATTGTTTGGTCCTGTGGCTTCAATCATCACGGCCCGAGACGCAGCCCATGCGCTGGAACTGGCCAATGACAGTGAATTCGGCCTCACCGCCACCCTCTTCACGCGCAATGTCGAACTTGCCCGGCAGATGGCCGGCGAACTTGAAACCGGCGGTGTGTTCATCAACGGCTACAGCGCCAGCGATCCGCGTGTCAGCTTTGGTGGAGTGAAGAAGAGTGGCTTCGGCCGGGAGCTCTCGCATTTCGGGGTGCGCGAATTCTGTAATGCACAAACGGTTTGGCTGGATCGGCACTAAGGGTTCTGTAGGAGCGAGCTGGCTCGCGATGGACGTGAGGGCGCCGTGTTTATCCAGGCAGCCATCATTATCGTTAACGACCATCGCGAGCCAGCTCGCTCCTACAGAAACAGCACTAGCTCAATGAGCAGGAGGGATCAGGGCGGAAATCATCCGCCCTGAAAGAGACGATAAAAGTATCAATCGTCTCTGTCGTCGCGGTCGCGATACTGACGGTGGTAGCGATCATAGTCGCGACGATCATATCGACGATTATAACCTTGATCATCGTCATTCCCTTGGTCGTATCCACGACGATAATCATGATCATAATCTCGGCCGTACCGCCCTCCGTCTTCCCAGTGAGGGCCGCAGCCTCCCAGCAAGAGCGAACCTGAAATGGCCAAGATCATCATTACTGCGCGCTTCATTTGAACGTCCTGAATGGTCAGAGCTACAGAGGCGGTTGTCACTCTCCGAGAATTTCATCCGGGCAGTATTCAACCGTAATTATGACCACTCGGTAACTCAATGATTCATTTTTGAAGTACAGCAATCCAAAAGCTGTCGCCTCAAGGCACGCAGCCCCTACCAGGAGCGGTCGGTGCAACAGGGCCGCTACTGTCTCCATAAATGGGGCATTACACCCACCCCACCGAGCGTTTACCACCTGATTTGAGGAATATTCCCCACTCAACCTTTCTCTGGCTCGAAACGCCCAGAAGCAGTTTATTAATTAAGTTGAACTTTTTTCGCCCCGTTGAAATGGCTCATTAGTTGCACTGCCCCTCGTACCCGCAATAGCTGTCGTCCCGGCCACCAAGGTGACGACGGGGTTTGCCAGATTCGGCATGACGGGAGGGGTGAAACATGAAACACGCAACGCCACCATGCGGCTCCGTCGCCTTGCTGCTCAGGTCAAGCCTGCGCTGTCCAATGCACCTTACCCTGACCACCGCCAATGCCATGCCGCTGGATGCCTTGCGGACCTTGTTGGACGTTTGTGTTCACCCTGGTGCTGATGCTCCTCGGTTACATCGGCCTGGTACTGTTCATCCTGCCGGTGATCCTGACGTACACCTTCTGCAGCTATTACGTGTTCCCCAGAAAAGTGAGGATTGGTGATGGCCTCAACTAATAAATCAATTGCTCGAATCACGAATAGGCCGATACCCCGTTATAAGCAGGTCGCTCAGTTGAGCCTAATGTTTATCGCGTTGCTGATTGCGCTGGCGTTGTCCACTGCACTGGCGATGGAATTGACCCTCGGGGCGCTCTGACGAGTCTGGTAGAAAATCAAATCATCCTATTGGTATTGTCGAAACCTGTAGTTGATAGTTATTTGCATTACTATTTCAACACATATATGAAAATCACAATACCTGTAGAAGGACAACTTTGGTAATTGGCTATTGTTAATTTCGGAGGCGAACGCCTCGAGCAGCCGGGAACGTGGCCGAGTTGGCGCGCAATCCCGGAGACCTAACGAGCAATACTCGGTGATTGTTTTGTCCAGAGGAGGTTTATGGCATCTGTTTCAAGCGTCAGGCTGTTACCGACCCTGAGCCAGAACAGTATGTCGTTAGGCGTTGACACACTGAAAAAGATCCAGTGCCCCGACCCATCGGCCTTTTCCTCTACCTCTGCAACGTACAACGCAACCTCGCTTTCGCTAAGTTCCAGGGCATCGGAGATTTCTCGCTCTGTCGGTTTTCTTACGCTGCTCATAGGGAAATCCATTTCTTGAACAAAGTGCTGAAAGCATAGCTGAACACCAAAACCTGGAATCTCCACCTGTCGCCTCCGGACACGGAGGGCGATGCCTGATTGCTGAGACAGGTGCCAGGCGAGCGGCACGATTTCGAGCAATGGCAGGAGGCGGTGTCGAGTTCTCAGCGAAAACCTGCCAACTGGGACCGCGTACTTCCATTGCTGCTTTCGCAACCTGGCGCCCATAACTCGACACCTGGCAACAACGGAAAAATACTATTTTTAAACTACCATTACGCCTTAAAAAAATATCAGCCAACCTCTTTAATACATAACCCGGCATAAAACCATCGAAGTCGATCAACACTCAAACGCCATAGCGCCGCAAGTTATTTCTCACGACAAACACACCCATTACCTATCGTCATATTACACTTCATTGGACAGTCATTATTGGGCGCACTCTAACACTCAAACTTTCCACGAGTGACATAACACCTTGATAACACTCAGATCGCCCCCATAAACATCGCTGACTTATTATAACAATCGTTGACACTAATATTCAGACACCCTAAATTAGTGGCACTCTGCCAACATCCAGACAACGCATCAACTTTTGAAGTTAATGAAATGCTGAGTTTCTGAGCTATTTCATTCCTGGTACAACGCATGAAATATGTAGACGATATTGCGAAACTCTTTACACGTTTTGGCGCCAATGCGGAGAGCTACCAGGAAATACAACCGAACTACAAAGATTTCAAAGACGACCCGGTTACACCAGCGCTGGCCGAGCCAGAACCGTCGGTGGTCTTGCCTCCCCAAACACTAACATCCCCTGTGTTTCTACTGGACGCGCCACAGCCTTCTTTGTTGATTGGCGCGCCGGTCGAGCCTGTGAAGAATGCTGCCCTTTCGCAACCTTCGCCCAAATCCCCTCCCCTGACCAAGCCATCTGCGAGCTCTGCTACGGGTGACCGTCAACGACTGAGTGACCTGTTGCGCGAACTCAACCAGGTTCGTCGAGACGGTCTGCCAGAAATGACTCGCAAGCGGACCAGGGCGAAGGTCATTGCTATCGTTTCGGCGAATGGTGGGGTGGGTAAAAGCACCGTCGCCGCGGGCCTCGCAAAAAAACTTCGGCGCCCTGGCGGGCGAACCATCGCGATTGATCTGGACCCTCAGAACGCACTGTCCAGCCACTTGGGTATCACCCGGCAGGTTCCCGGGCTGATCCAGCTCAAAGAGCAGGACGCCGACTGGGGCGCTCATCGCCTGTCGGGCTTTGGCGACAGCGAATGCCTGCCCTTCGGCACTGGCGAGGTGAACGATCGCCGATTGCTCAAGCAGTTGATGCTTGAGGATTCTGACTGGTTGAATCAGCACCTGGCGTCAATGAACCTCAGCGAAAACGATACCGTGATCCTGGACACGCCTTCGGGTGCGACCGTCTATTCGCAACAGGCACTCGATGCCGCCGATCTGGTACTGGTGATGACGGTGGCCGACGCGGCCTCCTACCTGGCACTGGACACCATGACCCAGTGGCTGGAAACCAGCCGACGGCGCGCGCAGCGGCAGCGCTATGTGCTCAACCAGCGGGATGACTCGCGTTCGTTCTGCAGGGACATGGGCGTGCTGTTTCGGCGGCGGCTCGGCGCCAACCTGATCGGGACGATTCGCCTCGATCACCAGTTCAACGAGTCACTGGCCTATGGTCGGGACCTGCTGCAGTACGCACCTGAGAGCATTGGCAGCCAGGACATTCTCTCGCTGTCAGGCGCGGTCCATGCACTGCTTTGCGCGGATGATTCCAGCCAGCAGGGCACGCCATGACCGCCCGGCTGAATCAGGCACCCGCGAAGGCGTGGTGGCTGGAGAAGCTATTGGATACTTTCCAGGCTCGCGTCAGTCGATGGCCCCTGCTTTGGCGCCAAGGCCTGAAGCTCTCGGCCGGGCTGATCGCCGCATTGTTGGTGCTGGGTATCCTCATTGCGCCGCTGAACCTGTATTCCCAGGCCGCGTTTGCCGCCGTCTGTTTCGCCACCAGCCTGATCATCCGCAAGCAAGCCGGGCGTCTGGCGATCCTGACCCTGATCACCCTCTCGCTGATCGCTTCGCTGCGCTACATGTACTGGCGCCTGACCGACACCCTGGGCTTCGACAACTGGCAGGATGCCGTATTTGGCTACGGGCTGGTGCTGGCCGAGCTGTATGCCTTGCTCGTCCTCGTCTTCGGCTACGTACAGACCGCCTGGCCGCTGCACCGCAAACCGCAGTTTCTGCAACAACCGCCCGCTGAATGGCCGACGGTGGATGTCTTCATTCCCACCTATAACGAAGCGTTGGGCATCGTCAAACTGGTGGTACTCGCCGCTCAGGCCATCGACTGGCCCGAGGGCAAACTGCGGGTGCACATGCTTGATGACGGACGCCGGGAGGAATTCAAGGCTTTCTGTCAGCAGATTGGTGTCAACTACATCACCCGCGACAACAATCAACATGCCAAGGCCGGCAACCTCAACGAGGCACTCAAGGTCACCGATGGCGAGTTCATCGCCATATTCGACGCCGACCACGTGCCCACCCGCTCCTTCCTGCAGATCACCATGGGCTGGTTTTTAAAGGACCCGAACCTGGCGTTGCTGCAAACGCCGCACTTCTTCTATTCACCCGATCCGTTCGAAAAGAACCTCGATACCTTTCGCTCGGTACCCAATGAAGGTGAGCTGTTCTACGGCCTGGTGCAGGACGGCAACGACCTGTGGAACGCGGCATTCTTCTGTGGCTCCTGCGCGGTCATCCGGCGGACTCACTTGCAGGAAGTCGGCGGCATCGCCACCGAAACCGTGACGGAGGATGCGCACACGGCACTCAAGCTCAATCGCCGAGGTTTCAATACCGCTTACCTCGCCATTCCACAAGCGGCGGGCCTGGCCACCGAAAGCCTTTCCCGACACATCAGCCAGCGCATACGTTGGGCGCGGGGCATGGCGCAGATTTTTCGGACCGACAATCCGTTGTTTGGCAAAGGACTGAACCTGGGGCAGCGCATCTGCTACCTCAACGCCATGATGCACTTTTTCTACAGCCTGCCCCGCCTGGTGTTCTTGACCGCACCCTTGGCCTACCTGTTTTTCGACGCGCAGATTTTCCATGCCTCGGCGTTGATGGTCACGGTCTATGTACTGCCGCATATTTTGCATTCCAACCTGACCAACTCCGCCATCCAGGGGCGTTTCCGCCATTCCTTCTGGAACGAAGTGTATGAGTCGGTGTTGGCCTGGTACATCATGCGGCCGGTACTGTTGGCCCTGATCAGCCCTTCGCTGGGCAAGTTCAACGTGACTGACAAGGGCGGCACCATCGAAAAGGACTATTTCGACTGGAAGCTCGCACGGCCTTACATCGTGCTGCTGACCTTGAACATGATCGGTCTGGTGATTGGCGTGGTGAAGCTGATCGGGAGTGATTCGGCGGAGGTCACGACCCTGCTGATCAACCTGGCCTGGACCCTGTACAACATCATCATCGTCAGCACCGCCATAGCGGTGGCCACTGAATCCTCTCAGGTGCGCAACGAACCCAGGGTGCCCGCTGACCTGCCCATGCGGGTCTACCGCGAAGACGGTACCTGGTTCGATTGCAAAACCCAGGACTTCTCACAAAACGGCGTGGGTCTGGCACTGCCACCGCAGGTTCAGCTCAGCGTCGATGAGAAGCTGCGGCTGTGCATTCTGCGCACGCCGCCTTCAAGCCTCTTTCCCGCAACAACGATCTTCAGCAACGACGGCGTTGCGGGCGTGCAATTCGAGGGTTTGACCCTGCGCCAGCAAAGTGAATTGGTGCGACTGACCTTTTCACGGGCCGACACCTGGGCCAATACCTGGGGTAACGGCCGCCTCGACGCACCCATGTCGGCGTTGCGCGAGGTCAGCAGCATTGGCTTGCGCGCCATCCTGCGCCTGTTCATTGCAACCCTGAAGGACGGCCAGGCGCTGCTGCGCAAGCGCCCGGACGCGCCATCACCTATCGACTCCACCGCGGACACGCAACGATCTTGAAGCCTTCCACTCGCCGGACCTTTCCTCCTCGTCGCTCACTCATGCTGATTGCCTGCTCGCTAATGGGCTGGAGCGGCTGGGCGTTGAGTGCTGCCACCCAAATCAGCGCCACAGAGCCGGTGGTGATGCTGGTCGAAACGTTGCCAGGGACCAATGCCCCGGGCAACAGCTATACCCGCACCCTCAAGGAACTGGGCAAAAACTATTCGATGACCCTTAAAGGCGTGGAGGCTACCGACAGTGTGAATTTCGATGTGCGCGCCGATGAAGTCGTCACGGCTGCCCAGGTCACACTGCAGTACAGCTACTCACCGGCGCTGCTGGCCGATCTTTCGCAAATCAACGTGCTGATCAACGATCAAGTGGCCGCCAGCCTGCCCCTCCCGAAGGAAGAGGCCGGTAAATTGCAGATCCGGACCGTGCAGATTCCGCCGCAGACCATCACCGAATTCAATCGGCTCAGCCTGCAGTTCATCGGTCACTACACGATGCAATGTGAAGACCCTTTGCACTCCAGCCTGTGGGCCAGGATCGGCAACGAGAGCCAGTTGAGCCTCCAGGTGTCCTCGATTAAACAACCCAACGACCTGTCCGCTCTGCCGCTGCCCCTGTTCGATCGTCGAGACGCCTCGCCCCTGACGCTGCCCTTCGTGTTCGCCGCGCGCCCGGGCAGCCCTGAGCTTGAAGCCGCCGGTATCCTGTCGTCCTGGTTTGGCGCCCTGGCCAGCTACCGCGGCGCAACCTTCCCTGCCAGCCTCACCAGCCTGCCGGCCAAAGGCAATGCGGTGGTGTTCGTCAGCGGCAGCGAATCAACGGCCTTGAGCGGCTTGCCGATCAAAGAGGCCACGGGGCCGACATTGACCCTGGTGAGCAACCCGAATGATGCTCAGGGCAAACTGTTGATCGTCTCCGGGCGCGATGGTGCCGATCTCAAGGCCGCCGCGACAGCGCTGGCCCTCGGCGGCTCGGCCTTTTCCGGGCAGAGCGTGGTGATCGACCGGATCGACTCGCTCAAGCCACGCCAACCGTACGACGCGCCAAACTGGCTGCCCTCCGATCGCCCGGTTCGCCTGGGTGAACTGGCGAAGCCTGCGGAACTCAATGTGTCGGGATATAACCCGGGACAAATGACGGTTGCCCTACGCCTGCCACCCGACCTGTTCAACTGGCGTGAGCCCGGTGCGCAACTGGACCTGAAATACCGCTATACGCCGCAACCGGTCTCCACCAACTCTTCGTTGTTGGTCAGTTTCAACGACACCTTCATCAAGTCGATCGACCTGCCTTCGATCGAGAAACTCGGCAACAGCGACAGCCTGCTGTCGATGCTCAAGACCGACGACGGCCTGGCCCGCACCTCGCGCATGCTGTTGCCGCTCAATTCAGTCGCACTGCAATCGCGCCTGCAATTTCGCTTCATGTATGACTACATCAAACAGGGCGAATGCCGCGACATCATCATCGACAACATGCGCGGTGTGATCGACCCGGACTCGACCCTGGACCTCAGCCAGTACGAACATTTCATGGCCATGCCCAACCTCGGAGTGTTCAAGGACAGTGGCTTCCCGTTCACCCGCATGGCCGACCTGTCTGAAACATCGGTGATCCTGCCCAACGAGCCAGGCCCGGCCGATCTGAGCGCCTATCTGACGCTGCTGGGCCGCTTCGGCGACTCCACCGGGTATCCGGCCACCGGGGTGAAGGTGGTCCACGCCGACCAGGTGGCCGAGCAAAGCGACCGGGATTTGCTGGTGCTCGCCTCGGGCAACAATCAGCCACTGCTGGAGCAATGGCAAAGCCTTCTGCCGGCCAAGGACGAAGGTGCTGCGCAGTACTTTGAACTGTCTGACCTGCCCTTGCGCCTGCGCAACTGGATCAGCCCGGATACGAAGACCAATCTGCGAGAAGCGCGCAGCAGCTTCAGGTTCAGCGCCGAGGACGGCAGTGCTTATCTGACCGGATTCGAATCGCCGCTCAAGAGTGGGCGCAGCGTGGTGTTTATCGCCGGCACAAGGCCCGGCGGCCTGGCCGACGTGACCAACGCCCTGCTCAGCAGCGAAGAAAACGCCCGGGATTTGCAAGGCAGCCTGGTGGTGGTCAGGGGCAAGCATGTCGAATCGCTGGTCGCCGAACAGGATTACTACGTCGGGCGCCTGGGTCCGTTGCGCTACCTGCAGTGGTACCTCTCGCAGAACGTAATGGCGCTCATGCTGTTCACCCTCCTCGGGGTCCTGCTGCTGGCTTCGATGGCCTACCTAGCCCTGCGCCTACGGGCCAAACGTCGTCTTGGCCAATGAGCCGCGCAGGCCTGTGTCGTCCATGAGCAGCCGGGGTACTTCACTTCGCCAGGGCCTGCGCGGTAACGCGCGCAGGTTGAGCGCTGTGCTTGCGCTTGCCCTGCTGGCGCCGGCGATAGCGGTCGCAAACTCCTGCGAGTCGCCAGCCTGGCCTCTTTGGCAAACCTACGCAACGCGCTTTGTCCAGGACGACGGCCGGGTTCTCGAATCGAGCCTTGCGAACAATCACAGCACCTCTGAAGGGCAGTCCTACGGCATGCTCTTCGCACTGATCGGCAACGATCAGCCACGCTTCGACACGCTCTGGCGCTGGACCTCGGCCAACCTCGCCGGCGCCGACATCGCCACACGCCTGCCAGGCTGGCTATGGGGGCAAGGCACGGACGGTCAGTGGCGCCTGCAAGACGCCAATTCGGCCGCCGACGCCGACCTGTGGATCGCCTACGCCCTGCTCGAAGCCGCACGCCTGTGGCATCGACCGGACTATCACCGAGACGCCCTGCACCTGTTGGCGACGATTGAAGCGCAGTTGGTCGTCAACCTGCCCGGGCTGGGCCCGATGGTATTGCCTGGACCACAGGGCTTCGTCCAGCCGGACGCACTCTGGCGCCTGAACCCCAGCTACCTGCCACTGCCGTTGTTACGGCGGCTGGCCAAGGAAGCACCGTCCGGGCCCTGGCAAGCGATTGCCCACAACACCGCGACGATGATTGCCCAATCCAGCCGCCACGGCTTCGTCGCTGACTGGGTCGGTTATCAAGGCACTTCAGCGCAATCGGGTGTCTTCGTCAGCGATCCGATCAACGGCGACACGGGCAGCTACGACGCCATTCGCGTGTACCTCTGGCTGGGCATGAGTGATACCTCCGAACCACTGGCAGCGCTGCTGCTCAAGCGGCTGGACGGCATGGCCCGCAGCACTGTCGCGACGGGTTCCCCCCCGGAAACAGTCCAGGTTCTCCACGGCAGTGTTCAGGGTCAGAGCCCGTTCGGATTCCGGGCTGCACTGATTCCCTACCTTCAGGCCAAGGGGCAACCCAAGTTGGCCGATCAGCAACGAAGTCGCGTGGAACTTGCCTTGCGCGAAGCGCTGGCCAGGCCTGATGCCGACGCCGGTGCACCGCGTTACTACGACTTGATGCTCAGCCTGTTCGCGCTCGGCTGGGCCGATAAACAATATCGATTCCGGGAAGACGGAACGCTGAAACTCTCCTGGGAGACCGCATGCACCCGCACCACCGCACGCTAGCCATCGCCGTCATGAGCGCATGGACGGCCGCTGCTGCCCACGCTCAAAGTCCGACGCCACAGACATTACTCGTCGAGCAAGGTCAGTACTGGCAGTTGCACAACAACCCTCAACGCGCTGCGGAAGTCTGGCTGAAAGTCCTGCTGCTGGACCCGGTCCAGGTTGACGCACTGTATGGCCTGGGCTTGATCGGCGTGCAACAGGGCAAGCCACAGCAGGCGCAGCAATACCTCGCCCGCTTGCAGGCCATCCAGCCAGCGCCTCGGCAGGCATTGCAACTGGCGCAGGACATCGCCCTGGCACAACCGCAGAACCAGCAGCGTCTGGAAGAGGCTCGGCGCCTCGTCGATGCCGGTGAGCGTGACAAGGCGACCGTTGTGTTTCGCGCGCTGTTCGATGGCCGTCCACCTCAAGGTACGATCGGCCGCGAGTATTACAACAACCTTGCCTTCAATCAGGCTGACTGGGCGCAAGCACGCAGCGGATTTCAGCGCCTGCAACGTGAGATGCCCAACGACTCGATCGTCGCGCTGTTTTACGCCAAGCATCTGGTGCGCCATGAAGACAGTCGTGCCGAGGGCATCCGCGCCCTGGCCGCGCTGACCCAGCGTACCGACATTGCCGGTGATGCCGACGAAAGCTGGCGCCTGGCGCTGACCTGGATCGGCCCACCCAATCCGGCACAAGTGCCGTTGTTCGAGGCGTACCTCAAGACGCATCCGGATGACGTGGAAATCCGCGCGCAGATGAACAAGGGCAAGCAACAGGTGGCAACGACGGCCAGCAAGGCATGGCAACCGCCGGCCGAAGTCGCGCGCGGCCTGAAGGCGCTCAAAGAAGGTGATCAGGCCACCGCTGAGCAGGCTTTTCAAGCGCGCCTGAAAACCCGGCCCGACGATGCCGACGCGCTGGGTGGCCTTGGGGTTGTTCGCCAGCAGCAACACCGATTGGCCGAAGCGGAAAAACTCCTGGGTCAGGCTACTAGACAACCTGGCGGCAACCAGTGGCAAGTCGCGTTGAACGAAGTGCGCTACTGGTCTGCGTTGCAGCAGGCTCGGGACGCCCAGGCCAAAGGCCAGACCGCCCAGGCACAGGCCCTGGTAAACCAGGCGCTGCGTCTGACCCCGAACGGGGTCGACGCTCGCCTCGCCCTGGCGGACATTCAGGCCAGCGCGGGCCAGTTCGATGACGCTCAGGGCAACTATCGCCAGGTGCTGAGCCTGCGCCGCGACGACCCGCAAGCACAGGAAGGGCTCGTCAACGTGCTGCTCAAGAGCGGCAAGAACGATGAAGCCCAGCAACTGATCAACAGTCTGCCAGCCACTGGGCAGACCAAGATCGGCCAGTCCGCACGCCTGCAAGCCTTGCGCGCGACGCAACTGGCCGCCCTCGCCGAACAGCGTAACGATCTGCCCGCTGCGCGCAACGCCTTGCAAGACGCGCTGCGCTACGAACCGGACAACATCTGGACACGTTTCGCGCTGGCCCGCCTGAACCTGGCGATGGGCGAACCGCAAAAGGCTCGGGACCTGATCAACGCCATGCTCCAGGCCCACCCCGACAATGCCGATGCGCTTTACGTCAGCGCCTTGCTGTCGGTCCAGATGGGTGAGTGGAAAGCCGCCCAGACCACCTTGGGACGCTTGCGCCCCGACCAGCGCACCCCGGACATGCAAGCGCTGGCCGCAGATATCAGTCTTAACCTGCAACTCAGCCAGGCCATCGACCTGGGCAAGCGCGGACAGCGCCAGGAAGCCCTGACCTTGCTCGAGCGTATCCAGCCGATGGCCAACAACAGTCCAGACCGCACGGCGAACCTGGCCACGGCCTATGTCGCGGTCGGCGAGCCAACCCGTGCACTGGCCCTCATGCGTGACCAGTTGCAACACACTGCTGCACCCTCGGCGGACTTCATCCTGCAATACGCCACTGTCCTGCTTGAATCCGGAGAAGACGCACAGGTCAACGAGATTCTGCGCGACCTTCAGAACAGACCCTTGAACGCGCCGGCTCGCAAGCGTTTCGACGACCTGCTGTATCGCTATCGCATCCGCCAGGCTGACCAGCTGCGTGAACGCGGCGAACTGGCCAGCGCCTATGACACGCTGGCGCCCGCACTGGCGCAACGTCCCGGTGACAGCGCTGCCGTCGCGGCCCTGGCGCGGATGTACTCGGCCAACGGCGACACGGCAAAAGCCCTCGAACTCTACAAACCGCTGTTGCAGCGCCAGCCAAGCGATCCGCAACTGCTGCTGGGTGCTGCCGACGCGGCGGTGCTGGCCCATGACACGGCATTTGCCGAACAGGCGCTGCAACAGCTGCTCAAGACCGAATCCGGTAACCCTCAAACGCTGACCGAGGCCGCACGTCTCTACCAGAACATGGGCAAGACCGGCATGGCGGCCGATCTGCTGCGCAAGGCAGTGGCCATCGAACAGAGCGAAAAACGCAGAAACCAGAGCGGCCAACTGGCAGGTTCGACAGTGGCACCCAACCCTTTTGCCGGGGTGTCGGGTTCACGTAACGAAGTCAGTCGCGACACCTTGCTGGCAGCCATCCCGCCACCGGTTCAAGAGATGCCGGGCCGCATGACGTCACGCCCCCCTTTTGCCGTCGACGCCCCGCCAAAGCCGCAGCAGGCGAGCAATCCATTCGAGTCGCAGCTGCCGCGCGCAGCACTGGTGAGCGAGGACATCAGCCCCGCGCAACTGGCGCTGAATAAAATCCTTCAGGAGCGCAGTGCCTACGTCACCCAGGGCGTGAGCATTCGCAGCAACAACAGTGAGTCGGGGTTGAGCAAACTGACCGACGTTGAAACACCGCTGGAAATCAGTATTCCGCTGGATGAAAGCCGCGTCGCCCTGCGCGTGACACCGGTCTCGCTGAACGCCGGCGGTGCCAGCAGCGAGGCGCTGTCGCGTTTCGGTAACGGTGCGCAGAGCGGCAGCGTCGGCTCGCAAAAAGCCGAGGGGGTTGGCCTTTCCGTCGCCATGCAACGGCCCGCGGATGGACTCAAAGCCGATCTCGGCACCACCCCGCTCGGCTTCAAATACACCACCGCCACCGGCGGCATCAGCGTTGATCGCCCCATAAGCGACGCCTCTAATGTCCGCTACGGGGTGAGCGTTTCCCGGCGTCCGGTGACTGACAGCCTCACCTCGTTTGCCGGCGCCACGGACAAACGCAGCGGGCAGTCCTGGGGCGGTGTGACCGCCAACGGCGGGCGTGGCCAGTTGAGCTATGACGACAACGAAGTCGGCGCCTATGGCTACGCCTCCTGGCACCAGCTATTGGGCAACCATGTCGAATCCAACAGCCGCAGTGAACTGGGCAGCGGTGTGTACTGGTACCTGCAAAATGCAACGGACAGCAAGCTGACCGTCGGCCTGAGCATGACCGGCATCAGCTACGCCAACAATCAGGACTTTTTCACCTACGGCCACGGCGGCTATTTCAGCCCGCAGACGTTCTTCGCCCTGGGTGTGCCGGTGACCTGGGCACAACGCACCGGGCGCTTGACGTATCAAGTCAAGGGCTCGGTCGGCGTGCAGCATTTCGAGCAGGACAGCGTCGACTATTTCCCGACCGACAAAGCCCTGCAGGCGGCCTCGGGCCTGCGCTACGCCGGGCAAAACAAAACCGGGATCGGCTACAGCATCGCCGCAGCGGCTGAATACAAGGTCGCTTCGAAGTTCCTGCTGGGCGCAAACCTGGGCCTGGACAACGCCCGCGACTACCAACAACTCAGCGGTGCCCTGTCCTTGCGCTACCAGTTCGAAGAGATCGGCGGCCCCATGAGCCTGCCGGTCAGCCCGTACACCTCGCCTTATTCCAACTGATCACTCTGGAGCTTTCGATGCCCACTTCTGCCCTTGCCGGTCTGACTCTCCTTGTCCTTGGGGAGAGCCATATGAGCCTCGCGGACCATTTGCTGGAGCCGCTGCACGACAACCTGACTCGCCAAGGCGCCCAGGTCCATTCCATCGGTGCCTGCGGCGCCAGCGCCGGTGACTGGCTGATCAGCAAAAAGGTCGACTGCGGTGCCGAGCGCAAAGGCAACGACAAGCTCGTGATCAAAGGGCGCGAGGCAACCACCACACCGATCCAGGACCTGATCGCCGCCGACAAGCCCGACCTGGTGGTACTGGTCATCGGCGACACCATGGCGTCCTATGACAAGCCGGTGTTCCCGAAGGCCTGGGCATGGCAAAGCGTCACCGGCCTGGCCAAGGCCATCGCGGCCACCGGGACCCGTTGCGCCTGGGTGGGCCCGGCCTGGGGCAAAGCCGGTGGCATGTACAAGAAGAATGATGCCCGCACTCAATTGATGTCGCAGTTTTTGGCCGCGAACGTGGCGCCTTGTACCTACATCGATTCGCTGACGCTCTCCAAACCCGGGCAGTGGATCACCACCGACGGGCAGCACTTCACCGTCGCCGGTTATCAATCCTGGGGCAATGCGATCGGTGATGCCCTGGCCAAACTGCCCGCCGAGCGCGTCAGCAGCACAGGAGCCGGCAAATGACCCGATCCGCATTCAGCTGGGCGCTGTTCGCGCCCTTGATGCTCAGCCTGCACGCCGAGGCTGCCGACATTGCCCTGTACCCGACGGGCCCGGATCAGGACTCGGCCTTCCTGCGTTTTATCAACGCCGCCGATCGCCCCCTGCAGCTGCTGGCCGAAGGCTCGCGGGCCAGCCTCAAACTCGAAGGCAGCAATGTCGTGTCCGACTACCTGCCCGTGCCCGCCAACCAGCCGATCAAAGGCACCCTGGAACGCAACGGCAAAAGCCAGCCGCTGGACATCCAGGTGGCGGCAGGCGAATTCGCCAGCGTGATCGCCTTGCCAGACAGCGCACAGGGTATCCGCCAGGTCGTCATCCGTGAGCAACCCGACGACTTCAATAGCCTGAGAGCCTCGCTGGCGTTTATCAGCGCCGATCCAGCGTGCACCCGGGCCGGTTTGCGCGCTGCAGGGAAGAACGCCGAGCTGTTCAAGGAGGTGGCCGACGGCAGCGTGCAACGTCGCGCGATCAACCCGGTCAACCTTTCGGTTCAATTGGTCTGCGCCCAGACCAATGTCGGTGCCCCGCTTGACCTGGGCCAGCTCAAGGCCGGCGAGCGCTACAGCGTTGTGCTGCTGCCTGGCGCAAATGGCCCTTACCTGTTGCTCGCGACTGACGTCCTGGCCCACTGATCGGATCGCGCCACCACCATGGTTTTTGCTTCTCTCGAGTTTCTGACGTTGTTCCTGCCGCTGTTCCTGTGTGCCTATGCACTGTGCCCGGCCGCCTGGCGCAACGTCACGCTACTGATCGGCAGCTGGCTGTTCTATGCCTGGTTGAGCCCACGGTTCCTCGCTGTGCATGTGGCGCTGACGATCACGGCATGGGGCGGCGGCTTGCTGATTGACGCCTTGCGGGAAGAAGGCAAGGGCCGCGTGCGGCTGCTCGCGACGCTGATCGTGTGCAACACGGCGGTGCTGTGCTGGTACAAGTACGCCAACATCGTCGCCGGCACGTTGATCGATGCCGCCACCTGGTACGGCGCCATGCCCCTGGACTGGCAGCGGGTCATCATGCCGGCCGGGCTGTCGTTTATCGTCTTGCAGGCGATTTCCTATCTGGTGGATGTGCATCGCCATACCGTGCCGGTTGAACGCAGCTTCATCAACTACGCCACCTATATTTCGATGTTCGGCCATTCGGTCGCCGGCCCCATCATTCGCTATGACTGGGTTCGGCGTGAGCTGAATCAACGTTACTTCAACCTGCAGAATTTCTCCCTGGGCGCACGCCGGTTCATGGTCGGGATGTGCATGAAGGTCCTGGTGGCCGACACCCTGTCGCCCGTGGTCGATGTGGCGTTCAGTTTGCCGAACCCCAGCTTCTTCGACGCCTGGGTTGGCTGCCTTGCCTATTCCTTGCAACTGTTCTTCGACTTCGCCGGCTACAGCGCCATGGCCATTGGGCTGGGATTGATGCTGGGCTTTCACTTTCCCGAGAACTTCGACCGTCCGTATCTGGCCAACAGCATCCAGGACTTCTGGCGCCGCTGGCACCTGTCGCTGTCCAGCTGGTTACGCGACTACCTGTATATTCCGCTGGGCGGCAATCGCAATGGCACCTGGAAAACCTACCGCAACCTGTTCCTGATCATGGCCATCGCCGGTCTCTGGCACGGTGGCGACAGCTGGAACTATCTGCTGTGGGGCTGCGCCCATGGCCTCGCGTTATGCGTTGATCGTGCCTGGAGCCGTTCCACCCTGCCCTCTGTACCGCCGGTGCTGTCCCATGGGCTGACACTGCTGTTCGTGTGCCTGGCCTGGACACTGTTCCGCGCCCCCGACTTTCATGGCGCGCTGAGCCTGTACGCCGGACAGTTCGGCCTGCAGGGCATCGCCCTCGGTGACGAACTGTCCGCGACCCTGCGCCCGGTACACGGCCTTGCGGGGTTGCTGGGTGTGTTCGGTATCGTCGCACCGCTGCTGCGCCCGTACTGTGAGAAACGACCGGGCGGCCTTGTGCTCTTCGCCGCCGCCCTTTGGCCCATCGCCGGTTTCATGCTGTCGTTCGCCCTGATCGCCAGTCGCGAAACCGTACCCTTCCTGTACTTCCAATTCTGATGACAATCCCAAGGCACACCCCGCCCCCCACTCAGCCAGATGATCTGGCGACACGCAGCAGTCGGTTGGCAGGCGTGGCGCTGCTGATATTCCTGTTCGTCGGACTGCTGTCCTCTGGCCGTCTGATCGTTTCAGGGCAGATCTCGCTGCTGGCCGATAAAGTGCTGGCTCCGCCGTTTTTTGACGGCGATATCACGCATCGGATCGCCAAGGAACTGTCGAACGCTCAACTCCCCACGACCTTCGCCGAGCTGGAGCGCGGTGTCAGTTGGCTGCTCCTCAGTGACACCGGGCCGAGGGTTCGCTCGGGTTGCCCTGGCTGGTTGTTCCTGGCCGATGAGCTCAAGGTCAATCATCAAGCGCAGCGTAATGCCGATGCCAAAGCCCAGGCAGTGATTGATCTGCAGCTGCAGCTCTCCCAACGTGGTATCAACCTGCTGGTGGTCATCGTTCCAGACAAGAGCCGCATCGCTGCTGAGCAGCGTTGCGCGCTGCACCGCCCAGCCGCTCTCGAAGGGCGCATCCAGGCCTGGACCTCGAAGCTGGATGTGGCTGGCGTGTCGAATCTGGACCTCACCGCTACGCTGACGCCACTGGGCGCCAGTGCCTGGTTGCGCACCGATACGCACTGGAGCGAATCCGGCGCGAAGGCGGCGGCCGATGCAGTCGCACAGCGCCTGAAGACCCTGGGCATCAGCGCAACGCCACGCCGGTCGTTCAACGAAAGTCATGCCCCGCTCGCGGTGCGACCTGGCGATCTGGTCCATCTGGCGGGCATCGACTGGCTGCCGCTCAAATGGCAACCCGCCCCCGAAATGGTCGCCCAGACCAGCACCCACGAACTGCCCGTTGCGTCAGCCACCAGCCCTGACACAGAGGCAGACCTCTTTGGCGATGCCGACCTCCCCAATACCGTGCTCATCGGCACGTCATTCTCACGCAACTCCAACTTCGCAGGGTTTCTGCAGCAGGCACTGGGCGCCCCCGCAGGTAACTTCGCCAAAGACGGCGGAGCGTTCTCTGGCGCTGCAAACAGCTACCTCAACAACCCGGCCTCCAAGGAAACGCCGCCAAGGCAAATCATCTGGGAAATCCCGGAACGGGACCTGCAGTCGCCTTACGTCGACCCCATTACCTATCGCTCGCTGCGGTAGCCAATTGCATCCGGCCGAACCGACTCCTGGCACTGGGCTTTTCGTATCTGCCCTGTCACACCTTCGTCACACCTGCCAGGCACAATGCAGTCAGCCAAAGGGATTTGGCCCATCTACAAAAAGCCCGGCCAGTGCCGGGCTTTTTCGTACTCCTCCATTAGTCGGGCAACAGGCGTCCCCCGTCCTTAGGTCGTTGACGACCCCGTCCCGCTGACGTTGAATTTTCTTGCAGCTCATGCAGGGAGGTTACCAAATGGCAAAAATAAATATTCTGGCCGGGGATTTCCTTGATGGAAGTGCAGTATTTGAACCTGGCTTCATAACAATACAAACGGCTGTTTATCCATGGCCGGGCCTGAAGATTGCCACCTCCGAAATACTCGACACCACGGTGGTCAGTGAAACTTCGTACCGGGACGTATCGAGTGCTGTCGGTTTGGGGTTGGCTGGTGCATTGGCTCTCGGTCCGATTGGCGCCGTCGCCGGTGTGATGTTGGCAGACGATGAGGTCGAGCTGACCTTTTCGATGCAACTGAGGGATGGAAGGTCGCTTCTCTGCGCCGCGGAGAAACGCACTTACCGAGACATCGAGGCCGCAATAGGCAAGCAGGCGATAACAAAACACTTCAAATAGCATTGAATGCGCAGTCCGCATCATTCTTGAGCCCGGCCCGGCGCCGGGCTTTTTCGTTTCTGGCCCATGCCCCCCATACCGGACGGGTGATTCAATTCAACCCGGTCTGATGTTGCCCGGCGAATTGCCTCTGGAACCAGTCCGAGAGCATGGCCTTCTCGGAGTAGAGTCTGTCACTTCTGTTGGCGCGCCCCGGACGCTGGAGGTAGAGCTGATCCATGACCCTGGCGTCGGCCTGGCTCACGATCTGGCCGTTTTGTTTGAGCACGTAATGCAGATCGATGCTCGGCCAGGTAATGTCACGCATGAAGCGCACCTGATAGGCATTTGGCCTCCAGGGTTCATAACGACCGGCCAGATCGATGTTACGTATTTCAATTTGCAACTGCTGGCCGGCTGGCAGGTACCGCTCGCCAAGCTTCTGGATGTAGCTGCGCAGCTCTTTCATGACATAAGCATCGGCACCACGTTCATAACCCGGACTATCCAGGCTGGCATCGCTGAATTTTTCGGGGTTCTTGAAGTCGACTTCGACCGAAGACGCTGCGCTGGCAAGTGGCACCATAAACAGCGCAACCAGTGCGATCGAGGTGCAACCGGGTATTGAGCGCATGGCTCTCCTCCAGGTGCAGCGCTTTTCAATGCATGCTGCACCGCGTTTAGTTTACGCCTGAGCTGCATGCCTGGGCACTGACATGATCCATGGTCCTTCTCCCTGGTGGCGACCTCGACTGACGGATCAGCACTAAATCGTAGACAAGCGGCCCCTCAGCAGGCTTTTTCATTCCAGCGACATGCTTTTCACGAAACGCTCACAGAATGGAGCGCAGATTAAACGGACAAAAGGATTTGACCCCAAACAAAAAGCCCGCCACTGCGCGGGCTTTTTGCTGCCTGCTAAGCTTTTCCTCACTTAAGGAGGATCAAGCCATGCCAACCAACGACCTCGTCCCTTCCCTGATCTACAAACTCAACGAAAACCAACTCGCCATAGCGGCGGCTGTGGAAGATCTGTCCGTTTGGATTGAACAGCTGCATGGGCCTGCTGAAGACGGAACCAGAATCCGCAACTCACTGACCAAGCTGGATGAAAACCTGGAATTCATCACCCGCGGGGTCGCCGAGTTGTTGAATGATCGATAGCTCTATTGGGGCCTTCCCTCCTCGGTATGCTTCCCCCTATTAACCGGAGGACCCGCCATGTCATCCTATGGCTGAGTCTGGGCCTCTCGCGCAGCCTCACCTGCGCGAAACACTTTCGGCCATGCGTTCCAGAGTGATCAGTTGCCCCCGGATCGTCATTCCCGGATTCAATCAAAAAATCCGGGACGGCAGATTCGTCAATGAAATAATGACCGGGTTCATGCTCGCGGCGGTCGATGACTTGATCGGTGAAATCAATCTTCTGACATAGCCGTTCGCACCTTGCAGTCACTCCAAACCCCACGCATCAGCTCCTTCAACATCAACGCCTCCGCCCAGCGATCCGTGATGTCACGCCCATCAGCCCCCGTGATCGCATAAGGCGGCGGGCCGAGTTCACAGGTGAAGGACAGGCTGGCGGGTGTGTTCGGGCGGGCCAGCCAATCCTCGATCCCGTAGCGCCACCAGCCCAGGAATCGCTCAAGCCAGGGTCGATGCCGGGCGAAGCTCAAGGGCACCTGGACCTGTTCGCCATTGGCGACCCGACCGTGAAAGCCCCAACTGTGGCGCAGGATCGTGTGGATCTGTTCGTCGTCTTCGGCAGTGGCCGACTCAGGAAATTCCCGGCCCACAACGTAGTGAGACAAGTCGGCCAACAGTTTGAGGTCGGGCATTTGCGCGAGGATGTCGAGGGTGAACAACAGGTCGCTAGTGAGGCGATAGCGGTGGGTTTCCAGCAGGATCGGAAAGTCCACCTGCTCGGCCAGACGCTGCCAGCCTTCGATCAGTTCAATGGCTTGCGCCAGCGTTCGCGGCCGGACGTCTGCCTGTAGCGTGAGGTGGTGGCAGCCGTAGCGGGAGACGACATCGAGCGCGGCCGCCAGATCATCGACGGTTCGGGGGAACAGTTGACCTTCGATTTGCAGGCCTTGCGCCTTGGCGGCGGCGCTCAGGCGTGCAGCCTGTGGTGCGACCCAGAAATGGTCGGTGATCCCGTCGAAACCGGCGGCGGCGATTTTCTCCAGTTGCGCTTCAATGGAAAGGTCGCATTGGCCACGGTGATCTTGCATGGCCCACAAGGACTGAAACACCAGAAATTCGCGCATGTCAGTTCCTCAACAATTGTTTGAGCGATACATCGGC
Source organism: Pseudomonas sp. BIC9C (assembly GCF_034541995.1). Classification (NCBI taxonomy): domain Bacteria; kingdom Pseudomonadati; phylum Pseudomonadota; class Gammaproteobacteria; order Pseudomonadales; family Pseudomonadaceae; genus Pseudomonas; species Pseudomonas sp. BIC9C. The sequence continues at coordinate 25,101 of NZ_JAWDGM010000001.1, forward strand.
ATCGGCTAAAGCGACCACCGAGAGGGGGTTATGGTGGGTGATCAGCCGTTCGCACAACTTGATGTCCCTGGCGACGCTATTGCCCTGACCCCAGCCGCAAGCCCCTAGCAGACGTTGTTCGACATCGAGGTAGAACAACAGGAAACCACCACCGGGGGTTGTCCGGCTCGCCGTCGGTTCGGTGGTTGCGATGACGCCCACGGTTTGCAGTCCCCAGTCGTACTGATCGGACCAGAAGCCGGGAATGACGTCGAAGGGCTGCTCGCCCCCCAGCAGGTTCAGAGCGGCGTGACGACCCTGGGTTTCGGCGTTGCGCCAGGTTTCCTGACGCTGGAAAACCCCTTGCGGGTGCAGACGAAACTCACAGACGTCGCCTGCCGCAAAGATGTCCGGCGCACTGGTGCGCAGCTGCGAATCGACGCGAATGCCCTGCCCGACTTCCAACCCGGCGGCCATGGCCAACTCGGTATTGGGTTGCATGCCGATGCCCACCACGATCAGATCGCAGGGCAACGACTGGCCGTCGACCAGTTGCACCGCCTCGGCGCGAGTGGTGCCCTGTACCGTTTCGATGGCCACGTTCAGCCGGACATCCACGCCCTGACGGCGATGCAGTTCCAGCAGGACACTGGACAATCGCTCCGGCAGGACACGGCCTGCCAGGCGCGGCCCGGCTTCGAGCAGGGTCACCGTGCAACCCAGGCCACGGGCGGTCGCGGCGACTTCAAGGCCGATAAAACCACCGCCGATGATCACCAATCGGGCACCTGGCCGCAGCGAATCGCGCAGTGCGAGCGCCTCGTCATGGGTTCGCAGATAAAGCACGTTGGGCAGATGCTCGGGAACCGAGGGCAACAGTCGCGCCCTGCCCCCAGTCGCGAGCAACAGTCGGGCGTAATGCAACCAACTGCCGTCGGCCAACTGCAATCGATACTGCTGCGGATCGAGGTTTTTCACCGGGTTGCCGGCCAGGTGCTCGATGTCCAGTTCGTCGAGTTGAGCGCTATCGCACAAACTGCAACCCGTCAGTTCAACCGTGCCCTGTAACAGCCCTTTGGACAGCGGCGGACGTTCGTAGGGCGGGTGGGATTCGTCGCCGATCAGGATCAGACGACCGCGATAACCTTCAGCACGCAGGGTCAGCGCCGCGCGGCCACCCGCGTGCCCGGCGCCGACGATGACCAGTGGAGCATTGATAGAACTCATGGCGCAGACTCCCTGCAATTAAACCGTGATTGCGAGCAGGACACGCCCCGCCTCGACCCGCACCGGATAAGTCTTGAGATTGACGCACACCGGTGCGCCAAGGGCTTTGCCGGAGCGGTAGTCGAAGCGCCCGTTGTGCTTGGGGCACTCGATGACATGCTCCATCACCAGGCCATCGGCGAGGTGGATGGACTCGTGGGTGCACAGGCCCGCGGTGGCGAAGAACTCGTCGTCTGCAGAGCGGTAGACGGCATAGGTGTGCGGGCCATGGTCGAAACGAATGACATCCTCTTCATTTATTTCGCCCACGGCACAGACATCGATCCATTGGTCGGTCATGGCGTTTTCTCTTGTAGTGGTACAGCAGGAAGGTGTCAGGCCGGCGTTGTTTCAGGTTCTGCCTGGGCGGTGGCGGCCGGCGCTGCGCGTTGTGGTAAAGGGCGACGGACGTAATGAGTCGGGTCTTTGCGCTGCTTCCAGATAGTCGGGAGGACTTCGCGCAATGCCTCGAAAAGACTGGTGTAAGGCGACGGGCAGTCGTGGCGGATCTCTTCGTGAAGCTGCGCCAGCGCATGAAACGGCACCATCGGATACATGTGATGCTCGAGGTGATAGTTCATGTTCAGATACAGAAAGCGCAGCAGCGGGTTCATGTAAATGGTCCGGCAGTTGCTACGGTGATCGAGCACATCCTCGGCCAGGCCGACATGCTGCGTCAGACCGAACAGGTAGGACAGCCAGCCGCCGTACAGGGTCGGCAAACCGATAAACATTAGCGGCAACCAACTCTGCAGATACAGCGCAGCCGCCAGAGTCAGCCCATAAATCACCAGCCAGATGCGCGCCGCCGTAAAGACCTTGGGCCACTCGGATTCGGGGATGAAGGTCTGCTCTTCTTCAGCCATTCGCCCGGTCGCATGCCGGCAGACCGACCACATCGTCTTGATTGCATACGGCATCCTGAACAGACTCAGCACCATCATGATCAGGCTCGGCGGGCGCGGTTCGACGATCTCCGGATCACGCCCGACGATGATGGTGTCGGTGTGATGCCGGGCGTGACTCCAGCGCCAGACATGGGGTTCGAACATGAACATGAAGCTCGACAGCTGGTAGACCGCATCATTCATCCAGCGGGTCTTGAATGCCGTGCCGTGACCGGTTTCGTGCCAACGGGCATTGGACGCCGTACCGTAGAGCAGCCCATAGGCGAAGAAGAACGGAATGCAGGCCCAGGAGCCCCAGAACCAATAACCGCCGAACCCGGTGACGACCATCGCCAGCAGCCAGATCGCGGTATCGCGCAAGGCCGGGCCATCGCGGCGCTGCATCAGTTCCTTCATGCGTTTACGGGGAATGGGTGATTGATACCAATTAGCCGAGACCAGGCCTTTTTGCGCTGCTTTAGCGGCTTCGGGCCCCATCAACCGATAATCCCGAGGCACGGGTTTACCGGGTTTTTCAGATGCTGCGTGTTGTTCAGGCATTTTATTGTTCTCCGCAAGCTCGATGGTTTATGGCACTGGCTTCGATGCGGGATCACATCGTTGGAGAAACGATAGAGAGCACAAAGATTACCCTCAAGCCCTTGAATACATTCCCTATCAAGCTATCATCCAGGCCCATTGAAGCTTGATAGTTTTCTATCAAAGCGCCCGGGACTCGCCATGAACAACGCCAAACGCCCAACCATCGCCACTGTCGCCGAGCGTGCTGGATTGAGTGTCGCCACCGTGGACAGGGTGCTCAATGCCAGGGCTCCCGTGAACCCGGCTACCGCCGAGCAGGTGTTCCAGGCCGCCGAGGCGGTAGGTTATTTCGCGGCCAGGCTGATCGGCCAGCGGATCCGCGAGCGGCGCCCCAGCTATCGTTTCGGCATCCTGTTGCTCGGCACCGCCCAGGCGTTCTATGCCAACGTTGCCACCGCCATCACCGAGGCGGCACAGCGTCAGGCCGGTGCCAACCTCAGTTGCCAGTTCGAGTACGTATTCGATCGCTCGCCCAGCGCCATCATTGCCCAGATCGAACAACTGGCGGTGCAGTGCGATGGCCTGGCGGTGGTCAGCTTCGCTCACCCGTTGATCAATGCCGCCATCGCTCAGATCAGGGCCGCGGGCGTGCCAGTGATCGCACTGCTGTCCGATATCCACGAGGCGGCAAATGAGCCTTACGTCGGTCAGGATAATCATCAAGTCGGACGCACCATGGGATGGCTGTTGGCTCATACCTGCGGTGCCAACAAAGGCAGCGTCGGGGTGCTGCTGGGCGGCCACCGGTTTCTCGGCCATCAGGCGCGGGTTGAGGGGTTGCGCAGTTACCTGACGGAACACGCACCGGGGTTGAAGCTTCTCGAAGCGGTGATCAACCTGGATAACTGTGACGTCACCGAAGAGGCCACTCTGGAACTGCTGGCGCGGCATGCCGACTTGCGAGGTTTGTGCGTGGTCGGCGGTGGCGGCGACGGCATCATCAGTGCCCTGTCGCAGCTACCAAAGCAGCCGTCGCTGTGCAGCATTCTTCAGGAATCGACCGAACTGTCGCGCCAAGCCCTGGCTCAGGGATTGATCAGCCTGGTCATCGACTCCCAGCCACGGTTGCTGGCGGCAGCGCTGGTCGACTTGCTGATCGAACTGCAAACCACACCGGACTTCGATCCTGTCCGGCATCGCATTCACATTCCGTTGCAGATCATCACCTCGGAGAACACTCGAGGCTGACGGTGAAACACTGAACCTGTGGCGAGGGAGCTTGCTCCCGCTGGGGCGCGCAGCGGCCCCAACAAGGCTATCGCAGTCTTTCAGTAAGAACTCAATGGACCGGTTTTGGGGCTGCCCCGCAGCCCAGCGGGAGCAAGCTCCCTCGCCACAGGGGAGCTGCCTGTCAGAGGTCTGGGGTGGCACGAAAAGCATCGGCACTCAAGCCAAACCGATTCATCTTGTTGTACAGCCCGCCACGGGAAACGTTCAGTTGTCTGGCGGCCAGGCGGATGTTGCCACGGGTATTCTTGAGGGCCGTGATAATCGCGTTCATTTCATGAGTGCCGAGGTCCAGGGTGGCCCGGGGGTTCAGGCACGTTTCCCGGCGCCGAAGGCCGCAGTCCTTGCTTGATTCCGAGCGGTAGATCTACGGGTTGGATCAACTCGCTCACTGCCAGATTGGTCGCGCGTTCAATGGTGTTTTCCAGCTCTCGAACATTGCCTGGCCAGTGGTAGGCGCAAAAAATATCCAGCGCCTGCGGTGAGATGCCCTGCACCGACTTGCATAGCGAGCGTGCGCAACGACCGAGAAAATGTTGCGCCAGCAAGGGCACATCCTCGCGGCGCATCCTCAGGGGCGGAACCGTCAAATTCAGAACGTTGAGCCGATAGTATGGGGGAGAACAGATCACCTGCCACTGGCTCATCGCTGACATCGATGAACGCGGTCACGCAAAAGCTGAAGTCAGAATACTCAACGCAGAGGGAATCACAGTGCTGGAGGCGACTACGACCGGAGTGCTACCCGGAACTGAAGAGCGTGAATGTCTCAAGCAGATGATTGCTGAGGGAGATCCCGCCAACGGTGCTGCCGGATCCCCCAATTGATAGCCTGGAATCGATGGCAAGCAGTTGATCGGTTTATTTCAATAAGTGATGGGGGTATGGGGAAGCGAGAGCCAGAACAGGCCCTCGCTATTTGCAGTCAAACTCAGCGCTTGAGTTTGCGCTTGTTACGGTATTGGTCGATGACCACCGCGACCACGATGATCAGGCCCTTGATGATGTCCTGGATGTAGGCATCGACCCCGACGAAAGTGAACCCGCTGGCCATCACCCCAAGGATCAGTGCACCGATGACGGTGCCGGTGATGCGCCCTACTCCACCAGCCAGGCTGGTACCGCCGATAACCGCTGCGGCAATCGCATCCAGTTCATAGGACATGCCCATCCCGGCCTGCCCGGTGGCGGCACGGGCCGAAGCCACCACGCCCGCCAGTCCCGCCAGCAACCCGGCGATGCTGTAGACGATTACCAGATGGCGTTTGACGTTGATACCGGACGTACGCGCCGCCTGCATGTTGCCGCCGATGGCGTAGGTGTATTTACCGTACTTGGTGTAGCGCAGCGCGATGTGGAAGATCACCGCTACCACCAGAAAAATGATCACCGGCATCGCGCCGTGGCCGATGGCCGTGTAGGAATCCGATAGCATGCTCACTGGCTGGCCTTCGGTGTAGTAACGCGCCAGGCCACGGGCCGAGACCATCATGCCCAAGGTGGCAATGAACGGTGGAATCCCGGTAATGGCAATGATACTGCCGTTGATTGCCCCCGCCAGCAGCCCGACACCGAGCCCGACAATCACTGGAATCCACACCGGCAAGTCGGTCAGCGACGGGAATACCGCCCGTGCGAAATCAGAGGTCTGCGCCAGGCTGGCAGCAATCATCGCCGATAAGGCCAGCACTGAGCCAGATGAGAGGTCAATGCCAGTGGTGATGATCACCTGGGTCACGCCAATCGCCAGCAGGCCGATGATCGACACTTGCAGGATCATCAAGACCAGCCGTTGGGAGTTCATCAGGAAGCTCTGGTCGCGCACGATCCAGCCGAATACCTCGAACACCAGGCCGATGCCGATCAGCACCAGGAAGATGCTCAGTTCAGTCGGAAAGCGTCGGCGACTCTTGACCGGTACCGTTGCTGGCTTGTTTTCCAGTATCGCATTCATAACTACTCACCCTTTTATCGCGTCGTCGACGCTGGCCGAGCCAGCGCCGGCATCCATTAGTGAACCGCGGACATGCCCGAGGCCAGTTGCATCACTCGCTCCTGAGTCGCTTCGCTGCGGTCGAGGGTGCCCATCAGGTCGCCCTCGTGCATGACCATGACCCGATCGCTCATGCCGAGCACTTCCGGCAGCTCCGAGGAAATCATGATCACCGCCATGCCTTCGCTGGCGAGGTAGGAGATAAGCCGGTAGATCTCGGCCTTGGCACCGACATCGATGCCGCGGGTCGGCTCGTCGAGAATCAGGATTCGTGGATTGGTCATCAGCCAGCGCGCCAGCAAGGCTTTCTGCTGATTACCGCCGGACAGCGTGTCGATGCATTGCTCCAGCGACGGGGTTTTCACCCGCAGCTTCTTGCACATGTCTTCACACAGGGCGCGCAAAGCTTTTTGCTGGATGAAACCGTGGCCGGCGTAGTGCGGCAGCACCGCCATCTCCATGTTCTCCAGCACTGACAGGCACGGGAACAGGCCGCTGAGCTTGCGATCCTCGGTCAACAGGGCGAAACCCTTTTCGATGGCCATGTGCGGATCGGTCATGCGCACCACTTCACCGTCGAGGCGAATCTCGCCACCGTCGCTCGGGGTTATGCCAAAGATCGCCTCGGCGACGTTGGTCCGCCCCGAGCCCATCAACCCGGCAATGCCGAGGATCTCGCCGGCATGCAGATCGAAGGACACGTCCTTGAAAATGCCATCGAGCTTGAGGTCGCGCACCGACAGCAGCAGATCGCCGATCGGCGTCTCGCGCACCGGGAATAACTGGCTCAGTTCACGCCCGACCATCATCGAAATCAGGCTGTCGCCGTCCATGCTGTCGGCTCGTTGCAGGCCGATGTAGGCGCCGTCGCGGAACACTGCCACTTCATCGGCGATGCTGAACACCTCATTCATTTTGTGGGTGATGTAGATGATGCCTTTGCCCTGGGTCTTGAGGTCGGCAATGATCGAAAACAGGTGGGCGACTTCCTTGTCGGTGATGGCCGAGGTCGGTTCGTCCATGATCAGGATGTCGGAATCGTAAGACACCGCCTTGGCGATCTCGACCATCTGCCGTTCGGCGATGCTCAGATTGCCAACCTGTTCCTCCGGATCAAGATTGATGCGCAGACGCTCCAGCAGCTTCGCCGTGCAACGGTGCATTTCCTGGTGGTCGATCATGTGGAAAGTGTTGAGCTGCTCACGGCCAATCCAGATGTTCTCGGCGATGCTCATGTGCGGCATCAGGTTGAGTTCCTGGTGGATCATCGCAATCCCGGCCTGCAGCGCCGCCAGGGGCGACTCGAACACCACCGGCTTGCCCCGCAGGCGCAGTTCGCCGGCGTCCGGCTGGTAGATGCCGGCAATGATTTTCATCAAGGTGGACTTGCCCGCGCCGTTTTCGCCCATCAGGGCCAGCACGGAACCTGGGCGTACCCGAAGCTGTACGTCGGACAAGGCCACCACACCTGGGAAACCCTTGCTGACGTTGACGATCTCCAACAGGTACGGCTCATCGACGGGTATTGCGGTTGGCTGGACACCCATCAACGGGGTGCTCGAAGCAGTCGCTGAAGCGAACATGATCAGGTACTCCATCAGCAAGGTCGCAATTGCCACCTTGCGTGTTTATTGTTGTTATTGAACGGACGGACTATTTGAACTGGTCAACGTTTTGTAGCGTGATCAAGCGATACGGCACCCACACGGCCGGCTCGACCGGCTCGTTTTTGGCCATTTTCACTGCCGTCTCGATCGAACCGTCTGCCTGCCCCTTGGCGTCCTGGAACACAGAGACGACCAGAGACCCCTTCTTCACCGCGTTCAAACCGTCAGGCGTACCGTCGACACCGGCGATCAGAATGCTGCCCTTTTCCACTCCGGCCTGTTGCAGGGCCATCGCGGCGCCGATGGCCATCTCGTCGTTGTTGGAGACGACCGCGTCGAACTTGCGGCCCTGGGTCAGCCAGTCGTTGACCAGGGTCATGCCCTTGTCCCTCAACCAGATGCCGGTTTGCTCTTGCTCGATCTTGATGTTCGGGTATTTGGCCAATACCTCTTTGACGCCCTTGGTACGGTTGGTGGTGGAGTTGTTCGCCAGGTCGCCCAGCAGAATCACGATGTCGCCCTTGCCGCCCATTTTGTCGGCCAGGTATTGCATCTGCATCTGACCCGCCTCTAGGTCGTTGGAGGCGACAGTGACCACGCCTTTGGGCAGATTCAGGTCATCGGGACGGCGGTTGACGTACACCAGCGGAATACCGGCCTTGACCGCCGATTCAGTGATTTTTTTGGTCGCGGCGGTATCCACCGGGTTGACCACAATGGCGTCGACCTTCTGACTGATGAAGCTTTCTACCTGGCTCAACTGCCGGACCACGTCGCTGCGCGCATCTTCGAACTGCAGCTTGACGCCATCGGGATAGGATTTGGCTTTTGTATCCATGGATTCGCGCAGGTAGGTCAGCCAGGTGTCATCGAACTGCGACATGCTGACGCCGATCTTCATGTCAGCGAGTGCAGCGCCGCTGGCGAACATCAGGGACAAGGCGAGTGAGGCGAAACGGATCTTGGTCTTCATGAAAAGTCTTTCTCCACATTCTTGTTGGTTTTATGGATAAGGCGTGACGATTTCAGTAAGCGGACAAGCGGGAAAAGAGTTGGAACCGGGTGCGAGGCAGCTCGCTGGAAATGACTTTATTGGAAAATATTTTCTATATCAACTCATTTTAGAATTTTATTCTGATTTTGTTCAATGACGCTCGAGGGGGCTCAATTGCACCATCTGATGGCGCTCGGCACTCAGCCGCGCAGCGTCTAGCACACGGGTGGTCGCCAGTGCATCACGGGCGTCCACAGGCATTGGACCACCGCTCTGCAATGCGGTTTGTAGCTGTAAATAGAACTGATGCCAGCAACCACGCTCGGAGGAAACTCTTTCGCGCACTTCGCCCTGTTCGAACCAGCCCCAGCGGCGATGCTCTTCCACGCCCCAGCGTTCACCTTTGGATTTTGGTGTGAGCCCGGCGAGCACCGACGCCTCCTGCCCGTCCAGGCCATCGACGCTGTAGCAACCCTGGGTTCCGGTCACGCGAAAGCGCGGGCCGGGCGTGTTTTGCAGGCAACTGCCACCCAGGTGCGAGCTCACGCCATTGACGTGGACCAGGGACATAAAGAAGCCGTTGTCGAAGACCTGGCCTTTTTCGACATAATCCAGTTCAGCGTAAACCCGAGTGACGGGGCCGAAAAGCAGCAGCGCCTGATCCACCAGATGGCTACCCAGATCGCGCAGGAAACCACCGCCACTGCCGTTGTTCACCGACGATGGCGAATAGCGTTCGACTCGCGATTCGAAGCGGGTGACCTGGCCCAGCGCACCGGACTCGATGAGTTTGCGCACGGTGAGAAAGTCCGAGTCCCAACGCCGGTTCTGGTAGACGCTCAGTTGCACACCCTGGCGCTCGGCCATGGTGATCAGGGTTTGCGCCTGTTGCGCGTCGGCGGCGAACGGCTTGTCGCTGACCACCGCCACCCCGTGTTCGATGGCGTCGAGCACCAGCGCCGGGCGACCTTTGAGCGGCGTGGACACCACCAGCACATCGACCCCGATTTCGACCAATTGACCGATGCTGTCGAAGGCCGGCACGCCGGGATGTTCTGCCGCCAGTAACTGGCGCCGCTCCGTTGAACGGGTAACCACACCGACAAAGGTTGCACCCGGCAAACTGCTGATCAGCGGAGCATGGAAAAACCGGCCGCCATGGCCGTAACCGACAAGTCCAATACGCATGAAAACATTCTCCTTATAGTTCGTTACCGGATGTACACGGCCCCCTGTGGGAGCGGGCTTGCTCGCGAAGGCGATGTGTCAGGCGACTTCAATGTTGAATGTGCCGCCGTCTTCGCGAGCAAGCCCGCTCCCACAACTTTTGTGTATGCCGCGGTCATTGGCAGAGTTCGCGGGTCACGCGCTCGAGCATCATCCGGTTGGACTCGTCTGGCCGGTCCTCCCAGGCGAACACCGATACGGTAGCAATGCCGTCGAACTTGATCTCGCGCAAGGTACCGAAGAACGCGTCCCAGTCGACCTCGCCCTGGCCGATGTCCAGGTGCTGGTGCACGGTGGCGGTCACGCCCGGCGGGTTGACGATGTATCGCAGGCCCGACGACGCCTTGTGGTTGTAGGTATCGGCGATGATCAGGTGGCTCAGCCTGGAGCCGGCGTACTTGAGCATCGAGGCGATGTCACCTTTGCCGTCGTCGTAGAAGAAGGTGTGTGGCGCAGCATAAAGGTAGTTGATCCAGTCGCGATCCAGCCCGCGAATGATGTCCACCGACTCGTTGTTGCGTTCGCAGAAATCATAGGGGTGCGCCTGTATATCGAGCTTGATGCCCTCACGCTCAAACTCCGGGATCAACTCGTCCATGGAGCGCATGAACTGGTTCTCGCAGACCAGCGGATTGTCCGATTGCCCGGTGAACTCGGTGTTGACCAGCTCGCAGTCCATCTCCACGGCAATCTGGATCGCGCGCTTCCAGTTGCGCACCGCCGCCACACGCAAACCTTCGTCGGCAGCGGCCCAGTGGTACATCGGTAATAGAGAAGAGAGTTTGACCCCGGTGTCGCGCAGGGCTTTGCGAAACTCCTTGATCCGCGCCTTGTCGACGCGCGGGGCTTTATAGAAAGGCAGGAAATCTTCCCGGGGCGACAGCTCGATGTGTTCGTAACCGAGCTCGGCGACCTTGTCGACCATCTTGCCCAGGGACAGGGTCCGGTACATGTAGGGGTCGAGTGCGATGCGCATGATTGTTCTCCTTGACCAAGGCCTGAGCCTTGCCCCATTGCGGGAGCGAGCCTGCTCGCGATGACGGCTGTACATCCAGCATCCATGTGACTGTCTGATCGCATTCGCGAGCAGGCTCGCTCCCACAGGGGGGGTGTGGTTAGCCGTAGAAGTGTGGACGCTCTGGCAGGCCGACTTTGACAATCAACCCGCTGTTCTGCGCCTCGATGCACGCATCCGCCGCCGCCGCCGCTGCGAAGCCATCCCACGCCGAAGGACCGCCAACCTGCCCGGCGCGCACGCCATCGATGAACGCCTGCAACTCAACGTCATACGCCGCGATGAACCGATCCTTCCAGTCCATCAGAATCGCGTTGGACAGCTTCGCCCCGCTACGCAGTTGAACCTGGGACGGTTCCGGCAGCTTGGCGATGCCGGTCTCCCCTACCACTTCGCACTGGATGTCGTAGCCGTACTGACAATTGACGAAGACTTCCACGTCAATGCGCGTGCCCTTGGCGGTTTCCAGCAACACGATCTGCGGGTCTTTCAAATGGGCGTGAGCCTTGCTGGTCTTGCGCGGGAACACCACCTGTACCGACACGTAGTCGTCATCGAGCAACCAGCGCAGCACATCCAACTCATGGATCAGGGTGTCGGTGATCGCCATGTCGGTCTTGTAGTTCTCGCCCACCGTGGGGTTACGGTGGGCGCAATGCAGCATCAACGGCTCGCCGATCTGGCCGCTGTCGATCACTGATTTCAGCGCCCGATACCCCTCGTCGTACGGACGCATGAAACCGACCTGCACCAGCCGCTTGCCATGAGCTACTTCGGCCTCGACGATCTTGCGGCAGCCTTCGGCGGTGACCGCCAGCGGCTTTTCGCAGAACACTGGTTTGCCGGCGGCAATCGCCGCCAGCACGAACTCTTCGTGGCTCGGCCCCCAAGAGGTGACGAGGATCGCCTCGACTTCCGGCGCCTTGATCAGCGCATGGCCGTCGGGATAAACCTCGGCGGTCAGCTTCAAATCGGAAACGACCTTGGCCGCTTGCTGCAAATTGATGTCGGTAACCGCGACGACCTGGCTGTTGAGCAAGGTCTGGCTGCAACGACGGATGTGGTCCTGGCCGATGGCCCCGGTGCCGATGACGCCAATCTTTAAAGACATGAAAACTCTCCTGTGAAGACTTGTTGTTGGTTTCAGGGGCAATCAGTATTGACGGGCCTTGGCCAGTCGTTCGTTCAGGGTCTTGGCCACCGCATCGGTACGGGCACTGGTGGAAACCTGCGCCACACCGACTCGCCACCACGACAGGTATTTGTGAATCATTGTCTTGGGCAAAACCTTGATATCGATCAGCGTCGAAACGGTCTGCAAGCGCGCATCCGCCAGTGCAGCTTTCAGTTCTTCAACGGTGTTCACTTTGTAAGTCTTGCAGCCATAGGCCGCCGCGCTCATGGCGAAATCCACCGGCACAAAGCCGCCATCGAGTTTTCCGGTTTCCGGATTGCGGAAACGGAACTCGGTGCCGAAGCTGTCCATGCCGTGTTCCATCTGCAGGTTGTTGATGCAGCCGAAGGTCATGTTGTCCAGCAGCACAACGTTGATCTTGCGCCGCTCCTGAATCGAGGTCGCCAGTTCCGAGTGCAGCATCATGTAGGAGCCGTCGCCCACCAGCGCATAGACCTCACGATCCGGCTCGGCGAGTTTCACGCCCAACGCAGCATTGACCTCGTAACCCATGCAGGAATAGCCGTACTCGACGTGGTAGGTGTTCACACCCTTGCTGCGCCAACTGCGCTGCAAGTCGCCAGGCAGGCTGCCGGCGGCGGCGACGATCACTGCGTCGTCCGCCAGGTTTTCATTGAGCACGCCGAGCACGCGGCTCTGGGTCAGGCAGGAACCGGTCAGCTCGATGAATTCGCGCAGGACGGCCGGGTCCATGTGGTCGTTGATTTCCGGTACAAAATCCTTTGCCTGATATTCCACCTGATAGATGCGATCGACCTCTTCATCCAGTTGCGCCTTGGCCTGACGCGGCTGATCGCCCCAACTGGAGCGATAGTCGCCCAGGGCATCGGCCAGGGCGTTCAAGCCGGTTTTGGCGTCCGCCAGCAATTGCACCCCGTCGAGTTTCAGGGCGTCACAGGGGCTGATATTAAGATTGAGGAACTGAACCTCGGGGTGTTTGAACAAGGATTTCGACGCAGTGGTGAAATCACTGTATCGGGTGCCAATGCCAATGATCAGATCAGCGTCCCTGGCCAACAGGTTCGCCGCCAGGCAACCGGTTTCACCGATGCCACCGACGTTCAGCGGATGGCTGGACACCAGCGCGCTCTTGCCGGCCTGGGTTTCAGCGAAAGGAATATCAAAGCGCTCGGCAAAGGCCTGCAACGCCGCGTTGGCCCCCGAATACTTGACCCCGCCACCGCAGATGATCAGCGGTTTGTGCTTGCCTTTGAACAGCGCCAGCGCATCACCCAGCATGGCTTCGGTGGCCGGACGCCGTTCGATACGGTGTACACGTTTTTGCAGGAAGTAATCGGGATAGTCGTACGCCTCGGCTTGCACGTCCTGCGGCAAGGCAAGCGTCACGGCGCCGGTTTCGGCCGGATCGGTGAGCACCCGCATGGCGTGGATCGCCGCCGTCATCAACTGCTCGGGACGGTTGATGCGGTCCCAGCATTTGCTCACAGCCTTGAATGCATCGTTGGTGCTGATACTCAGGTCGTGGAACTGTTCGATCTGTTGCAGCACCGGGTCCGGTTGACGACAGGCGTAGACATCACCGGGCAACAAAAGCAATGGAATGCGGTTGGCTGTCGCAGTGGCGGCAGCTGTCAGCATGTTCGCCGCACCTGGCCCCACGGATGAAGTACAGGCGTAGATCTTGCGCCGCAGGTGTTGTTTTGCGAAACCGATAGCCGCGTGGGCCATGCCTTGCTCATTGCGGCCCTGATGGACGATCAGGTCACCGCTGTCTTGCTCCAGGGCCTGCCCCAGACCCAGCACGTTGCCGTGGCCGAAGATGGTAAAGATCCCGGCGACGAATTTGCTCTGAACCCCATCGACCTCGATGTATTGGTTGTCGAGGAATTTCACCAGGGCCTGGGCCATGGTCAGTCTTGTTGTGGTCATGCTTGCACCTTCCTTTGAAGCTGAATCCGGTGTGTGCTGTGGAATGCCATCAACTGTGGGAGCGGGCTTGCCCGCGATAGCGATCTACCTGACACATCAATCTTGAATGTGCTGCCGTCATCGCGGGCAAGCCCGCTCCCACAGGGATCTCCATTAACCTTGGGATTTCTGCAGGTGATCCATGCTCGCGCCGATCGCCCGTTCGATATCTGTCAGGCCATGCACGCTGTCGGCGAACGGTTCGAACGACAGGTAGCCGCTGTAGCCGCTGCTGAGCAAGGTGTCGATTTGTGCAGCATTGCTGAGAATGTCACCCTCGCCCACCAGCACCCGGTGGCCGTCACGAATGGTCGCCAGCGGCGCCTCGGCATCCTCGACGCCGGAGATGTGTACCAGCCCGGTCAACTCGGGAAAGAATTCATGTTCGCTGGCCAGGTGATGGTGAAAGGTGTCATGCACCAGAAGGAACACATCCAACCCGCCGATGGCCTTGATCGCATCGACTGCCGTGCGTTTGCGGCGCAGCGAACATTCTTCGAAACCCAGCGGTTCGATGAAACCGAAAATGCCGTGATCGCGCAGGATCGGCGCCAGTTCACTCAACGCTGTGCGCAGGCCAGACGCGCGCTCGGCCTCGCTGCGCGGATCGGCACGGTCGTTCAACGGGCACATGACCAAACCCTGCGCGCCACAATCACGGGCATATGCGGCAAGCTTGCGGGCCTGCGCACGGCGCTCGTCGTTCCACACATCAAATGGATACAGCGCGTTGATCGACAGCACGGTGATGCCTTTGGCCGCGCACAACTCGCGCACACGCTCGGGCGCAGTGCCGTCCTCGATCTCGACGCCTTTGAGGTCGTTGCGGATCTCGATGGCGTCCGCCTTCAGAGTCACCGCCAACTCGATGAACGCTGGCAGGGACAAACGTGGGGCGACCATACGGTTCAGGGCGAAACGCAGGGGTTTGCTCATTATTGTTGTTCTCCGTACAGGTAAATTATTTGGCGGTTGGCATGCTGAATTCAGGGCCCTTGGCGATACTGTCGGGCCAGCGCTGCATAATGCTTTTGTAGCGACTGTAGAAGCGGATGCCTTCTTCGCCGTAAGCGTGGTGATCACCGAACAGCGAGCGCTTCCAGCCACCGAATGAGTGCCAGGCCATCGGCACCGGAATTGGCACATTGATGCCAACCATGCCGACCTTGATGCTGCGGGCAAACGAGCGAGCAATGCCGCCATCGCTGGTGAAGCAGGACACGCCGTTGCCGAATTCATGGGCGTTGATCAGGGCCACGGCGCTGGCAAAGTCCGGCACGCGAACGATGCCCAGCACCGGGCCGAAGATTTCCTGCTGATAAATGCTCATCTCGGTCGTGACGTTATCGAACAGCGTAGCGCCGACGAAGAAGCCATTCTCGGCCCCCGGCACCTTGAAGTGGCGGCCGTCGACGATCAGCTGTGCACCCTGGGCCACGCCCTGATCGATGAAGCCTTCAACCTTGGCCTTGTGTTCGGCAGTGACCAGCGGCCCCATGTCGGTGTCACCCTGCAGGCCATTGCCGACTTTCAATTGATCGATACGCGGCAGCAGTTTGGCGATCAACCGGTCGCCGACATCGCCGACCGCGACGGCAATCGAGATCGCCATGCAGCGCTCGCCCGCCGAGCCGTAAGCGGCGCCAATCAA
Organism: Pseudomonas sp. BIC9C; assembly: GCF_034541995.1. Classification (NCBI taxonomy): domain Bacteria; kingdom Pseudomonadati; phylum Pseudomonadota; class Gammaproteobacteria; order Pseudomonadales; family Pseudomonadaceae; genus Pseudomonas; species Pseudomonas sp. BIC9C. The sequence continues at coordinate 40,674 of NZ_JAWDGM010000001.1, forward strand.
GGCATCCGCCGCTTGATCCAGGTCCGCATCGGGCATGATGATCATGTGGTTCTTCGCCCCACCCAGCGCCTGCACGCGCTTGCCGCACGAGGTCGCCTGCTGATGGATGTACTCGGCAATCGGCGTCGAACCGACAAATGAAATCGCCTCGATGTCCGGGTGTTGCAGCAAGGCGTCGACCGCCACCTTGTCACCCTGGACCACGTTGAACACACCGTCCGGCAAGCCGGCTTCGGTGAGCAGGCGGGCCATCAGCAAACTGGCGGACGGATCGCGCTCGGAGGGTTTGAGGATGAAGCAGTTACCGGTGACCAGCGCCAGCGGAATCATCCACAGCGGCACCATCACGGGGAAGTTGAACGGCGTGACCCCGGCACAAACACCCAGGGGCTGACGCAGGTTCCAGTTGTCGATGCCGCCACCGATGTTGTCGCTGAACTCGGTCTTCAGCAGGCTCGGTGCACCGCAGGCGTATTCGACGATTTCGATGCCGCGGGTGACTTCGCCTTTGGCGTCCGAAAAGACCTTGCCGTGTTCGCGGCTGATGATTTCTGCCAGTTCGTCGTGATGGCGATCAAGTAACTCCTTGAACTTGAACATCACCCGAGAACGCCGCAGGGACGATTGCTCGGACCAGGCCGGAAAGGCTTTCAGGGCCGAGGCGACAGCTTGGTCCACGGTCTTCTGGCTGGCCAACCCGACGCGCGCCTGAACCGCGCCGGTAGCCGGGTTGAAGACGTTGCTGAACCGTTCGTTGCCGCTGTCCTGCACCTGGCCGTCGATGTAATGGCCTACAACCCGGGCGTCGCTCATTGTGCTTGTTCTCCATGCAGAGGTTGAAATTCAGACGTTGGACTTCAAAGATCCAGCAGCCAACTGTGCTGCGGATCGTTATGGAACTGCCAGACGCGTTTCGGGCCGGCCATCACGTTCAGGTAATACGACTCGTAGCCGTACGGCACGCTGACCGGGTGATAGCCCTTGGGCACGACTACAAGGTCACTGTTTTCCACGGCCATGGCCTGATCGATACTGCGATCATCGGTGTAGACCCGTTGGAACACGAAGCCCTGGGGCGGGTTGATCTGGTGGTAATAGGTTTCTTCAAGGAAGCTCTGGTGCGGCAGGTCGTCGGTGTCGTGCTTGTGCGGCGGGTAGCTCGACGAGTGTCCCGAGGGCGTACGCACTTCCACCACCAGCAGCGAATGGGCGGGTTCGGTGTCCGGCAGAATGTCGCAGACGTAACGGGTGTTGGCACCCTTGCCGCGCACACTGCGTTTCATCGTTTCAGGTTTGATCAGGCGTGGACCGAGGGGATTGGTGGTCGAACCGGGAGCGGCGCAAACGGCAAATTGCACATCACTCAACGCCACCACCTGGGCCTGACTGCCGGGTGGCAAGTACGCGGCGAAGGGGGATTTGTCTTCGAAAACCGACTGACGATCCCCAAGGTTGTCCCAGTCGAATGCGCCCTGCCCCGGCGCTTCACCCCTGATGCTGACCCGGCCGCTGAGCAGCACCAGGCACAGCTCCTTATCACCGGCAGAGACCGGCAGGGTTTCGCCGAGGCTCAAGCGGTAAGCGGCGAAACCGACGTATTCAAGCTCACCTTTGCCCAACTCGACCATGGTCCGGCCACGGGCATTGCTTTTGACCAGCAGGCTCATCGTGCAGTCCTCTCGTCGAGCAGCGCGCGCAAGGTGTGGAAGCCTTTTTTGGCATAGGCGTAGCTCGGGGCCACCGCCGGGTCCTGCTCGGCCTCGACCACCAGCCAGCCGTGGTAATCGGCCGCCAGCAGCACGTCCAGCAGTTCAGCAAAGTCGATGTCGCCATCTCCCGGCACGGTGAAGGTGCCGTTGATGATGCAGTCAGGGAAGCTCCACAGATTGTTGCGCGCCAGCTGCACCACCGGTTTGCGCACGTCCTTGAAATGCACATGGCAGATGCGTGAGATGTGTTTGCGCAGCACCTGCAGCGGCTCACCGCCACCCATGTAGCAATGGCCCGAATCGAACAGCAGGCCGACTTCACTGCCGGTCAACGCCATCAGGGTGTCGATGTCCGACGGGGATTCGACGTAGGCGCCCATATGGTGGTGATACGCCAGACGTACGCCCTGGGACAGGGTGAAACGCGCCAGCTCGGTGAGCTTGTCGGCGTATTCCTGCCAGGCCTGTTCGGTGTGAAAACGCGGGCGTTCGACCAGGGGAATGCGTTGGCCCTGGATGGAGTCCGCGACCTCGCCATAGACCAGCACCTTGGCGCCGTTCTTCGCCAGCAGCTCGACATGGCTGCCGATGGCGTCGATTTCTTCGGCCACCGAGCGGCGGGCCAGACGACTGGAATACCAGCCGGACACCAACGCAAGGTCATACGGTCGCAGCACTTCGCCGACGCCCTTGGCGTCCTTGGGAAACTTGCCGTTGAGTTCGAAGCCTTCATAACCGATGTCCTTGCCTTCGCTCAAGGCGGTGCTCAGCGGCGTCTCGCCACCGAGGGACGGCAGGTCGTCGTTGCTCCAGGAGATCGGGTTGATGCCAATTCGGATAGCGGGCATGGCTGCACCTTTTATTGTTTTTACAAAACCAGTAAGAGCGACATAAAACTCTGTGGGAACGGCGGTGCGGCGCGATCCGACTTGCCCGCGATTGCGATCTCGCTGTCACATTGATGCTGAATGTGCCGCCGTCATCGCGGGCAAGCCCGCTCCCACAGGATCGCGCGGTGTTCCATCAAGCGCGGGCAGTACGCCAGGCATCGATCAATTCGACAAAGGTGCCCTGCACCTGTCGAATCAGCGCCTCATCGTCGAGTTCCCCGGCCAACCACGCACGGCTTGGCTCCTGGAAAATCGTCCGCCCCACGGCGAACCCACGGCATGTCCGGCTCTGGCTGGCCTGTTGAAAGCCTTCGGCCAACGCTGATGCCGGGGCATTCAAGCCCAGCAACACCACACCACGGCAGTACGGATCGCGCTCCTGAATCAGTTCGTCGAGTTGCTTCCACTCCTCTGCGCTTTGCGCTTCGATCTTCCACCACGCCGGGTAGATGCCGAGGTTGTAGAGGCGTTTGAGTGCGCGATACAACACGTCCGGGTGCGTCGAGGGGTGATCCTTGGGCGGGATGATTTCCAGCAGCAGCTCATGACCGCTGACTTGCGATGCCTGATACAAACCCTTGATCTGCGCTTCCTGCTCCAGGCGCAGCATTGGCTCGTCGTCCGGGTGGAATTGCACCAGGCACTTGATGATTTGCTCTTGTGGCCAGGCGATCAGGTTGCTGCCGATCGAACGCCCGTGTTCGAAGGCCAACGGGCGGGAGCCTTGTACCTCGACCGGCCGCGCCACCCACCAGCCGCGACCGGTGGCGGCGTTCAGTGAATCCTGGCCGAAACGTTGATCGGCCAGCAGCCCGACATCGGCTTCGATGCCTTGCTTTTGCAGATCGGCGTCGACCCGCTCCACGGCCCGGATAAAAAGTTGCTTGAGTTCGCTAATGGCGTTGAGGTCACGGCCACCCTTTTGGGCCAACTCCACCAATTGCCAGCGATGGTCGAACGCAAAGATGAACAGTTGCTTCCACTGTTTGCGCGGCACGCTGACCTGATGCAGGCGTTGCAACGTTACGTCCTGATCCGGACGTGTAATCGGTACCGGGCTGTTGAACAGGTAATCCAGTTCGGCGCGGGTCGGCATCGCCGGGGCGCAGGCATGGCGCGACACCACCAGGCCGCCGCAGGCATTGGCCAACTGGCAGCAGCGCTCATCGCTGGCGTCCTCCAGCCAACCGCTGAGGAAGCCCGACATGAAGGCATCGCCGGCTCCCAGCACGTTAAGCACCGCAACACGCACGCCAGGGTAAATCGCACCGTCTTCGAGACGGGCCGGGATCTCTCCATGAATCACCGTGCAGCCTTGCGGGCCGAGCTTGACCACCAGGGTCGCGTCGCTCAATCGACGGACATTGCGCAGCGCGGTGAGCAAATCCTCGGAACCACCGGCAATCAGAAACTCTTCTTCGGTGCCGACAATGAGATCGAAACGCGGGAGGATTTTCTGCACATGCTGACTGACGTTCTGGTCGGCGACGAAACGTGTTTCACCGTCCGCCTTGCCGGCAAGCCCCCACAAAACCGGACGGTAATCGATGTCCAGCACCCGTTTGACGTTGTGCTTCTGTGCGTAGTCCAGCGCCTGGATGCTCGCCTTGTAGACGCCGTCGGTGGAGAAATGCGTGCCGGTGATCAGCAAGGCTTTGCTGGAGGCGATAAAGGCTTCACTGATGTCTTCGGCCCGTAGCGCCATGTCGGCGCAGTTTTCGCGGTAGAACACCAAAGGAAAGGTTTCGCGGTCCTTTAGGCCGAGCAACACCATCGCCGTCAGGCGCTCCGGATCAACTTTGATACCACTGATGTCGCAGCCTTCGCGGGCCAGGGACTCGACCAGGAAACGCCCCATGTGGTCGTCCCCTACCCGGCTCAGCATCGCTGACTTCAGCCCCAGACGAGCGGTGCCGAAAGCGATGTTGGCGGACGATCCACCGAGGTATTTGGCGAAGCTGCTCACATCCTCCAACCGCGCCCCGACTTGCTGTGCATAGAGGTCGACGCCAAGGCGCCCCAGGCAAATCAGATCCAATTGACGTCCACTGGCAAAACGAGTCTGGCCCATGCTGGCTCCTGTTATTTTTATCAGCCTGTGTTCAGGACGATGACCGCGCGAACACTCTTGGTGGATGCAGACTAAAACGACAGGGATCGAATAATCAATAATTATTCCAAATATTTTTTACGTGGAATATTTTTTCCAATAAACTTTAGTACAAGCGTTCCAGACGCAGTGCATCGTTTCAGCAAGCCTCTGACTGCTGCAAGCTCAAGATTTTGTTCGGGCCTACCCTGTAGACTGCGCACAGCCAACCTATTGTCCTGGGACGCGGTGAAACATCGTCGCTATAAGAACAAGCCAAGAACAAGCCAGAAGGATTCCCTATGTCCCGCACCGATCAGCCGGATTCGACCGAGAGCACGCCCGAGAGCGATCTTGTCAGCCCCCCGATCAATGCCGAGAGTCTGCTGCAGCTGATTACCCATGAATACGAAAGCCTGCCGCGCCAACTCAAACGCATCGCCAGTTACATGAGCCAGCAAAGCGACCGGATCATGGTCGACCGCATCAGCGACATCGCCCGCGAGTGCGAAGTGCACCCGTCGGCCATCGTGCGGTTTTCCCAACGTTTCGGCTTCAGCGGCTTCAGCGAAATGCAGGCGCTGTTTCGCGAGGCGTATACCCACAAAACCACCCCGGTACAGAACTACCAGCAACGCATTCGCAGCATGATCGCCAACAAGTCGCAGAAAGCCAGCGGTGGCGATCTGGCGCGCGAGTGCATCAACGCGACCCTGTCGGGCATCGAACGACTGGGGCTGGAACTCGATGACCAGGCCTTCGACAAGGCAGTGGACCTGGTGGTCAATGCCGACAACATCTACGTGGTCGGCGTGCGCCGTTCGTTCGCGGTAGCCGATTACCTGGTCTACAACCTGCAACACACCAACAAGCGCATTCACCTGGTGTCGGGGCTCGGCGGCAGCTACCGCGAGCAAATGCGCAGCGTGCGCGCCAATGACCTGGTGATCGCCATCAGCTTCACGCCGTACGGCAAGGAAACCCAACACTGCCTGCGCATCGCCCAGCATCATCAGGCAAAAACCCTGATCATCACCGACAGCAATCTCTCGCCCCTGGCCAAGCGCGCCAACACCCTGCTGCTGGTCAACGAAGGCAGCTCGTTTGCGTTCCGTTCATTGAGCGCGACCCTGTGCCTGTGCCAGGCGCTGTTTATCGCCGTGGCCTATCGACTGGAATTGAAGGTTGATGAGATTCATGAGCAGGTCGGGTTCGAAGACTGACCGAGACACTGGCGTTACGGCTCCCCGCGCAACTCACCGGCAGCGATTCAGCGAGTCGCTGTATATTTTTATTCTAAAAATTGATGTCAGGGAATATTTATTCTATAAATTGGATCTCTGAAAACAAGAATTCAAAGGATCCTGTCATGCGCGAACTCGGAATCGGACTTATCGGCACGGGTTTCATGGGGCGTGCCCATGCCCTGGCCTTTCGCAACGTCAGTGCGGCATTCGAACTGCCCTTCACGCTTCGCCTCGCTGCCCTGGCCGACGCAGATCCCGTTCGTGCGCAAGCATGCTCCATTGCCTGGGGCTTTGAGCAGGCTTATGGCGATTGGCAGCAATTAATCGACGATCCCAAGGTCAACCTGATCGCCATCAGCACACCCAACCACCTGCACTACCCGATGGCCATGGCCGCAATTGCCGCCGGCAAGCCGGTGTACTGCGAAAAACCGCTGGCGGTGAACCTTGAACAGGCCAATGCCATGCACCTGGCGGCCAAGCATGCCGGCGTGGTCACCCGTGTCGGCTACAACTACCAGCACAACCCGATCATCGGCCTGGCGCGCGAGCTGATTCTGAGCGGTGAACTCGGCGAGATCATCAGCTTTCAAGGCGAATTCAGCGAAGACTTCATGGCCGATCCAGCATCCCCCTGGTCGTGGCGCTGCGAGGCCGGACATGCCGGCGGGGCGCTGGCGGATCTGGGCAGTCACTTGCTCGCCATGGCGCGCCATCTGCTGGGTAATGTCGAAGCAGTGTGCGCCGATTCCCAGACCGTGCACCGCCAGCGCCCGGTCATGGCCGGTAGCCAGGAACAGCGCAGCATTGCTGTCGACGATCAGGCCCATGCCCTGCTGCGCTTCACCAGTGGCGCGCGTGGCACCTTCAGCAGCAGTTGGCTCAAGCACGGCTACAAAAATCACCTGAGTTTCGAGATCAGTGGCACCCAAGGGACCCTGTCATTCGATCAGGAGCGTTTGAATGAGTTACGCCTGTGCCGTGTCGGCCAGGACGGTTTCCAGCGCTTACTGGCCGGGCCGAACCTGCCCGGATATGCAGCGTTCAGTCCGGCGCCGGGGCATCAACTGGGCTACAACGAGTTGAAAACGCTGGAAGTGCATGAGTTGATCATGGCCTTGGCCGGCCAAGGACAAGCCGGCACTGATTTCGAGCAAGCCCTGGAAGTGGAGCGACTGGCGATGGCGATTCGATTGGCGGCACGGGAACAGCGTTGGGTCAATATCAGCGAGGTCTGATCGCCGATAAGGCTGCCGCCAATGGCGGTAGCAGGATACGAAAGGTGCGCTCGCAGCGTGTGCCTTTTGGTCTCTACCCTTGCAGGAGTTGTACAGGTCATTGTTGGAAATCAGGACGCAGCTGCCCTCGCAAGCGTAACGCCCGAATGAAGTGTCCAAAATTATTAGGCCAGTTCAAAACCACAATATCGCTATATAGGGACAGGCTCCAAAAGCGACGACGTAATCGAAGACGGGGCAGATGCGCCGTGGTTTGTCGTGGATAGTGGATTGAAGGGGTTAGGGATCGCGTATGTCTGGCGCCCACTGAAAAAACAGCATCTCAATGATACTAATTAGCTGCCACCCTACTAATTTTTCCTCAAGCGAAATGTACGCCCGCTCGCAAGTCACTCCCCGGGCTCTGGCTTGGTCAGCAATTGCAGCTAGGTCAAACGCTCGTTGGTCAGCGCGCTTGAACGCGTCGGCAAGCACAGCGACGGCTGGAGGGTATGCAGATTCAGCAGAGTGAAGTGACCGTCCATCCAGCCGCCAGTGTCGATGTGGTAGACGTTGCCGAGAACGGCTGGCTGGCGCACTGGTGTATGACCAACCACAACAGCCCTGACCCCACCAACAACTTGGGTGCTTTCTTCAAAAATGCGCTTCCTCGACCATTGGGCAATCGCTGCAACGTGAGCTGCTTCCACGGGGCCTCCCTGCTCGATCGCCCACACGAATTCATTCCAGTGGTCATATGGGCAGTCGGCATGGACGATCCCGACAAGTCCCGCTGGCGTCCACACTTCGATCACCAGTGGCAAGTCGGCCAACAGCTCGGAATAAAAAGCTTGCTCAACTGACGAGCGCGCATAGAGCCAAGAACCACCGTTGATGAGGTGCATTCCCTTCATGCGACCCTCAGGGTCTGCACGGTAGGCATCTACTGCCATCTGCTCATGATTTCCGCGCACGGCGTGGAACCATGGCTTGGCCAGCCATGAGTCCACCTGCTCCGACTCCGGCCCACGATCCACTAGATCGCCGACACTGAAAAGCCGGTCAACATCAGGATTGAACCGAACTGCATCCAGGGCGGCTTGCAACCTGGAGAAGCAACCATGGATATCACCAACCGCTAAGTCCCGGCCGATTTCGTTGATTTTGAAGCGATCAATCCGATTCATGCCATCACCTCGCCCAGCAGATCGGTGAACACCACACCGCGCACAGTGAAGTCAGCCACGATGCGGTCCGTGTACTGGATACCCTGGGGGCGATTAAACAACCGGGTCACCAGGAAGCCAACCGGACCGAACAGTGCGCCCCCGCCCATCAAATCGAGCTTCTGCCCGTAGCTCAGATGACGCATGGAGTGATACCAGCCCTCACGAAAGTCGGCATCCTCGTTGAGCAGGATCCATACCCCGAAATGCAGCTTGCAGTAGCGGCGCTCGTCCTCGGTGTCGCCGATCTGTGTCATCTCGGCAACACGCTGGTAAAGGGCAAACCAGAGGGCATTCTGGTCGAGGGTGCGGTCCTTGCCCGGACGCAGAGAGACCACGACGTATTCTTGTCCCGGAACATGGTGTTCAGCTTCGTGAGAGCCTCAGTGAGCTTGGCTGATAACGCTGATTTTACCAGTCATTGCGCCGCCCTCCTCGCTTCCGGTTCACTATAAGCAAACGCAAGCCCAACAACATGCGGGTACGGATCGATCGGTCCTGCCGGGCGCTGCTCAGCACCCACCACGTTGCGCTGGTGAGCATCGATCCCAGCGGTCGCCAGGGCATGATCAACTGGAAGAACGGCAAGAACATAGCGCCCGGACAGCGCATCGCCGACACGATCTGCGACTTTGCCCACCGCTGGACGATCTACCTTGATGTGATGGAGCTGCGCAGGATTGATGTTGGATAGGAGCAGTTGTAGTTTCGCCATCGACTACTGCGCCGTACTCCAAGGCGTGCATTTGCAGATACGATCACGACCCTATGTGCGAAAGCTCTTCGTCAATGAATCGTTCTGCCTTCTTCGCAGCGGTTGTCGCAAACTCGTAACAGACCCAGTAGTCCTGCTCCGTTACGGATGCAGATCCCTGCAAGTTCTCCAGGCAGCGCGTTAATGCATGCTTTATCAAGCCATTATTCAGGACATTGCGGGCTGCCTCTTCACCTTCAACCGCTCGAATGGCAGCTTCGATTTCTTCGATCTGCTCAATCTTTGCCGCCAGCACGACCTTGGCGAACTCATCTCGCTCGATGATTTTGCTCCAAGAGTGATCAACTATCAGCGTTTTCATTAGTAGCCCCCTGTCTTCCGGACTCATGCTGGGTCATCAACCAATCAACCAATAGCCCACAAACTCGAATCACGCCAGTCGGCGAGGATCCTCTATGTCCGCACTCCAGAAGAAACACCAGTTCATCCATGGCCAGCCGAGCATGGGCTTGCCATTCCAGAAAGAACTGGTGGTGGATCTGTTCGCCGGTGGCGGCGGTGGGTGCCCCGGCCATGACAGTACGCTGGTTGTGAATGCCCATGATCTGGTATCGATGGAGTGACCATCGGCCTCACCTTTTGTCGCAAGTCGATTGACTGACAGGGGCCTTGGGAGCTCAGTGATCAGCCGGCTAAACCTGATCAGAAGAGAAACACCATGTCAAAAATTACAGTGATATCCGGTGACTTTCTGGCAGGTGATGCCGAATTTCAATCTGGACGGTTCACTCTAAAATCCGCATTAAAACCTTCTCGCGAGTTAACGATATCCATTTCAAAACTGGAAGCCTTGGAAACAGCAACCGAAGAAGTCGTAAACAAGAAAGGAAGCGTTATTCGATGGAGCCTGGCTGGAGCATTGCTTTTAGGGCCGATTGGGCTAGTTATGGGCTGGTTGCTATGTGATAAAGAAAGGGAAATAACCTTCTACGCAAAATTCAAGGATGGCCGCTCCCTTCTTGCTACAACTGATATCGGCACTTACTCCAAAATCTCTGCCTCTCCCCTCAAGTAACACCACTCCCCCCCCTTCAAATTCAGCCGCTAACGCGGCAAGGACGAAGTCATGTCTGAAGAAACTGATTTGATTCAGTGACAATTATGCGGGCGCCGGGATTGATAGCAGGTCAGCGGCATTTAGGCGATGAGCCGAATCGCAAACGTGCGAACAAGCGGCAAGACCTGCAAAAGCCTCACGAGATGCGGAAGATGACCCATTACTGGCATGAACGACACGAAGTGAGGGGGCTAGGTAATGCGCTGGCTGGTGGGGGTATATGTGGGGGCATTTTTCAGACATGAAAAAGCCCAACCTTTTCAGATTGGGCTAAGTCATTGAAAAATATGGTCGGGACGGAGTGATTCGAACACTCGACCCCTAGCACCCCATGCTAACGATGATTCTAAGTATTTGATTTATAACAGTTTTAATAAAGCGTATTTCACTCAACTTAAGTGAATGAAGCCCATCTATGTCACTGCTCAAGCGAAATACTCCAATCTGCTGCCGCCGTGGCAACTGAGAGCCCGGCGCTCCTGAATTGGGCAGTTAACGGCGATGAAGGCGAAGATACGCACCTCAAGTCAAAATCCAGGCTGAGTCGGGCGCTTTAGCATAATGGATTGCGACCAATCCTTCTGGACTGGCATACCTATTGCCGTAGCCCTTGAAAACCGATATCAGTAAGCTGATGCAACAAGGAGTACAAGGGTAGTTAGCGACTGTGATTGCATTATCAGGCGCCGGTCAAGGTTTTATATTTTTAAACTCATTGAGCAAAGCCAGAAGCTGCTGCATTTTTTCCGCACCAAATTGCTCTTCAATCCTGAGGTAGTTGCCTTCCATGCCGTCACTCATTGAGACAAAGCACTGCTGACCGCGCTCCGTGAGCGCAACGAGTACCCGCCGTTGATCCTCGCTGGACTTGTGCCGACGCACCAGACCATCTCGCTCCAAACGAGTCAAAACACCAGTCATGCTCGGCTTTAGAATGCAGGCTTGATGTGCAAGTTGATGGCTTTCAAGTTCGCCCTGCTGACGCAGTATCCGAATGATCCGCCACTGCTGTTCGGTGAGGTCGTGCTTATTGAGAGCCGGGCGGAAGAAAGCCATTGCGGCTTCGCGAGCCTGCAACAAGGTCAGCGTCAGTGAAGGTCTGGGGTTAGCCATAATCGAACTACTTGAATGGGCGAGTCGGCAGCTTAGTGTCGCCAGCCATCAGGCGCAAGCTGCCGAGCAAGGCTCGGTTATTATCTTGTTAACCATTTTACGACTTTGCTCAACCCGACATTGCCTGGCAGCAATGCGCCTGTGAAAAGTGCAATCGGTTCCCCGTAAAAGCCATTCTGTCGCAGCGCTGCGGTGGTCATGATGATCCGTACAAGATCAACCCGACCAAAGCCAAAAAGCCTATGCCCTGTTCAACGCAAACCCGATTGGCGCTGGCGATACTCCCCCGGTGTCAACTGCACGTGGCGCTGGAAGAATCGACTGAAGTAGGCCGGATCCTTGAACCCGAGCTGATAGCAGATTTCATTGGCAGAGCCCCCGGTAAACAACAACAGTCGTTTCGCTTCTTGAATGAGGCGCTCCATGATCAGGCGCTTGGAAGGCAGGTCGGCAATTCGTCGGCACACATCGTTGAGTCGTGCTTCGGTAACCCCGATGCCTTCAGCGTAACGCGACAAAGGCCAGTGCTGCTGGTAGTGGGCTTCGATCAATTCATTGAAGCGGTGGAAGATTCTCAGGTCTTCGTGCCGTGCTGGCGAAGCTTTCAACGAGTTAGGGCACAGTCGCAGTAGACTGATCATGAGCAATCGCGTCAAGCCGTCGAGGGCAGAACTGCGTCCCGGGCGCTCAGTCACGACCTCCTCACTCAGTTCCTCGAACAGATATTCAAGACGGCGCACCTCAGCGGCGTATTCCGGCCCAAGGCGAGACAGCGCGACACACACCGCCGGAAACTGCGCCCCAGCAGGCGCGAGGCTGGGATCGGCGTCGATCAATTGCCACACCAGTTGCTGACGCACCGTCAACACGTGCCCGTCACTGTCGGCCTCGGTCACGAAGGAATGGGGGATGGTCGGTGGCGTCAGGAAGAACATCGGCCCGGACTCCACGTATTGCTGGTCGTCCAGATACACCCGCACCGTGCCGCTTTTCACATAGTGAACCTGGAAGAACCGGTCATGCCGATGCACCGGCATGTTGCGGCCGAAGAAACCCGCCAGGTTACCCAGCTTGTCGTAATGGACTTCAGCGTCGCTGTAGCGCTGGTCGTACACCTGGCCAATGTTGATGTTCGGGATCGGTTGACGGTCAGTCATTGCTGGCTACTCGTTTTTATTCTGATTCATGCATTGCAGTCGCCTCCATCCTGCACCGAATTGGCTGTGGCAACCACTGCACAACCAGTCTGACACGCTTGACGATAGTTAACATATTAATTATAACTGTTAACACATTAACAAAATCAAGGGCCCTCAGGGCTCTCCCAGGAGAAAAGCATGAGCCGTGCCTTGCATGACGTCGCGACCGGCACCCTTTTTGGTGTCGCGCTGAACTATCAGGGACTGCTGAAGCAGCGCCTCGCCGAATTCGAACAACCGCCTTATCAGAAGCCGCCGGTCAAGCCGGTGCTGTTTATCAAGACGCCGAACACACGCAATCAGCATGACGCCAAGGTTGTGCACCCAGGCAATGGCGAGCGTTTGCAGCCAGGGCCGTCGCTTGCCGTGGTGATCGGCACTACTGCAAGCCGCGTCAGCGCAGCGCAAGCACTCGACTACGTGGCCGGTTACACCATCGTCAATGAGTTCAGCCTGCCGGAAGACAGCTACTACCGCCCCGCCGTCAAAGCCAAATGCCGCGATGGTTTTTGTGCCATCGGACCTGAACTGGTGCCGACCGCTCAGCTTGCCGATCCGCACAGCCTGGCCATCACGCTTTATGTAAACGGTGAAATCCGCCAGCAAAACAACACGGCCAATTTCGTCCGCAACATTCCCCAGCTGATTGCCGAGATCAGCGAATTCATGACGCTGCATGAGGGCGATGTGTTGATCACCGGCACGCCGGAAGGCCGAGTCGATGTTCAACCAGGCGACACCGTCGAAGTCGAAATCAGTGGCCTTGGCCGTCTGGTCAATCACATCGTGGCCGAGTAACAGGAGCCTCCATGAAACACGCACGTATACGCTTTGAAGGCCAAGTCCAGCTCGTCCTTGTCGAAGACAACAACGCCGTACGCCTGGCCGACGGCCGCCTACTGAATGAAGATCAGGTGCAATGGCTGCCGCCCGCCACCGGCAGCATGTTCGCCCTGGGCTTGAACTACGCCGATCACGCCGCAGAATTGGCGTTCAAGCCGCCCACCGAGCCACTGGCATTCATCAAATCGCCTGGCACCTACACCGGCCACAACCAAGTGACCTGGCGTCCGGATAACGTTGCCTACATGCACTACGAGTGCGAGCTCGTTGCCGTCATCGGTAAGCCGGCACGCAACGTCAAACGTGAAAACGCCCTGGAATACCTGGCGGGTTACACGGTGTGCAACGACTACGCGATTCGCGACTACCTGGAAAATTACTACCGGCCCAACTTGCGGGTGAAGAACCGCGATGCCACGACCCCCGTTGGCCCGTGGATGGTCGACGTCGCCGATGTGCCGGACCCAAGCAACCTGAAACTGCGCACCTGGATCAACGGTGAACTGCGCCAGGAAGGCAGCACCAAGGACATGATTTTCGACATCCCTTACCTGATCGAATACCTGTCCAGTTTCATGACGCTGCAGCCCGGCGACATGATTGCAACCGGCACGCCAGAAGGCCTGGCGGATGTGGTGCCAGGCGATGAAGTGATTGTGGAAGTTGAAGGCGTAGGTCGCCTGGTTAATCGAATTGTCAGCGAAGCGGAATTCTTCTCCGCCCGGAAAGAGGCTTGAGCACCATGATCAAACACTGGATCAACGGCCGTGAGGTCGAAAGCAAAGACGTGTTCGTCAACTACAACCCGGCGACCGGCGAAGCAATCGGCGAAGTGGCCAGCGGCGGTACCGAAGAAGTCGCTCAAGCTGTAGCGGCGGCCAAGGAGGCGTTTCCAAAATGGGCTAACACGCCGGCCAAGGAACGTGCCCGACTGATGCGCAAGCTTGGCGAACTGATCGAGCAAAACGTCCCGCACCTGGCCGAGCTGGAAACCCTAGATACCGGTCTGCCGATTCACCAGACCAAAAATGTACTGATTCCGCGCGCTTCGCATAACTTCGATTTCTTTGCCGAAGTCTGCACGCGCATGGACGGGCACAGCTACCCGGTCGATGACCAGATGCTCAACTACACCCTCTATCAACCAGTGGGTGTTTGCGGCCTGGTATCGCCATGGAACGTGCCGTTCATGACGGCGACCTGGAAGACCGCGCCGTGCCTGGCACTGGGCAATACCGCTGTGTTGAAAATGTCTGAACTGTCGCCATTGACCGCCAATGAACTGGGTCGCCTGGCCGTCGAAGCGGGCATTCCCAACGGTGTCCTCAACGTCATTCAGGGTTATGGCGCCACAGCGGGGGATGCGCTGGTTCGGCACCCCGATGTACGTGCGATTTCTTTCACCGGCGGCACCGCTACCGGCAAAAAGATCATGCAGACCGCAGGCTTGAAAAAGTACTCCATGGAGCTGGGCGGCAAGTCGCCGGTGCTGATTTTCGAAGACGCGGACCTGGAACGCGCGCTGGACGCGGCGTTGTTCACCATCTTCTCGCTGAACGGCGAACGCTGCACCGCCGGTAGCCGGATCTTCATCCAGGAAAGCGTTTATCCGCAGTTCGTCGCCGAATTTGCCGCCCGCGCCAAACGCTTGATCGTTGGCGATCCGCAAGATCCGAAAACCCAGGTCGGCTCGATGATCACGCAGGCCCATTACGACAAGGTCACCGGCTACATCAAGATCGGTATCGAAGAGGGCGCCACCCTCCTCGCTGGCGGCCTGGACCGTCCGGCCAACTTGCCAGCGCACCTTGCCAAAGGCCAGTTCATCCAGCCGACGGTGTTCGCCGATGTGAACAACAAGATGCGCATTGCCCAGGAAGAAATCTTTGGCCCGGTGGTCTGCCTGATTCCATTCAAGGACGAAGCCGAAGCCCTGCAACTGGCAAACGACACCGAATATGGTCTGGCGTCCTACATCTGGACCCAGGACATCGGCAAGGCACATCGCCTGGCTTATGGTATCGAGGCCGGCATGGTATTCATCAACAGTCAGAATGTGCGCGACTTGCGTCAGCCGTTCGGCGGTGTGAAGGGTTCCGGTACCGGGCGCGAAGGCGGCCAGTACAGCTTCGAAGTGTTCGCCGAGATCAAGAACATCTGCATTTCGATGGGCAGCCATCACATTCCACGCTGGGGCCTGTAATTGCTGAAGCCAGCGAGGGGCCGCGCATTGGCCTTTCGCGACTTCACTTAACGTCGAGTTGAAACGCATAACAACAATTTCAGGAGAATGATCATGGGCGAAGTCGTCCTGGCTGCGAAGATCTGCCATGTACCTTCAATGTATTTGTCGGAGCTTCCCGGCAAACACCATGGCTGTCGTGAAGCGGCCATTGCCGGGCACAAGGAAATCGGCCGTCGCGCCCGTGAGCTGGGTGCAGACACCGCGGTAGTGTTCGACGTGCACTGGCTGGTCAACAGTGCTTACCACGTCAACGGCGGCGAACACTTCAAAGGTATCTACACCAGCAACGAACTGCCGCACTTCATTAAAAACATGGAGTACGAGTACCCCGGCTGCCCTGAATTGGGCGAGTTGATCGCCGCCGAAGCCAATGCCGCCGACGTGCGCACCCTGGCCCACAACATTCAGAGCCTGGAGCTGGAGTACGGAACCCTGGTGCCGATGCGCTACATGCACATGGGTGTACCGCAAGAGCAGAAATTCAATGTCGTTTCTATTGCCGCCTGGTGCGCCTGGCATCGCCTGCAAGACAGTTTCACGTTTGGGGCCGCTGTGCGCCGGGCGATCGAGAAGAGCGACCGCAAAGTGCTGGTGCTGGCGTCCGGTTCACTGTCGCACCGCTTCTCCGATGACCGTAATGCCGAAGCCAATATCCATAACTGGACGCGTGAATTCGATAAACAAGTCGATCTGCACGTAGTCGAGCTTTGGCGCCAGGGTCGATGGAAAGAGTTCTGCGCCATGCTCCCGGACTATGCCGAGCATTGCTTCGGCGAAGGCAAGATGCATGACACCGCCATGCTTCTGGGTTTGCTTGGCGGGCCTGATTACAGCAAGCCCGCCGAAATCATTACCGAGCCCTTCGGTAGTTCGGGCACGGGTCAGATCAACGCCATTTTCCCCGTTTAAACAGTGTGGCCGCGCGGCATCTCCGCGCGGCCTGCTAGGAGCCATTCATGCCCCACTTCATTGCTGAGTACACCGACAACATCGAGCAG
The DNA here is from genome assembly GCF_034541995.1 of Pseudomonas sp. BIC9C. Taxonomy (NCBI): domain Bacteria; kingdom Pseudomonadati; phylum Pseudomonadota; class Gammaproteobacteria; order Pseudomonadales; family Pseudomonadaceae; genus Pseudomonas; species Pseudomonas sp. BIC9C. The sequence goes on from NZ_JAWDGM010000001.1 coordinate 57,282, forward strand.
CAAGCCGACTTGCCCGGCCTGTTCGAAAAAGTCCACCAAACACTGGGCGACAGCGGCGTGTTTCCACTGGGCGGCATCCGCAGTCGAGGCGTGCGCCTGGACACCTGGCGCATGGCCGACGGCAAGCATGACTACGCCTTCGTCCACATGACCTTGAAGGTTGGCCATGGCCGCGATCTGGCCACCCGCCAGAAAGTCGCGCAGCAACTCTTCGAGGTCATTACCCGGCACTTCGCCGACCTTCAGGCCCAGCGCCTGCTGGCGTTGTCATTTGAAATGATCGAACTGCACGAGCAGCTCAACTTCAAGGAAAACAACGTGCACGCCTTTCTCAAGGCTCAGGCCCGCTAAAGCAGCCCGCACGCTCGTTCCATCGGCCACTCAGACAAAAAGTATAAAACCATGAGCACAGCCAATACCGCCGACACCCTCGACACCGTTGCACGCGACCGGACTCACAGCACTATTACCTGGCGCCTGATGCCGCTGCTGTTGATCTGCTACCTCTTCGCCCACCTCGACCGGATCAACATTGGCTTTGCCAAAATGCAGATGAGCGCTGACTTGAGTTTCAGCGACACGGTCTATGGTTTCGGCGCCGGGCTATTCTTCGTTGCCTACGCGTTATTTGGGGTTCCGAGCAACATGGCCCTTGATCGCGTCGGCCCGCGACGCTGGATCGCCACGCTGATGGTGGTGTGGGGAGCGTTGTCCACCTGCATGTTCTTGATCGACAGCGCTACGCAATTCTATGTCCTGCGCTTTTTGCTCGGTGTGGCCGAGGCCGGTTTCTTCCCGGGCATTCTGGTGTTCCTGAACCGCTGGTACCCGGCCGGTCGTCGAGCGCAAATCACCGCATTATTTGCAATCGCCGTTCCCATGGCAGGCGTTATCGGTGGTCCTCTCTCAGGCGGCATTCTCGAACACTTCCAAGATCTGGGCGGCCTGCGCGGCTGGCAATGGATGTTCGTCATTGAAGGGTTGCCAGTCATTCTGCTCGGGCTCGTTGTACTCAAATGCTTGCCGGACAGCTTCGAGACGGTCAAATGGCTGACGACGCCGCAGAAGCAGCAACTGCGTGAACAACTGACTAGGGAAGAACACCGGAAATCGATCACATCGTTTTCCGCCATCCTCCGGAACCCGCAAGTATGGCTGCTGGTAGCGGTGTATTTCGCGGTGATGCTGGCAGTCAACGCCCTGGCGTTCTGGATGCCAACACTGATTCACGGCGCCGGAATCGGCAGCGATGGCAAGGTCGGCCTGCTCAGTGCCGTGCCGTACTTGGCCGGTTGTTTTTTCATGATTGGCTGCGGGCGTTCATCCGATCGGCAGCGTGAACGCCGCTGGCACCTCTGCGTGCCTCTGCTGATGGCTGCTGCCGGTATCGCCGTCGCCGGGCTCGCACCCACTGACCCGACCCTCGTGCTGGGAGGCTTGATCGTCGCCGGCATGGGCGCCAGCGCCGCGCTACCGATGTTCTGGCAACTGCCCCCGGCGTTCCTGTCCAACAGCACCCAGGCCGCAGGCATTGCCCTGATCAGTTCCTTTGGCAGCATCGCATCGTTCTTCGCGCCCTATCTGATCGGCTGGATGCGCGACACAACACAGAGTTCCAGCCTGGCGCTGTACGTCCTGGCACTGCTCATCGCTCTCGGTGGTTTTCTGGTGCTGCGCACCCAGGCCGCCATCGTCAATCCTCAGTAAGAGATCATTGTCATGCTTGATCAACAACTCATTCAGCAAGCCGCCGCCCGCCTCGACCAGGCCGAGCGTACACGCGAGCAGGTCCGTCAGTTTTCCCTTGACCATCCAGATATCACCATCGAAGACGCGTACGCCATTCAACGTGCCTGGGTGGCGCAAAAGATCAAGGACGGCCGCAAACTGGTCGGGCACAAAATCGGTCTGACCTCCCGGGCGATGCAAGTGTCCTCGAACATCACCGAGCCGGATTACGGCGCACTGCTCGATGACATGTTCTTCGAAGAAGGCACTGACATTCCGTTCGAGCGTTTTATCGTCCCGCGCGTTGAGGTCGAATTGGCGTTCATTCTCGGCAAGCCCCTGAAAGGCCCGAACGTAACGGTTTTTGATGTGTTGGACGCCACCGAGTGGGTAATACCGGCGCTGGAAATCATTGATGCGCGCATCCAGCAGGTCGATCCGCACAGCAAAGTGACCCGCAAAGTGTTCGATACCATTTCCGACAATGCCGCCAACGCTGGCGTGGTCATGGGTGGCCGTGCCGTGCGTCCCACGGAGATCGACATGCGCAAAGTGCCCGCGGTGCTTTACCGCAACGGCGTGATCGAGGAATCCGGAGTGTCCGCAGCGGTGCTCAACCACCCGGCGAAGGGCGTGGCCTGGCTGGCGAACAAACTGGCGGCCTACGACGTCACCCTGCAGCCAGGGCAGATCATCCTCGGTGGTTCCTTTACCCGCCCTGTGGCGGCCAACCCTGGCGATACCTTCCATGTCGATTACGACATGCTGGGCTCGATTGCCTGTCGTTTCGTTTGATTGGAGGCCTCCACAATGGACATGCCCATCAACACCTTCAAGCTTCGCCTGAAAAGCGGTGAAGCGCAGATCGGCCTTTGGCTTGGTCTGGCAGATGCCTACTGCGCCGAGTTGGCTGCCAACGCCGGATTCGATTGGCTTTTGATCGATGGCGAACATGCGCCCAATGATCTGCGCAGGATGCTCGGCCAGCTTCAGGCCGTGGCGCCCTACCCCAGCCATCCAGTGATTCGCCCGGTCATCGGCGACACGGCACTGATCAAACAAGTGCTCGATATCGGTGTGCAGACGTTGCTGGTACCGATGGTTGAAAACGCGGACCAGGCACGGGAGCTGGTTCGAGCAATCCACTATCCACCCAACGGTGTTCGCGGTGTCGGCAGTGCACTGGCACGCGCGTCGCGCTGGAACAGCATTCCAGGCTACCTCGACAAAGCCGACGAACAAATGTGCCTGCTCGTGCAGATCGAAAATCGCGAGGGCCTGGCCAATCTGGATGCCATTGCGGCAGTAGACGGGGTCGACGGCGTGTTTATCGGGCCGGCGGATTTGAGTGCCTCGATGGGTTACCGCGGCAACCCGGGGCATCCTGAAGTGCAGGCTGCTATCGAGGACGCCATCTTGCGCATCCAGAAGGCCGGCAAAGCGGCCGGCATTCTCAGCGCGGACCAGAAACTGGCCAAGCGCTACATCGAACTGGGTGCGGCGTTTGTTGCAGTGGGCGTTGACACCACCGTCTTGATGCGTGGCCTGCAAACCTTGGCTGCCAAATTCAAGGAGGGTCCTGTGCCTACCAGTTCCGGTGGCGTGTACTGACGGCATCGACCAAACCTGGAATGCCTGTATGACAATCACCAACCACCCCCAGCGCATTGCTGGGGACTGGTCATGATCACTGCTGATTAACGCTTGAGCGCTTTCAACTCGTTGAGCAACGTCAGTAGCGTCTGCAACTTCTCCTCGCCAAACCCCGCCTGCAACCGCTGATAGTTCGCTTCCATGCTCTGGCTCATCGAGTTGAAGCAAGCCTCGCCCTTCTGCGCCAACCTTACCAGCACTCTGCGTTGATCCTGTTGCGCCTTGCGCCGCTCTACCATGCCGGCCGCCTCCATGCGCACCAGCACACCGGTCATGCTCGGCTTGAGGATGCAGGCCAGCTCAGCCAGGCGATTGATCTCCAGTTCATCGTGCTGACTCAGGATCCGAATCACCCGCCACTGCTGCTCGGTCAAGCCGTGTTGATTCAACGAGGGACGGAAAAACCCCATCGCGGCTTCGCGAGCCTGGAGCAATGTGAGTGTCAATGATGGGCGCGACTTGGGCATTGAATGGGTTCGAATTCGATGATTATTAATATGTGAACTATATTCCAGCACTGCGCCGATGTCGATGTATCCGGGCCTTGGCAGCCACGATCAAAACCGGCGGCATAGAGGATCAAGACACCTACCGGTCGGAAGGCAGTTAATACACCTCAACAGGTACAGAGCTTCTTGCAAGCCCTGCAGTTGAGTTTCCCTTCACTTTTCCAGGCTGCGCCATGATCAATATCGAAACGCCTACCTACTACTCGGCAACCAAAAAATACAACCTGAGTTTCCCCACGCTCGAACAGGATGTGGAAGCGGATGTCGTGGTGATTGGCGGCGGCTTTTCCGGCATCAATACCGCGTTGGAACTTGCTGAAAAAGGCATCACCAACATTGTGGTGCTCGAAGCTCGATATCTGGGGTTCGGTGGCACTGGCCGCAATGGCGGACAGATCATGGCCGGTATCGGTCACGACCTGGAGAAGATCAAGACCCAGGTCGGCGAGCAAGGGCTGCGCGAGATCTTTGAAATCAGCGAGCTGGGTGCTGGCATTATCAAGGACCGAATCGCCAAATACTCGATCGATGCGGACTTCTGCAACGGCTACGGCTACATGGGCTTCAACGCCCGCCAGGAAAAAACCCTGCGTGCCTGGGAGAAGGACTTCAAGTCGATCAATACCAAGGACGAAATCCGCTTCATGGCGGGCTCCGAGGTCAAACAGATCATCGGCTCCGACGCCTATACCAGTGCGTTGCTGCACATGGGCGGTGGCCACGTACATTCATTGAATCTGTTGCTGGGCGAAGCCAAGGCGCTGGTCGGGCACGGTGCGCGCATCTACGAACACAGCCCGGCGCTGGAAGTCAGCTATGGCGAGCGCATCACGGTGCGCACCGGCCGGGGTTCGGTGAAGGCCTCGAAGTTGCTCTGGGCCTGTGACAGTTTCCTCAACAAACTGGAGCCCGAGCTGCACAAGACCACGCTGAACACCTACGCCTTCCAATTAATGACCGAACCGCTGTCGGACGAAATGATCAACCGCATCAGCCCGATACGCGGCGCCTACAGCGATATTCGTCCGGTCATCGACTACTACCGTGTCACCAATGAAAACCGCCTGCTGTTCGGTGCCGCGACGCCCTTCGTCGAGCACATCCCTCAGGATCTGAAGGCATGGAACCGCAACCTCATGCTGAAAATTTTCCCGTACCTGAAGGACGTGAGAATCGACCTGGCATGGGGTGGCCCTATGGCAACGGGTGCCAACCTGTTTCCGCAGATCGGCACACTCAGCGGCCGCAAAAACGCATTTTATGTTCAGGGTTACGCCGGCTTCGGCGTCACGCCGAGCCATATCATCTGCAAGATATTGGCTGAGGGCATGAGCGAAGGATCCTCTCGTTATGACCTGATCAGCTCGGTCAAACATGCGCAGATCATGGGCAAGGATCACATCCGGCCCTTGCTGCTGACAGCAGGCAAAAGCCTTCATCAACTTTCGGGCTATTTCAACGGTCGCCGTTGATCCCGACCCTTTCAATCACAGGAAAACTGCCATGCCTATTACCACCCTCAAGAAAGACATCCAACTGTCCGAGCTCGATGCCTGGGGCACTGTCGCTGACCTCGGTTCGGAAATCCTCGAAGGCGAAGTCAAAGCCTTCGGGAAAATGACTTTCGGTGCGCCGACCGACCCGATCAGCAGTGCTTACTTCGGCACGACCCAGGGCAAGTTCCGGATGGTTTATCCATTTGCCGAACAAGCGACCGTGGTCACAGGCGAAGTGGTTCTGACGGACGAATCCACTGGGCAGAGCACCCGCTACGCGGCTGGCGACAGCTGGTTCGTAAACAAAGGCACCCCGGTGCTCTGGGAAGTTGTCAGCGAAAGCTTCGTGAAGCATTATTTCGCTGTCGTCTGATCGATCCCCGCTGCCGGTTTCTGCCGGCAGCTTTTTTTGGCGAGGGTTACTGACCATGAACGCCATCCCTGCTCAGGAAGTCGCCGGCCACTGCCTGCAGGCTTTCACTCAACTCGTTCCGGCCAGTCAGGCCGCGTTCTATTGTGTCGACCGCCAACTGCAAGCCCGTGACTTTCAGTTGCACGGCATGAGTGGCGAAATGCATCGCGATTATCTGGACAACTACCGCCAATACGACCCGCTACAACCACGCAATTGCCTGTCGAGTGGCTTGACGGTGGTGCCTCTGGGTCTGGCCATGGCTCGACAGCCCGCGCGGGACAGCCGTCGCTATCGGGACTTCCTGCAACGCTACGGCGTAGTCGATGTAGTCGAAGTTCTCGCTCATCGTGCAGGCCAGCCTAAGGCCGCGATTTCGTTGCTGCGCACGGCCGCGCAAGGCGCTTTCACCCCCGCTCAATTAGCCCAGCTCAATGCCTTGCAGTCGTTGCTACAAATGGCCGTAGCCAATATGCAACCGCATGAAAACTCGCTGATCGGACTGACACCTAAAGAGCGCCAGATCGCACTGTTGTTGAGTCAGGGTGCCAGCAACAAGCAACTGGCCCAGGAGTTGGAAGTCGGTTTGCCAACCATCAAGACTCACTTGATCAACTTGTTCCGCAAGACCGGGGTAACCAGCCGTACTGAACTGGTGGGAGCGCTATTTTTATAAGCCGGTTCAACCATCTGGTTGATAGGCGAGTCAGTATTCGGGCGGCATGATCCAGGTTGTCGATTACACAACCGGAGCCATGCAATGACTACAAATTCTGACTGGATCACCGTAGGTGCCCTCGCTGACGGATTCGCCCCAGAAGCCTTTATCCTGCCCAACCTCGCCGATCTCAACGGCAAGACCTTCACGTTGCACTTCGCCAACGGCTGGCAGATCGAGCATCGTTTTGAAGCGCAGTTGCTGCACTGGAAAGCCGCCGACGGTCACTCCAGTGGATCCGCTGCGTACAGAGCCACTTCTGTTAGGCCGGGCCTGTATCTCGTCGACTTCATCAAACGCGAAGCCGATCAAGCCTGGTCCGTGAGCCTGGTAGTGGACACCGCTACGTCGTCGTTCACCGCCGTGATCGGACGCATGCCAGCCCAAGCGCAAACCGAGGAAGGGCTTTACAGTCGCGCACTGGCCGGCAAGGCCTTGACGTCGGTGCAAGTAGACTTCCTCCACGGCAGCCTCGACCGCCCATGGCAGGAAGGCCAATGCCCACACGCCCCGACCCGGGAACTGACCGGGTTGCGCAACCTGTATCGCTACAGCCCCAGCGAAGTCTACGAACACATCTACCTCAATGATCAGTTCTACTCCTGGCAGTGCCTCAAGGGCGTCGAGCAAGGCTTGTGTGATACCGATCGCTGCCACTACTACAAGATTGCCGATCAACTGTATCTGTTCGTCTGGCGCGAAAAGATCATTCCAACCCTGGGCCTGGTGTTGATCGACCTGCATCAGCATCGCAGCGACGGCAAAATCTTCGGTTATGCCGGTTCGTCCTTCGATGAGTTGTCGAACTTTCCGGTCAGTTCCTACTGCCAGGTCCTCAACCGCACGGAGTATCCCGATGCCTGAGCCACGCACGGTTGTCATTACCGGTGCAGGAACCGGCATCGGTGCCGCCTGCGCCCGACTGTACGCAGGCGAAGGCGCCAATCTGGTGTTGATCGGTCGGCGCCGCGAACCACTGGAACAGGTCGCCCGGAAAACCGGCGGTCTGATTCTGATCGGCGATGCTGCCTGTGCAGATACCTGGGATGGGTTTATCACGCAGATCCGTGAGCGTTACGGTCGACTTGATGTGCTGCTCGCTTGTGCCGGTGGTCATGGGGTGGGCAGCGCCACGCAGACTAGCCCGCAAATCTGGGAAGCCTCGTTGCGTAGCAATCTGGACAGCGCGTTCTACAGCGCCCGCGCTTGCCTGCCGTTGCTGATCGAAAGTGCCGGCAACATTGTGATGATTGGCTCGATTGCCTCACTGGCCGCCGGCCCCGAAGTGTGTGGATACACCACTGCCAAACATGCACTGCTCGGGCTCAATCGCTCCATGGCCAGGGACTACGGGCCGCGCGGCGTACGCGTCAACGCTGTGTGTCCAGGCTGGGTCACTACCCCGATGGCCGACGAAGAAATGCAGCCGTTGATGAGTCTCTATGGCGACACGCTACAGCAAGCCTATGCCCGGGTTTGCGCTGACGTGCCTTTGCGACGTCCCGCCAGTGCCGAAGAGATCGCCAGGGTTTGCCGCTTCCTCGCCAGCCCCGACGCTTCGATCATTACCGGAGCAACCCTGGTTGCCGACGGTGGTTCGAGCATCGTCGATGTACCGACCCTGGCCTACGCTCACATGGAGAACGCCAATGCCTGAAGACTTCGATTTCAGCGGGAAAACGGTGCTGGTCACCGGTGGCGCACAAGGAATCGGCCGGGCAATCGTCGAAGCTTTCGCATTGCGCGGAGCGCGAGTGATGATCGCTGACCTGCGTCTGCCACAGGCTCGGGCACTCGCGGCGGACTTGACTGCGCGAGCGTGCCGGGTTGAGGCCGCCGAGATTGACCTGGCCGATGCTACGGCTGTGTTCGAACAGGTTCAGCGGTTGGAACGAGACTGGGGTCGCCTGGATATTCTGATCCACAACGCCGGTTACTTTCCGTTGACGCCATTCGCCGAGATCACCCCTGCCATTCTTGAGCGCACGCTGGCAGTCAACCTCTCGGCGCTGTTTTGGTTGACCCAGGCGGCCTTGCCGATGTTTCAGCGTCAGGGTGGCGGTTGCGTATTGGTGACCTCGTCAGTGACCGGGCCACGGGTAGCCTATCCGGGGCTCAGCCACTATGCGGCGTCGAAGGCCGGGGTTAACGGGTTTATTCGAAATGCCGCTTTGGAGCTTGCTGGCAATAAGGTGCGCGTCAATGGGGTCGAGCCAGGCATGATCGCCACGCCTGCCATGGACAATCTTGGCGACGGCCAGGTCAACGACGACATCGCAAGCCGGGTTCCGTTGGGTCGTCTTGGCAAACCGGAAGATATTGCAGGGGCCATGCTCTTTCTGGCGTCTGATCTGGCGGCCTACATCACTGGGCAGACAATCGTTGTGGATGGTGGATCGACCTTGCCCGAGGTGTGATTGCATCGATTCACCAAGCAGCAAAAACCTGACATTCATGTTCAGCCACGGCTTGCACCTTCGAGCATCGACAGTGAATCACTGAAGACTCGCAACAAAGCTGCGAGCCGTTTTACGTATGTCTGCGGCGCTGCATAGATAAGCTCCACATGCAGACTGTCGACGATGCCAAGGTACGCGTCGCAGAACACCTCAAGTTGCTCGGGATGAGCCGCCGGCCATGTGTACCGGTCCCGCGTTGCGCGTTGAAAATACTGGCGAATCTGCGCCAGGTAAGCCTCGAATCCAAGCGTGATGACGGCACGGATATCTGCTGGAGGAAAGTAGGCGGTGCGCAATAGAAATCGCAGGTGCGCCGATGCTTCATAGCGTCCAATCAAACACTCGACGTGCAGTTGACCGGGCACTCCTGCGCGCCCGTCCTCTTCTTCAAAGCAAGCCGCGACATGCTGCTGTTCATGCCCGAGTGCAATCTTGAACACCCTCTCGAACAAGGCATCCTTGCTGCTGAAATGCGCGTAAAGCGATGCCTTTCGCATGCCGGCCATGACGGCGATCTCGTTGAGGGATGAAGCGTCGTAACCATGATCGGCAAAATGTTCGACAGCGACGGCGCAAATGTTGGCGGCCGAAGGGGTGAGTGGCTTCATGTCGCAGGATTCCCTGACATCGACCAGCGCATGAGAGATGACAAACTACGCATTGGATTGGTTACCGCTGGCTGAAGAAATCATGACCTTTCCTGGCGCTCGAAAACTTTATCCTGAACTCAATCGAACGCCAGTCAATTAATGTATTAACATTAATCTCGAGTCGAATGTCGTAGAGACTTCACGACCTACGCCGCCCCTACCGCCTGCTGTAGATGCGTCAAGCGAAAGTCCTTGGGCGACAGCTCAAACTGCTTCTTGAACGACCGGCTGAAGTGGGCTGAATCGGTAAAACCCCACTTGTAGGCAATAGAGGTGATCGACTCGCTTTTTAGAAATGGATTAGTCAAATCATCAGCGCTGCGTTTGAGCCGCGCACGCTGAATGTAACGGCAGACACTGTCGTCCTGCTCTTCAAACAAACGATACAGATGGCGAACGGAAATGTTCAATCGACTGGCCAGACCCACGGGGCTCAGGCCAGGCTGAGTCAGGGACTCATCGATGACTTTCTGAACGTAGCTGCGCAGATTGTTACCCTGCAAGGACGCACTGCTGTCACCCGGCGCGCTGTCCGTTTCGAATGCGGAACCCAGCAACGAAACAAAAGCCGATTGCAGGGCCTCTCCTTCTCCAGAGGAATCCTGGCCGTCCAGCCCCTCCCGGCACAGTTGGTCCATCAACACATGGAGCATCCGCCCACAGGCCTTGCTGGAAGAAATCTTGCCGAAGGTTTTCGACCCGCCTCCCAGCTGCTTGCACACCTCATTGCGTGAAAGAGACAGGGAGGCATGTTCGATCAGCCCCAAAGGGCTTATCTCGATCGAGCCGGTCGAGTCCATGAGCAACATATCGCCCGGAGCCAGCTGGATGACCTGGCCGTTCTGAGCGATCTGACAATAGCCACTACGCTGGCTCACAAGAAAGCAATGCTGGTCATTATCGTGATCGGCGTTAGGCCGTTCGCGCCTGATCAAACCTGCATTGGTGCGCAGGTTTGCCAGGGAGAGACGGTCCTGGGACCGCTTGGAAACCTCGCCGATGAAAAGCGATCGGTTGTAAGCCAATTCAGTATCGAAATGACCGCACGCCGCTCGCAGATCACGCGTCCAGGTTTCCAATCCATATTGCGTAGACTCATTGATGCTCATGGTATCTCCACAATGGCTTATTGTTTTTGTTGTGCGATAGTTAACATGTTATCTATATGTGCGCAACAAGTACAGGGTGCCGATTGCAGAGGCATTAATGATGCCAAATCTCAAATTAGAGCGTGCGTAATGTGCGTTGCAGGCCCATCAGAACATTCAACAGCACATCACGCTGCACGCCGCTCAAGGCGATGTAACGCCGGAATGACGGCATCCGGTTGACCACCTCGCTACCGCCCATATGCTCCAATCGAACGCGCCATTCATGCCCGTCCAGAGTGAGCTGAAGGCGCTTGAAATCCAGCGACATCAGCGATTGATGCAACACTGGGTCTTCTTGCAACCGAGCCTGGAGCCTGGTCAGCAACTCAGGTGCTCCCGTGCGTTGTTTACACACCAGCCCTGTCCGTCGAATTGACCCGCTGTGGTGCAGATCAAAGTGGGCACTGCCCTGCTCCGTGGCAGGCACCCTGACAGAAAACTCAGTCATCACCAGATGCATCAGCAGCTGGGATTCCGTGCGCTCGACAATATCGACCTGAAGGTTGCTCTTTCCGAGAAAAAACACTGCCTCGGCCGGGCCCATGGAAGCAAAACTCGCCACACCCAGATTGCGCCGCAAGTACTCAAGCGTTACTCCGGGCCTGTAGCCGTTCGGGGCACGTCGTGCGCTGAATGATTCAGACAGTTTTTGCAGCATGGTCGAGATAACCGTTGTGATGTTTGCCAGGCTCATGGGAAAACTCCTTGGCCAGCACTTCTTCAACGGTAGCCGGCTTGAATGGATTGACTTTCTGCACCACCAACGTCCAGAAAAGCGCATAGGCAGCCGCAATGCCGAGCATCACCCCGAAAGGCACATAGATATCGGCAGGGTTCATTCCAGGTGGCGTGATGAACCACATGCCCAGCAAGATGCCGACACTGGAAAGAATCTGCGGCAATGGGAAGAAAGGCGAGCGATAGGCCCGTGGCAGATCAGGACGGCGAATCCGCAGGCTGACCACCGACAGCGTTACCAGCAGATAGGCAAAACTCCACGCGCAGACCGCGGCCAATACCAGGTTCATGATGTTGTCGGTATTGCCACCCAACCAAAAGGCGTACAAGCACGGAATCAGCATCGCCACCAGAATGCACAGCAGCGGCGTCTTGAAGCGTGGGTGCAAGTAGGTGAACACCTTGGGCAACGCACCATCCACTGCCATGCCATAGAGAATTCTCGGCACACCTGCCATCAGCGTATTGATGGTCGCTGCGCCCGCAAACAGAAAGCCGATCCCCAGCCACAACGGGCCGACATGCCCCATGACCTGCTCAGCAAATTTCGGGATGGCCATGGGCGTGTCGAGCAGATGCACGCCTGTGGCGGCATCCAGTAGTACGTTCTCGACCTGGCGCTTCATCGCGGCGCCATAGATGAACATGCAGGTGGCAACACTCAACAATCCCAAAATCATCGCCTTGGGCATGACCTTGGCCGAATTGCGCAAGTCCGGCGCCAACGGGGTGACGAACTCGCAACCGACGAACATGAACATCGCCATGCCCACCAGCGACAGAATTGTGATCAGGTCCGTGCCCACCAACGACACCCCGAACCAGCCATCCAGTTGCACTGCCGGCGCGGCGATCAAACCCAGTACCCCGAACACCATCAACGTGGTCCACATGCCGAAGGTCAGAATGATCTCCGCCCTGCCGAAAGCGCTGACGCCGAAGGCATTGAGAATCGCGAACACAACGACAAATCCTACGCCGAGCAACCAGGAACCACCGGCAGACTCCGCCAGTGTATTGAGGTGCTCGAAGTTCACCAGCGCCATGACCCCGGACAGAATGGTTTCAGCGGTGCCCGCAAACACATGCACGATCAGGTACGCCGACAACGTGCCGGTGATTGCGAAGAACCGTCCCAGACCGCAATTGATGTAGTCGTAGACCGAACCGGTGGTCGGAAGGATCGAGGCGGCCTCAGCGAAGGTGGTTGCCTGGGCCAGCATCATGACCACCGCGATCAGCATGGCCACCGCAAAAGCGCTGCCGCCGATTCCAAAACCCATGGTGGCCGTGAGAATGACCGGGCTGGCCATGATCAGGCCAATGGTGCTGGCTAACGCGGTGGGAAAACCAACGCTACCTCGTTTCAGGTGTTCTGTGAGCCTGTCATTGATCGACATGGTGCGGATCCTCAAAAGCGGATTTCTTAGTGGAATTATTAAGCCGTTCAAGGAGCCGGCGTTTACGCCTTCCCCAGCCAGTCCCTGATCAAATCGGCTTCGTGTGCAGAATCACTTTGCGCCCCTCTCGCCCTCATCGTCTTGCCCATGTCTGCCGACGGTTTTGTTGCTGCCTGCCAAGGCGTATTACCTGGCTGACAGGGTCAATTCTGTGGCACGCAGGTGAAAGACTTGGCCCTTTTACGATTGCCCTAATGCGCCCTCGACCATTTGGCTGTCCAACAATACCGGGGAACGTAACAATGGAGCACATGCGCAAAAAACGATCACTGCCCGCCGCTGTCAGCTTGGGTGCTGCACTGCTGATCACACATTCATCAGCCAACGCCTACGAGTTGTACGCCGATAACGACACCAAGGTGACCGGTAATTTTCTGGCTGTATACGGGATGTTCAATAGCCGCAAAAATTATGACGGCACCACCGGCGGTTCCAGTTGGCGCGAAGGCTTCATTAAGTATGGGCTGAGTGTTGATCAAACACTGGGAGGCGCTGGCAGCGTGTATGGCACGGCAAATCTGGTCAGTTCCGGCACCTGGGGCGATGGCGATGCAGCGGGAATAACCGACGGCACCGAACGCACCACGAAATTCGATGAAGCGTTTGCGGGATGGCGTTCAGGCGAACTCTTTCCGGTCCTGGGCAAGGACGGTGTGGACCTGTCTTTTGGCCGCCAGGTTATTACTCTGGGCGACGGTTTCATCATCAACGACGACGGCCTGAATTTTGGCAAGGGACCTGCCGACGGCAAGCTCAATCGCGGAGGCGCCTATTACCTGGCTGCTCGCCATGCATTCGATGAGACTGCCGTTGTGCGCCTGGGAGGCAAGGACGGAGTACACGGCAGCATGATGTGGATCAAGTCCGACAATCGCTCCCAAGCCAACACCGAGATGGCCGCGGGAACCCTGGAATACACGGCAGAACCAGGCACTCTGGGCCTGACCTACATTCACGGTATCGACGTCGACGACCGCTACGCCAGCGACTTCCAGAAACAACGTGACGGCATGAACATCTACAGCCTGCGCGGAGCGGGTAATGCCGGCATCGAACACGCGCATTTTTCTTTCGAATATGCCTGGCAGGATAAAGATGCCGGGCCGGAAAAAGCCTGGTACACCGAAGCCGGCTACACCTTCGCCGACCTGCCCTGGTCGCCCGACGTCACTTACCGCTACAGCCGCTATTCGAAAGACTGGGACTCGATGTTCAATGGGTTCAGTCGAGGCTACGGCACCTGGTTCCAGGGTGAAGTCGCCGCCAACTATTCCGGCCCGTTCAACAGCAATACGTCAGTCCAGCATGTTGCCTTGAAGGTCAAACCCGTCGACGCGGTGACTATCGGTGCGCTGTTCTTCGACTTCAAGACATTGCACAAGAGCGAAGCACTGAACCTCGATGGCCGTGAACTGGATCTGTACGCCGAATGGGCCGTGAACGAACACCTCATCATCACCCCACTGCTTGGCCTGTATAAGCCTGATAAAGATGCAAGCAATGGCGGTAACCAGGTGGGAGGCAACGGCACCAACGTCTATAGCCAACTCACGGTGGCCGTGCCTTTCTGACGCCGTTCAGGAGCTGCCGTGTGCAGCTCCTGAACACCACCTACAAGGCTGGGTACACACGAAAAACGGCGCATTAGGGCGCCGTTAAGTGCATTTCGACAATTATCAACACTGCCTGATCAGGGTCTTCAATACTGCCTTGAAGGTTTCGATCTGCTCGTCGCTGAAATCAGCGAACACCTTGTCCTGCTGCTCCTGCGCAATAGACCAAAGATCGTCTGTCTGTTCGATACCCGCAGTGGTCAGCCGCACTCGACTGTCATCATCGTTAACCAACCCCTTGCGTTTCAGATTGGCCACCGCCTCATCGATCTCCCGTACTGGCATCGCTACTTCCCGCAGCAGCTCGTTCACACTCAAGCCGGCATCACTTTCCAGCACCATCAGCATCCGCGCCTCGCTGGTACGCAGGCCAGTAGACAACTGCCGGGGCTGATAGCTGGACTGATAGGCCCGCACCGCCTGAGTCATCAGGTAATACAGGTTGTGGCTGAGGCGCCCCTGGAAATGACTGGTAGGGCGCGGACTGCCATCTTGTTTGGTCATGCGGGTGTGCGGCAGCACCATCGAATAGGCGCCTTGGTGATAGAGCAACGGTGAGCGACCGAAATCATCGAAGGCCACCACTTTCCCAATCATGATCCAGTGGTCACCACCGTCTACCTGCTGATACTTCTCGCAGTGGAAACGCGCCGAGCAATCGGCGAACACCGGCGAACCACCCTCCCCTGATTCGTACTCGATCTCGGCGAAGCGGTCTTCCTTGGGGCGGGCGAAATTATTGGACAGATCAATCTGGTCCGCCGCCAGTACGTTGACCGCGAAATGATTGGCCTGCTCGAACACCTCGTGACTATTGGAGCGTTTGTCGATACTCCACAACACCAGCGGCGGATCGAGGGATACCGAGTTGAAGCTGTTGGCGGTCACTCCGACTTTGCGCCCGGACGCGGTGGCGGCCGTCACCACGGTCACGCCAGTGGCGAAGTTGCCCAATGCCCGGCGAAATGCCCGTGGGTCGAAAGTGGTTTCAGTGGCTGCGCAAGCGCTGTTATCAGACATGCAAGTCTCCCGGACTGCTTGCGTGAGCAGTCCTGATTGTTGTTATGAGAGGCGGGCTCAGATCATGCTCGGATCAGGTTCCAGGCCCATCAGTTCGCGGCCGAGGATCTGCGCACAGACGTCATAGTCGGTGTAGGCATGCGCACCCGTCATGTGCGAATCGCGGAACAGTCGCTGCATCTCGTTCTGTTCAAACCAGGCGTTACCACCAGCGGCTTCGAACAAACGGTCCACGGCCTGGATGCACATTTTGGTGGCATAGGCCTGATTGGTGCGCCAGAACGCCAGGGTCTCGCGGCTCGGATAACGTTGCTGCTCACTGTGTTCGGCGTGTTCCTGCCAGGTCTTCTCGAGAAAGGCCCGGGCAGCGCCAACCTGATGAGTCGACTCGGCCAGACGCATCAACGCCGGAGTCGCCGCACCGACCGCCGCACCGGTGTAGGCACGCACGCGGGTCTTGGTCTTTTCGCGGAACACCTCAAGCATCCGCTCGGCAACACCCAGGCTCACGGTGGAAAAACCGCTGGCGAAGTAAGGACGATACGGCGAGTAAAAAATCTTGCTGTCAGGGTACAGGCCGAAACCTGCGGATCTGCCTTCCATCATGTCCTTGGCTTTCTGGATGCGGTGTTCCGGCACCCGCACGTTGTCGATGATCAAGGTCTTGGTGCCGCTGCCTTTCATGCCGGCGGCGAACCAGTCGTCACGTATCTGATAATCACTGCGCGGCAGTACCGCGAAGCAGTAGTCCTGAGTGCCTTCAGCATTCTTGCGGCGGAACCCGACGATCGCCCATTCGGCGTGATCGCAACCGCTGCTCCAGCCCATTTCGCCGCTGAACAGTACGCCTCCTTCAATTTCTTCGGTGCGACCGAACGGCGCGATACTGCTGCTGGCCGTAGCGTCCGGGTCATCGCCCCAGACTTCCTGCTGCAGTTCGGCCGAGAACAGTGCCAGTTGATGGCTGTGTGTGCAGAGCAGACTCATGGCCCAGGCGGTGCTGGCGCAAGAGCCCGCGAGCAACGCGATACAATCGGCAAATTGCGGCAGCGATATTTCCATTCCCCCGAACTTCTTCGGCTGAAAGGCCCGATGCATGCCGATGCTTTTGAGCAGTGCAATGTTCTCGTCGGGGACCTTGCGATCCTGTTCGGCCTGGAAGGCGTTGGCAGCGATGGCCGGCAGAATGGACTTGAGGTCTTCAAGGAGCGGGTTTGGCTTTTTCATGGATGGCCCTGCTTATTATTGGATACCCGGCCAACTACCCGAATCGACGAGTAGCGCTGGATGCAGGGCCAGTATGGAGCGAGCCATGCCACCCGAAAATGCACCTTCCAGAGTCAAGATTGTACTTTTCAAAGGCAATACTCCAAGGCTTCGAATTGCTCTGGCAGCCAGAGACATAGGCTGCGGCAGCCACAGTCAAGCCAGCCTGGAGCCCATGGATTAACCTCGGGTTTTTCTTTGTTCGCCACCAGGAAAACCCCATGAGCGAAATCCCGCTGCTGCCTCAAGTTGAAGCCTTCCTGAGTCGAAACCATGCACTGTTCATCGACGGTGGCTACGTTCAGAGTCATTCCAGCCAGACATTGGAGGTGATCAATCCTGCTACCGGCCAGATTATCTCCCGAGTCGCCGACGCAGATCCGGTCGATCTCGATGCGGCCGTAGCGTCGGCCAACCGCGGCTTCAAACAATGGTCCCAAGTGGCACCGGCAATCCGTGGCAACGTGCTGTTGAAACTGGCCGACCTACTGGAGCAGAACCGCGAAGAACTGGCGCAGATAGAAACCTGCCAATCGGGCAAGATCATCCAGATATCCCGGGCCTTCGAAGTCGACCAGGCCGCACACTTTCTGCGGTACTACGCTGGCTGGGCAACCAAGATCAGCGGTCAGACCATCACCCCGTCACTGCCCTCCTTCGCTGGCGAACGCTATACCGCTTTCACCCTTCGCGAACCCGTCGGGGTGGTAGTCGGCATCGTGCCGTGGAACTTCTCTACCATGATCGCCATCTGGAAACTCGCCTCGGCGCTGGTGACCGGCTGCAGCATCATCATCAAACCCAGTGAATTCACTCCTCTGACCATCCTGCGGATTGCCGAGTTGGCCATTGAAGCCGGACTCCCGGCCGGCGCCCTGAACGTATTGACTGGCGGTGGACTGATTGGCAAAGGACTGGTCGAGCACCCGGGAACCGACAAGGTTTCATTTACCGGCTCCGTGCCCACCGGCATTGCCGTCGGCCGCAGTGCCATGGGCGCCGGGTTGACCCGCGCAACGCTGGAACTGGGTGGCAAAAACTCTGCTGGCTTCCTGCGCGATGTCGATCTGGACAAGGCCGCCGATGGCATCATCGAAGCCGGGTTCCTGCACTCCGGGCAAATCTGTGCAGCCGCCGAACGCTTCTTCGTCCATCGTTCACAGATCGATCCGGTCATGGACAAACTGGCCCAACGCTTGAGCACGCTCAACATCGGCTCACCACTGGATGAGCTCACCGAATTCGGCCCAGTCACCAATCGCCAACATCAGCTGAAACTCGGCGAGTACTTCGCCAAGGCCCGCGCCGAAAACAACACCATCATTCACGGTGGCAACCTGATCGACGGCCCAGGCTGCTACGTTGAACCGACGGTGATTCTCGCCAACAGCGTCAACGACACGCTGCTCAACGAAGAAACATTCGGCCCGATTGCGACCTTCTTCCCTTACGACACCGAAGAAGAACTGCTGGAGTTGATGAACAACACGCCTTACGGCTTGAGTGCCAGCCTCTGGACCAACGACCTGAGCAAGGCCCTGCGCATGGTGCCTGCGATCAACGCCGGGACGGTGTGGGTGAACATGCACACAATGCTTGATCCCGCGGTGCCCTTCGGAGGTAACAAATCCTCAGGTGTGGGGCGCGAGTTTGGCAGTGCGTTTATTGATGACTACACCGAGCTCAAGTCAGTGATGATTCGCTACTGATAGCGGTTAATCCGGCAGTAAGTGCGTCCAGGAAGGCCTGGGTCACTCCACACCAGACATGGCCATTTTTTTCAAAACCCATGACAGCCCCGTTTTCGTGGACTGAGCGGTCATGGGGCTGTCTTTCGACAACTCGGAAAATACAGGGATTAGCCTCCCTGACATTTAGCAGAAAATCCCATTAATTTCAGACGCCTACCTGGCTAATGAACTTGGTCGTCAGATAGGCATCCAGACCTTCAGTTCCGCCCTCACTGCCGTGACCGCTGGCCTTGATGCCACCGAATGGCGTTTCCGGCAGGGCCAAACCAAAGTGGTTGATCGAAACCATCCCGGCTTGCAGGCGATTACCCAACTCAGTCGCGGTCTTCAATGACCGGGTGAATGCAAACGCCGCCAGCCCGTACTCCAGACTGTTGGCTTGCGCTATCACGCTGTCCAGATCATTGAAACGCAACAATGGCGCCACCGGACCAAAAGGCTCTTCATTGAGAAGACGCGCCTGCTCCGGCAGGTCGGTCAATAGCGTCGGTTGGAAAAAATGGCCCGTGCTGCCGATCCGGCTTCCGCCTGTCAGCACCTTGGCACCGAGGTCACGGGCATCGGCGATCAACTCTTGAACCATCATCAAGCGTCGAGCATTAGCTAGTGGCCCCATCTGGCTGGTTGGGTCGAAACCGTCGCCCACCTTGAGCTGTCCCGCCAGTTCGGTAAATCGCCGAGAGAAAAGATCAAATACTGCGTCATGCACATAGAAGCGCGAGGGTGAAGCGCATACCTGTCCGGCATTGCGGAATTTGAGGGTGCAGGCCAATGCGGCGGCAGCCTCTACATCGGCATCCTCGCAGACGATAAACGGCGCGTGCCCACCCAATTCCATGGTCGTCAATTTCAAGTGTGTCGCGGCCAGGGCACCGAGTTGTCGACCTACGGCAGTCGAGCCGGTAAAGGACACTTTTCGAATAATCGGTGACCTGATCAGGTAATCGGAGATGTGCGCAGGGTTACCGAACACAAGGTTCAGCACGCCCTTGGGCACACCCGCATCGTGGAAACAGCGCACCAGCTCGATCACTGCTCCCGGAGCCTCCTCTGGCGCCTTGATGATGATGCTGCAGCCAGCAGCCAGAGCCCCTGCTATTTTGCGTACCGCTTGATTGATCGGGAAGTTCCACGGTGTAAAAGCGGCTACCGGACCGACTGGCTCGCGCACCACCAGCTGGCGTACCGCCGCATTGCGTGAAGGCACGATGCGGCCATAGGCGCGTCGCCCTTCTTCGGCATACCACTCAATGTGGTCGGCCGCGCTTTTGGCTTCCATGGTCGACTCCGCCATTGGCTTGCCCTGATCCAGCGTCATGCACTCTGCCATCAGCGCGTGGCGTTCACGTACCAGCAAAGCCGCTCGCCGCAAGATGCCTGAACGGTCGTAGGCAGATGTCGTGGACCAAATCCCAAAGCCGCTCGCTGCCGCTGCCAATGCGGCGTCCAGATCTTCATTCGAAGCTATCGGCAATTGCCCGAGCGTCTCGCCCGTCGAAGGATTGATCACAGCTGCAGTGTTGCCAGCGCTGCCGGCAGTCCATTGGCCGTCGATGTAAAACAACAGGTCGGTGTACATGGATCTTTCCTCGCAAATGGGTATTGAACACAAGCGATTGCAAAGGTATCGGCAACGCATGAGCGGTAACGAAATACGCAGCAACAGGTTGACACTATCAACCATATACTCGTAAATTTAGTTCACCATGTCAACCATGTTCCGTTACCACCTCAGGGGTCCCAATGAGAGACGTCACTCTGTGTGAATGCTTCGCCCGCGACGGTCTGCAGCACGAACCGAACTTTCTGCCCACACCCACAAAACGCCGATTGGTGGAGCGATTCGCCGAAATCGGCTTTCAGAGGGTCGAGGCGACGTCCTACTCCAATCCTGCCGTGATTCCGCAATTTGCCGATGCCAGTTCTCTGTTGGCGACCCTGCAGCGTCGGGCCGGCGTGTTCTACAAAGCGACCTGCGCCAACGTGCGAGCCGTCGAGCGAGCTGTCGGCGACCTCTCTGCCGGGCATGGCGCAAATGAAATCAGTTTACTGGTGTCCGCTTCTGAGTCGCACTCGCTGAAAAACCTTAAGCGCAGCCGTGCAGATCAATGGCTCAATATTCAGCAGATGGCCGAAAAGGCCCTCAATCAATTCCGCTTGATCGGTACTGTATCCGTGGCTTTTGGTTGTCCGTTCGAGGGTCGCGTCAGCGAGGCCAGCGTGTTGGCGGATGTGGAGCAGTTTGCCAAGCGCGGCGTGAAGTTCGTCACCCTTGGCGATACCACCGGTGTCGCGACGCCGCAGAGCGTCAAGCGCCTGTTCAGTGCCGTGCTTGCGACCTTTCCCGAGATCACTCCGATTGCTCATTTCCACGACACTCGCGCGACCGGGCTGGTGAATTACGTCGCCGCGCTCGAAGCTGGGGTCACCTGGTACGACTGCGCCTTCGGTGGTGTCGGCGGCCATCCGGCCAAGGTCAAGTATGGCGGCGGACACACCGGCAACGTCAGTACCGAAGACTGGGTCAACCTGCTGGAATCGATGGGCGTACGCACAGGTATAGACCTGGACCGCCTGCTCGACGTCGCCGCCGAATGCGAAGCCGCGCTTGGCCGTGAACTGCATAGCCGGGTCCTGCGCAGTGGGTTGAATCCACTGTTGCCCACCACTGTTTCCCAAACGACATCATCCAACGAAGAGGTGTAGAAATGCTCAGTCTCAACACTGTTGCGCGGCAAACCCGATTGATCTGTGGGGTGCTTTTGCTTTCAACACCGGTCTTCGCCAGTGATAAGTTGCTGCTGGTTGAACGGGACGATTTGATAAGGGGCCCGGCGAACGAAACCCTGCTCGGCCAGCAGATTTGGGAAATGCACAAAACCGCATCGTCACGTACCACGCTGGTCCAGCTCGACCAACAATCGCCGGTTGTCAGCCATGACATCGGCGAGCGCACGCTGATCGTTTTGCAGGGCACCGTGCTGTTCCATTTCGCTGACCGGAAAGTCACCGCGACAGCAGGCGATTACGTGGCGATTCCTCCCGGCCAGGCCTACCAGATGACCCCGCAAAACCAGGAGAAAGTCCTGCTACTGGGTTTTGATGTGCCCACCATCGACATGGCAAAGGCCACCGCTGCTGATTTCTCGACAAACAGTTCCGGCCCCACTCCCGTCGTCAAGAAACAACAATCAGTGATGACCAGTCCTCCCGGCTGGAATGATCCCAGTGACCGAGGCTGGACGCTGATAAAAACGCCGGAGAAGCGCGTGAATCTTGTAGAAATGTTCTCCGAGTTAAAAAACCATAGCCATCCCGACGCCGATCATTCACTGATCCTTCTCAGCGGCAGTGCACGGGTCGTAACCCCGACCGAGGACCGCATTCTGAAGACCGGCGATTACGTTTCCATCCCGCAGAATGTCCCACACAAGTATTACGTCGAGGGTCAGCAATCGGCGCTGTTCATCAGCTTCGATGCACCGGCGTACGATTCGGCCAAGACCATCTACTTCGAGTGACCTGTCAGCATCCGGACAGAATAAAAAAGCATGGACCTCTGTCCGTGCTTTTTTTGGTCGCTGAATTCATCGCAAAAAGCGGGTAAATCCCAGGCGCCTTAACTGGCAAATGCTTCCTGGAACTGTATCGCGCTACCTGCAATGGCGAGCGGCATACTCGCTGTGTGACTGAGTACAAAATTCACGAACAGATGAAACAACTCGGATTGGCTGGAAATGCCGAGCTTGCAATAGAGGTGTTTGCGGTGGTTTTTCACCGTGCCTTCAGCGATGCCAAGGTGCAGCGAGATCGACAGGCTGGAGTGACCGCGCAGGATCATGCTGACGATCAATTGTTCACGAGGGGTCAGTTGATCAGCGGCAAAACGCGAAAATGCGCTGTTCAGATGCTCTCTCAAAGCCAGCGCACTGTCATCGACGTGAGCGCCAACGCCCTGGTAGTGGCGTTGCAACAACACAGCGACCATTGCCTGGCAGCTTTGCAAAGCTTCAATCTGCGCAGGTGAAAACTTCGCAGAGGCATTCAATCGCATCAATGAATAGGCCAGATGACCAACGCCTGGCAAAGCGCAGATGAATACGATTTCTTCGGACAACGTGCCTGACTGCATCGAGATGCAGGGATGCACATCCGGCGAATTGAAATAATCACCCTCGAAGAAGGCGTCAGGGGCCAGTTCGCTCATGCGGTACAGGCCTGTCGCCTGGCCATGCGCACAGGCCGTGTAGACCGGATCCAGCAAGTAAGTCCCGCTGAGGTAGTTATGCATCGCCCCAGGCTCGGAAATGCCTTGCAGGTTGTCGTGCAGTAACAGTGGCGAGCCACCCGACGGGTAAAACAGCACACAGCTCTGGTCGAAAATCACCAGAGCCTGCAGAGCTTCGTCCAACTGTGGGGTAAAGCCATCACACTGCAATTGTGCAACCAAACCGGGCGTCGCCGCGTGCCATGTGCCAAGAACAGGCGTGGCCTCCATGCCACACCCAGGCTGCGAAACTGAAGTTGCCATGCCATCTCCTTGTTTTTATCCGGTGCGCCGAACCGCATAGGCGCACCCTGAATCCAGCGATAAAAAACAAGCACATTTCCTGCCACGGATGACTCAGACAGCGGAAAAACAGTTGTCCACGAACAGCTGCGTACCACTTACAAATGATGCCTCGTCGCTGGCTAAAAACAGTGCTGCACGGGCCACCTCTTCAGGCTCGCACAGACGGCCCTGTTGCAGGCTGATCGCCTCTTCACTGGCATCCACGCCCATGGCCTGCAAGTCGCGCATTTCCCGCTCGCCGTGAGGGGTGCGGATAAACCCCGGTGCGACCGCATTGCAGCGAATCCCCCGGTCACGAAACTCGACGGCTATGGCGCGTGCGAACATCTGGCAAGCGCCCTTGCTCGCGTTGTACACGACCTCCCCCGGGGTCGCGTATTGCGCGGAAATCGACGAGGTGCAAACGATGCTGCCGGCCCCCTTGGCAAGCATTTGTGGAAGCACCGCTTGGGTCACCAGGTACATGCTTTTGACATTGACCGCCAAAAGCCAGTCCCACTCATGCTCCTGCACGTCCAGAAAGGGTTTTACGATCAACGTGCCGGCGTGGTTGAACAGCACATCCGCCGGGCCAAATTCAGCCAGCCCGCGCGCAACGGCTTCACGCACCTGGACGGCCTGCGAGACATCGGCCCCCACTCCAAACGCTTGACCACCATCGGCAATGATCTGCGTCGCGAGATTGACGGCGGCATCGCCATTCAAGTCGATAATGACCACCTTGGCTCCTTCCGCGGCGAACAGCCGGCTTGCGGCGGCGCCGCATCCACCGGCTCCGCCGGTAATAATGGCCACTTTGCCGGCCAGACGGCCCTTGCCTTGCAATTGCTTGACTTTACTCATTGCGGATTTCCTTCACGGCCACCACTCACGGCGAATGCTTCTTCAGGTGACAACACCAGGCGATGACGACGGTAGAAAGCGAAATAGGCCATCCCGATCAGGTACCAGCAGGCGGCAGCGAGTGCAGCCCATTTGTACAGAGGATCGAGAAACTGATAAATCAGCGTCGCCAATGCAATCACGATCACCGCAATCGCCCCGAATATCCCGTAAGGACTGCGATAAGGCCGGTGCAAACTGGCAAAGGAGCGCTTCAAACGAATATAGGCGACGCTTTGCAAAATGTAGGAAATCATTCCGGCGAACACGATCATGCTCACCAGGATCCCGCCCATCAAAGGGTTGTTATCCTTGCCGAAGGTGAACCAGCACAGCATCAGGATACTCAATGCAGCCGCAGCCCCGGTGGCCAGAGCAATGTTGGGGGTATTGCGGGTCGGGTGGGTCACCGAAAGCCCTGTCGGCAAGTAACCGGCGCGAGACAGCGAGTAGATATTGCGTCCCGCGGCAAAGCTTCCCGCCAGGAACGACGCCGCCAGACCCAGCACTGCCACCGCTGACAACAGCTTGCTCGCGGTGTGCCCGAACAGCTCCCTGAAGCCATCGAGCAACGGCTCTGACGAAGTGCTCATGAAAAAGCTGCCGCCGCCGATCGATGCACTGAAAAACAACACGCCCAGCGCCAGTACCGCAAGAATCACAGTGCCCCAGACCAATGCCAGCGGCAAATGGCGGGTCGGGTTGTGCGACTCCTCGGCAGTCAGCGGCAATTGCTCAATGGCCAGGAACATGTAAACGGCGAACGGCAACGCAAGCATGACGCCTGTAAGGCCGAACGGCAGCCATGGCCCGTTACCGCCCTCCAATTCAATCGGCTTTCCAGCTGCGTCAGTTGCAAGGTTCAAGGCCTTGCCGGCGAAATCCATATGCGGGTAAGCCGCGATAAAGAACACCACCAACACCGATACTGCCGCCAGCGTGATGAGCACGACAGCGCGCATCGACACCCCCAGGCCCCGGTTCGACAACAGCAACATGCAGGCATACCCGACCACCCACCAGACAGGTTGCCACTCGGGTCCGGTACCGAAAATGGCAGTCAGGTAGGCGCCCATGAAAAACATGTTGCCGGCCGGGGCCAGAATGAATTCGATGTTCTCCGCAAGCCCTGTGCTGAATCCGCCCCAAGGCCCCATCGTGGTACGAGCAAAGGAGTAGGCACCACCAGTGTGCGGCAGCGCAGCCGCCATTTCACCGATTGACGAGCAGAGAAACAGGTACATCAAGGCGATGATCAGCAAGGCTAAAGCCATGCCACCGAAGCCTTGTGCCAAGCCCAGGTTCCAACCGGAGTACTGACCCGCCACCACCGCCCCGACGCCAAGAATCAGCAAGGTGAAAAAGCCTGCATGACGTTGCAGGCGACGTTGTTCAAAGTAACCGCTTTCCACACTTTGATAGCTGATCCCTGACGGGGTAACGGCCGCCGTCGGCGCTGATGTTATCGGTCTGTCCACGCGGTGATCCTCCAATATCTCGTTCAGGGCAAATTCCCCGAACGTCATCTTCGGATGCACAACGTCAACTGCCTATGTCTCCAAAGGGACATGTCGACAGGGCATGAACCGCATCAATGCTGCTGACGACGCTCCAGGCTCTTGATGTACTGCATCGCCACCAGTAACAGGATCGACAGGACAATCATCAAGGTCGATACCGCGGCCACGGTCGGATCGATCTGATCGCGGATATTGGCGAACATCCGGCGGGGCAGCGTGGAGCTTTCGCCGCCGACAATGAACAGCGCAATGACCACCTCATCGAATGACGCGATGAAGGCAAACAGCGCGCCGGAACAGATCGATAGTCGCAGCTGCGGCAGCGTCACCGTCAGAAAGGCCCAGGGACGTGAAGCACCCAGGCTGCGTGCGGCCATTTCCTGATTCATGTCGAACCCCTGAAGACCATTGCCCACCGCAATCAGCACAAAAGGTATCGCCAGCACACTATGCGCCAGCACCAGGCCGGTGATGGAATTGTTCAGACCTGTACGCGAATAGACAAAAAACACACCCACCGCCACCAGAATGATTGGCACCAGCATCGGCAGCATCATCAGGCTATTGACCAGCTTCGCCGCGCCACCGCGTACTTGCGACAGGCCATAGGCTGCCAGCGTCCCCAATACCGTAGCGATGCAGGTCGACATCACCGCCACTTTCACCGTGACCCAGGTCGCCATCATCCATTCCGGCGATCCCAGATAAGCCTCGTACCACCGCAGGCTCCACTCCCGTGGCGGAAACTCCAGGTACTGCGAGGCGGAAAACGACATCGGGATCACAATCAGGCATGGAATGATCAAGAACAACAGGATCAACCCGACCAGGACGTATAACCAGAGCCGGTGTGCATGGGTAATCTGCGTCGGCGTCACCGCTTGATTGAGCTTGAACATCAGCCGTTCCTCCCTTGTTCGTTGAGCCCGAACAGTTTACGCATGCCCCAGAGGATCAACACCGTGGCGACCAGCAAGGCCACTCCCAGTGCACTCGCGGCGCCCCAGTTACCGTACAGGGCAATGGTGTCGCTGATCTTCATCGACCACATCGACACCTTGCCACCGCCCAACAATGCCGGTGTCAGGTAAAAGCCCAGGCAAATCACAAAGACCAGCGTGATACCCGAAGCCAGTCCAGGCCGCGACAATCGCAGAAAGACCTGACGAAACGCCTGGGCCGGTGTGGCGCCACAATTGGCCGCTGCCGACATCAACAACGGATCAATGTTTTTCATCTTGTCGTAGAGCGGCAGCACCATGAACGGCAACATGACGTGGACCATGCCGATGACGGTTCCGAAGAAGTTGTTCACCAGCGCCAGTGGCTCATGGATCAGGCCCAGATCGAGCAACCAGTTATTGATGATCCCCTGGCGCTGCAACAACACCAACCAGGCGTAGGTACGAACCAGAATCGAAGTCCAGAACGGCAGCAATACGAAAGCCATGCAGATCTGGCTGGCGCGTTCGGGCAGTTGCGACAGCAGGTACGCCAGTGGATATCCCAGCAGCACGCAAATCAGCGTGACGCAGAACGCCATCTGAAAGGTAATGATGAAGCTGCTCAGGTACACAGGTCTTAGCAAACGCAGGTAGTTGTCCAGGGTCAGCGCACCGCTACTGTCGAAGGCCGACAACCAGAACAGCCACCCCAAGGGCACCGCCAACACCACAAACACCAGAATGAAGCCCGGCAACGTCAGGGAAAGCAGCGCCCAGCGTTCCTTGAGTTCGGCCATCGCCAGGCGATGGACCATCGGGTCTTCGCCTCCGATGGTAGCGCCGCCGGTGCGAGCGGAAAGACTGACTTGTTTCATGGGCGTGACCCTCTGGAGCTTTTGACGAGGGGGAAGATCGGCATTCATGCGCCCTCCGTCACCAGCAAGGTGTCCTCGGCATGCAGCCAAAGCTGAACCGCAGCACCGGGTGTCGGTACCGCGACATCACGAAAGCCCTTTTGATGGCGAGCCGTGAGCTCGCTACCGTCAGGTAACACCAGACCGACGTGATAACTGTCGCCCTGATACACCACGTCGCGTGCGACTGCATCGATCCGGTTCATCGCGCTGGCATCCGCCGGAGCCTGCCATTGCAGGCGCTCAGGTCGCACCATGAGCACTCGGCGTTGTGAATGCCTGAGCGCCGTGCCCAACGGCAGTTTCAGCGCCCGTCCCTGGAACAGGACGGCATCACCACTCTCCCCCACGGGAAAAAAACAACTCTCGCCAATGAAACCCGCAACAAAACGATCAAGCGGACGCTCGTAGAGTGCGTCCGGGGTATCCAGTTGCGCCAGTTTGCCCTTGTTCAACACCGCAATGCGGTGGGACAGCGTCAAGGCTTCCTTCTGATCGTGGGTGACATAAATCGTGGTCATCCCCAATCGGGCATGCAGGCGCTTGAGCTCAAGTTGCATGTGCTCGCGCAGGTTCTTGTCGAGTGCTGAAAGCGGCTCGTCCATCAGCATGATTTTCGGCTCGAACACCATGGCCCTGGCTAGCGCGACACGCTGACGCTGACCGCCCGATAACTGATGAATGCCACGCTCACTGAGATGATCCATCTGCACCATTTCAAGAGACGCTTTGACCCGACGGGTTCGCTCCGCGCCGCTGACCTTGCGCAAGCGCAAGGGATAAGCAACGTTTTCTGCAACGGTCATATGCGGGAACAGCGCATAGTTCTGAAACACCATGCCGATATCCCGTTTATGTGGCGGACAATCCAAAAACTCTACGCCATCGACCTTGATGCTTCCCGAGTCCGGGCGAATGAAGCCGGCCAGCACATTGAGCAAGGTCGTTTTCCCCGACCCTGAAGGGCCGAGAAGGGTAAGAAACTCACCAGGATTGACGTCCAGGGATACATGATCGATCGCAGTAAATGATCCGTAACCTTTATAGACATCCCGAATCGCAATATTGCCTTGCATAACTCCGACCTCCACAAAAAACCAATTACCGTGCGATCAACTCTTTGTAGTCTTCCTGAACATCTGTGACATGGTCGCCCCACCAGCGAGGGTCCATCAGCGCCTGCTTGGCTCTGTTGTCGGGCGACATGTTGGAGCTGTTCAGTGCATCGGCCGGAACACCAGGTTGATCGAAAGCCAGGCTATTGGTCGGGCCGTAGTAGCCCATCATGGTCGGAATTCGGGCCTGAATCGGCGCAGATACGGAATTGGCAATCAGCTTCTGCGCCCCCGGCGCATTCCCGGCGCCCTTGAGGATGGCCATGCAGCCATAACCGAGCAGGCCATCTTCATAGGTATAGGCCACCGGTGCTTTGTCTTTCACCACAGAATCGACACGGCTGCTCCAGATCGCGATCAGATCGACCTCGCCATCCTTGATCAGTTGCGCGGATTGAGCACCGGAGGTCCACCAGACAGCGACGTAAGGTTTGATCTTTTCCAGCGAAGCGAGGCCACGCTTGATATCCAGGGGATAGAGTTGATCGCGCGGCACGCCATCGGCCAGCAAGGCCACTTCAAGCATTTCATCCGGTGCGACGGAAAGCGCACGACGACCTGGAAACTTCTTCACGTCCCAAAACTCTTTCCAGTTCTTCGGGCCGACCTTGAATTTGTCGGTGCGCCAGCCCATGACCACTGAATAGCTGTTGGTAGCGATCCAGTTCTTGTCCCGCGCCAGTTCAGGTATGCCTTTGGCATCGATCACGGAGTAGTCCAAGGGTTCGAGCATCCCCTGCTTGGACAATGCCGCACAGTCATTGGCGCCGATATGAATGGCATCCCAGGCGGGTTTGCCAGATTGCACTTGCAGTCGTACAGCCGGTTGTCCGTCATGCGACTCGGTCCGCAGCTTCAACCCAGCCTTCTCTGCCGCTGGCTTCCACAGCGTTGCAATCAATGCATCCTGCAGACCACCACCATAGCCTGCGACGGTCACTGTAGACGGATCGGCCGCCCAAACCTGCGGAGCGATCAACGCTGCGCCCGCAACCGCCAACACATGTCGCCTTACTGCTGAAAACTTCAGGGTGTCGAACATTTTCCATCTCCTGTTTCTAGCGCCCGCTGAGCGCTGACTTGTTATTAGGCAGAGATAAAGATCAAACCTTAGCGCAGCTTTCCATCAGCTCGACCGTGTCCCCGGTCGTTGCTCATCTTCCGTTTGAAGCACCAGAAGATAGTTGACAACATGAACCACATGATTCACATTGTCAACCATATTGAAGCCGCCCCATCAACAACAATTGCACCCACGACGCAAGTCGCACGACCCGAACGGAGTACCGCCATGTCACGCTCATTACACGCCAGCGACATCGCTTTTCACATCCACAGCCAGACCAACCTGGCCAACCACGAAAAGGTCGGTCCGACCGTGATGGTCCGTGGTGAGGGCATCTACACCTGGGATGACCAAGGCAAGCAGTATCTGGACGCCATGTCGGGCATGTGGAGTGCCGCGCTGGGTTATAGCGAGACGCGCCTGGAAGAAGCCGCGTTGCGGCAAATGAAGCAACTGCCCTATCACCAGAACTTTGCGCACCGCTCGACCGAACCAGCGATCCAGTTGGCAGAACGCTTGATCTCGCTGGCACCGGTGCCAATGTCCAAAGTGTTGTTCGCTTGTTCAGGTTCTGAAGCCAACGACACCGCGATCAAACTGGTCTGGTACTACTGGAGCGCCATTGGCCAGCCACAACGTCGCAAAATCATCAGCCGTAATCGCGCTTATCACGGCACAACCATTGCCAGTGCCAGCCTCACCGGCCTTGCACACTTGCACCAGGACTTCGGCCTGCCGCTGCCCGGTTTCCTGCATGTCACCTGCCCCCACTACTACCGCGAGGGTCTGCCGGGTGAAAGCGAAGAAGCGTTCTCCACCCGCCTGGCAGCAGAGCTGGAAACCCTGATTGAGCGCGAAGGTGCCGATACGATTGGCGCATTTTTCGCCGAACCGCTGATGGGCACCGGAGGCGTGATCACTCCACCCGCTGGCTATTTCGAAAAAATCCAACAGGTGCTCAAGCGCCACGACATCTTGCTGGTCGCCGACGAAGTCATCTGTGGCTTCGGTCGTACCGGCAATTGGTGGGGCTCGCAAACCTTCGGCCTGCAGCCCGACATGATTACCTGCGCCAAGGCACTCTCGGCGTCCTATTTGCCCATTTCCGCATTGCTGATTTCCGAGCCGGTGTATCAGGCGATGAAAAGCCAGAGCGAGAAAATCGGCATCTTCGGTCACGGCTTTACTTATGGCGGCCATCCGGTCCCGGCGGCCGTTGCACTGGAATGTTTGAATATCTATGAAGAGCGCCAACTGCCGGCGCACGCCCAGCAAGTCGGTGCACGCCTGGGTGCTGGCCTGCGCAAACTGGCCGACCATCCGCTGGTGGGCGAAGTACGCGGTGCCGGCCTGATGTGGGGTGTCGAGGTGGTGGCCGACAAGGCCAGCAAGGCCGCATTCCCCAAAGAGTGGAAAGTCGGCTTGAGCGTGTCTCAGCAGACCGAAGCCAATGGGGTGACTGCCCGCTCCCTGAACGACAGCGTGGTGTTCGCACCTCCGTTGATCATCACCGACGCGGAAGTCGACCTGGTGCTTGCAGCCTTCTCCAAAGGGCTGGATGCCAGTCTGGCGTTATTGCGCCAGCAATCACGCTTCAACGGTTGAGCTCAGGTCTGCACTCCCGAACAATGAGAGGCTAATTCCTTTCCCCAGATAGCCTTTGGTGCCTTATGAAAAAAACTACAGCCGCCGCCGCTCGAGAACCTGAAATCACCACGGACATGCGCGACCTGTTCTCTGTTCAGTTGCAACGTCTGGCCGGCCTGTCGAGTCGTATCGCAGCGATGACCATCCCCCAGCATTTCGCCATCACGGTGCTTGAGTGGCGGACCCTGGCGATTCTCGATTACCTCGGCCAGGCGCCGCTGGTTCAAGTCGCCAAGCATGCCAGTGTGTTGAAGAGCCAGATGAGCAGGATCGTCACCAACCTGACAAAAAGAGAGTTGATCGAGCGCCAACCCAACCCTGAGGACGGGCGTAGCGCACTGCTCTGCCTGAGTGCGGAAGGCAAGGAGATGGTCGACCGAATTCTCGATGACTCCAACGAGCGGAACGAACGCATGTTGAGCGGCCTATCGGCTAGCGAGCTCAAGCAACTGCGTGAACTGATGCATCGCGTCTACAACAACAGCCTCGAGTACTACGGCGAACTCAAGAAAAACAATCCGTACAACCTGAGTCCGGAGAATGATGATGAGGAATGAAGCATGTCGATCGACACCCGCCTGACCCGGTTACTCGGCATCCGCTACCCGATCATTCAGGCAGGCATGAGCTGGGCATCCAGTTGCGCAGCCCTGCCCGCCGCCGTGTCCAATGCCGGTGGCCTGGGCGTGATCGCCGCAGGACCGATGCGCCTGGCCGACCTTGCACAGACGCTCCGTCAGGTGCGTGAGCTGACCGACAAACCCTTCGCCGTGAACATCCCGCTGTACCGCAAAGGCGCTGACGAAGTACTGGATTTACTGGTGGCCGAACAGGTACCGGTCATCATTGCCAGCCAAGGTTCGCCGAAAGCTCACTTGCAGCGCTTCAAGGACTACGGTGCGACCTGGCTTCACGTCGTCGCGTTTGTCGAGCACGCACGCAAGGCTGCCGCTGCGGGAGTCGATGGGTTGGTCGTCGTTGGCAGTGAAGCCGGTGGGCATCCGCCGGCCAATGAAGTGAGCACGCTGGTCAACGTGCGGCGCGTATTGCAGGAAGTCGACTGCCCCCTCGTGGCCGGCGGCGGAGTCGCCGACGGATATGGCATTGCCGCGCTGCTCGCCCTGGGTGCGGACGCCGTGCAGTTAGGCACGCGCTTCATGCTGTCGGAGGAAGCATTCCTGCACCCCGCCTACAAGCAAAAAGTACTCGACGCCGACATTGACGACACCGTCCTGGTCGGGCGCGGCGCACTGCCGGTACGCAGCGTGCGCAATGCCTTTACCGAACGCGTTGAACAGGCCGAGCGCGACGGCATGCCACAGGCTGCCCCCGACGCCTATGCCTCATTGCTGGCCTCGGCCAGTTTGAAACAAGCCTCGTATGACGGCGATGTCAGCAATGGAAAAGTGGAAGCAGGACAAAGTGCCGGGCTGATCCATCAACTGCTGCCCGCCGCCGCAATCATGCAATCACTCGTCGAAGAACTCGAACAGGCCCTCGCCCGCCTGCGCGCCATGCAGCCCTGACAGGAGCACTTTATATGACCGAACATCAGGTCGTTTTGCGTGAAACCCGGGATGGCGTACAGACGCTGACACTCAACCGCCCGGATAAACTCAATGCCTTGAACTTCGCACTCACAGAGGGATTGGTCCAGGCCCTGAAGGATGCCGATGCAGACCCGTCGGTTCGGGTGGTGATCGTCACCGGTGCGGGCCGTGGTTTCTGTGCGGGGGCCGACACCCGCGAGTTCAAGGTGCTGACCCCGGACAATCAATCGCTGGTCGAACGTCGCGCCGCGCTGACCACAGAATTGCAAGGTCTGGTCAAACAGATGAGTAAACCGGTGATCGCCGCCGTCAATGGTTACGCCATGGGCGGCGGTAGCGGGCTGGCTTTGTCCTGCGATCTGGCGCTGGCTGGCGAAAGCGCGCGGTTCGGTTACCCGGAGGTCAAGCACGGGATCGTCGCGGCCATCGTGATGGCCGGGCTGGTCGAGCATGTCGGGCGCAAGGCCGCTTTCGATCTGGTCGCCACCGGTCGAACCCTCGATGCTCATGAGGCTCGGCAACTGGGCATGATCAACCGGGTTGTGGCCGACGCCGACTTGCCTGGCGAGGCGCTACTGCTGGCTCAGCAGATCGCCGCCCATCCACTGCAGGCAATGCAGGCCACCAAGAGCATCTTCCACCGGGTCACTGAATTGCCCTTCAGCGAAGGCCTGAAGATCGGTCAGCAATTGAATGCCCAGATGCGTGCCTTTCGCCAAACGGAGTCGCCAGCATGAAACCCCTGGAAGGTGTAACGGTTGTGGAGCTGGCGCGCGTCCTGGCCTGCCCCTTTGCCGGGATGATTCTCGCTGAACTTGGCGCCCGGGTGATCAAGGTCGAACAGCCACTCGACGGTGACGAGACCCGAGGCTATGAACCTTTTGTACGCCAGGCTGGCGACAACGTTGACCACCTGGACGAGGATGCCCAGGCCGAAGCGCTGGGACGTGAACGCAGTGCCTATTTCTATGCCTTCAATCGCAGCAAGGAATCAATCACGGTCAATCTGCGCACAGTCGAAGGCCAGGAAATAGTCCGCAAGCTGGCCGGAGAAGCCGACGTGATCCTGGAGAATTTCCCGGTCGGTACACTCAAGCGATACGGCCTGGACTGGCCAGTGCTCAAGGCGCTCAACCCACGCCTGCTTTACGTCTCCTGCACCGGGTTTGGCCAGACTGGACCCTATGCCAGTCGCAAGGGTTACGACACCGTGTTTCAGGCCATGAGCGGAATCATGAGTCTCACCGGCGAGAAAGATGGCGGCCCGGTGAAACCAGGGATACCGGTTTCAGACCTCAGCTCCGGGTTGTGGATTGCACTGGGCATCGTGTCCATGCTTCAAGGCAGGCAAAAAGAAGGCACGGGCGCCTACCTTGATTTCTCCATGCTGGACGGCCAAATCAGTCTGCTGGCCTTGGCGGCCGCCCGTTACTTTGCGCTGGATGAAGTGCCCGAGCGTCTCGGCACCGAGCACCCTGGCCGTGTCCCGTCGGCCAGTTTCCGATGTGCCGATGGCGGTTATGTACACATTACCGGGGCCGATCAGCACTGGCATCCGCTCTGCGCCCTGCTTGGCCTGGAATCGTTGGGATCTGATCCGCGCCTGCAACACAACAGTGGCCGTGTACTGCACCGCGACGAAGTGATGGCGATCTTGATGGACGCCATCGCCTTGCTGACTCGCGATCAACTCTGCGCTGCCTGTGACGCGGCGGGTGTTCCCGCCGGCCCTCTGAAAACGCTAGACGAGGTAGTGGTCGACCCGCACTTGCGCGCACGCGGCGTGTTTGCCGACTTCGAGCATCCAGAGAGCGGGCTCTTCCCGGCCATTCAGCTGCCGTTTCAGTTCAATGGTTACGACAACCCCACGGCGAACCGCCCGCCCCTGCTGGGCGAACACACTGACAAAGTGCTGCTGGACCTTGGCTACAACTCGCAAGACATCGACGCCTTGCACCGTTGCGGAGCAGTATAAAAATGACTCAGCCCGATCAGACCTCAGTTGCCAGCCTCACAGTGGCGCAAAACATCGCCACCCTGACCCTCAATCGTCCGCAGGCACGCAATGCCCTGAACACGCAACTTTGCCTTGAACTGCACCTGGCTATCCGGGAAGTCAGCAAGCGCACCGATGTTCACGTACTGCTGGTGCGCGCCAATGGTCCAGTGTTCTGTGCCGGTGCCGATCTCAAAGAGCGCAAGGACATGGATGAAGACCAGATCCGCGCTCGACGCATCAAGGCCTTCGCCCTGTATGCCGCCCTCGAAGACCTGACGATACCGGTGATTGCACTAGTCCAGGGCCCGGCGGTGGGCTCCGGCTGTGAAATTGCCAGCGCCTGCGACTTCATCGTCGCCAGCGACCAGGCCAGCTTCCGCTACCCGGAGGCTCGCTGGGGCACCGTCGGCGCCACACAACGGCTGCCACGCATCGTTGGCAGGCGAATCGCAAAAGAACTGATGTTCACCGGGCGCGAGGTCAGTGCCGAGGAAGCCAAATCCATCGGTCTGGTCAATCAGGTGCTGCCTCACGCTGAGTTCGACAAATATGTCGACAGCCTGGCTCGGGAGATCGCCTCGGCCCCCACGCACGCCATCCGCAGCGCCAAACGCACCATCGACAAGGGCGCCGATGACAGTCGCTTTGGCGCCCTGGCCCACGAGATCCTCGCCATCGAGGACAACCTGACTGAAGGCACCTGGCGTGCCGGCATGACATCTTTCGTCTGAGGAACTTCCATGACTGTATCGACTTCCCCGCTGCCCGGCCCCCTTTGGACAGTATTGAATGACATTGCCCGGCACCACCCCGACAACGACGCCTTGGTTGCCGAAGACGGCCGCCTGAGTTATCGCCAGTTACTTGATCAAGTAGACAACGCGGCTCGCGCCATGCTCGGGCTGGGCCTGCAACGAGGCGAACATGTGGGCCTGCTGATGGGTAACTCCGTGCAATGGGCGGTGCTCTGGTACGCAGCTGCTTCGCTCGGCCTGGTATGCGTACCGTTCAACACGCGCTTTCGCAGTGAGGAGCTCAGCTACGGCCTGGATCACGAAGATATTCGGGTACTGTTCTGCGTCGATACTTTCCTCGACAAGATTGACTTCGTCGGCATGCTCGGGGATGTCGAACCGGCGATACACACCACGCTGCCGGGGAACAATCTACCGCTGCTACGGCATTTGGTGGTTTTTGGCCAACGAGTACCACAAGCAGGACTGAGCGAGGCCGCCTTCCTTCAACTCGGTACCGATGTTCAGCCCATTGAATTGACCGCCGCACGCTCACGAGTCGAGCCCGACGATACGTTGTTGATCCAGTTCACCTCGGGAACCACCGCTTTTCCAAAAGGGGTCATGCTCAGCCATGCCTCGATGCTCGGGATTGCCAAGTGTGTGGCCGTTCGCATGGGCGTGCGCTCGGAAGATCGCTATTTCAGTCCACGACCGTTCTATCATGTGGCCGGCAGTACCATGTCATTGCTGGTCGCACTGGTTCATGGCGCCACGCTGGTCACCGCCGCGACATTCGACCCGGTTCAGGCGCTGGCGATCATGGAACGCGAGCGGTGCACCTTGACCTCAGGCAACGACACCATGTTTCTGATGATGCTGGCCGAGCCCGGTTTCAACACCCATCGCTTGTGCCTCCGCGGCGGCTGGGCGGCTGCCAGTCCGCAGATCCTCCATGACGTCGTCGAGAAGATGGGCGCGAAGGACATTTGCAATGCGTACGGACTCTCGGAAGCCTCACCGAACCTGGTCTTCTCCGATTTCCGCGAATCGCTCGATTTGCGGCTCAATGGCTCCATGACCACCCATGCCGGACTGGATATTCAGGTTTGCGATCCCACCAGCGGTCAGCCTCTGCCTGCGGGCCAACCGGGTGAAATCTGCGCTCGCGGCTGGAGCCTGATGAAGGGCTACTACAAGCTTCCCGAACAGACAGCGTCCACCTTGCGCGAAGGCTGGCTGCATACCGGAGACCTCGGAACTCTGTCTGCGGACGGCCGCCTGCAGTTTATCGGTCGACTCAAGGATATGTTCCGCGTCGGTGGCGAGAATGTTTCGCCGCTGGAGGTCGAACAAGTGCTGCTCAAACACCCTGCTATCGAACTGGCCCAAGTGATTGGCGTGCCAGACCCGCGACTAGGAGAGGTCCCTGCGGCCTATGTCACCCTCAAGCAAGGAAGCGTCGCCAGCAGCGAAGACTTGATCGCTTTCTGCAAGGCACGCTGCGCCAATTTCAAGGTGCCGCGTTATCTATCCATTGTTGAAGACTTCGAAAGCATCGGCATGACCGGATCGAGCAAGATCCAGAAAAACCGCTTACGCGACTTTGCCATTCACCAACTTGGGCTCGCGTGAATACTGCGGGCTGAGCGGTAACCTGAAAAGTGTTACCAATCGAACAGCTTCAATGTTAATGGCCTGGCCCACCCGCAAAAGGGAAACCGGGGATCGTGCCAGGCAGTCCACAACCCAAACCGGTCAGGCGTGACAGGCAGAAAACGCCACAGGTTGTGAAAAAAATCGCGGGCACTCTTGAGGACTGCATTGCTACGTAAAATTTGTCGCGTTCATTGATCAGCAGACCAACGCGATTTTCGTCTCGATCCTGACAGTCAAACCTGCTCCTAGACCATATTGTGTGTCCGGGGTCGAGCGGCCAATTTCGAGCGAGGCGTCAAGATGGCCAAGGCAGCCGCCACGATGAAGAGCGCCGGCACGTCACCTGCCAAGTGCCCCATTTGCCCCGACTGGATGACCGCCTGGACTGTTGCTGCTGATGCGAAATTGACCCAATTGCCGACGCAACGCTGACCCAATACCAATGGCAAAAATCCAGCACTGGTAACAGTTCACGAAACATCAGCCTAGGTCAGTGAAATTTCGGCAACTGGGTCAATTTCGCATCAGCAGCAACAGGGTTGCAAACACAACGCCAAGAACACACTCGATAAGAACTACCTTTATCTCGCAGAAAAGCGTGGTGCTCAGGTTTTTGCCGAGACCAAGGTGGTCGACGTACGGCCACTCAACGGCAAGGAGGACGGCAGTGACGGCTACGAAGTCTTCACCGAGTGCTCGACCGTCTGGTTCGACAAACAGCGCCGCAGTTTCCGCTGCCGCGGTGTAGTCTTCGCAGCCTCGTCGCTGGGCACGATGGAATTGTTGTTCCGGCTTAAGCAAAACGGATCGTTGCCGCGCATCAGCGACGACCTTGGAAAACGTGTACGCACTAATGCCGAGTCCCTTATCGGCGTACGCTTCCCCGCATCGGACAAGAGCATGTCGCCAGGACTGGCGGGGGGCGGCAGCATCTATCTCGATGAGCGTACACATATCGGAGTTGTGCGCTACCCGGAAGGCTCGGATGCAATAGGTTTGATGATGACCTTGCTGTGTGGCGGACGCGCCGGGTGGACACGGATTTTTACCTGGCTGTGGACGCTGCTCAAACATCCAATGCAGGCACTGCTCGTGCACAACCCCGTCGGTTTTGCGCGTCAGACCATGTTATTGCTGGTGATGCAGTCAGTAGACGCATCTCTCAACATGCGGCTCAAGCGTCGCTGGTTTTGGCCGTTCACAAAACAGCTCTCCAGTGAGGGCGGCCCCATCCCTACCTTCATTCCAGAGGCCAATGCCTTTGCCGAAAAGGGCGCAAAAGCACTCGGCGGCATACCTACAACCTTTCTATCCGAGATTTTGTTCAACATCCCGACCACAGCGCACTGCATGGGGGGCTGTGCAATGGCCGACTCGCCAGAGCGCGGCGTCATGGACGTCCAAAACCGCGTTTTCGGCTATCAAAACCTACTGGTCTGTGACGGTTCGATGCTCAGTGCCAACCTGGGCGTCAACCCAAGCCTGACGATCACCGCACTGGCCGAACACGCCATGTCATACATCCCGACAAAGGACACCCATTACGACCATGACCTTAAGTCTCAATCGTCGAAGTTCCAGCGGGCCTCGGATCCGCTCTCGCTCAACATCCTTCCATCTTGAAATTGCCCTTTCAGAGAATTCGCCATGACCATCCCATCCTCGCAGGAAGTAAATCTGCTGAACCAGCCTTTGCAACTCCCGAACGGAAGCGCTTTTCGAAACCGCCTGGCCAAGGCGTCCATGAGCGAAGCGCTGGGTACCTACAACAATCACCCGACGTTGAAACTGGTCGAGTTGTACCGACGCTGGTCTGCATCAGGTATTGGTTTGCTC
Organism: Pseudomonas sp. BIC9C; assembly: GCF_034541995.1. NCBI lineage: Bacteria > Pseudomonadati > Pseudomonadota > Gammaproteobacteria > Pseudomonadales > Pseudomonadaceae > Pseudomonas > Pseudomonas sp. BIC9C. The sequence continues at coordinate 96,345 of NZ_JAWDGM010000001.1, forward strand.
ATGACCGGTAATGTAATGATCGACCGACGCGCACTGGGTGAACCGGGCAACGTGGTGATCGAGGATGAGGCAGACCTGCCTGTGTTAAAACAGTGGGCCCGTGCAGCAACCGAGCAGGGAGCGGCGATCTGGGTGCAGCTCAATCACCCCGGAAAGCAGTCGACCAAAGGCTTGAATGACAGCAACCTCGCACCATCGGCTGTCCCGTTCCGCGAAGACATGGCCTCGTTCTTTGAAACACCACGCGAAGCCACGACCGCGGAGATCGAAGACATCATTCGGCGCTTTGGGCACAGTGCAGCCATCTGTAAGAAAGCTGGCTTCAGCGGTGTACAAATCCATGGTGCGCACGGTTATCTGATCAACCAGTTCCTGTCGCCACACCACAATCGACGGACCGATGAATGGGGTGGCAGCCCGGAAAAGCGGCGGCGTTTCGTGCTGGCCGTTTACGCCGAGATTCGTCGTCAGGTCGGTGCCGAATTTCCTGTCGGTATCAAGCTCAACTCGGCCGATTTCCAGCGCGGAGGCTTCACCGAAGAGGAATCAATGGCGACGATTCATGCGCTCGCAGAAGCAGGCATCGACCTGATTGAGATTTCAGGAGGCACCTACGAGGCTCCAGCCATGAGCGGCGGCCTCCAGGAGACCAAAAAAGCTTCCACCGTAGCGCGTGAGGCCTACTTTCTTGAGTTTGCTGAAAAGGTACGCGCCTCAATCAAGGTGCCTTTGATGGTTACTGGCGGTTTTCGCAGTGCCGCGGCCATGAACGCTGCACTGCTTTCCGGAGCGCTCGATGTCATTGGCCTCGCGCGGCTATTGGCCATCGATCCCGATGCACCGGCGGCCCTGCTGCAAGGGCAGGACAGTCCACAGCGCGTGCGGCCGATCACCACAGGCATCAAACAAATTGATCGGATGGGGATCATGGAAATTTTCTGGTACACGCTACAGCTCAAACGAATCACCAATGGCGGTGATCCGCACCCCAACGAAAGCGGACTGTGGGCGCTTTTCAAATCGGTGATGAAGAGCGGTTGGGGCACGTTCCGTACACGGCGCCTGCGGGCATGAGCCCAATACTCGGGAGTGGTCGATCGTCGAGAGTCGACTGGTAACGATCGCTGCTGCGCATCCCGCCCGGGCCAAGGCCTTGACGGCAATAAAATACGATTTATCTATCATGACAATAACCACTTGGAAGACTCCGACATGACCGATACACATCTCTCCGCCCCCACCCGTTTCGTGGAAGTCGATGGTGATAAATTTGCTTTTCGCCGCTGGGGCAATAATACGTCTGGGCAGCCCCCCCTGTTCTTCCTTCAGCATTTTCGCGGCGGTATGGATCATTGGGATCCACTTATGACGGATGGCCTAGCTGCCGGGCGCGAAGTCATCCTCTACAACGGTCGCGGGATCGCCTCTTCTTCCGGAAAGCCGCGCAGCCGGATTGAACATATGGCTGACGACGCTGCTGCGGTAATCCGCTCGCTAGGCCTAACCAAGGTCGATGTTTTAGGATTCTCACTCGGTGGTTTTCAAGCCCAGGACTTGACACGACGCCATCCCGAGCTCGTCCGCAAACTCATGCTGCTCGGAACAGGTCCGCGTGGCGGTAATCCAGACTCAGACCCTGGAGTGCTGGAAGCTGCACCACTGTTGTCGCTGATGCTAAATTGATCCAAATGCCGACACATTGATTACCCAAGCATCTTTGGTAAAAATCCCGCGTTGGCAATGGTTTAGAAAGTAGGAGCTAGGGTCAGTGAAACTTCGGCAACTGGGTTAATTCCGCATCAGCGGCGACACTACCCTAAATTAGAGGACAGGGAGGCACACCTACGCACCCTGTCCAGGGTTCACGTAGGCATCATCAGCACAATGGCGGTTAAAGGAGGATTGATCAGTCAAAACGCCTCTTTGCTCTAGTCTTTCAACTTCTGCGCCGCCTCGTCTTTCGCCGCCTGGGCTTGCGTGATCAATTGGTAGGCAATGTAGTACTTGTAGATATTACTAACGTAGGTAACCGTCTCTGCACCGATCTTCTCGGCGGTAACATACTCAACGTTGTGAAACCAGACGTTCGGATCCAGTCCACGCATGGCGGCTTCTTTGCGTAGTTTGGAAATTTTGCCTGCGCCTGCATTGTAGGAAGCGAAGGCGAACAGGGCTTTGTCCAGGTTGGTCATGGGCTCTTGGCCGTAGTAGTGGTCGATCATCCAACGCATGTACTTGATCCCGGCGTTTATGTTTGGCTCGACTTGCGCAATGTTGCCGACGCCGAGCTCCTTGCCGGTGGCAGGCATAACCTGCATGACTCCAATGGCGCCCGCCTTGCTCCTGGCTGCCTGATTCAGTTGAGATTCCTGGTATCCCTGGGCTGCCATCAATAACCAGTCCACATCGTACTTGTCCCCGTACTGCTTGAAGTACTGAACCAATGCGACAAATTTCTTGCGTTCGGACTCGGAGACAGAGGCCTTCACATATTTTTCGTTTTTGAAGTAACGCGCCAGAATAGTGTTCCCGATGGTGGTCCCTTGGCCGTGGCGAGCAATGAAATCGTTGGCAGCGGCCTGGAGCTGCGGACTACCCTTGCGGATCGCCCAGGCAATTTCGCCGCCGGAGCGTAAGGCGACCTGATCATGCACCGTGATATTCGGGAAGACCTTCTTCCAGAAATCCGCCTTGTGCTTGTCCACGACGATGAGTGGAATCATGCCGGCGCTCAGCATCTCGATCAGATCCTCGTCCTCCAAGGCCTCCGGTGCCTCCTTGAGGATTACCGCAGGTTTTTTTTCGTTGGCGAAGCGCTGGTTGAGGGCCATCAGGCTCTCGTAATAACTGGAGGACTTGCGAACGAAGACCACCTTTCCCGTTAACTCTTCCACGTTGGACACTGCGGGCGAGTCGGGACCGGACACCACTACTTCGCTGACGTTGCGATAGATCGGCGAGGAAAAATCAACCAGCTTCCTGCGCTCCTCCGTCACGGTGAGGTTAGACGCCGCAATATCGCCCTTGCCGGCAGCCAGCGCCGGCAGCAGCTCATCCCGAGCGACAGGAATGAACACCACTCGCACTTTCAGAGCCTTATTCTTCAGCTTGTTATCCTTGGCCAGTTGCTTGTTCAGATCTTCCTCGAATACGCGAAAAAAGTCGTAAGTCGTACCGCGCTGGACCCCTCTGTCGACAAAATAAAAAGTCTTGCTGTAGACCGACAGGACTCGAATGACCCGTCGATCGATCATCCCGTCGAGATCGCCGGTCCATGGCGCGGCCTCGGTCGAGAGGGTGAGTGCTCACGCGGCGGTGCCTGGGGGGACGACTCTGCCTCGACTGCGGCATGGATCGGGCCGGTGAAAAGAGCGAACGCGAGCGCCGCAACGGCGTGGATGATCAGCGCTGAGCGTGTAGGAGTACGGTGTGATACCAGATCGCTCGCTCCCAACATGGTCAGATCTCCACACGTTGCTTTCGTCTAATTTGCCAAGATGGCCAAGACCATGCATCCAGAAGAACACAGCAAAGCCTAGTTCAGTGATGACAGCAGTTCCAGGCCAGGGTGACGGAGGCTCGATCTGGAGGTTGCACAATAGCGGAACGGTTCAGCAGTGCTATCGTTCCAGCTATTGCAAACGATCAGGACGCATAGGGAATGACCGCTTGACGTCAAGATACCAGTCGCTTCGAAGCAGTCGACACCTGTACACGATCGTTGAATCAACCCATCAGACGGATGCTACGGATGATGGATCGACGCCACGGGCAAGCGGATCGAGCGATAGATGACCATGAAAATCACCAGTCTGATTGTCGCGCTGCTCGTACTGATGCAAGGCTGCACCATGACGCCGCCTCGCCTTCCCGCAGTGCCGTCCGCGTTGACGGCGAGAGCGCAGATTCCGGGAATGACCGGAGTGCGTTATGTCGGTGGCGGAGACATGACAGAGCTGACCCGAGTCGCGTTTGAAGCGCTGCAGCGGGAACAGGCTTACTTCGTCAAGCAGGGGCACAAGGGGCCCATGCCGCCAGCGACATATCTGGCAATTTCGGGCGGTGGTGACAATGGCGCGTTCACCGCAGGATTGTTGAATGGCTGGACGGTTACAGGAAAGCGCCCTGAATTCAAACTCGTTACCGGCATCAGCACGGGCGCGCTGATTGCGCCTTTCGCCTTTCTCGGGCCGAAGTACGACGCAACGCTGAAGCGAGTCTATACTACCTTATCGCCCAAAGACGTCATTGCACCGCGCAGCTTTATCTCAGGCGTCTTGAGCGACGCAATGTCGGACAACGCGCCACTGTTGAAGCTGACGCGCCACTCGGTGACCGAGGACATACTCAAGGAGGTCGCCGCCGAGTACACGAAGGGCCGCTTTCTGTTGGTCGCTACCGCAGACCTTGATGCGCGTCGCCCCATTATCTGGGACATGGGAAAAATCGCGACCTATGGTGGTCCTGAGGCACTGGATCTTTTCGTGAAAATCATGATCGCATCCGCCTCGATTCCGGGAGGATTTCCGCCGATGATGATCGACGTGGAAGTCGACGGTAAACCCTATCAGGAAATGCACGTGGACGGCGGCATCATGGCGCAGGTATTCGCTTATCCGACCGGGATCCGTATCAACGAGGAGGCGGCAAAAGCAGGAGTCACCCGCGAGCGTAAACTCTACGTGATACGCAACGCGCGACTCGATCCGGACTGGGCGCAGGTCGAGCGCAGCACCATGAGCATCGCTGGGCGCTCGATCACCTCGTTGATCCACAGCCAGGGCATCGGCGACCTCTACCGGATCTATGCCACCACCCAGCGCGACGGTGTGAACTTCAATCTCGGGTTCATACCGGCGAGCTTCAACTTCCCCCACAAGGAAGAGTTCGACAACGAGTACATGCGCAAGCTCTACGCCACCGGTTATGACATGGCGTTACAGGGCTTCCCGTGGGTCAAAGTGCCGCCCGGGTTTGCTCCTCCGGGTGCAATAGCAATGGGAAAATAAGTTCGATTTCGTTGAGCAAAGGAGTGGAAATGTCTCCTAGCAAAAAAGCCAAAGGTACGACAAAAATAGCGGAAGTCACGGAGGACGCGCCAGTCTTTCATTCGCGCAAAGAACGCCTGAATGCAGGTGAGCTATTACGCGAGAGCGTGCCACACTCGGTTCACTCGGTATGGAAACCGCCACGCAAACACCGCGACCCTATCGACCTGCTTGAAGAGTCCAACCGGTATCGGCTGCCTAATCTGGTGCCTGTCCGCTACGGACGCATGTTGCGTAGTCCATTCACTTTTTTGCGCGGCTCTTCGGGATTGATGGCTCATGACCTGGCCACTGCCCCGAACACAGGCATTCGGGTGCAGGCCTGCGGGGATTGCCACCTATTGAACTTCGGACTGTTTGCGACACCTGAGCGCAATCTGATTTTTGACATCAATGATTTTGACGAAACGCTTCCCGCGCCCTGGGAATGGGATGTCAAACGTCTGGCTATCAGTTTTGTCGTGGCTGCACGTGATAACCGACACAGCGACAAAGAAGCCCGGGCTATTGCCGTCGAATGTGTTCGTGCTTACCGCGAACGCCTGCGCAAACTGTCTAAGCTGAGTCCGCTGGAGATATGGTATGACCGCATGGATGCCGAAACGATCATCGCCATGTCCCCCAATGCCAAAGTCAAAAAAAATCGGGAGCAATTGCTGGCAAAGGCCAAACTACGTGTAGGCGAATATCTGTATCCCACGATAAGCAGCGAAGTCGCGGGACGACGGCGCTTGATCGATCAGCCACCTGTGCTTTTTCACGTTTATGAAAAGGAGTTTGAGCATAGAGTTCAGCTGGCTCTGCAAGTCTATCGATTATCTCTGCCTGATGAACGACGCGTGCTCTTCGATCGTTACCGTCTCGAAGACTTTGCCGTCAAAGCAGTCGGGATCGGCAGCGTCGGCACGCAATGTTTTGTCGGTCTGTTTTTTTCCGCAGAAAACCACCCTCTGCTCCTGCAATTCAAGGAAGCCTGTCCCTCCGTTCTGGCACCTTACGCGGGCAAGAGCGTCTACGAAAATCAAGGTCAGCGCGTTGTCACGGGACAGCGGCTGATGCAGTCTTCCAGTGATATTTTTTTGGGCTGGACCCAAGGTGAAAGAGGCCGACAATTCTTCGTACGTCAGTTACGGGACATGAAAATGTCCGCGCCTATTGAGGGGGCGTCGAGCGCACAAATGAAGATGTACGCCGAGTTGTGCGGTCTCACCTTGGCCCGTGCCCACGCCAAATCCGGGGATGCTGCGCTGATTAGCGGCTATCTGGGCAAATCGGACTCCTTCGACCAGGCCATCGGCAAATTTGCCCTGACCTATGCCGATCAAAATGCAAAGGACCATGCAGCGCTGGTTGCGGCAGAGAAATCAGGGCGTATCAAAGCGCTGAGAGAGGAGGATTAATGCAACCGATCCAAGTGGTTGCCTTTGTCCCGTGCGCCAATTGGCATTACCGACTGCCACAAAACCATGCGTCATGAGGCAAAATCATGGATTACGAGCCTTCAGAGTCGAAGGTCAGGTGCCTGCTAATCCGTATCCCCTTGGTAGCTCTAATTGCCACCGCCTGCCACGTTGCCGGGTGCGGGACGCTGGGGCCAGCCTCGGTGCAGCGCGATCGAACAGACTACGGCACAGTGATTGCCACAACCTGGAAAGAACAGACGCTTCTCAATATCGTCAAATTGCGCTACGGCGACGCGCCGGTGTACCTGGAAGTCTCCTCGGTGATCAGCTCCAGCGCAATGGAGAGTCAGGTCAGCCTCGGAGCAAATTGGTTCTCGGGATTGCCTATCGACGGGAATAGCCAGTCCATAGGTGCATCCGGACGTTATACGGATCGTCCGACTATCAGCTACACGCCGCTCTCCGGGGAGCGATTCTCACGCTACCTGCTGCAACCGCTATCTCCGGCGGCCGTGTTCTCCCTTGTTCAGGCAGGCTATCCCGTCGACCGCGTGCTGCAATTGACCACCCGCGCCATTAACGGGGTCTACAACCGATCCACATCGCCTGCACGTGCTCGTGCTGCGGATCCGCGTTTCTATCAATTGCTTGAGGCATTAAGACGGATACAGCGTTCGGAATCGCTAGGCATGCGAATAAATCAACGCATGAGCGATGAAAGCGTGCTGGTTATAGTCACGCGGGACGTCTCGGAAAAGGTCGAGAACGATCGCCATGCTGTGCGAGAGATCCTTCACCTGCGTCCTGACACAAGTGAACTGAAGCTGACCTTCGGCATGGTGCAAAGGGACGATACCGAGATCGCCTTGCTTACGCGTTCCATGTCGGAAATATTCCTGGAACTCGCAGCGACGATCGAGGCCCCGCCTCTACACATGCAGGAAGGACGTGCGAACCCGGCACCTGCCGCGCCCGATCCTGCAAGTCCATGGGACGCCCCTTTGGTGCGCATCCATTCGAGCGCGGAACGTCCCGCCGATGCATATGCCGCTGTTCACTATCGTGACTATTGGTTCTGGATCGACGACCGTGATATGAAATCCAAATCCGAGTTCCTGTTCATTCTCGTGCTGTTCTCTCTTGCCGAAACAGGCGTGGCGCCGCAGGCCCCTGTGATCACCGTGCCCGCGAACTGAATCGCTCTTGGTTCCATGGATACATCTGATTGACGGCTTCTGGCTGTGGATTCAACGTTGATCAAGGTTCTTAAGCCACGAAAAACCGCGCCTCTTCAGAGAATCAGGCTCAAGGCATCACAAGGAGTAGGTGTCCGGTTTTACGGCAATGGGTTCGAAGGGATAAAGCTGATCATCGAACTGACTCAAGCTTGGGTACTCCATTGGTTCATCAGCATCGATATGCTCCAGGCGCTGGCGATAGTTGAGCAAAAAAACTTGTCGAGCTTCAGCACTGATGTACGACACATGCCAGCCGACAAAAGGCTTCAGCACCTCCAACCCGACATAGGCCAACGTCCCGCGCAAGAGCGGGCGCAACATGTCTTCCAGGGGACCATGGATCGCACCCTCGCCGAACATATGTTCGCGCCCGCCCAACGTAACAGTCACCAGTGCTTTTTTACCGCTCAGACCGCCCTGGTCGTAGAACCGTTTACCGCTATAGCAGATGCCGGACACCAGAACCCGATCAATCCAGCCCTTGAGGATGGCCGGCGTCGAGAACCAGTAGATCGGAAAATTGAGGATCAGCAGGTCCGCCCACAACAGCTTTTCCAACTCTTGCTGGATATCGGCGGCGAGCGTCTGCTCTTTGCTGTTGCGTCGTTGTTCGAGCGCGTAAACCAGATACTCGGGATTCTCTCTGACGCAGAAGTCCTCGGCACTGGCCACCGGGTTCCAGTTCATCGAGTACAGGTCGGATACCCGGACTTGATGTCCTTGCGCCTGCAAGGTCTCAACCGCTTGGTCGCGCAACGCAGCGGTAAAGGATTTTGGTTCGGGATGGGCATGCACGATTAAAACGTTCATGGGGGTTCCTTGAAGTTTGGTTGATTCGTTCGCCATGTCAGAATTGATCGGCATCCAGCATGTATAGGCTTTCGCTACCGGCCTTGACCGAAGCGGCCAAGGAGTGGACCCGAGGCAATAGGCGAGCGAAGAAGAAGCGCGCAGTCCCCAGTTTGGTCCGGTAAAAGATCTCCTGGTCCTGCCTCGCCAGCGCGATACGCGCCATCAGCGCCCACATGTACGCGTAAGCGGTATAGCCGAATACGTGCAGGTATTCGATTGACGCCGCGCCGATTTCATTCGGATTGGATTTCGCCCGATCGAGCAACCACGCGGTCAGTTCGTCGAGGGTCTTCACGGCATCGTTCAGCGGCTTGGTGAACTCGGCCAAGTCAGCGCTGGCCGTTGCAGTGAATTGTCGAATTTCGTCAGCGAACAGGTTGTAGTACGCCCCGCCACTACCGAGCACTTTACGACCCAACAGGTCGAGTGCCTGGATGCCGTTGGTGCCTTCGTAGATCTGGGTGATGCGGCAGTCGCGGATCAGCTGTTCCTGACCCCATTCACGGATAAAACCGTGACCGCCGAAGATCTGCTGTCCGTGCACCGTGGTTTCCAGCCCCATGTCGGTGAGGAACGCCTTGGCCACCGGCGTCAGCAGAACCACCCGTTCTTGCGCGCGTTGGCGGGTGGCGGCGTCTTCGCTGTATTTTGCGCTATCGAGTTGCAGGGCTACGTAGCTGGAGAACGCGCGACCGCCTTCGTTCAACGCTTTCATGGTCAGCAACATGCGGCGCACGTCCGGGTGCACGATGATCGGATCGGCGACCTTGTCCGGATCGGCCGGGCCGGTTGGCGCACGGCTCTGGATTCGGTCGCGGGCGTATTCGATGGCGTTCTGATAGGAGCGTTCACCGAGGGACAGGCCCTGGATCCCGACGCCCAGCCGTTCGTAGTTCATCATGGTGAACATCGCCGCCAGGCCTTTGTTCGGTGCATCGATGATGTAACCGGTGGCGCCGTCGAAATTCATCACGCAGGTGGCCGAGGCCCTGATGCCCATCTTGTGCTCGATCGAGCCGCAGGACAGGCTGTTGCGTTCGCCCAACGAGCCGTTGGCATCGACCATGAATTTCGGCACCAGGAACAGCGAAATGCCTTTGGGCCCTGGCGGAGCATCCGGCAGTCTGGCCAACACCAGGTGAATGATGTTTTCGGTGAGGTCGTGCTCACCGCCGGTGATGAAGATCTTGGTGCCGCTGACCTTGTAGCTGCCGTCGGCTTGCGGCTCGGCCTTGGTGCGGATGATGCCCAGGTCGGTACCGGCGTGTGGCTCGGTCAGGCACATGGAACCAGCCCAGACACCGGCATACATGTTCGGAAGGTAGGTCGCTTTCAGCGTTTCGCTGCCATGGGCGTTGATCGACAGGCAGGCGCCGGCGGTCAGCATTGGATACAGGCCGAATGACAGGTTAGCCGAGTTGAGCATTTCTTCGACCTGGGCGGAAATCACCTTGGGCATGCCCATGCCACCGAACCGGGCGTCACCACTGACACTGGTCCAGCCGCCTGCAGCGTAGTTCCGGTAGGCCTCGGCGAAGCCGGTCGGGGTCTGCACCGCGCCGTTGGTCCAGGAGCAGCCTTCTTCGTCGCCGCTGCGGTTCAGCGGGGCAATGGTACCGGCGATGACATTGCCGGCTTCTTCAAGGATGACGCCGGCGGTGTCTTCATCCACCACCTCGGCCAAGGCGGGTAGTTCGGCCCACAGTCTGGAAACTTCGAACACTTCATTGAGAACGAAGCGCATATCGCGCAGGGGTGCTTTGTAGTCAGCCATGATGAAATCGCTCGCTTGGAAATTGGACAGTGCACATTCAGGATTTGCTATTGCCGACAGAGTAGTGAGGCTTGAGGGCTACGACTTGACCTTGCGGGACAACCGTTTCCTTGCCGCGCCGATCGCTGTTCAGAAGGAAATACGACAGCGCCGGAATCAGGATCAGCGCCCCGAGCATGTTCCACAGGAACATGAAGGTCAGCAGGATGCCCATGTCGGCCTGGAACTTGATCGGCGACCACACCCAGCAAATGACCCCGGCAGCCAACGTGATACCCACCAGTCCCACGACCCGGCCGGTGAAGGCCACGGCATTGCGGTAGGCATCCGACAGCGACAGGCCCTGGCGTTGGTACTGCAGTTGCACGCTGAGCAGGTACAACGCGTAGTCCACACCGATCCCCACGCCCAAGGCGATGACCGGCAAGGTCGCGACTTTCACGCCAATGCCCATGGCCACCATCAAGGCCTCGCAGAGGATCGAGGTCAGCACCAGCGGCAACAGCGCCACCAGAGTGGCGCGCCAGCTGCGGAAGGTGATCAGGCAGAACAGCGTCACCGCCAGGTAGACGTACAGCAACATGGTGCGATTGGCCTCGCGCACCACGATGTTGGTCGCCGCCTCGATCCCGGCGTTGCCGGCGGCGAGCAGGAACTGGCGATCGTCGCTGCTGTTTTCCTTGGCGAACTGGTCGGCGATGGCCACCACCGCGTCCAGGGTTTCGGCCTTGTGATCCTTGAGGTAGGCGATCACCGGCATCAGCGAGCAGTCGGTGTTGAACAGCTCCGGGGCATTGACCGAGGCCTGTTGCGCGGCGTAGTTCAACACGTTCTGGTTGCGCTGGATGTTGTTCAGCTTGGGGTTGCCTTCGTAGGTACCGGCGGTGATCTGGCGTACTGCATTGACCAGTGACACGGTAGTCTGCACCCCCGGATGCTGTTGCAGCTTCCAGGCCAGGCGGTCGGCCAGCACCAGAGTCTTGTAGTCCAGGCAGCCTTCCGGCGCGGTCTTGATCATCACTGCGAACTGATCGCTGGACAGCGCGTAATGGCTGGTGATGTAGGCGTTGTCGCGGTTATAGCGCGAGTCAGCGCGCAGTTCCGGGGCGCCGCTGTCGAGGTCGCCGATTTTCAGTTGCAGGCTGACCACGAACCCGCCGATGCCCAGCAACACGGCCACCAGCACGGCACCGGTGGCCCACTTGGCGGTGGTAAAGCGATCGAGCGCGTCCCACAACCGGCCGAAGCCTTTGTGCTTTTCGGCACGGGTGTCGATTTTCAGCGCGCGCTCGGCGGCCTTGGCGCCGACGCCGACATAGGACAGCGCCACCGGCATCAGCAACAGCGAGGTGAAGATCAGCACGGCGACGCCGATGCTGGCGGTGATCGCCAGGTCCTGGATCACCGGAATGTCGATCAGCATCAGCACCGCAAAGCCCACGGCATCGGCCAGCAACGCGGTGACGCCGGCAATGAACAGACGGCGGAAGGTGTAGCGCGCGGCGATCAGTTTGTGGGTGCCACGGGCGATGTCCTGCATGATGCCGTTCATCTTCTGTGCCGCGTGGGATACGCCGATGGCGAAGATCAAAAACGGCACCAGTACCGAGTACGGATCGATGGCGTAACCGAGCCAGGCGACGATGCCCAGTTGCCAGACCACCGCGATCAGCGAGCAGCCGACCACCAGCAGGGTGCTGCGCACGCAACGGGTGTAGGCGTAGATGATGATCAGCGACGTGACGACGGCCAGGCCGAAGAACATCATCACCTGGATCAGGCCGTCGATCAGGTCGCCCATCAGTTTGGCGAAACCGATGATCCGAACCTTGTACTTGCCCGTGCCCTCTTCCACAGCCTTATGCAGGGTGCCGCTGGCGAACTCGATCTTGTCGCGCAAGCGCTCTTCGAGCAGCCGGGAAAATTCGTGGTAGTTGATGCTCTGGCCAGTGGCAGACGTCTTGTCCAGCAGTGGCACGATGAGCATGCTCGACTTGAAATCACTGGCTACCAGACTGCCGACGATACCGGCACGGTTGATGTTCTGGCGCAGTTGCTCAATGTCCGATGCAGAACCCTGATAACTGTCAGGCATCACCGGGCCGCCCTGGAAGCCTTGTTCGGTGACTTCGGTCCAGCGCACAGCCGAACTCCACAACGATTTCATCCAGGCACGATCGACGCCCTGCATGAGAAACAGTTCGTCATTGACCTGTTTGAGGAGCGTCTGGTAGTGCGGATCGAAGATGTCGCCCTGGGTGTTTTCCACCACCACCCGCACCGAGTTGCCCAAACCGCGCAGCGACTGGCGGTTTTCCAGGAAGTTCTGGATGTAGGGCTGGCTCTGCGGAATCATCTTTTCGAAGCTGGGGCGCAGCTCCAGGCGCGTCACGGCCATGTAACCCAGCACCACCGTGGCCAGCGCCATGAGCAGCATGAACAGCGGGCGATGATTGAACACCAGCCGTTCCAACAGATTGCCGGAGCACCGGTCGAAGTCCCGCAGTTCGCGGATCACCGGCATGGTGTCTTGTTTCAAATTGCCCATGTCTGGGTACTCACTCTGATTCTTTTAATTATTCGACGGGCAGCGTACGCGCACCCCGGCCACCGACCAGCACCAGCGCACCATTGGCGGCCAATGCGGCACCGGCTACCGCTGTCTGTTGGGCCTGCGGTATCAATTGCAGCGGGGCATTGCCCCCTCGGCTCAAGAGCATGTGCCCGGCCTGGGTGAACAACCGGAAATGGCCGTCGGCGTCCAGCGTGGCAGCGGTGATGCTGACCTGAAGGCCGCTGTCGAGCCGGGTCCAGGTGAGCCCGCCATCGGCGCTGCGAAACACATGACCGCGCAGGCCATAGGCGAGTACTTCGCCAGGCTGGCCGACCACACCGAAAAAGCTGCCTTGATAAGGTGTCTGCAGTGCCATGAAACGCTGGCGGGCGTCATCCCATTTGAGCAGCAGGCCTTGTTCGCCGGCGATGTAGAGCGCATCGCCTGTGGAGGTGATGGCGTTGAGGTGAAAACCCTGCGGGTTGTCAGTGCGGTCCTGAAACGGGGTCCAGTGCTGACCACCGTCCTCGGTGCGCAGGATCAGGTTGAAAACACCCACCGCGTAACCGAGTTTTTCATTGGCGAACCAGACGTCGAGCAGCGGTTTGTCGGCGCCCTCTTCGATCAGCCGCTGGCTGTCGGCGGCCAGAACAGCCCATTGCTCGTTCTGCGGCTCGGCATTGGCCAAGGCGCTGTAGTGCTTGAGCATCAGCTCGCCGATCTGGAGGCCATCGAGTTGCTTGCTCCAGGTGACGCCGGCATCGCTGCTGTGCAACACCACACCGTCATTGCCGACCGCCCAGCCTTGGGTTGCCGAAGGAAAACTCACCGCCGTGAGATCGGAGCTGACCGGTACAGCGGCCTGCATCCAGTGCTGGCCGGCGTCATCGGAATAAAGAATGTGCCCACGCTGACCCACTGTGACCAGACGCTGTCCCGCCTGGGCAACGCCCAGCAAGGGGCTGCGCTCCGCCAGTGCACTGGATTGGGCCGGCAGATCCAGCACGTCAACGTAGGTCGATGCCTGCGCGCCGCCCTGCAGCAACGCCAGCAGCATCCCCAGCACCAGTGGCGCGATCTTCTTGTTACAGGAGCCCATATGGCGCCCTCTTGGCAAAAAGGCGCCGGGTGGTACCTGAGTACGACCCGGCGCAAGAACTGCACGATCGGAAATCGGCAGTAGCGACGAAGTTGCTATCGGATACCGGCACCCGCCAACGATTCCGGTGACCACTGGGTCTTGCTCAGCGCCTCGCTGTACTTGATGCCGCCGTAGGGGCCTGGAAAGCCGACGGCGCTGTAGGTGCCACCGATCAGGTCATAGCTCAGATAAGGCGAGGCATCCGGCACCTGTTGGTCGTAGCTTTGGCTGAGGAAGGTGTAGACGCCGCGGTAGAGCTGGCCGTTCGCATCGTATTGGTCGGATGCCAGTGCGACCCAACTGTCCTCATCCAGATAGAAGCGGCGCTTGGCGTAAATGTGCCGAGCGCCCGGCTTGAGGGTCGCCTCGACCACCCACACCCGATGTTTTTCCCAGCGAACGAACTCGGGAGCCAAATGGTTGGGGGTCATCATCGGCCTCAAATCGTTCTGATAAGTCACACGGTAAGTGTTGTACGGAACGATCATTTCCTGCTTGCCCACCAGCTTCCAGTCAAAGCGATCCAGCGCACCGTTGAAGACGAAGGAATCGTCCCACGTCGAGGCGCCTGCGCTGCCCGGGTTAGGCGTATCGTAGGCCAAGCTCGGCGCCAGCTTCACGCGGCGCTGCCCCGGCAGGTATTGCCAGCCACGGCGAGGTTGCTCCAGCGGGTTGACTGCATCGCGCACCAGCACAGCTTCACCGGCACGACGGGCGGGACCGGTGAAGGCCAGCTTGATCTGGTAATAGGTGTCCGCGGCGGCGAGAGGTTTGGACAGGTCGTCATAGGCGGCATAGTTGATCTGTGCGATGCCGGTCGTGGCCAGGCTGGCGACACCGGCGGAATCGACGTTCCAGTTGTCGTACTTGCTCTGGATATTGACGCCCTGATAGCGCAGCAAGTGGTTCCAGATCGCCTCGGCACCTGTCTTGGGGATCGGAAACGGAATGCCTGGCAGCGCATTTTCGATGGAATTGCCGCCTTCGGTGGAGCGCGTCGCGGTGGCGTTTTTCACCGTGTTGTCCAGCACGCCTTTAGGCAATGCGGCTGTGCGGTGGGTCGGGAAAACCTCGATTCGAAAGCTCGGGTAACGCTTGGCCAACTCGGCAGTCACCGCGGTCAGCTGGCCCTTGTATTGATCAACGTTCTTGCTGTCGATCACCAGCAGTGGCTTTTCAGAAGCGAACGGATCGGGGCGCAATTTGTCACCCGCCTTGAAGCTGGCCGGCGGGGTGGTCAAGCCCCCCTGGTACGCAGGGATGGTACCGTCGGCATTACCGGCTTTCTCGGCGCCGACCTGGGTCAACTGGTTCCCCAGTTTCGCCGCTTCGGAGGCATCGACGGCGGCGTGGGAAGGCCCGGCAAGGGCCACTGCCAGGGAGGCGGCCATCAGGGTATAGGCGAATTTCATCTTATTGTTCTCCTGCTTTCGCGAGGCTGGGTGGATCAGAAGGTGGTTTTCAGGGTCAGGTAAACGGCACCCCGATCCTCGGTGGCACCGGAGCCGGAGGCGGAAGCAAGACCGCCCGCAAAACAGGTGTAACGCTGCGTGCCATCAAGGGCGTTAGGGGTCGATCCATCGGTTGCGCCGTCGTCGCAGTTGCTGGTTTTGCCGAAGGCGTCAACGTACTTGAGGTCTACGTAATACTTGTTGTAGATGGCAGCGCTCACCCCGACTGCGTAGTTGCCGGCATCTTCCGCACCGCCCGCTATCACAGGTGAAACGCCGTCGATACCGACGTTGACCGACAACGGAGCGCTCAGGTCCACACCGGGAAACACCTGGTACCAGGTCGGCGTGAAGTTGACGGCAATGCCCCAGTTGTCCCGGGTAGGTTTGTCGACGCCGCGATAAGTGTCTTCGCCCTTGTAGAGCGCCTTGTTTTTGCTATCGAGGCTCAACAGATTGCTGTAATACAGCTCGCCCAGCAGGGTGGCCGAATCGAACAGCGGCGTGTCAGCGATAGCGACCAGGCCATTGATGGTCCAGTGCAGCGTGTCGCCAGTGGCGGCCAGGCTGTCACCGTTGCGTGGCACATCGGTGATCACGCCGGTACCCGGATTACGCGCCGGCAGCAAGCCAAGCCCGGCCTGCAACCCGCTTGGCCCCGCGGCGCTGATAATTGCCGGAATGCTGGCCAGCGGCATGTTGTGGCGAATGTTCAAATCACTGCCGATGCTGACGCCGCCCACTTCCTTGGACAGGCTCAGGCCGTAGATGTCGATGTCATCGCCATAAGCGAATTCATAGGTGGCGGTGCTGATCGAGTTACGCAGTCCCGCCACTCCCCCGACACTGGTCAAGCCTCGGGTGTCGAGAACAGCTTGCGGGAGGATGTCCGAAGTCTTGCGATAGTAGGCACCCAGGGTTCCGTCCAGCCACTCGGGCGACCATTTGAGCATCAGGCCCCAGTCCCCGCGGTTGTCCGGGGTGTAGTCATGGCCGCGTCGAACGGTGGTCAGCGTGCCGTTCGGCCCCGCCAGTCCCGCACCGCCGGTATGCCCCAGGAGGAATGACTGAGCGCCGAAGCCCACCACGTCGGACCCACTGTAGAAGGTCCCTGCCTCAGGCAAGCGCGCGCCTTCCCAATCGAGGAAATACTGGGCGCCGAAGGTCAGTTCGGGGTTGAGGGTAAAGGTCGTGGAAATCTGGTTGCGGGGAACGAACAGCTCCTTGGCTTCGGTACCGGGCGATGCGGCCGCCTTTGCCAGGTCGAGGGACGCCTGGCCATAGCTCAGCGAATGCACCGGACTGAGTACCGTCTCGCCCCAGAACACGTTGTGCTGGCCAGCTTTGATACTGAGCTGGGAATCGTCGCCCACCTGGGTGTTGTAGAACACGAAGGCATCGAGCACTTCACCGGACAGCCCGTTGTAGTAGCGCTGGGCATAGTTGCTCAGGTGCGGGCTGCCAAATACGGCCGGCGCGCCTGGACGCCCGCCAAACCCCGCGATCGAAGAATAATCGTCGTTGCCATTGGGGAACGGGTTGGCGTTCGAACCGGTATTTTCATACGCCTTGTCGTACCAGCTCGCCGTGCTGACACGAAAACCGGTCTTGTTCTGGTAGACCACATCCAGCTCGGTCAGCAGGTCGACACGGTTGGTGATGTTGGTGCCGGACTTGCGGAAGTTGTAATCACCGTCGTTACTGTTGGGCGTACCCAGGATGCGCGTGTCGGCACTTTCCGTCCGCACGCCATAGTTGTACTTGACGGTGTTGTCGAAACGGACCGACCAGTCCTCGCTACCGGTATCCAGCTCGAAAGCATGGGCAGCCGGCAGGCTCGAGGCCAGGATAGCCGTGGCGAGCAGTTGGCGTCGCGCAGACAGGAGGTTACGACTCTTCATCGGGTGATACACCTTTATTGTTTTTGTTGTGGCTTGACGTCAGACCTGGCGGCTAACGACGGGTAATGGGGGCTCATGCTACGGGTGGTCAAGCGCTAGTCCCGGAACTCACTCTAAGAGCAGCGCTTCGATCCGGATTGACTTTTCGGGGCATCGATTTGACATTTCGGGACGTCCGACAGACCGTCGTACCGGCCGTCCAAACTGGCCGTCCCGAATCACTCAGATGTAAGTACCGCCACCGGCGTTGATGATCGAACCGACCAGGTAGCACTCATCGGACGCCAGGTGGGAGACCAGCGCCGCGTATTCCTCACCCTTGCCCAACCGTCCCAGCGGCATGACCTGTTTGAATACGCTGAGCTGCTCGGGCGATTGCTGTTCGAGGTAGCGCTCGAAGGCCGGGGTCTGTACGCCACCCGGACAGATCGCATTGACCTGCACATTGGCGCCCGCTACCTCGTAGGCCACCGCGCGGGTGAAAGCAATCACTGCGCCTTTGGCTGCCGAGTAGTGCGGGCTATGCGCCCCCATGGCGGAAATACCGGCAATGCTGGCGATGTTGATGATCTTGCCGTAGCCCTGGGGCTCCATGCGCTGCAAGGCGGCGCGAGTGCAATAGAACACGCCGTCGACGTTCACCGCCCAGAAGCGCTTCCATTCTGTGTCGTCCATGTTGCGGGTGATCTCCAGCGACTGACGGGGTAGCGGCTGGGTCACCAGGGCGTAATGGCGCTTGCGTCGCTCGTCATCATGGGGTTTATCCGGCACCAGAGCGGCGTTGTTGACCAGGATATGCAGGGTGCCGAAACGCGCGTCGATCCGGTCGAACATGGCGTTCACTTCAGCGCTCGAGGAGACGTCACAACGTAGCGCCAGGCACTGCGCGCCCAACTCCTCGATCATGCCGCGTGTGGTTTCGAGCGCCGTCTCGTTGATATCGCAAATGACCACACTGGCGCCTTCGCTGGCCATGCGCAGGGCGATGGCTTGGCCCAACCCACCTGCGCCACCGGTAATCAAGGCAACTCGACCATTCAATTTCATGGGAACACTCCGTCTGATGGAAGACGCAGTGTCGCTCAGCGTTGGGCATTCGCCTTGACTTGGCGGGACATCGAGCGGTCAGGTGGAGGAATCGATGGCGAGCTGTTTGTTGCGCTTGCGCCATTCCCGTGGCGCACAGCCGAATTCGGCGCAGAACCAGCGCGTGAATGAGGTGGGAACCGTATAACCGAGCATCATGCCCACACGCTGCACTGAATAGTTGCGATTTTCCATGTAGCGCAGCGCCAGTTCGCGACGTACCGCGTTGAGCAACGCGGAAAATGTCAGGCCTTCTTCGTCGAGTTCCCGTTGCAGGGTTCGCACACTGACCGCCTGGGCGTAAGCCACCTGATGGATAGTGGCGCGTCCGACCGGCATCAACAGATAGATCGCCTTGCGCACGTCGAAAATCACCGAGCGTTCATTGGCGCCTTCCATCGAGTCCATGAACTGACGCGCATAACCGACCATCGCCAGGTCGGCCTGTGGATTGAGTTGATCAATGTCCTCTTTATTGCAGACGATGCCATCGAACTCGGCGTCGAACACCACCCGGCAACGAAAGAACCGCGTGTGTTCATGCTGGCTTGCCGGCGCTTCGTGGCTGAAATGGACACTCTGCGGGTTCCACTGGCTGCCCATGACCGATTTGCACGTACGGTGCAGAATTCCAATGGCCAGTTCGGTGGCTTGTCGCTTGGGCACGCCCGCCTCTGCCATGACCTCCTCCCGGATCAGCACCATCTTGCCCACCGTTTCCAGGTTCATGGCCAGCGTCCGATTAAGCAGGTGTCGATACTCGATACTGGTCAGCAACATGTCCCGCAGCGTGCGCTGATGACTGAGCAGCAAACTGACGACGCCGATATCCGACATGCGCCGGGCCTCTGCCATGCGCAGGCCAAAGGTCGGGCACGATGAATGATCCGCGGAACTCTCCAGCAGCCTGAGCGCCGCATCCAGCGGCAGCAAGGATTCCGGATCGTTGAGCATGGTCGGCGTCAGCCCGACACCGCGCAGCATTTCCCCCGGATTCAGACCAAGAGTCTGGGCTACCTCCATGTAGTGCTTGAGCGTTGCAGCTCTTACGAACGCGCCCATCTCGTCTCCTCTGCGCACTGTCGACCGCAATCAGCAAAGCCTGCAATCGATTATATGGCACCGATTGATCACACCTCCGTTCCTGGCACGAAATGAAAGGTATTTGGCATGACATGAGAAGTTTGCGTCTGCCAGCTACCCCACAGTGCAAGCCACGAACACGCGTCACAAAAACAACAACAGATTGGAGTCATGCATGAACTTTCTCGACGGATCCCTGCACCCAGAAAATCAACAGAAGCTCGTCATCACCGTTGCCCCCTACGCTCCGGAGTGGATGCCTTCGGACTTCCCGGAGGACATCCCCGTCACCATGGCAGAGCAGGTGCAGATGGCGGTTGATTGCTATAACGCCGGCGCCACTGTGCTTCACCTGCATGTCCGTGAACTGGATGGCAAAGGCTCCAAGCGACTGTCCAAGTTCAATGAACTGATCGCCGGCGTACGTGAAGCGGTACCGGACATGATCATTCAGGTCGGTGGCTCGATTTCCTTCGCCCCGGAAGGTGATAGCGACGTCGCCAAATGGCTCTCCGATGACACCCGCCACATGCTTGCCGAACTCTCGCCCAAGCCCGACCAGGTGACGATTGCCATCAACAGCAACCAGATGAACATCGTCGAGCAGATGTGCGAGGCCGATCTTGCCGGCACCAGCATTGCCACACCAGAGATCTATCGCGCATACCGCGAAATGACCATTCCGGCCGGCCCGGAATGGGTTGAAGAGCACATCAAGCGCCTCTCGGCAGCTGGCATTCAGACGCAATTCCAGCTCGGCAACATCCCCTCGTTCGAAACGGTCGAGCGCATGATGCGCCGTGGCGTCTGCAACGTGCCGTTGGTCCTGACCTGGGTGGCGATTGGTGGTGGCTCCGACGCGCCCAACCTCTACAACCTGGCGAACTTCGTGCGTGCCTGTCCGGACGGTGCCGTGCTGACTCTGGAAACCGCCATGCTCAATGTCTTGCCGCTGAACGTGATGGCGATTGCCATGGGCATGCATGTGCGTTGCGGCACCGAGGACAACCTCTGGACCCAGGGCCGTGATCGCAAGATGAGCAACGTCGAGCAGATCGAGCAACTGGTGCGCATTTCCAGGGAAATGGGTCGTGAAGTGGCCAATGGCAAAGAAGCCCGCGAGATCTACAAGATCGGCACGTTCTACAAGGACGCCGACGAGACGCTGGCCGAGAACGGCTTTGCGCCGAACCGTCAATCCGGTCAGAAAGGCTTTACCCAATTCGGCTGAGCTCACCCTGCGGGGGGCACGCTTGCCAGACCGGCGTGCGTCCCGCAAACCCCGCAACACGTCATTTCAAGAGCTGCGAATTGCACGCGGCCGTAACAAGAGGAAAGACTCCGTGACTTTGCATGCACCAATGGAAGTACGCAGTGACACCTGGCGACGCGTCGCAAGGCCCTACGCCTGGGTGGTCTTCGCCCTCACCTTCGGCCTGCTGCTGTCAGACTTCATGTCGCGGCAGGTGCTGACGGTGGTTTTTCCGCAGCTCAAGGCCGAATGGGGCCTCTCCGATTCCGAGCTGGGCGCGCTGTCCGGCGTCGTCGCCATTGCCGTCGGTGTGCTGGCCTTTCCGCTGTCGGTGGTCGCCGATCGCCTGGGACGCATCCGCAGCCTGATTCTGATGGCGGCGATCTGGAGCCTGGCCACCCTGATGTGCGGTTTCGCCTCCGACTATCAGGAAATGTTCGTGGCGCGCTTCTTCATCGGCGTCGGTGAAGCGGCCTATGGCAGTGTCGGACTGGCCGTGGTGCTGAGCATCTTTCCACCGCAGCAGCGCTCCACGGTCACGGGGGCCTTCCTGGCCGGGAGCATGGTCGGTTCCGTGCTCGGCATTGGCCTGGGCGGAGTGCTGGCGAGCCATTTTGGCTGGCGAGCGTCCTTTGTTGGCATGGCCATCTATGGCATTGGGCTGACGGTCGTGTACGCGTTGGTCGTGCACCCTGGCCGTCTTGAATCGCCACGCACTAGCGCGGGCTCGAGCCCGGCCAAGGCTCATCCTCCACTCAGCAGCCTGTTCTCGACGTCGTCGGTGCTGAGCATCTACATCGGCAGCGGCCTGCAGTTGTTCGCCATCGCCGCCTTGCTGACGTGGTTGCCCAGCTATCTGAATCGCTTCTACGACATGCCGCTGACCAGCGCCGGTGCCATCGCCGCCCTCTTCATGCTTTGCACGGCGGCCGGCATGCCACTGTGCGGCGCCATCGCCGACCGGCTTTGCAACGGTTCGCCAACCCGCAAGATCTGCTTGACCATGGGCTATTGCCTGCTCTGCAGTGCGCTGTTGACCCTGGCCTTTGCGCTGCCGGTGGGTATTGCTCAACTGGTGATGATCGGCCTGGCCATGTTCGTGGGCGGCGGCATCGTCGGCCCCTCCGGCACCATGGTCGCCGACCTGACGCCGCCGGCCCTGCACAGCACCGCCATGGCCACACTGGCGATTGCCAACAACCTGCTGGGCATGGCCCCGGGCCCCTTCGTCACCGGCTTGCTCGCCGATCGCATTGGCCTCGCCTCGGCCCTGCAACTGCTGCCCTTGGCGGGGATTGCCGCCGCGTTGGTGCTGATGGTGGGGGTTCGCAACTATCGCACTGATCTTGAGCGCATCTGCCCGCAACCCTGTTCCTGATCGGGCGCCATCGCAAGCGCTAGTCGCCGGCCAAGCCCTGCCACACTCTGGAGGCAAAACATGACGCATACCCTGGATGTGCCCGGTTCCGTTGACCTGGGCATCGGTAAGCGCGCTCGCGTGCGATCCGACGGCGTCGATATCGCAGTGTTCAACATCGATGGCCAGATTTACGCCATCGACGACAGTTGCCCCCACAGCGGCGCCTCGCTGTTGTTCGGCAAACTCGAGGGTCGCTTCGTGCGATGCCCCGCCCATGGCCTGAGCTTCGACCTTGCCACTGGCTGCATGCGCGGCGGTGGCATGAACGTGCGCCCCTATCCGGTAGAGGTCGTCGACGAACGCATTCGTATCACTCTGCCCCAACCCATCACCCGCCACCAATAACTTCAATAGCAGGTTGATCATGACCACACCCTTCACTCCCCCTCGTCATTGGCAACAGAGTTACGACGCCCGCGTACCTGCCGATATCAACCCGGATGCCTGTCCTACCGTTGTCGCCATGGCCGAACAGGCCATGCAGCGTTATGCCAGCCACACCGCATTCCACTGCTTCAAGCGTTCACTCAGCTATGGCGATGTAGACCAGCAGTCACGCGCAATGGCTGCCTACCTGCAGCACCTGGGCGTGCAGCGCGGGGATCGTATCGCGGTCATGCTGCCCAATATCCCGGCGTTTCCAGTCGCCATGTTCGGTATCCTGCGGGCCGGTGCAGCCCAGGTTAATGTCAACCCGACGTACACCCCGCAGGAGCTCTTGCACCAGCTCAATGACGCCGGGGTCCAAACCATTATCATCATCGCCAGTGCCCTCCCTACACTGGAATCGATACTGGTCAGCACCACCATCAGGAAAGTCATCGTGGTCCACCCCGGCGACACCCTGGACGGGCCCGTGGGGACCGGCGAGTTCGACCTCCCCTCATCGCCGGCCTTTCCGATAACGCGTTTCACCGATGCCCTGCACGAGGGCGGCCAGCTGGCGTTGACACCGGTCGAGCTGACGGGCGACGACTTGCTCTTTCTGCAGTACACCGGGGGTACCACGGGCCCCTCGAAAGGTGCGGCGCTGTCTCACCGCAATCTGATCGCCAACATCCTGCAGGCGCGCGCTTTTCTGCCTGACATGTTCGACACCGAGGGTGCCAACGTGGTGGTGACGGCGCTACCGCTGTTCCACGTGTTTGCCCTGACGATCAATCTGTTGATCGGTTTTTCGGCCGGCGCCGAGAACTGGCTGGTCCCCGATGCGCGTAACAGCGATGACCTGGTCGACACACTGATCAAGGCCCGGCCGACGCTGTTGACCGGGGTCAATACGCTGTATGGCGCGCTGGTCCGCCACCCGCGCATCCGTGAAGTGGATTTCTCGCGCCTGCGCCTGGCCATTGGCGGCGGCGCGGCGGTTCTGCCGGCCACCTCCACACAGTGGAAGACCATCACCGGGCAGGAAATCCTCGAAGGCTACGGTCTCTCCGAGACGTCGGCCATCTTGTGCCTGAACGTCATGGGACGCAGCCAGTTCTCGGCGGCTGTGGGCTTGCCCCTGCCTTCGACCGACATCGTGCTGCTCAAGGACGATGATCAACCCGCCACCCTCGGCGAGGCCGGGGAAATTTGCGCCAAGGGGCCGCAGATCATGTCCGGTTACTGGCAAAAACCCACTGCCAATGCCAAGGCGTTTACCGCCGATGGTTACTTTCGCACCGGAGACATTGGCATCTTTGCCGCCGATGGTTTGCTCAAGATCGTCGACCGCAAAAAGGACTTGATCATTGTCTCGGGTTTCAACGTCTACCCCAACGAAGTGGAGGTCGTTGTCGCCAGTTGCCCAGGTGTCAGCGAATGCGCGGTAATCGGCATGCCGGATGAGCGCAGTGGTGAATCCGTCTGCCTTTACGTCGTCAAGGCGACCAACGTCACACTCGACGAAGCCACGCTGATCCAGCACTGCCGCGCACACCTTGCGGCCTACAAGGTACCGCGCCAGGTGCGGTTCCTCACGGCACTGCCCAAGTCCACAGTGGGCAAGATATTGCGCAAGGACTTGCGCGTACTCGCCACCGCGGGCAGTTCGCCTGAATCGATCCTGGTCGGATGAACGACGCTACACCGGGTCCATGGCGCCCTGCTCGACCCGGCAATCCAGCGGCCGAATCTGGCATCAATTGAAAGGTCGCTGGCATCAAATGAGAAGCTCTCCAGCGGCCATCGCCTTAGAGTGAATCATCTGCCGCACTGGCAGCTGCCCACCTCCCCATGGCATCGCCTGCGAGGACAAAACTCCATGAGCTCTATCGCTCTCGTCAATATTCACACCCGCGCACTCGACCTTGCGCCGGGTTTTTTCGTCAGCGTGATCGTTGCCATCGCGGCGACCTTCCTCGCCGAGCACTATGGCGCACCGGTGATGCTGTTCGCGCTGCTGCTCGGTATCGCGATGAATTTTCTGGCCGGCGATGGCAAGTGCAAGGCCGGAATCGAGTTCACCGCGCGTACTGTCCTGCGCCTCGGTGTAGCCCTGCTGGGCATGCGCATCACCCTGGAACAGATTGCGACGCTGGGCTTCAAGCCCGTGGCATTGGTGGTGATCGTTGTGGTGGCGACCATCGCGGTGTCGGTGGTAGCGGCCAGGGTCCTGGGCTTCAAGCGTATATTCGGCATGCTCACCGGTGGTGCCACGGCTATCTGTGGCGCCTCGGCGGCACTGGCCCTGGCTGCCGCGCTGCCCAACCATCCGCAAAAGGAACGCGCCACCCTGTTCACGGTGATCGGCGTGTCGGCGCTGTCCACGGTGGCGATGATCCTCTACCCGATGATCGCGAACTGGTTTGCCTTGTCGCCGCAGGACGCCGGCGTGTTCCTGGGCGCGACCATCCATGATGTCGCCCAGGTGGTGGGTGCCGGTTACAGCATGTCCACCGAGACCGGTGACACCGCCACCGTGGTCAAGCTGATGCGCGTGGCCATGCTCCTGCCGGTCATCCTGTGCGCCACGCTGATCACTCGTGCACAGGGCGCGGACGCCACTGGCAAGCGCCCTCCGCTGCTGCCCATGTTCGCCGTGGGCTTCCTGCTCCTGGCCTGTATCAACAGCACCGGCTGGATCGCGCCGGCGGTGCAAGGCTTCGTCAACGAACTGTCGCGCTGGTGCCTGGTGATCTCCATCAGCGCCCTGGGCATGAAGACGCAGCTCAAGGAACTCGCCACGATCGGCCTCAAGCCGATCCTGCTGATGGTCGGGGAAACCGTATTTCTGGTCGGGCTGGTGCTGCTGTTGCTGCACTGGGGATTGTAAAGCGCGGATCAGCGAAGGCCGATCCGGCCTTCGCATCAGAGCAGGAGGAGTCTTGATGATTTCAGAATGTGCCTTGTACCGGTCCCTCGTCGGCGAGTCTTTTGGCTTCCTCGATGAGGATCGGCGCGCCTAGCGCCATGCTGTGGATGCCCAGTATCGAGGTCAGCTGCAGCACCGCCAGGATTTCCTCGACAGTGACGCCCAGCTCCAGTGCCTTGCGGATGTGGCGACGCACGCCCGGGGCATACATATGGGTGCAGGAGGCATCGACGGCGATGGCGATCAATTCGAAGGTCTTGGGTTCCAGAATCCCCTTGCGGATCGGGTGTGTGGCCATGCCGAAAAATTTTTCCACCCATTGCGCATCCAGCTCAGCCAGCGAGTCCCAGGCGGGATTCCAGTTACCGGCATCACGCATGGCATCGCAGGTTGGGGTGCCGGTTTTGCTCTGGTCTTCATTCATCTGCAGTTCCTCAAGGTTGAGTGGTTGCTTTCAACTCTAAGCATTCCAATGTCCCCTGTATTGACTCCAGGGGGCACAGGCATGACATCTCGGGACACGTGCAACGTATGGGTAACTCCTCAATGAAAGGTCTTGTTCGCAGTGCCAGCCTCACCCACTACGCGGAAATTGCCCGCTCGTTGAACGTCGACCCCATGCAGCAATTGCGCGCGGTAGGTCTTGACCCGCGTTGCTTGCTGCAGCCAGACCTGAAAATTTCAATCGATGCGGTGGCACGGTTGCTGGACAGTTCGGCGCGCCAAGCCGGCGTGGAAGATTTCGGCCTGCGCCTGGCAGAAAGTCGCAAAGCCTCCAATCTCGGGCCCCTGGCACTGCTGTGGCGCGAGCCGACCTTGCGCTCGGCCTTGAAGGCGCTCCAGGAGTTTCTCTATCTGCACAATCAGGGGCTGGTGCTGGAGATCGAAGAAAGCGCCGGTGTGGCGGTGTTACGGCTTGAACTGGTGACGGTCAGCCACGTGTTTGTGCGCCAGTCCGTGGAGTTGGCGGTAGCGGTGACTCACCGGATGCTCAAGACCCTGCTGGGCAACCACTGGCACCCTTCAGCGGTGTGTTTGCGCCACTGCGCTCCACGGGACGATAGCCGGCATCAGCGTGTGTTCGGTACGGCGGTACAGTTCAACTGTTTGCTGGACGGCATTGTCTGCCGCACCAGTGATCTCGACCGGCCCCTGCCCAGTGCCGATCCGGAAATGGCTCGCCACGTTCACCAGTATCTGAAAAGTATCCACGAAGATTCCAGGACAGCCCTGCTGGAGCAGGTGCACCAGATGATCTGGACGCTGCTGCCGACCGGGCGTTGTTCGGTAGAACAGGTTGCAGCCCACCTTGGCCGCGACAGACGGACACTGCACCGGCAACTGACGCGCGAGGGTGAGACGTTTTCTTCGCTGCTGGATCAAGTACGCAGGGAACTGGCGGCACGTTACCTGGCAAACCCCCACCATCCGTTGAGCGAAATTGCCGGCGTTCTCGGCTTTTCCGAACTGAGCGCCTTCTCCCGCTGGTTCAGCCGTCTCTTCGACTGCAGTCCATCGTCCTGGAGAACCCAGCCTCCCCGAGCCCCCCAAGAGGTTCCTGAAGTCAGTACTTTTTAGTGCACTTTAAAGGTAGAACAATCCAAGCAATCGCCTAAGCTCCAGGGAGGGTTTCTGGTGTGGACATTGCATTACAGCCTAAGGAGGACTTTGATGGACCGACGCGAATTTCTTGAGAGCAGCGCCCTCGGTCTCAGCGGCCTCGCCATGGCAAGCGCCATGGTTGCCTCGGCTTCCACCGAGGCGGCGGGAGAATCTTCGCAGACCAAGGCCATCGACATGGTGCGGAAATGGGGCCCTGCAAAGCCGAGGCATACCTGAAGGTGAACACGAATCCGTGGACAAACGGTATTCTCGACATCAAGACCATCGAGCTGATTTGCGTCGGCCTGAACGCCGCCTGCACGAACCTGCAGCCAGAACCCACGCGCGGTCACATCAGAGCTGCGCTTCAAGCGGGCGCCACCCGAAACGAAATCCAGCTGGTGATCGAGGGAGCTGCGTTCATGGCGATCCATGCGTGCAGTCTCGGCGCGCCAATTCTGCTCGAGAAGGGTAAGGCGGCCGGGAAGACCCCAACAGTCAAAAAAGTTGCGACTCCTTTGGTCGATATGATGAAGGAAAATGGGATCTGGAATACGGCATGGGACCCGTTCTTCAACCTTGACCCCCTATGGACCGATCAGTTCTTTGCGGCCGTTGGGGGCATTTACGACGGCAAAACCCTCCAACCGAAGTTCGTCGAACTGCTCAGCATCGCATTGGACGCGTCGGTTACGCACATGTACGCACCCGGCACCCGGCACCCGGCGCCATATCAAGGGTGCCCTGGCCCTAGTGTCTCGAGCGGCTAGTTCATTTACTAACGTGTAAAGATATACTGTGTGCCCCCTCGCCCCGAGATGGTTCCACGCATGCCTCGACCAATTGCTCCTTTTGCACTGCAAGCCGCCGACGTCATTACGCTTCAAGGTTGGTTGCGCATGAGTACGCTGGAGCAAAGCCTCGGCCAGCGGGCGCGGATACTCCTTTTACTCGCTGAAGGGTGACGCCCATGGCCATCTGTGGGCAGTTACAGATCACTTCACCGACGGTGTTCAAGTGGCGAAAGCGCTACCTTGAGTCCGGCATCGAGGCCTGAGCGACCTGCCGCGTAGCGGTCAGCCCCCTGAAGCTGGGTGCTGAGAAAGTCAAAGAAATCCTGACCCTGACAACTCAGCGGGTTCCCAAGGAAGCAACGCATTGGAGCGTTCGGTTGATGGCCAAATACGCGCGCGTTACCACCTGGCAAGTTCGACAAATCTGGGCTGCGTCCGATCTCAAACGCACCGGCTGAAGACATTCAAGATCAGCAATGATCCGCACTTCGCCGAAAAGGTCATTGATGTGGTCGGGCTCTATCTGAGCCCTCGGACAACGCCATGGTGCTCTCGGTTGACGAAAACCCAGATCCAGGCGCTGGACCGTACTCAGCCGATGCTGCAACTTCGGCCCGGGCAGATCGAGCGGCGAACCCATGATTACAAGCGCCATGGCACGGCAAGCCTGTACGCCGCGTTTGACATCATGACGGGTGAGTTATGGGCCGGATCACCCAGCGGCACCGGGCCAAAGAGTTCTTGGATTTTCTGCGACAGATTGACAGCAACACGCCTGCCGAGCTGGATCTCCATGTGATTCTGGACAACAGTTCGACCCATAAAACCGCTGCGATCAAGGCCTGGCTGGAAAACATCCGCGCTTCAAGTTGCACTTCACACCGACCAGCGCGTCTTGGCTGAACGCAGTGGAAGGCTGGTTTTCGCAGTTGGAGAGACGGGCGTTGTATCGAGGTGTCTTCTCCAGCGTTACTGACCTGAAAGCTGCGATCCGCCAATTCATAACGGCTCACAACGAGCATTCGGCCAAGCCGTTCAAATGGAACAAGACGGCAGAGGCCATCATCAGCTCGGTACATATGGCAAAGCTGAGCGCGATGAAAAATAAGCTAATGAATTAAGCGATCGGGACACTAGGTGCGACCATGGAAGAGATCATGGAGACGCTCAAGATCGCCACGTCCTTCGGGCAAGTGAGCATCAACATGGCGATACCGATCCTCGCCCAGGAAATTGCTGCATTCGAGAAGACGAAATAGTCTGACTGGTCGGCATATTCCCCCCTAATAGTCGCTCGTAGCGATGAGCGCTTTCGGCGTTGCGAACTCAAGTCATTGTTCAATCACTTGGCATGGCAGCGGCAACTTCAGCTTACGTGCGTTCAAGTCACAACAAGTCTGGTCCGACTATCGTGCATCGAAGGCTGTAGATAAACCCAAGCAATCACCTACGCTCGTACGAGGGATAGCAGTGCTTACATATTTATAGCACCACACTATGAAGCACGCGCTACTGATGCGATTCCATGGATTGAATCCAAGCCACTGGCCCTTCAAGTGTCGGAGATGCCTATGTTCAAGTATTTGCATTTGAGTCCAATTTTTTTACTTGCCGCTACCATCTGTATGGGTGGATCGTCGTGCCACGATCCTAAAGATGAAGATAATTCGCAAAGCAACCCATCGATGAGTGGTGGCCCAAATCGGACGGGAGCAGGGATTGTGCCACGAACACAAATTCAACCCAGAATGAACAGAACGCACTGACTTTGGACACGTCAGCGTATAAGAGTGCTGATGCCGATGCTGAATTGACCCAAATGCCGACACATTGATGACCCAAGCACCTTTGGTAAAAATCCCGCGTTGGCAATGGTTTAGAAAGTAGGAGCTAGGGTCAGTGAAACTTCGGCAACAGCAAGATCGCTCGCAGCGTCCATGAAGCCGCTCGTGATGTGGCACGGCGCATTGCAGCATCGCCGGCATATCAGCGCTCTCGCCACGAACGTAAAAAGGTCGAAATGTTGTTTGCCCACCTCAAGCGCATCCTGAAATTGGATCGCCTGCGGCTACGTGGCATGAGTGGTGCGACCGATGAGTTCGCGCTGGCCGCTGCGGTGCAGAACCTGCGACGGCTGGCCAAATTTACCTCTCAAGGGCCACCGGTCCCGGAATAGGTGCACCTGCACCTGGCGAAAAACCTCAAACCAAGTCCACCCAATAACCGAGCAGCAAAGGTCAACGAAGGGCCGAGAAACGACTCAATGTGGTGAGTAGGTTCTCCAATGGTGGTCGTGCCTGAGTTCGGCCCAGCTGAAAATCCGACTTTTTCAACAGAATCGGCCGTTTCCAGCCTTTCGCCATTAACAGCCATGAGTCGAAAGTTGCCAGTTACCAGTTACCACGTGACGCAATCGACCTCGTGGTGTCTTCTCCCATATTGCCATTGGCCAAGAGGTAAAACGTGTTGATTCAAATGACACACTGGCGCCTGGAGAAACCAACAAAAGTGGGGCCAAACGGGCCACCACTAACTATCAGAAACAGCAGAGTCCATCTAGGACGACCTCTGCTTGGAGATATGTGGCGGATACTTAGAACTTTATACCCGAAGAGGAAAACGCTTTTCCGTATTAACGATAGCAATCGTGCAAGGCTCGCGACCCGAGTCGCTTGAACACCCGCTAACGAGCACCTTAGGTTAATTCCCTACCACCCGACCAACGGATAATCGAAATCCTCAGTGGGGCAAAAAGTGGGGCAAAAATCCGCACCGCGAAAAAATAGTAACCCATAAAAAAATCCAGTCACTGCTAAGTCACTGGATTTCTTAAAGATAAATGGTCGGGACGGAGTGATTCGAACACTCGACCCCTAGCACCCCATGCTAGTGCGCTACCGGACTGCGCTACGCCCCGACTAGGCGTGAAACCTGTTCCTCATCTCGAGGAACGCTCAAGAATATATCGCAAGCTTTTGAAAACTGGAAGTATTTAAAGCAGGAATTTATTTCTTGAGCACCACCAGAACATCTTCGAGCTCCGCGATCATCTGGCGGATCATTTGCTTGTATTGAGTGGTGTCGTCTTTGGCTTCATCACCGGACAAACGCAGGCGCGCGCCGCCGATGGTGAACCCCTGATCATAAAGAAGCGCGCGAATCTGCCGGATCATCAGCACGTCCTGGCGCTGATAATACCGGCGGTTTCCGCGGCGTTTGACAGGGTTGAGTTGAGGAAACTCCTGCTCCCAGTAGCGCAGCACGTGTGGTTTGACCGCACACAGCTCGCTGACTTCACCAATGGTGAAGTAGCGTTTGCCCGGGATGACGGGGAGCTCGTCGTTATGACTTGGTTCCAGCATAAGCCTCAACTCGGGCCTTCAACTTCTGCCCTGGACGAAAGGTGACCACACGGCGAGCCGTGATCGGGATTTCTTCCCCCGTTTTCGGATTGCGGCCAGGCCGCTGGCGTTTGTCCCGAAGGTCGAAATTGCCGAAACCGGACAATTTGACTTGTTCGTTGTCTTCGAGCGCGTGCCTGATTTCTTCAAAAAACAGTTCGACCAATTCCTTGGCCTCCCGTTTGTTCAGGCCCAGCTCTTCATACAGACGTTCCGCCATTTCAGCTTTCGTCAGAGCCCCCATACGTCACTTCCTTAACGTGGCGTTCAACCTTTGTTCGAGCGAGGTGAGGATGTTTTGCGTTGCGGTATTCACCTCATCGTCATTAAGAGTGCGCGATGGATGCTGCCAGGTCAAGCCGACTGCGAGGCTTTTTCTATCAGGATCAATGCCTTTACCCTGATACACGTCAAATAGCCTGAGGTCTGTCAGCCATTCGCCTGCATTTTCACGGATTACATCCAGTACAGCCGTGGCTGCAACGTCTTTGTGTGCAATCAGTGCAAGGTCACGACGCACTTCAGGAAAGCGCGATAACTCGTGGAATTCAGGCATTTTGCCCAGCGCCACTTCCGCAAGAACCAACTCGAAGACGAAGACCGGACGGTCGAGACCGAGGTTTTTCGACAATTCAGGATGGATGGCGCCAATGAAGCCGACCAGACGACCTTCACGCTCGATGCGCGCGGTTTGACCCGGGTGCAACGCCGGGTGCTTGCCCGGCACGAAAGTGAAGGAATCCAGTGCACCGGCAAAACCCAGAACCGCTTCGACATCGGCCTTGACGTCGAAGAAGTCGACGGTATCGCGACCTTGCGCCCAGCCTTCTGGCAGACGGCTACCGTAAACAACACCCGCCAACATCGGCTCTTGCTTCAAACCTTCGAGCTGGCCAACGAAACGCAGGCCGCTTTCGAACAGACGCACGCGATCCTGCTGACGGTTGAGGTTGTGCTGAAGCGCCTTGACCAGCCCCGGCCACAAGGACGAGCGCATGGCAGCCATGTCATTGGAGATCGGATTGGCGAGCAGCAACGGCTCCACACCCGGATTAAACAGCTCGAACTGTTTCGGATCGATGAAGCTGTAGGTAATTGCTTCCTGATAACCACGGGCAACCAGCAGGCGGCGCAGTTCAGGCAGATCGCTACGCGCCTCTGCCTTGGCTTGTGGCGCCAGACGGGCTTGCGGGTAGCGAACCGGCAAACGGTTGTAGCCGTAAAGGCGCGCCAGTTCTTCGATCAGGTCGACTTCCAGGCTGATATCGAAGCGATGGCTCGGTACGTCTACACGCCACTGCCCTGCCCCGTCGGCGGTAATGGTCAGGCCCAAAGCGCTGAGCAGACGCTCGACTTCGGCCGAATCCATTTCCATGCCCAGCATCTGGGTGATGCGTTGGGCACGCAGGGTGATCGGCGCGATCGACGGCAAGTGTTGTTCGCTGACGGTTTCGACGATCGGGCCCGCTTCGCCACCGGTAATTTCCAGCAGCAGGCCGGTGGCGCGCTCCATGGCTTCACGAGCCAGCTTCCAGTCCACGCCACGCTCGTAGCGATGCGAGGCGTCGGTGTGCAGGCCATAGGAGCGAGCCTTGCCAGCAACGGCAATCTGATCGAAGAACGCGCTTTCAAGGAATACATCACGCGTGGTCGCGGAAACACCGCTGTGCTCGCCACCCATGACACCGGCAATTGCCAGCGCTCGGGAATGGTCGGCAATCACCAGCGTATCGCTACGCAGGCTGACTTCCTGACCGTCAAGCAGCACCAGCTGCTCGCCATCTTCAGCCATGCGCACACGGATACCGCCATTGATTTCGGCGAGATCGAAGGCGTGCAGCGGCTGACCCAGCTCCAGCATCACGTAGTTGGTGATGTCGACGGCAGCATCGATGCTGCGCACATCTGCACGACGCAGACGCTCAACCATCCACAGCGGTGTAGGCCTGGACAGATCGACGTTACGAACCACACGACCCAGGTAGCGCGGGCACGCGGCGGGCGCCAGCACTTCTACCGAGCGCACTTCGTCGTGCGCGGCAGGAACCGGAGCCACCACCGGACGGACGACCGGAGCGGCATACAGTGCACCGACTTCACGAGACAGACCGGCCAGGGACAGGCAGTCGCCACGGTTCGGGGTCAGGTCGACCTCGATGCTGGCGTCTTCCAGATCCAGATAAACACGGAAATCCTCACCCACCGGCGCATCGGCCGGCAGCTCCATCAGACCGTCATTACCTTCACCAACCTGCAGCTCGGTTTGCGAGCACAGCATGCCGTTGGATTCAACGCCACGCAGCTTGGCCTTCTTGATCTTGAAGTCACCTGGCAGCTCGGCGCCAATCATGGCGAAAGGAATCTTCAGGCCCGGGCGCACGTTTGGCGCACCGCAAACAACCTGGAAGGTTTCCGAACCGTTGCTGACCTGGCACACGCGCAGCTTGTCGGCGTCCGGGTGCTGCTCGGTGCTCAGCACCTCGCCAACTACCACGCCACTGAAAACACCGGCGGCCGGCGTAACGCTATCGACCTCAAGACCGGCCATCGACAGACGGGCAACCAGCTCGTCGCGACTTACCTGCGGGCTAACCCAGCCACGCAGCCATTGTTCACTGAATTTCATCCTGCTCTCCTAAGAATTCGTTACGACTAGCGAAATTGCGCGAGGAACCGCAAGTCGTTGTCGAAGAACAGACGCAAGTCGTTCACGCCGTAACGCAGCATGGCCAGACGCTCTACGCCCATGCCGAAGGCAAAGCCCGAGAACTCTTCCGGGTCGATACCGGACATGCGCAGCACGTTCGGGTGAACCATGCCGCAGCCCATCACTTCCAGCCAGCCGGTCTGCTTGCAGACGCGACAGCCTTTACCGCTGCACATCACGCATTCCATGTCGACTTCAGCGGATGGCTCGGTGAACGGGAAGTAGGAAGGACGGAAACGCACCGCCAGTTCCTTTTCGAAGAACACCCGCAGGAACTCTTCGATGGTGCCTTTGAGGTCGGCGAAATTGATGTCGCGATCAATCAGCAGGCCTTCGACCTGATGGAACATCGGCGAGTGGGTGATATCGGAGTCGCTACGGTATACACGGCCTGGGCAGACGATGCGGATCGGCGGCTGTTTCGACTCCATGGTGCGGACCTGTACCGGCGAGGTATGGGTGCGCAACAGCATGTTCGCATTGAAATAGAAGGTGTCATGCATCGACCGGGCCGGGTGATGGCCTGGGATGTTGAGCGCTTCGAAGTTGTGATAATCGTCTTCGACCTCAGGGCCCTCGGCAATGCCGTAGCCAATACGGGTGAAGAACTGTTCGACGCGTTCCAGAGTGCGGGTAACCGGATGCAGACCACCAGAGGTCTGACCACGGCCAGGCAGGGTCACGTCAATGGACTCGGCAGAGAGTTTGGCAGCCAGGTCGGCTTCTTCAAACAATGCCTTGCGCGCATTAAGGACCTCTGTGACACGCTCCTTGGCAACGTTGATCAGCGCACCGACCTGCGGACGCTCCTCTGCCGGCAAATTCCCCAGGGTCTTCATCACCTGAGTCAATTCACCCTTCTTGCCAAGGTAGTGAACCCGGATTTGCTCCAGGGCATTGATATCTTCAGCGCTTTGCACAGCCTCTAGAGCTTGAGAGACGAGCGCATCCAGGTTTTCCATGTACAGACTCCAGATACAAAATAGGGGAAGAGCTTGAAGGCTCTTCCCCTATTTATGACGTTTAACACCTGGCCCCACAGATGCGAGGCCGGGTGACTGTCGGGGGTACTTAAGCCAAGGTGGCTTTAGCTTTCTCGACAATCGCAGCAAACGCCGCTTTTTCGTTCACTGCCAGATCAGCCAGAACCTTACGGTCGATCTCGATGGACGCTTTTTTCAGGCCGGCGATGAAACGGCTGTAGGACAGACCGTTGATACGAGCACCAGCGTTGATACGAGCGATCCACAGAGCGCGGAACTGACGTTTTTTCTGACGACGGTCACGGTAGGCGTATTGGCCTGCCTTGATTACCGCTTGCTTGGCAACACGGAATACGCGCGAGCGAGCGCCGTAGTAGCCTTTAGCAAGTTTCAGAATTTTTTTGTGACGTTTACGGGCAATGACGCCACGCTTTACACGAGCCATGAGTTACTTCCTCTATTCTTGACTAAAATTAACGAAGGCGCAGCATGCGCTCGACTTTTGCCACGTCAGACGGATGCAGCAAGCTGCTACCGCGCAGTTGACGCTTACGCTTGGTCGACATTTTGGTCAGGATGTGGCTCTTGAAAGCGTGCTTATGCTTGATACCGTTAGCAGTTTTCAGAAACCGCTTAGCAGCACCACTTTTGGTCTTCATTTTTGGCATGTTCGGATACTCCGCATTCAGTTGATAAACATAATCAGAAGGCCTGCCGTGCCCTGTTGATTACTTCTTCTTTTTCGGGGCGATGACCATGATCAGCTGGCGTCCTTCCATCTTAGGATGCTGTTCGACCGAACCGTACTCGAGCAAGTCACCTTCAACTCGCTTGAGGAGTTCCATCCCCAGCTCCTGGTGGGCCATCTCACGGCCGCGGAATCGCAAGGATACCTTGGCCCTGTCCCCGTCACTCAGGAAACGTACCAGGTTGCGCAGTTTTACCTGGTAATCCCCTTCCTCCGTCCCTGGACGAAACTTGATTTCTTTAACCTGAATCTGCTTCTGGTTTTTCTTGGCCGCAGCAATCTGCTTCTTCTTTTCGAAGATCGATTTGCCGTAGTCCATCAGTTTGCAAACAGGTGGTACTGCATCGGCGGAAATCTCCACCAGATCCAGCTTGGCCTCTTCAGCCTTAAGAAGCGCGTCTTCGATTGACACAATCCCGAGCTGTTCACCTTCAGCCCCAATTAACCGAACCTCGCGTGCCGAGATATTCTCGTTGATCGGGGCTTTCGGTGCAGTTCGTTTATCTTGTCTCATTTCACGCTTAATAATAATTACTCCGAATCTTGGCGACCACGCCGGGAAACCGCTTGGGCGAGGAACTCAGCGAACTGGGCGACGGGCATCGAGCCCAGGTCAGCACCTTCACAGTACGCACAGCGACAGTCTGCATCTCGACTTCCCGATCTCCGATAACCAAGAGATAAGGAACCTTGAGCAAAGTATGCTCGCGGATTTTAAAGCCGATCTTTTCATTTCTCAAGTCAGACTTGGCACGAAACCCGCTTTCGTTGAGAGTTTTTTCGACTTCGGCGGCAAAATCTGCCTGTTTATCAGTGATATTCATCACCACTGCCTGGGTCGGAGCCAGCCACGCCGGGAATGCACCCTCGTAGTGCTCGATCAGAATTCCGACGAAGCGCTCGAAAGATCCCAGGATCGCCCGGTGCAACATGACCGGGTGCTTGCGACTGTTATCTTCGGAGACGTATTCGGCTCCCAGACGGACAGGCAGGTTAAAATCGAGCTGCAGGGTACCACACTGCCAGACGCGACCGAGGCAATCTTTCAGCGAGAACTCGATCTTCGGACCGTAGAACGCACCCTCGCCCGGCTGCAGATCGTACGGCAGGCCTGCGCTATCAAGGGCTGCGGCCAGCGCAGCTTCAGCGCGATCCCAAAGCTCATCGGAACCGACGCGTTTTTCCGGACGAGTGGACAGCTTCATCTCAACATCTTTAAAGCCGAAATCGGCGTAGACGTCCATGGTCAGCTTGATGAACGCAGCGGACTCGGCCTGCATCTGCTCTTCGGTGCAGAAGATGTGGGCGTCGTCCTGAGTGAATGCGCGCACACGCATGATGCCGTGCAAGGCACCCGATGGCTCGTTACGGTGGCATGCACCAAACTCGGCCAGGCGCATCGGCAACTCGCGGTAGCTTTTCAGGCCCTGGTTGAACACCTGCACGTGGCAAGGGCAGTTCATTGGCTTGATCGCGTAGTCGCGGTTTTCCGACTGCGTGGTGAACATGTTGTCGGCGTAGTTGGCCCAGTGCCCGGATTTCTCCCACAGGCTGCGGTCAACGACTTGCGGCGTCTTGATTTCGAGATAGCCGTTGTCGCGCTGAACCTTGCGCATGTACTGCTCGAGCACCTGGTACAAGGTCCAGCCATTCGGGTGCCAGAACACCATGCCCGGCGACTCTTCCTGGGTGTGGAACAGGCCCAGGCGCTTGCCGATCTTGCGGTGATCGCGCTTTTCGGCTTCTTCGATGCGCTGGATGTAAGCCGCCAGTTGTTTCTTGTCCGCCCATGCGGTGCCGTAGACGCGCTGCAATTGCTCGTTCTTGGCATCACCGCGCCAGTAGGCGCCGGACAGCTTGGTCAGCTTGAAGGACTTCAGGAAACGAGTGTTCGGCACGTGCGGACCGCGGCACATGTCGACGTATTCTTCGTGATAGTACAGACCCATGGCCTGTTCGTTCGGCATGTCCTCGACCAGGCGCAACTTGTAGTCTTCGCCACGGGCCTTGAACACTTCGATCACTTCGGCGCGCGGAGTGACTTTCTTGATCACGTCGTAATCTTTCTCGATCAGCTGCTGCATGCGCTGTTCGATGGCAGCCAGGTCGTCCGGGGTGAAAGGACGTTCGAAGGCGATGTCGTAATAGAAACCTTCGTCGATGACCGGACCGATGACCATTTTGGCGGTCGGGTACAACTGCTTGACCGCGTGGCCAACCAGGTGGGCGCAAGAGTGGCGAATGATCTCCAGCCCCTCTTCATCCTTTGGCGTGATGATTTGCAGCGACGCGTCGCTGTCGATGATGTCGCTGGCGTCGACCAGCTTGCCATTGACCTTGCCGGCAACGGTGGCCTTGGCCAGGCCTGCACCAATGGATGCGGCGACCTCGGCTACGGAAACCGGGTGATCGAATGAACGTTGACTGCCGTCGGGAAGAGTAATAGTTGGCATGGCGCCTCCTCTCCTAGTGGTGACCCCTACCAAAGGTCACGTGGGTTGGGATGAGCCAGTACAAGATCCGGTCCAGGCCATTCAATGACGAACGCCTGCCTTACAGCGGCAGAAGCCTTGCGGCCAACCGGGAAACCGAACCAGAGTGACTGGGATTCAAATCAGGGTTAATCGCGCATCTGCCGCTACCGGGACCAAGGGTCCGCCGAAGCCTGCAAACGCCCGAGCGAGGCATGCTAGCACAGATGAACGGTTATCGACTTGCACGCATTCAGACCGTGAAGATTTCCTCACTTTTGGCGCAGAGTGAACTTGAGATGTACGAGTCGCCTCAAATTGACTGAGAATCGCCACAGATACCGATCCCAAGGAGTTCATGTCATGCGCCTTATCCGTCTTTTTGCCGTTGTCGCCCCGCTTGCCCTGCTGCTGCCACTGAGCGCCCACGCCGCTTGGCCAGCGGGCGTGAAAGCACAGTACATGGGCGACTGCACAAAAGCCGCAAGCCAAAGTATTAACCCGAGCGAAGCAAAGAAACACTGCGCATGCGGCGCCGACGTGCTGGAAAAGAAATTCACCACACAAGAGATCGCGCAGCTGATGGACAAAAACAACCCGCCCAGCGCTGAACTGGGCCAGCGCGCCCTGAAAGAAATCTCGGTGTGCAGAGTCCAGAAATAGAGCTCCGCAGGACGCTTTTTGAGTAATCCGGGGGCCTAAAACAGCCAAATATCGGCTGATTCACATAATTTACGCAGCTTTTATGGGTTTTTTTAATCCCCTATTTTGCAGCGCAACCCCCCTGAAACCGGGGCTCACAGCCATTCATGACGGTGAAAGACGTGCAATATGAAAGCAAACAACGCGTCTGGGGGGCTCCCAAAGCGAACATTTCGACTATGATACCCGGGTGTGCCCAGTTGGCCTGAGCAGCACAGTACTACTGAAAATATATGTTTCTTGGAGATACACCATGTCTAATCGCCAAACCGGCACCGTTAAATGGTTCAACGATGAAAAAGGCTTCGGCTTCATCACTCCTCAAGGTGGCGGTGACGACCTGTTCGTACACTTCAAAGCTATCGAAAGCGACGGTTTCAAAAGCCTGAAAGAAGGCCAGACCGTTTCCTTCGTGGCTGAGAAAGGCCAAAAGGGTATGCAAGCTGCTCAAGTTCGCCCAGAGTAATTTCCAGGCGCACTAAAAAAACCCCGTCCATGTGACGGGGTTTTTTATGGGCGAAACAAAAGCCGAAGGATCAGCCGCAGTTGACCCGGGTGACCACCCTGTTGGCATCGGTGTTCAGGTTCAGGCGATCGGAACGGTACTCCAGCGTCACCATGTCGGTTGGCAGCAGGAATCGTGCGTTTTGTGCCCCTGCGCGGGTACGCGCCTGCTCAAGCAACTGCGGCGATGCCTGTTTGCCAATGGTGAACTCCGCAGCCTTCGCTTCACAGCGACTGTGACCCGTGTCAGTCGTCGCAACATCAGCGGTTGCCGACTCCGTAGAGGCAGTGCTGCAACCGGTCAGCGTGGCAACGGCCAGCAAAGTACCCAATGACGCGAGCTTCCAAGGCATGAAGCCTCCTTATTCAATGATTAAGCTGAGATCGTGCGACAACCAGACTGGCGTTTGGTTTCACAGGGAGCACCGGCACCCTGCCCATGATCCGGACGAGCCGCGATTCTGCCTGAGCGTCGCCCTGCCCTTAATCACTGAATCGTGACTGAATATGAACGACGCTCAATAGACGTCGATATAGTCGTAAGGCGGATTGGGCCAGTTCTCTTTCAAGGCATTGAATATCTGCATGACCCAGACTTCATCGCTGGCCGCGACCCGCCCGACATAACCGGAGCCCTTGGCCCAGGTTTCGAGACGAAACAACAACCCGTCGATTTCGGTACCGCCCACGACACCCGAGGAGATATAGGCAATGCCTCCTTTGGTGACCCGCAACTGGGTGTGCTCATCGTCACTGGCGCCAGCCAGCAACTGACGCACGGCCTCGAGGGTCAGGCCATCAGGAGAGTTCAGATCGATCTGCACAGCGCGTTCCTTGAATATTCGTCAGAGACCAAGTGTCGCATAGCCCACCTTTGCTGCCTAAGTCGGCGTGTCAAAAGCCCCGCAAAATGGTTAACTCGGCACTCAGACCTCCCCGATTTCACGAGTGCCAATATGACCACCGTAAGCATCGACGCTGACATCAAGGCCAAGTGGCAGGACGGCCACAGCTCCTACAGTCCAAGCAGCACGGAAGAGCTTGCCATTATCGGTATCGACCTGCTGGTCAGGGATCTTGGAACCGAAGCCGCCCAATCGTTCATCGAGCAGATTTTCGAGAAACATCTGTCGGACCAGAAGGCCTGAGCTGTCAGCGGGCGGAAGTGAAACCCGCAGGCAGGCACCTGCGGGACATGGCGCTTATTTCAGACGAGCCAGACGCTCGGTCAGCAGGTCGAAGAAGCCCTGGGCATCGCCGCTTTCAACCCAGAAGGCATTCCTTGGCGCTTTCAAGCTGTCATACCAGTCAACGATGGTTTGTCCAAAGGTCGGTCCTTCGCGGCTGTCGACAACCACGTTGACCGAGCGACCGCTGAACAACTGCGGCTTGAGCAGGTAAGCGACCACCGTGGCGTCATGCACCGGGCCGCCCGGAATGCCGTAGTGTTCCATGTCGCCCTTGATGTATTCATTGAGAATGTCGCCCACCAGCCGGCCGGCATTGTTGTTCAGTGCCGCAATCTGTTTCAGGCGCGCTTCGCTGGTAAGGATCTTGTGGGTCACATCCAGCGGCAGGTAGGTCAGCTTCACGCCACTCTTGAGCACCACTTCGGCGGCGTGCGGGTCGGCGAACAGGTTGAACTCGGCCACCGGCGTGATGTTGCCGCCATTGAAGTGCGCACCGCCCATGACCACCACTTCCTTGATGCCCTGGACAATACCCGGCTCCTGGATCAGCGCCAGGGCCAGATTGGTCTGCGGCCCAAGTATGGCGATAGTAATGCTGTGGGGCCTGGCCGATTTAAGGGTATCGATCAGATAAGTGATGGCGTTGCCTCGGGCCAGGCCCTGCCTGGGCTCATGCACGGCAATGCCCGACAACCCTTCCTTGCCATGAATGTCCTCGGCGTAGATGGGGGTACGCATCAGGGGCTTCGGCGCCCCCGCATAGACCGGCACCTCTTCGCGCCCCGCCCATTCCCGGGCCAATCGCGCATTGCGCGACGTCTTGTCCAGGCGAACGTTGCCCGCAACGGTGGTCAATGCCCGAACATTCAGCTCGTCAGGCGATGCCAGGGCGAACAACAAGGCAACGATATCGTCAGCCCCCGGATCGGTGTCGATGATCAAATCAATCTTTTGTGCCGCCTGGGCGTTCGTTGCGGTAATCAGGGACAAAAGCAGCAGACTCCGGAGCAGTTGGTGCAGTTTCTGAGCATAGCGATACATGGCGCACTCCTTGCGCATGGAAAATCAAAAAACAGTCAGCCAGTCAAAACGTAACCCCGGCGACCAGCACAATGTTGCAATACGGCTGGCACTCGCCTGTACGAACAATCGCCCTTGCCTGCCGGCTCAGGACCTTGAACTGGTCATGGGTGAGCACCTCACGCCGCCCCAATGCGCCTTCGCCGTTCAGTTCTTCCAGCGCTATCAGGGGCGACGGCTTTTTATCGAAAATTTCCTGCGCCAGTACGTGGCTTTCGACCTGCATCTCACTGAGCACGACCTTCAAGGTGCTGACAAAATCCGGAAGGCCATGGGTCAAGGCCAGGTCGATCAATTCAACGCCCGGAGGAACCGGCAGCCCGGCATCCCCGATGACGACCTTGTCACCATGCCCCAATGAGGCAATCAGCCGCGACAGTGCAATGTTGAGCAATGGTGTCTTTTTCATGGAGTTTTGAACGCCTGTACATCGCTCAAGGCGGGAATCGAAGGTTGCGCGCCGGCACGGGTGACCGACAGCGCCGCAGCCACCTGCCCGAAGCGAATCGCCTGTGCCTCGTCTTTACCCGCGGCCAGCGCCGCAGCGAAGCCGCCCACGAACGTATCGCCGGCCGCCGTGGTATCGACAGCCTTTACGGCGGGCGCGGGGAAATGCTCGAAGCGCTGGCCATTGGCAAACAGCGAGCCTTGCGCACCGAGGGTGATGATCACCTTGCCGGCGCCCAAGGCAATCAGACAGGTTGCCGCGGCTTGCGCGGTCTCCAGGGAGTCGACCGCCAGACCACTCAGGGCCGACGCTTCGCTCTCGTTGGGAATCAGGTAATCGATAGACGCATACCATTCCGATGGCAGCGGACGGCTGACCGGTGCCGGGTTGAGGATAACCGTCTTGCCCAGTTCGCGGCCACGCTTGAGCGCATGGCCAACGGAAGCATCGGGCACTTCCAGCTGGCAGATGAGCACGTCCGCCGCCTGTATCACCGAATCAAAACGATCAATGGCTTCAGCGGTCAATGCACCGTTGGCACCGGGGACGATCACGATGGCGTTCTGGCTGCTGTCGTCGACCACAATCAACGCCACGCCGCTGGAGCCGTCGACGGTGCTGACCGCCTGACAATCGATCTGCTCAGCCAACAGCGCCCCGCGCAGCGCCTCACCATAGGCGTCATTGCCCACGCACCCGATCATCGACACCTGAGCTCCCAGCCGCGCAGCAGCCACGGCCTGATTGGCGCCCTTGCCGCCGGAGACGGTGGCAAACGACTCACCAATCAGCGTTTCACCGCCCTTGGGCAAGCGCGGTGCCCGGGTCACCAGGTCCATGTTCAAACCGCCTATTACCACTACTTTTGCTGGCATACATTGCTACTCATCGATTCTGTTTCGGCGGCGCTGTTGGTTTAGCGGCTTTCTATTTTCAACGGCTCTCTGTTTTCAACGGAATTGGGCAAACACGCCGGCCAGTGGCGCAGTCGATTCACGAATGACAATACTCGGCGTCACGATCCGCTGATCGGTCATCAGGTCTGGCGTGGCGATTCGCCTTAAAAGCACTTCGGCGGCCATTTCGCCGAGTTGCAGGAT
Source organism: Pseudomonas sp. BIC9C (assembly GCF_034541995.1). Classification (NCBI taxonomy): domain Bacteria; kingdom Pseudomonadati; phylum Pseudomonadota; class Gammaproteobacteria; order Pseudomonadales; family Pseudomonadaceae; genus Pseudomonas; species Pseudomonas sp. BIC9C. The sequence goes on from NZ_JAWDGM010000001.1 coordinate 139,576, forward strand.
CGATTGCCCCACCGTGGTCAACGATGGATAGACATACCGACTCATCTGGATATCGTCGAAGCCGATCACCGACAACTCGCTCGGTACGCGAATATTGCGCTCAGCGGCGGCCCGCAGCACGCCGATGCCAATCATGTCGTTGGCCGCAAAAATGGCGCTGGGCGGATTGCTTTCCAGCAAAACCGTGGCAGCACTGTAGCCGCCGGTGCTGGTGAAATCGCTTTCCAGCATGCGCCCGGGAGAGACTTCGACGCCCGCCTCCTTCAAGGCCCGGCGATAACCCGCCAGACGCATCTGCGCCACACTGGTGTTTTCCGGCCCACTGATCGTGGCGATATCCCGGTGCCCCAACTCCAGCAGGTGCCGGGTCGCCAGGTACGCACCGTATTCATGGTCGATGCGCACCAGGTCCGCATCGACAGCGTCCAGTCCGCGGTCGACGAACACCATGGGTGTGCGGACGCCTTTCAGGCCTTGTGCCAGGCCACTGTCACCGCCGGCCGAGGCGACAATCAGGCCGTCGATGCGCTTTTCCAGCAGCACACGCAGGTAGCTGCGCTGCTTGTCCGGATTGTCGTCGGAGTTGCACAGGATGACGCAGTAACCATTTCGCTCGCAGTAATCCTCGATACCCCTGGCCAGTTCGGCGAAATACGGGTTGAGGCTGTTGGGGACCAACAGACCGATGGTGGCCGTGGTTTTGGCCTTGAGTGAACGGGCCACGGCACTGGGAACGTAGTCGAGGGTCTTGATCGCCGCCTCGACCTTGATCCGCACCTCTTCACTGACCGGGCGCGTCTTGTTCACCACATGGGACACCGTGGTGTAGGAAATGCCCGCCAGGGCTGCCACATCTTTGATAGTCGCCATGACTCAGGTCCGCCGGCTTGCGCGTTGACTGCGATAAGTGTCCAGCACAACCGCCACCACAATCACCGCGCCGGTAATGATGCGCTTGGTCGGCTCGGTTGCGCCGATCTGCGCCAACCCCGCGGCCAGTACGGAAATGATCAGGACGCCAAAAAACGTGCTGATCACCGAGCCGCGCCCGCCCATCAGGCTGGTCCCGCCGATCACCACGGCCGCGATCACTTGCAACTCAAGACCGGAACCGGCATTCGGGTCGGCGGCTTCCAGGCGAGATATCTGGAACAACGCGGCAATACCGGCCAGCAATCCCATCAGGCTGAAGACCAGGATCTTGTAAGGCTTCGGATTGATCCCCGCCAGCCGTACGGCCTCTTCGTTGGTGCCGATCCCGATCAGGTAGCGACCGAACACCGTGCGGGTCAACACGGCCTGGGCGACGAAAATGATCAGCAATGCGATGATGAACGACGGCGAAATGCCGAAGGCGATCGGATTGGACAACCAGGCGAACGCATCGCCGATGTAGGCCGTACGCGAACCGGTCATCTGGTACGCCACCCCGCGAGCCATTTCCAGCACGCCCAGGGACACGATGAACGACGGAATCCGCCACGCCACCGTGATCGAGCCGGTGATGGTACCGGCGAGCGCCGCGACGGCCATGCCCAGCAGCGCCGCCGGCAGAACGCCCCAGCCCCAGCCAAGAATCGCCACGCTCACGGTCGAGGCCGCCAGCGCCAGCACCGAGCCTACCGACAGGTCGATGCCACCGATGATCAACACGAAGGTCATGCCGACCGCCAGCACCATCAGGTCCGGAATCTGGTTCGCCAGGGTGCTGAAAGTGTCGTACGAGAGGAAATGACTGCTCAGCACCGAGAACAGCACGATCATCGCCAACAAGGCACCCGCCAGGCCCAGATAGGTGCCCAGGCCGTAGAAGTTGCCACTGCGGTTGCCGGCGAAAGAAGCGGTTTTCATGGAAGATCCCTAGGCGCGGCTTCAAAGAGCTGCGCATCACGTTTTTGGTAGCCGGCGAAAGCCGCGGCGAGCAACTCATCCTGGGTCCAGCTGTCGCGATCGAATGTATCGATCAGGCGCCCCGCCGACAGCACACCGATCCGGTCGCAGATCAGCATCAGCTCGCGCAAGTCGCTGGAGACCACCACCAGCGCCTTGCCCTGGCGGGTCAACTCACCGAGCAGGTTGTAGATATCGAACTTGGCGCCGACATCGATGCCCCGGGTCGGCTCGTCGAACAGCAGTACCGAGCAGTCGCGCTCCAGCCAACGACCGATGACGACTTTCTGCTGATTGCCGCCGGACAGCTCGGACACCAACTGTGCCGGACCGGAGCTACGAATGCGCATAGCGTCAATCTGACGCTGGGCCAAGGCGCTTTCCTTTTCGTTGTCGACAAAGCCCGCACCGGAGATGCCGGGCATGTTGCCCAAGGCGATATTGGCGCCGATCGATTGCGTCAACAAAAGGCCTTCGCCCTTGCGATCCTCAGTGATCAACGCGATGCCATGACCAACCGCATCCACTGGCGAACGAATGCTGACGACTTGCGCCGGCGCGCCCAGGGCGATCGTGCCGCTGTCGGCGATATCGGCACCGAAGATCAGACGCAGCAACTCGGTGCGCCCCGCACCGATCAAACCGGAAATGCCGAAAATCTCACCGGCCCGGACTTCGAACGACACGTCGCGCACCTTGTCGGCACGGGACAGGCCCTTGACCGTCAACACCGGAGCGCCGATCTTGCGCACGCCCATATCGATGTGTTCGCCAAGCTCGCGCCCAACCATCAAGGTGACCAGTTGCTCGCTGTTGTAGTTGGCCATCGGCGCGACACAGACCAGGTTGCCATCACGTAGCACGGCAATTCGCTGCGCGACCTGCGCCAACTCTTCGAGGCGATGGGAGATGTAGATGATCGATACGCCGCGAGCCTGCAGGCGGGTGATCTGCTCGAACAGCATTTCAACTTCGCGCGCAGTCAGCATTGCCGTCGGCTCATCGAGAATCAGCACCTGACAATCGCCAATCAGGTTGCGGGCGATCTCGACCATTTGCTGGTGGCCGATGCCCAGTTCACCGACCAGGGTGTCCGGGTCAATGGCGTCGAGTCCGACCTGAGCCATGGCCTCGATGGCAGCCTTGCGTAACAGCTTGCGACTGATCCAGCCACCGTTGCTGGGCAGATTGTGCAGAAACAGGTTTTCCGCCACCGACAAGGTCGGCAGCAAATTGAGTTCCTGCATGACCATGCGGATACCGAGGTCTTCAGCCTGAGTGCGGCTACCCGGGCGATAGTCCTGCCCTTGAAACTGCATCTGACCGGTGGTCGGCGTGACCAGCCCGCCAATAATCTTCGAAAGCGTGCTTTTGCCTGCGCCGTTCTCGCCGGTCAACGCCAGCACTTCGCCGCGCATGAGCGTCAGGTCGATGCCGGCCAGAACCGGTTGGGCGTAGGTCTTGCCGATACCGCTGACCGAGAGGACAGCGTTCGTAGCGCAAGCGGACATAAAAATTCTCCATGCGCTCGTCCGGCTGGACGAGCGCCGTTGCGTTGCCAGAAGGCTACTGGGTGACCAGCTCTACCGGCGTTTCGATCACGCCATTGGCGCCGCCGTCGACCTTGTCGCCCTTGAGAATTTTCAATGCCGTCTCGATGCCGAACACTGCTTGTCTGGCCGCAAACTGGTCCGCCGTGGCCAGCACACGACCATCCTTGAGCATTGGCTGGATCGCGTTGATGTTGTCGTAGCCGACCACTTGCACCTTGCCGGCCTTGCCCGCGGCGCGCACCGCAGACACCGCACCGACCGCCATGCTGTCGTTGCCGGCCAGCAGGGCCTTGGTTTGCGGGTATTCACTGAGAATCGACGCGGCCACCTTGTTACCTTTGTCGATCTCCCAGTCACCGGATTGCAGGGACACGACCTTGATCTGTGCCGCTTCCATCGCATCCTTGAAACCCGCGGTCCGCTGCTGGGCATTGGTGGTGGTGGACACACCTTCGATGATGCCGACTTCGTCACCGGCCTTCAGCTGTTTGGCCAGGTAATCGCCCACCAGCCGTGCGCCCTTGCGGTTGTCCGGGCCTACGAACGGAACGTTGATGTTTTTGCTTTTGACGACGGCGGGGTCCAGCTGGTTATCGATGTTGATCACGGTGATACCGGCATCGATGGCTTTCTTGATCACAGGAACCATGGCTTTGGAATCTGCCGGCGCAATGACCAGTGCATTGACCTTGGCCAGGATCATTTGCTCGACGATGCGCGTCTGGCCTGCGGTGTCGGTTTCATCCTTGATGCCGTTGGAGATGAGGTCGAATTCGCCGGAGTGATCCTTCTGGTAGGCCTTGGCGCCGTCCTCCATTGTCAGGAAGAACTCGTTGGCCAGGGATTTCATGACCAGCGCGACTTTCGGCTTTTCAGCGGTTTCAGCAAAAGCCGAAGAGACGGGCAGTGCAGCGGATGCGGCAGCCAGCATAGCGACAGCGAGAAGACGTCCAGCGAATGGCAGCTTCATGGGTTCACTCCGATCTTATGATTATTGTGAGCAACGCTTGCGCTGGCGTGAGCTTCACGACCCACCGCGATGAATAGTCACCACTGGAGCCGCGCAAACGTTTGCGTGAACCGAACTATGCGAACCCTGCCGCTATTTGTCAACGACCTGAAAAATGCTTTCAGCAATGTTCTGCGAAAAAAACCGCATTCAGCTCATGCCGTGGTGTTGACCACCGATCCCGTGCCAGAACCCTTGGTCAGCTCTTTGATCAGACTCGCACTCACTTGCAGGATGGCGCCGTTGGTTTCGGCAACCTGCCCCTGAATGGCCGCTACCGCGGTGGTCTTGGCCTGCGGAGTCGGATAGGACGCCGCCTGGGCCTGCGCCAGTTGCTGCTGTTGCTCACGCAGTTGCTGCTGCAGCTCCTTCAGACGTTTAAGCAAGACCTTCACCGCAACACTGGTGTTATCGCTCGCTTCCGTTTCGGCCTGTGCGCCGGCACTTTCTCCCAGTCCTACCGGGCCCGTTTTAACCTGGGTGCCGCCTTCCTTTGCCCCCAGCGCTTGAGCAGCCACATCCTCTGTCACATCGCCCAAAGCACGAATGGTCGTCGCAGACTTTCCCCCGATGGTGATGCCCGCGGCATTTGGGAAGCCAATAGATAACGACATGTGAACTCCTGCAAAAAAGATCCCTTGAAGGAGCATCGACCGACGCACGCATTTCTTTAGTCGTTAACGACGATTCGATGCGTTGAAATCTTAAACATGACTGCCATCCGTTTCGGAGAGCCGAACGTAAAAGCCGAACATGTTCGGCAATCCGAACATCCAGACTCGAAATCACATCGAGCACAAACGACAATACCGTTACAAATCATTAAGTTACGCGTGTTTTTCGATTCAAGGTATTGCTGGTACAGATCCTGCTCTTCCCCTCGTACCCCGGCGTTCAGATTCGCCTGGGGCGCATCTAGATGAACTTGCATCAGCACCGTCTCACAACTAGAAGAGAAAAATAATGACATCTGCACTCAAGACCTTTGTTCCGGGCGCCTTGGCCCTCCTGCTGCTTCTGCCCACTGCCCTTCAGGCCAAAGAAGCCGAAACCCAACAGAAACTCGCCAACGTGGTGATTCTGGCCACCGGCGGCACCATTGCCGGCGCGGGCGCCAGCGCCGCCAACAGCGCGACCTATCAAGCGGCGAAAGTCGGCATTGAACAGTTGATCGCCGGCGTTCCCGAGCTGAGCCAATTGGCTAACGTTCGCGGCGAACAAGTCATGCAAATCGCCTCCGAAAGCATCACCAACGAAAACCTGCTGCAATTGGGTCGTCGCGTAGCCGAGCTGGCCGATAGCAAAGACGTTGATGGCATCGTGATCACCCACGGCACCGACACCCTGGAAGAAACCGCATACTTCCTGAACCTGGTGGAAAAAACCGAGAAGCCGATCATTGTCGTGGGCTCCATGCGCCCGGGCACCGCGATGTCCGCCGATGGCATGCTGAACCTGTATAACGCGGTGGCCGTGGCCAGCAGCAAAGACGCACGGGGCAAAGGCGTGCTGGTGACCATGAACGATGAAATCCAGTCGGGTCGCGACGTCAGCAAAATGATCAACATCAAGACCGAAGCGTTTAAAAGTGCCTGGGGTCCGCTGGGCATGGTCGTAGAAGGCAAATCCTACTGGTTCCGCCTGCCGGCCAAGCGTCACACCATGGATTCGGAATTCGACATCAAGACCATCAAGAGCCTGCCTGACGTCGAGATCGCCTATTCCTATGGCAACGTCAGCGACACTGCCTACAAGTCCCTGGCTCAGTCCGGCGCGAAAGCCATCATCCACGCCGGCACCGGCAATGGCTCGGTATCGTCGCGAGTGGTCCCTACCCTGCAAGCCCTGCGCAAGGATGGCGTGCAGATCATTCGCTCCTCCCATGTCAACGCCGGCGGTTTTGTATTGCGCAACGCCGAACAGCCTGACGATAAATACGACTGGGTCGTGGCTAACGATCTGAACCCGCAAAAAGCCCGGATCCTGGCGATGGTCGCGCTGACCAAAACCAACGACAGCAAAGAGCTGCAGCGGATGTACTGGGAATATTGATTTGCCCTCGCCCGACCGGACCCGGTCGGGCACCCGGTGCGCCATTCGCCAACCCTGGCGAGTGGCTGCCACTCGATCTGACAAAAAAACTCCCTTCGCCTTACGCCAAATGCAACAAACCGCTGTCAGAGGATTTTCTTGATTTTTAAGCAGTTGCGAAATGGCCTACAGTTAAATACTGTATGCACGTACAGCTTAATAAGAATAATTCCGTGGACACCACCTCTACCTCTCCTGACACCTATGTACGCATGGGCCTGCGTGTTCAGAAAATCATCAACTCTCCCACTGCACAAAAGGCCAGGGCAGCGCTGATCTTCCGCCTTCCTGATGAGCCGGTGGATGAATGGGAACGCTTGCTGGAGGAAATCGACGAGAACGATAACGTCACCCTCGCCTATCGCGACGATGGCGGTGTGCAGATTTTCTGGGTTGTGCCGCAGGAAGATTGAGTCGATGAGTGTCCGCTGGTTTGCTTTGTTGTTTCTGTTTTTTGCCATGGCCGCGCAAGCCGACGCTCCGCGCACCTTCACCGAAGCGAAAAAGGTGGCATGGAAGCTCTACGCTCCCCAATCCACCGAGTTTTACTGTGGCTGCAAGTACACCGGCAACCGGGTGAACCTGGCCGCCTGCGGTTATGTGCCACGTAAAAATGCCAAACGCGCATCCCGCATCGAGTGGGAGCATATCGTTCCAGCCTGGCAAATCGGTCATCAACGCCAGTGCTGGCAAGAGGGCGGCCGCAAGAACTGCACCCGCTACGACCCGGTTTATCAGAAGGCCGAGGCTGATTTGCACAACCTGGTGCCCAGCATTGGCGAGGTCAATGGCGATCGCAGCAACTTCAGTTACGGCTGGCTGCCCGAGCAGTCGGGGCAGTATGGTTCCTGCCTGACCCAGATCGACTTCAAGGCCAGGAAAGTCATGCCCCGCCCCTCGGTTCGCGGCATGATCGCCCGCACCTACTTCTATATGAGCAAGCAGTATGGCTTGCGCCTGTCGAAACAGGATCGGCAACTGTACGAAGCCTGGGACAAAACCTATCCGGTACAGGCCTGGGAGCGCCAACGCAACCAGAGCGTGGCGTGCGTCATGGGGCGCGGCAACGAGTTCGTCGGCCCGGTAGACATGAAGGCCTGCGGCTGAATCCAGACTTCACCTGAATCAAAAAAGGCCTCGGAGCTGAACACCCGAGGCCTTTTTGTTACGTCAACGTCTGCGCTACACAATGTTATTGAGCGGCCGGACGCTCGAGCACCAGCAATTCGATGTTCTGCTTCTTGGCGCGAGTGAGCGCCGCACGGACTTCATCCTGCTTGGCTTCGGCCTCGGCTTTCGAATTGAACGGCCCCATCAGGATTCGCGTACTGCCATTGTCCTTGACGACACTGGACATGAAACTGTGCTCGATCAGCCAGCCACTCAAATCGCTGACCGCCTGGGGGGTTTCACCTCGCACTTCAAGATCCCATTGCGGGCCGGACACTGCCGCGGGTACGGCAGCCATGGCCGGCTTCGGCTTCGGCGCATCCACACGGCTGCCCTCGCCACATCCCGCCAGTGCCAATATCGCGATGACCAGAACCATTTTGCGCACGACGCTTCCCTCCAAATGCATAAAGCGGCGATTTTAACATCCATGAATACTTCACGAGTGCCGTAAAATGGGCTCAAAACTACGAGAATGATGGTTGCGGCCTCTGTATAGTTACGCCTTGGGGATTAATGCCGCATCTGCGCGTCAGAAAGAGGCACCCAAACCGTGAGACTTCGCACTAATCTATACATACCACCGACCTCTGCACTGTCCGAATCAGGTGCCCCACAAAGCAATCAAGGAGAAGACCATGCTGATACTCACCCGCAAAGTCGGTGAAAGCATAAACATAGGTGATGACATTACGATCACCATCCTCGGCGTAAGCGGCCAGCAAGTCAGGATTGGCATCAACGCTCCGAAGGACGTTGCAGTGCATCGTGAAGAAATTTATCAGCGCATTCAGGCCGGCCTGACCGCCCCGGAAAAGCCGCAACCCTGAATTCTGTTGCAGTCAGTAGCCAGCCCGTTCAGTCCGGAATCACGGCTGGCTAAAGATTCAGCATCGCTTCGCTTCCGCTTGCTTTCCCACACACGCCTCCAGGGGTCGATACTAGCGACAAACTCAACGCCCTGGCTGTCAGACTTTTCTGGTTTATCCCAAGGAAGGGCGCGTTCGCTCCGTGGCTAACCGAACATCACACCACGCGCCATGCCAGTCGCCGCCACCACCATCAACAACACCAGCAGCGCCTCGACATGACTGATCCGTGCAAACAGCCTCGTACGGCCAGTATCGATAGCCACTTTACGGCCCAGCGCTATCCGCCATTTGATCAACGTCACCATTGGCGCAATTTCCAGCAGCAGGATCAGGACGAACAGCGTCATCTTCAGATGAAACAGCGGCTGATGCAGGTAATAGTCCGTGCCTTTCTCGTACCCGCCAAAGGCTCGCATCCCCCCGCTGACCAGCAAGACGACAGCTGAAATACCCCAGATATTGTCCGCTATCAGAACACTGCGCACTTCTGCGGCCCCATCGGCCAAACGCCGAAAAGCGCTGCCTCGAACCAACACCGCCCAAAATCCCAAGACAACTGCCAGAAGATGAACCGCCGCTAGTAACCAGTGAGTCAGCATCGAGAAACCCCTGCCAGATCGAAGTTGTATGAGCCTGTCAGTAGTAGCCCATGAAATGCCTGCTTGCACGGCAACTGTGGACAATGCCCGGAACACAATATGACAGACCAACTAGACTCCACTGCGCTGGTATTGAGTATCCGCGGCAGTACCAGCCCCCAACAGCAACTCACTCTCACCTCATTGAACTGAGTAAACAAAATCATGTGTAAATCATGTGATTCAAGCTCTGCTTCAAACACAACAGGCCGCCGTCGTTTTCTTCAATTTGCCGGATTGAGCGCAGGCGCCCTGCTGCTGACCGGTACACTGCCCGGCCAGATCATCCAGGCAGCCGAAAAAGCGACAGCCCCACCAAAACCCCAAAACGTAATCAGTCCCGATATGGCGTTGAAAAGACTGATGGAGGGTAATGAACGATATGTAAGCGGTACTTCCACTACACATGATTTCAAGGCCGAGCGAGAGGCCTTGGTTTCCGGTCAAAATCCGTTTGTGGCAGTACTGAGTTGCTCTGACTCGCGGATCGCCCCGGAATACGCGTTTGACACCGCGCGCGGCGATCTTTTCTCGATCCGCGTCGCGGGCAACTTCGTGACCCCGGAAGGCTTGGCCAGTCTTGAATACGGAGTTGCCGTACTTGGCGCCCCGTTGATTCTCGTACTGGGACATGAGAGCTGCGGCGCCATCGAGGCAGGTATCAAGGCCGTGAAGGATCATACGGTATTTCCAGGCCATATCCCGAAACTGACTGATGCACTCAAGTCGGCTATCGAGACAGTGCTGAAGCAACCCGGGAGCTTGATGGAAAACGCCACCGCACAGAACGTCAGAAACTCTGTCAACAGCCTGAAACAGGCCTCGCCCTTGCTGACCGATGCACAAAGCAAGGGCATGCTGAAGATCGTGGGAGGTGTCTATCGCCTGGCGAGCGGCAAGGTAGAGCTGGTCGCCTGAACCGCAATACGCACATCGCCCGCATCGGAGCACAACCCCGCATGCAAAGAGCCCAGCGCGATGGCTGGGCTCTGTTTATCTTCGGTTTTCCATCATTTTGTCAGCAAGGGTTTTGGCCCTCTCGATCAACAGGTTTTGCCTGTCTTCGTGAGTAGCCCCGCCAACAACCGGGGCAGTCAAATTGCTTTCGGCAATCAATGCAGCGCAGAAGTATTGATCCCAAACAGTCTTGTCCACAGATGCCTGCTTGATGATTTGATCGGCGTTCATGGGCGGCTCCTTTCAATGAGGCAGCACCACTAGTTTACGCCGGAATGACAAAGAAACCGGGCTATCACCCACAGTGGCCCGCCATTCGTCGCCTGCGAAAATCCAGCGAAGAAATCACTCGCATCCGTGGCTTGAGGATTGCAAAGTACGCGCGTAGCCGCGCCGGAACGACATGATTCTGACGCAGCAGCCATTCAATCAATGCTTAAGGACTCCAGCGATACGCTAGGTCAGTCACCGGGAGATGTAACGTGTCAACGCTCAACGAAATCGCAATGAACCACGCGAGAATGGCTAAGGAAAAGGCAGCAGAGTCGACCGAACTGAGCGAGCGACACCTCCAGATCGTAGGGAGCTTCGAGGTACCATCCATTGAAGTACAGCAGAACATCCCGATGCACCTGATCGCTGGAGTGCAGGATGGCCAACATGGCATTGCGGCGACCTTTGCCCTCTGACTGCTACCGAGCGCACAGGTCTTGCCCCGACTGCCATTAGCACCTCCACACTGAAGCGTGAATCACACTGCAGACTCAACAAATAACACGCAATATTTGTGGATTTAAAATCCATAGTCCAAACATGACCCCCTCTGTCAGCCCCCACCTATCGATAATGACTCCTGGCAAAAGGGCCCACCTTTAGGTGAGCCCTTCCAGACCGCCCGGCAGAGCGGATTTTGATGGTTAGACACGATGACTCATGGATTGATAGCTAGTAGTTACTTCGCGACATACTTCGCGCCATGTGGAACGTTAAGTTTTGCCTGCAACATCCCCCACTCGCGCTGAATGATCGAATAAGGAATAAAGATGCTGAGCCTCTCGGCCCCCTTTACGCCGGGGTGATCGCTCACATCGTTCAGAGTGGTTGAGTAGAAACCGATATTGATACCGACAATACAGCCGTCGCTGGCAAGAACCGGCCCACCCGACATGCCCTTGACCAGCGGGGCATCGTGGATGGCATAGAGATCACCGCTGTGTTCATCAGCATTGATGAACGGCGTTTGATACACCTTGCCTTTCCCGGAAGCGGCCATGAGGTAAGGACTCGCCCCAGCGGCAGTTATGCTCTCGCCCACACGCGGTGCGCGCCATGATGGGTAACGACCGTTGGCCTTGTGCTGGATGAAGACGAGATCGCAGCCTGTGCTGCAGCTGTACTTCACATTGGGGATGAACGGAGTGTGACGGGTGGTTACGGCGTAGTCCTCGTTCCATTGCACGGCCGAGGCCATGTATAGATACGGCACAGGGAAGCCCGAATAGACTGAAAAATATGAATCATTAGTTGGCCCCGAAAAGTCGGGTTTAACGATGCCGTTGCATCCTGCAGTTACAGCTCCAATTAAAAAGTAGGCCATGATCTTGATCATGATATATCACCGACTTAATAGGGAGAATGTGACTGTTTTTTGTTGTCATTATTTTGGCTTTTATCGGGTTGCAGTACTCCTCGCCACTTGTTCCAGTTGGACGTTTTCTTACTTATGGCCGAGATTGTAATGACGCGTATGAATAAATTGCGCTAAGGTCAATCGCTTTTCGAACAACTGCAAAAGTTCAAATATTTGGCGCCTGAAAAACATTAAACACGAGGAATTAAAACAAGAGCGGCTATCGTTAATATCGTCCGCCTGAATCAATCGCCACGCCCGTCACCCATAATAGCGACAAGAAGCCTGATGTTTGGCACAAACAGTTGCTGCTCTCGGCTCATCTGGTGGAATAGTGCTACTTGGGGATCGAACGTACATAGCAAGCACCCTGGTAATTCCAAGGGGAGTCATTATCCAGGGCGAGAACATTTACATCAGAACCAATGGCTCACTCGGCCAGATCACTGTGGATGGCGGCCCGTTAGAAATTGATGCGGGATTGCGCTTGAATCCCGAGAGCCTCTTGTGAACGTTTTCCTGGGCAAAGAAAAAAGGGAACCCTTGCGGATTCCCCTTCACACCGCTCAGCAGAGCGAATTTCGTTTGGTAGGCGCGACTGGACTCGAACCAACGACCACGCCATGTCAAGGCGACCCGAAACGAAGAATTCATCAAGATGACGGAGTGACTTCTCCGTGTCACAGCCCTGGTTACTGAAAACCTCTATCCAGACGCGATGCGCACCTAATTCCCCCCAACCAAAACAAACGTACGTTCGCGGCTTTTTGAAGATTTCACTCAAGATGAAACGTATCATCAGCGAAATTATCCAGACAGCCACAAAGCGCCTACGCTTTGATCTGCGCCACCACTTGCCTCAACACCTTCCGAATATCGTTCCTGCCCGGAGCGATGTGTGCGAGCAGGTCCATAAGCCAACGGATTAAAGAGACAACGCCATCACAATGATCGTAGATAAAAAAACATCAACACTCGCCTTCGGCACGCCAAGCCCTGTTGGAATAAACAACTCCCTCGAATCACTCATAGCAAAACTACAATCCTGGACGTTCAACAAACCAGAATGCTTGCTGATTAGCGATAAAACGACTATCAACTTGACTCCCACGGAATGCATAGTGCTGGACTTATTAGCAAGTGGATCTGAACGCGTTGTAAGTAACGAAGAAATCCTTGCAAGGTTAAACAAGGACCCTGGCAACTATAAAGGATTGCGCATGTGCCTCAGCAGGCTACAAGCAAAATTCAAGAAAGTTACCAAGGGCGATAACCTCTTTCGGCCGGTAAGAAATCGTGGTTACTGCCTCATCCAGGTAATACATCCTGATTGAGCCCGATATCTCAGGGGCATGTGGCGCCGTGATCGCCCCAGCCCGGTTCGCCAACGTGTACTGCTACAAGGGGCCATGATGGCAAGGGTTCGCCCCGCCAGCCACTTCAGGAGGGGAGCTGCGTTTGACGCAACTGGCGAGGCGAACGATTAAACGCTAGCTGAATTGCCTAGCCAGTCGCCTTCATCCTGTCTGAATGGGTGCCCACCCTGACCAGTTGCTGGCCATTCAGTAATCCATCTGAAACACACCAGGCCGGGCAAGCGGTCATGACTTTACCCAGCGCAGCGCCAAGTGTCCCGAACACAATCCTGAACAAAATTAACATTGAGCCTGCCGGTGAACGGCGCGCAAGGGTCCGGGAAGACGAAGAACCATGGGAAGCCAGTACACCTGGAGATTGTCATGGGCCAGGCGCTGCGGGAGGTGGTGCTGGAGTGCATGAAGTCGCCGATGGTCTGTCCCCTCCTTATCCACTACTCACCGAAGGCGCGCAAACGCCCCAAACTGGACGCCAAGCTACACTGGAGCGCAGTGACGTCGGACCACCTGACCAAATCGCTTGCCCAGGCGCAGGACGACTCGTAGGCCTACGAAGAGCTGCCGGCCGGTGAGCGCCCTACTTTCCATGAAATCCGCACACTCGATGCCTGGCTGTACGAGCAGCAAGGTTTTGAGCAGGAATACATTCAGGGCCTGATGGGGCACCGAGCATTATCAGCCTGGACACAGCGATGATGAGGTGGCTTACAGAAAGGTGAATACCGATTTGAAACTTTGAAAAGTGGTTGGTTTTTCGAAATCGTTTCCAGCGTTTTTCAAAACGGCAACAAAAAAGGGCCCACCTTTCGGTGAGCCCTTCCAGACCGCCCAGCAGAGCGGATTTTGTTTGGTAGGCGCGATTGGACTCGAACCAACGACCCCCACCATGTCAAGAGCCACCATGCTAAGCGCTGAGCCACGCAGCTCAAGGCCTTAAGAGAACGCCCATTCACATTATGAGGCGTCAACAATGGCTAACATCCGCTCCTTACCGTCAGGAAACTGGAACGCTCAGGTACGACTGAGAGGGAAACCTGCCCAGTCCAAAACCTTCCCTACTCAGGCACTGGCCCAAGCATGGGCTAACCAGCTTGAAGCCGTCACCAAGGAACACCAAACCCATACGATTTACACCTTGGGCATGACCTATTGCGAAACCCTACTCAAGGGTAAGGGTAGCTATGACCATGCTATCAAGATCGTTGACCAGCTCTTTGCTGCATTCCCTCAGTCAATCCATGACATCACCCCTCAGCTAGTCAATGACTTCAAGCTGAAGCGCCTACAGACGGTCAAGCCTGCTACCTGTCGCATACAGTTAGCGTTCATGTCCCGTTTTTTCAGGTTCGCTAAGCGTGGCCTGCTAATCGACATACACAACCCCGTAAGTGACATAGCCCTACCCAAGCCGGACAAGTCGAGCGACAAGGTAATCAGTGCTGGCGAACTAAGACAATTGCTCAACAAGCTCTCCCCCACCATGGCGCTCATCGTAGAGCTCGCCTATGAAACGGCTATGAGACGCTCAGAAATACTCAAGCTCACTACTCACTGCCTTCACCTGGAGGAACGTATTGCGGATGTAATTGACGGGAAGAACGGCACTAGGTCTGTGCCTCTAACATTGCGTGCCATAGAGCTACTGAAGGAAGCACAGCGACTAGCATTAGCAGACCGAGCAAGCAAGGGAAGACTATTCACTGTGACGCCTCATAGCGTGTCACAGGCAGTCAGGATAGCAAGGAACAAAGCAGGCCTTGATAGTAGCGTTAGGCTTCATCAGTTGAGGCATACACGCATTACCAATGTAGCCAAGAAAGGATTTAACAACGCTCAGATAATGATTGTGTCGGGACACAGAGACACTAGGTCTGTAGCTAGATACTCTCACTTGAACGCCAAGGATGTACTTCACCTGATTGATTAAGTGCTCTTTTAACCCACAGAAACGACGTTGATTGTAGACACCCCCTTACAACCATACGTTGTCATAGCCCCTTTACAGGGGCTTACAGCGTCACAGAGTAATGGAATACGAGCAACATAGAGTTACTAATAGAAAATAATTTCAGATGCCATGTAGACAATCCTCTTAAAAAATCAGTATATATAAATATAAGGTGTTAATTTTCACCACTTCCTTGAGTCAGTGAGGGGAACTGACTTTGTCTGTATGTTAGAAAAGAAACACCATCACCAACGTAACAGATCGAGCTTATAACCATGATTATCACACTAGAAGAAATCGTAGCTGTACAACATCAAGCGTTAAACACACTACCCCGCAAGATCATCTACTTAATGATTCGCAACGGAAAAGGCAACACAGGTTGGACTACAATATCCAGAGGGCAATTCTCCAGAGCAACTTCACTATCACGCCGTAGCATTGACTACGTAATAGAACACCTAACAAGTATTGGGCTGATCGAACGTCAAAAATCAGCAGCCAATGCCAACGCCCCATACCAATATCGAGTAATTGAAGCTTAAGGAACCATATGAAAACTATTACAATGAGTGATGTACACGAGCTAGCTCGTCGCACAGGTAATTCACCTCAAGCTGTACTGACCGAACTATTCGCAGATGGCTATCAGATTGCAGAGGAAGCCCCTCAACCCAGAGGTAATCCGCTCACATCATCTAAAGACGCCCTTGCACAATGGAAAGCATCTAAACAAAAAGTAGCTGACGAACTTTACAAGGGCGACCCCCTAGTACGCCAGATGATGGATGTAGAGAATACCTATAAAGGGTTTGGCGCCCAACCTCATAAGAGCGTAGTAGTAAGAGATGAAGCTGGAAACGTTTCAGGAACTACTAAGTCCATGCTTACTGGTGCCACAGCGAAAGAGCAAGCTGAACTGATGGCAGCCATCCGTGCTACCTACAATCAAGGGGAGTGATTATGAAGAACGTAGAATTGACACAATCAGAACTGAGAGCCTTAGAAGAACGCCGCTCATCGTTAGGCGCTATAGATTGCAGCATAGCAGAAAAGAACAAACTCATCACAGGCATCAGAGATTATAAGGGGAGCGAATATGGCATGAGCCAATATGGCTCGTATCAGGTGCTTTCCGTTCATGGTTGCAGCTCACTTCCTGTAGAGCTTCAGGGCATCTTCACAGACCCTAGGCAAATCACACGAACAATAGATACTCTAATCACAGAAGGGAAACTGATTGAACCCAAGTGAGCCGAAGGTTATTTACGTAGCAGAAGCCACGCCAGGAACAGGCAAGACAGAGCAATTCATTAGGGAGCTAGACTCAGCACCTTACAAACGCTATCTCTATGCTGTACCTACCAAGGTATTGTCAAAGGATGTTGTTAAGCGCATTCAAGCAATCGGAATCAATCACATCTGCGTAATCAATAGTGACACTCACAAACACGTCACTAACACAGTAGAATGCACACTGCTAGAAGATGACCCTAAGGTTCTTATCATTACGCATAAGACACTATTAGACCTTGACCCTTGCTACCTGCAAGACTGGGTTGTGGTCATTGATGAAGTCCCATCGGTCGCTAACAATCTCACCAGAGATATTGGAGACCATGCTTATACTAACTTCTTAGAAAAATTCATTGAGATTGATGGCGTCTCGACCAAAGCGTCTATCAAACAAGGAATGACAAAGGAAGCAAGGGCCATCTACTCAGATGTAATAGATGACAAGGGAATGTCAACCATCACTACTTGTCTTGGGGCACTCCTTCGGGGCAAGGCTGATGTATTCATCAAGGAGTATCTCAGCAAGAAGGAAAACAAATGGAAATGGCAAGTCAGAGTTATTGATTACTTCGACTTAAGCGGAATCTATGAGCACGCCTTAGAAACACACATCCTCGGAGCTAATGTCACAGGAACCCTAGCCTATCAACATGCCCTCACCAAGGGCTACACCATTGCAGCGTCTAAACTCACACCAGAATACAGACGCTATAAGTTTCCAAGCTACATCTATCCATTGATTGGGGGCAGTAAGGTTAGCAAGACCATGCTGCTTACCCTCCCTGACGGCAGCATAGCCGAGGAATGGAATGATCGAGTATACGGGCACGCACTATTACGCGACGCTATTGAGTTCGTACAAGGTGAACCCATCCTTGTTCAGGTTCATGAGTGGTGCAAGTATCCTTTCGAGGATCATCAGAATGTAATACACATTCCTTTTGATGCGAGGGGATTGAATGGATATTCAGACGTACACCACACGCTATCTCTGATTCATGGAAACCCTAACCCTATTGATGATCAGAATAACTCTGAGATGCTTGAGAAAATGGCCATCTCATCATCAGTAGGTAAGCAAGCCTTGCGCAATGAACGCTACAGAGAACTGATATTCCAAGCCGCTACACGCAGTAGCATTAGAACCTTTAATAATGATAGACCTACGGTTCACTTTGTACCCACAGAGGAATCTGGGCTACATCTAGCGTTTGATCTTAGGGGGTGTCACCATGTCCTCAAGGATCTTACTAGACCAGCACCAAGCACGCACTCAAGAAGCAAGCTAGAGGAAAACATCTTGATAGCAAAAGAACTATCATCTGATGGTTTATCCGCAAGGAAGATCGCTAGTCTAATGAATGTTAGTAACTTCACCATATCAAAGTGGCTAAAGTCATGAGCTATAGACTGTGAGTATTTCCTTAAAGATACTCTAAGAGAAACCTCACACTTAATGCCAAACAATCAAAAGCAAAAGCAACGCCAGCAAGCTGACAAAGAGCACGCATTAAAGAGAGAATCAAAAGCAGAGCATCTACTAGTAATCCGCTCTTGATCTTTCTTATTTGCGTATGCCACCCCGTGGCGTGCTCTTGCTTTTACTTTTGCTTCTGTCACGAAGTGACGTTAAGACACACCCATCATTGGAAAACAAGAATACTCTATACAGATATAATCAAGGAAGCATCAGCTATCTAGACTGCGATCTACCTATTAACTCTATTGCTATGCCTTCAATACTCTCAGCTACTAATCCTACAGATAATGCAGAACTACAGCATTTTAGCCATAGCCCTAAATATCATCTGCTACTCAATCACCCTGATAATTACTACTCAGCACACAAGACAGAGAACACCATGAACCTAACAGATAAAGACAAGACCGAATACATTGAAACAAACTCACACTTTGACCTAGCCAAACGATTAGGCGTAACCATGCTCACCTTAGATACTTACGCTGAGGAACAGGGATGGAAAGAGGAACACCGCATCTACTGGCATGACAAGTCTATTGAGATTCTGAAACAGGAACTCGTCAATGGAAACATTACCGCAGTGAAGGAGATGCTTAAGGTAACAGGTAGTGTAAGACCTGTAGGGCGTCCACGCAAATCAGAAGTTGAGCGCGAAGTGGCGATTGGCAAGCGGATTGCTGACGAATATCAGGCAGACATAGAAAGAATGAAGCTTGTAGACACAAAATAGAATAATTATTTATTAAGATAGGAGGGAGGCATTGGCTTTGAATAACAACAACCAAATTACCGATATTTCCTGACCAGATAGAATCTAAGTAACGACATAATAAAAAGCCGAACAATCACAGCTACAACAATAAAGATCACAGCACCTATGATTTTACCTTTGAACACCGCTATACACACAGCAGCAATCAAGACAGACACCATAAGCATGTTGCATATCATACCTATTGGATGATAAAACGCAGTTACTTTGATCACTGAAGCTAAGCGTGCCTGATCACTATCCAATGTATGCACCATCCGTTTTTTGAATATAGCTAGGGCATAGTGAGCGTTACGCTCAATTTCTAGGAGACTCCTAGATGCCCCTCAGGGGTGCTCAATGCGTTACCACATTGGCCGTTCTTCACAGGGGCTTTCGCCTACTGTGCCTGATAGTTCAGCTACCAGTAACCTGCCAGACTTAACCATCCCAAGTCTGGATATGGAGCTAACCTTTACGGCGTTAGCGACCGGGCCTGTTTACAATCCACCGGCGCGGACTATGCTCACTTTCATTAGGTGACTGTGCTATTCAAAGTCTCACCACCTACATACTCACTCGCTAGCGCCCCCTAAAGGGACATACAGTTGACTAGAATCAGCAAGGCCCGTTTGCCTATGAAACGCATATATACCCTACCCTACCGCATACCGTCAAGCTGAAGCCTCGTCGAACCTGACACGTCATAGCCGCCAATGCTCGCGTAGTCGATTCAGCGTTCTTTGCCTGGGTGATGTATCCCTCTACACAATCACGGAACGGTAAAGTGATAGCGTATGAGAGAACCAGAGCAGAACAAAATATTGAAGCTGCAATCCATTTCATAGCCCCCCTTTTCAAGATAATCAAGCGCTTGGGTTTCTCTTCATATTATTGAGCATCTTCGCATTTACCTGCATGCGCTTTTGAAGCTGATTTCCAGAGAGATTTCTCTTCCTCATAGTGTCAATTGAAAACTTATACTCCCACTCATTTATCCACCCCTTACTATAAGCATGAGTAATGGCTTCAAAATTAAGAGATTTTCCTTCATCCTTTCTTACACGCTTTACAGCCTGAAAAATCAAATCCGAGGGCAGACCAATGAACTTTTTGACACAGCAGTTCCCTACGGTAGCCTTGTTTAGATTTTTCTTATTCTGAAGCACACAGATTTCTTTGATCGGATAATGGCCGCACAAGCAGGTTTCAAACTCATCCGCCTCGTAAATATTGTGAAGCGTCCATTCCCGCTTGGCTTCATCCCATGCAACTGATTGCGAAAGAGCGAGTATCTCTCTCGTCAAATTGAACTCAGACATTGCTTCCCTCCACCACTAGCGTATTGACACCATAGTAGCGGAAGAGGTGAGGATTTCTGGCAGAAATCCATTAGCCACATTGCATACATAAGCACCCCACCCCACACCCCCTGCCCACCCCTGTTAAAGAAACGCGTACAGCCCTCTACAGCCTCACTGAAGGCGTGCACGATTCAACACATAGCGTTGGGGTGGAGAGCGTGGCCGATAGGCGTCTATCACCTCACAGCAGGCACGTAGCTCAGTTGGTTAGAAAGCCTGCCCTTGTGAGGTACGAACAACGGGCAAGGGAGTGAGCTTGCGAACGTACCACCACCTAGACAAGAAAGTGCTCAGGCCATACGTATCAATAGGTTAGGGAGAGTCGTTCACAATTCTGAGTGTGAACAGAGGCAGGCATGAACCTACGTTCACATTGCCTTGTGTGAACGAAGCCTATAATTTGTGAACGTTTTCTTAGGCAAAGAAAAAGGGGAACCCTTTCGGATTCCCCCTCACACCGCCCAGCAGAGCGGATTTTGTTTGGTAGGCGCGATTGGACTCGAACCAACGACCCCCACCATGTCAAGGTGGTGCTCTAACCAACTGAGCTACGTGCCTGCTGTGAGGCGGCATTCTACGGAATTCCGGAGGGGTGTCAACACCTTTTTTCGAGCTAACCCTATGAATATGCAAAATATTTAATTTTGCCGGTACAAAGAAGATTTTCCGGGTGGCTGGCGGCCGATTTTCAACTCGGGTAGGATCAACGCACTCGTAAAATATATTAAACAGAGGCTGCCGGATGGCTAACACCCCCTACCCCGAGTCCTACTACGCCGCATCGGCCAATGCGGTTCCGCCGCGCCCGGCGTTGCAGGATGACGTCGAGACCGATGTCTGTGTGATTGGCGCCGGTTATACAGGGCTGTCATCTGCCCTGTTTCTGCTGGAGAACGGCTTCAAGGTCACGGTGCTCGAAGCCGCCAGGGTGGGTTTCGGGGCGTCCGGGCGTAATGGCGGCCAGATCGTTAACAGCTATAGCCGCGATATCGATGTCATCGAGCGCACAGTCGGCCCCAAGCAGGCCCAGTTGCTGGGGCAGATGGCGTTCGAGGGTGGGCGAATCATTCGTGAGCGGGTCGCCAGGTACAACATTCAGTGCGACTTGAAGGACGGTGGTGTGTTCGCCGCGATGACCGCCAGGCAGATGGGTCATCTCGAATCCCAGAAGCGCCTGTGGGAGCGTTTCGGACACACCCAGCTTGAGTTGATGGATCAACGCCGCATCCGCGAAGTGGTGGCGTGCGATCAATACATCGGCGGCATGCTCGACATGAGTGGCGGCCACATCCATCCGCTCAACCTGGCACTGGGAGAGGCGGCAGCGGTCGAGTCCCTGGGCGGAACGATTTACGAGCAGTCGCCGGCCGTACGCATCGAGCGCGGCGCCACCCCGGTCGTGCACACGCCACAAGGCAAGGTCAGGGCCAGGTTCATCATCGTCGCCGGCAACGCCTATCTGGGCAATCTGGTGCCGGAACTGGCCGCCAAATCGATGCCTTGCGGCACACAAGTGATTACCACCGAGCCACTGGGCGAAGAACTGGCGAAGACCCTGTTACCACAGGATTACTGCGTCGAAGACTGCAACTACTTGCTCGACTACTACCGCCTCAGCGGCGACAAGCGCCTGATTTTCGGTGGCGGCGTGGTATACGGCGCGCGGGATCCGGCGAACATCGAAGCGATCATTCGACCGAAGATGCTCAAGGCGTTCCCGCAGCTCAAGGACGTGAAGATCGATTACGCGTGGACGGGCAACTTCCTGCTGACCCTGTCGCGCCTGCCTCAGGTCGGACGCCTGGGCGACAACATTTACTATTCCCAGGGCTGCAGCGGCCATGGCGTGACCTACACGCATCTGGCGGGCAAGGTTCTGGCCGAAGCCCTGCGCGGCCAGGCCGAGCGTTTTGACGCGTTTGCCGACCTGCCCCACTACCCGTTCCCCGGCGGACAAATGCTGCGTACCCCGTTCGCAGCGCTGGGTGCCTGGTACTACGGATTGCGGGACAAGCTCGGCGTGTGACCGACAGATGCAAAAAGGGCCGCAATGTGCGGCCCTTTTTCATGTGGCTGTGTTTTACAACCGGTCCCGCGCGATACCGCTACGAATCCGCAGGATGTCCGCCAGTACCGCCAGGGCAATCTCTGCTGGCGTCTTGCTGCCCAGGTTCAGCCCAATTGGCGCATGAATCCGCCCCAACTCGACCTCCCCCAGCCCACCAATGCGCCGCAAGCGCTCGAAGCGCTTCCGCGAGGTCTGCATGGAACCCATCACACCGATATAGAACGCCTCGGTGCGCACCGCCTCCATCATCGCCAGGTCATCGATACGCGGATCGTGGGTCAACGCCACCACCGCCGTGTCGCTGTGGCAGCCACCATCGGCAATGAACACCGACGGCAGTTGGCGGCGAATCTCCACGTTTTCCAGCACGACGCCTTCCAGCACTTCGTCCCGCGGATCACACAGGATCACCTCGAACCCCAGGCCCACGGCAAACTCTGCACAGGCCTGAGCGACACTGGAATACCCGGCCAACAACAAGCGCTGGGCGGCGCCGACGCGCACACGCACCCGGTCGATTTCACGCTCGATACGCACACCCTGCTCACGATCCTCGAACAGACTGCGCGCACCGCTTTGCAGGTCGACTTCGCGGATCAACCGACGCCGGCCCAACAGTGCCGACTCCAGCTCCCGCAGATGCGCTTGCACCTCGCAATCGGCGTCAAGCTTCTCGACCAGCACATCCAGCACCCCGCCGCACGGCAGGCTAACGCGGGAGCGCGGGTCGTCGCCTTCGCCGTAACGAACAACGCTGACCGACTGCAGAAACGCCCCCTCGGCGACTCGCTCGAGAAAGTCTTCCTCGACACAGCCACCCGACAGCGAGCCAATCCAGTGTCCATCAGTGTTCACCGCCAGCAGCGAACCCGGTGCGCGCGGTGCCGAGCCATAGGTGGCCAGCACCGTACACAGCCAGATGCGCTGACCGGCCGCCGACCACTCCAGCGCCCGGCGCACGACTTGCAGATCGAGATGCTGCATATCAGTGCGCCTTGTGCTCGAGCGGCGGTGCATCGGCCCGCAACTTCTGCACGTCGTTCAGCGCCAGATCATTCGGCTGACCGCCCCATCCCTGACGCAGGTAGTTCAACAGATCCGTGAGTTGCTCGTCGCTCAACTTCGCGGCGAACCCTGGCATCGGCTGCATGTGTTCGAAACCGGAGAATTTCTGCTCACCGATACCGTCGTCGATCACCCGCACCAGGTTGCGCGGATCTTCCAGGCGCAACGTGGTGTTGCCACGCATGGCCACGGCAATGTGTGGTTTGCCCTCACCGCCCGGCGCATGGCACCCGGCGCAGACATTCAAATATTCCTGACGGCCGCGCTGGGCGCTTGGGTTCAGCTTGTCCAACGGCACTTCGGTGAGCACTTTCGCCGCTGGCGGCTGGTCGCCGAGCAGGAAAGTCGCCATTGCCGCCAGATCCGGATCATTGAGGCCCTGGGTGCTGTTGTGGAACACCGGGAACATCTCGTTGAACATCGTGCCCTGGGCGCTCATACCGTGCTTGAGGAACGAGCTCAGGTCCTGATGATTCCAGCCACGGGCCGCCAGGTCAGCGGCCAGCAGGCTCGGCGCCAGATATCCGTTGAGAATGCCGCCGGTCATGCGCTTGTCCTGCTGCATCGCGCCCGGCAAGCCACGCGGCGTATGGCATTCGCCGCAGTGCCCCAGCACGTCGACCATGTACTGGCCACGCTTCCAGGCTTCGCTCTTGCCCTCGGCAGGCCCCAGCTTCACGTCCTTGCCGTACATCATGTTCCAACCCATCAGGCCCAGGCGCACGTTGAACGGGAAGCTCAGGCTGGTGACCGGCGCTGCACGTTCGATCGGCTCGACGGTTTTCAGGTAGGCATGGATCGCGTCGGAGTCTGCACGGGGCATCAGGTGATAGGAGGTGTACGGCATCGCCGGATACAGGTTTGCGCCATCGCGGCGCTTGCCTTCGGTCAGCGCGGCAAAGAACTCGTCATCGCTGTACAGGCCGATGCCGTGCTCTTTGCTCGGGGTGATGTTGGTGCCGTAGATCGTGCCGAACGGCGACACGATCGGCAGGCCGCCCGCATAGGGCGCGCCACCTGGTGCGGTGTGGCACGCCATGCAGTCGGCGGCGCGGGCGAGATATTCACCTTGCTTGACCTGCACATCATCGGCGTGGGCCAGCAATACAGGCGCAGCCAGGCCGACCGCCAATGCCAGGCGGGAAAGTAGACACTTCATGCTTAACCCTCCTTGACCAGGCCGAGATCGGTCAGCACGTTGCGTGTGGCGCTGTAGTAGCGCACGTACCCGGTGCAACGGCAGATGTGATGACCGAGGCTGTCCTCGATGACTTTTTCCAGCTGGCTTTTGACGATGGGCTGACGCTGCAGCTTTTCCACCAGCACGGTCGCGGCATTCACGAAGCCCGGTGCGCAATAGCTGCACTGGAAGGCGAATTCATCGACGAAGCGCTGCTGGATCGGGTTCAGCTCGGTGACCTTGCCCTGCTCGTCGCGGGTCGCATGGCCTTCGATGGTCCGCACCTTCTTGCCTTCAAAATAGTGCGCACCCGTGATGCAGGTGCGTACTTCTTCGCTGGTGCCATCGGGGTTGTCGACGATCACCACGCAAGCGTGGCAGATGCCCTGGCCGCAACCCAGGCGCGAACCGGTGAGGTTCTTGTACTCGTGCAGGTAATCGATCATCGGCAGGTCATCAGGGATGTCCACCGGGCCGACGGATTGACCGTTGAGGGTCAGTTGAAGCGGACGGTTAGCCATTGAGGGCCTCCTTGATGCGTGCAGAAGTGATAGGCAGGTCGCGGACACGTTTACCGATGGCGTGGGCCACGGCGTTGCCGATGGCACCGACCACCGGGATCATCACCACCTCGGCGATGCCCTTGGACGGGTCGCTTGGCGACAGTGGCGGCAGGATCTCCGCCGTCTGTTTCCCACACCGCAACGTGACGCGCCATCGGCAGTCGGTAACGGTTGAAGTTCCAGTCACCCTCCCCCGGGCCGCCCTCATACAGCGGCATCTCTTCCATCAACGCATGGCCGATGCCCATGGCGATACCGCCTTCGAGCTGGCCCTTGACCAGTTCTTCCACCAACACCCGACCGCACTCGACCCACGAATGGTGGTTGAGCACCGACACTTCCGCCGAGCCCTTGTTGACCTTCACTTCCACCAGCGTCGCGACCGGGCTGTAGTAAGTCACCGCCGCGTTGTTCAGCTGGGTTGCCGGGTAGGCGATGTTCTGCCGATCCAGCAAATGGAAACCGGCGCTGCTCATCTGCGCCCTCTTCGCTTTTGGCGCACCGTCGCCGTACTTGACCGCCAGCCCATCGAGCGGCAAACGCTCACGCACGCCGTCGATGCTGAACTCAGCCTCGGCCCAGCTCCAGCGGTTGAAGCCATGCACGGTCGCGCCAGTCACCAGCCCGCGTTCGTGGGCACGCTTGGCCAGCATCGCGAACGGCAACGGTTCCATGCCATTGGCGGTGAGTTTGCCGTCGACCCAATGGGCGTCTTCACGGCGCACCACGTAAGGGTTGGCCTGACCGCCGTAAGGGCCTTGTCGCCAGATTTCCAGCGCCGCCGGCCACAGGCCGTGGTTGAACAGCACACGCGCCGCTTCACGGGTGGCGTGGCTGAAGTAGTAGGCGGAGTTGGTCGCCGACGACGCCGAAGCGATTTTGCCGACCCAGCGCGGGTTACGCAGGAAGCTGTCCTGCTCGGCCTGGCTCATGATGTAAGGGTTGCCGCCGGTGACCAGCTGCATTTCCTTCCAGTCGGTTTCGCCGGTCTTCACTTCGTGCGCAGGCAGACCGAGGAAGTCGGCCACTACCATCGCTTGCGAAGTGGACATGCCGGTGCCGATCTCGATACCGATGTGACGCAAGTTGATGCGCCCTTCAGCGGTGAATTCGATGCTGGCCATTGGCGCTTCCGAACCGGTACCGAAGTCTTTCTGGCAGATGGCGAAACCAACGCCGTACCAGTTGTCCGGATCGGCGGCTTCGCGTTGTTTCTTGATCGCGTCGCGATTTCTCCAGACTTCGTGAACTGCGGCCTTGTCGAGAATCTCGTGCAGGCGCAAGGCACCGGCCGGGATTGCGCCCTGGGTGTTTTTCATCCCCGAGCGCAGCGCGTTCTTGCGGCGCAGCTCAATGGCATCGATGCCGAGGCGATCAGCGATTTCGTCGACCATCATTTCGGTCGACGCCATGCTCTGCAGGGTGCCGTAGCCGCGCATCGACCCGGCTTCTACCGCGCGGGAATGGTAAGCCGTGACCAGCAGATCGTTCTGCGGCATGTAGTAGATCGATTGTGCAGCCGTGGCGCCCACCGCAGCCACCGAAGGGCTGTAATTGATTCGCCCGCCACCGTCGACGCTCATTTCAGCGCGGAAGATCTTGAAGCTGTAGTCGTTCTTGTCCACCGCCAATTGATAGCGAATGTCGAACGGGTGGCGCTTGATGCCGCTCTGGAACTGCTCGTAGCGGTCGTTGGCCAGGCGCACCGGCACACCGGCGCCGTACAACGCCGCGAGGGCTGCGTAATAGACGAAAATATTGTGGTCTTTTGATCCGTAGCCGACGGTGTAGCCCGGGTGCATATTCAGGTTGGCCAGACCAAAGCGCGACGGCGCGATCATCTTCGCGGTTTCGGTCGCAGCCTCCAGCGGGCATTGGGTGGCGACGACGAAATGCAGGGTCTTGGTGGCCGGGTCGTACCATCCGTTGCCGTTGTCCGGTTCCATGGCGGCCGGTTCGATCGACGGGGTCTTGTAGCGCTCATCGAACACCAGCCAGTTGTCCGGTGGCGTATCGATCTGCTGCTTCATGCGCTCGGCGTAGAACAAACCGCGCTCGGTCAGGTTGCCGTGCAGGTTCGGCTGGGAGTTCCACACCGGACGACGGTTTTTCAGCATCGGGAACAGGATCGAGTCCTTGAGGCTGGCGAACTCATCTTCATCCGCCGAGGTCGCACCGCCGACGCGCACGTACCGGAAGCTGCCATAGGGATCACCTTCGTAGAACGGTACCTGGGCACCGTAACGAATCGCCTTGTCATTGAACTTGAGCTTGCTCTTGGCCTGACGGAAACGCTCGAAGTCGTTCCAGATCAGGATCGCCACGGGGTGCCCGATGAACATCGGTACCTTGCCGGCCGGCAGCAGTGGATCCGGAGCGTGCTCCTCAGGGAACACGATACCGTCCTTGACCAGGTCTTCGGCGGTAACGATGCGGTCCGGCTGCAGCTCGGCACCGAGCCACGAAAGGTCGAGCCCCGCGTAAATGCGGTCTGCCTTGACGGTCTTGAGCAGCATGGCGTGGCCTTGTTGCTGCGGCCAGCCCGGCATGTCCTTGGCGCGGATGTCGCGGGCAAAGACTTTGCTGCCGCAGACCTTGGACAAGGCATCGTTACGGGCGCGCGCCTTGCCATTGTTACCGAGCCACTGCTCGGACGGCACGGTCACGCTGTTTTCCATCAAGGCGGCCAGCGCCTGGCTGCTCAATGGCGTGAGCGTCACGCTCACACCCGCTACCAGCCCGCCCTGAAGGAACGAGCGCCGGGATATATCACGGTTGGACATGGATCATCCTCTGGGCGGTCATGGGGTCCGCCCTTCTGATTATGTACTGGAAAATCTCGAGTCTTGCAGAAGCCCTTCTGGACGTGGCAAAAGGCTGTAATGACAGTGCAAAGCTGACCGAAAGGTTAAGTTTATAGACTTGCGACTCTGCGGAAAACCAAAAATTGACCAAAAGATCAAAAAACCGCGACTTTTTGGCGCAGCGTATTGAGGGTGTCGACGGAAGACGAGAACAAGATTCGCCCTGCCCGAGGACAGGCATGCAGGAAGGACTGACAGGAAAAATACAGGGAGGGGGAAATCAAATTTCAGAAACAAAAAACCCCGGTCTTTCGACCAGGGTCTTTGCTATCGACTCGAATCAGCCAGTGGCTTCTTCGTAGCTCCAAGGCGTTCAGTTGGCCTTGAGGCAGATATGGCGCAGCGGACGGGACTCGAACCCGCGACCCCCGGCGTGACAGGCCGGTATTCTAACCGACTGAACTACCGCTGCGTATCGCTTTGAGCAGATGCTCAAGTAACTCGTCTGATTGAAAGCTCCGAGACTTTTCAATCTCTCTTTCAATCTCGAATCAGGGCATGCCTGACTCGGAAAATATGGCGCAGCGGACGGGACTCGAACCCGCGACCCCCGGCGTGACAGGCCGGTATTCTAACCGACTGAACTACCGCTGCGCGTCGGTGGAGGCATTTCAGCCTACCTCTTGCTTTCGCAAGTATCTCAGGAGTGGTGGGTGATGACGGGATCGAACCGCCGACATTCTGCTTGTAAGGCAGACGCTCTCCCAGCTGAGCTAATCACCCGTTTGCATCTCCGAGGCCGCGAAATTTACGCAGGTAACGAACCTAAGTCAATAGCAGGATTGAAGTTTTTCTGAAAAAGACAAAATTATGTACTCGCAGCAAGACCGCTTTCGCGAGCAAGCCCGCTCCCACAGGGGAATGCATTCCAAATGTGGGAGCGGGCTTGCTCGCGAAAGCGGCAGCACATTCAACATCAATCCCGGAGCTTACTCGCTGTAAATCATCTTCTTGGTCATGCCGCCATCGACCACGAATTCCTGGCCGGTGACAAATCCGGCATTCCTCGACAGCAGCCAGGCCACCATCGCCGCGACATCCTCGACCGTTCCCACCCTGCCCGCCGGATGCTGGGCATGATCGGCCTCGGTCAATGGTTGAGCACGCCGCACCGAGGGTCGCGCGCGTCGATCCAGCCAGGACTGACGGCATTGACCCGAATCTCCGGGCCAAGACTGATGGCCAACGCGTGAGTCAGGGCCAACAGGCCGCCCTTGCTCGCCGCATAGGCCTCCGTATCGGGTTCTGACTGCCCGGCGCGGGTCGAGGCCAGATTGACGATGGCACCGCTGTGAGCGCGCAGGTACGGTGCACAGTACTTGGCCAGGAGCATCGGCCCACTGAGGTTCACCGCCAACACCCGATTCCAGTGAGCCAGATCCAGACTTTCCAGCGTGATGTTGTGCGGATCGGCGACCGCCGCATTGCAGACCAGTGCATCCAGATGCCCGAACTGGCCGAGCACCTCGGCCACACCCAGCGCGACCTGCCCTTCGTTGGCGACATCCATGGCGATGAACCAGGCGTTGTCACCCAGCACCTTCGCCACTTTCGAACCGCGCTCCCGATCCAGATCCGTCAGCACGACTTGCCAGCCTTCGCTGATCAGCCAGGCCGAGATCCCCAGGCCAATGCCCCGCGCAGCACCGGTCACCAGCGCTACGCGGCCATTTGAGCCCGTGGCCGGCACAGACAACTCGATCACAACGCAGCCAGGCCGCGCGCCAGGTCGGCTTGCAGGTCCGCCACGTCCTCCAGACCGACCGCGATGCGGATCAGGCTGTCACGAATGCCCGCCGCTTCACGCTCTTGCGGCGCCAGGCGACCATGGGACGTGGTGCTCGGATGGGTGATGGTGGTTTTGCTGTCACCCAGGTTGGCAGTGATCGAAATCAGGCGCGTGGCATCGATAAAGCGCCAGGCGCCCTCTTTGCCACCCTTCACCTCAAAACTGACGACAGCACCGAAACCCTTCTGCTGACGCAGCGCCAGTTCGTGTTGCGGATGGCTCTTGAGGCCGGCGTAATGGACTTTCTCGATGCCTGCCTGCTGCTCCAGCCACTCGGCCAGTTGCTGGGCGTTGGCGCAATGCGCTTTCATCCGCAGGTTCAGGGTTTCCAGACCCTTGAGGAAGATCCAGGCGTTGAACGGGCTCAGGGTCGGCCCAGCGGTACGCAGGAAACCCACCACTTCTTTCATCTGCTCGCTACGACCGGCGACTACGCCGCCCATGCATCGGCCCTGGCCGTCGATGAACTTGGTGGCCGAGTGCACGACGATGTCCGCGCCCATTTTCAGCGGCTGCTGCAATGCCGGCGTGCAGAAGCAGTTGTCGACTACCAGCATCGCGCCTTTGGCATGGGCGATTTCCGACAGAGCCGCAATGTCCACCAACTCGGCCAACGGATTGGACGGCGATTCAACGAACAGCAGCCTGGTGTTGGCCTTGATCGCTGCATCCCAACCGGACAGATCGGCCAGGGCAACGTAGTCGACTTCGATGCCGAAGCGCTTGAAGTACTTTTCGAACAGGCTGATGGTCGAGCCGAATACGCTGCGCGACACCAGTACGTGATCACCAGCACTGCACAGGCTCATCACCACGGCCATGATGGCCGCCATGCCGGTGGCCGTGGCCACGGCCTGCTCGGCGCTTTCCAGCGCGGCGATGCGCTCTTCGAACGCGCGCACGGTCGGGTTGGTGTAGCGCGAATAAACGTTGCCCGGTACTTCGCCAGCGAAGCGCGCAGCGGCGTCGGCGGCGGTACGGAATACATAGCTGGAGGTGAAGAACATCGGATCACCGTGTTCGCCTTCCGGCGTACGGTGCTGACCGGCACGTACGGCCAGGGTATCGAACGCTACACCTTCGAGGTCGCTGTCCAGCCGACCGGCATCCCATTCCTGACTCATGCTGTCACTCCTTGCCCTGCTCTTGATAGATAAAAGTCTTTTTGCCAGATACAAAACCGGCCCCTCAGGGCCGGTAGTCACTCAGTTGTTGTACAGATCGATGATCGCACTGACCGCCTGCGTCTTGACCTTGGAGGCATCGTTGCGTGCCTGCTCGATCTTGTTCAGGTAAGCCTCGTCGACGTCGCCGGTGACGTACTGGCCATCGAACACCGCGCAATCGAACTTCTCGATCTTGATCTTGCCGCCACCGACCGCTTCGATCAAGTCAGGCAGATCCTGATAGACCAGCCAGTCGGCGCCGATCAGGTCGGCCACGTCCTGGGTCGAACGGTTGTGGGCGATCAGCTCGTGGGCGCTCGGCATGTCGATGCCGTAGACGTTCGGGTAGCGAACCGCTGGAGCCGCGGAACAGAAGTAAACGTTCTTCGCGCCGGCTTCGCGGGCCATCTGGATGATCTGCTTGCAAGTGGTACCGCGAACGATGGAGTCATCCACCAGCATCACGTTCTTGCCGCGGAATTCCAGCTCGATGGCATTGAGTTTCTGGCGTACGGATTTTTTCCGCGCGGCCTGGCCCGGCATGATGAAGGTCCGGCCGATGTAGCGGTTCTTCACGAAGCCTTCGCGGAACTTCACGCCCAGGTGGTTCGCCAGTTCCAGCGCCGCGGTGCGGCTGGTGTCCGGAATCGGGATGACCACGTCGATGTCGTGATCCGGACGCTCGCGCTGGATCTTCTCGGCGAGTTTCTCACCCATGCGCAGGCGGGCCTTGTAGACCGACACGCCGTCGATGATCGAATCCGGACGCGCCAGGTAGACGTGTTCGAAGATGCACGGGGTGAGGGACGGGTTGGTCGCGCACTGACGGGTGTACAGCTTGCCCTCTTCAGTGATGTAGACCGCTTCGCCGGGAGCCAGGTCGCGAATCAGGGTGAAGCCGAGCACGTCCAGGGAAACGCTTTCCGAGGCGATCATGTACTCGACGCCTTCGTCGGTGTGACGCTGGCCGAAAACGATCGGGCGGATGCCGTGCGGGTCGCGGAAACCGACGATGCCGTAGCCGGTGATCATCGCTACGACGGCATAACCACCGACGCAACGGTTGTGCACGTCAGTGACGGCGGCGAACACGTCTTCTTCGGTCGGCTGCAACTTGCCGCGCTGGGCCAGCTCGTGCGCAAACACGTTGAGCAGCACTTCCGAATCGGAACTGGTGTTGACGTGGCGCAGGTCAGATTCGTAAATCTCCTTGGCCAGTTGTTCAACGTTGGTCAGGTTACCGTTGTGCGCCAGGGTGATGCCGTAAGGCGAGTTGACGTAAAACGGTTGAGCTTCAGCCGACGTCGAGCTGCCCGCGGTCGGATAACGCACATGGCCAATGCCCATGTGACCGACCAGGCGCTGCATGTGACGCTGCTGGAACACGTCACGCACCAGACCGTTGTCCTTGCGCAGGAATAACCGGCCATCATGGCTGGTCACGATACCGGCAGCGTCCTGGCCGCGGTGCTGGAGGACGGTTAGCGCGTCATACAGCGCCTGATTGACGTTCGACTTACCGACGATACCGACGATGCCACACATGCGACGCAACCCCTACTTAATGGATCTGAACTGAGCACTACTCACTGAGGCGTTTTGGCCATCGGCAAGAGTTGCTCCTTGAACGGAATATCAGCGGGTACGCTGATTCCGCTGGCAAGCCACTGACTGCTCCACCCGAGGATCAGGTTTTTGGACCAGTCGGCGACCAATAGAAATTTTGGCACGAGCTGGGACTCTTTCCACCACCCGTCCTGCTGTACCGGCCCCAGGCTCAACAGCCCGACGGCGGTAACCACCAGCAACCCGCCACGCGCGGCGCCGAAGGCCATGCCGAGGAATCGGTCGGTCCCGGAGAGCCCGGTGACGCGAACCAGTTCGCCGATAAGATAATTGATCATTGCGCCTACGATTAAAGTGGCGACAAACATGATGGCACAGCCCGTGATAATACGGGCCGACGGTGTTTGGATGTACCCGCCGAGGTACTCGGACAGTGAACCACCGAACATCCAGGCAACGACTCCTGCGATGATCCAGGTCACCAGCGACAGTGCTTCCTTGACGAAGCCGCGGCTCAGACTGATCAATGCGGAGATGGCGACGATTGCTACGATCGCCCAGTCAACCCAGGTAAATGGCACAGTGCAGCCTACAGACGGATAAGGCGGCGCATTTTAGCAGAGCCCGTGCTTATCGGTAAGCTGCGATTGTCTGTGCATTTCATATCGGGGCGATAGTTTCAGCCACGTTCCGGCTGAAAGCGCACGACAAACCCCTTGAGGTTCTGCTGGCGGTTGAGCAAGTCACGCAGACGGTCGGCTTCAGCACGCTCGATCAGCGGCCCGACAAACACCCGGTTTTTACCGTCGGCGGTACGGATGTAGGCGTTGTAACCCTGGCTGCGCAGGGTTTTCTGAAGTTTTTCCGCGCTTTCACGATTCGCCAGACTGGCCAGCTGCACCGACCAACTGACAGACAAACCATTGGCATCGACACGGCTTTGCGTGGTGTCCGGCTTGCCCGGTGCCGCCGTGATGGGCTGGGCAGGCGCTGTCGCAGGCTTGGCGGCCAGAGCCGGGACCGGCGCTGGTGCAGGCGGCGGTGTAACCGGTTTGGCAGCCGGAGCTGGAGCCACCGGCGCAGTTGGCACCGCCGGTGCTTCCTGCTGGGCGATTTCGTCATCGCTCGGCACGGGCTCCTGCGGCAAGGCTTGCGGCTCAGGCACCGCCACGGGCTCGACCTGTACCTGAGGCATCACAGGCGCCTGCGGAGCCGCGGGCGCTTCGACCGTCACCTGGCGCTGTTCGTCCTGGCGGGAAAACAGCATCGGCAGAAAAATCACCGCCAGCGCAACCAACACCAGGGCGCCAACCATGCGCTGCTTGTATGCCTTATCCAGCAATGCCATTTGCCGCGTCCTCCGTGGAGCGCCGGGCCAGCCATTCAAGGGCCTCGGCGACACAATAAAATGATCCGAACAACAGGATTTCGTCGTCGCTCGTGGCCTGGGCGCACTGCCCTTCCAGGGCGGCTGCCACACTTTCGTATGACGTGACCGAAGCACCCAGACCTTGCAACGCATCGTGCAAATCCGCAACCGGACGCGCCCGAGGCGAATCCAGAGGTGCGACGGCCCAGTGCTGGACACTAGCATTCAATTCGCCGACAACACCACCCAGGTCTTTGTCCGCCAGCAGCCCGAACACCGCCAGACGCTTGCCGACCGGTGGGCGACTGGCCAGACGACGAGCCAGATACTCTGCCGCATGGGGGTTGTGCCCCACATCCAGCAGTAGATTCAAGCGCTTGCCTTGCCACTCGAACTCACGGCGATCCAGACGACCGACCACCCTGGTTGCTCGCAGCGCTTCGATGATCTGCGCATCCACCCAGGGCAAGCCGAGCAACAAATAAGCCTGCAACGCCAGCGCAGCGTTTTCCATCGGCAGATCGAGCAGTGGCAGGTCGCGCAACTCGACTGCACGTCCTTGCGCATCGACACCGCGCCATTGCCAGTTGTGATCGGTCACACCGAGGTCAAAATCGCGCCCACGCAGGAAAAACGGGCAATTGAGCTCGCGCGCCTTGTCCAGCAGAGGTTGTGGCGGATTCAGATCACCGCAGAGCGCAGGCGCGCCCTGACGGAAAATACCGGCCTTCTCGAAGGCCACGGACTCACGGGTATCACCGAGGTAATCCGCATGATCGACACCAATACTGGTCACCAGCGCCATGTCGGCGTCGACCACATTGACCGTGTCCAGGCGACCGCCCAGACCGACTTCCAGCACCACGGCATCGAGCCCGGAGCGCTGGAACAGCCAGAATGCCGCCAGGGTGCCCATTTCGAAGTAAGTCAGGGAGGTCTCGCCGCGCCCGGCCTCTACCGCAGCAAAGGCTTCGCACAGCTCGGCATCGGTGGCTTCGACGCCATTGACCTGTACCCGCTCGTTGTAACGCAGCAGGTGCGGGGAGTTGTAGACCCCCACTTTCAAGCCCTGGGCCCGCAGCAAGGACGCCACGAACGCACAGGTGGACCCCTTGCCGTTGGTCCCGGTGACCGTAATCACCCGAGGCGCCGGCTTGCCCAGTCCCATGCGGGACGCTACCTGCTGCGACCGCTCCAGGCCCATGTCGATGGCCGAAGGGTGCAACTGCTCAAGGTAGGCGAGCCATTCGCCAAGGGTACGTTGGGTCATAGGCTGGCAGGTACCGGAGGAACCACGATCGGCTCGATAGGGGCAGCAACGAACTTCGGCGTCGGCAGGCCCATCATTTGCGCCAACAGGTTGCCCAGACGCGGACGCAGCTCCTGACGGTCGATGATCATGTCGATGGCACCGTGCTCCAGCAGGAACTCGCTGCGCTGGAAGCCTTCCGGCAGTTTTTCGCGCACGGTTTGCTCGATCACACGCGGACCGGCAAAGCCGATCAACGCCTTCGGCTCGCCGACAATCACGTCGCCCAGCATCGCCAGACTGGCGGAAACGCCACCGTAGACCGGATCGGTCAACACGGAGATGAACGGAATGCCTTCTTCACGCAGACGAGCCAGTACGGCGGAGGTCTTGGCCATTTGCATCAGGGAAATCAGTGCCTCCTGCATCCGTGCACCGCCGGAAGCCGAGAAGCAGACCATCGGGCAACGTTTTTCCAGGGCGTAGTTGGCGGCGCGAACGAAACGCTCACCGACGATGGCGCCCATCGAACCACCCATGAAGGAAAACTCGAACGCCGAAACCACGACCGGCATGCCCAGCAAAGTGCCGCTCATGGAAACCAGTGCGTCTTTTTCGCCGGTCTGCTTTTGGGCAGCGGTCAGGCGGTCCTTGTATTTCTTGCCGTCGCGGAATTTCAGACGGTCAACCGGCTCCAGGTCCGCACCCAGCTCGGTACGGCCTTCCACGTCGAGGAAGATGTCGATACGGGCGCGAGCGCCGATACGCATGTGATGGTTGCACTTGGGGCAAACGTCCAGGGTCTTTTCCAACTCCGGACGATACAGCACAGCCTCGCAAGACGGGCATTTGTGCCAAAGACCTTCAGGCACCGAGCTCTTCTTGACCTCGGAACGCATGATCGAAGGGATCAGTTTGTCTACTAACCAGTTGCTCATGCTTTCTTTCTCCAGTACCGGCGGCCCGAACGCTCTGGTTCGCAGCCCCGTGTATGCCCTAGCGCTAAATTCATGTGTGCGGCGACGGTCGATGGACTGCCACGGTCAGCGCGAAACATGACCTGCGTGCAACCAGAAACCCTCGGATATGCCTGCTATGTGCAGTGCATCCGCTTTGTACAGTGCAGTGGACGGCGGCAGTCTGCCAGCCGTCACATCAACAGGTGCTACCGCGTACCGCTTTGATGAATGCCTGAATCTTTGCGTGATCCTTGATGCCCTTGCTCGCCTCCACCCCGCCGCTGACATCCACGGCATAAGGCCGAACGCGCGCAACCGCCTCGGCGACGTTATCCGGCGTCAGACCGCCCGCCAGAATGATCGGCTTGCTCAAGCCTTGCGGTATCAATGACCAGTCGAACGCCTCACCGGTTCCTCCGGGAATACCTTCGACATAGGTGTCGAGCAAAATACCGCTGGCGCCTGGATATGCATCACAAGCTGCCGCGATGTCATCACCGGCCTTTACACGCAATGCCTTGATGTACGGTCGGTGCCAGCCTTCACATTCAGCGGCGGTTTCGTCGCCATGGAACTGCAACAGGCCCAGCGGCACGGCGTCGAGGATTTCCCCCAGCTCGCAACGGCTGGCATTGACGAACAAGCCCACGGTGGTCACGAACGGCGGCAGCGCCTTGATGATCGAGCGCGCCTGCTGAAACGTCACCGCACGGGGGCTTTTGGCGTAAAACACGAATCCGATGGCGTCAGCCCCGGCCTCGACGGCTGCCAACGCATCCTCTATGCGGGTAATCCCACAGATCTTGCTGCGAACGGCTGACATGTCGACATAACTCCAAGACAAATCCGGGAAAGTCCCGGATGGTAGCAAAAGCGTTCGAGGGCGTCAGCCGCCAAGTTCCGAGAAGCCGGTCAGGAAGTGCGGACCGATGTAACGCTCGGGCAATTCGAATTCGTCACGGTACTCGACCTGGACCAGATACAAACCGAATGGATGCGCCGTCACGCCGCCGGTCCGTCGAATCCGGCTTTCCAGCACCTCTTTCATCCACTCCACCGGACGCTCACCGGCGCCAATGGTCATCAGCACGCCGGCAATGTTGCGCACCATGTGATGCAGGAAGGCGCTGGCGCGAATATCCAGCACGATCATCTTGCCGTGACGGGTGACGCGCAGGTGGTGCAGCTCCTTGATCGGCGACTTGGCCTGGCACTGGCCGGCACGAAAAGCGCTGAAGTCATGGGTGCCGAGCAGGTATTGAGCGGCCTCGGCCATGCGCTCGACGTCCAGAGGGCGGTGGTTCCAGGTCACTTCTTCGTTCAGGTGCGCCGGGCGAATCTGATCGTTGTAGATCACGTAGCGATAACGCCGGGCGATGGCCTTGAACCGCGCATGGAAATGCGCCGGCATGACCTTGGCCCAACTGACACTGACGTCGTGGGGCAAGTTGATGTTGGCGCCCATGGTCCAGGCCTTCATCGAACGCTCGACCTGGGTGTCGAAATGCACCACCTGTCCGCAGGCATGCACCCCGGCGTCGGTACGCCCGGCGCACATCAGCGAAACCGGTGAGTCGGCGACTTTGGACAAGGCGTTTTCGAGGGTTTCCTGCACGGTGAGCACCCCGGATGCCTGGCGCTGCCAGCCGCGGTAGCGCGAGCCTTTGTATTCGACGCCCAGCGCGATCCGGAAAAAGCCGTCGGCTGCCATTTCGGCGGCCGGGTTATCTATATTTGCCAAGGAGGGACAGCCTGCTGATGTACCAAAGGCGGGCATTATAAGGCCGACTGGAGGGGATGCCAGTACAACCGATGTACTGTGGTGAATGTGACGACCTCTTCGCGGGCAAGCCCGCTCCCACAGGGTTCTGTGGCGCTCACAAACCCTGTGGGAGCGGCGGTGCGGCGATCCGACTTGCCCGCGAAGAGGCCTGAAAGTCGACATCGCTCTCCCGGCAAAACAAAAACGGCAGCCTCAATGGGCTGCCGCTTTTCTTACAACATACCAATCACTCAAGCCAGGCGCGAAAGCATTTCCCTGGCTTCGCTCTTCTGCTCGTCACTGCCTTCACTCACGACCTCTTTGAGGATGTCGCGGGCGCCATCACTGTCACCCATGTCGATATAGGCCTGAGCCAGATCAAGCTTGGTAGCGGCCTCGTCAGTACCCGAGAGGAAGTCGAAGTCATCATCGCCACCCAGCGCAGCATCAGCCTCGGTAAAGGTCGGCTCGCCGATGCTGTCGGACAGGCTCTCCAGCTCGGCGTTGACATCATCCAGCTCTGCCGCGAACGCATCCGGCATGTCCAGCTCGTCAGCCAGTGACAGATCGAAATCGGCCGGCAATTCCAGATCATCCAGCGCGACCTCAGGAACAGCTGGGGTTTCGACAACCGGGAAATCCTTCACCCCGGCATCCAGATCCAGCAGGAAATCGTCCTCAGCCAGCATCGCCGGCGACGATTGCGCACCGAGATCCAGGTCAAGATCGAAGTCCGACAGATCATCGAGGCTTTCCTTGATTTCAGTCTGTTGCTGCAACACCGACTCAAAACTCAGGTCGTCATCCAGCGGGAATTCGTCCAGATCTGCCAGCGTCGCCACTTCAGGCTCCGGCGCGGCTGCAGGCGCCACAGGCGTGATCGCGTCCAGAT
Organism: Pseudomonas sp. BIC9C; assembly: GCF_034541995.1. NCBI lineage: Bacteria > Pseudomonadati > Pseudomonadota > Gammaproteobacteria > Pseudomonadales > Pseudomonadaceae > Pseudomonas > Pseudomonas sp. BIC9C. Next base: position 178,096 of record NZ_JAWDGM010000001.1, read on the forward strand.
CGTCCAGGCTCAGGTCGAAAGCGCTATCGAGGTCGTCCTCGAACGGTGCCGGTTCTGGAGCCGGTGCTTGTGGCTCGTCGAGCAACAGATCCTTGACGTATTGCGCATCCAGCTCGGCAGCAACGGCGGCTGCGGCAATGCCACCGGCAGCCACCAGCGCCATGGCCGGGAAGCGGCTTTTGAGTTGTTCAACCTGGGCGAAGTTGTCGCCATTGGCCACCAACTGACGCTCCTGGCCGACGAACGCATCGCGGTCGCCTTGCTGGCCGTAGACTTCCATCAGCTTCAAGCGCAAGTCGCTGCGCTTAGGCTCTTGCTTGACACCGTCCTCCAGCAACGCGGCAGCCTGGTTCAGACGACCGGCATTGATGTGCGACTGGGCCTGGCCCAGCACGTCGTCGGAGCGCTCGGCAGCCGGCGCCACCAATGGCGCGGCGATCGGCGTGGTCATCACCACCGGAGCAACCACCGGCGCTGGCGCGGGAGCAGGCGTCGGCGCAGTCGCCAGCTTCACGCTCGGCGGCGGAACTTCCAGGCCTTCGAAGCTGCTTTCCGGCAAGTCGAAATCGGCCGAGAACGGTTGTTCTTCAGCCAAGGCACGCGCCATGCGCAGATGCTTCTCGGCTGCTTGCTGGGCTTTGCGGCGGCGCGCCAGCAACAGCAGCAAGAGCAGCAGAACCACCCGCACCGCCACCCACCAGGCCCAGCAACACCGGATTGGTCAGCAACTCATTGAATTTCTGATCGTCGGATGCGGCCGGTGTCGCCTCGACAGGTTTCTCGGCCGGCGCCGGAGCTGCCTCAGGCGCTGCGGCCACTGGCGCAGGTGCAACCGGTGCAGTTTCTGCCGGAGCGGGCGCGGCCGCCGGGTTGGCAGCCAGCTCGGCGGACATTGCCGGGGCCGTTGCGGCGGCGGGTGCGCCATTCGCGCCCTCGGTCTGCAACTTGGCCAGTTGATTGTTTTTCAACTCGATCAGGCGTTGCAGCTTGTCCACCTGACTTTGCAGGTCGGCCATGCGGCTTTTCAGTTCGGCGTTATCACGACGACTGGTGTCGAGGCTTTCCTGGGTCAGCGCCAGCTTGTTGGCCAGAGCCCTGGCATCTCCGGCAGCCCTTTACCACGGTTCTTGCCGGACTCGGCGGAAACCAGGCTCAGCTTGTCACCGGCCGCTTGAGCCGGAGCACCATCGGTGCGAGCGCGATGGGTGGCGTCGAGCTGCTGCTGCCCTGCCCCGGGCTTGGCCACATAACGGCGACCCTGACGCCAGGCCTTGTTTTGTGCGGACACTTCGGCAATGGCCTTGGGTTGCGGCAGGCTCGTGCTCTGCGCCTGGTCCGGCATGCGCAGCACCTGGCCGGTTTTCAAGCGGTTGATGTTGCCGTCAATGAAGGCATCCGGGTTCAGTGCCTGAATGGCCAGCATGGTTTGCTGGATCGAACCGCCATTACGCGCTTTTGCGGCGATTTCCCACAGGGTATCCCGTGGCGTGGTGGTGTATTGGGACGGTTTGGTCGCACCGGTAACCGGCGCGGCGACCGATTGAGTCGGTACAGGCTGCGCAGCCGCCTCTGCGGTTTGCGGCGAGAATTTCGACGGATCGAGCAACACACTGTAGTCGCGCAGCAAACGGCCGTTCGGCCACATGACCTGAACCAGGAACTTCACCATGGGTTCGGAGAGTGGCTTGCTGGAGGTCACGCGCAGGATGCTTTGCCGCTGGCGTCAAGCACAGGGGTGAAGGTCAAGTCATTGAGAAACGCCTGGCGATCGACACCGGCCTTGGCGAAATCTTCCGGCGAAGCCAGGCTCGGCACCACTTCAGCAGCGGTGAGGTCCTTGACATCGAGCAGCTCGATTTCCGCTACCAGCGGCTGGTTGAGCGTCGATTTCAGGTCAACTCCCCGAGCCCGAGGGCATGCGCCATACCGGAGGACAGCGCCGAGGCGGCCGCTATTGCTAACACCAGTTTGCGAACTTGAACCATTAGCTCATCCTTAGTTTGAACATTCCTCGGCCAGCGAGAAGGTATTGATAGCCGCTGCCGTCAGGCATTGCGCGCAACGGCGAGGGTCGTCGCGCGCGGTCATTTCATTGATGCCCCGGAAAGCCCCGCGGAGTGGCTCGCCTTCAGCATTCCGGCAAGCATAGGCTCGCCCGGAATCATTCGACAAATTGTTGCAAAGTATCTTTTACAGCAGGTCTTTTATCAACAACTCAGCCAGCTGCACAGCGTTGAGCGCGGCGCCTTTGCGTACGTTATCTGACGTCAGCCACAAATTAAGTTCCGACAGGTCGTCGATACCCTGGCGAACCCGACCCACATAGACCACATCCTGCCCTACCGCATCGCCCACCGGCGTCGGGTAATCGCCGGCTTCCACCAGCTCGATTCCGGGTGCGTCCTCCAGGGCTGCATTGACCTTCGCCAGGTCGATTTCACTCGCGGACTGCAGGGTCACGCTATAGCTATCGCCAAAAAACACCGGGGCTTGAATGCAAGTGATGGAAATCTTCAATGAAGGCAATGCCATGACCTGGCGCAGCTCACGCACCAGGCGTTTTTCCAGCAAGGTATGACCGTGCTCATCCGGTTTGCCGACCTGGGCCAACAGGTTGAAGGCCATTTGCCGATCAAAGAATTTCGGCTCCAGCGGCCGCACATTCAGCAGTTCGGCGGTTTGCCGGGCGAGCTCAGTCACGGCTTCGCGGCCCTGGGCCGATACTGCCAGGCTGGCAGTCAGGCTGATGCGCTGCAAATCGAGCAACTCCATCAGCGGCGCGAGCACTACCGCCAGCGTGGTGGCTGACGGACATGGACTGCTGACCTGAAACGGCTTCTTCAAGCCGGCCAACACCTGAGCGTTGGCCTCGGGCACGACCTGCGGCGCCATTTCGGCCGGCAAGGCACCGGAAAGATCGATCAACGAGCAACCGGCATCGATCGCACGGGAAGCAAAACTCAACGAAACCGCCGGGCCGGCGGCAAAGAATGCCAACTGCACCTTGCTGAAGTCGAACTCATCGACTTCCCGCACCCGCACGTTTTTGCCGCGAAACGGTACGGAACTGCCGGCCGATTCACTGCTGGCCAACAGGTGAAGGGTACCGATCGGGAAATCGCGCTCTTCGAGAATCTGCACGAGTGTTTCGCCAACAGTACCGGTGGCGCCGATCACGGCAATATCAATGGACTGGCTCATGGTTTGACCTCTGGCGAAACGGGGGAGCGGCACTTTACCGGGTGGGTGGGATACAGGCAATTCTGCCGGGCCTCGCGTCGGCTGTGATGCCCCCTTCGCGAGCAAGCCCGCTTCCACAAGGACGGCGCTGAACCTGTGGGAGCGGGCTTGCTCGCGAAGACGGCCGACCAGACAACGAAGAAGCCTCAGACTGTCAGGGATAAAAACCCGCGTCTCTCTCAAGGCGCGGGTTCTTTCATTGCATCAGTCGATCAACGCTCGAGCAGGATCCGCAGCATGCGACGCAGCGGTTCGGCCGCGCCCCACAGCAGCTGGTCGCCGACGGTAAACGCGCCGACGAATTGCGAACCCATGTTCAGCTTGCGCAGACGGCCAACCGGGATATTCAGGGTGCCGGTGACCTTGTTCGGGCTCAGCTCCTGAATGCTGGTCTCACGGTTGTTCGGCACCAGCTTGACCCAAGGGTTGTGCTGGCTGATCAAGCCTTCGATATCAGCGATCGGTACGTCTTTGTTCAGCTTGATGGTCAGTGCCTGGCTGTGGCAGCGCATGGCGCCGATACGCACGCAGATGCCATCGACCGGGATCGGGCTCTTGAAACGACCGAGGATCTTGTTGGTCTCGGCCTGGGCCTTCCACTCTTCGCGGCTCTGGCCGTTCGGCAGTTCCTTGTCGATCCACGGGATCAGGCTGCCGGCCAGCGGTACGCCGAAGTTTTCGGTCGGGTACGCATCGCTGCGCATGGCTTCGGCAACACGACGGTCGATGTCGAGGATCGCGCTGGCCGGATCGGCCAGTTGATCGGCAACAGCGGCGTGGGTCGCGCCCATTTGCTTGATCAGTTCACGCATGTTCTGCGCGCCGGCACCGGAGGCCGCCTGATAGGTCATGGCGCTCATCCACTCCACCAGGCCAGCTTCGAACAGGCCACCGAGGCCCATCAGCATCAGGCTGACGGTGCAGTTGCCGCCGATGTAGTTCTTGGTGCCCGCGTCCAGTTGCTGGTCGATGACCTTGCGGTTGACCGGGTCCAGAACGATCACCGCGTCATCCTGCATGCGCAGACTGGATGCGGCGTCGATCCAGTAGCCCTGCCAGCCGGCTTCGCGCAGCTTGGGGAAGACTTCGCTGGTGTAGTCGCCACCCTGGCAGGTCAGAATCACGTCGAGGGTTTTCAGCTCTTCAATGCTGTAAGCGTCCTTGAGCGGAGCAATGTCCTTGCCCACGGACGGGCCTTGGCCACCGACATTGGAAGTGGTGAAAAACACCGGCTCGATTAGATCGAAATCCTGCTCTTCCAGCATCCGCTGCATGAGCACGGAACCGACCATACCGCGCCAACCGATCAGACCTACACGTTTCATCGCAACTACACCTTCTTGAAATGTGGGCCGCTGCCTTGTCTTGAATTTGACAGCGGGCCCGAGAGATTACAGATTCCGCAGCGCGGCGACTACTGCGTCACCCATTTCCTGCGTACCGACTTTAGTGCAACCGGCCGACCAGATGTCACCGGTACGCAAGCCCTGATCCAGCACCAGGCTGACGGCTTTCTCGATGGCATCGGCCGCCGCCTGCTGGTTGAAGCTGTAACGCAACATCATCGACACCGACAAAATGGTCGCCAGCGGGTTGGCAATGCCCTTGCCTGCGATGTCCGGCGCCGAACCGTGGCAGGGCTCGTACATGCCTTTGTTGTTGGTGTCCAGGGACGCCGACGGCAGCATGCCGATGGAGCCGGTGAGCATCGAGGCCTGGTCGGACAGGATGTCGCCGAACATGTTGTCGGTGACGATCACGTCGAACTGCTTCGGTGCGCGCACCAGTTGCATGGCGGCGTTGTCGACGTACATGTGGCTCAGCTCGACCTCAGGATAATCCCTGGCCACTTGCTCGACCACTTCACGCCACAGCTGGCTCGACGCCAGTACGTTGGCCTTGTCCACCGAGCACAGCTTCTTGCCACGCACCATGGCCATGTCGAAACCGACACGGGCGATACGGCGAATTTCGCTTTCGCTGTACGGCAGGGTGTCATAGGACTGACGCTCGCCGTTTTCCAGGGTACGGGTACCACGTGGTGCGCCGAAATAGATGCCGCCGGTCAGTTCGCGAACGATCAGGATGTCCAGCCCGGCAACGATTTCCGGCTTCAGGCTGGAAGCCTCAGCCAGTTGCGGGTACAGGATCGCCGGACGCAGGTTGCCGAACAGGCCCAGTTGCGCACGGATTTTCAACAGACCGCGCTCAGGGCGGATGTCACGCTCGATAGTGTCCCATTTCGGGCCGCCAACGGCGCCCAACAGTACGGCGTCAGCTGCGCGAGCACGCTCCAGGGTTTCGTCGGCCAGTGGCACGCCGTGCTTGTCGATGGCGGCGCCACCGATCACGTCGTGGCTCAGCTCGAAGCCCAGGGCGAACTTGTCGCTGGCCAATTCCAGCACCTTGACCGCCTCGGCCATGATTTCCGGGCCAATACCGTCACCTGGGAGAATCAGAATCTGCTTGCTCATGCTTTCCTCATGTCATCAGTCGGTGCGCCTGGGGCGCGCCGGAAAATTCTATCGTTCAGAGCTTATCGTTCAACCATCAGCACCAGCACATCGGTACTGAACGAACCATCGGCCTCAATCTCAAAATATTCGCGCACTTCACTGCCCATCGACTGCTGAAGTTCGCGGATCGCTGCGCGCATCACCTCTGGCGTGCGCATGCGTTCGACCCAGGAGTTGTACTCCAGACGCAGCCGCTGACGAGCGGTAGTGCGGGTGTGCAGCCCTGCCTCGCTGACCTGGCGCAACCACTCGCCGGCGGAATAATCGCGTACATGGCTGGTGTCGCGCAGCACTTCGACGCTTTGCAGGTAAGTGTCGAACAGCGGGCTGCCCGGTGACAACACATCGATGAACGCCGCCACACCGCCCGGTTTCAACACCCGGCGCACTTCCCGCAGGGCCAGGCCGAGATCGCTCCAATGGTGCGCCGAATAGCGGCTGAAGACGAAATCAAACTCGCCATCGGCGAACGGCAGGCGCTCGGCGGCACCGTTGACGGTGGAAACGTTGCTCAGGCCCCGATCGGCAGCAGCGCCAGCCACTACATCGAGCATCTGCTGCGACAGGTCGTAGGCCACCACTTCCCTGACCAGCGGCGCCACATGAAAACTCACGTGACCGGCGCCGCAACCGAGATCCAGCACCCGGGCTTCGCCCTGCCCGGCCAGTTCGGCCTGTAGCAGCGCGAACTCAGTGCCTTGGGCATGTACGGCGCTGCTCAGGTAGGCCGAAGCCTGCTCACCGAATTGCTTTTGGACTACCTGGCTGTGCTGGGCGGTGCTGGTCATGGGGACTTCCTTTTGGGGTGAGTCTTGTGGTGTCTGGGCGGCCCTCTTCGCGAGCAAGCCCGCTCCCACATTGGAATGCATTTCAAAATGTGGGAGCGGGCTTGCTCGCGAAGAGGCCGGCCCTATCTATACAAATCCCGGATCAATCAAGCGTCGCGAAACAACCACGGCTGGCTCGCACGGTGCCTGGCCTCAAACGCCGCAATCGCATCGCCGTCCTGCAAGGTCAGGCCGATATCGTCCAGGCCGTTGAGCAGGCAATGCTTGCGGAACGCGTCGATTTCGAAGCTCAACACCTTGCCGTCAGGGCGGGTCACGGTCTGGGCTTGCAGATCGACCTGCAACTGATAGCCCGGATTGGCCTCGACCTGCTGGAACAGTTCGTCGACTTCGGCATCGCTCAAGATGATCGGCAGCAAGCCGTTCTTGAAGCTGTTGTTGAAGAAGATGTCGGCATAGCTCGGCGCGATGATGCTGCGGAAACCGTACTCTTCCAGCGCCCACGGCGCGTGCTCGCGGCTGGAGCCGCAACCGAAGTTCTCCCGGGCCAGCAATACGCTGGCGCCCTGGTAACGTTCGGCGTTGAGGACGAAGTCCTTGTCCAACGGACGCCTGGAGTTGTCCTGATACGGCTGCCCCACATCCAGGTAGCGCCACTCATCGAACAGGTTCGGACCGAAACCGGTGCGCTTGATCGATTTCAAAAACTGTTTCGGGATGATCTGGTCGGTATCGACGTTGGCACGATCCAAAGGCGCGACAAGACCAGTGTGCTGGGTAAAAGCTTTCATGCTGCGCTCCTTCAGATCAATTCACGGACGTCGACGAAACGACCGTTCACAGCGGCGGCTGCGGCCATGGCCGGGCTGACGAGATGGGTACGACCACCAGCGCCCTGACGGCCTTCGAAGTTACGGTTGGAGGTCGAAGCGCAATGCTCGCCCGGCTCCAGACGGTCCGGGTTCATCGCCAGGCACATCGAGCAACCCGGCTCACGCCATTCGAAACCGGCTTCGAGGAAAATCTTGTCCAGGCCTTCCGATTCGGCCTGCGCCTTCACCAGGCCCGAGCCCGGCACCACGATGGCCTGCTTGATGGTCGAAGCCACTTTGCGGCCCTTGGCAATCACGGCGGCGGCACGCAAGTCTTCGATGCGCGAGTTGGTGCAGGAACCGATGAACACGCGGTCCAGCTGAATGTCGGTGATCGCCTGATTGGCGGTCAAACCCATGTACTTCAAGGCGCGTACGATGGAGTCGCGCTTGACCAGGTCCATTTCCTTCGCAGGATCCGGCACGTTCTGATCGACCGCCAGGACCATTTCCGGCGAAGTGCCCCAGCTGACCTGCGGCTTGATCTGGGTGGCGTCGAGTTCGACCACGGTGTCGAACACCGCATCGGCATCGGACACCAGATCTTCCAGGCTTCAACGGCCATGTCCCACTCCGCGCCCTTCGGTGCGAACGGACGGCCCTTGACGTATTCCACGGTTTTTTCGTCGGCGGCCACCAGCCCAACGCGAGCGCCGGCCTCGATGGACATGTTGCAGATGGTCATGCGGCCTTCCACCGACAGGTCGCGAATCGCGCTGCCGGCGAACTCGATGGCGTGGCCGTTACCGCCAGCGGTACCGATCTTGCCGATCACGGCAAGCACGATGTCCTTGGCGGTGACGCCGAACGGCAATTGGCCTTCGACGCGCACCAGCATGTTCTTCATTTTCTTGGCGACCAGGCACTGGGTGGCGAGCACATGCTCGACCTCGGAGGTGCCAATACCATGAGCCAATGCGCCGAATGCGCCATGGGTCGAAGTATGGGAGTCGCCGCAGACCACGGTCATGCCCGGCAAGGTTGCGCCCTGCTCCGGGCCGATGACATGGACGATGCCCTGGCGAACGTCGTTCATCTTGAATTCGACGATGCCGTACTCATCGCAGTTGTCATCGAGGGTCTGGACTTGCAGACGCGAGACCTGGTCAACGATGGCGTCGATGCCGCCCTTGCGCTCCGGCGTGGTCGGTACGTTGTGGTCCGGGGTCGCGATGTTGGCATCGATGCGCCATGGCTTGCGCCCGGCCAGACGCAGGCCTTCGAAGGCTTGCGGCGAGGTCACTTCGTGGATGATGTGACGATCGATGTAGATCAGCGCAGAGCCATCGTCGCGCTGCTTGACCAAATGCGAATCCCAGAGCTTGTCGTAGAGCGTTTTGCCGGCCATCAGACGGTTTCCTCATCAGCTTGTTCTATGCCAGGGAGGTCTGTGTAGCGAGTTTCGTTAGTCAACTTCGGCGCCAGAAGCCCATATCCTGCGTTGCTGCTCCTCGCCATAGCGCGCTATGACTCGTCGCAGCGCCTTGGCTATGGACTTCTGGCATCCGAATTTGAACTAACAAACTCACCACACAGACCTCTGGGCCTTGAACGCATTCAATAACCCTTTGGCTTGTGAGGTCGATCCTAGGGGGTTACATTAAATAACTCAAATTCATATTTTTTATGCTTTGGATAACCAACTGGAATGCGACTATGGACCTGGCCAACCTCAATGCCTTTATTGCCATCGCCGAGACCGGAAGCTTCTCCGGCGCCGGTGAACGGCTGCACCTGACCCAACCGGCCATCAGCAAGCGCATCGCCGGGCTGGAGCAGCAATTGAAGGTGCGGTTGTTCGATCGTCTGGGTCGTGAAGTGGGCCTGACCGAGGCCGGGCGCGCCCTGCTGCCGCGGGCCTACCAGATTCTGAACGTCCTCGATGATACGCGCCGCGCCTTGACCAACCTCACCGGCGAAGTGACCGGTCGTCTGACCCTGGCCACCAGTCACCACATCGGCCTGCACCGTTTGCCGCCTTTATTAAGAGAGTTCACCCGACGCTACCCTGACGTCGCGCTGGATATTCAGTTTCTCGATTCGGAAGTGGCCTATGAAGAAATCCTCCATGGCCGCGCCGAACTGGCGGTCATTACCCTGGCACCGGAACCCCATGCACTGGTCAAGGCCACGCCGGTGTGGGACGACCCGCTGGATTTCGTGGTCGCCCCGGAGCATTCTCTGCTCAACAACGGCAAGGTCAGCCTGGCGGACATCGCCCGACATCCGGCGGTATTCCCCGGCGGCAACACGTTCACCCACCACATCGTGCAGCGGTTGTTCGAAGCCCGGGGCCTGACGCCAAACATCGCCATGAGCACCAACTACCTGGAAACCATCAAGATGATGGTCTCGATCGGCCTGGCCTGGAGTGTTTTGCCGCGCACCATGCTCGATGATCAGGTGGCGCGCATACCTTTGCCGGGCATACAGCTCACTCGCCAGCTAGGCTATATCCTGCACAAGGAAAGGACGCTGTCGAATGCTGCGCGGGCCTTCATGGCCCTGCTGGACGCTCAACTCGATCTGCCAGGGACTCAAGGCTAAGCTGTGCTAATCCTATAGAGCCGCGACTTCCTGCACCAAATGCCCATTCAGCCCAAGGCTTGCCAATGCCCAAATCTGTTGACCGTATTCCGCCAATGCCGCGCATACAGGCAATTGACCCGAAAAGCTCCGAACAGAGCTGGGAAAGCGCCTCGCAATTACTGGCCGCGCTCAACGGCGCGCGCCTGGGTGCCTGGTATTGGGACATAGAGCGCGGGCAGATCAGTTGGTCCCGGGGCACGCAGGCGCTGTTCGGCTTCGACCCCCGCAAACCATTGCCATCGGATCTGGAATACCTCGACCTGCTGCCCCCGGAAGATCGCGCGAAAACCCTTCGCGCCTTCCATGCAGTCATCGCCGGCGCGCCGCTGGAGCAGGCCATGCACCACCGCATTCGCTGGCCCGATGGCAGCCTGCACTGGCTGGAAATCAGCGGCAGCCTGTTGCCGGACAAGCACGGCCGGCCACGAATGATCGGCGTGATCCGCGAAATCACTCACCAGCGCCAGCGCGAACAGGCGTTGAGCAGCTCGGAAAAACGCTTCGCCACCCTGTTTCACCTGTGCCCGAACATGGTCCTGTTGACCCGCCAGGAAGACGGCCTGATCTCCGAAGCCAACCAGTATTTCGAAAGCCTGTTCGGCTGGCCGGTGCAAAATGCGATCGGCCGCACCACCTTGGAACTGGGGCTGTGGGTGCATCCCGAGCAACGGGACGAGCTGGTCAAGGCCACTAAAGCCAAAGGCGACCTGGTCAGCATGGAAGTGCAGTTTCGCGCCAACAACGGCCAGATCCATGACGGCATCCTCAGTGCGCAAAAAGTCGAGCTCGAAGGCCAGCCCTATCTGCTGAGCACGTTCCTTGACACCACCGAACGCAAAGTCGCCGAACAGGCCCTCAAGGACAGCCAGGAACGCCTCGACCTGGCCCTGGACTCGGCGCAACTCGGCACCTGGGACTGGCATATTCCCAGCGGCATGCTCTACGGATCGGCGCGGGCCGCCCAACTGCACGGACTGGACGCCAAACCCTTCCACGAGTCCTTCGACGAGTTCTTCGAAGGCGTGCCCGGCGATGAGCGCGACACCATGCGCGACGCCTACCGCAGCCTGCGTGAAGGCCCGGCCGGCAACTATCAATTGACCTACCGCGTGCAATTGCCCGACGGCAGCTAACGCTACCTGGAAAGCCGCGCCCGCCTGTACCGCGATGAAAACGGCGTGCCGGTGCGCATGGCCGGCACATTGCTCGACATCACTGACCAGGTGGAGCGCGAACAACGACTGGTGGCCTCCGAAGAGAAATTCGCCACGCTGTTCCAGGTCAGCCCCGACCCGATCTGCGTCACCCACCAGGACACCGGCCTGTTCATTGAAATCAACTCCAGCTTCACCCAGACCTTCGGCTGGAGCACCGCCGACGTGATTGGCCGCAGCGCCGACGAAATCGGCCTGTGGGACGCATCGGCGAAAAGCCTGCGACGGATCGAGCAGGTGATCCGCGAACAAGGCCTGAACAACGTCGCCATTCTGGTCCAGCACAAGAATGGACAGGCCCTGACGTGCGTGATTTCCAGCCGCCAGATCAGCGTCAGCGACCAGCCCTGCATCGTCACCACGCTGCGCGATATCACCCAGCAACAGCGCTCGGAAGCGGCGCTCAAGGCCAGTGAAGAGAAATTCGCCAAGGCCTTCCACTCCAGCCCCGACGCCATCACCATCACCGAGCGCGACACCGGACGCTATCTGGAGGTCAACGACGGCTTCTGCCGCCTGACCGGTTACCGCGCCGATGAAGTGGTGGGCCGCACGGTGTACCAGGTCGGGATCTGGGCAGAAGAAAAACAACGCTCGGCGCTGCTGGCGGAATTGCAGATCAAGGGTCGGGTTCATCATCAGGAAATGCTCGGACGCAACAAGCGCGGCGAACTGCTCACCGTCGAAGTCTCGGTGGAGCCGATCACCCTCAACGAAACCGCCTGCCTGCTGTTGACCGCGCGCGACGTGAGCCTGCTGAAAAACGCCGAAGCGCAGATTCGCCACCTGGCCTATCACGATCCACTGACCAACCTGCCCAACCGCGCATTGCTGATGGACCGCCTGAGCCAGCAGATCGCCCTGCTCAAACGTCACAACCTGCGCGGCGCGCTGATGTTCCTCGACCTCGACCATTTCAAGCACATCAACGACTCCCTCGGGCACCCGGTGGGCGATACCGTGTTGAAAATCATCACCGCGCGCCTGGAAGCCAGCGTGCGCATGGAGGACACCGTTGCGCGCCTGGGCGGTGACGAGTTCGTGGTGCTGCTCAGCGGTCTCGAAGGCTCGCGCAGCGAAGTCAGCGATCAGGTTCGCGAACTGGCCGACACCATCCGCGAGCTGCTGTCCGAACCGATGTTCCTTGACGGCCAGCGCCTGCAAGTGACGCCAAGCATCGGCATTGCGCTGATCCCCGATCACGGTTCGACCCCGACCGACCTGCTCAAGCGCGCCGACATTGCGCTCTATCGCGCCAAGGACTCGGGTCGCAATACCGCGCAGATGTACCACAACACCATGCAGAAGGCCGCGAGCGAACGCCTGCGCATGGAAACCGACTTGCGCCTGGCCCTTTCCCGGGGTGAGTTTCACGTGCATTACCAACCCCAGGTCGACGCCCGGGGCGACCGCATCGTCGGCGCCGAGGCCCTGGTGCGCTGGAATCATCCGGAGCTCGGCGCACAATCGCCCACCGACTTCATCAAGGTGCTGGAAGACAGCGGACTGATTCTGGAGGTCGGCACCTGGATCCTCGACGAAGCCTGCAAGGCCTTCAAACAATTGATCGAGGACGGACTGGTGAATCCGTACAAATTCAGCTTGTGCGTGAACATCAGCCCGCGCCAGTTCCGCCAGAACGATTTCGTCGAACGGGTTGAAAACAGCCTCGCCACCTACGGGCTACCCTGCACGTTGCTGAAGCTGGAAATCACCGAAGGCATCGTGATCCAGAACCTGGAGGACACCATCAACAAAATGCGCCGCCTGAAAAAACTCGGCGTGAGCTTCGCCATGGACGACTTCGGCACCGGCTATTCCTCGCTGACCTACCTCAAGCGCCTGCCGGTCGACACCCTGAAAATCGACAAGTCGTTCATCCGCGACGCCACCAGCGACCCGAACGACGCCGAGATCATCCGCGCCATCGTCGCCATGGCCCACAGCCTGGATTTGAAAGTGATTGCCGAAGGTGTGGAAACAGCGGAGCAACTGGAGTTCTTGCAGGGGTTGGATTGTCACTTCTACCAAGGGTATTTGCACAGTCAGCCGTTGCCGTTGGAGGCGTTTCAAAAACTCCTGAAGTGACGGGACACAGTCACAAAAAAGGGCGCCAATGGCGCCCTTTCTCTTGCTCTGACTCAGTGTTGCAGAGCCGGTTTCTGCACCCCGTTGATCGGGATGCGCTTGGCTTTCGCCTCTTCCGGGATCACCCGCAGCAGGTCGATGCTCAACAGGCCGTTGCGGAGGTCGGCAGCCTTGATCTCGATGTGGTCCGCCAGACGGAAGGACAACTTGAACGCACGCTGGGCAATGCCCTGGTGCAGGAAGGTCACGCCTTCGTTGGCGTCACGTTTGCCACCACTGATGGTCAGCACACCCTTCTCGACTTGCAGCTCCAGGTCATCTTCCTGGAAACCGGCGGCGGCTACGACGATGCGATATTGATCGTCACCGTGTTTTTCCACGTTGTAAGGGGGATAGGTGCTGCCTGGCTCATTGCGCAGGGCGGTTTCGAACAGGTCGTTGAAACGGTCGAAACCTACCGAGGAACGGAACAGTGGTGCCAGGGAAAATGCAGTACTCATGTTTCAAATCTCCTGAAAACAATCAGCAAGGTTTTTTGTCTCCGCGACCCGAATTCGGCATCGCGTACCCCTTAGATAGGGACCGCCGATTGCATTTCAAGAGATTTTTCGCTGTTTTTTTCAAAAAAGTTTCAGGCTGCTTCAGCGACCGACAAGCCCAGCAAACGCGAAACCTGGTCCAGTTCGGTCTCACGACGCAGGAGCGAAAACAGCTCCACCGCTTCGGGATAATTGCGGGTCAGCATCGCCAGCCATTGCTTCAGGCGCCCCGGCGATTGGCGTGGCGTCATCTGCGCCTTGGCTTGCAGCCAGAAGTCCTGGATCAGCGGCAGCAATTCCGTCCAAGTCATCTCGACCACCTCTTCACCGGCCCGCGCCGCGGCGATCTGCCGGGCGAGATCCGGACGCGAAACCAGGCCACGGCCGAGCATGATGTCTTCCACGCCGCTGATCTCGCGGCAGCGACGCCAGTCTTCGACGTTCCAGATGTCACCATTGGCGAACACCGGCACCTTGACCACGTCCTGCACGCGCGGAATCCACTCCCAGTGCGCCGGCGGCTTGTAGCCATCCACCTTGGTCCGCGCGTGCACCACGATATGTTCCGCTCCGCCTTCGGCCAGGGCCGTGGCACACACCAGCGAACCGTCCGGGCTGTCGAAGCCTAGGCGCATCTTGGCGGTGACCGGAATGTGTGCGGGGACGGCACGACGAACATGTTCGACGATCTGGTTGAGCAGTTCGGGCTCCTTGAGCAGTACCGCGCCACCACGAGATTTATTGACGGTCTTGGCCGGACAGCCGAAGTTCAGGTCGATCACTTCGGAACCCAGCTCGCAAGCCAGCGCGGCATTTTCTGCCAGGCACACCGGGTCGGAACCGAGCAGTTGCACACGCAACGGCACGCCAGAGGCTGTCCGGGCACCGTTGAGCAACTCCGGACCGAACTTGTGGAAATAGGCAGGTGTCAGCAACTGGTCGTTGACCCGAATGAACTCGGTCACGCACCAGTCAATACCGCCCACGCGGGTCAGCACATCGCGCAGGATGTCGTCGACCAACCCCTCCATGGGCGCCAAAGCAATTTGCATGAAAAACACACTCGAGGAAAAACGTGCAGCAGTTTACTGGATTGCGCGAGAAACCGCAGATCCCCTGTAGGAGCGAGCTTGCTCGCGAAAAACCCGAGACCACCGCGGGGAGCCAGGCTGGTCGCGTTATCGTTGACGACCATCGCGAGCCAGCTCGCTCCTACAGGGGTTAGAGCGACAACAGTGCCGGACCATAACCCTCAATGAACTCCGCCGGCATGCGCTTGGGCTTTCCCGTGGACAGTTCGATGCAGACGAAAGTGGTCTGCGCCCGCAGCAACGTCGAATTATCACTGGGGCGCTTCAACTGGAAGTGCCGGGTCATTTTCAGGCGCTGATCCCAATCGACGATCCAGGTCGCCAATTGCAACTCATCGTCTTCATAGGCTGCTGCCAGGTAATCGATCTCGTGGCGCACTACCGCCATCGCCCGGTCCAGCCGCCGGTACTCGACCAGATCCAGGCCAAGGCGCTGGGAGTGGCGCCAGGCACAGCGTTCGAGCCAGGTCACGTAGACCGCGTTGTTCGCGTGCCCCAACCCGTCAATGTCCTCGGCACCCACTTGCAGATCAATGATAAATGGCGTTTCCCGATCCCAGCCCATGCCCCACTCCCCCGGTCAGATAAATTCGACCGGGGCAGTGTAACGGATGCTCAAGCGGATTGGCGCGATTGCAGACGGCGACCGGCCAGCAGTGATAACACGCCATCAATCACCCGCGGGTCTGCCAGCACCCGCTGATGCCCACCTTCTTGCAGGCGCAGCAAACGGCTGTCGAACCAGGCTTCGTGGATCAACTGAGACTCCTTGACGGAGACCATGTTGTCATCTTCGGCGTGGACGATCAGGCCGGGCATATCGAGCTGATAGTGAGCGACATCCAACGTCGAAGCGCGCATGCCGACGTCATTTTCCACCTGGCGAATGAACGCCGAACGGGCTTTCGGTGGCAGCCCGACATAGCGCGCGAATCCACGCAACACGCCAAGGATCCGCGCCGGGGCGGCAATGGTGACCAGGGTTTCGGTGCGCAGGCCCAACTGCACCGCAAGCATGGCGCTGGCGCCTCCCATGGAGTGGCCAATGACTGCTTGCAGTGGCGGCAATTCGGCGGCGGCTTCGAGCATGGCGCGAGCAAAAAGCACCACATTCGCCTCGCTGCCCGGCGAGCGACCGTGAGCCGGACCATCCAGGGCGACCACGGAGTAACCGGCATCGACCAACGCCGTGATAAGGCTGGCAAACTGCGTTGGCCGCCCTTCCCATCCGTGCATCAGTAAAACGGCCGGGCCCTGCCCCCAACGCAACGCCGAGAGGCCGAAACGCAAGGTGATCCGCTCGGACCTCGCCAACAGCGGCAGCTCCCAGTCACGGGGTGGCAGATCCCGCGGTGTCATGAAGGCCAGTCGCATTTTGCTCGCGACCAGCTTCGGGGCAAACCAGCCCAAGGTGCCATTTACGCCACGAACCCACTTTAACGCGCTCATCGCATTCTCCTCAGGCCGCAGCCTTCAGGTCAACGCACTGCCGATTTGGCGGCGCGCAGCAATCGATCGGACAACTCTCCTGGCCCCAGCGCCCGCGCCAGAGCCAGCCCGCCCACCATCAAGGCCATATCGGCCAGGGCTTTTTCGGTTTCTTCAGGACTGGCCGCCAACTGCGCGACCATCATTTCCACATGCTCATTGAGTGCGACACGAAACGCTTCCGGCAGCCGCCCCAGTTCGCCGACCGATGCCGGGATCGGACAGGCCGATTCGGAGGAATCACGATGCTTGCGCGACAGGTAAAACGCCGCCACCAGAGTGCGACGCTCTTCGCCGGTCAACTCCGCGTCCATGTCGGCAATCAGGTCGCGGCGATGACCGAGCAATTGCTTGAACGCCTCGAGCATCATCGCGTCCTTGCTTTCGAAGTGTGCGTAGAAGCCGCCGACCGTCAGGCCCGCCGCCCCCATCACTTCGCCCACACTTGGCTCGGCCGGGCCGCGCTGAATCAGCGCTGCGCTGGCAGCCTTGAGGATGCGTTCGCGGGTTTGAGCTTTTTTATCGTTCATCGTTGCCTCCGAATATTACGACTAGAATATTATTCTCATAATAATTTTCTGCAAGCCGTGATTGTGACCGCTGGTCTGAAGAACAGTTTGAGAGAGATGGGGGATTTGGCCAAACGCCAGACAAACAAAAGGGCCATTCAATAATTGAATGACCCTTATAAAATCCCGCAGAGCGGGTAATCGTGGCGTCCCCTAGGGGACTCGAACCCCTGTTACCGCCGTGAAAGGGCGGTGTCCTAGGCCACTAGACGAAGGGGACACAAACCCTTCTATACAACTGATCAGTGCTGAGAGCTGATCGATTCAAGGCCGGTGTGGCCAGACCTTGAACTGTAAATTGGTGGAGCTAAGCGGGATCGAACCGCTGACCTCCTGCATGCCATGCAGGCGCTCTCCCAGCTGAGCTATAGCCCCGGATTTTTCGCCTCGCGGCGGAGCGACATCTTGCAACATCGCTTCTGTAAAACTGGCGTCCCCTAGGGGACTCGAACCCCTGTTACCGCCGTGAAAGGGCGGTGTCCTAGGCCACTAGACGAAGGGGACGCAAACCCTTCCATACAACTGATCAACGCTGAGCGTTGATCGCTTCAAGGTCGGTGTGGCCAGACCTTGAAGTGTAAATTGGTGGAGCTAGACGGGATCGAACCGTCGACCTCTTGCATGCCATGCAAGCGCTCTCCCAGCTGAGCTATAGCCCCTCATCGTTGATGTCATCGCTGAGGACGGGGCGAATCTTAAGGGCGTATCGGAAGCCTGTCAAACTTATTTTTCAAAAAATTTAAAATTTTTTGTCGGCATAACAATCACTTACCGCCCTCCCCCCGGAAAATCGGGGGTTTGGGAAAGAACGCAGGCCCGTAGGAGCTGGCGAAGCCTGCGATCTTTTTGGAGCCACCAGAGATCAGGATCAAAAGATCGCAGCCTGCGACAGCTCCTACAGGGGATATCAGGCGATAGCGCCCAACAGCTTTTCCCACTCTTTGTTTTCTTTCTTCGACACACCGCCCAACAGGTCAATGGCCTGGCGCAGACGGAAACGGGTCAGGTCCGGCCCGAGAATTTCCATCGCATCAAGCACCGAGACCGAGCTGGCCTGGCCTGTGATCGCAGCGAACATCAGCGGCATGGCATCACGCAGCTTCAGTTCCAGGGATTCGACTACAGCCTGGATCGTCGCGGTGATGCTGTCCTTCTCCCACTGACGCAGGCTTTCGAGCTTCCACAGGATCAACTGCATCAGCTGGCGGACCTGATCGCCCGACAGCTTCTTGGATTCGAACAACTTCGCATCCGGGTTCACGCCACCGGCAAAGAAGAACCCGGCCAGCGGTGCCACCTGGCTGAAGGTTTCGACCCGGCCCTGCACGTGCGGCGCGATCTTCATCATGTATTCGGAATTGAACGCCCACTTCTGCACGCGTGCGGCGAACTCTTCCACCGGCAGGTCACGCAGCCACTGGCCGTTGAGCCACGACAGTTTCTCGATGTCGAATATCGGCCCGCCAAGGGACACGCGCTTCAGATCGAAGTTGTCGACCATTTCCTGCAACGAGAACTTCTCGCGCTCGTCCGGCATCGACCAGCCCATGCGGCCCAGGTAGTTGAGCATCGCTTCGGGCATGAAGCCCATGCGCTCGTAGAACGTCACCGAGGTCGGGTTCTTGCGCTTGGACAGCTTGCTCTTGTCCGGGTTACGCAGCAGCGGCATGTAGCACAGCTCCGGTTGTTCCCAGCCGAAGTACTCGTAAAGCAGGATCAGCTTTGGTGCCGATGGCAGCCACTCTTCGCCGCGCAATACGTGGGTGATGCCCATCAGGTGATCGTCGACCACGTTGGCCAGGAAGTATGTCGGCAGGCCGTCGGTCTTCATCAGGACTTGCATGTCCATGCGGTCCCACGGGATTTCAACGTCGCCGCGCAGCATGTCCGGCACCACGCAGACACCTTCGCTCGGTACTTTCATACGGATAACGTGCGGCTCACCAGCCGCCAGGCGACGGGCGACTTCTTCCTTGGACAGCAGCAGCGCGCGACCGTCGTAACGCGGGGTTTCACCGCGAGCCATCTGCTCGGCGCGCATCTGGTCCAGCTCTTCGGCGGTGCAGAAGCACGGGAAGGCATGCCCCATGTCGACCAGTTGCTGGCAATACTTCTGATAAATATCGCCGCGCTCGCTTTGACGATACGGACCGTGCGGGCCGCCGACGTCCGGGCCTTCGCTCCAGTCGATCCCCAGCCAGCGCAAGGCGTCGAAAATCTGCTGTTCGGACTCGCGGGTCGAACGCAGCTGGTCGGTGTCTTCGATCCGCAGGATGAACTCACCGCCGTGCTGCTTGGCAAAGCAGTAGTTGAACAAGGCGATGTAGGCGGTACCTACGTGGGGATCCCCGGTAGGCGATGGCGCGATGCGAGTGCGGACGGTGGTCATGGCATGTCTCGAAAAGATAAAAAGCGAAGTTCAAAGCGAACGTCAAACAAGAGGCGAATGGTAACAGGCGACACAGGCCAGGCTCCAGTGAACAGGGCATTTAAGCCAAGGTTGCGTCTGTAACGCCCGTATGGCGCGGTGAATGGCCGAATATCAGCCGATGGCATTTACCGTTTATCGGCTGTATGCCAGATTTGCCCGCTGATAACTTCCCTTACAATTTCTCGACTACAGTTTGCCCCATGCCTGCCCAACTCAAGCGTCGCCTCTTCACCTTCCTGCTGATTGTCCTGTTGATTGGCGGGGGCCTGTTTGCCCACTGGTTCTTCAAGGGGCGCTTTTATGAAAGCACCGACAACGCTTATGTCCAGGGCGAGATCACCCGTGTGTCGAGCCAATTGGGCGCGCGCATCGATCGGGTGCTGGTGCAGGACAACCAGCATGTCGAGAAAGGCCAGTTGCTGATCAAACTCGAAGGCGACGACTTCCGCCTCGCTGTCGACCGTGCCAACGCGACCCTCGCCACCCGCGAGGCCGAACGCCTGCAAGCCCAGAGCAAACTGACCCAGCAGGCCAGCCTGATTGCCGCCAGCGAAGCGCAAGTTGCGTCCAGCCAGGCCAGCCTGGGTCGCTCGCAGATCGACCTGACCCGCGCCGAGACCTTGCGCAAGCCTGGTTATGTCTCGGAAGAACGGGTGACCACCCTGTCCGCCGACAACCACATTGCCCGCTCGCAAGTGGCCAAGGCCCAGGCCGACGCGCAAAGCCAGCGTCAGCAGGTCAACGCACTGACCGCCGAGATCAAACGCCTCGACGCGCAGATCGCCAACGCCAGGACCGACCTCGCCCAGGCCGAACTGAACCTGACCCGCAGCGAAATCCATGCGCCCATCAGCGGCCTGATCGGCCAGCGTGCAGCCCGCGAAGGCCAATACGTGCATGCCGGTGCCTACCTGCTGTCGATCGTGCCGGACGAAGACATCTGGATTCAGGCCAACTTCAAGGAAACCCAGATCGGCCACATGCAGCCCGGCCAGAGAGCCGAGCTGACCTTCGACGCCTACAGCGACACCCCGATCGAGGCACGGGTCGACAGCCTGTTCGCCGCCTCGGGCGCGCAGTTCAGCCTGTTGCCGCCGGACAATGCCACGGGCAACTTCACCAAAGTCGTACAACGGATTCCGGTAAAACTGACCTTCGCCGCCGACAACCCGCTGCGCGGCAAGATCCGCCCGGGCATGTCGGTGACCGCCAAGGTGAACATCAAGGACGCCCCTGACGATGTCACCACCAAATTGAGCAGCAAAGACGCCCCTGACGATGGCCGGTGATCAACTGATCCGCCCGGCCGGCGAACCGACCCGGCGCGACTGGATCGCGGTGATGAGCGTGATGCTCGGCGCCTTCATGGCGGTGCTGGACATCCAGATCACCAACTCCTCGCTCAAGGATATCCAGGGCGCGCTGTCGGCAACCCTGGAAGAAGGCTCGTGGATCTCCACCTCGTACCTGGTGGCGGAAATCATCATGATCCCGCTCACCGCCTGGCTCGTGCAGCTGCTGTCGGCACGGCGCCTGGCGGTTTGGGTGTCCCTCGGGTTTCTCGCGGCCTCCCTGCTCTGCTCCATGGCCTGGAGCCTGGAAAGCATGATCGTCTTCCGCGCCCTGCAAGGGTTTACCGGTGGCGCGCTGATTCCACTGGCGTTCACCCTGACCCTGATCAAGCTCCCGGAGCACCACCGCGCCAAAGGCATGGCCATGTTCGCCATGACCGCCACCTTTGCCCCCTCCATCGGCCCGACCCTCGGCGGTTGGCTGACGGAAAACTGGGGCTGGGAATACATCTTCTACATCAACATCCCGCCCGGCCTGATCATGATTGCCGGCCTGATGTACGGCCTGGAGAAAAAACCAGCGCACTGGGAATTGCTGAAAAGCACTGACTACGCCGGCATTCTCACCCTTGGCGTCGGGCTCGGTTGCCTGCAGGTGTTTCTGGAGGAAGGCCATCGCAAGGACTGGCTGGAGTCGAGCCTGATCGTGACCCTGGGCAGCATTGCGCTGGTCAGCCTGATCACCTTTGTGATCGTGCAGTTTTCCAAACCCAATCCGCTGATCAACCTCGGCATCCTCGGCAACCGCAACTTTGGCTTATCCAGTATTTCCAGCGTCGGGATGGGGGTCGGGCTGTATGGCTCGATCTACCTGTTGCCGCTCTACCTGGCGCAGATCCAGAACTACAACGCCCTGCAGATCGGTGAAGTGATCATGTGGATGGGCGTGCCGCAGCTGTTTCTGATTCCGCTGGTGCCCAAGCTGATGAAATTTGTTTCGCCGAAATGGCTATGCACCCTGGGCTTCGGGTTGTTCGGGTTGGCGAGTTTCTCTTCGGGCGTACTGAACCCGGACTTTGCCGGGCCACAGTTCAATCAGATCCAGATCATCCGCGCCCTGGGGCAGCCACTGATCATGGTGACCATCTCACTGATCGCCACCTCCTACATCCTGCCCCAGGATGCGGGATCGGCGTCGAGCCTGTTCAACATCCTGCGCAACCTCGGCGGAGCCATCGGCATCGCCCTGCTCGCCACCCTGCTGGATGCGCGGACCAAGGTTTACTTTGACTACCTGCGTGAAGCCATCGTGCCGAGCAATCCGCAGGTGGCTGAACGCCTGGCATCGTTGACCAGCACGCTGGGCAACGAAACGGCGGCACTGGGCAAACTCAGCGAAATCGCCCACCAGCAGGCGTCGATCATGGCCTACAACGATGCATTTCATTTTGTCGGGATTGCGCTGGGGGTCAGCATGGTGGCGGTGTTGCTGACCAGGAAACTGCCGGCGGGACTGAAGGCTGGCGAAGCGCACTAGTTGGTACTTTTTGTAGTGCCCTGACTGGCCTCTTCGCGGGCAAGCCCGCTCCCACAGGGACCACACCGAACCTTGTGGGAGCGGGCTTGCTCGCGATGAGGCCAGTTCAGACACTACAAATCAAACAGTAATCAACCGCTCCCGCAACTTGCCAATCTCATCGCGCATCTGCGCCGCCGCTTCAAACTCCAGATCACGCGCCAACGCATACATCTTCTCTTCCAGGGCCTTGATACGCTTGGCGATCTCGCCCGGCGTGCGCAATTCGGCTTCGTATTTGGCGTTTTCCTCGGCGGCCTTGGCCATGCCCTTGCGCTTCTTGCTGCGCGAGCCGGGTACGGTGGCGCCTTCCATGATGTCGGCAACGTCCTTGAACACGCCTTTTGGTGTGATGCCGTTGGCCAGGTTGAAGGCGATCTGCTTGTCGCGGCGACGCTCGGTTTCACCGATCGCCCGCTCCATGGAACCGGTAATCCGGTCGGCATACAGAATCGCCCGGCCATTGAGGTTACGTGCCGCGCGCCCGATGGTCTGGATCAGCGAGCGCTCGGAACGCAGGAAGCCTTCCTTGTCGGCATCGAGGATCGCTACCAGCGAGACTTCCGGCATGTCCAGACCTTCACGCAGCAGGTTGATGCCCACCAACACATCGAAAGTGCCGAGGCGCAGGTCGCGGATGATCTCCACGCGCTCCACGGTGTCGATGTCCGAGTGCAGGTAGCGCACGCGCACGCCATGGTCGGCCAGGTAATCGGTCAAATCCTCGGCCATGCGCTTGGTCAGCGTGGTGACCAGCACTCGCTCTTCCAGAGCGACGCGCTTGGTGATTTCCGACAGCAAGTCGTCAACCTGAGTCAGTGCCGGGCGGATCTCGATTTGCGGGTCCACCAGCCCGGTCGGACGCACCACCATGTCAATGACGCGCCCTGCGTGTTCGGCTTCATAGTTGCCGGGGGTCGCCGAGACGAAAATCGTCTGCGGGCTGATGCTTTCCCATTCATCGAAACGCATCGGCCGGTTGTCCAGTGCCGAGGGCAGGCGGAAACCGTACTCGACCAGCGTCTCTTTTCGCGAACGGTCGCCCTTGTACATGGCGCCAACCTGCGGAACGCTGACGTGGGACTCGTCGATCACCAGCAAGGCATCCGCTGGCAGATAGTCATAAAGCGTCGGCGGCGGCGCGCCCGCTTCGCGACCGGACAAATAACGCGAGTAGTTTTCGATGCCGTTGCAGTAACCCAGTTCGAGGATCATCTCCAGATCGAAACGGGTGCGCTGCTCTAGGCGCTGGGCTTCCACCAGCTTGTTGTTGGAACGCAGGTATTCCAGGCGCTCCTGCAACTCGACCTTGATGCCTTCGACCGCGCCCATCAGGGTTTCCCGTGGCGTCACGTAGTGGCTCTTCGGGTAGAAGGTGAAGCGCGGCAGTTTGCGAATGACTTCGCCGGTCAGCGGGTCGAATGCCGACAGGCTTTCCACCTCATCGTCGAAGAGCTCGATGCGGATCGCTTCAAAATCGGATTCCGCCGGATGGATATCGATCACATCGCCACGCACGCGGAAGGTCGCACGAGCAAAATCCATGTCGTTGCGGGTGTATTGCAGGTCGGCCAGGCGCCGCAGCAATTCGCGCTGATCGAGCCGGTCGCCGCGATCCACGTGCAGCACCATCTTCAAATAGGTTTCCGGGCTGCCCAGACCGTAGATGCAAGACACCGTGGTGACGATGATCGCGTCCTTACGCTCAAGCAATGCCTTGGTCGCCGACAAACGCATCTGTTCGATGTGGTCGTTGATCGAGGCGTCTTTCTCGATGAAGGTATCCGAGGACGGCACGTAGGCTTCAGGCTGGTAGTAGTCGTAGTAGGAAACGAAATACTCCACCGCGTTGTTCGGGAAGAACGCCTTGAACTCGCCGTACAACTGCGCCGCCAAAGTCTTGTTCGGCGCCAGCACCAGGGTTGGACGCTGCACCTGGGCGATCACGTTGGCGATGCTGAACGTCTTGCCCGAACCGGTCACACCGAGCAGCGTCTGGTGCGCCAGCCCGGCCTCAATGCCCTCGACCATCAGGCGGATGGCTTCCGGTTGATCGCCGGCGGGCTCGAAACGGGTGACTAGCTGGAATTCAGACATGAAAAACCTCTGGATCACTCTTGCCGGCAAAACCGGCACGAACGAGAAAGACCGCAAACGACCGATGTCGCCCAAGGAAAAAACTGGATTGTGCTCAATGTGGAGCCGATTGCCATCGCTTTCAAGGCAAACGTCCTACATCCGGTAAAATCTCCGACACGACCAATCGACTAACGGTCGAAAAATAATCGGAAAAACTTACCTTAAAAGACCAATCGCCTGTCGCCATTGATCGCGGATGGCCTCTATACTAGCTCCCCGTTTGTGCACCGCTCTAGTGCATTCGGCTGGAGCGCGACACGTCCCTCCACTCTCCATTCAGAGCCGCCGCAATAATGAGCCTGTTCTCCGCTGTCGAAATGGCACCACGCGATCCAATCCTGGGCCTCAACGAAGCATTCAACGCCGATACCCGGACCAACAAAGTCAACCTGGGGGTCGGTGTTTACTGCAACGAGGAGGGGCGAATTCCACTCCTGCGCGCCGTTGTCGAAGCCGAAACCATTCGCGCCGCTCAACACGTTTCCCGTGGCTACCTGCCAATCGACGGCATCGCCGCCTACGACCAGGCTGTGCAGAAATTGCTGTTCGGCAATGATTCGCCGCTGATCGCCGCTGGCCGTGTGATCACCACCCAGGCCGTTGGCGGTACTGGCGCCCTGAAAATCGGTGCCGACTTCCTCAAGCAACTGCTGCCGAACGCCGTTGTGGCGATCAGCGACCCGAGCTGGGAAAACCACCGCGCGCTGTTCGAAACCGCCGGTTTCCCGGTGCAGAACTACCGTTACTACGACGCCGCCACCCACGACGTGAACCGTACCGGCATGCTCGAAGACCTGAACGCGCTGCCAAACGGCTCGATCATTGTGCTGCACGCCTGCTGCCACAACCCGACCGGCGTGGACCTGAGCCCGGCGGACTGGAAAAACGTTCTTGAAGTAGTGAAAGCGAAGGGCCACGTGCCATTCCTCGACATGGCGTATCAAGGTTTCGGCGATGGCATCGACGAAGACGCCGCTGCCGTGCGCCTGTTCGCGGAATCGGGCCTGACTTTCTTCGCCTCCAGCTCGTTCTCCAAGTCGTTCTCGCTGTACGGCGAGCGCGTGGGTGCCCTGTCGATCGTCAGCGAATCGAGAGAAGAAAGCGCGCGCGTGCTGTCGCAAGTCAAACGCGTGATCCGCACCAACTACTCCAACCCGCCGACCCACGGTGCCAGCGTTGTCGCTGCAGTGCTGAACAGCCCGGAACTGCGCGCCCAGTGGGAAGCCGAACTGGCCGAAATGCGCCTGCGCATTCGTGGCATGCGTACCCAGATGGTCGACCTGCTGGCACAAAAAGCGCCTCAGCGCGATTTCAGCTTCGTCGGTCGTCAGTGCGGCATGTTCTCCTACTCCGGCTTGAGCGTTGAGCAGGTTCACCGCCTGCGCAACGAGTTCGGCATCTATGCCCTGGACACCGGCCGCATCTGCGTGGCCGCGCTGAACCAGAGCAATATCAAGGTTGTGACGGATGCGATTGTTCAGGTGATCTGAGTCGTCCTCTGACACAAAAACGGGAAGCCTTTTGGCTTCCCGTTTTTTATTTGTCGCAGATAATTTTCGGCAACCAGAGCGACCCCTCTAAACTGCATACATCTATCCACTGTGGGAGCGAGCTTGCTCCGGGCGGCGTTCCGACGATAGCGATTGTCCTGCCAACATCAATGTTGAATGGGATGCCCTCATCGCGAGCAAGCTCGCTCCCACAGGATTTGCGTACACCCTGGATTTCTTATGAGAGCCGATATGAAAAACGATGACCTGCGCGCCGACCGCGATGACCTGGATGACTTCATCCCTCGCACCCCAGCCAAACAACGCGGCAACAACCTGGTGATGCAAGTCGCTGCCGGCGTGTTTCTCGGCGGTCTGGCCCTATGGCTGGTGCAACTGGGTGCCACGGCGCTCTACGCCAAACTGATGCTTGGCACCATTACCTTCGGCGGTTAAGCCAGTTCACTCGCACGCTGGCTGGCAGCGTCGTCGTAGGCGACATACAGCGATTCCGCGACCTGGCTCTTGATCGCTTTAGTGCTTTCCAGGCCCAGGACAAAACCTTCGGCCTTGCCACCCGCGCGGTTCAATGCTTCAGCGGTGCCGGCCTGAGTGATGGCGTCGAACAACTTTTCGGCGTGGGGGCCGACACCTTTGGGCAGGCTGATCTGAGAGATGCTCATGGATGCACCCTGTGGTGTCGAGGTGGGGGGGTCAAATGATTCATGGCGCGTACCTTTTCGGCGAATGGCCGGCAGCGCGTGTCACCACTTCCGGGCGGTCATGGTAGACCTCCGGGACGATCCTGGTAACCGCCAATCGCCGCTAAACCACCGCCCGTCCCGATGATTCGCTCCAATTGTTATTCGATGCTTGACTTCTCTTTTTGAATCAGTAACATAGGCGCCATTCCGCGATAGCTCAGTTGGTAGAGCAAGTGACTGTTAATCACTGGGTCCCTGGTTCGAGTCCAGGTCGTGGAGCCAGACAGCAACATCGAAGAGCCCCTGAATCGAAAGATTCAGGGGCTTTTTTTGTGGCCGCTTGAAAAGCCGTCTCCTGAAAAGCAAAAAGCCGATCTGTCCATTCGACAGATCGGCCCTTTTCAGTCGCCGTGAACGTCAGACATGTTCACTGCTTTTCGCGTGCGCCGCCCGTGGTTCTGCCACGCCGTGCTCCGATTCCAGCACCGGAATCTCCTTGCCGTCGCAATCGTGCAGTTTACCGTCGCTGAAATAATCGCCTTCACGCAACGCCGCCAGATCCTGATAACGCAGCACCCGCTCGGTACCGGCCGCAAAGACCGATTGCTGGTCGGAGTTACCGGCGGTGAGGTGGTTGAAGGTCAGGTTCAGCACGATGGCCATGATCGCCGAAGAGCTGATGCCCGAATGGAAAATGGTCGCGAACCAGCTCGGGAAGTGGTCGTAGAAGTTCGGCGCCGCGATCGGGATCATGCCGAAGCCGATGGAGGTGGCGACAATGATCAGATTGACGTTGTTGCGGTAATCGACCTTGGACAAGGTCCGAATGCCGCTGGCCGCCACGGTGCCAAACAGCACGATGCCGGCGCCGCCCAGTACGGAGGTTGGCACGGCAGCTATGACGCGGCCCATGAAGGGCAGCAGGCCGAGGATCACCAGGAACAGACCGCCGGTTGCCACCACATAGCGGCTCTTGATGCCAGTGACCGCCACCAGCCCGACGTTCTGGGCGAAGGCGCTTTGGGTGAAGGAACCGAAGATCGGCGCGAACATGCTCGACAGCATGTCGGCGCGCAGACCGTTGCCCAGGCGCTTGGAGTCAACCTTGGTGCCGATGATCTCACCGACGGCAAGGATATCCGCCGAAGTCTCCACCAGCGTCACCATCACCACGATGCACATCGACAGGATCGCAGCGAAGTGGAAGGTCGGCATACCAAAGTGGAACGGCGTCGGGAAGCCGAACATCGGGCCCTGGGTTACGGACGAGAAATCCGCCATGCCGAGGAACACCGCGATGATCGTGCCGACGACCATGGCCAGCAGAATCGATAAGCGGGAGATGGTCGCACTGCCGATTTTGCTCAACAGCAGCACCAGCACCAGTGTCACCGCCGCCAGGCCGATGTTCGCCATGCTGCCGAAGTCCGGCGCATGACTGTTACCGCCCATGGCCCAGCGCGCGGCTACCGGCATCAGCGTCAGGCCGATGGTGGTAATCACGATGCCGGTCACCAGCGGCGGGAAGAACCTGGTGATACGCGAGAACACCGGGGTTATCAGCAACCCGATCAGGGACGCCGCTATCACCGCACCCAGCACCGACTGAAACCCGCCCTCCCCGCCACTGCTGACAATCGCCACCATGGTCGCGACGCCAGAGAAGGACACGCCCTGCACCAGCGGCAACTGACAGCCAAAAACGGTAAACCCAGGGTTTGCAGCAGCGTTGCCAGCCCCCGCAAACAATGAAGCAGCAATC
The DNA here is from genome assembly GCF_034541995.1 of Pseudomonas sp. BIC9C. Classification (NCBI taxonomy): domain Bacteria; kingdom Pseudomonadati; phylum Pseudomonadota; class Gammaproteobacteria; order Pseudomonadales; family Pseudomonadaceae; genus Pseudomonas; species Pseudomonas sp. BIC9C. The sequence continues at coordinate 206,484 of NZ_JAWDGM010000001.1, forward strand.
AACAAACCGATGTCCGCCGGCGAGAGCCCGGCCGCCTGGCCGATGATCAATGGCACCGCGACGATACCGCCATACATGGTCAGAACATGTTGCAGGCCATAAGCCATATTCGCGCCGATCCCAAGATTTTCGTCCTCGGGCCGTTGGTGTGAAACATGGGGCGTTTTCATGGAGGGGTTCCCTGGTTTTTGTTATGTGCACACTGTATGCAATAGTCCTGACAAATGTCTATAGAGTTGTATACAACTTATCAGTCACAAAATGGATACCTGTCCATTCCCCCCTCGCAGCCTCAAGCGTAGCCCCGCCTAAAACCTTGAAATACATCCTTCCTGGGCAACCCCTGTTGCTGACTAGTCTTTTCGGTTCCTGGCGACCATCGGTAAAGCCACCTCTTCCACATACATATAAAGTATGCATAATGAAGTCATTCGACATTCAGTTCCACAAGGCAAAGAACGCAGCCAACAAACTCAAGCACCAAGGCATCAGCCTCGCAGAGACAGAACCGGTATTCCATGACGACCGAGCGCTGACCATCGAGGACAACCACCACGATGAACAACGCTGGATCACCCTGGGACTGGATGCCAAAGGTCGTTTGCTGGTCGTCGCGTACACCTACCGCGATCCGAATTTCGTTCGAATCATTTCCGCGCGCATCGCCACCAAAAGCGAGCGCCGTCAGTATCTGGAGGCATGACCGATGAAAGACGAATACGATTTCAGCAATGCCAAACGCGGGGCCGTGGCGCCCGCCAAAGGCAAGACCCGCATCACCATCATGCTCGATGACGCCGTCATCGAAGCCGCTCGGGCACTGGCAGAAAACGAGGGGTACGGCTACCAGACGGCGATCAACAATACATTGCGCCGGGCCCTGCTCAACGAAGGCAAAAGCGCACAGCTAAAACAAACTATCACCCCTGCCGAACTCAAGGGCCTGGAGAAGAAACTGGCCGAGGCCTTGCGCGAAATTCAACGGGTGATGGCGCCGGGTGTTCGGCCCTGAAACACAAAGGGCTGATCGATCGGATCAGCCCATGGCGATGTGATGTTTTCGATCAACCCGCTATTGCGGCGCTGTGATCAATCGTTCCAGAGTCCGCACCAACTGCGCCTGTTCCGGTACGCGAATGCCGAACTCACTGCCCAGCAGGCCAATCAGTTCCTGAACATCCGTCACCTCCCGCCGCTCGCTGTCATGGCCAATCCGGTGAATCGCGAAGCTGCCGTTATTGAGCGTACGGCGCCACCCTTCCCCGGTACGCGCCACCATCAATTGTTTGGCGAAAGTCGACTCGGGGTGGGTCGAGACGTACCAGTTGCCCACGGCAAAATCGATATCTTCCTGGCGTTGCAGGTCGAAGATGTACATCGCTCGCCATTCGCCCGCAACGTTGGCGCGCAAGGTAAAGCCGTCGACGTGCAGGTCGATGCGATACGACTCGTGTGGGGTAGCTTGTTCGGTGCGGGTATCAAGCAACAGTGGCGCGGTCGGCACCATGCCGCCGAAGCCGACGTCGGTGATGTAGCGTACGTCGTCGATGATGACCAGGCTCAGGCGGTGGGTCCGGGCAGTCCAGGCGCCCTCCGGCTGGCCCATCACCACCCGGCCGCTGATGGCACGGGCGTCGAAACCCAATTCCTGAAGCAAGGCCAGGAACAGGTTATTGAGTTCGTAGCAGTAACCGCCACGACCATCGTGCAAGACCTTCTGCTCGATGGACGGCAAGTCGATCAGCACGGGCTCGCCGGATAATGTGGTGAGGTTTTCAAACGGGAAAACGCCGGTATGGCGCAGTTGCAGTTGGCGCAAGGTTTCCAGGGTCGGTGCCGGAGGTGCATCGAAGCCCAGGCGTTGCAGATACAACGCACGGTCGGTCAGGCGTGGCTCGCTCATCGTTCAGTCCTTTTGCACGCAAGCGGCGGATTGCTCCGCCAGTGGCCGCTATGTATACGGGATCAGGCACTGCGGCCGACAATTGATTTAGCCAATCACCCGGCATGAAAAACTCAATGCCGCTTGTGCGCCCCCAACTGCGCCCCCCTTCACACCCACATCAGGTAACGACTCATCCCGGGAGACGACCATGATGAACATCAGAATGACTTCGCTGCTCTTGGCGGGATTGTTGACGGCAACGCCCCTGGCTACGTTTGCGGCGTCCGGCGATGGCGCTGGCACAACCGGCACGACATCGGGAGCAACCCGCAACCCGATCATGCTGCCAGACAACAAAAGGCCCAGCGCCCCTTCAGGCGACTACGGCCGCGGTCAGGGTTCCAGCTCGTCAATCGGCACCACCGGCGTCAATGGTCCGGGCAGTGGCGCGGGCGGTGGCACCGGCGCCCCGGCGGTGGTACCGGTGGCGCCGGAGGCGGGACGGGCAGCTGGACAGGCAAAAGCAGCCGATGACTGCCTGCTTCCAGTCGTCTGAGGCCTACATCGGCTTGACCGCCGGCGGGTTCCATTTGCCATTCAGCGCCTCGGCTTTCGGGCCGTACAAACGCATGGTCAGATTGAACGGCCCTTCGGGCGCCGGCAGCCAGTTGGCCTCCAGATCCTTGCCGGGGCTTTCGTTCTGGAAATAGAGGTCCAGCGAGCCATCGGCGTTGTCCTTGAACGGCATCCAGCTACTGACCGCAAAACGATTGAGTGAGTTGCCGACCTGGAACCCTTGCGGGTCATACAGGGTGATCGACCAGAAGGCGTTCACCGGCGGCGTCTCGCCCTTATTGAAATGCAGCACGTATTTGTTTGCTCCATCGAGCGGCTTGCCATTGCTGTCGCCGATGTTCAACGGATAAATCGCGTCCTCGGGCAGGTTGGCACCGAGACCCATCTGCGTAACGATGGCGCGCTTGAGGTAGTAGTTGCCGTAGACGCCCATGGTGTCAGTGTTCATCGACCAGCCATTGACCTCCCGCGCCAGGGTCGGCACTTTCCAGGTCATCAGCGCCTGCGCATCCTGGGGCACCGTTTGCAACGCGGCCTGGATTTGCGGGTCCAGCGCGTCCATGTCGAACGGCTTGCCGGCTTCGATGCCGATACGCTTGATCTGCGCCAGCATTGGCTGGTCGGTGCTGTGCGGCGGGTGCACCTTCAGCAGTTCGGCAGCGTAAGTGAAGTAATTGGCGGCCGACATGGAATCGACCTGAATCTTCGGTGGCGTTTTCATGTCCACCTCCGGGTCGATTTTCACGGTGACGGCTTCAGGTTCTTTACCCAACCGGGACAACGGCGTCACCGTGTAGCCGGCCTGGATCTTGTGCACTGCCGCGTAATCTGCCGCGCCGTCCGTCTTGGTACGGCCGATGACCCAGACAAACGGGGTTGGCGCCGGCAGGTGATTCATCCCGGCGGGCACCGTGCCGGTCCACCCCGGTGGCGTCACCAGAAATTGCCCGGCATCGGTGCCCGTGGTGCGCCAGCCCGGCGAAGCGAACACATCCGTCCACATATCGAGCATCGGCAACAGGTAGAAACGCCCGTCGGTATCCGGCGCGGCGATCACCAGCGGTTCCTTGGTCAAGTCCAGCCAGGCAATCGAATACAGTGTGTCGAAGTTAGAGCGCACCACCCCCTTGAATTCGGCAGGCGGGTACTGCGGCACACTCACAAACATGTTCATCGGGCCTTTGCCGAACTCCTTGCCCGGCTCGATGTTGGTGAATTGCTTGCGGGTAATGTCCATGCTCAGCAGCGGGTAAAAATAGATGTAGGCATCCACGCCGATCGCGTGAGCTTCTTCGGCGGTGATTTTCGATTGCGCATGGCTGGCCAGCGGAAAAATGGCAGCGGCTGCGACGGTCAAAGCAACAGCTGTCAACGTTTGAGGTATCAACATGTTGGCGATCGTCCGTACGAAGGGGAGTCTGCCGGATTCGACAGAACTTACGGAACTCTAGACGATCAATTCAGCCAGGCCCGAGAGACGGACAACCGGCAGGAAGAACACTTCAGCGATCGGAACGCATCAACGCCTCGACACCGCCGGCCATCGACAACGTTGCCACACGGTTTCGCCCCGAATGCTTGGCTTGATACAACGCCGCATCCGCCCGCTCGACAAACACGTTCATGCTGTCACGCCCCGACGGCACAAACGAATAGCAACCCAGACTGACCGTCACGTAACCGTTGGGCGAGCCGGTGTGACTGATGCTCTTGTCGATGACACTGCGGCGGATCTGCTCGGCAATCGTCATGGCGCCGTGGATATCGGTGTCGGGCAGCAGCACCGCAAACTCTTCACCGCCGTAACGCACCGCCAGATCGGCCTTGCGGTGGCAGCAACTCTTCAGCGCACGTGCCACTTCGGCCAGGCAGTGATCCCCCACCACGTGGCCGTAGGTGTCGTTGTAGCGCTTGAAGTAATCGATATCGAGCATGATCAGGCTCAATGGGCTCGCCTGCCGGGCGCCGCGCCCGAACTCGATGTCCAGCGCCCGCTCGAACAAGCGGCGGTTGGCCAGCCCGGTCAGGCTGTCGTGGGTGGCGATCAGCTCCAGCGCCTCCTGGGCCCTGCGCAAATCCGACTCGACCCGCTCGCCCACACGCACCTGATGAATGAACACCCAACCGAACAACCCCACGCCCACTAACACCAGGGCAACGATGAGGCTGGAGCGAAACGCCGTGTCGTACCAGCTCGCGAGAATGGATTCCGTGGACGACGCTGCGGTGACCACCAGCGGATACGCCTCCAGCTGTCGGTAACCGTACAGGCGTGTCACACCATCGATGATGGACGTGAACACCGCATTGCCGGAGGTGGCCAGTGGCAGCGACTTCTGGAAAATCTCGCTCTGGGCCAGTGACGTGCCAATCTGCGCCTCGACAAAAGGTCGACGCGCCAACAACGTGCCATCGGTCAAGCCGAGAAACATCGAGCCGTTGTCGTCGAGGCTGAAGCTTTTGAAGAACTGGTCGAAGTACGACATCTTGATGCCGGCCAGCAATACGCCCTGGAAGTGCCCGTTCCTGTCGTTGACCCGTTTGGAAATCGGAATGATCCACTCGCCATTTTCCCGACTGCGGATGGCCGGGCCGATATGCGCCACCGACGATACGTTCTGCTGGTGATACTTGAAGTACTCGCGATCCGCGACCCCGGCCCCCCGGGGCAGGTTTTCGAACGAGGTCACCACCCACTGGCCCTTCTGGTCGAACAGCAGGATGCCGTGCAATTGATCCAGCGCCAGCACTCGCCGGGCGAACGTCTGCTGCAAGCGCGGCCGTTGCTCAGGGCCGAAACCGTCGACCTGAATCCAGTCCACCAGGCTGGTCAGCACCAGGTCGGCCTTCATGAAGGTGTCTTCGGCTTGCTGCGCCATGGCCCGCGTCAGGTTCGAAGACGCCACTTGCGCCAGGCTCAGATCATGGCGACGGGACTGTTCCAGTTGCAGGTAGAGCAAACCGCACAGGCACAGGCACACCGTGGCAATGAACAGCACCGCAGCCTTGCGCAGCGGTATGCGTTTCAATGCGACGCCAGGGGCGTGGTCCGGATCGTTGAAGCGTGTGGGCAAAAGTTCATCCTGTCGGGGGTAAGGCATGGGCAACGACCCAAAGCCCTCAGCCTTTGTGGGGCGTAGTTTACGGGGTTATCCATGATAAATGGGCGATCACTTGCCCAGTGGTCACACTTGCCCGGTGGTGCTGCAAACATGACCCAGGGCAGCGCTGCCTGCGCGTCAACGAGCTACGATTAGAATGACCTCAATACAGGGAATCGACATGCGCAAGGCAGACGAGCTCGCGGCAAAATTGAAACACACACGGCTTATTAGCACGGACCAGGCGATCGATACCTGGCCGGGTCAGGTCTACGATCTGTATCAACGAATAGAGGCCTGGCTACTGCCCTTGACCGAAGTTGGCCTGGTCCTGCGGCGCAACCCCACCCACGTGATCGAGATTTGTCCGATTCGGGGCACTTACCGCTATGCCATCGACCAGTTGGTCATCTCCGGCAACGCCCACAGCCTCACCTTTGACCCGGTTGCGCGCTTCACAGCCGATGGCGAGGGGCGGGTCGAAATTCACTCACAACCCAAAGAGTTCGCCCTGTTGCGTACCGTGGACGAACACGGTGAATCACACTGGTGGCTGCAAACGATCGAACAGGCCACAGCGCAGCTGGACGCGGTGGCGCTAACGGAAACCGATCTGCTGGCAGTGGTGCAACAAGGGTTGGCGCTTTAGGGGGCTTGCCGAACGGCTTGGTAATACCTGTAGGAGCGAGCTTGCTCGCGATGGACTCAAGGGCCCTGCGTTTAGTCAGTAAACACGCGGTATCGTTAACGTCCATCGCGAGCAAGCTCGCTCCTACAGTATTAGCCCATAGGCGCCCGTTTTCAGTCCTTCGTTACAGCTTGTTCTGCCCCGTCACCACCAGCGGTATCTCTGCACGACGCAAGTCCAGAGCCGGCAATTTCGCAGGCTGACTCAAGCCCTGCAACACCTTGGCATCGTAATCATAAATGTCGGGCTTGAACGTCACCCGCCCGTCAACACTCAGGTCCACGGTCCAATAAGCCAACAGCACCGGGACTTTCACCGGTAGCTGGATGTTCTCGGTCCTGCCATTGGCCAACTGCTTCTGAATGCCGGCGCTGTTCCAGCGCACCGGGTCGTTAAACAACAATTCGACCAGTTGCAACGGGTTTTCCACGCGGATACAGCCTGAACTGGTGGCCCGGACCGTTTTCGCAAACAGCTCGCGGTGCGGCGTGTCATGCAGGTAAATCGCATAGTCGTTGGGGAAGCGGATTGCCACCTGCCCCAGCGAGCTGTCAGGCCCGGCATCCTGACGCAGGCGGATGCCTCGCGGGTTGCTCCAGTCAACGTTCGACGGATCGAGCTCATTGCCTTCGCGATCAAACACGCGAATCCGGTTGGCCGCCAAATAGCCCGGATCGTTCTGGACTTTCGGAATCACGTCCTGCTTGAGGATGGTCGGCGGCACGGTCCAGGTCGGGTTGAACGTGATGTAGGTGATTTCGGCCTGGAACACCGGCGTACTGCGCACCGGCTTACCGACTTGCACCCGCGAGCGCCAGATCGGCAGGCCGTCGCGGTACATCGCAACCTTGTATCCGGCGATATCGACGATCACGAACGTGCCCTGAAGCTTGTACAACAGCCAGCGGGCGCGCTCCATGTTGACCCGGACCTGATCGATCCGCGCCTCGACCGGCACGTTCAGCGCCGCCAGCGTCGCCGCCCCCGCCACGCCATCGGCCCCCAGGTATTGCTCGGCCTGGTACTTCTTCACCGCGGCAATGACCTTGTCGTCGTAACCGGCTTTTTTCGACAGGTGCGGGTTCAGGTAACCGCCCGCCACCAGACGCGCACGCAATTGGGCGACCGCCACCCCGTCCATGCCGGGCTTGAGCGATTGCCCTTCAGTGACTTTCGGCCAACCGCCCGCATCACGGACCTGGCGCAACCGGGCCAGGCCCTCGCGCAAGTTGCGGTAAATCTCTTCTTGAGGAGGCGCCTCGGCAAAAGCGCGCGCCACGTCATGGGCATCGAGGGCGGCGAACAGGTTGTTCATGTCCCCTCGGGCATTGCCACCGGCAGGATCGAAGTTCCAGTGAATGTCCAGCCGCGACGGATCGACCTTACCCCGTCGCAGTTGCAGCAGTGCGGTGATGAACGTGCGGGTGGCCGCCATGTCGAACGTCGCCCGTTGCGCCGTGGAAGGCATGGCCGCTACCAGCGATTCATGGGCCTGGGCCAGTTCGGAGATGCGAAAATCCGCCGGATTCAGGCCGTCGATCCGGGTGTCTTCGAGGCTCTTGAGTAACTGGGCCACATCGCGGTCATCCGTCCACGCCGCGCGATAGTTGCGATGCATATAGAAATCCAGCACCACCCGGCTGACATCCACACGCTGATGGCGCCTGGACGTGAGCAACGGCGGAAAGGCCGAACGCAACGGTTCCAGCGTCGCCTGAATCGCCTGGCCGACCGCGTCGTCGGACGCCGCGGCATCGATTGTGCTGCTCGCCGCAGATACCGGCTCAATCGGCGAAGTTTGCCCAATCGCCGCACCGCTGATCAGAAAGCCCATAAAAAACATGCGGCTTATGACGAATGACCTTGTTAATTGCACCATGGATAATCCTTAATCCCCCGTTTCAAACGGCTAGTTTTCCGCTCGCTGCTAGACTCGCAATTATCATGATGAGACCCGACTATGGCGCTAAACCGCTTTGGCCTTTTATTTGCCATTTTACTGACGTGCCTTTCAGTAACGTCAGCCTACGCCGATTCGCTTGAAAACGCGCTGGTCAAAGCAGCACCCGGCGCCGACGCCAAAGTGATTGCCCTGGCCGTTCGTGCCACCCAATGCAGCCGCGCCCAAGGTATCGCCCCAGCCCAAAGGCTGGCAGTGATCGATTATTCCCTGCCCTCGACCGAACAACGCCTGTGGGTCTTCGACCTTAAACGACGCAAGTTGCTGTTTCACGAACTGGTCGCCCATGGCCGCAACAGCGGCGAAAACAAGGCGACGCTGTTCTCCAACCGCAACGAAAGCCATGCCACCAGCCTCGGCCTGTTCCGCACCCAGGAAAGCTACCTCGGCCAGAACGGTTACTCGCTGCGCATGGAAGGCCTGGAGCCCGGCTTCAACGACAACGCCTATGACCGGGCCATCGTCATTCACGGCGCGCCCTATGTCAGCCCGGTGCTGGCCCGCGCCAACGGCCGGATCGGCCGCAGCCTGGGTTGCCCGGCCGTGAGACCGGCGATTGCCCATCGGCTGATCGACTCGATGAAGGACGGGCAGTTGTTGTTTTCCTACTACCCGGACCAGCGCTGGTTGAAATCGTCTTCCTACATCAACTGCGGCAGCGACACTGTGGCCTCAAGGGAAAAGTCCACTTCACGCCAGTAAGCCCCCCCCAACCTGTCAAAACTGTAATCCCCGCCTCAGCCTGCTGAAAGGCACCGCCCGCTAGCCTCGTCGACAAGTTCAACAGGCTGACGGGCGGAACAGACGGCATGCACTCCCACACTTCAAGACGCACCTTCGTCAAAGGGCTGGCCATCGGCGGGCTCTTCGGTGGCCTCGGGTTATGGCGCGCGCCGGCCTGGGCGATCAGCAGCCCCGGCGAACCACAGGTGCTGGCCGGTAACGATTTCGACCTGTTCATCGGCGAATCCCCGGTCAACTTCAGCGGCAGCCCGCGCACCGCGAAGACCATCAACGGCGGCATTCCCGGCCCGCTGCTGCGCTGGCGTGAAGGCGATACGGTGACGCTGCGGGTGCGCAACAAGCTCAAGGACAGCACGTCCATTCACTGGCACGGCATCCTGCTGCCGGCCAACATGGACGGCGTGCCGGGGCTGAGCTTCAAGGGCATCGAGCCGGGCGGCCTGTACGTCTACCAGTTCACCGTGCGCCAGAACGGCACCTACTGGTATCACAGCCACTCGGGGCTTCAGGAACAATCCGGTGTCTACGGCCCGCTGGTGATCGACGCCAAAGACCCGGAGCCGTTCCAGTACGATCGCGACTACGTGGTGATGCTCAGCGACTGGACCGACGAAGACCCGGTCGGCCTGATGAAGACCCTGAAAAAACAGTCCGATTACTACAACTTCAACAAACGCACCGTGGGCGACTTCATCCACGACGTCAGCGAAAAAGGCTGGGGGCCGACCGTCGCCGATCGCAAAATGTGGGCCGGGATGAAGATGAACCCCACCGACCTGGCCGACGTCGGCGGTGCCACTTACACCTACCTGTTGAACGGCCAGGCGCCGGATTCGAACTGGACCGGGGTGTTCCGGCCGGGGGAAAAGCTGCGGCTGCGCTTCATCAACGGCTCGGCCATGACCTACTTCGACGTGCGCATCCCCGGCCTGAAAATGACCGTGGTCGCCGCCGATGGCCTGCACGTCAAACCGGTGAGCGTCGACGAGTTTCGCATTGCCGTGGCGGAAACCTTCGACGTTATCGTCGAACCGACCGAAGCGGCCTACACCCTGTTCGCCCAGGCAATGGATCGCACCGGCTACGCACGGGGCACCCTGGCGGTGAAGGCAGGACAGGTTGCGCCGCTGCCGCCACTGGACCCGCGCCCCCTGGTGACCATGGATGACATGGGCATGGGCGGCATGGACCACGGCAGCATGGCGGGCATGGATCACAGCAACATGGCCATGGGCGACATGCCCGGCATGCAGGCCCACCCGGCCTCGGAAACCGACAACCCGCTGGTGGACATGCAAGCCATGTCCACTTCACCGAAACTCGACGACCCCGGCATGGGCCTGCGCAACAACGGGCGCCGCGTACTCACCTACTCCGACCTGCGCAGTACCTTCGAAGACCCGGACGGCCGCGAGCCTGGCCGTACCCTGGAACTGCACCTGACCGGGCACATGGAAAAATTCGCCTGGTCGTTCAACGGCGTGAAGTTCTCCGATGCAGAGCCGCTGCGCCTCAAGTACGGCGAGCGACTGCGGATCGTGCTGGTCAACGACACGATGATGATGCACCCCATCCACCTGCATGGCCTGTGGAGCGACCTCGAAGACGAGAACGGCCAGTTCATGGTGCGCAAACACACCATCGACATGCCACCTGGCTCCCGGCGCAGCTATCGGGTCACTGCCGATGCGCTCGGCCGCTGGGCCTATCACTGCCATCTCCTGTACCACATGGAAATGGGCATGTTCCGTGAAGTTCGCGTGGAAGAATGAGGCGCACCCCATGATTCGATTCACCCCGGTTTTTTTCGCACTCGTGACCGCGACGGCGATGGCCGCCAGCGATGACATGCAAGGCATGGATCACAGCCAGCTGGGCCACGGCCAGATGCAAGGCATGGATCATAGCCAGATGGACCACGGTCAGATGCAAAGCATGGCCGAGGGTCAGATGCAGCCCGCCGCCCCCAGCGAAAGCCGCACGCCGATCCCGGTGCTGACCGATGCCGATCGCGCTGCGGTGTATGTCGATCCCGCCGGTCACCATGTGCACGACAACACACTCAATTCGTTTTTCCTCGCCGACAAACTGGAATGGCAGGATGCCGATGACGGCAGCACCCTGGCCTGGGATTTGTCGGGTTGGGTCGGCGGCGACATCGATCGCCTGTGGCTGCGCTCCGAAGGCGAGCGCACCAACGGCGTGACCGAGGACGCGGAAATCCAGGCCCTGTGGGGCCACGCCATTTCCCCGTGGTGGGACGTCGTCAGCGGCGTGCGCCAGGACTTCAAACCCGGCGCCCCGCAAACCTGGGCCGCGCTCGGCATGCAAGGCATGGCGCTGTACAACTTCGAGGCCGAAGCCACAGCCTTCATCGGCGAAGGCGGCCAGAGCGCCGTGCGGCTGGAAGGCGACTACGACATCCTGCTGACCAATCGGCTGATCCTGCAACCGACCGTCGAGCTCAATGCCTACGGCAAAAACGATCCGCAACGGGGCATCGGCGCAGGGCTGTCCAACACCGAGGCTGGCTTGCGCCTGCGCTACGAAATCCGCCGGGAAATCGCGCCCTACCTCGGCGTCACCTGGAACCGCACCTACGGCCACACCGCCGACTTTGCCAACGACGAAGGCGAGGACCGCAGCGAGGCACGCCTCGTGCTCGGTGTTCGGCTGTGGTTCTGAACAGATTCACCTCAAACCAATGACAACCGCTTCAAGCGGTAAAGGACCTTGCATGCGCCTCATCAAACCCACCGCCGTCGTCATCGCGCTGTTCACCGGCCTGCTCATGAGCACCCTCGCTCAAGCGCACCCCAAACTACTCTCTTCCACCCCGGCTGAAGGCGTAGAAGGTGCATCACCGGACAAGATCGAACTGCACTTCTCCGAAAACCTCGTCACCCAGTTTTCCGGGGCAAAACTGCTGATGACCGAAATGTCCGGCATGGCCCACGCCCCAATGCCGGTCAAGGCCAAAGTCAGCGGCGGCAGTGATCCGAAGACCATGTTCATCACCCCGACAACACCCTTGACCGCCGGCACCTACAAGGTCGAATGGCGCGCGGTGTCGTCGGACACCCACCCGATCACCGGCAACGTCACCTTCAAAGTGAAATGATCGATGAGCGACTCGGCCAACGTCGTGCTGCGGTTTGTGTTGTATGTGGATTTGATGCTGTTGTTTGGCGTGGCGCTGTTCGGGCTTTTCAGCTTTAAAGGACAGGAACGACTATCCGGGACGGTGCTGCCGTTTCGCGGATTGTTGACGCGAACAGCCGGGCTCGGCGCGATGCTGTCCATCGCCGGCATGGTGTTGATGGTCCGCGCCATGAGCGGCGAATCAGACGTTACCGAGTTGCGCCCTCACCTCGAGATGATGCTGTTCGAGACAGACGTCGGTTTGGCCTGGGGCGTGCGGATGGTTGCATTGGCGGTCGCGGGATTGGCGTTGATGCTCAACCCGCGCGCCCCCGGCATCAGCCTGGTGATCGCTGCCACTGCCGGCGGCATCGCCCTCGCCAGCCTGGCCTGGAGCGGGCATGGCGCCATGGACGAAGGCAGCCGCCGTTTCTGGCACTTTGCAGCGGACATTCTGCACTTGCTGGCGGCGGGCGCCTGGCTCGGCGCGTTGCTGACGTTTGCCCTGATGGCGCAACCCCGGGCCCTGCAAACCGAAGCTCACATACGGTTGCTGGTTCGCGCAGTCAAACTATTTGAACTTGTCGGTGCGCTGATTGTTGTGATCATCACCGTGACGGGCGTGGTGAACTACCTGCTCATAGTCGGGCCGAAGCTCGATGAGGTTTTGCTCAGCCACTACGGAGTTTTGCTGGCGATCAAAGTGCTGCTGTTTGCCGGGATGCTGGTGCTGGCGGCATTGAACCGCTTTCATCTTGGGCCCTTGCTGGAGCAGTCGTTGCGAGAGGGCCAATATCGCGTAGCGGCCCACGCACTTCGGCGCAGTGTGGTGGTGGAAATGGCCGCGGCGGTATTGATTGTGGGGTTAGTGGCGTGGCTGGGGACGTTGAGCCCGGAAGTGGAATGAGCCATCTTCAGGGGGCGTTGATTTTTCACACCGATGAAAGTTTCACTACACTCCCCCCCTCCAAAACCACTCCAGCACAAAAGTCCGATAACAATGACGAAAATCAAAAGAGCAATGATGCTCGGCGGCTTGCTCGCACTCGCCCTTGGCGCCCAGGCAGAACCTTCGCATCTGGACAGCGTCATGCAACAGGGACAACTGCGTGTTTGCACCACCGGTGACTACAAGCCCTACACCTTCAAAGCCGAGGACGGCGAGTATTCCGGCATCGACATCGCCATGGCCCGCACCCTGGCTGAAAGCCTTGGCGTCAAGGTCGAATGGGTGCCCACCACCTGGAAAACCCTGATGCCCGACATGCTCGCCGGCAAGTGCGACATCGCCATGGGCGGCATCTCGGTCACCCTGGAACGGCAGAAAAAAGCCTTCTTCAGCAGCATCCTGGACGTCGATGGCAAAATCCCGCTGGTGCGCTGCGAAGACCAGGCGCTGTACCAGACCGTCGACCAGATCAACCAGCCCTCGGTTCGCCTGGTCGAACCCGCCGGCGGCACCAACGAAGCCTTTGTTCACGCCTTCCTGCCCAAGGCGCAACTGAAGTTGCACGACAACGTGAGCATCTTTCAGGAACTGCTGGATAAAAAAGCTGACGTGATGATCACCGACGCATCCGAGGCGCTGTACCAGCAGAAACTCAAACCGGGCCTGTGCGCGGTCAACCCCACACACTACATGCAATACGGCGAAAAAGCCTACCTGCTGCCCCGGGACGACATCACCTGGAAGCTGTACGTCGATCAGTGGCTGCACCTGGCCAAGGCGACGGGCAATTACCAGAAGATACTGCGGCAGTGGCTGGCGGCGCCTGACGCGAAATAATCGATCGCTCTTTCCCGCACAAAAAAGGGCGCTCCCAACGGAGCGCCCTTCTTCATTGCGGTTCGCGTATCAGTCGTCGTGCAGCAAACCCGAGCCGTATTCACCAAAGCTATTGCCGAGCGCACTGCCATGGAAACTCATCTTGCCGGGGTTGCTGCTGGTCGGTCCCGGGCCAAAGCCGGCAGGCTGCACGGAGTCGGCCGAATAATCGCTATGGGAGTTCACACCCGAACAGGCGCTCAACAACACAGCACCGGCGATCAGCGAGACTTTGACAAGGTTTGCGATCATTTTTTGATTCCTGTGGGTTGAGGCGCGGGGGACATGACCTTTGGTGGTCATCTTATGCCTCGTCTGTGCCGGGCAACATGAAACTTTTGGGGGGTGACAGCGTTGGTTCAGATTGCGAGTGTACTTGAGGGTGTACTGAGGTTTGTGTAAACGGTCATTAGGCGCACACTGCCTTTCCCAAGGAGTTTCAATGACCGAGCCAAAGCGCACCAAACGAGTCAAACCCGACCCTGAGCTGGTGAGGCTGGCCGACAGTCTGTTGGCCAATTACCGAAAGCCTGAGGATTTGATCGGCGAAAATGGCTTGCTTAAGCAGCTCACCAAGATGCTTGTCGAGCGCGCCCTGGAAGCTGAAATGACCGAACAGGCTTTTGCAGGATTAACAGCAACCCCGTTTACACAGAATTCAGTACACCCCCCGATTCTAAGGTCTTGGATGAAAAATCCAATCCAGCCTTCACGAAAAACTCTGTATCTATGAATACGTTCCTTGTTTGAAGCGGCTTTGCGATCTCCTTAAACGAAGGCTATTGGTTGCTCATACTCCCTTTGTCGCCGATGCAAATCAACCTTCCTTTTGTTGACCCTTTCCCGCACTGCTGCAGTGCCGCAGCACGTCAAACGGTCTATGTCGCAACGCAAGAGCCTCTAACGCACATTCGCTCGCGTGCTATTCAAAGCGAGGCAAAAACCGCCAAATCGCACCCTCAACAAAAAAGGGGACAGAATTATTTTTCAACAGTCCCCCACGCACGCCCTCGCGTCAGATGTCTCGAATACCGCTATAAGACTCACCTGAGCCCCACAATCCCAATCCTGATAAACTCCCTCACTTCCCAGCCTCACCGATTCCAAATCCCCCATGTCCGTAACCACCGCCACACCTGCACCGCTCTCCCGCCGATTTTCCGTCGCACCGATGATGGATTGGACCGACCGCCACTGCCGCTTCTTCCTGCGCCTGCTGTCGAAGAACGCCCTGCTCTACACCGAGATGGTCACCACCGGTGCCCTGCTCAACGGCGATCATGAGCGTTTTCTGCGGCACGACGAGGCCGAGCATCCGCTGGCGTTGCAGCTTGGCGGTAGCGTGCCGCTGGACCTGGCCGCGTGTGCGCGCATGGCGCAAGAGCATGGTTACGACGAGGTGAACCTGAATGTCGGCTGCCCGAGCGATCGGGTGCAGAACAATATGATCGGCGCGTGCCTGATGGGGCATCCACAGTTGGTGGCCGATTGTGTGAAGGCGATGCGTGATGCGGTGTCGATTCCGGTGACGGTCAAGCACCGGATCGGGATCAACGGGCGGGACAGTTACGAGGAGCTGTGTGATTTCGTCGGCACGGTGCGGGATGCCGGGTGCACCAGTTTTACCGTGCACGCACGGATTGCGATTCTGGAGGGGCTGTCGCCCAAGGAAAACCGCGACATTCCACCCCTGCGCTACGACGTGGCGGCGCAGTTGAAGGCGGATTTTCCGGAGCTGGAGATCATTCTCAACGGCGGCATCAAGTCCCTGGAAGCCTGCCACGAACATTTGCAGACCTTCGACGGCGTGATGCTGGGCCGCGAGGCGTATCACAACCCTTATGTGATGGCCGAAGTGGACCAGCAGCTGTTCGGCAGCACGGCACCGGTGATCACGCGTGCCGAAGCACTGGCGCAGTTGCGCCCGTATATCGCGGCACACATCGACGCCGGCGGTTCGATGCACCACATCACCCGACATGTACTGGGGCTGGGCACCGGGTTCCCGGGGGCGCGCAAGTTTCGGCAGTTGTTGTCGGTGGATATCCACAAGGCCAAAGAGCCTTTGGCTTTGCTGGATCAGGCTGCCGAGTTGCTTGAAGGGCGTTGATGCCCTGCTATTCCGGCCATTTCAGCCAGGCAGTCTGATCCGCCTGGCTCACCTGTCAGCCTGCGGCCGCCGACGTCCAGCTCACCCAACCGAATACCCACGTTGCCAGAATCAGCAAACCGAATCCGATCCGGTACCAGGCGAATACGGCGTAGCTGTGGTTGGCGATGAACTTGAGCAAACCACGGACGGCGATCATGGCGAAAAAGAACGCCGTGACGAAACCGAGCACAAACACTGGCAGGTCACCGGCCTGGAACAGATCCCGATACTTATAGCCTGAATACACTGCGGCACCGACCATGGTCGGCATTGCCAGAAAGAACGAAAACTCCGTGGCAGCCTTACGCGACAGACCGAACAGCAACCCACCGATAATCGTCGCTCCAGAGCGCGAGGTGCCCGGAATCATCGCCAGGCATTGTGCGAAACCGACCTTGAGGGCGTCGCTCCAGCGCATATCGTCAACATGGTCGACATACACCACATGTTCCCGCTGCTCGGCCCACAACATGATGATGCCACCCACCACTAATGCCACCGCTACAGTGATCGGATTAAACAGATACTCATGGATCTTATCGGCAAACAACACCCCCAGGACCACGGCCGGAAGAAAGCCGATTAATAGATTCAAGGTGAAACGTTGTGCATTGCGCTGGGTCGGCAAGCCGGTAACGATCTCGAGAATCTTGCGGCGAAACTCCCAGACTACCGCGAGGATCGCGCCCAATTGAATGATGATGTTAAAGGCCATGGCTCGCTCGCCGCCGAAGCCGAGCAAGTCCGCGACAACAATCTGGTGCCCTGTACTTGATATAGGCAAAAACTCCGTCAGACCTTCGACCACCCCTAAAATCAACACTGTTATGGTTGTCCAAAGATCCATCAATTCCCTCTCATCGACAAATACCAATGCGTCGGCTTCGCTCAAACTCAACGCCAACACGAAAGTAAAGCGCATTAGGCCGATTAATAAAACTCCATGTTATGAAACGTCCATGACCGACACCACCAACATGAACGTTATATAATGGTTAATATTGGATGGTACCGAGCCAGACAAGAGCAATAACTGGCACTTGAAACAACCAATCCCTGCTGCCTGCTGGCACCCAATCAAAAAAAATCAACTAGCGGGAACTTTAGCGACATGCACGGTCGTATTGGTGCGAAAACGCGGGGTGTCGGCACAAAAGATGGCACATTGCTATGCCGCATCAACTCACGAGATTGCCATCGATCATCAGGCACCTCGAACCACAGGCGGGCAACCGATCACGCCAGAATCACCGGTAATGTTAAAAAAACGAGACGACCACCTGAAAAAACGGTGAAATGTTACCAATTGTCAGTCACAAACGAGAATGGGTGCTTTAACATCCAAATGCCAGCCCCATCCGAGTCAAAGCATGATGCTTACAGGGAAATTAACGACTACAGGCCACAGTGACGTGAAGGAGGAGACAGGTATTCTCACCATTGGACGAACCCATACGCTAGCTGAAGGCTTCAGGGAATTAGTCGAAAGTCACGTAGGCAAGAATATTGCCGTTGATACAATGTGCTTTAGCAACCCGTTCAAAAGAAACAGGAATCCTGTTTCGTACCGTGCAATTTTTATCGTTATCGACAGCCCTCTAGCGTTTGTTGAAAGCCTCACCCTGGTAGAAAGCATTCGCGCCGAAAATCTGGCGTCAATAATTTTCATCGCCATCACCGGTAGAGGCACCTACAACAAGATGAAATATTATCTTGCCGGGGCCGACTACTGTATTAATTGCGACACTTCTGCAGGCGAAAATACCGACGCACTGTCCGAGTTTTTTAGCAGTCCGGAATGGCAAAAAAAGCATAATCTGCTTTTGGACCCCACTCGCATGTGCCTTATCGGCGACTATAAAAAACTGGATGTATCGTTTGCAGAAATGAAAATTCTTGAGGCTTTCTCGCAAACAAAAAACCAGATTTTGAGCCATGATGAAATCGCCAGGATCATGGGGCTGAATATCAATTTTTATGATCCAAGAGCCTTGGAAAAGTCGATCAGTCGCCTTCGCGGCAAAATAAAAGGCATGTATGGCACCAACGCCATTCAAAGCATCCGTGGGCATGGATATCGCTTAATCAGGGGTCTGATCTCGACAACCTGATTTTTAATGTAGAAGGGAGTTTCTGTTTTATGAGCGCAACAGGGAGCGTGCCAATCCATGATCACGCAGAGCATTACCTGTCTCGACAATTGATCCTCACTCGGGATGACCGCCCGTTTGGCAGCGAGATCAGAATACATTTTGACGACTCCGTTTCCGCGCCCTGCGCGCCCGAGCCGTATCAGATGAGTGGTATCTACAGCGAAGTACTGATGCAAACCAGGCTGATTGCCTTTTCGCTGAAAGATCGCAACACCACTAACGGAAATAAATACTTAAGCCGTAGATTTGTTTGCGTAGGCCAGTCAGATCTCGCCAACTCCGCACTCACAGAAGAACTGATACAGTCCGGCGCTGCTCTGCGCGAATTAGGCCAGACACTGGTTATCGCGCTCAATGAGCTCCCCCTCTCGGCAATCAGTTTCGCTGAAAAAAAGAAAATCCTTCACAACCTATATCTGTTGAAAGATCACGGCATAGAAATCGCGTTCGACGACTACAAAATCGACGATGAAAGTATCGAAATCTTTACCACCCTGAATCTATTCGACTACATAAAGATCTCCATTTCCTCTCTAGACTTGAGCCTCAAGCTCAGTGGCAACCCAGAGCTGTTCAATCGCCTCCACGAACGCATGACCATGCTCACTCACAACACTAAAGTCTCCTTTATAGCGGACAGCGTCGAGCATGCTGCTAGCCATATACTGGCACGCGCATTGCCCTTTGATTACTTCCAGGGGAGTCACTACTCCCCTGCCGACAACCTTTGAACCAATACCCAGACGTGCACCTAAGGAGAGAGCCATGGGTAGCAGCACAAACCTCCCCAGAAAATACTTTGTTGTGGTTACTCACAACCCCGCACTGCAACTAGAGCTTGAGGCATTGCTGTCCAGCAAGCGATACAACAGTTACGGCACGTCACAGGCAAAGATGTTTTTTGAAGGCGTTGCCCCGCCCACTTCTGCCCCAAAGCTAATGGAGCTTATTTCCCCACAGGTGGCCAGAATGGTTCCTCCGGTTATCAAGCATGATACTCAGCGCGTGCTTTCGACGTTCAAGTCCGAATGGCAAGCCTCTCAATCCGTAACGAAATTCACTCACTTCACATCAACCGCAGTCAACTCCAGAGATGACACCAGGGAATTCGTCTCCCAACCGGCCAAACCGCACGCTCCGATGGCGGAAACCTGGCGACTGAACGATGTCAGCGGCGCGTTGATCAAAGATGACGTGGAGATCGTCTTGACTGGCCTGGAGACCACGCAGCTTAAAAAAATGCTGCACCATGATGATCGTGTGGTCAGCAAGGAGGACCTTATCCGCAGCATCGGCAGAGAACCTGAACATTATCGGGGTCTCGAAATGTGCCTGAGCCGACTACAGGAAAAGTTTAAAACCGCCAGTAACGGCGAACGCCTTTTTCGTGCAGTCAGGAATCGTGGGTACTGCCTGATACAAAAAATCGTACGGGTAAAAAATCCAGCCTGAACAAATAAAATGGTTCGCTCCGGCAGTGCAATACAACAATAATAAAGCACGCCATTTTATCTCCGCCGCACCCTGCTCACCGCCCTCCTGTAAAGCTGCGTTATAAAAGTTTAATCCAGACTATTTCTAACGCTCTTCTCGCCCAGATATATCAACCCGACACACCAACCACTCGTTAAAAGTCGTCAGACAGTGCTCGCACCAATAAATTAATCTATCCGTTGATGATGACGCCGCCCTTTTGGCGCCTCGCTCGTCAATGCTTCGCCATCTAACGTGAACAATAACTCTTAGCGCATTAATTTTGGCTCTTGTCTGTCGAAACACGAATGGACGTATTTTGGGGATACCGTATGGTTAACAATCTTCGTATCAGTCGAAATACCACCCTCAAAGGACTGACCTTCTGGGGACAGTGGGTACTGGGTTTGGGCTTTGTTGTCGCCCTGTTACTTCTATTGGTTTATTACCAGAATGGAACGGTAGAGTTCTATTATCGAGTCTGCGCGACGCTGACTGTGCTGGCATCGGTTCCGGCCTATACATGGTGCGGCGTCTATGCAAAGAAGGACAATTACCTGGAGGGGTTGATAAGACTACTGATGGGTTGGTCAATGACACTGGCAGCGCTGGCTATTGTCGCCTTTCTCTGCAAGGCCAATGAACTGTTTTCTCGTCAAATCATTCTGATATGGGCTTTCTGCAGCTACATCGGGCAGGCGCTGCTGTACGTCCCGCTGCATGGTTTTTCGAAGTACTACCAACGGTCGCTTCAAATTGAGCGTAGAACACTGATTGTGGGTACTGGCGAACTGGCGCTGGGATTGGCCAACAAGCTTCGTGCCCTCGAGCACTTCCCATTGGTCGGCCTGGTAAGCTCCGACACCACGCCTTTGCTGGAGACTGGCGCACCACCGGTCGTAGGCCCGCAAGAGGAACTGCTCGAACTGATCAAGACTCATGACATCCGACGCCTGTACATCACCCTCCCCCTGAGCGAAGCGGCACAAATCGAAGAAATGTATGTCGACTTGCTGGACGCCAACGTCGATGTGGTCTGGGTCCCTGACTTGAACAGCCTGACGCTGCTCAATCACTCGGTCAGTGATGTGGATGGCATGCCGGCAATCCATTTGATTGAATGCCCGCTGACCAGCCAACCCACTGCCGCATTGAGTAAAAGCCTGTTCGATAAAAGCGTGGCGCTGATGGCCATTGTCGCTCTCAGCCCGTTACTGCTGATCATTGGCCTGGCCGTCAAATTCACCTCCCATGGCCCGGTATTTTTCAAACAGGACCGCCACGGGTGGAACGGGAAGGTCATCAAAGTCTGGAAGTTTCGCTCCATGCGCGTGCACGACGATCACGAGGTGAAGCAGGCCAGTCGTAACGACTCGCGGATTACCCCGATCGGGCGCTTTATCCGTCGCACGTCCATCGATGAGTTGCCGCAGTTGTTCAATGTCTTGCAAGGTCATATGGCACTGGTCGGGCCACGTCCTCATGCCGTTGCGCACAACAACTACTACTCCGGCAAGATTCTCGCCTACATGGCTCGCCACCGAATCAAACCGGGGATCACCGGGCTGGCTCAAATCAACGGTTGCCGCGGCGAGACCGACACCATCGACAAGATGCAGAAGCGCGTCGAGATCGACCTCAAGT
This sequence comes from Pseudomonas sp. BIC9C, assembly GCF_034541995.1. Taxonomy (NCBI): domain Bacteria; kingdom Pseudomonadati; phylum Pseudomonadota; class Gammaproteobacteria; order Pseudomonadales; family Pseudomonadaceae; genus Pseudomonas; species Pseudomonas sp. BIC9C. The sequence continues at coordinate 227,826 of NZ_JAWDGM010000001.1, forward strand.
ACATCAATAACTGGTCGTTGTGGCTGGATGTGAAAATCCTGGTGAAGACGCCGTTCACCTTGCTGTCAAAGGACATTTATTGAGGGTGTGCCTGCAGGCTAACCTGCAGGCGCGAGCCATTTAACCAGTGCGCTTGCGCCGTCACTTGTGGCTGGGCTTTCTCCAGCCATACCTGCAACCGCACCAACACCGGCAGGCTGTTCTGCTGCCGACTCTTTCGGCGATGCTCATCGCCGACCTCTCTTAATTCTCCGCTCGATAACGTACAGCTTCTTGGTCAGATTCAAGGCGCTATCGGCACGCCCGGGCTTACCTTCAGGCAGGCGCAGCGGCAGCAGTTGAACTGCTAAAAAAGTGGATGCCGGATAATCGCGTGGCGACAAACACCGCATTCGCGAACGGGAGCGTCAGCCATGCCGCAAAGCAGCGGTCCTGGCCAAGACCGCTGCTTTCCTGGTGCTGCGACAAAAGCTTGATGCCTACTAGGGAGGGGGGGGAACGAAGACGAGGGCAACTGATCTTGTTGCCAGAACGGTATCTGCTCGTTGATTGGCTGGCCGGGAGCAACGCTCCGTGTCAATGCTTACTGATACCAACCAGGGGCATGCTGATTCTTTGCTCACGCTGCAGCAATGTCATCAGGAGCAGCACTCGCTGCTCTCCCTCCATCGCCAGGAAGATCGCTTCCACATCGACAAAAGGCCCCTCATTGATACGCACCCGCTCGCCACAGGCAAACCGGGCCTCCACAGGGGCTCCGCTATCGTGCTCATGAAGTTGCGCGATCAAGTCATCACCCACGGGCAGCGGTTTGCCTCCAAAACTGACAATTCGCAACACGCCGCGGGTAGAACGCAAAGGCGCCCAGCTCTCACCTGAGCCGAGCTGGATGAACAGATAACCCGGAAACAGCGATTCGCGAACAATCCGCCTACGCCCCTGCAAATCACGCTCGCGCCGATGCGTAGGGCGAAAACAGGTATATCCCTGGTTAACCAGATTGATCTCTGCACGCTCGTCCTGACTCGCCTTGCATTGCACCAGATACCATGCGCTAGCGGTGAGACGCTCAGGCAAGGTCGCTTGAACAGCCGAAGCACTATGGATGGACACAATCAGCCCCTTCTGCACCTGTGTGGTCAAGTCGCTCCGTGGTTTTCTCATCGATCTTGCGACGGATGTCACCCAAGAATGCAAATGCACCGGAAAAACGGAGTTGGCCGATCATGGAAACTTCACCCTTCAAAAACTTGCGAAACTTATTAGCAATACACGAACGCCAGAGAACTCTTCGCCCAAGGCAACCCCCCCGGACATCTTTAGCATCAAATTACCTATCAAGACGTTTAACACACTCCAATAATGGACAACACAAAAAAGCCAAAAACGTTAAAAATCGTCAGTCAATAACCTCTAATGTTATTTAATATCTGGCTTTATGTATGGAATTTTTTCTGCCATATGCATTCAATAATTGCGTGGCATTTAATGGTTGATGTTGTCGTGGGTTGCCAGTTATGATTTTTAGCATAGCAACTGTCAAGCACACTCCTAGTCCAGATTCCAGCAGGCCAGAGTCTTCGCAGTCAAAAGCTTCATCCAGCACGGTAACTCCTCACGGAAAGAGGCACACACCCAATAGCTGCAAGCCGTCACAAAAGTGCCATTGAAGAAAAGCATAGTTTTAGTCTTTCCAATTGCACCATCACCGCAAGTGTGAAATTTCCAGGGAGGTTGCCTTGTTTAACAAGATTCTAATCGTTTGCATTGGCAACATTTGCCGAAGCCCCACTGCCGAACATTTGTTGCGAGCAGCACTGGGGCAGTCCGATATCGAAGTCAGCTCTGCCGGTCTTGGCGCACTACAAGATCACCCGATCGAACCCACCGCCCGGATCGTACTGGAAGAGCATGGCCATCTGCCAGAAGAGCACAAAGCCAATCAACTGACCCATGCCGCCATCAGCGAGTCGGATCTGATCCTGGTGATGGAGCAGTCGCACATAGACCGTGTTCTCAAGCTCGCGCCTGAAGCGCGAGGCAAGGTCCTCTTGCTGGGCAAGTGGCAGGACAACCGCGAAATCAGCGACCCCTACCGTCAAGGCAAACCCGCTTTTGTGCATGCATACGCGTTGATTGAAGAAGCAGTAACCGCCTGGGCAAAGCGTCTCGCACGCTAAACCACTCCTCGAATACCTGTTAAAAAAGAACCCACTTATGCAGCAAACTCCAGCATTAACCTCACATGACGATGATGAAATCGACTTGATGGGCCTACTCGGGACACTGGTCGATCATAAATGGTTGATTGCCGGGATCACTGCTGCCTCCATGGCCGTTGGCACGGCCTATGCTGTGTTGGCCAATCCTGTTTACCAGGCAACTGCCCTGATACAGGTGGAGGCCAAAAAAAATGACATGCTCGGCTTCTCCGATATCAACAGCATGTTGGGTAAAGAGTCACCTTCAGCCACAGAAATTGAATTAATCAAGTCACGCGCCATCATCGGCAAGGTTGTCGACAATCTATCGCTCGATATTACCGTCGAGCCGAACCGTTTTCCGGTGATCGGCGACTTTATTGCTCGTCGGTTCAAGCCAGACACTGTTAATGCGGTTGCGGCGCCATGGTTTGGCATGAGCAGCTATGCCTGGGGCGGCGAAACCCTGAAAATATTTCAGCTCGAACTCCCACAAGAACTCCTGAGCAAGACGCTCACATTGGTCACCGGTGAAAACGGTCACTTCACGTTGCTGGATGAAGACGACAATGTCCTGGTCCAAAGCCAGGTAGGCCAAGCCTATGACCAGAACGGCATTAAACTGCAGGTCGAAGTGTTGCAGGCGAATCCGGGTACAACGTTCAGCATTGTGCGTGACCCACGCCTGACCAGTATTCTGAAGTACCAAAAGGTGCTTGATGTATCAGAGCGAGGTAAAGAATCCGGCATGATCGGGCTTGCTCTTGAGAGCGAAGAGCCGGCTGAAGCCATTCAAATCCTCAATGAAATTGCCAAGCTCTATGTACGGCAGAATGTCGAGCGGACATCGGCCGAAGCCGCTCAAAGCCTGGAGTTTCTTAAAGATCAACTGCCTCAGGTCCGTCAAGACCTGGAAAAAGCCGAAAACGCCCTGAACAAGTATCAAATTCGTAGCAAATCCATCGATATCAGCCTGGAAGCCAAGGCCATTCTCGATCAGATCGTGGCGCTGGATACCAGCATCTCCGAACTGAAATTGCAGCAAGCGGAAATGGATCGCAAGTTTACCCGTCAGCATCCCGCCTATCGGGCCTTGCTCAGTCAATTAGGCGAACTGACAGCCAAGCAGAATGGCCTGGCCAAAAAAGTCGAGGGCCTGCCTTCAACACAGCAAGAACTGCTTAGCCTCACCCGCGATGTAAAAGTCAGCACCGAAATCTATACCCAGCTCCTGAATAAATCCCAAGAGCTGGATGTGATGCGTGCCGGCACCGTGGGTAACGTGCGCTTGATCGACACCGCTGATGTGGATCTGAAAAAGCCCGTTAAACCCAAGAAGCCCCTGATCGTACTCATCGCCACCCTGTTCGGGGCTTTCCTGGCTACTGCGTTAGTGCTTTTTCGCAAAGCCCTTAACCGAGGCGTGGAAAATCCGGATCAAATTGAACAGCTGGGGTTGCCGGTCTACGCATCCATTCCTTTCAGCTCTCTGCAAAAAACTGAAGAAAACAAAATCCTCCGTAGTGGCCGAGGCCGCGCTAACAAGGCCGCCCCCATACTGGCCAGCAGTCACCCCACCGACCTGGCCATAGAAGGATTGCGCAGCCTGCGCACCAGCCTGCACTTCGCCATGCTCGAAGCCAGCAATAATCGCCTGATGGTCTCCGGCCCGAGCCCCAAGGTGGGTAAAACATTCGTTTCCGCCAACCTCGCTGCAGTCATCGCCCAGACCGGTCAGCGTGTATTGCTGATCGACGTGGATATGCGCAAAGGCTATTTGCATAAAGTATTCGGAACTCCCGCTGAAAACGGCCTTTCAGATCTACTCGTCAAGCGCTGCGACCTGGCGACCGCGATCAATAAAACCGAATTCGAGCACCTTGACGTTATAGGCCGCGGACAAATACCGCCCAATCCTTCAGAACTGCTGATGCACGCAAACTTCAGTGCCTTTCTGGACCAGGTCAGCGCCCAGTACGACCTGGTGATTCTGGATACTCCACCGCTGCTGGCGGTGACGGATGCGGCGATTGTCGGTCGCCAGTCGGGCACCAGTTTGATTGTGACGCGCTTTGCGCTGAACCCGGTTCGTGAAATTGAATTGACCATGCGTCGCTTTGCGCAAAATGGCATTGATTTGAAAGGCGCCATTTTCAATGGCGTTGAAAAACGCGCCTCGGCCAAATATGGCTATGCCGATTATGGTTACTACAACTACGAATACAAATCAGAGAACGTTTAGTTAAATAACCGTTATCTAACCCCGCTACCGTCAAGCAGAAGTGCATGGCGGTAGCCATATCAACTCCACCTTGCTACCTGCTGCTGAAAAAAGACGCAGACACATTAATAAATAGTGACGCTCTCAGGGACTGGCAATTAATCCTGGGGCGGTAGCGTGGAAAAAAACAAATTCGTGCTGCCCCTCGTCGAGGGCTATCCGTTAATTCGGCGTATTTTTCTGGACCAATAAAACCTGGCCGCAGTTTTTTTATACAACATTGATCTGAAACGACATTTGTTATGTCAGTCCAAACATCTCTCCTCCTTTAGTTACGAACATAGCAATGGATCGCCCTATGAAGACCCTATGCATTTTTGGTACCCGTCCTGAGGCCATTAAAATGGCTCCACTTGCGTTGGCACTAGCGGCAGATGAACGCTTTGAGGCTAAAGTCTGCGTCACCGGCCAGCACCGTGAAATGCTCGATCAAGTGTTGGGGTTGTTTGCCATTGAGCCGGACTTCGACCTGAACATCATGAAACCCGGCCAGGACCTGACCGATGTGACCAGCGCGATCCTACTGGGGCTGAAAAAAGTCCTGGCAGAATTCAAACCCGATATCGTACTGGTTCACGGTGATACCGCCACCACCTTTGCTGCCAGCCTCGCGGCCTACTACCAGCAGATTCCGGTTGCGCACGTGGAAGCCGGTTTGCGCACGGGTAACCTCTACTCTCCGTGGCCGGAAGAAGGCAATCGTAAACTCACGGGGGCGCTGGCCAACCTGCACTTCGCGCCAACCGAAACGTCAAAAGCCAATCTGCTGCGCGAGGGCGTTGCTCCAGACACGATCGTCGTCACGGGCAACACCGTGATTGACGCCCTGCTGGATGTGGTCAAACGTCTCGATCAGGACCAGGCACTGCTTGCCCAAGCTTCTGCACCGGCAGCCTTTCTGAACCCGTCTCGAAAACTGATCCTGGTTACAGGCCATCGTCGGGAAAGTTTCGGTGATGGCTTCGAGCGCATCTGTCAGGCGCTGATGGAGGTTGCCCAGCAACATCCAGAGGTTGATATCGTCTATCCCGTGCACCTCAATCCCAATGTGCGCGAGCCGGTCAATCGACTCCTGACCGGCATTCACAACATCTACCTGATCGAGCCCCTGGACTACCTGCCTTTCGTCCACATGATGAGCCGCGCGCATATCATCTTGACCGACTCCGGAGGCATCCAGGAGGAAGCGCCGTCACTGGGCAAACCCGTGCTGGTGATGCGCGATACCACAGAACGGCCAGAGGCTGTTGCCGCAGGCACCGTAAAACTGGTCGGCACCGAAACCGCCGATATCGCCCGCGAGTTGAACCGTTTGCTCATCGATACAGCCGCCTACCAAACAATGAGTCGCGCCCATAACCCTTACGGCGACGGTAACGCCTGCCAGCGCATCATCGAGGCGCTGCTCGTTCGTTAACCCCCTCTCTTAATTAACAGCCGTTGCTCTGCCCGGCTGTTATCTCGCTTGAAAAACGTATCTACACATCACCATTCAAGGACGTCCCATGCCTTTCAAAACCATCTCCGTCGTTGGTCTCGGGTATATCGGCTTGCCCACTGCGGCTGTCTTCGCTTCGCGCAAAAAACAAGTGATCGGCGTCGACGTCAATCAAAATGCGGTCGATATCATCAACCGCGGTCAGATTCATATCGTTGAGCCAGACCTGGACATGGTGGTGCATGCCGCCGTGACTGAAGGCTACCTGCGCGCCACCACTCGGCCGGAGCCCGCCGATGCTTTTCTGATTGCCGTGCCCACACCGTTCAAGGGCGACCATGAACCGGACCTGAGCTACATCGAATCGGCCAGTAAAAACATCGCGCCGGTGTTGAAGAAAGGCGACCTGGTCATTCTGGAATCGACCTCCCCGGTCGGCGCTACCGAACAGATGGCCGCCTGGCTCGCCGAAGCTCGCCCGGATCTGAGCTTTCCGCAAACCCACGGTGAAAACTCCGACATCCGCATTGCCCACTGCCCGGAACGCGTACTGCCCGGCCATGTGCTGCGCGAACTGGTGCAGAACGACCGTGTTATCGGTGGTATGACTCCCAAGTGCTCCGAGTTAGCCATCAGCCTCTACAAGATTTTTGTCCAAGGCGAATGCATCGTCACCAACGCCCGCACTGCGGAAATGTGCAAACTCACCGAGAACAGCTTTCGCGACGTGAACATCGCCTTCGCCAACGAACTCTCGATGATTAGCGACAAATTGGACGTCAACGTCTGGGAACTGATTCGTCTGGCTAACCGCCACCCAAGGGTAAATATCCTGCAGCCTGGTCCAGGCGTAGGCGGACACTGCATCGCTGTTGATCCCTGGTTTATCGTCAGCAAAACACCGGAACAGGCACACCTGATCCGTACCGCCCGGGAAGTGAATGACAGCAAGCCACAATGGGTAATCGACAAAGTCAAACTGGCGGTCGCCGAGTTCTTGCAAACCAATCCGAATAAGACTGCTCGGGAAGTGACAATTGCTTGCTTTGGTTTGGCGTTCAAGGCGGATATTGATGATTTGCGGGAAAGTCCGGCAATTGAAATTATCCACCGAATTATCGCTGCACACCCCGGCCCGGTACTTGCGATCGAGCCAAACATCGTTGAATTACCAAGTAGTCTAAGTGAAAAAACCAGTCTCACCAGCATTCAAAGCGCCATAAATGAAGCGGATGTACTGGTACTACTAGTGAACCACAAAGAATTCAAAGAGATGTCAAAAACACCTGATAAAATCCATGTCGACACCCGCGGCCTCTGGCAGTAACTAATACTCGTGACATCGCGCACACTAAAGTAAAGCTCACTGATTCAACCTTCGGGCACCTGGCAAATGAAGTTCAAAGACCTACTATCACCCAATCAACTATTTGCTTTATTAGCCAAGGGGCTCGAAGGAACCAAAGTAATTGTAGCGAGCATAATAGTCGCAAGATTTTATGGCCCAGAAGACTTTGGACGGTTTGCCTTTATTATTGGGGTAACCTCTATAGTTGCAATCATCGCCGAATTCAGACTGCAAAGTGTTCTTGTAAAAGAGCTATCTTCGGGAGCGCACCCCAAAGAGGTTATATTGGGCTCCGCGCTTACTGCCAATTTCATTTTTGCTGCAATTGGAATACTAGGAATTTGGCTTTATACACTAACAGAGTCCGATCGATTGATTGCCTCTGGGCTATTGATCTATTCGCTTATGTTTATCTATAAAATACCCAGAGCTTTTAGATCCCAACTCATATCAAATGAAAACAATAAATCGATCGCAAAATGCGAAGCGATATCATCGATTATAAGTATCTCAGCAATGATCACAGTTTCCACCCTTCAATTAAATTTATTATGGGTACTATTTGCACGATCATTGGATTTTCTTTTTATCTCGATATTTTTTATCGCACTTTATAAAAAACAAAATCCAGAAAAACTAAAGTCAAGCTTTAAAATAGCAAAACAATTATCATACTCATCTGCTCCTTTGGTTTTTTCTGGGGCAGCAATGATTCTGTTTCAGAGAGCCGACCTGATAATTATCAAAACAACTCTTGGAGAGTATGCAACTGGACTCTACAGTAGTGCGACGACGCTCATGCTGCTTTTTTCTCTTGCCCCAATGGTTATCTCTGAATCCCTTGCCCCTAAAATCTTTCGAAATGAAAAACTCGTAAACTCCGACGAGGCGAGACAGAAGTTTTCGGACATCATTATTTTCATTGGATTGGCGATGTCCGCATTAATGCTTGTCTGCGTGGGATGGGGCCTACCCTATCTTTACGGCACAGAATACCAAGAGGCAATTCATTCAGCATATATATTGTCTGCATGCCCTGCCCTTATCTCATTAGGCGCTGCGTCTGGCCAGTTGATTGTTGCCGATGACAAACAAGGAAAAACCTTTATTAAAAGTGTTGGCGCCTGCTCGATCAATTTAATAATGAATTTTTTGTTAATCCCGGTTCTGGGTATAGAAGGAGCTGCTATATCTACGGTTTGCGGCTTGGCCCTTGCAAACTACATGGCCCACGGCGTGATGCCCACCTATCATTACATCTTTAAAATACAGAACAACAGCCTTGTTAACCTAATGCTAAAAGGACTGCGTTTCTCGAGGAGTAAAAATGTTTAAGTCAAAATTTAGCCTGAGACATTTAAACAAATTCCAGGTTGAAAGCGTCACCGATAAATATTTCAGCTTCACCAAAGATGAAGAACTATCCGAACTTAAAAACTATAATTTAGGTGACAACTACTTAATTCTTGGCGGCGGCAGTAATATTCTATTACCCTGCGAATTCAGCGGAGTGGTTATTCAACCAAAATCGCAAAAAATTGAAATTATAGAAAAGTCTAAACAGCGCATAATTGTGCGCAGCGATGCAGGTTTAGACTGGGATGAGTTTGTAGCCATCACCATAAAGCATGGCTGGCAAGGTTTGGAAAACTTAACTTCAATTCCTGGTAGTGTAGGAGCATCTCCGGTACAAAACATTGGTGCTTATGGAGCGGAAGTTAGCGAACTCATAGCCAATGTAAACTGCTACGATTTGAAAAATCATACGTTCCTCACGCTCAGCAACCAAGAGTGTGAGTTTTCATATCGTCAAAGCATTTTCAAACGTCGACCTGAGCTTCTGGTGTTATCCGTAGAATTCATACTTATGCCAAAGCCTTTTACCCAGCTTTTTGCCAACAGGAGCTTACTGCCTTGTGCCGCCGTTGTGGTTAAAGAGGCAGTTCTTGCAGTCTTGCTGATATTAAAATCAATTCGCATCGGCACTTCGACTTCATGGAAGCTCAAAGTAAACTTTGAGTACCTTAGACAATTCTTGGGGCTAAGCATAATAAGCCCTACGATAAAAAGAGTCATGGTCAAATACATCCGAAAGAAAACCATGCCCGACCCAAAAAACATAGGCAATAATGGTTGTTTTTTTAAAAGTCCGGTAGTAGAACAAAAAGAAGCAGCAAGAATAAAACTGATTGATCCCGCCATTAAAACATATGAAGATTCAGACTCTCACCTGAAGGTTTCGGCAGGTGATTTAATTAAGTCATGCGGATGGGCTGGACGCAGAATAGGTAACGTAAGCATCGATAAAAATCGACCACTTGTAATATTAAATCATGGCCAGGCGTCCTCTATAGAAATATTGAATTTCTCATTACTAGTTCAATCTAGCGTCACTCAAAAGTTTCAATTAAAAATTGAACCAGAAGTAGTTATAGTTGCGGAATAATCATGAAAAAAGTCTATGTCATCACATTTCAAAAAGCATTAAATTATGGTGCTGCTCTACAAGCATATGCACTTGCAAAATTTCTACGCTCTTCAAATTTTGAGGTAGAAATAATCGACTACATGCCAACATACTTTATGTTTCAAACATATCGACCGGCAAAGGGAATTAAGAAAAGCATCGAGAAGCTAAAGAAAATCCTCGCTTTCAGCGCTTTCTCTTCAAAGCACTTACCGCTAACCAAGAACAGGTATTTCTCTTCCAAATCCATATCGAAAATATGCGATGGCGATGCATTCATATGTGGCAGCGATCAAATATGGAATTACCGTCTGACCGGTGGAAAATTCGATAAAGCTTTTTTCTTGGACTTTGTGCCCGCTGAAACCCGTAGAATTGCGTATGCTGCCAGTGCAGGTAGTATACGAGTTCATGATCACACCTCCGAGGTTAAGGAGCTAACATCAAAGTTTTATGCAATAGGAGCGCGCGAAGAAACACTAGCTTCCGATCTAGAAGGCATGATCGATAATACCCGCTTAACGGTTGTCGTTGACCCCTCGCTTCTGATCAAAGACTATACCGACGTGTATGATCAACAGAGAATTCCAGCTACAAAGTACATCTTAAGCTACGTTGTTGGCTCTGGGGAAATGTTAGCTAGATATGAAGATGCGGTGACAGAACTCAAAAAAACCACGAATATTCCGGTCATTCACATTGGCGCAAAACACATCAACTCTGCAGACATTAATATACTAGATATCTCCCCAGGCGAATGGGTATCCTTTATTAAAAATGCGGACTTCGTTATTACAAACTCATTTCACGGAACTGCTTTTTCAATAAACCTTGAAAAACAATTCATATTTATACCCCACATACTTAAAAATCTGAACGCACGCCAAACAACCCTTTTGAACAGGGTAGGGTTAATGAGTCGGTGCGCCAACGATACGAAAGATGTAAGGTACGACAAACAAGCTATTAACTACAGCGAAGTAAGCCAAAAGTTAGAATCAGTTGTACATGCCTCTAAGCAATTTCTGCTTGAGTCGCTAAGGTAAGTCAAAATGAGATTAGACTTAAAAACCTGGGCCTTCATAATATATTTATCTTTTGCTTTCGACTCCCTGCTTAAGTTAAATATTGGAGTGCAGCTTCACATAGGTATTTGCGCAATACTATTGACTAACGTTATGTTTTTTCTTACGTCCCCAAATAAAATATTAGGACCATTAAGAAGAGACTACAGCTTTTCTATATTTATCGGGTATTGCTTTTTAAATGGCATCTACTTTAGTGAACCAGGTTTTTTGTCGATCCTCACCTACCTAATCATAGCAACCAATGTAATGATTTATTGCGCCAACACCTTTAAATTTCTAGACGGAAAATTACTGCATTATTTCCAGATCTTTATGGTCATAACGGGTATCGGCCAATATCTAAGCTTTAAGCTTTTCGGGATTCAATTAAGTTTTATCAACGCGGAACACTATGAAAAAGGCTCGTCTGTTTCGTTCCGCCTGCGTGGCTTTTTCATTGAGCCAAATTGGTTCGCTATAACCTTCGCATTTAACACACTACTACTAATTAAAACCAACATCATTGCCTTCATAAAAGAAAACAAGGTACTTTTTCTTGCCACTGTAATAACTATGATTTTGAACGGCTCACTTACGACAATTGCCATCCTGGTAGTTATATATACATTCCCTTTGATGAAGAAATCCCCAACAAAAGGAGCACTCGTTTCTGTACTTATGATTTCAGTTTTAGCCGGGGTATTTTCATTTAGAGGCGCAATCAATCAAAAAAGCGATGATGAGAGTGTTCTTAATCAAGCGTCACGATGGATTCCAATTACCCGAGTAATTGATTTTTACTCAGCAAAAAACTATGAGGATTTATTAATTGGTCATGGGCTAGGCAGCTGGGGAACAATCGCAGTGAAGAACCGGCTTTCAGTATTGGTGTATGACATTGATGCCGACGCGCGCGATGGTAGTGAAACACCTGTATTCCTATTCGAACTTGGAATCATTGGCCTGATAATTTTGCTTTGGGACTCTATACGATTATTTTTAAAATGCCCACGTAGCGAATTCCATATAAGAGGTGGCATTATTTTATTTATTGCCTGCCTAGCTTTCTATCCAACACTTAAGTTTTGGATGTACATGCCATACTACTTCTACATGAGAAGAATTGCCTATGAACCTCAACCTTTTTCATCTTCTCAAGCGAGATATCGAACTAATTTGTTACCACAAAACTGGAAAAGTAAAGTCCCACAGCATTAAATGCGTTCTCTCGCCATCTTTTGTATGCACAACCATTTATAGACTTTCTCATTCACTATATAAATTCAAGATCCCGGTACTACCAAGAATTATCTGGTGGTTGAATTTTTTGGCATTTAAGGTTGACATCGATCATCGAGCAGAACTCTATGGCGCACTGTACCTACCACATCCAATGATGATTGTCATAGGTAAAGATGTGAAACTTAGCGGAACTGCGAAGATAATGCAGGGCGTTACTATAGGCGGGAACCTTGGCAGATCTGAAGTCATTGGAGAAAGAATTTTTACTCAGCCTGTTATCTGCGGCAGTATATTCATAGGTGCTAACTCCTTAATATTCGGCCCCATTTGGCTAAATGGCAGAGTCTTTGTATCAGCACAGGCTGTTTGTTCAAAAAGTTTTGAAAACTCATTAATTTTCGGCACAAACCAATCGCGAGCGGCTCTTCAGCAACATGAAAAAGAATTATATGAATTATAGCGTTTGGCATTTAATTAATGATCCTGATCCTACACGAGGCGGGGCACAGCGTATTCTTGATCTGTTAAATAGCAGATCCGTTCAAGTATTCAGCAAACTAAGTGCCGGGGGTATGCTGACGAAATTTTTGCCAAAAAAGATCAGGTGGATTCTATACCTATCGTTACAGACATTCGCAAAACCGCCCAAGGTGGTCTATATACACAGCCGATGTTTTTTACCATTTGTATTTTTATTTAACGCTCTAAATGTACGTACCGTTTTTTATGGACACGCACATTATCGGACTGGTAACTGGCTATTCAGCACTTTCAAGTGCAGAGAATATATCGCAGTTTCAAGATCAGTAAGAGATTACTTAGTTGAACTTGGCATTTCTCCCTCTAAAATCGAAGTGATTTATAACCCGTATATGGGAGGCGATTATATCCAGTCCCCTCCGCCCCTCACTTCGCCGTTAAGAGTAGGGTCCATTGGAGGACTACATACATGGAAGGGGTTCGATAAAGCCATGAGACTACTGGAGCGGTTTGCGAAAAACAACGAGCTACCCCTTCAGTACAAAATAATAGGTCAAGGTCCCGAACTGGACAAGCTTTCCAGGCAGGCTTCAGCATTGCCACCTGAAATCAATGTCGCTTTTTTGGGTTACAAACAAGCCCCTTACTCGTGCCTTATAGATACACCAATCATTATAATCCCTTCTCTTGAAGAGGGCTTTGGGCTCATCGCCATTGAAGCGATATATCAGGGTAAAATCTTATTATTCTCGGACATTCCCGCTCTCCGTGAAATATGTTCAAGCGATCCCATCTCATTCGCTTTCAATGTACACGCTCCAGAAAGTTTCTCTTTAGCTCTCAAGTCAGCCATAACCTCGCCACCTAAAATCCAGAACATTGAATTAATTGAAAAGCGAAAAGCTTATGTACTTGAAAAGTTTGGACTTGAGCGTTTTCTTAATAGCCACCGGTTATTTCTAAAACGTCAACTCCAGACAAGCTCGACTTAATTATACAATTAATAGTGCAGGTAACCAAAGTGAATCCACTGGTCATTTTTGGCATGAAAGCCAATTCCATCTCAATGTCCGAATCTGTTAGCTATATTAAAAATCGAATTAAAGGAAAAAAATTTACTCAGCATTGTGTGATAAACGTTGCAAAAGTCGTCAACGCCCAGTCTGATTTAGAGCTAAGGGAATCTGTTAATAGCTGTCATATTGTAAATATTGATGGGATGGGTGTCGTTTTGGGAGCACGCTTTCTCGGCCACTCAGTGCCCGAACGCGTCGCAGGCGTCGACCTGTTTCATGAATTGCTGGAGATGAGCGCGGCCAACCAATTTTCGGTGTTTTTGTTAGGCGCCAAGGACGACGTCGTTTCCACCGCCGCCAGCAAGGTGAAGGCGCTTTACCCTGGGCTGAAAGTCGCCGGGTATCACCACGGGTATTTCTGGGATGACGAAGCCGCACTGGTCGAAAAGGTTCGGGCCTCAGGGGCGCAGTTGTTGTTCGTCGCCATCACCTCGCCGATGAAAGAAAACTTTATCAACCGCTGGCGCGATCAGTTGGGGGTCACCTTTGTCATGGGGGTGGGCGGAACGTTCGATGTGGTCGCGGGGAAGGTAAAGCGCGCGCCGCAATGGATGCAGAATTACGGGCTGGAATGGCTGTACCGTGTTATCCAGGAACCCGGCAGGATGTGGAAGCGCTACTTGACCACCAACAGCAAGTTCGCCTGGTTGCTCATCAAAGAAAAGCTTAAGCGGTCTTGAATATCATTGCCGTACTCGTGGCGTGGCCAAGCAATGTTAGAAATCGTGATTGACGCGTTATAAAACGTCAGACCTGTCGAGCGTCCTACACAGGTATTCTTAGGGCAATAATCGCGGGATAAATCTCGCTGAGGAATGACCTAAAGGTCCACTCTCATCGAGCTCGAATCAATACTATCCTTAACGTTAATGGACGCTCAGAGTTTTTGGCCTAGCACGCTCGCTTCTTAGTTTTACCGCCAATACCGACGATGCATCAAAAAGGAATCCACTATGACCAAACTACTTGCTTCAGCCCTAATGCTTTCTTTAAGTGCCTCCGTTTTGGCCGCTGAGCCTCCCGCAGCGTCTTCTGCACCAGGCACACCTGCAAAACCCGCAGAAAACGCGCCTTTGAATCTGAACACCCCTCTCGTGGGCAGCCTGACCACAGGGACTGCTCTCGGCATCGGCGCGGCGGTTATCGCCGGTGCTGCTGCCCTGTCATCCAGTGGTGGCAGCAGCAACAACAATGGCGGCGGAACTACCGGCACTACCGGCACCACCGGTACACGCTAAGCGCACCGCGAGGTCGATAGCCTTCTACCACCCGGAGCAATCCGGGTGGTTCCGTTCTGACGTGTTCCCTCCACAAGTGTCCTCAATCATGATTCGTAGTTTGTCGCTCGCTGTGCTTGCAGGTATAGCCCTGCAAGGCTGTATGTTCTCACCTGGTCAACACCTGGATACCAGCCAGGTCGGCCGAGATGGCTCACCGGAAAGCAGTCGGATCGAGTTGATTCCGATAACGCCCAAACTGATTGCCCAGAACGCGGCGACAAAAGTGCAAGCCTCGGTGCCCGCCGAGTTGCTGGCGTACAAGCCGGGGGCTTACCGGATTGGCGCCAATGATGTGTTGTACATCACTGTGTGGGACCATCCCGAGTTGACTGCGCCATCGGGGGCGCAACAGCAAATTGATGCGAACGGTCGCCTGGTACGCCCGGACGGCACCATGTTTTACCCCTTTATCGGCAATATTCACGCCGCAGGTAAAACCATCGAGGAGCTTCGCGGTTTTATTGCCGAGCGCCTGACACAATTCGTCGACAGCCCCCAGGTTGACTTGAGTGTCTTGCGGTTTGCCAGTCAAAAAGTGGTTATTTCCGGCGCGATTTTGAAGGCCGGTCAACAGCCCATCACCACTTCACCGCTCAGTGTCGTCGAGGCCATGGGTACCGCGACTGTCGACCCGTTGAATGCCGACCTTGCCGGCCTGACGCTGACCCGGGACGGTCGGGAGTACCCGCTGGATCTGGACTCGCTCAACAGCAAAGGCTCGCTGCTGCATAACGTCTATTTGAAAGACGGCGATCAGTTGTACCTGCCCTACAACGACCGCAAGAAGATCTACGTCATGGGTGAGGTCAACCAGCCTCGGGCGCTCACGTTCAAAATCAACCGGATGAATCTGGCGGATGCGGTCGGAACGGTCGGTGGACTGAACCAGACCACGTCCAACGGCAATGCCCTGTATGTCATTCGAGGCGCCGAAAACCTTGAAACCGAGCCGGCAAAAGTCTTTCAACTCGACGCCGAATCGCCTACCGCCTTTGCTCTCGCCAGCCGCTTCGATCTGCAACCCCAGGACATTGTCTACGTCGGCCCTGCAGGCGTGACCCGCTGGAACCGCTTGATCAGCCAGTTGCTGCCCTCGGCCACTATCCTGGGTACCGGAGCAGCGGCTCAAAACAATCTCAGTGAAGCCAGCAGTCGATAAGGTTTGAGCCGCTTTGAAAACTTTGCGTAACAGCTCATGCCTGGCGGTGGGTTTACTGCTGTGTGGCTGCAATCCGTTGATGCAGGCGTCCCTGGACACCTTTAAAACCACCGCATTGGGCGTCCGGCCGCTGGAAGTGACTGCGGCGCAAGTGGAGGCCGTGCCCTATGCGCAGATCAAGGTCACCACGGACTCCAGCGAAGGTGTGTTGGCGAAGCTTCGCCAGCAGGACGACCTGGAGTTCTGGGTCGCCTCCGGCAAGCAGGTGTTGTTGATGCGCGACGGCCTGGTCGTGCGCACGGTCGGCCTGGGCATCAATCTCGATGGCACGCGCTTCGACGGCGAGTCGCCGTTCAAGCTTGGCTTGCAGCGATTGCCCGACGGTTACAGCAGTACCCGTTGGATTGATGTCTATCAGGGTCCGCGGGTCGGACTGGCGGTCAACAGTCGTTTCAGCCGACAAGACATCGAAACCGTCACCATCCTCGACAAGGACTATGCGCTGCTGCGCATAGACGAACGCGTCGACATACCCGAGCTGGGCTTCAAGGCCACCAACCGTTTTTGGGTCAGGCCTGACGATGGCTTGATCCTGCAGAGCGAACAACATCTCACGCCGGAACTGTTCTTGAAGATTGTGCAATTGCGCCCTGATCGGGAGGCGGCTCGGTGAGATATTCGAAAATGCTGTCGGCTTGCCTGTTGCTGGCAAGTTCTGCGATGACTCAGGCCGCTGTCACCGTCACGGGTGATGTACTGAACGCCGGATCCTTCGCGTTCGTGCCGGGTGCACGCTTGCTCGATGCCGTCAGCCACGCACGCCCGAACGCCGAAAGTTACTGGCTGGCCGCCGCCTGGCTGCATCAGCCACTGCTGGAGCAGCAAACCCGCCTTAAAGCTGGCGTGCTGTTCGATCTGAAATTGCTGCAACGTGGCGCCTTGCTGGAAGAAAAAAGCAGCCTTGCAGCCCTGGCTGCGCGCCTGTTTGAAGAGGTCAGCCGACTACCCGTTACCGGCCGAAAAGTCGCGGTGCTCGACCCCGTGGCGTTGGAGGTCGCGTTCGCCCGCAATTACCCGCTCAATGACGGCGACCAGCTGATTTACCCCCAACGCCCGACTACGGTCACAGTCCTCGGCGCAGTTGAACAGCCCTGCACGCTGCCTTATCGCGCCCTGCAGCCAGCCCATGAATATCTCGAAAGCTGTCTGCCGGTGACCGACGCAGATGCCGATTACCTGTGGTTGATTCAGCCCGATGGCCAGGTCCAGCGTGTCGGTATCGCCGCCTGGAACCGCGAAGACGGAGTGATTGCCGCCGCCGGCAGCACAATCCTGGTACCTGTGCGAAACGATGATCCGGATCTGCCCACACCCGATTTGAACGAGCAGCTTGCCCAGTTTCTCGCCACCCAACCGCTGCCCGAGGTGGCCCCTTGAAGTTACGTTTTGCCGCCGTAGTGTTGTTGCCCTACAGCCTGGCTCATGGAGAGCCGCGTTTTACCCAGAATGATTTCGGTGGCGTGGGTTTGCTGCAAACCCCCACCGCACGGATGGCACCCGCCGGCGAATTCAGCCTGAACGCCAACCGGACCGACCCATATTCACGCTATAGCATTTCACTACAGCCCCTTGATTGGCTGGAAGGCACTTTCCGTTATACCGCCATCGGCAACCGTAAATACGGGGTCGAGGCACTCAGTGGCGACCAGAGCTATAAAGACAAGGCGGTCGATGTCAAAGCCCGCCTCTGGCAAGAAAGCCATTGGCTGCCCGAAGTCGCGCTCGGTTTTCGCGATGTCGGGGGTACCGGCCTGTTTTCCAGCGAATACTTTGTGGCGAACAAACGTTACTACGACCTGGATTTCAGCCTGGGCGTTGCCTGGGGCTACATCGGCAACCGCGGGGATTTCGAAAACCCCTTGGGGTACCTCGATGAGCGCTTTGATACACGCCCGGTAAACACGGGCGCGGACGCGGGCAACGTCAATACCGGCTCGTATTTTCGCGGCTCGCCCGCGTTGTTTGGCGGCGTGGCCTATCAGACGCCCTGGTCGCCCTTGAGCCTGAAACTCGAGTTCGACGGTAACGACTACAAGCACGAGCCGCTGGACAGTAGCCAGAAACAGGACTCGCCCATCAACATCGGGGCGGTCTTCAAACTGAGTGACTCTGTCGATTTGACCGCTGGTTGGGAGCGCGGCAATACCGCGTTGTTCGGCATCACTTTTCATACCAATTTCGCCAGCCGCAAGGCGCCGGCCAAGCGCTACGACCCCGCTGTAGAAGCGCTGCCGGCACAGGCGCCGACTACGCCGCTCGATCAGGTCGACTGGGCCGGAGTTTCCAAACGACTGGAAAACAACGCAGGTTACAAGGTCGAACGCATTGCTCAGCGCGATTCCGAGCTGATTGTGTATGGCGAGCAGTCGCGCTACTTCTACTCAGCCAAAGGCGTTGGCCGGGCCAGCCGGATTCTGGACAACAGCGCGAATGACGAAATCGACTGGTTCACGCTGGTGAACAAGCGTTACGACATGCCAGTTGAAGAAACCAGTGTGCCCCGCGAAACCTTCCGGGAAGTGGTGAACAACCGGCAAGACCTTACAGACCTGCACCGCACCACCGAAGTGAACCGGGCCACGCCACACATTGAAAACACGCTGTACACCCAGGCCCTCGAGCGCTTTACCTATGGTATCGGCCTGGGTTACAAGCAAAACATTGGCGGCCCTGACGGTTTGCTGTACCAGTTGACCGCTGATGTGGACGCAGAATACCGCTTTACCCGCAGTACGTGGACGAGCGCGGTCATCAGCACCAATCTCCTGAACAACTTCGACAAGTTCAAGTACGACGCGCCGAGCAACCTGCCCCGAGTGCGGACCGATTTGCGCAAGTACGTCATCACCTCCGATGTAACGATGCCGACATTTCAGCTCAACCACGCCAAGCAACTGGATCAAGACTTGTATGGCATGGTGTATGGCGGCTATCTGGAGTCAATGTTCGCCGGGGTCGGTGGTGAATTGCTGTACCGCCCCATGGGCGAGCGCTGGGCCTTGGGTGCTGACTTGAACTATGTACGCCAGCGTGAGTTTGACCAGGGGTTTGGCCTGCGCGGGTACAAGACCGTGACCGGTCATATCACCACCTATACGGAACTGCCGTTCGATTTGCAGGCGGCGGTCAGTGTCGGACGCTACCTGGCGCGCGATTGGGGTGCCACGTTTGATGTGTCGCATGAATTCAGTAACGGCGTGAAGTTCGGTGGCTGGGTCACCCGCACCACGGCCACTTCAGAAGAGTTCGGCGAGGGTAGCTTCGACAAAGGTATCTATATCTCGGTCCCCTTCGACGAGTTGATGAGTGTTTCCACGATGCGTCGCGCCAGCCTGGTCTGGGCTCCGCTGACTCGCGATGGTGGCGCGCGTCTCAACCGCCAGTATTCGCTGCACACCATGACCGATGGCCGCGACAAAGATGCGTTCTATAAAAACTTTGAGAAAATCACCGAATGAGTTCGTTATTCCTGGGCGTTACAAAGCTTCCCCAATGGATACGAACGCTGTTTTTCATCAGCGTTGGCGTGGTCTTGCTGGCAGCCGGGTTGCGCGCGCAACCCATTCCCGAAGCCTTTGCCCAGGAAGACAAGCTGCATCACTTGATAGGTTTTTTCGCGTTGTCGTTTAGTTGCCGGCTGGCCTTCCCGCGAGTCAACGTGCGCTGGATCGCCCTGGCTTGTCTGCTGACGGGGATCCTGATCGAGTATGCACAAGGACTGATGCCGCTGCGCACGGCATCACCTTACGACGCCTTGGCGAATGCCGTCGGTGTGTTGAGCGGCTTGATGGCGTGGCGCTGGATGCGTCATTGGTCGGGCAAGCAGTCAGAAGCTCTCGGTGGAATGCATCGCCTTACAGAGCGAAACCGTTAAGTAGCCAGTCAAACAGTCCACTGAGTTCCCGGACACTCAAGACTATGGCTTCGTCCAAGAGCATAGCGAGAACACGCCTGCAAACATCAAAGCACTGAATCGACGCGACCCATTTCTGTTGTGAGAATTTGTACAAGAAAGGCCTGTAAACGGAATTTTTTCAGCTCTTGGGTGCCGCGCTTCTGAGCGGCCATCAATCTTTTGCAAGGCAGACCACCATGAACGCTTCCAGATCACCGATCGACGCTGGCTATAAATCGCTGGACCCTTTTGCACCGGGCAATATGGTTTTGGGGCAGAAGTTCACCGAGGGCAACAGTGGATTGATGGCCTGGTTGCGGACCTACGAAAGTGCTCCCTCCACTATCACCCCGGAGCCAAAGTTGTTGGTGGAGCGCATTGGGCTCTTTCCTTCCTCGGGTGATATTCGGCGCAGGGTCGGTAATCCCGTTGCGGTACTCGAGCACTTGCGAACCCTGTATGCCAATGATGCACTGGATGTGGATGACAGTGACGGCCTAAGCCTGACGTTCGCTGAATGGCGCTTCAGGATCTGCCCATCGGAGAGCGAGATCCTGTTGAAGGTTGAGAGTCGAGGCGATGTTGCACTGATGCAGAAAAAGACTGCAGAGCTGCTGGATCGGATCGAAGACAAAAATAGTCGTGAGTGCTGGTGACGCCACTTCGCCAGAACTCACGATCGAAGAAAAATCTACAACCTTGATCTTGATGACTCACCGGAAGTGCGCCAGTGAGGCTGCATGAATGCCTTTTCTGCCCCCGAAAGAGTTACTGCAAAAGAGTTCAAGAGCCTCTCAGCCGTATATTTTGGAATGCTCGTACTCAGCATGATAATCGCGAGCCCCAGCATGAGGGCCGTCCGGGGAATTTTGCGGACTTCCTTTCTCTCCAGTCTGAAAAGAAATACGCACGCCGCGGCTGACCCCACCACTGCCCCGGCAATGGCTTCCGGCAGAGGATGAATCGTCTGCCCGACATACTGGACGCTGAACCACCAGGTCGACAGCAGCCCCGCCCCCAGTGCCAGCCATCGAAGACGATGATCCAGTTGGCGCAATAGCAAACTCAACACAACGGTCGACACCAGGCAGGCGTTCATGGCGTGGCCGCTGATGACCGCGATATCCAGGCTTTCCAGGCCGATCCCCCAGCCTTTGAACAGCACTTTACTGATACCTACGACGAAATAGGCTACGAACAGTACGCCTAGCCATAAGAGGGCGAGTTTTCTGGATGCCGTGCACCATAACCAACCCGCGACGACCATGGCCGCTGGAAGCATGACGGTGATTCCGGCGTATTGTGTGATGTACAGTTTTGAGACCAATCTACTTCCTCACGCCTCATGCAATTTTCCAGTGTCATGGACACTGGGTGCGTGTTCAGTAGATGCAACGCTCATCGATCCGAAAAGCACTTCAGACGATTTTCTACGATAACCATTGAATAACTCGCGATGTGCATTGCCAGTCCGTCCTCTATCAGGGCTTCCAGCAAGGCAGCTTGTGCCGCGAAGCGCAGGTCGCGGTTGAGTTTTCGAGAGGCGTGCATCTGATCGATCAGGACATGCGTGACTTGATAAGGGGTGTTGACTCTCAGACGTGCCAACCAGACGGGGACTTTTTTGGCGTTTTTGGATTGTCCGATACCCAGCACGCAGGTCGCCTTGTCCGAAGCGGTGCTTTTCGAAACCTCCGTGATTTCTTCAAACACGCCGGTCAGTTTTTTTAGTGCGTAGCCAAGCATCAAATCATCAAACGCATCCAAAAACATATTCCTCTTCACGTTGTGAAGTTATTGCTACAAACACATATTCGCAATTATCACACTACACTTTATTCCACATATGTACTGGACGTATTCTAACGATCAAAACCTCTGCCAGATAACATTACACTTGTTAGTGCAAAGACCAACTTGGCCAAGGTATTAATCGACTTTTTATAACAATTATTGAGCCCGCAATCGAACGCTATAGACTTCAACGATATCGGTAATTACATGCAAGGTGACGCGAGAGTTATCAGAGGATTCAGGCGCCAGGTGATCTGATTGCAAGGCGTTAGCCGTCAGATCAGTTGAACCTGTGAGCCTGCCTGGCATCCTATTCATCGATACCGCGCCCCACCTTTCAAACAGCCGTTTTCAGGTTGTTGCCGCAGGGGCCGTCGATACACATACACGCCCTTGAGTGGCTGTCAGCGCTCGGGTAATGTCATCAGACCCATAGGACAGAGCACGCTCATGACTTCCAAGCTGGAACAACTCAAACAAATGACAACCGTAGTTGCCGACACCGGCGACTTCGAAGCTATCGCTCGCGTTAAACCCGTGGACGCCACCACCAACCCTTCGCTACTGCTCAAGGCCGCGGCCATTCCCGCGTATGCCGAGCTGCTGAACGCCTGCGTCAAAGACTGCAAGGGCGATGTCGGCCTGGCCAGCGACCGTTTTGGCGTGGCCGTGGGGCAAGAAATCCTGAAAGTGATCCCGGGCCGCATTTCCACCGAAGTGGATGCCCGCCTGTCGTTCGACACTGACGCCATGTTGAAGCGCGCGCATCGCCTGATCGAGCTGTACGACAAGGCTGGCATCGGCCGCGACCGCGTACTGATCAAGATCGCATCCACCTGGGAAGGCATCCGCGCTGCCGAAATCCTGGAAAAGGAAGGCATCCAGACCAACCTGACCCTGCTGTTCTCCTTCGCACAGGCAGCCGCTTGTGCCGATGCAGGGGTGTTCCTGATTTCGCCGTTCGTAGGCCGTATCTATGACTGGTACAAGAAAGCCAACGGCAACGACTACACCGGCGCGGATGATCCGGGCGTGCAGTCGGTGACGCGCATCTACAACTACTACAAGGCCAATGACTACAAGACCGTGGTCATGGGGGCGAGCTTCCGCAATCTGGGCCAGATCGAACAACTGGCCGGCTGCGACCGCCTGACCATCAGCCCGGACCTGATCGACAAGCTGGCAGCGGATACCGGCAAGCTGGAGCGCAAACTGGTGCCGGGCCATGCCGGTGAAGCGCGCCTGAGCCTCAACGAATCGCAGTTCCGCTGGCTGTCCAACGAAGATGCGATGGCGACCGAAAAACTGGCTGAAGGCATTCGTCAGTTCGCGCGGGATCAGGAGAAGCTCGAGGCGTTGTTGCAGGCCAAGCTGTAACAGCTGACAGCCAACGCAAAAAGGGCGAACCCTCACAGGTTCGCCCTTTTTTGCATGTGCCTGGTGACTGTCAGGACGCCATCGCGAGCAAGCTCGCTCCCACAGGGATTTGCGGGATGGCTGAGGTCGTGTGCTGAACGAAGAACCTGTGGGAGCGAGCTTGCTCGCGATGGGGGCCTGTCAGACCCACATCACTTCAGGAAATCAGTGCCGCTCCAGCGCATTCACCAGGTCATGGAAGGCTTCGCGATTGGTGTCGTTCAGGCCCATGAGGATTTTGTGCGCTTCGAGCACTTTGATCCGCACCACTTCTTCGGACTGATCCTGGTCTGGCAGGTCGTCCAGGCATTCCGGGCACGGTACAGGTTTGTCTACGATGTTGAACACCTGCTCGAAGCCCATGGACTGCAGTAGCCGCGTGATGTCTTCGTGGGTGGTGACGACGGTCGGCAGCAGGCCGACTTTCTGCCGCGACAGGATCGACAGCTTGGCCAGCAGGCCAAGCGTGGTGCTGTCGATGCTGCGGGTTTCGGTCAGATCGATCACGATCGCGTTGAAATTCAACGCGCTGAAGATCCGCTCAATAGTCGCATCCAACGCCGAACACAGGGTCAGGCGAACTTCACCGACGAACTTCAGGACGAAGGTGCCATCCTGCTCGGCGAACTGGATTCTACCGGTACTCATCAAAGATTCCTGCTCAACACCAACAGGGCGATATCATCCGGCATCTCCCCTAGCGTGGCCAATCCAAAAACCTGCCGCAACCCATCCAGGGTGCCGCCCGCCGCCTTGACCCGTTGGGGCAACGCCGCTTCTTTTTCTTTGAGTGTGGGTTCTGGCAAAAGGTCCAGAATGCCATCGGACATTAGCGTCAGGCTGAACGTCGGTGGCAGTTCCAGCAGGTGGTCTTCGTAGGTGGCTTCGTTGAAAAGGCCCACCGGCAGACCACGCCCATCCAGATATCGAACACTGTCTGGCGTGTACAACACTGGCAACGGCAGATGACCGCCGATGCTATAGGTCAACAAACCGGTCTCCTCGTCGATGACTCCACCGACCATTGTGACGTGTTTACCCAGCTTACAACTGATCAGGCCCCGGTTGATATGACCAAGAACCTCTGAAGGCTTGAATTCCGGCAAGGTGCCGCTGCGCTTGGATTCGAACAGCAAGCGCGTGGTCATGAACTTCAACAGCACGGTGACGAAGGCTGAAGAGGCACCATGACCGGAAACGTCCGCCAGGTAAAAGGCTACCCGGCGCTCGTCGACCCGGAAGTAGTCGACGAAATCACCCGACAGGTACAGCGACGGGATGATCTGGTGAGCGAACTTGAACTCGTCGATGGCCCATGGGCTGACCGGCAGCATGTTCATCTGCACCTGGCGACCGGCGTTCTGGTCCTCCTGGAGCAGGTTCAGGCTGGCAGCGAGCTCGCGGTTGGCCTTCTCCAGCTTCTCGCGGTAGCGCTGGTTCTCCAGCAACAGGCGCGCACGATCCAGGGCCCGGCGCACAGAGTGCTCGAGCACGGCCAGATCTTCGAGAGGCTTGATCAGGTAGTCCGCTGCGCCCAGGCGCAGGGCTTCGACCGCGTCGTTCATCACGCCCGCACCCGAAACCACAATCACCGGCGTTTGCGGCGACAGCTCGGTGACCTGGCGGATGAGTTCGAGTCCGCCCATCTGCGGCATGCGCAGATCGCAGATGACCAAGTCGGGCTTGTCTTGCTCGAATACCTGAAGACCCTGCTGACCATTGCTGGCCTGCAAGACGCTGAAACCACTGTCTTCCAAATAGGCGGCGAGGCTCGCGCGCACTACTTCGTCATCATCGATTATCAGCAGCGTGGCACTGGTTTTTGGCATGTGGGCAAACGGCGCCAG
This sequence comes from Pseudomonas sp. BIC9C, assembly GCF_034541995.1. Classification (NCBI taxonomy): domain Bacteria; kingdom Pseudomonadati; phylum Pseudomonadota; class Gammaproteobacteria; order Pseudomonadales; family Pseudomonadaceae; genus Pseudomonas; species Pseudomonas sp. BIC9C. The sequence continues at coordinate 252,877 of NZ_JAWDGM010000001.1, forward strand.
AATTAGGTTGGCGTAGCAGGCGGGGACTTTGGCCCGGCACTGACTACTGGATTCGCTTTCTAGCCTCTCTGTCGCACCGCTTTCGGGCATTTGCCCTACACACATGTTCACCAGAGGTGCCCTTCTAAGGCGCAGACGGTACTCCCATCCGCGGGGCGTTTCAAGCTCACGCCGATGGTCGCTTGACGTCTTTATTTGTCAAATCACCGAGAGTTATAAGAACAGACAAATCCGTAACCCAATGAAAGGTTCGAACCCATGAGTCAAACCGGTCGGGCCTGCAGTGAAAAGCGCGATTTCAACCGCATGCGGGTCTTCGCAGACAAAAAAGGCGGCCTTGATGGCCGCCTTCTCAATTTACCGGTCGACGTTAAAAATCGTCTTCCACCTGACCGTCTTTCACCTTGAATTCACGGTTCTGCAGGTACGCATTACGAATGAAGGTGTACTTGTCGCCGGTGATCAGCTTCTCGCTCGACAGCAGGTTGGCACGGGTATCGATGATGTCCAGGGCAAAGAACGAGTTACGCACAGGCACGTCGTTGACGTAACGATAAGCACCGGTATAGCTGTCGACGTACTTGGACGGCGCATCACGCAAGGTGCTTGGCCCCAGCAGTGGCAGCATCACGTAAGGGCCGCTGCCGACACCCCAGTAGCCCAGTGTCTGACCGAAGTCCTCGTCATTGCGCTGCAGGCCCATTTTGGTCCCGACATCAATGACGCCCAGCAAGCCGAAGGTGGTGTTGAAAATGATTCGTGCGGTATCAACGCCCGCGGCGCGAGGTTTGGCCTGCAGGATATCGTTGGCCAGGTTGCGCACATCGCCGATGTTGCGGAAGAAGTTGTGAACGCCGTCTTCGACAAACTGCGGCGTCACGTACTGGTAGCCCTGGGCCAGGGGTTTCAGCGCGTAGGTGTCGATCACGTCGTTGAACTTGTAAATCGGGCGGTTGACGCTTTCCCAAGGATCCTCTTCCGTGGCTGCCTGGGCAACGAACGGAACCAGCATCACACTGGCGCATACACAAATCCTGGCTAGATGATTGCTCCAGCGCATAGAAAAAAAACTCCTTGGTTTGTACCGGCTCGGGCGCTTGGCCCAAGCAATAAGTTGGCAAGTATAAGACGTAATCGCCGTTTAAGGCACTTTGCACGAAATCCATACCGAAGGAATCGTGCCAAATGTGGGCGATTCACATCCATGTCACTCAACTGTCACCGTCAGCCGTTAGCTTTCAGGCTATTTCAGGGACGTCCTCATGCCGCTCGCCGAAGCCTTGCCCCAAACTGCCCCCAGCCTGACTGCCATACTGTTCGGCCTCAGCGGCTGCCTGGTGGATTTCGGCGCACACACGCACCGGCACGGCAGCCACTCGGCCGAACACGCCGAGACCACGCCCGGCGCACTGGATAGCCTGCGCAGCTTGCAGCGCCAGCAAATCCCCTGCGCCTGGCTCGATGAACTGCCCCCTGCCCTCAGCCACTCCCTGGCCGCTGCACTGCCGGAATGGATCAAACCTTCGCAACATCCAGAAACATACAATCCATGGCCCGCCCCGAATGCCTGCTGGCAGGCCTTGATGACCCTGAACGTCGACCGACTCGACGGTTGTGTACTGGTGAGCGGTGAACCCCGCTTGCTGCAAGCGGGGCTCAATGCCGGGTTGTGGACCATCGGCCTGGCGTCCTGCGGCTCGCTGTGCGGGTTGACGCCCCAGGAATGGCAGGCGTTGAGCCAGCAGGAGCGCGACATCAAACGCGCCAAGGCCACGATGCAACTGTTCGGCCTGGGCGTGCATTCGGTGATCGATCACCTCGGTGAACTCGACACCTGCCTGGCCGATATCAGCTTGCGTCGGCTCAAGGGCGAAAAGCCCTGACCGAGATCATGCAGGTTGCGCGCGAGTGGATTAATCTAAAGGTCAGCCATAGACCTTTGGCGCGCCGCCTTGGCGTGCCGCCATGGTCTATGCCAGTGCCTATCGATAGAAGGAAGAACGCCATGCCTGCCCGCGAACTGCAAGAACAGCTCAATGCCCTGCGCGAGCAATTGGAACAGAATCCTCCGTTGTCTGATGCCGAACGCGCCGAGCTTCACGAGCTGATGGTACAGATCGAGTCGAAGCTTGAGCTCGAAACCAAAATCCCGGATTCCAGCCTCGCCGATGGCGTCAACCTGGCTGTCGAGCGCTTCGAACTCGAACATCCGACGCTTGCCGGCACCCTGCGCAACATCGGGCAGGCCTTGGCCAACATGGGAATCTGAACCCCGCCAGACGCAAAAAAGCCCTGCTAGCGATAGCAGGGCTCTTTCATTTCTGCGTTTGGCAATGCAAATCCCCTGTGGGAGCGGGCTTGCTCGCGAAATCGGTGGGTCAGGCAACATCGTCGTTGAATGTGAAGCCGCCTTCGCGAGCAAGCCCGCTCCCACATTAAAGCGTTACTGACGGACCAGGCGGTGGTTCGGCAGTTGAACGGTTTCAGTACTGCGATACGGGTTGATATCCAGCCCGCCACGACGCACATAACGCGCATACACCGTCAGTTTCTCCGGTTTGAGCAACCGCTGCAGGTCAAGGAAGATCCGCTCCACACATTGCTCATGGAAATCCGAATGCTGACGGAAGCTGACGATGTACTCGAGCAGGCTCGCATGATCCAGCGCCGCACCACGGTACTCCACCACCACGCTGCCCCAGTCCGGCTGGCTGGTGACCGGGCAGTTGGACTTGAGCAAATGGCTGTGCACGCACTCCTCGACAATGCGCGAATCATCGCAACGCAGCAGTTCCGGGCGTGGATGCTCGTAGTTGCTGACGCTGATATCCAGCTCGTCGATGCACACGCCCGGCAACGCCACGACGCCTTCGCTCTCGACATCCTTGAGACTGCGAATGCGCACACCCACCGGCTTGCCGGCCGCCGTCGACAAATCCCTCGCCAGCGTTGCCTCAAGGCTCGCGGTATCGGCAAACGGCGTCTGGTTCAGGGAGTTGAGGTACAGCTTGAACGACTTCGACTCGATGATGTTCGGCGAATCCGCCGGAATGCTGAATTCGCCGATCGCCACCACGGGCTTGCCCGACGGCAGCAGCCAGGACAGTTCGAAGCAGTTCCAGAAGTCCACGCCTTTATACGGCAGGGTTTGCGCCGTCAGGCCCAGCTCCGCCCACTTCGCGGTGCGCGGGATCGGGAACAGCAAGGACGGCGTGTAAGTGGCGATGTATTCGCTGGACTTGCCCAGCGGCGAGTGTTCGGCTGCGGGATGCATGGCGGAAACCTGACTGAAGAATCAGCGGATTCTACCAGCCTTTGCTCCCGCCTTTGAGTGCTTACTGACTGACAGTCAGTTTACCGACCATGCCGGCCTGGTAATGGCCGGGGATGTTGCAGGCAAACTCGAGGTTGGTGGCCTTGCTGAAGGTCCAGGTCAGCTCGGCGGTCTGGCCCGGCTCCACCAGCACGCTGTTCGGGTCGTCATGCTTCATGCCGTGATCCATATTGCCGTGATCCATGCCGGCCATGTCGCCGTGGTCCATTGCCTTCATGGCGGTCGGCATCAGCATGCCGCTCTGTTGCATCTGCATCATTTCCTGCTGGTGTCTGGCATGCATCGCTGCATCCCCGAGATTGAACTCATGCAACAACCGGCCTTTATTGATCAGAACGAAGCGCACGGTTTCCCCGGCCTTGATGTCGATGGCCTGCGGCGTGAAGGACATGTCGCCCATGACCACCTCGACACTGCGGGTCGCCTTGGCCGCCGGGGCCGGCTGGCCAAAATCGTAGCTATGCCCGGCGTCCGCCCACACCGGTGAACTCAGCGCCAGCAAACACAGGATTTGCGCCACGGATTTGCGTAAAAACATCGTCGTACTCCAACAAGATAAGGCTCAGCATGCGGAAAACTCTAAACTGCCGGCACTGCCCGCAACCTGACAGCCAGATTACAACTTTGTAAGCTTGACCTGTGCGATCGCTGCCCACGGTATAAAGCGTTCGTACCATTTGCCATGAGTCGCCCATGAAACTGCTGATCGTCGAAGACCAACCGAAAACCGGCCATTACCTGCGCCAGGGCCTGGCCGAGGCCGGGTTCAACACGGAACTGGTGGCCGACGGCAACACCGGCCAGCAATTGGCCCTCAGCGGCGAATATGCCCTGCTGATTCTCGATGTGATGCTGCCCGGTCGCGATGGCTGGCAGATTCTTCAAGCCGTGCGCAGTGCTGGCCTGGACACGCCGGTGCTTTTTCTGACCGCGCGTGACGCCGTGGAGGACAGGGTTCACGGCCTTGAACTGGGCGCCGACGATTATCTGGTCAAGCCGTTTGCCTTTTCCGAGCTGCTGGCGCGAGTGCGCAGCCTGTTGCGTCGCGGTAGCGCCACGCCGCAAGAGACCAGCCTGCAACTGGCCGATTTGCGCCTGGACCTGATCCGTCGCCGGGTCGAACGCAGCGGCCAGCGTATCGATCTCACCGCCAAGGAGTTCGCCCTGCTGGAAATGCTCCTGCGCCGCCAGGGTGAAGTCCTGCCCAAGTCGCTGATTGCGTCCCAGGTCTGGGACATGAATTTCGACAGCGACACCAATGTCATCGAGGTGGCGATCCGTCGCCTGCGCCTGAAGATCGACGATGAATTCCCCAACAAGCTGATCCACACTGTGCGTGGCATGGGTTATGTCCTTGAAGAGCGCCCCGCCTGATGCGCCGTCTGTCCTTGAGCAGCCGGCTGGCGCTGCTGTTTGCGGCATGCACCGCCGTGGTGTCGTTGTTCGCCGGGGTGCTGTTCAGCCGTGCCAGTGAGGCGCATTTCATTGAGCTCGACCAGCAACTGCTGGACGGCAAGTTGATTGGCTTGCGTCGGGCCCTGCACGACTTTCAGTCGAGTGACAGCCAAGTGAAGCTGGTGGAGAAACTAAGCCGACAGGCTGATCTGTCCCTGCGAATCACTGGCAGCGACGGCCGGCGCTGGTATGACAGCGCGACGAACCTTCCGCAGGCATTGCCGAGCCAGCCCGGATTGTCGACGGTGAGCCACGAAGGCACGGATTACCGCGTCCTGAATGCGCCGCTTTTCCCGGACAAACCCGAATCACCGCAACTGACCTTGCTGCTGGACATCACCCACCACCAGCACTTTCTGCAACGCATGCAGCATTTGATCTGGCTGACCGTCGGCCTGTCAGCCCTGGCCACTGCGCTGCTGGGCGCCTGGGCGGCACGCAGCGGCTTGCGCCCGTTGCGGCGGATCAGTGCGGTTGCCAGTGGTGTTTCGGCGCAATCGCTGAACTCGCGGTTGCCCGAAGAAAACATGCCGCCGGAACTGGCGGAAATGGCCCACCATTTCAACGCCATGCTCGGACGCCTCGACGACTCGTTTCAGCGCCTGTCCGCGTTCTCCGCCGACATTGCCCATGAACTGCGCACGCCACTGTCGAACCTGCTGACCCACACCCAGGTCACCCTCACCCGCCCTCGCCCCCTCGAGGACTACCGCGAAGCCCTGCACAGCAACCTCGAAGAACTGCAATGGATGGCGCAACTGGTCAACGACATGCTCTATCTGGCCAAGGCTGACCATGGACTGTTGATCCCCAAACGCGAATCGCTGGAACTGGCGCAAGAGGCAGACCTGCTGCTGGAGTTTTTTGCACCGCTGGCAGAAGACGCCCAGGTCACGCTTAGCCGCGTAGGCCTTGGACACTTGGAAGGTGACCGCAGCATGTTACGACGAGCGCTGTCGAACCTGCTGGACAATGCGCTGCGCTTCACCCCGGCCCAGGGCACGGTACAGGTCAGGATTGACGAGCAGCCCGATTGCCTGAGCCTGCGGGTGGAGAATTCGGGAGCCGGCATTGATCCGCAGTTGCTGCCGCGCTTGTTCGACCGTTTTTACCGGGCTGACCCGGCACGCCGCGAAGGCAGCAGTGAACATGCGGGATTGGGGTTGGCGATCACCCGGTCGATCATCCGCGCCCATGGTGGGCAGATTCGTTGTGAATCGGACAATGGATGGACCAGGTTTGTGATTGAGTTACCAAAAGGAGATTGAGGCCAGCAGTTCCGGCCTCTTCGCGGGCAAGCCCGTTCCCACAGTGTTTTGTGGCGTTCACATAATCTGTGTACGACGCAGATCCCTGTGGGAGCGGGCTTGCCCGCGAAAGCAATCTTGAAGCTTACGAATACCGCAGAGCAGTAGCCGGCTCGATCTTCGCCGCCCGCCATGCCGGGTAAACCGTGGCCAGGAAGCTCATGACGAAGCCCGCCGTGCAGATCAGCGCCACGTCCGCGCCTTGCAGCTCGGACGGCAGGTTGCTGACGAAATACACATCGGAACTGAAGATGTGCTGCCCGCTGACCCGTTCGATCCAGCCCACCATCTCGCTGACGTTCAACGCGGCAATCACGCCCAACACACCGCCAATCAGAGTGCCGACGATGCCGATCACGGTGCCTTGCACCATGAAGATCGCCATGATCTCCCGCGGCGTGGCGCCGATGGTACGCAGGATCGCGATGTCCGCGCCCTTGTCGTTCACCACCATGATCAGGGTCGCGATGATGTTGAACGCCGCCACCGCGACGATCATCAGCAACAGCAGGCCGATCATGGTTTTTTCCATTTTCATTGCACTGAACAGGCTGCCCTGGGTGTGGGTCCAGTCGTCAGCCTTGTAGGCGCCACCCAAGCCTGTAGCGATGTCGCTCGACACTTGTGGCGCGGCATACAGGTCCTTCACCGCCAGGCGCACGCTCTGCACCTGATTCGGCTCCCAGTGCTGCATCTGCGCGGCATCGGCCATGTGGATCAGCGCCATCGTGCCATCCAGTTCGGCGCCGACCTTGAACACGCCGACCACATTCAGGCGTTGCATGCGTGGGGTAATGCCACCCGGTGCATTGCTGACTTCCGGCACGATCAGGGTGATCTTGTCGCCGACGTTCAAGCGGAAGCGGCGCGCCGTGATCTCGCCGATCACCACGCCGAATTCGCCCGGTTTCAGGGCTTCGAGACTGCCCTGGACGATGTGTTTGGCAACGATCGACACCTGGCCTTCCAGCGCCGGGTCGACACCGCTGACCTGGATTGGCTGCATCGTGCCCTTGTAGGAGAGCATGCCTTCCATCTCGGTGAACGGCACTGCCGCCGTCACTTGCGGATTTTTCATCGCCGCCGCTGCCACCGGCTTCCAGTCATCAATCGGGTTGACGCCGACGATGGTGGCGTGAGGCACCATGCCAAGGATGCGCGAGCTCATTTCGCGCTGAAAGCCGTTCATCACCGACAACACCACGATCATCGCCAGCACGCCGAGGGCGAGGCCGATCATCGACGTCATCGAGATGAAGGAAACAAAGCGATTGCGGCGCTTGGCGCGGGTATAGCGCGTGCCGATAAAGATCGATAACGGTCTGAACATTCGCTGGGGCACCGTATAAGAATAAAAGACCCGATGCCCTTTCAGGCACCGGGTTTCAGCCAATCAGATGGGGGTTAGGCAACCTTCCTGCAGGTGCAGGACGCGATCCATCTGGCGGGCCAGGTTCATGTCGTGGGTGACTACCAGGAACGCCGTGCGCATCGAGGTGCTGAGCTCCAGCATCAAGTCCTGGATCCCCTGGGCGGTGTGGGCGTCGAGGTTGCCGGTCGGCTCGTCGAGCATCACCAGGCCCGGTGTGTTCACCAGGGCGCGGGCGATGGCCACACGCTGACGCTCACCACCGGACAATTCGGCCGGCTTGTGCTCCAGGCGATGGCCCAGCCCTACCCGCTCCAGCAACGCCGTGGCCCGTTGACGCGCTTCAGGAATCGCCGTCTTGCCGATCAGCAGCGGCATGCAGACGTTTTCCAGGGCGGTGAATTCCGGCAGCAGGTGGTGGAACTGGTACACGAAGCCGAGGGCGCGATTGCGCAACAGGCCGCGTTTCTTCTCGCTCAGCGCCGACAGTTCTTCACCGTCGAGCCAGACGCTGCCCTTGGTCGGTGTATCGAGGCCGCCCAGCAGATTGAGCAAGGTACTTTTGCCCGAGCCCGACTTGCCGACAATCGCCACACGCTCACCCGGATGCATTTCCAGTTGCAGCCCGGCCAGGACCTCTACCGACTCCGGACCTTCCTCGTAGGATTTGCCCAGGTTGCGGCAACTCAAGATTGCTTTATCACTCATGCCCGACTCACTCATAGCGTAGCGCCTCCGCCGGCTGGGTGCGCGCGGCACGCCAGGCTGGATACAGGGTGGCGAGGAAACTCAGGACCAACGCCGCGGAGCAGACCATCACGACGTCCTGGCTCTGCACCTGCGACGGCAGGTAATCGATGAAATACACGTCGGCGTTGAGGAATTTGTGGCCGATCAGGCCTTCGAGGGCCGAGATCGCGGCACTCACATTCAACGCGGCGAAGATGCCGACCACGGCGCCAATGGCCGTGCCGACCACGCCAATGACGGTGCCCTGCACCATGAACGTGCGCATGATCGTGCCTGGCGTGGCGCCCAGTGTGCGCAGGATCGCGATGTCGCCCTTCTTGTCGTTCACCACCATCACCAGTGTGGAAATGATGTTGAACGCCGCGACGGCAACGATCAGCAGCAGCAACAGGCCGATCATGGCCTTTTCCATGCGGATCGCCTGGTACAGGTTACCGTGGGTGCGGGTCCAGTCCCGGGCGTAGTAACGGTCCTCGCCAAGATCGCGGGCGATGCTCCACGCGGTGCGCGGTGCCTGGAACAGGTCGTCGAACTTCAGGCGCAGGCCCTGGACCTGATCCGGCTTCCAGCGGTGCAGCCGGGCCAGATCCTGCAGGTTGGTGACGCCGAGATAGCCATCGAGCTCACCGGCGCCGACATGGAAAATGCCGACCACGGTAAAGCGCTTCATGCGCGGGAACATCCCGGCCGGGGTCACGGTGACCTCCGGGGCAACGAAGGTCAGCTTGTCGCCGACGGCCGCACCGAGCTTGGCCGCGGCCTTGTCGCCGATGACGATGCCGAACTCACCCGGCACCAGATCGTCGAGTTTTCCCTGGGTCATGAAGTGATCGATGATCGACACCTGGCGCTCTTGCGCCGGGTCGATGGCATTGAGCAGGACTTTCGAGACCTTGCCGTTATTGGTCAGCAAACCCTGCATTTGCGTAAACGGCGCCACGGCCGTCACCTGCGGGTTCTGCCTGACCTTGGCCGCCAGGCCTTGCCAATCGCTGATCGGCTCGCCGGACTCGATGGTCGCGTGGGGCACCATGCCCAGCACGCGGGTGCGCATCTCATGATCGAAGCCGTTCATCACCGACAGCACCACGATCATCACGACCACGCCAAGGGCGAGCCCGATCATCGAAGTCAGGGAAATGAATGACACAAAATGATTGCGACGCTTTGCACGGGTGTAACGCGTGCCGATAAATACGAAGAGAGGTCTGAACATGTCGGGGCTTGTTCGGAGGGAAAAGGAACGTCCTTGTGGCGGGGGTCGATAACCAGCTTTACACTCAGACCACCGCCGCTACCATGGGTTCGCCATGTCGACATTAGATGAAGAAGATCGCCGCGAATACTACCGTATCGAGGATACGATCGCACTGGAAATTCGGCCCCTGTCCGCTACTGAAGCGGCAGGCCAGGAAGTGTTGCAAGATGCTTCCCCGCTCTTCAACCTGCTCAGCGAACTGCACCTGAGCGAATTCGAGTCGCAACACCTGTTGCGCCAGATCAGCGAACGCGACCGGACCATCGCGGCGTTCCTCAAATCCCAGAACAAACGCATCGATTTGCTGAGCCAGGTGATCGCCATCACCGTGCTCGGGCAAATCGGCGAGCCGCAGCCGGTGATCATCTCCGAAGGCGGTATCGACTTTCAGCATCCCTCGCCCATAGCCACCGGCGCACGCCTGTCGGTCAAGCTGGTACTGATGCCGCAAGCCCTGGGCCTGCTGCTGCGCGCTCGCGTCACCCATTGCGACCGCAAGGGCGATGGCTATGACATCGGCACCGAGTTCGAGCACCTGACCGACGCCCAGCGCCAACTGTTGGCCCGCCACATCTTGCAAAAGCAGGCCCAGGAACGACGCCTGGCCCGCGAACAACTCGAATCAGGCAATTAATTTAAGGAAGAACCGTGACCCTCATCTACGGCCATCGCGGCGCCAAGGGCGAAGCACCGGAAAACACCCTGACCAGCTTTCAGGAATGTCTCAAGCACGGCGTGCGTCGTTGCGAACTGGACCTGCACCTGTCCATGGACGGCGAGCTGATGGTCATCCACGACCCGACCCTCAAACGCACTACTGACCGTCGCGGCAAGGTCGTCGAACACACGGCGGCTGAGCTTGTGACCTATGACGCACGCAAGGGTGGCCCGGGCTGGATCAAGCCCTGCCCGATTCCGACGCTGGAAGAACTGTTCGAGAAATGCGACTTCGATCACTGGCAGCTGGAAGTCAAAAGTGCATCACGGATGCGTGCCGCGACCACCGTGCTGGCGATTCGCGAAATGGCCCAGCGTCATGGCCTGATGGACAAGGTGACCATCACCTCCAGTTCCCGTGAAGTGCTCAAGGCTGCGCTGGAGTTGGTGCCGGACGTATCCCGCGGGCTGGTGGCCGAGTATGCCTGGCTCGACCCGCTGAAGGTCGCGGCCAGCTATGGCTGTGATTCTGGCGCTGAACTGGACCCTGTGCACGCCGGAACGCCTGCAAAGGGCGCAGCGTCAGGGGCTGCATGTGTCGGTGTGGACCGTCAACGAGCCTGCGCTGATGCGCAGACTCGCCGACTTCGGCGTTGACAGCCTGATTACAGACTTTCCCGGTTTGGCCACCGCCACGCTCGAGAATTGCTGAAATCGGTCTCCCCGGCCGGAGCCGCTCAAAAGCCGGTTGAGGCCGTCGTACGCCGCTACCCGATAGGCTTCGGCCATGGTCGGGTAGTTGAACGTGGTGTTGACGAAGTACTTGAGTGTGTTCAGTTCGCCCGGCTGGTTCATGATCGCCTGACCGATGTGCACGATCTCCGACGCCTGATAACCGAAGCAGTGAACGCCCAGCACTTCCAGGGTTTCACGGTGGAACAGGATCTTCAGCATGCCTTGCGGCTCGCCGGCGATCTGCGCCCGCGCCATGCTCTTGAAGAACGCCTTGCCCACTTCGTACGGCACCTTGGCCTGGGTCAGCTCCTGCTCGTTCTTGCCGATCGAGCTGATCTCCGGAATGGTGTAGATGCCGGTCGGCACGTCGTTCACAAAGCGCCAGCTACCGTTATCGACGATACTGCCAGCGGCCGAACGGCCCTGGTCGTGGGCGGCACTGGCCAGGCTTGGCCAGCCGATCACGTCACCGGCGCCGTAGATGTTCGGCACGCAGGTGCGGTACGCCTCGTCGACTTCGATCTGGCCACGGCTGTTGACCTTCACGCCGATGTTTTCCAGACCCAACTGATCGGTGTTGCCGGTACGGCCGTTGCACAGAGCAAGGCGTCGGCCTTGATCTTCTTGCCGGACTTGAGGTGCAGGATCACGCCATTGTCCACGCCTTCGACGCGGTCATAGTCTTCGTTATGGCGAACCGTGATGTTGTTGTTGCTGAAGTGATAACTCAGGGCCTGGGAAATTTCCGAATCCAGGAAGCTCAGCAATTGGCCACGGTTGTCCACCAGCTCGACCAGTACACCCAGGCCGCTGAAGATCGAGGCGTATTCGCAACCGATCACGCCGGCGCCGTAAACGATGAGTTTGCGCGGGGTGTGACCGAGGCTGAGGATGGTGTCGCTATCGTAGATACGCGGGTGGTGGAAATCGATGTCCGCCGGGCGATAAGGACGCGAACCGGTAGCGATGATGATGTGCTTGGCCACCAGTTTTCGACCACGCCGTTGGCGCAGACCACTTCGATGGTTTGCTCGTCGGCAAGCTGCCGGTGCCGAAGAACACGTCGACGCGGTTACAGGCGTAGTAGCCGGTGCGCGAAGCGACTTGCTTGGAGATGACCTTCTCGGCGCTTTTCAGCACGTCCGGGAACGAGAACCAGCGCGGCTCACCAATGGCCCGGAACATCGGGTTGGTGTTGAACTGCATGATCTGCCGCACCGAGTGACGCAGTGCCTTGGACGGGATGGTGCCCAAGTGAGTGCAGTTGCCGCCGACCTGGCGACGGCTGTCGACCATCGCCACCTTGCGCCCTGCCTTGGCGGCGTTCATTGCCGCGCCTTCCCCGCCGGGCGGAACCCAACACCACCACGTCGTAGTTGTAGACAGCCATGCGTACTCCTCAGAACAGGCCGCGGCACCTCGGCACCTGCGGCTAAATCACGCCAATCTGTGGCATGAAGGAACAATTTGGGGCCTGTGCAGAACCCGGACACAGTCTATAGAAGCGTCAACGCCGCGCACATTAACCCTTGGTCGCGTCGTAGGCTACTTTTGCCTGCACTACAACGCCAGTTTTCAATGCTCGAATCGCCACAATCACTTGGCTTTTTCGCCACTGAGGCGCTCAAAAGCGTGACTGCTGCGTGTGACGAAACCTGTATCGGCACGAATCACAAAAAATGCACCGATATCGTGCTTTTCTGCGTAGTCCCAACCGCGCTCCGGACCGAGAATCAGCAACAGCGTCGATAAGCCATCGGCCATCAACGCCGAAGGATGAATGACCGTGACGGACGCCAGGCCATGTGAGACCGGCGCACCGGTACGCGCATCGAAGGTGTGGGAAAAACGCCGACCGCCCTGCTCGAAGTAATTCCGGTAGTCGCCGGAGGTAGATAGGCCATAACCGTCGACAAGCATGACGCGCTCGGCCACTTGCCGGTCATCCCGAGGCTCTTCCAGGGCGATGCGCCATGGCGAACCGTCGGCCTTCCTGCCGGACGCTTTGAGCTCCCCCGTCGCTTCGGCGAGATAATCGTGAATGCCCATCGCCTCGAGTCTTGCGGCAATCCTGTCCACCGCATAACCGGCGGCGATACTGTTGAAATCGACCTCGACAGCGGCGTCCTTGCACAACTGGTCGCCATCGATGCGCAAGTGCTCGTGGCCGACGCGCTTGCGGACTTCGGCGAGCGCTTCGGCGGTCGGGACTTTTTCCTCACGGGCCTGCGGGCCAAATCCCCAGAGGTTCAGCAACGGCTCCACCGTCAGATCGTAGGAACCGTCGCTTTGCACCGACAGTTGCTCGCCCACGCGGACCAGTTCGAGGATTGACGCCGGCATTGCCTGACAGCGATTGGCCGGCAATGCATTGAAGCGCTCGATGTCCGAGTCGCTACGGTAGGTCGACATTTGCCGGTCGACGTCAGCAAGGATCTGCTCGACCTGAACGCGGACTTCGTCCGGCGCCGCAAGGCCGGCATGGCGCACATACTTGATCGACCAGGTGCTGCCCATGGTCGGGCCGCCGAAGCTTTCCAGAGTGTCGCCGCTGCCGCAGCCTGATAGTGCGCCGAGCAGCAAAAATGCCACCCCCTGCCACCTGATCAACAATTCCCGAGCTCCCCAATACATCCCCTGACACGCCGCCAGGGCCAGCCATTATGCGATAGAACTGTGGGAGCGGGCTTGCTCGCGAAGAGGCCATCACATTCAGCATTGATAGCTCCCTCAGACCGCTATCGCGAGCAGGCTCGCTCCCACATTGGATGGCTGGTGTGATCAGTACCATGCAAACACCACCAAACCCTGTGGGAGCGAGCCTGCTCGCGATGAGGTCGGCACAGGCAACATATTCCCAACTGACAACCGCACAAACAAAAACGCCCCGACCAGGGTCGGGGCGTTTTCATGTGCAGCTAAGGCTTAGCGCGGGAATGCTGGCGGGTTTACACCGGCCATGTCTTCCATCACGCGAACCACCTGGCAGCTGTAACCGAATTCGTTGTCGTACCAAACGTACAGAACAACGCGGTTATCCTGGGTGATGGTCGCTTCAGCGTCCACTACGCCTGCGTGACGCGAGCCAACGAAGTCAGTGGAAACCACTTCCTGGGAGCTCACGTAGTCGATCTGCTTGTGCAGTTCCGAGTGCATGGCCATCTGGCGCAGGTACTCGTTGATCTCTTCGCGAGTGGTGGCCTTTTCCAGGTTCAGGTTCAGGATGGCCATCGACACGTTCGGCGTAGGAACGCGAATCGCGTTGCCGGTCAGCTTGCCCTTGAGCACTGGCAGCGCCTTGGCGGCTGCGGTGGCGGCACCGGTCTCGGTGATGACCATGTTCAGCGGCGCGGCGCGGCCACGACGGCTGCCCTTGTGGAAGTTGTCGATCAGGTTCTGGTCGTTGGTGAACGAGTGAACGGTTTCGACGTGGCCGTTGACGATGCCGTACTTGTCGTTGACTGCCTTGAGCACCGGCACGATGGCGTTGGTGGTGCAGGAAGCCGCCGAGATGATCTTGTCGTCAGGGCTGATGTCGCCATGGTTGATGCCGTGAACGATGTTCTTCAGCGCGCCTTTGCCAGGTGCGGTGAGGATCACGCGGGCAGCGCCCGGGCAGGCCAGGTGCTGGCCCAGGCCGTCGGCGTCACGCCACACACCGGTGTTGTCGACGATCAGGGCGTTTTCGATGCCGTACTGGGTGTAGTCGACTTCGGCCGGGCTCTTGGCGTAGATAACCTGGATCAGGTTGCCGTTGGCGGTGATGGTGTTGTTGGCTTCATCGCTGGTGATGGTGCCATCGAACGGACCATGGACCGAGTCACGACGCAGCAGGCTGGCGCGCTTGACCAGGTCGTTCTCGGCACCCTTGCGCACAACGATGGCGCGCAGGCGCAGGCCGTCGCCACCACCGGTTTTCTCGATCAGGATGCGCGCCAGCAGACGGCCGATACGACCGAAGCCGTACAGGACAACGTCGGTGCCTTTGCGGGCGGAAGCGTTCTGCTGGCCAACCACGTCGGCCAGTTCTTCACGGACGAACTGCTCGGCACTACGGCCATTGGCTTCGGCCTTGAATTTGCCCGCCAGCTTGCCCAGGTCTACCGAGGCGGCGCCGAGCTTGAGCTCGCTCATCGCTTTGAGCAGCGGGAATGTTTCGTGGACGGAGAGTTCGGTTTCGTCGGTCTGGCGATGACGGGCAAAGCGGTGTGCTTTGAGGATCGAAATCACCGAGCGGTTGATCAGGCTGCGGCCATAGATCGAGCTCACCACGTTATTATTGCGGTAGAGCTGACCGATAAGCGGAATCATCGCTTCTGCGAGTGCTTCACGGTCGATCCATTCACCAAGACACTGGTCGGGCTTCTGAGTCACGGGAACCTTCCACATGTAGGGGCAGAAAAAAGGGGCTACATTATGCCGCCGAGTGACAGCGGTAGCAATGCGCGCCCGTCGTGCTTTTCGTAACAAATCGTCGTTCAAAAAAATTACACCTCGCTCCAGCCCAATAAAACCGGGGCTTGCAGCACAGTCAATTTTTTGGAGTCAAAATCTCCTTATCCGTAACCCTCCGTAACACTCGTTGTTTTTGCCACTACATATTCAATAATTCTAGGTAAAAAAGCGCAGAATTTTGTCTTTACCACTACATTTCGCCAAACCCGTGCTTTAGACACAGTCAGCAACTGACAGGCGGCACCGTAGACCGCTACAATTACCGACTTTGTCGCAACGCTTGGAGCTCAACCTTCCGTGCCCGTTCTGCGTCTACCGCTTCTCCCTGCCGCGGCAGGTAAACAGCACTGGGGCAACCTGCCCGGTGCCGCCCTGAGCCTGGCCATTGCCGAGGCCGCCAGCGCTGCCAAGCGCTTTACCCTGCTGCTGACCGCCGACAGCCAAAGTGCCGAACGGCTGGAACAGGAGCTGGGTTTCTTCGCCCCGGATTTGCCCGTATTGCACTTTCCCGACTGGGAAACCCTGCCCTACGACCTGTTCTCACCGCACCAGGACATCATTTCCCAGCGCATCGCCAGCCTGTATCGGCTGCCGGAACTGAGCCATGGCGTACTGGTGGTGCCGATCACGACCGCCCTGCATCGCCTGGCACCGACCAGGTTCCTGCTCGGCAGCAGCCTGGTGCTGGACATCGGTCAGAAGCTCGACGTCGAGCAGATGCGCGCCCGGCTTGAAGCCACGGGGTATCGCTACGTCGATACGGTGTATGAACACGGCGAGTTCACCGTTCGTGGCTCGCTGATCGACCTGTTCCCGATGGGCAGCAAGCTGCCGTATCGCATCGATCTGTTCGACGACGAAATCGAAACCCTGCGCACCTTCGACCCGGAGAACCAGCGCTCCATCGACAAAGTCGACTCGGTCAAATTGTTGCCGGCCAAGGAGTTCCCGCTACAGAAAGAAGCGGTCACCCGTTTCAAGGCGCGCTTCCGCGAGCGATTTGACGTCGACTTCCGCCGCTGCCCGATCTTCCAGGACTTGAGCAGCGGGATTACGCCAGCCGGCATCGAGTACTACCTGCCGCTGTTTTTCGAAGAAACCTCGACGCTGTTCGATTACCTGCCCCAGGACACGCAAGTGTTTTCCCTGCCGGGCATCGAGCAAGCCGCGGAAAACTTCTGGAACGACGTGCGCAATCGCTATGAAGAACGCCGCGTCGACCCGTCCCGCCCTTTATTACCGCCGGACGAGTTGTTCCTGCCGGTAGAGGACTGCTTTGCCCGCCTCAAAAGCTGGCCGCGCGTGGTCGCCAGTCAGCAGGACGTGGAACCTGGCGTCGGCCGCGAACGTTTCCCGGCGCAGCCGCTGCCGAACCTGGCCATCGAAGCCAAGGCCACACAGCCGATGGCGGCATTGGCAGAGTTCCTCGACCAGTTCCCCGGTCGCGTGCTGTTTACCGCCGAATCGGCGGGCCGCCGCGAAGTGCTGCTGGAACTGCTGGAACGCCTGAAGCTGCGACCGAAAACCGTCGACAGCTGGCCGGACTTTGTCGCCGGCAAGGAGCGCCTGGCCATCACCATCGCGCCACTCGATGAAGGCCTGCAGCTCGACGACCCGGCCCTGGCCCTGGTTGCCGAAAGCCCGTTGTTCGGCCAGCGCGTGATGCAGCGTCGGCGCCGCGAAAAGCGCGCCGATGCCAACAACGATGCCGTCATCAAGAACCTCACCGAGCTGCGCGAAGGTGCGCCGGTGGTGCATATCGACCACGGTGTCGGCCGCTACCTGGGCCTGGCGACCCTGGAAATCGACAACCAGACCGCTGAATTCCTCGCCCTGGAATACGCCGAAGGCGCCAAGCTGTATGTGCCGGTGGCCAACCTGCACCTGATCGCCCGCTACACCGGCAGCGACGATGCCCTGGCCCCGTTGCACCGCCTCGGCTCCGAGACCTGGCAGAAAGCCAAGCGCAAGGCCGCCGAACAGGTGCGCGACGTGGCCGCCGAGTTGCTCGACATCTATGCACGCCGCGCAGCCCGTGAAGGCTACGCCTTCGCCGATCCGAAAGCCGACTACGCCACCTTCAGCGCCGGCTTCCCGTTCGAAGAAACCCCGGACCAGCAAACCACTATCGAAGCAGTGCGCGACGACATGCTCGCGCCCAAGCCAATGGATCGCCTGGTGTGCGGCGACGTCGGCTTCGGCAAGACTGAAGTGGCGATGCGTGCCGCGTTCATTGCCGTACATGGCGGCAGGCAAGTGGCGATCCTGGTGCCGACCACCCTGCTCGCCCAGCAGCACTACAACAGCTTCCGCGACCGCTTCGCCGACTGGCCGGTGACCGTGGAGGTGATGAGCCGCTTCAAGTCGGCCAAGGAAGTGAACGCGGCGGTCGCAGACCTGGCCGAAGGCAAGATCGACATCGTCATCGGCACTCACAAGCTGCTGCAGGACGACGTCAAAATCAAAAACCTGGGCCTTGTGATCATCGACGAGGAACACCGTTTCGGCGTGCGCCAGAAAGAACAGCTCAAGGCGCTGCGCAGCGAAGTCGACATCCTGACCCTGACCGCCACGCCGATTCCGCGCACGCTGAACATGGCGGTGTCGGGCATGCGCGACCTGTCGATCATCGCCACACCGCCGGCCCGTCGCCTGTCGGTACGCACCTTCGTCATGGAGCAGAACAAGAGCACGGTCAAAGAGGCCTTGCTGCGTGAATTGCTGCGTGGCGGTCAGGTCTATTACCTGCACAACGACGTGAAGACCATCGAGAAATGCGCCGCCGACCTCGCCGAACTGGTACCGGAAGCACGAATCGGCATCGGTCACGGGCAGATGCGCGAACGCGAACTCGAACAGGTGATGAGCGACTTCTACCACAAGCGCTTCAACGTGCTGATCGCCTCGACCATCATCGAGACCGGCATCGACGTACCGAGTGCCAACACCATCATCATCGAGCGTGCCGACAAGTTCGGCCTGGCACAGTTGCACCAGTTGCGCGGCCGGGTCGGACGCAGCCACCACCAGGCGTATGCCTACCTGCTGACACCACCGCGCCAGCAAATCACCCCGGACGCGGAAAAGCGCCTGGAAGCGATTGCCAACACCCAGGACCTCGGCGCGGGCTTCGTGCTCGCCACCAACGACCTGGAAATCCGTGGCGCCGGCGAACTGCTCGGTGACGGCCAGAGCGGGCAGATCCAGGCTGTCGGTTTCACGCTGTACATGGAAATGCTCGAGCGCGCAGTGAAGTCGATCCGCAAGGGCGAGCAGCCAAACCTCGATCAACCGCTGGGCGGCGGCCCGGAAGTCAACTTGCGGGTACCGGCGCTGATTCCGGAAGACTACCTGCCGGATGTCCACGCCCGCCTGATTCTCTACAAGCGCATTGCCTCGGCCACCGATGAAGACGGCCTCAAGGATTTGCAGGTGGAGATGATCGATCGTTTCGGCCTGTTGCCGGAACCGACCAAGAACCTGATCCGCATCACGGCGTTGAAATTGCAGGCCGAGCAACTGGGCATCAAGAAAGTCGATGGCGGCCCCCAGGGCGGTCGCGTCGAGTTCGCCGCACAGACGCCGGTCGACCCGCTGACCCTGATCAAGCTGATCCAGAGCCAGCCAAAACGCTACAAATTCGAAGGCGCCACGATGTTCAAGTTCATGGTTCCGATGGAGCGCCCGGAAGAGCGCTTTAATACTGTAGAGGCGCTTTTCGAGCGCCTCGTTCCGACAACTGCTTGAAGGACGCCGCATGCGCCTGTTTCGCTCACTGACCTTGCTGACCCTGTTGATGCCGGCACTGGTTGCACCCACGGCATTTGCCGATGACCTGTATCAGGTCGAAATGATTCTGGTCCGTCAAAACGCCGTGCCGGCGATTGTCAGCCGCGCTGCGCCGGAAGACTGGGCGGCTGGCGCCCAACCCGTCAGCCCCGGCAGCCTGCGTACACCGAGCCTGAATGGCGAGGTCGAAAAACTCACCAGCAGTGCCGATTACACGGTGTTGCTGCACAAGGCCTGGCAACAGACCCTCGGCGAAGCGGCCAGCAAAGTGGCGATCAGCGATGGCAAGGAACAATATGGTCAGTTCCCGATCGAGGGCACGCTGAACATGAAGCTGGGACGCTTTACCGATGTCGACGCCGATTTCTGGGTCAATCAGATCGATGCCAATGGCATGGTGACCGCCAGCGAGCGCTTGAAACAGGAAAGCCACACCAAGAACGGCCAGCTGAACTTCCTCGACAACGGCCACCTCGGCCTGCTGATCAAGATCACCTCGCTGACCGCCCCTGCACCTCGGCCAGTCCCCGAAGAAATTCCGGACTGATTGAGTCCTTATGCCTGCGACCCTGAGCAAACCCCTGGCACCTTCCTGGGTCAGCCGATTCAAGGAACAGAGCCTGGAGCGTGGCCGCCGCTACGCGCTGGAGAATCGTGTCAGGATCGTTGAAGCCGGCGATGCCACGATCATCGCCGCTTGCGAAGGCTCTGGCGGTAACGTTTACCGTCAGACCATTCGCCTGCGCGAGTCAGCCAAGGGCACCCTGCTGATGGTCGACGCCACATGCTCCTGCCCGGTCCACAACAACTGCAAACATTGCGCGGCGGTGCTCCTGCAAGTGCAGGAAACCCTCGACTACCCCGCCGCCGCCAAAGACGCTGAACTCCTGGAAAAACTCCAGGCCGTCCTGGAAAACCGCAACCCGAAAGCCCCGCCACAAGTGCTGGTGGACAATGTGCAACCCGTTCCGCGCCTGTGGCTCGCAAGCATCGAGTTCAGTGCGTTCGAACCGCGCAACGGTCGAATGCAGCGCTACATTCAGCATCGCGCGGCGCTGTCTTTCAGTTATCTGGACGAATACGTTTCCGGTCAGAAAAACGCCGACATCCTGATTCGTCAGGAAACCCAGACGCTGCGGATAAAACGCCACCCGGAAGTGGAACAGTCCTACCGGGAACAGCTGCGCATCCTCGGCTTCAAAGTGGCCACCCGGCAAAGCAAGGCGTTGCCGGAAAGTGCCGGCGAGCTGTTCGAGATGGTCAATGACAGCGCCTGGCTGACCTTTACCCTCAATGAACTGCCGAAGCTGCGCACCCAGGGCTGGGAATTGCAGATCGACGAGGACTTCGGTTTTGACCTGACAGCGGTAGACGACTGGTACGCCACGGTCGAACAGGTACCGGAGCGCGACTGGTTCGACCTGGAACTGGGGATCATCGTCAATGGCGAACGCCTGAGCCTGTTGCCGATCCTGCTCAACCTGATGCGCTCCCACACCGAAATCCTCAACCCGGAACGCCTGGCCCGACGACGCGACGACGAGCTGATCCTGGTCAACATCCCCAATCGCCCGAACTCCGAATACGGCCCGCTGCAGGTCGCCCTGCCCTTCGGCCGCTTGAAGCCGGTGCTGGCAACCCTCGGCGAGTTCTACCTGCAGGAGCCTGGCGAAACCACGCTGCGCCTGAGCAAGGCCGATGCCACGCGCCTGAACCCGCTGGAAGACATGCCACTGCTCTGGGAGGGTGGAGAACAGATCCGCACCTTTGCCCAGCGCCTGCGCGACATCAAGGACCACACGGCCGCCGCCCCGGACGGCCTGAATGCGACGCTGCGTCCTTATCAGCTCGAAGGCTTGAGCTGGATGCAATCACTGCGGCAGCTGGAAGTGGGTGGCATTCTCGCGGACGACATGGGCCTGGGCAAAACCCTGCAGACACTGGCGCACGTCCTGAGCGAGAAAAACGCCGGACGCCTCGATCGGCCGTGCATGGTCGTGATGCCGACCAGCCTGATCCCCAACTGGCTCGACGAAGCGGCGCACTTTACGCCGCAGCTCAAAGTACTGGCGCTATACGGTGCCAGTCGCAAGAAGCACTTCGACAAGCTGGCTGATTACGATCTGATCCTGACCACCTATGCGCTGCTGCCCAAGGATGTCGAACGCCTCGCGGCGCAGCCCTTGCACATACTGGTGCTGGATGAAGCGCAATACATCAAGAATCCCGGCAGCAAGGCCGCCCAGGCTGCCCGCGAGCTCAATGCCCGGCAGCGCCTGTGCCTGAGCGGCACACCGCTGGAAAACCATCTGGGTGAACTGTGGTCGCTGTTTCACTTCCTCCTGCCCGGCTGGCTGGGCGACGTCAAAAGCTTCAACCGCGATTACCGCGTGCCGATTGAAAAACGCACCAGCGAGGTCAGGCTTCAGCACCTCAACGGCCGGATCAAGCCGTTCCTGCTGCGCCGCACCAAGGAACAGGTGGCCACCGAGTTGCCACCGAAAACCGAAATCATCCACTGGGTCGAGCTCAACGAGGCCCAACGCGATGTCTACGAAACCATGCGCCTGGCCATGGACAAGAAAGTCCGCGACGAGATCACCCGCAAAGGCGTGGCCCGCAGCCAGATCATCATTCTGGAAGCGCTGCTCAAGCTGCGTCAGGTGTGCTGCGATTTGCGCCTGGTGAACGAGGCGACCCTGCCAGGCCGTGGCAGCACGTCAGGCAAGCTCGACAGCCTGATGGAAATGCTCGAGGAACTGTTCGAGGAAGGTCGACGAATCCTGCTGTTCTCCCAGTTCACTTCAATGCTGTCGCTGATCGAAGACGAACTGAACAAACGCGGCGTGGCCTACGCCCTGCTGACCGGCCAGACCCGTGACCGCCGCACACCCGTGAAGGATTTCCAGAGCGGCAAGCGTCAGATTTTTCTGATCAGCCTCAAGGCCGGTGGCGTGGGCCTGAACCTGACCGAAGCGGACACGGTGATTCATTACGACCCGTGGTGGAACCCGGCAACGGAAAACCAGGCGACCGACCGGGCGTATCGCATCGGCCAGGAAAAGCCGGTGTTCGTTTACAAAATGATTGCCCGCGGCACGGTGGAAGAAAAGATTCAGCACCTGCAAAGGAAAAATCCGACCTCGCGGCCGGCGTGCTGGATGGGCGCAAGGCCGGGGACTGGAAACTGCAGAATGATGATATCGAGGCTTTGTTTGCGCCGCTGCCGAAAAACCTCGAAAACGTTGAGATGTGTGGCGCTTTTAGTCCGTCATCGCGAGCAAGCTCGCTCCCACAGTGTCCGCGTCGACCACAAATTTTTCGAACGCCACCAATCTTGTGGGAGCGAGCTTGCTCGCGATGAAGTCAACTCGGTATCAAGTGGGACTCAGCCCTTTAGCACCCGCGCCAACGTCGATTTCACCTTGCCCATGCCGTCATGCAAGGCCTGCTCGATCTCGGCCATGGTGATCACCGCCGTCGACTTGCCCGCCGCCGGGTTGACCACCAGCGCCAGGCAGGCGTAATCCAGTTCCAGTTCGCGGGCCAAAGCTGCTTCCGGCATACCCGTCATACCGACGATGTCGCAGCCATCACGCTCCAGCCGGGCGATTTCAGCCACTGTCTCCAGGCGCGGCCCTTGAGTGCATGCATACACGCCATGACTGCTGTAACCCACACCTTCCGCCGCCAATGCCGCGATCAGTTGCTGGCGCAACGGTTCGCTGTAGGGGTAGCTGAAGTCGATATGGGTGACGCGCTCCAGATCATCGGCAAAATAAGTGTGTTCACGACCGCTGGTGTAGTCGATCAACTGATGCGGCACGCAGAAATGCCCGGTGCCCATGGCGGAATGAATGCCACCCACGGCATTGACCGCGAGAATCGCCTGCGCCCCGGCCTGTTTCAGCGCCCAGAGGTTGGCGCGGTAGTTGACCTGATGCGGCGGAAAACGATGCGGATGACCGTGACGCGCAAGGAACAGCACTTCCTTGCCGGCATATTCGCCGATCTGAACGTCGGCCGAAGGTGCGCCGTAAGGCGTGTCCACTGTCAGTGACTGACGAATGCTCAGGCCTTCGAGCTGAGTCAGGCCAGTGCCACCGATAATCGCGTAAACCGTCATAACGAACAGTCCTTAATCAATCAATTGAGCTTCTTTGAGCGCGCCGACAGCGGTCAGCCAGCGCGGGTCCTGACGGTATTCGGTGCTGGCGAACGACTGGCCTCGCATCCGCGCAATACGCTCGGATGGCTTGACCTTCAGCCGCTGGGCAGCGCTCAGGGCGAGCTCGGCGGCCGCACGGTCGTTGCACACCAGGCCCATGTCGCAACCGGCAGTCAGCGCTGCTTCGATTCGACTGGCGGCATCGCCGACCACGTGAGCCCCCGCCATGGACAAGTCATCACTGAAAATCACCCCGTCGAATTGCAACTCGCCACGCAGGATTTCCTGCAACCAGCGACGGGAAAAACCGGCCGGCTGGGCGTCGACTTGTGGATAGATCACATGGGCGGGCATGACCGCGGCCAGTTGCTTGCTCAATCTGGCAAACGGTACCAGATCGTTGGCACGGATCTCATCGAGACTGCGCTCATCATTCGGGATCGCGACGTGGGAATCCGCTTCGGCCCAGCCGTGACCGGGGAAGTGCTTGCCGGTGGCCGCCATGCCTGCGCTGTTCATCCCGCGGATGAACGCACCGGCCAATCGGGCGGCGCGCTCCGGGTCACCCTCGAACGAACGGGTACCCACCACCGCGCTGCGTTGGTAATCGAGGTCGAGCACCGGGGCGAAACTCAGGTCCAGGCCAACGGCCAACACTTCGGTCGCCATGATCCAGCCGCACTGCTCGGCCAGGTATTCGGCGTTCGGGTTGTCGGCAATGGCGCGCATGGCGGGCAAACGCACGAAACCGTGGCGCAGGCGCTGCACGCGGCCGCCCTCTTGATCCACCGCCAACAGCAGATCGGGACGAATGGCGCGAATGGCTGCACTCAGCTCGCGCACTTGACGCGAATGCTCGATGTTACGGGCAAAGATGATCAAGCCACCCACTTCGGGCTGGCGCAACAATTGGCGATCTTCAGCCGTCAGCCAGGTACCGGCGACGTCCACCATCAACGAGCCTTGCAAGCCAGCAGTCATAGTTTTTCCTTGATAACAGAAAACCCGTCCCACACGAATTCGCCGCCGGGGGCTGTGCCCGGCAGGTCGGCGGTATCAATGGGAAACGGGTTCAGAAACAGAGTCGGCATGGGCGGCTAGCTTAGCGGATGTCAGCTGCCGCGCCCACCCGTGTACGGTTAAACCTTGGCGGCAACCGGTGTCGATTTAGTGCGCGGACGCAACTGGGCAGTGGCCATGGCCGCATCCGTCACACCGGATTCGGCACGCATGCCGGCGGCCAGGAATGGCACCATCAGGCGCATGACCTGCTCGATCGAGGTGTTCACGCCGAAGTCGGTTTCAGCAATCGCCCGCAAGGCCTTGATACCGGACATGCTGAACGCCGCCGCACCCAGCATGAAGTGCACGCGCCAGAACAGTTCGATGGGTGGAATGCGCGGTGCCGCTTCATTGACCAGCATCATGTAGCGGCGGAACACCTTGCCGTACATGTCTTCCAGATAACGACGCAGGTGCCCCTGGCTCTGACTGAATGCCAGCCCCAGCAAACGCATGAAGATAGACAGGTCGTTGCCACTGCGCGGCTGCACCACCAATGCCTGCTCGACGAGGATTTCCAGCAACTCTTCAAGTGTCGGCCTGATTTCAGGCTTGGCCTGACGCCGCTCCAGCTCTTTATCGAGACTGATGCAGAACGGCCCGAGGAACCGCGAGAAAACCGCCTGGATCAACGCCTTCTTCGAACCGAAGTGATAGTTCACCGCCGCCAGGTTGACACCCGCCTTGCTGGTGATCAGACGCAACGAGGTTTCAGCGAAACCTTTTTCCGCGAACAACTGCTCGGCGGCATCAAGAATGCGTTCAACGGTTTCCGACTGGGCCATGGCTACTCCGCCTGACAAACACTTGTTTGAAACATACGTTTCAGCCTGTGCCTTGTCAAGTCTGGCAGTTCGTTTTGGGAATGGTCGGTCAGCCATTTAACCACACAACGACAAAGCTTCAATCCACTGACTGATTGACCGTCCGGCGGCGACTGAAAAATGGAACATTGCCAAGACCGCTTTACTGTATATAATCCCAGTCACTGTATAAAAAAACAGAGCGATCGATATGCTAAAGCTGACGCCACGACAAGCAGAGATTCTGGCTTTCATCAAACGCTGCCTGGAAGACAACGGATACCCACCCACCCGCGCGGAAATCGCTCAGGAACTGGGTTTCAAGTCACCCAATGCGGCGGAAGAGCACCTCAAGGCGCTGGCCCGCAAGGGTGCCATCGAGATGACGCCTGGCGCCTCCCGTGGCATTCGCATCCCCGGTTTCGAAGCCAAGGCCGACGATTCCACCCTGCCGATCATTGGCCGGGTCGCAGCCGGTGCCCCGATTCTTGCGCAGCAACACATCGAAGAGTCCTGCAACATCAATCCCGCCTTCTTCCATCCACGCGCCGACTACTTGCTGCGCGTCCACGGGATGAGCATGAAGGATGTCGGCATTTTCGACGGTGACCTGCTGGCGGTCCACACCACCCGCGAAGCCCGTAACGGCCAGATCGTGGTTGCGCGAATCGGCGACGAAGTGACTGTCAAGCGCTTCAAGCGTGACGGCGGCAAAGTCTGGCTGATCGCCGAGAACCCCGAGTTCGCCCCTATTGAAGTGAACCTTCAAGATCAGGAACTGGTGATCGAAGGCTTGAGTGTCGGCGTCATTCGCCGCTAAAGGAGGCACCATGCAGTTCCCGCAGACATCACCACAGCAAACCCAACTGCCGTTGTTCGAAGCGTTCATGGCACAGCCATTGGCGCCGATTCTGAAAGACGTAGTCGAGTCCCCTGGAGCGCCGAACCTGACGTTTTCAGCGAGCTGTCACTGCGTGGTGCAGCCGGGAACTGCCTGAGCCTTCTGGCACCCATCCTCAGGGAATTGAGCCAGGACCAGGATGCACGCTGGCTGACACTGATCGCGCCGCCCGCCAGCCTGACTCAAGCCTGGCTGCGAGATGCCGGCCTCAACCGCGAACGCATCCTGTTGCTGCAGCCGCGGGGCAGCCAGAGCGCCCAGCAACTGACCTGCGAAGCGTTGCGCCTGGGGCGCAGCCACACGGTGGTCAGCTGGATCAACCCGCTGAGCCCCCAATCGCGGCAACAACTGATCAACGCCGCCCGCACCGGGGACGCTCAGAGTCTGAATATTCGACTGGGTTAACTGACAGGCAAGACGCGTGCTTCACCGCGCGAGGCTTCTCCAGGGACAGAGAAGCCGATGAGTAGCGATATCAGGAAAAACGACAGACGGGGATCAATGCAGAACCCGCGTCCCCTCTTCCTTGTCGAATT
This sequence comes from Pseudomonas sp. BIC9C, assembly GCF_034541995.1. Taxonomy (NCBI): domain Bacteria; kingdom Pseudomonadati; phylum Pseudomonadota; class Gammaproteobacteria; order Pseudomonadales; family Pseudomonadaceae; genus Pseudomonas; species Pseudomonas sp. BIC9C. The sequence goes on from NZ_JAWDGM010000001.1 coordinate 279,456, forward strand.
CGCCTTCAACCAGGCGACCCGCCATCTGCACACCGACGCTCAACATCGCCTTGGCGACTTCCACGTGCTGTCCTTGCAGGAACGCCTTGGCGTCCTCGGAGAAATCCAAAGTAACCAGAGAACCCTCGTCCTCAGCCCTGCGCAGCTCGATACGGCCGTCTGGTAACTCGACAATTTCTAGAAAGGACGTTGGCATAAAGGACTGTTCTCCACGAAAGGCGGGGATTATATAGGCATCGCTCGGGCTTCGCTTGGGATCTTGACCAGATGTCATCCCCCGACTGCGAGTGTCAGCACTCGTTCAACCCTTCACGAAACCGGATCGCCAACGCTTTCAGGTTCTGACGCCAGCTCTCCAGCTCCTCCCGACTCAGCTCCTCCGGCGCGTCCTCTTCATCCAGATTGACAGCCTGAATCAGTGGCTGAGTCACGTCCCCTTTTGGCTTGTGCGGCGCACGTGGCGGCTGAAACAGCGCAGCGTGGGCGGCCAACAGCCTGGCCAGCCAGGTCTCCGGGTTATTGGCCAGCTCGACCATCTCGGCCATTTCCGGAATGGCGATGGTTTCCAGCACCTCGCGAGTCAGCAACAATTCTGCACGGGGTGCATTGGCCTGGGGCAAGCGATAGAAACCGGCGATTTCGTGACACAGGCCCAACAGCGCGCCGTACAGGTGAAACAGCGCGGATTCGCGCCCGGCCTGGATCAGCGCCAGCGAATTCATCGCCCGACTTTCTTCAGTGCGGGCCAGTGCTTCCAGCGACAAGCCGGCGAAGTAAATCTTCTGATTGGTGCGGGTATAAAGTTCGTGGGCCATGACGGCAGCCTCCACAACGAAATAATTGCTTCACGCGGGTCTGACAGTGTCGTGGATCAGCCGATGCGACCGCAAGCACAAAACAAAAAAGGCCGCATGAAAACCCGAGGGTTCTCACGCGGCCTTTAATGCCGATGGCGCCAGCTTCCTGTAGGAGCGAGCTTGCTCGCGAAAAAACCGAGGGCGGCGTGCTCATCCAGACAGCACGCGTCATCGTTAACGACCATCGCGAGCAAGCTCGCTCCTACAGGGGGGGGCTTTAAGCCTTGGCTGCCGGACGCTTGTCTTCGACCGCCCACTTACCACCGTCGTAGAACGCTTTCCAGCCAGTCGGCTTACCGTCGACTTCTGTCTGCACGTACTGTTCCTTGGTCTTGCGACTGTAACGAATCACAGCAGGGAGGCCATCCGGATCTTTCTTCGGCGCTTCGCAGAGGAAGTGATACTTCGGATCGATCTCATCCTTGTGCGGGATGATTTCCATCACCAGCGGAGCACGCGTCTCGCGGTTTTTCGGGAACTGGCTGGCCGCCAGGAACAGGCCGGATGCACCGTCGCGCAGAATGTAGGTGTCGTTGACCTTTTCGCACTTCAGCTCAGGCATCTTCACCGGGTCCATCTTCGGTGGCGCCGCATCACCGCTCTTCAGCAGTTTGCGGGTGTTCTTGCAGGTGGCATTGGTGCAACCGAAGAACTTGCCGAAACGGCCAGTCTTGAGTTGCATCTCGCTGCCACACTTGTCGCACTCCAGGCTCGGACCTTCATAGCCCTTGATGCGATAAGTGCCCTCTTCGATTTCGTAGCCATCGCAATCCGGGTTGTTACCGCAGATGTGCAGCTTGCGCTTTTCATCGAGCAGGTAGGCGTCCATCGCCGTGCTGCAGATCGGGCAGCGATGCTTGCCACGCAACACCAGCGACTCCGACTCACCCTCGTCGTCCGCAGCGATTTCGTCGCCCGGCACCAGGTTGACGGTGGCCTTGCAACGCTCTTTCGGCGGCAGGCTGTAGCCCGAGCAGCCAAGGAACACGCCTGTCGACGCGGTACGGATCTGCATCGGACGACCGCAGGTGGTGCACGGTATGTCAGTCATCACCGGCTGGTTGGCACGCATGCCACTTTCCGGACTTTCGGCCACTTCGAGTTTTTTCTTGAAGTCGCCGTAGAACTCGTCGAGCACGTTTTTCCAGTCACGTTCGCCCTGGGCCACGTCATCGAGATGCTCTTCCATGCCCGCAGTAAAGCCGTAGTCCATCAGGTTGGAGAAGCTCTCGGCCAGACGCTCGGTGACGATGTCGCCCATCTTTTCCGAGTAGAAACGACGGTTGTGCAGCGCCACGTAGCCGCGATCCTGGATGGTCGAAATGATCGCCGCGTAGGTCGAAGGACGACCGATGCCGCGTTTTTCCATTTCCTTTACCAGGCTGGCTTCCGAGTAACGCGCCGGCGGTTTGGTGAAATGCTGGGTCGGATCAAGCTTGATCAGCTTCATCGCGTCGCCCTGGGCCATGTCCGGCAATACGTCATCGTCGCCCGGCTTGGCGATTTGCGGCATGACACGGGTGTAACCGTCAAACTTCAGGATGCGGCCCTTGGCGCGCAGCTCGAAGTCACCGGCACCCACAGTCACGGTAGTCGACAGGTATTGCGCCGGCAGCATCTGGCAAGCGAGGAACTGGCGCCAGATGAGCTCGTAGAGGCGCTCAGCGTCACGCTCCATGCCCGACAGCTTGCTTGGCTCGGTATTGGCGTCGGACGGACGAATCGCTTCGTGAGCCTCTTGTGCGCCTTCCTTGCTGCTGTAGACGTTCGGGGTTTCCGGCAGGTACTTCTTGCCGAACTCGCCTTCAATATAGGTACGCGCCATCGCCACGGCATCGGCCGAGAGGTTGGTGGAGTCGGTACGCATATAGGTGATGTAGCCGGCTTCGTACAAACGCTGGGCCATCATCATGGTTTTCTTCACACCAAAGCCCAGGCGGTTGCTCGCGGCCTGCTGCAGGGTGGAGGTGATGAACGGTGCCGACGGCTTGCTGCTGGTCGGCTTGTCTTCGCGCTTGACGATGCTGTAGCTGGAAGCCTTGAGCTTCTCCAGCGCCGCCATGGCCTGGGCTTCATTGAGCGGCTTGAAGGCTTCGCCTTTCTCGCGGGCCACATCGAAACGCACGGTCGCGCCCTTTGCGGTGCCGAGATCGGCGTGAACTTCCCAGTACTCTTCCGGGATGAACGCGCGGATTTCACGCTCACGCTCAACCACCAGCTTCACGGCAACCGACTGCACGCGACCGGCGGACAGGCCACGAGCGATCTTGGCCCACAGCAGTGGCGAAACCATGTACCCCACGACGCGGTCGAGGAAGCGACGCGCCTGCTGGGCGTTGACACGGTCGATATCCAGCTCGCCCGGCTGGGAGAAGGCTTCCTGAATCGCCTTCTTGGTGATTTCGTTGAACACCACGCGCTTGTAGCGGCTGTCGTCACCACCGATGGCTTCGCGCAGGTGCCAGGCAATGGCTTCCCCCTCGCGGTCCAAGTCGGTTGCGAGATAGATGGTGTCAGCATCCTTGGCGAGCCGGCGCAGCTCTTCGATGACTTTTTCCTTGCCCGGGAGGATCTCGTACTTGGCTTTCCAGCCATGATCGGGATCGACACCCATGCGCGCGACCAGCTGCTTGCGCGCCTTTTCTTTCGGCGACAGTGCCGGCGCTTCACCCGCAGCAGCCTTTCCGCGCTTGGCGGCTGGCTCTTTGCTGGCGCTAGCCGAACCGCTGGTGGGCAGGTCTCGGATATGGCCGATACTCGACTTCACCACGTATTCGTTGCCCAAATACTTGTTGATGGTCTTGGCCTTAGCCGGGGATTCCACAATGACCAGCGATTTGCCCATGGATCAGAAAATTCCTGAATTCGAGAAGTGAAAGGCGATTGGCGCCTGACGCGGCACCGCTATATATAGTGGCAACAAGGTGAGGTCAAGCGCAGGGTATTGCGCGAACTCAGCTTATGGCTTGGTAAAAAGGCTTTCTTCGGCCTGCACCAAAGCAAAGCGTGGCACCTGTTCACCGTCAACCTCGACGGACTCCAGGAACATGCTCAAGGGACGCACCCAAAAGCCGTAATCGCCATACAGGGCTTGGTAGAAGACCACTTCTTCTTCGGTTTCCGAGTGCCGCGCAATACTGAATACGCGGTACTGCGGACCTTTGTAATGTTGGTAGAGCCCAGGTTGTATCGGCATGCTTTGGCCCTCACTCAAATTTTTTCAAATAAAAAACAAAATAAATCCGGAAAAACAAAAACCGGGGCACTTGGCCCCGGCTTCCATCGACGAGACGCTTAAACGCGTTCGAAGACGGTGGAGATGCCTTGGCCGAGACCAATGCACATGGTGGCCACCCCGAAGGTGCCGCCATTCTGCTTCATTACATTGAGCAAAGTGCCGGAGATCCGCGCACCGGAGCAACCGAACGGGTGGCCCAGGGCGATGGCGCCACCGTGCAGGTTAACCTTCTCGTTCATCTTGTCGAGCACTTTCAGATCTTTCAGCACTGGCAGGGCCTGTGCGGCGAAAGCTTCGTTGAGCTCGAAGAAGTCGATGTCGGAGATACCCAGACCCGCGCGCTTCAATGCTTTTTGTGTGGCCGGTACTGGACCATAGCCCATGATTGCCGGATCCACACCCGCCACTGCCATCGAGCGAATCACCGCCAGAGGCTGGATACCCAGGTCCTGTGCGCGCTGCGCCGACATCACGATCATGCACGAAGCACCATCGGTGATCTGCGACGAAGTACCGGCTGTCACGGTGCCGCCCTTTGGATTGAACGCCGGCTTCAGAGCCGCCAGGCTTTCCAGGGTGGTTTCCGGACGAATGGTTTCGTCGTAGTCGAAGGTTTTCAGGAAACCGTTCTCGTCGTAGCCCTGCATCGGGATGATTTCGTCTTTGAACTTGCCTTCCACGGTCGCCTTGTGGGCGAGTTGGTGGGAGCGCACGCCGAAAGCGTCCTGTTGCTCGCGAGTGATGCCGTGCATCTTGCCCAGCATTTCCGCGGTCAGGCCCATCATGCCCGAGGCTTTCGCCGCGTACAGCGACATGTGCGGGTTCGGATCGACACCGTGCATCATGCTCACATGGCCCATATGCTCGACGCCACCAACCACGAAAACGTCACCGTTGCCGGTCATGATCGCTTGCGCAGCAGTGTGCAGAGCGCTCATGGACGAGCCGCACAGACGGCTGACGGTCTGGCCGGCGGAGGTGTGCGGGATCTGGGTCATCAGCGACGCCATGCGCGCGATGTTCCAGCCCTGCTCCAGGGTCTGGTTCACACAGCCCCAGATCACGTCTTCGACTTCGTTCGGGTCGACCTTGACGTTACGTTCCAGCAGTTTGCTGATCAGGTGCGCCGACATGTCTTCGGCGCGGGTGTTGCGGTGCATGCCGCCCTTGGAGCGGCCCATCGGAGTACGACCGAAGTCGACAATCACGACGTCTCTAGGATTCAAGCTCATAAGTTCACTCTCACTCTAGTTGGGGGCGCTTAACCGAAGAAGCTCTGGCCGTTTTTGGCCATTTCGCGCAGCTTCGCGGTCGGGTGGTACAGCGCGCCCAAATCAGCGTACTGGTCAGCCAGGGCAACGAACTCTGCCACACCGATCGAGTCGATGTAGCGCAGCGCACCGCCACGGAATGGAGGGAAACCAATACCGTAGACCAGACCCATGTCGGCTTCGGCAGCGGTTTCGACGATGCCGTCTTCCAGGCAACGCACGGTTTCCAGGCACAGCGGGATCATCATCCAGTTGATGATGTCTTCGTCGGTGACTTCGCGCTGTTCAAAGACGATTGGCTTGAGCACTTCCAGCACCGAAGGATCGGCCACTTTCTTCTGCTTGCCCTTCTTGTCGGTCTCGTAGGCGTAGAAGCCCTTGCCGTTCTTCTGACCCAGGCGCTTGGCTTCGTAGAGCACGTCAACGGCCGAGCGACGGTCGTCTTTCATGCGGTCCGGGAAGCCTTCGGCCATCACGTCACGACCGTGGTGGCCGGTGTCGATGCCGACCACGTCCATCAGGTAGGCCGGGCCCATTGGCCAGCCGAATTTTTCCATGATCTTGTCGATACGCACGAAGTCCACACCGGCGCTGACCAGCTTGGCGAAACCGCCGAAGTACGGGAACAGAACGCGGTTGACCAGGAAGCCCGGGCAGTCATTGACGACGATCGGGTTCTTGCCCATTTTCTTGGCGTAGGCAACGGTCGTCGCGACAGCCAGTTCACTGGACTTCTCGCCACGAATCACTTCCACCAGCGGCATCATGTGCACCGGGTTGAAGAAGTGCATGCCGACGAAGTTTTCCGGACGCTTGAGGGCTTTGGCCAGCAAGGTGATGGAAATGGTCGAGGTGTTGGACGCCAGGATGGTGTCCTCTTTGACCTGGTCTTCAACTTCAGCCAGTACAGCTTGCTTGACCTTGGGGTTTTCGACGACCGCTTCCACCACCAGGTCCACGTGACCGAAATCACCGTACGACAGGGTTGGACGAATGCCGTTGAGCACTTCAGCCATTTTCGCGGCGGTCATGCGACCTTTATCAACGCGGCCGACCAGCAGCTTGGCGGCTTCGGCCAGACCCTGCTCGATACCGTGCTCGTTGATGTCCTTCATCAGGATCGGCGTGCCTTTGGAGGCCGACTGATAGGCGATACCGCCACCCATGATGCCAGCGCCCAGTACGGCAGCCTGCTTCACGTCCTTGGCGATTTCGTCGTAGGCCTTGGCCTTTTTCTTCAGTTCCTGATCGTTCAGGAACAGACCGATCAGGCTCTGCGCGGCAGAGGTCTTGGCCAGCTTGACGAAACCGGCGGCCTCGACTTCCAGCGCCTTGTCACGACCGAAGTTCGCAGCTTTCTGGATGGTCTTGATCGCTTCGACCGGCGCCGGGTAGTTCGGGCCCGCCTGGCCGGCCACGAAACCTTTGGCGGTTTCGAAAGCCATCATTTGCTCGATGGCGTTCAGCTTGAGCTTTTCCAGCTTCGGCTGGCGCTTGGCCTTGTAGTCGAACTCGCCGGAGATGGCGCGCTTGATCAGTTCCAGCGCGGCGTCCTGCAGTTGCTCTGGAGCAACCACTGCGTCGACAGCGCCGACTTTCAGTGCGTCTTCAGGACGGTTTTCCTTGCCGGCGGCAATCCACTCGATGGCGTTGTCGGCACCGATCAGGCGCGGCAGACGCACGGTACCGCCGAAGCCCGGGTAGATGCCCAGCTTGACTTCCGGCAGACCGATCTTGGCCTTGGTGGACATGACGCGGTAGTCCGCCGCCAGGCACATTTCCAGACCACCACCCAGCGCGATGCCATTGATCGCGGCGACGGTCGGGACGTTGAGGTCTTCGAAATCGCTGAAAATCCTGTTGGCTTCGAGGTTGCCAGCAACAAGTTCTGCATCCGGCAGCTTGAAGTTGTCGACAAATTCGGTGATGTCGGCGCCGACGATGAACACGTCCTTGCCACTGCTGACGATCACGCCCTTGATCGAAGCATCTGCCTTGATGGTGTCTACGGCCTGACGCAGTTCGTTCAGGGTTAGACGGTTGAACTTGTTGACGGACTCACCCTTGAGGTCGAACTTCAGTTCGACGATGCCACTTTCAAGAGCCTTAACCGTGATGGCTTTACCTTCGTAAATCATCAACTGATCTCCACGATATGGAAGCTGAACAGTACACGTCGGACGCAGGCGAATGGCTGGCAGGGACGTTGATCGTCAATGCTACGCCTATCCACCCGGCACACCCGCCAACGCGATAGTCGGGATTCTGTAGGAGCGATTTGAAAACAAACGCTCAATTCATACGCCCGTTTGATTTGGGTACGCCACCTTCACGGAATTTCCGCCAATTGTCAATCGCCCAGAATGCGGGTTGAAAAGCGACTTTGCGGTCATATCCGTACTGCGAAGACCTTAAACACGCTTGAGCATGCAAGGTCATTCATAGAATCAATTGTTAGAAAAGTCGCCCTAATTCACCGCAGCCCGTATTTAACGAGCTACGCTGGCGGAACCAAGGGGAAAATTGTGAACGCTTTTGGCGAATGCCCAGCGTAAGATCAGCCAACACCGTTTTACCGGCCTGCCTGGCCAACTCCAGCCCGATGATGAATGTCGGGCTTTTTATTGCCTGCGAAGAACACCTGTAGGAGCGAGCCCGCTCGCGATGGACGTCAACGATGACGCGGGAAGCCTGGCACCCCGCGGCGCTCTCAGGTTCATCGCGAGCAGGCTCGCTCCTACAGGGGGGGGTCGGGTTTCAGGCGAGTGCCTTGAGGGTGGCATCGATTTGTTGCAATACCTCGGCCTCGCCCTTCTCGCCCCAATACAAGGTAATCATTTGCTTGTCAGCCTCGACCTTGTAGACGTTACCTGGCAATTTTTCGAAATGATTCAGCAGCGCCTGATCCTCGCAGACCTCCTGCCACTGATTCACCCACAGACCCGGTGATTTTTGCCAGTAGCTCCAGCACGCCGGCTGATTGCCGCGTCGCGGACGATGGTACTGGGCGCACGGGCTTGGCGGTTCCTGGCTGAGCCAGTGCGGCCACTCCTGAGGTGCCAATTGCATAGCCAGCCCGATGCGCCGGGCCTCCATCCGCAAGGCGATACGCCCACTCTGGGCACGTGACGGGCGCAACCATGCCAGCGGGCTGAGTACCACCAGCAGGATTGACACCACTATCCAGACCGTCATATCTGTACTCCCGAATTTGAATGAGCCCATTGTGTCACTTTGGAACCAATGCGCTTGAAACCAGCCATACTTACCAATATTGCATCCCTCAGGAGGAGCACCTCATGCCCTACAACCATATTCTGGTCGCTGTAGATCTGACCGAAGAGTGCGACCCTGTCATCCACCGCGCGCGCGAACTGTCGGTGAGCAACAGCGCGAAATTGTCGCTGGTGCACATTGTCGAGCCGATGGCGATGGCCTTTGGTGGCGACGTGCCAATGGACCTGTCACAACTGCAACAGCAGCAGTTCGATCAGGCCAAGGAGCGCCTCGACCGGTTGATCAACAAGTATCCTGAACTCTCAAAAGAGTACAGCCACCTGACCTATGGCCAGCCACGCCAGGAAATCCATCATATGGCCAAGGAACAGGAGTGCGACCTGATCGTCGTAGGCAGTCATGGCCGCCACGGCCTGGCACTGCTGCTGGGCTCCACCGCCAATGACGTGCTGCATGGCGCGCCTTGCGATGTGCTTGCGGTGCGCCTGCAAAACAAAAGCTGACAATACTGCCCCCCCCTGTAGGAGCGAGCTAGCTCGCGATGGTCGCCAACGATGACGCGGGCAGCCTGACACCCCGCGGCGCTCTCAGGTTCATCGCGAGCGAGCTCGCTCCTACAGGGAATTGATTGCAGTGCATATGAAAAGCCCGGCGCTCATCACTGAGCGCCGGGCTTTTTACTGCCGGATCAATCAGGCATCCAGCTCGGCCCAACGCTCAACCATGATGTCGAGCTCAGCCTGCAACTGCTCCAGCTGAGCAATCACCGCAGCCGTTTCGGCAGCAGGACGCTGATAGAAGCCCGCATCCGCCATCTGTGCTTGCACGGCGGCAATCTGCTGCTCCATGGCTTCGATCTGCCCCGGCAACGCTTCCAGCTCGCGCTGCAACTTGTAGCTGAGCTTTTTCTTCGCCACTGGCGCTTCGACGGCTGCCGCCACCGGTGCAGGCTCGGCCTTCACCACGGCGGAGTTCAGGTCGGCCTTGCCGGACTTGCTCTCGGTCACGCCCAGCAGGCGCGGCGAGCCGCCCTGACGCAGCCAGTCCTGGTAGCCACCGACGTACTCGCGAACCTTGCCTTCACCTTCGAAGACCAGGGTACTGGTGACCACGTTATCGAGGAATGCCCGATCGTGGCTGACCATCAGTACGGTGCCATTGAAGGTCAGCAAGACCTCTTCGAGCAATTCGAGGGTTTCGACGTCGAGGTCGTTGGTCGGCTCGTCGAGTACCAGCAGGTTCGCCGGCTTGCTGAACAGCTTCGCCAGCAACAGACGGGCACGCTCACCACCGGACAGCGCCTTGACTGGCGTGCGCGCACGCTGCGGGCTGAACAGGAAGTCGCCGAGGTAGCTCAGTACATGGCGGCTCTGGCCGTCGATATCGATGAAGTCGCGACCTTCGGCGACGTTGTCGATCACGGTTTTTTCCAGATCCAGTTGATGGCGCAACTGGTCGAAGTAGGCGACATCGATCCGGGTGCCCTCTTCCACTTTGCCGCTGGTCGGCTGCAAGCCGCTGAGCATCAGCTTCAGCAGCGTGGTCTTGCCGGTACCGTTGGCGCCGAGCAGACCGATACGGTCGCCGCGCTGCAGCACCATGGAGAAGTCCTTGATCAGGAACGGGCCGTCCGGGTGAGCGAAGCTCACGTTATCGAGGACCATTACCTGCTTGCCGGACTTGTCGGCGGTTTCCAGCTGGATATTGGCCTTGCCGGTACGCTCACGACGCTCGCTACGCTCGACACGCAAGGCTTTGAGCGCACGTACGCGGCCTTCGTTACGGGTGCGACGGGCCTTGATGCCCTGGCGAATCCATACTTCTTCCTGGGCCAGGCGCTTGTCGAACAGCGCATTGGCGGTTTCTTCGGCGGCCAGTGCGGCTTCTTTGTGCACGAGGAAACTGGCGTAGTCGCCGTTCCAGTCGATCAGGCCGCCGCGATCCAGTTCGAGGATGCGGGTTGCCAGGTTCTGCAGGAAAGAACGGTCATGCGTGATGAACAGCACGGCGCCCTGGAAATCCTTCAGCGCTTCTTCAAGCCAGGCGATGGCACCGATGTCCAGGTGGTTGGTCGGTTCGTCGAGCAGCAGCAGGTCCGGCTCGGACACCAGGGCCTGGGCCAGCAGGACGCGACGACGCCAGCCGCCGGACAACTCGGCGAGGGTCTTGTCGGCCGGCAGTTGCAGGCGGCTCAAGGTGCTGTCGACCAGGGTCTGCAAGCGCCAGCCATCGCGGGCTTCGAGGTCGTGCTGGACGTGCATCAGTTTGTCCAGATCGGCATCGGTGACGATGTTCTGGCTCAGGTGGTGATACTCGGCGAGCAACGCACCGACGCCGTCCAGGCCTTCGGCCACCACGTCGAACACTGTCCGCTCGTCGGCTACCGGCAATTCTTGCGGCAATTCGCCGATCTTGAGCCCGGGTGCGCGCCAAACGGAGCCGTCATCGGGCTTCTGGTCGCCCTTGACGAGCTTCATCATGCTGGACTTGCCAGTGCCGTTGCGGCCGATGATGCACACCCGCTCACCACGGGCGATCTGCCAGGACACCTTGTCCAACAACGGCATAGCGCCGAAAGCAAGGGACACATCGCTGAATTTGAGCAGGGTCATGAGCTTCTCCAAAAACCGGGCGCGCATTCTACCTGACTTGAGGCTTCACAAGGCCGGCAATTTCACTCTCGCAACACTCTGCATGACAAATGTTGCGAACTGATGCGGGAAGACCCGCAAAGCTTTCGCCGGCTGCTGGCAAAAGGCTAAGCTACAGACAATTCAGTGCGGGCCCGGCCCGCACTTGTCATGATTTCTCTGCCCGGACGTCTCATGCGCAGTCGCCTCTTCAGACTTTTATCCTGTTTTCTTCTCTCTGCCGCTGCCGTTCAATCCGCCCAGGCGGTGGACCTTTCCACCCAACGCCAGTATTACGATGAAGCCAAACGCGCCCTGGCCAAGGGCGATAGCGGCCCGTACTTCCGTTACAGCCGGGCCCTCGCCGATTATCCACTGGAACCGTACCTGGCTTACGACGAACTGACAGCACGCCTGAAAACCGCGAGCAACGCCGAAATCGAGAAATTCCTCGCCGAACATGGCGACCTGCCCCAGGCCAACTGGATGAAACTGCGCTGGTTGCGCTGGCTGGCGGAACGGGGCGACTGGGCGACCTTCGTCAGGTATTACGATCCCAAGATGAACTTCACCGAACTGGACTGCCTGAATGCGCAGTACCAGGTCAGCCATAACCTCAAATCCGAAGGTTATGCCAATACTGAAAAGCTCTGGCTGACCGGTAAATCCCAACCCGAAGCCTGCGATACCCTGTTCGGCATGTGGGCCGCAGATGGCCAATTGACCGAGCAAAAACGCTGGGAGCGCGCCAAACTCGCCGCCCAGGCGCGCAACTACCCGCTGGCCAACAGCCTGGTCAACAGCATGACCACCCTCGCCCCTCGCGGTCGCTTGCTGGTGGACGTCGCGCAGAAACCGGAACTGCTCAACCAGCCGTCACGCTTCACCCCGGCCGATGAAGCCATGTCCGACGTGGTCAGCCTCGGCCTGCGCCGCCTGGCTCGCCAGGATCCGGACAAGGCCATGGACCTGCTTGATGGCTACGCCAGCAGCATGCACTTCTCCCGGGATGAAAAAGTCGCAATCGCCCGGGAAATCGGCCTGACCCTCGCACGACGTTTCGACAGCCGTGCGCTGGATGTCATGACCAAATACGACCCCGAGCTGCGCGACAACACGGTTTCCGAATGGCGCTTGCGCCTGCTCCTGCGCCTGGCGCGCTGGGACGATGCCTACCAGTTGACCCGCCGCCTGCCCCAGGACCTGGCCACCACCAACCGCTGGCGCTACTGGCAGGCCCGCAGCCTGGAACTGGCGCAACCACAGAATCCGGAAGCACAGACGCTCTATAGAAGCCTGGCCCGCGAACGCGACTTCTATGGTTTCCTCGCCGCCGATCGCTCACAGTCGCCCTACTCGCTGCTCAACAAACCGCTGGTGCTCAGCCAGGCCACAATCAACAAGGTGCGCAACACGCCCGGCGTGCGCCGCGCCCTGGAGCTGCACGCCCGCGGGCAGGTCGTCGATGGTCGCCGTGAGTGGTATTACGTCAGCCGTCACTTTAGCCGCGACGAAATGGTCGCCCAGGCCAAACTGGCCTATGACCTGAAATGGTACTTCCCGGCGATCCGTACCATCAGCCAGGCACAGTATTGGGATGACCTGGATATCCGCTTCCCGATGGCTCACCGGGAAACCCTGGTCCGCGAAGCGAAGAACCGCGGCCTGCATCCGAGCTGGGCGTTCGCCATCACCCGCCAGGAAAGCGCATTCATGGACGACGCCCGTTCCGGTGTCGGCGCCTCGGGCCTGATGCAACTGATGCCGGCCACCGCCAAGGAAACCGCACGCAAGTTCAGCATTCCATATAGCTCGCCACAGCAATTGTTCGATCCGGACAAGAACATCCAGCTCGGCGCCGCGTATTTGAGCCAGGTACACAGCCAGTTCAATGGCAACCGCGTCCTCGCCTCCGCCGCCTACAACGCCGGCCCCGGCCGTGTACGCCAATGGCTGCGCGGTGCCGACCACCTGAGTTTCGACGTGTGGGTAGAAAGCATCCCGTTCGATGAAACCCGCCAGTATGTGCAAAACGTATTGTCGTACTCGGTGATCTACGGCCAGAAGCTCAATTCACCACAGCCGATCGTGGATTGGCACGAGCGGTTTTTCGATGATCAATGATCACTGTAGGAGCGAGCAGGCTCGCGATGGACATTAGAGTGCCGCTGGGTGTCAGGCATCCCGCGTCATCGTTGACGACCATCGCGAGCAGGCTCGCTCTTACAAGAGTTCCCCAGCGTTAATCAATCCATCACTGAACTGCAACGCCGCCAACCGCGCATACAACGCATTGCTGGCAATCAGCTCCTGATGCGTCCCCACCGCCACCAGTTTCCCCTGATCCATCACCGCGATTCGGTCGGCGTTTTTCACCGTGGCCAAACGATGGGCAATCACCAGGGTGGTACGGTTTTTCATCAAGCTCGGCAACGCCTGCTGGATCAGGTGTTCGCTCTGGGCGTCGAGGGCGCTGGTGGCTTCGTCGAGGAGCAGGATCGGGGCGTCCACCAGCAACGCGCGGGCAATGGCCAGTCGTTGGCGCTGGCCGCCGGACAAGCCGAGCCCCCCATCCCCCAGATGCGTCTGGTAACCGTTGGGCATGGCTTCGATAAAGTCATGGGCGTAAGCGATTTTTGCCGCTTCCTGCACCTCGGCCGAAGTCGCCTTCGGATTGCCATAGCGAATGTTTTCTTCAATGCTGCCGAAAAACAGCGCCGGGGTTTGTGACACCAGGGCGAAGCAGCGGCGCAGATCCAGTGGATCGAGTTGAGTCAAGGGCACGCCATCGAGCAGGATGCGTCCCTCGGCCGGGTCGTAAAAGCGCAGCAGCAAGTCATACACCGTCGACTTGCCGGCCCCTGATGGCCCGACCAGCGCCAATGTCTCACCGGCATTGACGCTCAGGTTCAAGCCGTCGACAGCATAACTTTCCGGCCGCGACGGGTAGGAAAACCGTACATTCTGCAATTGCAGGCGGCCGTCGACCCGTTCCGGCAGTGTCACCGTGCCGGACACCGGTGGCAGAATGATGTTTTCCGAACGCAGCAACTCGGCAATCCGTTCGGCCGCGCCGGCCGCCCGCTGCAATTCGCCGATCACCTCGCTCAAGGTGCCGAACGCACTGCCGACGATCAGGCTGTAGAACACGAACGCCGCCAGTTCGCCGGCGGAAATTCGCCCGGCGATAACGTCCATGCCGCCCACCCAGAGCATCACCCCGACCGCACCCAATACCAGGACGATCACCAGGGTGATCAGCCACGCCCGCTGGAAGATACGCTTGCGCGCGGTGTTGAAGGCCTCCTCCACCGTCACGGCAAACCGTCCCTCGTCCTGGGCCTGATGGTTGTAGGCCTGCACGGTCTTGATCTGGCCAAGGGTTTCCGACACATAACTGCCGATATCGGCAATCCGGTCCTGACTCAGGCGCGAGAGGTTGCGCACCCGGCGTCCGAAGATCAGGATCGGCGCGATCACCAGGGGCAAGGCCACCACCACGATGCTGGTGAGCTTGGGGTTGGTGATGAACAACAGGACGATCCCGCCGATCACCATCAACAGATTGCGCAAGAACAACGACAGCGAAGAACCGATGACCGACTGCAGCAGCGTGGTATCGGCGGTCAGGCGGGACTGGATTTCGGAACTGCGATTGTCTTCGTAAAACCCGGGGTGCAGATAAATCAGATGATTGAACACCTGACGCCGGATGTCGGCGACGCAGCGCTCGCCGATCCACGACACCAGGTAAAACCGTACAAACGTACCGATCGCCAGCCCCAGGACCAGCAACATGAACAGAGTGATGGATTGATTGAGCAGATGCGGTGACTGGGTCATGAACCCCTTGTCCACCAGCAGGCGAATACCCTGCCCCATGGACAAGGTAATGCCAGCGGTGACGATCAACGCCAGCAAGGCGCCGAAGGCCTGCCAGCGATAGGGCGCGATGAAACGACTGGCCAGGCGAAAGGCACGGCGGTGACGGGCAGAGAGCATCGCATTCATCCAGAACAAAGCAGTCAATAGAGTCAGCCTACACCGCTCAATGGGGTGGCTCGCTGCAAATCACAATGAGTCAGGTTAATTATGTCCGCCAACACTAGAGGCTAGACGCTATTGGTCTAAAGTTCGGCTAGCCACGCGGTGGCATTTCTGGTGGACTGGTTCTGTCCCCCCGGAAAGATCGCAGGGAGTTGTCATAGCCCGGTCACCTGGAGGCTCTACAGTAAGCACACAACCTGATGAGGAGACAGGCCATGTCCTTGCAACACAGCAGCGATGACAAGATTCAAGTGATCCGCACGCAACCAGACCAGTCTCTGGGTTGCTCGATTATTGACGAGCAGGGTCGCGAAGTACCGATCACTGAAGAGATGATCCAGTCCGCTTGCCGCGAACTGGAAAAGCGATTGGTCAAGCCTGCCGAACAAGAGTGATATAGCCACCGTCTTCTTGACCCGGCCCATTGTTGGCCGGGTTTTTTATTGCCAAAAAAAAACGGCAATTACCCCCTCTCTGTAGGAGCAGCCGGTCGACGCTCGAATGCTCGCGATGTACCTGAGAGCACCACGGGGTGTCAGGTTTCCCACGTCATCGTTGACGACCATCGCGAGCAGGGCTCGCTCCTACAGGGGATTTGTGGTGCATGAAGATCC
This sequence comes from Pseudomonas sp. BIC9C, assembly GCF_034541995.1. Lineage (NCBI taxonomy): Bacteria > Pseudomonadati > Pseudomonadota > Gammaproteobacteria > Pseudomonadales > Pseudomonadaceae > Pseudomonas > Pseudomonas sp. BIC9C. The sequence continues at coordinate 295,350 of NZ_JAWDGM010000001.1, forward strand.
AGTGTGGGAGCGGGCTTGCTCGCGAATGGGCCACCGAGGTCTATCAGATTGCCGTCGCCCCCAACGCCACCACAATCCTCTGCAACTCAGCCGAGTCCCCCTCGATCCGCACCTGCAACCCGTCGATCTCACGGCGCGACGGGTATTGCTTGCGCAGCCCATCGAATGCCGCACGCTGCTCGCTGACACTGCCGACAAGGCTGCGACGGAAATCCGCGTCGTCACGACGCGGGTCATACACGCCACGGCACAGCATTGCCAACGCCCAGGCCGGGTCGCTTTGCGCATTCAGGGTCACGTGCGACAGCCACGGTGCCGGCAGCAAATCGCTCAGGCTGACGCGGGCCGGTTGCCCGAAGAAGTCGCAATACGCCTGATAGACCTGCGCGGTCCCCCGCTGCCTGCCATCGAGGCTGTAACCGGCAATGTGCGGCGTCGCCAGCACGCACAGTTCGGCAAGCGCCACGTCGACTTCAGGCTCGCCTTCCCAGACATCGAGGACCGCTTGCAGGTCTTCGCGCTCCAGCAGCACATCGCGCAGTGCCGCGTTGTTGACCACCGGTCCGCGACTGGCATTGATCAGCCAGGTGCCGGACCTGAGTTGGTTCAGACGCTTTTCATCGAACAAATGCCAGGTCGACTGCTGGCCCTGTTTAGTCAATGGCGTGTGCAGACTGATGACGTCGCAGGCCTCGATGATCTGCTCGAGGCTGACGTAGTCACCGCCTTCAGCCGCTTGCCGTGGTGGATCGCACACCAGCACCTTCCAGCCCAGGCCTTGCAGGACCTTGACCAGCCGTCCGCCCACTTCGCCGGCACCGACCACACCGTAGGTACGCCGGGTCAGGTCGGCGCCTTCGATTTCGGCCAGGGTCAGCAAGCTGCCGAGCACATAGTCGACCACGCCGCGGGCATTGCAGCCCGGTGCGCTGGACCAGGTGATACCGGCCTGCTGAAAGTAATCCAGATCCAGATGATCGGTGCCGATGGTGCACGTGCCGACAAAGCGCACCTTGCTGCCTTCGAGCAGCGCGCGATTGACGTTGGTCACCGAACGCACCAGCAGCACATCGGCCTGCTCGACCGTGGCACGGTCGATGGCGCGACCCGGCATCCGGCGGATTTCACCGAAACCTTCAAAGAAAGCATCGAGCAGGGGGATATTTTCGTCGGCAACAATCAGCATGGCAGGCTCCTTTGGCGGGTTGGCAGTGTAGGCGCAGAATGCGTCCCTGTGTAGGAGCGAGCATGCTCGCGATGGGCGTTAACGATAACGAGGGCTGCCTGAATGAACGCGGTGCCCTCACATCCATCGCGAGCGAGCTCGCTCCTACAGGGAGAGCGGTGCGATTACAAATACCCAACTCAGTCTTTTCCTGACCGATTCGTCAACGCGTAGAATGCGCGGCCCTGCGCATCAAAACCTCTGGACGCTTCGCTTGTGAATTCCGTGACTGACACTACCGCCGCCCCACGCACGACCCCGGTTCGCCTGGAACTCAAGGGCCTGCTCGGCCTGGCCCTGCCCATCATGATCGCGCAACTGGCCACCACGGCCATGGGCTTCGTCGATGCAGTGATGGCCGGCCGCGTCAGCCCACGGGACCTGGCCTCCGTGGCCCTGGGCAACTCGATCTGGATTCCGGTCTACCTGTTGATGTCCGGCGTCCTGCTGGCCACCACACCCAAGGTCGCACAACGTTTTGGCGCCGGGCAGTTTGACGAGATCGGGCCACTGGTGCGCCAGGCGTTGTGGCTCGCACTCTGTGTCGGGTTGATCGGCAGTGGCCTGCTGCTCGGCGCCGAGCCGATCCTGCACTGGATGAAAGTCGATCCGCAATTGATCGATCCGAGCATGGGTTACCTGCACGGTATCGCCTTCGGCTTGCCGGGCATGGCTTTTTATTACGTACTGCGCTGCTACAGCGATGGCATGGGGCGAACCCGTCCGAGCATGGTCATTGGCCTGTGCGGCCTGCTGTTAAACATCCCGCTGAACTATGCGTTGATCTATGGCCATTTCGGTGCCCCGGCCCTGGGCGGCGTCGGTTGCGGCTGGGCCAGCGGCATCGTGATGTGGTTCATGGCGTTGAGCATGGCCGGCTGGACGTTCTGGGCCCCCTTCTATGCCCGCACCCGTGTGCTGGTGCGCTTCGACCGTCCGAAATGGGCCGTGATCAAGCGCCTGGTCGGGATTGGCCTGCCGATCGGTATCGCGGTCTTCGCCGAGTCCAGCATCTTCGCGGTCATCGCCCTGTTGATCGGCAGTCTCGGCTCTACCGTGGTGGCCGGGCATCAAATCGCTCTCAATATCAGCTCGTTGCTGTTCATGATTCCTTACTCGCTGGGCATGGCGGTAACGGTGAGGGTGGGTCAGGCACTGGGGGCCGGCAATCCCTGGCAGGCGCGCTTCGCGGCGAAGGTCGGGCTCGGCGCAGCACTGGTGTTCGCGGCGTTCTCGGCGAGCCTGATCCTGCTTCTGCGCGAGCCAATCGCCTCGATCTACACGCCTGACAGGAACGTGATCCAGATTGCATCGATGTTGATTGTCTATGCCGCGCTGTATCAGTTTTCCGATGCCATCCAGGTGATTTGCGCGGGCGCGTTGCGTGGATACCAGGACACCCGGGTGACGATGATCCTGACCCTGTTCGCCTATTGGGGCATCGGCCTGCCGGTCGGTTACGTACTGGGGCTGACCGACTGGTTCGGTCCGGCCAGCGGCCCGAGCGGGCTGTGGGAAGGGCTGATTGCCGGCTTGAGCTGTGCGGCGCTGATGCTGTCGATCCGCCTGACGCTCAGTGCGCGCAAACGGATTCGTAACAGCCGCTCGGCCGGTTGATTGCACAAACAAAAAGACCTGCTTTCGCAGGTCTTTTTTTGAGTGCCGTCAGCCGGACTTCTTGCGAATCCAGTAGAGGTAGGTGCCCTCCTCCTCGTGCTGCCCCACCAGTTCGTGGTCGAGAAACACGCAGAACTTGGGAATGTCGCGACGGGTCGACGGGTCGGTGGCGATCACCTTGAGCAGGCCGCCGGGCACCAGGTCACGAATGTGCTGGTGCAGCATCATCACCGGCTCGGGGCAGTTGAGGCCGATGGCGTCGAGGGTGCCGTCTACCGGCGTATCAAGCATTTCACTCATGATTAACTCCTGAAACTGGCCGGCATTGTCGCGCATTGCCGGGTGCAACGTCATCTGTGGCAAAACGCCGCCCTGGTGGGATTACCACTGACCTGTGGGAGCGGGCTTGCTCGCGAAGGCGTCGTGTCAGTCGACATCAACGCTGCTGACACACCGCTTTCGCGAGCAAGTCCGCTCCCACAGGGGGCCGTGTGTGTCAGCGGGACTTGGGTTTCTTCACATCCAGCCGACGCAAATGGCACGTCACTTCCTCGCGGTCGTGGTACAGCTGCTTGCAGCCGATCTCGACCTTGATGCCCCGTGCCTTGAAGCCATCGGCAATACGCTCCAGCAACCGTTTCACTTCGGCATAACGCTGTTTCATCGGCAGCTTGAGGTTGACCACTGCCTCGCGGCAATGGCCGTCACCGATCCACTCTTCCAGCATCGCCGCGTTGCGCGCCGGCTTCTCGACGATGTCGCAGACCATCCAGTCCACCGGCTGCTTGGGCTTGAAGGTGAAACCGTCGGCCATCAGATGCTGCACCAGACCGGTGTCCATCAGGCTTTCGGCCATCGGGCCGTTGTCGATGGCGGTCACCAGCATGCCGCGGTTGACCAGTTGCCAGGTCCAGCCACCGGGAGCGGCTCCCAGGTCGACGCCGGTCATGTCGCTGTGCAGGCGCTCGTCCCACTGGTCGCGCGGGATGAAGTGGTGCCAGGCCTCTTCCAGCTTCAGGGTCGAGCGGCTCGGCGCCTCCCGCGGAAACTTCAAACGGGGAATGCCCATCGGCCACATGGCCGAATTGTTCGACTCGGCCAGGCCCATGAACACTTCACGGCCGCTTTTGAAGGTCAGCAGCAGACGCGGCTTGTGCGCGTCCTCCACCAGTTTGCCAGCAGCCATCAGCGCCTTGCGCAGGTGCACTTCGAATTTCTTGCAGAAGTTCGACAGTTCCTTGCCGTCGTTGGTGTCGACCATTTCCAGCCACAGGCTGCCGCACAGCGGAAAGTCCACCATATGATCGAGGATCACGCTGATGCGGTCGGTTTCCGGCAGATCGATGAAAATCCCCCGGGCCCACTGGCGCAGGAAGATCAGCTCGGCGAAACGCTGCCCACGCATCAGGCGCTCGGCGCCGTCTTCTTCGGTGCAGACGAATTCGGCGCAAGCCGTGGCGGCCTTGGCCTTGGCATAACCGGCCACGTTCAGCCGTGCGGCAAGGTCGGAAATCTCGGAACAGACTTCACCTTCGAAGCCCGGCCGGCAATGCATGAATAGGGTGTTCATCAAATCTCCTGGGCAATGACGAGAAAGTTCAGCCATTGCGCGATGCCCAGACTTTGCGTTGAAGCAAAGCCTGTCACTAAAACCCGCGCATGATAGCCGAGTTCAGAACCTCGGACTTATCGATAGAGTCCGGTTATTAGCCAGCTACTTAAAACAGGGCTAGGTTTAATGCTCTGCCCGTCCCCTCAGTCCGCAGCCGTGCGGACTTAAAGGAGTGATTGCAATGCCGTCCCTCGATAGCCTGAAGACTTTGAAAACCCTGCAAGTCGGCAACAAGACCTACCACTACTTCAGCCTGCCCGCTGCCGCCAGGAGCCTGGGCGAGCTGGACAAGTTGCCGATGTCGTTGAAAGTACTGCTGGAAAACCTGCTGCGCTGGGAGGACGAAAAAACCGTCACCGGCGCCGACCTCAAGGCCCTGGCCGCGTGGCTGAAGGAGCGTCGCTCCGACCGCGAAATCCAGTTCCGCCCGGCTCGAGTGCTGATGCAAGACTTCACCGGTGTACCGGCGGTGGTCGACCTGGCCGCCATGCGTGCGGCGATGGCCAAGGCCGGCGGCGACCCGCAACGGATCAATCCGCTGTCGCCGGTGGACCTGGTGATCGACCACTCGGTGATGGTCGACAAGTTCGCCAGCAGCAGCGCCTTCGAACAGAACGTCGACATTGAAATGCAGCGCAATGGCGAGCGTTACGCCTTTCTGCGCTGGGGCCAGAGTGCCTTCGACAATTTCAGCGTGGTGCCGCCGGGCACTGGCATCTGCCACCAGGTGAACCTGGAATACCTCGGCCGCACGGTCTGGACCAAGGACGAGGACGGCCGCACCTATGCCTTCCCCGACACCTTGGTGGGCACCGACTCCCACACCACCATGATCAACGGCCTCGGCGTGCTTGGCTGGGGCGTCGGCGGGATCGAGGCGGAAGCGGCGATGCTCGGGCAACCGGTGTCGATGCTGATTCCGGAGGTGATCGGTTTCAAACTCACCGGCAAACTCAAGGAAGGCATCACTGCCACCGACCTGGTGCTGACCGTCACCCAGATGCTGCGCAAGAAAGGCGTGGTGGGCAAATTCGTCGAGTTCTACGGCGACGGCCTCGCCGACCTGCCGCTGGCCGACCGCGCGACCATCGCCAACATGGCTCCGGAATACGGTGCCACCTGCGGTTTCTTCCCGGTGGACGAGGTAACGCTGGAATACCTGCGCCTGTCCGGCCGCCCCCTCGAGACGGTGCAACTGGTCGAGGCCTACAGCAAGGCTCAAGGCTTGTGGCGCCTGCCCGGCCAGGAACCGGCGTTCACCGACAGCCTGGCGCTGGACATGGGCAGCGTCGAAGCCAGCCTCGCGGGGCCGAAACGCCCGCAGGACCGGGTGTCGCTGCCGAATGTCGCCCAAGCCTTCAGTGACTTCATCGACCAGCAATTCAAACCCACCAGCAAGGACGTAGGTCGCCTGGAAAGTGAAGGCGGTGGCGGCGTTGCGGTCGGCAACGCCGATCTGGCCGGTGAAGCGGATTACCACCACGAAGGCCAGACCTATCGCCTGAAAAACGGCGCGGTGGTGATTGCCGCCATCACCTCCTGCACCAACACCTCCAACCCGAGCGTGATGATGGCGGCCGGGCTGGTGGCGAAGAAAGCCGTGGAAAAAGGCCTGAAACGCAAGCCTTGGGTGAAGAGCTCGCTGGCACCGGGCTCGAAAGTGGTCACCGACTACTACAAGGCGGCCGGCCTGACCCAATACCTCGATGAATTGGGCTTCGCCTTGGTCGGCTATGGCTGCACCACCTGCATCGGCAACTCCGGGCCGCTGTCGGAGCCCATCGAAAAAGCCATCCAGCAAGCCGACCTGACCGTGGCCTCGGTGCTGTCGGGTAACCGCAACTTCGAAGGCCGGGTCCATCCGCTGGTGAAAACCAACTGGCTGGCCTCGCCGCCGCTGGTGGTGGCCTATGCGTTGGCTGGCACGGTACGCACCGACCTCAGCCGCGAGCCGTTGGGCAATGACAAGGACGGCAAACCGGTTTACCTGCGGGACATCTGGCCAAGCAGTAAAGAAATTGCCGACGCGGTGAATCAGGTCAACACCGCGATGTTCCACAAGGAATACGCCGAAGTGTTTGCCGGTGACGCGCAATGGCAGGCGATCGAAGTCCCGCAAGCGGCGACCTATGTCTGGCAGGACGACTCGACCTACATCCAGCATCCACCGTACTTCGACGACATCGGCGGTCCACCGCCAGTGGTCAGGGATGTCAACGGTGCGCGCGTCCTGGCACTGCTCGGCGACTCGGTGACCACAGACCACATCTCCCCCGCCGGCAACATCAAGGCCGACAGTCCGGCCGGGCAATACCTGCGCGACAAAGGCGTGGAGCCGCGGGACTTCAACTCCTACGGCTCACGGCGTGGCAACCATGAAGTGATGATGCGCGGCACCTTCGCCAACATCCGCATACGCAACGAAATGCTCGGCGGCGAGGAAGGCGGCAACACCCGCTACATACCCACCGGGGAGAAAATGCCGATCTACGACGCCGCCATGCGTTATCAGGCTTCGGGCACGCCGCTGGTGGTGATCGCCGGCCAGGAGTACGGTACCGGATCGAGTCGCGACTGGGCGGCCAAAGGCACCAACCTGCTGGGGGTGAAAGCGGTCATCGCCGAAAGCTTCGAACGGATTCACCGTTCCAACCTGGTGGGCATGGGCGTGCTGCCGTTGCAATTCAAGCTGGATCAGAACCGCAAGAGCCTGAACCTCAATGGCAGTGAAACCCTGGACATCCTCGGCTTGACCGGCGTCGAACTGACGCCACGGATGAACCTGAACCTGGTCATCACTCGCGAAGACGGCAGCCGCGAGAAGATCGAAGTGTTGTGTCGGATCGATACCTTGAATGAAGTGGAGTACTTCAAGTCCGGAGGGATTCTTCACTACGTGTTGCGGCAGTTGATTGCTTCGTAACTGACGAGGGATACACAAACAGACACCGCCTTCGGGCGGTGTTTTTGTTGAGGCTCTGCTTATAATTGCAGCCCTCAGACACCCCCCATACCTGTGGCGAGGGAGCTTGCTCCCGTTGGGCTGCGAAGCGGCCCCAGTACCTTGCGACCCGGTTTTATCAAGCACACCGCCAGCTATGGATTTACGACTGCTTCGCAGTCGAGCGGGAGCAAGCTCCCTCGCCACAAAGCTCTTCATCTTTAAGGACTTCAAATGACTGCCCTGCCATGGATGTTTCTGGCCCTGCTTTCCTTCGGCTATGGACTGGCGCTGACTTACGGCCATCTCGGTTGGCTCTCTGCAATCTCGGTATTCCTGTTACTGGCCGCCGGTGCGGCGGTTCGCCAGCGCGAAATTCCTTTTGTCCGCTATCTCGGCCACGGACTGTTCATCGTCCTGGCTCTGGCCCTGGCGACACATTGGCTTCCCGGCTTCTACAACGGTCGCGGTATCGATCCCCAGCGTTTCACCGACAACGCCGCGTTGTTCGCGATGCACCTGAATCTGGACAAACCGCTGATCGGCTTCTGGCTGTTGCTGGTTTGCCCGTGGATTGTCGGCCGCCGTTCGCTTCGGCTATCGCTGTATGCAACCACACTGGCACTGACCTTGAGCGCCGTGCTGGCATTGGGCGGCGCGCTGTTGCTGGGCGTTGTCGCTTGGGCGCCGAAATGGCCGGATCAGGCCTGGCTGTGGTTGCTGAACAATCTGTTGCTGGTGACCCTGGTCGAGGAAGCGCTGTTTCGTGGCTATATCCAGGGCGGCCTGAGCTGGTGCCTGAAAAGCCGGCCCTACGGTGAAAACCTCGCCCTGCTGCTGGCTTCGCTGGTCTTCGGCCTGGCCCATGCCGGTGCGGGATGGCAATGGGTGTTGCTGGCAACGCTGGCCGGTGTGGGCTATGGCCTGGCCTACCGGTTCGGCGGGCTGGGCGCCGCCATTGCCAGCCACTTTGGCTTGAACCTGCTGCATTTCGGCCTGTTCACCTATCCGATGCTCGCCGGCTGACGCAACGGTCATTTTGCGACGCAATACTGATTATCGAAAAATAATCTCAACTCTCCGCCGGCCTTGCCGATACAGCACTTGAAAGCCTTGCGGATTAAAAAACCATGCGTAACAACCAGCCCATTACACAACGCGAGCGGACCTTCCCGGCTCAGCAACGGTTGATTTCCACCACCGATGCCAAAGGCATGATCACCTACTGTAACGACGCATTCGTCGAAATCAGCGGGTTTTCCCGAGAGGAACTGATCCGTGCACCGCACAACCTGGTCCGTCACCCTGACGTGCCGGCTGCGGTGTTCGCTCACATGTGGGGCACACTGAAACTAGGCTTGCCATGGATGGGCATTGTCAAGAATCGCTGCAAGACCGGTGATCATTACTGGGTGAACGCCTATGTGACACCGATCTTCGAAGGCAATCAGGTGATCGGTTACGAGTCGGTGCGGGTCAAGCCCAGCGCCGAACAGATCCGCCGCGCCGAAGCGCTCTACCAACGCATCAACCAGGGCAAGTCGGCCGTTCCCTCCTCGGATAAATGGTTGCCGATCCTGCAGGACTGGCTGCCGTTCATTCTGGTCAGCCAATTAAGCTTCATGATCGGAGCGTCGCTGAACTCCCATTGGGGGTTCGCCCTGGCTGCCGGGCTCTCGGTGCCGCTGGGCCTGATGGGCCTTCAGTGGCAACAACGTGGCCTCAAGCGCTTGCTGCGCCTGGCCGAGCAGACGACCTCCGATCCGTTGATCGCGCAGATGTACACCGACAGTCGCGGCGCCCAGGCGCGCCTGGAAATGTCCATCCTCAGTCAGGAAGCACGCCTGAAAACCTGCCTGACACGCCTGCAGGACACGGCCGAACACCTGACCGACCAGGCCAGACAGTCCGATACCCTGGCGCACAACAGCTCCAGCGGCCTGGAACGTCAACGCGTCGAAACCGAGCAAGTGGCCACCGCGGTCAACCAGATGGCCGCGACCACCCAGGAAGTCGCCAGCCACGTGCAACGCACCGCTGACGCTACCCAGGAAGCCAATCGCCTGACCGGTCGTGGTCGTGACATTGCCGGGGAAACCCGCGAAGCCATCCAGCGCCTGTCGGTGGTGGTCGGTGAAACCGGCGTGACCGTGACCCAACTGGCCAAGGACAGCAACGAAATCGGCGGCGTGGTCGATGTGATCAAAGGCATCGCCGACCAGACCAACCTGCTGGCCCTGAACGCCGCCATCGAAGCGGCCCGTGCCGGCGAGATGGGTCGTGGTTTTGCGGTGGTGGCCGACGAAGTCCGTCAGCTGGCGCAACGCACCAGCGAGTCCACCGGGCAGATTCATGCGCTGATCGCCAAGCTCCAGCAAACCGCCGGCACGGCCGTGCAGACCATGGAAGCCGGGCATCGCCAGGCGGAAGAAGGCGTGGCGCGGGTTCTGGAAGCGGACCAGGCACTGGTGGGGATCAGCGAAGCGGTGGCCAACATTACCGACATGACCACCCAGATCGCGGCCGCGACCGAAGAGCAAAGCGCCGTGGCCGAAGAAATCAGCCGCAACATCAGCAACATCTCGGCGCTGGCGGACCAGACCTCGGAACAGGCGCAGAACTCGGCATTGCTGAGTGAAGAATTGACCAAGACGGCCAACACCCAGTATTCGCTGGTGGAGCGGTTTAACCGCTGATAGCAGTCGAAAAGCAAAAAACCCGGACGGCGAAAGCTTCCGGTTTTTTTGTTACCAATCTGAAAAGTATATTGCCTGTGAGGCCGCCATCGCGGGCAAGCCCGCTCCCACAGGTTTTTGCATGGATCACAAAATCAAACCACACCGCAGATCACTGTGGGAGCGGGCTTGCCCGCGAAGAGGCCCTGTTTGCAGGCGAGAATCTCACTGAAGAAATGCAGCCACCTTCTGCGCCGCAGCCGCCAAATGCTGCTCATGGCTAAACCCCGAAGCCTTCAACGGCTTCAAGTCATGATCCCCCGCCGCCAGCCACAACAACTCAATGCTCGGCGATAGCGCATACCCCTCGACCGCCTCACGATTGCCCAGTGCATCGCGTTCGCCCTGCACGATCAGGGTCCGTGTCTTCAGCCCAGCCAAATGCTCGACCCTTGGTTTCTCCGGTTTACCCACCGCATAAAACGGATAGCCCAGGCACACCAGCGCATCCGCCCCCAACTCATCGGCCAGCAGACTGGCCATCCGCCCGCCCATGGACTTGCCGCCCATGGCCAGCGACCCAGTGACATGGCGTCGCACTTGGGCATGCACCTCGCGCCAGCATTCCAGCAGTTTCGGCGCCGGATTAGGCGGGCGCTTGCCGCCGTCGATGCGCCGCTGCGCCATGTACGGAAACTCGAAGCGCAATACGTTGACGCCTTGAACGGCGAGGCGTGCAGCCATGTCGCTCATCCAGTCGCTGTCCATCGGTGCGCCGGCGCCGTGGGCGAGGATCAGCGTCGCCACAGCCTTGCCAGTCGCGGCATTCCACAACCATCCATGATCCCGCACGCACTGCGCCCATTGATCCCCGTCAATACCGGCCTTGTGCCCTTTGTCCATGCTTGCCTCGCTTTCAGTCTGCCTATAACTCCGGCCGAAGGGTGCACTGCCTTGCGCTGCGCGCTCACTTCGGCTGAACCGTGGATGGGGAACCATGAACACTTCTATCAGTACCGCCTACAACTACAAGGTGGTCCGCCAATTCGCCATTATGACGGTGGTGTGGGGCATCGTCGGCATGGGGCTCGGGGTTTTTCTCGCTGCCCAGTTGGTCTGGCCCGAACTCAACTTCAATTTGCCGTGGACCAGCTTCGGCCGCTTGCGCCCGCTGCACACCAACGCGGTGATCTTCGCCTTCGGCGGCTGCGCACTGTTCGCCAGTTCGTTCTACTCGGTGCAACGCACCTGCCAGACCCAGCTGTTTGCGCCGAAAATCGCCGCGTTCTGTTTCTGGGGCTGGCAGCTTGTCATTCTCCTGGCGGCCATCAGCCTGCCCTTGGGCTACACCAGTTCCAAGGAATACGCCGAGCTGGAATGGCCGATCGACATCCTGATCACCATCGTCTGGGTCGCCTACGCCATCGTGTTCTTCGGCACGATCATGCAGCGCAAGACCAAACACATTTATGTCGGTAACTGGTTCTTCGGTGCGTTCATCATCACCGTGGCGATCCTGCACATTGTCAACAACATGGAACTGCCGGTCAGCTTCACCAAGTCCTACTCACTGTACTCCGGTGCCACCGATGCGATGGTGCAATGGTGGTACGGCCACAACGCCGTAGGCTTTTTCCTCACCGCCGGCTTCCTCGGGATGATGTACTACTTCGTGCCGAAACAGGCCGAGCGCCCGGTGTATTCCTATCGCCTGTCGATCGTGCACTTCTGGGCGCTGATCACCCTGTACATCTGGGCCGGTCCGCACCACTTGCACTACACCGCGCTGCCGGACTGGGCGCAGTCGCTGGGCATGGTGATGTCGCTGATCCTGCTGGCACCGAGCTGGGGCGGGATGATCAACGGCATGATGACCCTGTCGGGCGCCTGGCATAAGTTGCGCAGCGACCCGATCCTGCGCTTCCTCGTGGTGTCGCTGGCGTTCTACGGCATGTCGACCTTCGAAGGGCCGATGATGGCGATCAAGACGGTCAACGCCCTCTCGCACTACACCGACTGGACCATCGGCCACGTACACGCCGGCGCGCTCGGCTGGGTGGCGATGATCTCCATCGGCGCGCTGTACCACATGATCCCGAAAGTCTTCGGACGCGAGCAGATGCACAGCATCGGCCTGATCAACGCGCACTTCTGGCTCGCCACTATCGGCACCGTTCTGTACATCGCCTCGATGTGGGTCAACGGTATCGCCCAGGGCCTGATGTGGCGTGCGGTGAACGAGGACGGCACGCTGACTTACTCCTTCGTCGAGACCCTGGTGGCCAGCCATCCAGGCTTCGTCGTGCGGCTGGTGGGTGGTGCGATCTTCCTCAGCGGCATGTTGCTGATGGCCTACAACACCTGGCGTACCGTGCGGGCCTCGCAGCCTGCCGAAGTCGCCGCTGCCGCGCAGATGGCCTGAGGAGTCCGCCATGAAACACGAAACTATCGAGAAAAACGTCGGCCTGTTGCTGTTGCTGATGATCCTGGCCGTGAGCATCGGCGGCCTGACCCAGATCGTCCCGCTGTTCTTCCAGGACGTGACCAACAAACCGGTGGAAGGCATGAAGCCCTACACCGCGCTGCAACTGGAAGGTCGCGACCTCTATATCCGCGAAGGCTGCGTCGGCTGCCACTCACAGATGATCCGCCCGTTCCGCGCCGAGACCGAGCGCTACGGGCACTACTCGGTGGCCGGTGAAAGCGTTTGGGATCACCCGTTCCTGTGGGGCTCGAAACGCACCGGACCGGACCTGGCACGGGTCGGCGGGCGTTACTCGGATGACTGGCACCGCGCGCACTTGTACAACCCACGCAACGTCGTACCGGAGTCGAAGATGCCGGCCTACCCGTGGCTGGTGGCCAATCAGCTCGACAGCAGCCACACCGAAACCAAGCTGCGCGCCATGCGTACCCTGGGCGTGCCGTACACCGACGAGGACATCACCGGCGCCGTCGCTTCGCTCAAGGGCAAGAGCGAGATGGATGCGCTGGTCGCCTACCTGCAAGTGCTCGGCACTGCCATCAAGAGCAAGAGGTGAGCCATGGTTGTTGAGATGAGCACTGGAATGATCCGTGGCTTGGGCACCGTCATTGTCTTCATCGCCTTCGTCGGCCTGACCCTGTGGGTGTTCAACGGCAAGCGCGGTCCGGCATTCGCCGAAGCGCGCCTGCTGCCGTTCGCCGACGAGCCACAACCCGACATCACCGAAGAATCAGCAACAAGGAGTACCCGGCCATGACCACCTTCTGGAGTACGTGGATCTGCGTACTGACCATCGGCAGCCTGATCGGCCTGACCTGGTTGCTGATCGGCACCCGCAAGGGTGAAACCAAGGGCAGCGTCGACCAGACCATGGGCCACAGCTTCGACGGCATCGAGGAATACGACAACCCGTTGCCGCAATGGTGGTTCATGCTGTTCGCCGGCACCCTGGTGTTTGCGGTCGGCTACCTGATCCTCTATCCCGGCCTGGGCAACTGGAAAGGCATCCTCCCCGGCTATGAAAACGGCTGGACCGGCGTGCACGAGTGGGAAAAGGAAATGGCCAAGGCTGACGCGAAGTTCGGGCCGATCTTCGCCAGGTTCGCGGCGATGCCCGTGGAAGAAGTGGCCAAGGACCCACAGGCGCTGAAAATGGGCGGCCGCCTGTTTGCCTCCAACTGCTCGGTGTGCCACGGCTCGGATGCCAAGGGTGCGTTCGGCTTCCCCAACCTGACCGACAGCGACTGGCGCTGGGGCGGCAGTGCAGAAACCATCAAGACCACCATCATGGGTGGCCGGATGGCGGCGATGCCGGCCTGGGGTGAAGTCCTGGGGGAAGAAGGCGTGAAAAACGTCGCCGCTTATGTGCGCCATGGTCTGGCCGGCCTGCCGTTACCTGCCGACAGCAAAGCCGACCTGCAGGCCGGACAGCAAGCATTCAGTACCACCTGCGTCGCCTGTCACGGGGCAAACGGCCAGGGCACTGCAGCCATGGGCGCGCCGAACCTGACGCACCCGACCGGCTTCATTTATGGCACCAGCCTGACGCAGCTCGAACAAACGATTCGTCATGGTCGCCAGGGCCATATGCCGGCGCAAAACGAACTGCTCGGCAACGATAAGGTGCAATTGCTGGCCGCGTATGTGTACAGCCTGTCCCACGGTTTGAATACCGAGCACCTACAGGCTGAAGACAACCGCGAATAAATCCCGACCGCTCTGCTGCCGCATTCTCCCGGATGCGGCAGTTCCCTGCCCCTTTGCGACCCATTGTCGCACCCTCGCACAGACTTTCTTTCGGAACCCCGGATTCGAGTCTAAGCTTCCCCCGATGCGGACTGGCCGTTGCCGGTTCCAGGTCGACCCTGAACGATGTGTTCGACGAATCTGCCCGATGACAGGCCGCAAAGGCTGGTAGATACCGGCTGTCGCGCCAGTTGCCTTCGGTCAGCCAAACGTTGCGTTTGAACACACCTCGTTACATCCGACCTGACCCCCTCGCCTGATCAGTCCGACGGGACGTTTTGCCCACGGGTATTTTTGTCCCTACGCGGCGCATGGAAAGGCCGCAGAATCAGCATTTGAAAGCATTGACCCAGGTCATGGCGCGTTGCAATGACCCCCTGCTTTCTCCATACTTGCGGCCGATTTTCAATCCTAATAAAACACCCAAACCGTGGAACCTTAGAATGAGCACAGCAATCAGTCCGACTGCTTATAACTATAAGGTAGTCCGCCAGTTCGCCATCATGACGGTGGTCTGGGGGATCCTTGGCATGGGGCTCGGTGTCTTCATCGCCTCACAGCTCGTATGGCCGGAATTGAACTTCGGTCTGCCGTGGACGACTTTTGGACGCTTACGCCCGTTGCACACCAACCTGGTGATTTTCGCCTTCGGTGGATGTGCACTGTTTGCCACTTCTTATTACGTCGTGCAGCGAACCTGCCAAACGCGACTGATTTCCGACAGCCTCGCCGCCTTCACCTTCTGGGGATGGCAAGCGGTGATTGTCGGCGCGATCATTACCTTGCCGATGGGTTTCACCACCACCAAGGAATACGCGGAACTGGAATGGCCCCTGGCTATTCTGCTGGCCATTGTCTGGGTCACCTACGGTCTGGTGTTCTTCGGCACCATCGTCAAGCGCAAGACCAAGCACATCTATGTGGGTAACTGGTTCTACGGTGCGTTCATTGTCGTGACCGCGATGCTGCACATCGTCAACCACATGTCGCTGCCGGTCAGCCTGTTCAAGTCCTACTCGGCCTACTCGGGTGCGACGGACGCGATGATCCAGTGGTGGTACGGCCACAACGCCGTAGGCTTCTTCCTGACCACCGGCTTCCTGGGGATGATGTACTACTTCGTGCCGAAACAGGCCGAGCGTCCGATCTACT
Organism: Pseudomonas sp. BIC9C; assembly: GCF_034541995.1. Classification (NCBI taxonomy): domain Bacteria; kingdom Pseudomonadati; phylum Pseudomonadota; class Gammaproteobacteria; order Pseudomonadales; family Pseudomonadaceae; genus Pseudomonas; species Pseudomonas sp. BIC9C. The sequence continues at coordinate 310,803 of NZ_JAWDGM010000001.1, forward strand.
CCTATCGCCTGTCGATCGTGCACTTCTGGGCGCTGATCACCCTGTACATCTGGGCCGGTCCGCACCACCTGCACTACACCGCACTGCCGGACTGGGCGCAGTCCCTGGGCATGGCCATGTCGATCATCCTGCTGGCGCCGAGCTGGGGCGGCATGATCAACGGCATGATGACCCTGTCGGGCGCCTGGCATAAGCTGCGCACCGACCCGATCCTGCGTTTCCTGGTGGTGTCCCTGGCGTTCTACGGCATGTCGACCTTCGAAGGCCCGATGATGGCGATCAAGACCGTCAACTCGCTCTCGCACTACACCGACTGGACCATCGGCCACGTACACGCCGGCGCTCTGGGCTGGGTGGCGATGATCTCGATCGGCGCCATCTACCACATGATCCCGAAACTGTTCGGTCGTACGCAGATGCACAGCACCGGCCTGATCAACACGCACTTCTGGCTCGCGACCATCGGTACCGTGCTCTACATCGCGTCGATGTGGGTCAACGGCATCACCCAGGGCCTGATGTGGCGTGCAATCAACGATGACGGCACCCTCACCTACTCGTTCGTCGAAGCGCTGCAAGCCAGCCACCCTGGCTTCATCGTTCGCGCCCTGGGCGGTGCGTTCTTCGCCACCGGCATGCTGTTCATGGCCTACAACGTTTTCCGTACCGTACGCGCCTCGAACCCGGCAGAAGCCCAAGCCGCCGAAAAGATCGTAGTTGGAGCTCACTGATGAAGCATGAAGCAGTCGAGAAGAATATTGGCCTGCTGGCCTTCTTCATGGTCATCGCCGTCAGCGTCGGCGGCCTGACCCAGATCGTTCCGCTGTTTTTCCAGGATGTCACCAACAAGCCGGTCGAGGGCATGAAGCCTCGCACCGCCCTTGAACTGGAAGGCCGGGACGTTTATATCGCCAACGGTTGTGTCGGCTGCCACTCGCAGATGATCCGTCCGTTCCGCGCCGAGACCGAACGCTACGGCCACTACTCGGTCGCCGGTGAAAGCGTCTGGGACCACCCGTTCCTGTGGGGTTCCAAGCGTACCGGTCCGGACCTGGCCCGTGTCGGCGGTCGTTACTCCGATGACTGGCAGCGTGCGCATTTGTACAACCCGCGCAACGTAGTGCCTGAGTCGAAAATGCCGGCCTACCCGTTCCTCGTGGAAAACAAGCTCGACGGCAAAGACACTGCGAAGAAAATGGAAGTCTTGCGCACCCTCGGCGTCCCTTACACCGACGAAGACATCGCCGGTGCGAAGGATGCCGTGAAGGGCAAAACCGAAATGGACGCGCTGGTGGCCTATCTGCAAGGCCTGGGCACCATCATCAAAAGCAAACGGTGATCTAAATGGATATCGGGATGATTCGTGGCCTGGGCACCGTCGTTGTGATGGTGGCCTTTATCGGACTGGCCCTTTGGGTGTTCAGTCCCAAGCGCAAGTCGGAGTTTGAAGACGCGACCTTGCTGCCTTTCGCGGATGATCCCGAAGCCATCAAGCACGTCGAGCAAGCTTCTAGGAGTAACAAAGAATGACTACATTCTGGAGTCTGTACGTCACAGTCCTCAGTCTCGGTACGATCTTTTCCCTGACCTGGCTGCTGCTGTCGACCCGCAAGGGCCAGCGCGCAGAACAGACGGACGAGACAGTCGGGCACTCCTTCGACGGGATCGAGGAGTACGACAACCCGCTGCCGAAATGGTGGTTCATGCTGTTCGTGGGCACCATCATCTTCGCATTGGGCTACCTGGCGCTGTATCCGGGCCTGGGTAACTGGAAAGGCCTGCTGCCGGGTTACGGCTACCTCGACAACGAGAAGCAGACCCCGTTCGCCAACGGCCAGACCGGCTGGACCGGCGTTCACGAGTGGGAAAAGGAAATGGCCAGGTCGGACGCCAAGTTCGGTCCGATCTTCGCCAAGTTCGCGGCCATGCCAATCGAAGAAGTGGCCAAGGACCCGCAAGCCCTGAAGATGGGTGGCCGCCTGTTCGCCTCCAACTGCTCGGTTTGCCATGGTTCCGATGCCAAGGGCGCCTATGGCTTCCCTAACCTGACCGACGCCGACTGGCGCTGGGGCGGCGAGCCGCAAACCATCAAGACCACCATCATGGGCGGCCGTCATGCCGTGATGCCTGCGTGGGCTGAAGTGATTGGCGAGCAAGGCGTGGCCGACGTGGCCGCGTTTGTCCTGACCAACCTCGATGGCCGCAAGCTGCCGGAAGGCACCAAGGCCGACCCGGTTGCCGGGCAGAAACTGTTCGCCACCAACTGCGTGGCGTGCCACGGTCCGGAAGGCAAAGGCACGCCAGCGATGGGCGCACCCGACCTGACTCACCCTGCCGCGTTCATCTACGGTTCGAGCTTCGCTCAACTGCAGCAGACCATCCGTTACGGCCGTCAGGGCCAGATGCCTGCGCAAGAACAGTTGCAAGGCAACGACAAGGTTCACCTGCTGGCCGCTTACGTCTACAGCCTGTCTCACGGTGAGAAGGCAGCGGACGCCCAGTAAGGCAAACGCTTGAAGCAATAAAAACGGCCCCGCCAATGTGAATTGGCGGGGCCGTTTTGTTTGGATCACGATATCCCATTGATCGAAACCTGTAGGAGCTGCCGAAGGCTGCGATCTTTTGATCTTGTTTTTTTACATCCACACCGCAGTTCATCTGCGTGAAGAAGCCAAGATCAAAAGATCGCAGCCTTCGGCAGCGCCTACAAGGGATCAGCACTCCACCCCGAAAACTCGTCCATAATTCCCAAGTCAATTGATTCAAGTCATTACACCATCAATTGATTTTGCCAAACGTGACCAAAGGTCGCACCCGCAGGCCAGAGCGACAGGCGTATCATTGAGCCACTGCAACACCCCTTTTTGACCCCGGTCGGCACGTACTGACCGAGGCATTTTTCCACTGCCGTGGGATGCAATGATGAGCAACCAGATTCCGGTACACGACATCACTCCACCCAACAAGAACGCGAACAACAGCGTCGACCTCTACGCCTCCAGAGAAAAAATCTACACCCGCGCCTTCACCGGCCTGTTCCGCAACCTGCGCATGACCGGCGGTGCCGTGTTGTTCCTGCTGTATTTCGGCACTGTGTGGCTGAACTGGGGCGGTCATCAGGCTGTCTGGTGGAACCTGCCGGAGCGCAAGTTCTTCATTTTCGGCGCCACCTTCTGGCCCCAGGACTTCATCCTGCTGTCGGGCATGTTGATCATCGCCGCATTCGGCCTGTTCTTCATCACGGTCTATGCTGGCCGGGTCTGGTGCGGCTACACCTGCCCGCAGAGCGTCTGGACCTGGATTTTCATGTGGTGCGAAAAGGTCACCGAAGGCGACCGCAACCAGCGCATCAAGCTCGACAAGGCGCCGATGAACGCCAACAAGTTCCTGCGCAAATTCAGCAAACACGTCATGTGGCTGTTGATCGGCTTCGTCACCGGCATGACCTTCGTCGGCTACTTCTCGCCGATTCGTGAATTGACCATCGACTTCTTTATCGGTGAAGCGGATGGCTGGTCATACTTCTGGGTCGGTTTCTTCACCCTCGCCACCTACGGCAATGCCGGCTGGTTGCGCGAACAGGTGTGCATCTACATGTGCCCGTACGCACGCTTCCAGAGCGTGATGTTCGACAAGGACACCCTGATCGTTTCCTACGACCCGCGTCGTGGCGAAGGCCGTGGTCCGCGCAAGAAAGGTATCGACTACAAGGCCCAGGGCCTGGGTGACTGCATCGACTGCACCATGTGCGTCCAGGTCTGCCCGACCGGTATCGACATCCGCGACGGCCTGCAAATCGAATGCATCGGTTGCGCCGCCTGCATCGATGCCTGCGACGCCATCATGGACAAGATGGAATACCCGCGCGGGTTGATCAGCTACACCACCGAGCACAACCTGTCCGGGCAGAAAACCCATAAACTGCGCCCGCGGCTGATCGGCTATGCCGTGGTGCTGCTGGCGATGATCAGCTTGCTGGTGACCGCGTTCTTCATGCGCTCGCTGGTGGGTTTCGATGTCAGCAAGGACCGCGTGCTGTACCGCGAGAACGCCGAAGGCCGGATCGAAAACGTCTACAGCCTGAAAATCATGAACAAGGACCAGCGCGACCATACCTACGTGCTCGAAGCCGCTGGCCTGCCGGATCTCAAATTGCAGGGCCGGCGCGAGATCAAGGTCGCGGCCGGCGAGATCGTCAGCCAGCCTGCGGAGCTGTCTGTCGCACCGGAAAAACTGCCGTCGAGCACCAACGAGGTGAAATTCGTCCTCAAGGATGCCGATGACGACAGCATCCACATTGAAGCCAAGAGCCGGTTCATCGGCCCACAAAATCGTTGAGAGAACTGAACATGCCCGCTGCAACTGCCGCAAGTCCCTGGTACAAGCACCTCTGGCCATGGATCATCATCGGGATCCTGGCCTGCTCGGTGACCCTGACCTTGTCCATGGTGACCATCGCGGTGAACAACCCGGACAACCTGGTCAACGACAACTACTACGAGGCCGGCAAAGGCATCAACCGCTCCCTCGACCGTGAGCTGCTGGCCCAGACCCTGAACATGCGCGCCAGCGTTCATCTCGATGACTTGACCGGCGAAGTTGACCTGCGCCTGAGCGGCGAGAGCCAGCCCAAGACCCTGGAGCTGAACCTGATCTCGCCGACCCAGCCGGAGAAGGATCGCAAGATCACCCTGACCCGCAGCGAAACCGAACAGGGCCGCTACATTGGCCAGTTGAGCGACAAGATCGAAGGTCGGCGTTTTGTCGAATTGCTCGGTACTCAGGATGAGCACATCTGGCGCATGTTCGAAGAGGAACCGGTCAGTCATGACAAGGATCTGCTGCTGGGCGACGAACCGCTGCAAGGCGCCGAAGACCTGAAGAAGTAAAAGCTGCGCTTCGCGCATTCGCGGGCAAGCCCGCTCCCACAGGGTTTTGCATTGTTCGCAAAATTGCTGGACACCGCCAGTCACTGTGGGAGCGGACTTGCCCGCGAAGAGGCCCTCCCGGACGACATAGATTTCACCCCATGACCATCCCACTCCCCTGCTATCACTGCGCACTGCCCGTCCCGACCGGCAGTCGCTTCACCGCCGTCGTGCTCGGGGAGTCCCGCGAATTCTGCTGCCCGGGTTGCCAGGCCGTGGCCGAGGCCATTGTCGCCGGCGGCCTGGAAAGCTATTACCAGCATCGCAGAGAAGCCTCGGCCAACCCCGAGGCGCTGCCGGTGCAACTGGTGGACGAACTGGCGCTGTACGACCGCGCCGATGTGCAGCAGCCCTTTGTCCGCCACGATGGCGAACTCGCCGAAACCACGCTGTTGATGGAAGGCATCAGTTGTGCCGCCTGCGGCTGGCTGATCGAAAAACACCTGCGCACCTTGCCGGCCGTGGCCGAAGCGCGCCTGAACCTGTCCAACCATCGCCTGTACGTACGCTGGAGCGATGCGCAGTTACCGCTGAGCCAGGTCCTCAGCGAACTGCGCCAGATCGGTTACGCCGCACACCCGTATCAGGCCGACCGGGCCAGTGAACAACTGGCCAGCGAAAACCGCCTGGCCCTGCGCCAGCTCGGTGTGGCCGGGCTGCTGTGGTTCCAGGCGATGATGGCAACCATGGCCACCTGGCCTGAATTCAACATCGACCTCAGCCCTGAACTGCACACCATCCTGCGCTGGGTCGCCCTGTTCCTCACCACCCCGATCGTGTTCTACAGCTGCGCGCCGTTTTTCAAAGGCGCCATGCGCGATCTGCGTACCCGCCATCTGACCATGGACGTTTCCGTGTCGCTGGCCATCGGCAGCGCCTTCATTGCCGGGATCTGGACTTCGATCACCGGGGTCGGCGAACTGTATTTCGATGCCGTCGGCATGTTTGCCCTGTTCCTGCTGGCCGGGCGTTACCTGGAACGGCGCGCCCGCGAGCGCACGGCCGCCGCCACCGCACAGCTGGTGAATCTATTGCCCGCCTCGTGCCTGCGCTTGACGCCCGATGGCCAGAGCGAACGCATTCTGCTCAGTGAACTGCGTGTCGGCGACCAGGTGCTGGTTCATCCGGGCGCCATTCTTCCGGCTGACGGCAAGATCCTCGACGGTCAGTCGAGTGTCGACGAGTCGCTGCTGACTGGCGAATACCTGCCGCAACCACGCACCCGCGGCGATGCGGTCACCGCTGGCACCCTGAACGTCGAAGGCGCGCTGACCGTCGAGGTTCAGGCCCTGGGCCAGGACACTCGCCTCTCGGCCATCGTTCGCCTGCTCGATCGTGCCCAGGCCGAAAAGCCGCGACTGGCGGAAATCGCCGACCGCGCCGCGCAATGGTTCCTGCTGTTGTCGCTGATCGCTGCCGCCGCGATTGGCCTGCTGTGGTGGCAACTGGATGCCTCGCGAGCCTTCTGGATTGTGCTGGCGATGCTGGTGGCGACCTGCCCGTGCGCCCTGTCGCTGGCGACGCCGACCGCCCTCACCGCCGCCACCGGTACCTTGCACAAACTCGGCCTGCTGCTAACCCGCGGCCATGTGCTGGAAGGCCTGAACCAGATCGATACGGTGATTTTCGACAAGACCGGCACCCTCACCGAAGGACGCCTGGCATTGCGCTCGATCCGCCCGCTCGGCGCGCTCGACAGCGATCGATGCCTGAGCCTCGCCGCCGCCCTGGAAAACCGCTCCGAACATCCGATCGCCCGTGCGTTCGGACGCGCGCCACTGGCCGCCGAAGAAGTCCACAGCACGCCGGGCCTTGGCCTGGAGGGGCTGGTCGAGGGGCGCCGCCTGCGCATTGGCCAAGCGCGTTTCGTCTGCGAACTCAGCGGCGCCGGGGTGCCGTCGATACCCGAAGAAGCCGGCCAATGGCTGCTGCTCGGCGACAGCCAGGGACCGTTGGCCTGGCTCGTCCTCGATGATCGCTTGCGTGCCGATGCGCCCGCATTGCTGGCCGCGTGCAAGGCGCGTGGCTGGCGCACGCTGTTGTTGTCCGGTGACAGCTCGCCGATGGTCGCCAGCGTGGCGGCGCAACTCGGTATCGATGAAGCCCGCGGCGGTTTGCGTCCGGACGATAAACTGCAGGTCCTGCAACAACTGCACAAGGAAGGTCGCAAAGTATTGATGCTCGGTGACGGGGTCAATGACGTGCCGGTACTGGCGGCTGCGGATATCAGCGTCGCCATGGGCTCGGCCACCGACCTGGCGAAAACCAGTGCCGATGCCGTGTTGCTGTCCAACCGCCTCGACGCACTGGTGCAAGCCTTCAGCCTGGCGCGGCGCACCCGTCGGATCATTATCGAGAACCTGCTGTGGGCCGGGTTGTACAATGGCCTCATGTTGCCCTTCGCCGCCCTCGGCTGGATCACTCCGGTATGGGCTGCGGTGGGCATGTCGATCAGTTCGTTGACCGTGGTGTTGAACGCGCTGCGCCTGACTCGAATGCCGAGCGCGCCCGCCCTCTCCACCACGCCAGAAACCCGCCCGCTGCCGGCCTGAGCCGCGCGGGCATGGAGTCCAGATGCCAGCTCTTTACGTGATGATTCCCGCTGCGCTGCTGATCGTGGCCATCGCTGTCTATATCTTCTTCTGGGCGGTCGACAGCGGTCAGTACGATGACCTTGACGGCCCGGCCCACAGCATCCTGTTCGACGACCAGGACCCGAACCACACCGCCGCCGTCGATGAGGCCAGCGGCCAACCGGCCAAAGCGCAAGACAAGGCCCCGCCCCATGCTTGAGTTGGCGCCCCTGCTGGTGTCTGCGGTGATCCTCGGCTTGCTCGGCGGCGGCCATTGCCTGGGCATGTGCGGCGGCTTGATGGGCGCGCTGACCCTGGCGATCCCCAAGGAACAACGCACTCGCCGCTTTCGCCTGCTGCTGGCCTACAACCTGGGACGGATTCTGAGTTATGCCTGCGCCGGACTGCTGATCGGCCTGGCCGGATGGGCCGTGGCCAGCAGCCCGGCGGCGATGTTCATGCGCATCCTCGCCGGACTGCTGCTGGTCGCCATGGGCCTGTACCTGGCCGGCTGGTGGAGCGGCCTGACCCGTATCGAAAGCCTCGGTCGAGGCTTGTGGCGGCACATCCAGCCAGTCGCCAACCGGTTGCTGCCGGTATCGAGCGTGCCGCGTGCGCTGCTGTTGGGTGCGCTCTGGGGCTGGCTGCCGTGCGGCCTGGTCTACAGCACCTTGTTATGGTCGGCCAGTCAGGGCAACGCGCTGGACAGCGCATTGTTGATGCTCGCGTTCGGGCTCGGCACCTGGCCGGTGCTGCTGGCGACAGGCCTTGCCGCCGAGCGCATCACCGCACTGTTGCGCAAGCGCAGCGTACGGATGGCGGGTGGGATGCTGGTGATGTTGTTTGGTATCTGGACACTGCCGGGACCGCATCAGCACTGGTTGATGGGGCATTAGCCCGGCGGCGCGCCCATCGCGAGCAAGCTCGCTCCCACAGGTTTTGTGTGCACAGCGACTCCCTGTGGGAGCGAGCTTGCTCCGGGCGGCGTTCCGACGATGAGGCCCTCACAATCGACAAAGATTCTGACCTTGATGCAAATCAAGATCCCCCAACCCGCCCTCGCATAAAGTGGCCGACACTGCCAGCCTATCCGGGGGAATGCCCGCATGATGCTCGACGCCATTCGTTGGGACACCGATCTGATCCGCCGTTATGACCTGGCGGGACCGCGCTACACCTCGTACCCGACCGCCGTGCAATTCGACAGCCAGGTCGGCACCTTCGACCTGTTTCACGCCCTGCGCGACAGCCGCAAGGCCCAACGCCCGCTATCGCTGTACGTGCACGTGCCGTTCTGCGCGAACATTTGCTATTACTGCGCCTGCAACAAGGTCATCACCAAGGATCGCGGCCGGGCGCAGCCGTATTTGCAGCGCCTGGAACAGGAAATCCAGTTGATCGCCTGCCACCTCGACCCCACGCAGAAAGTCGAACAACTGCACTTCGGTGGCGGCACGCCGACCTTTCTCAGTCACGACGAACTGCGCCAATTGATGGCGCACTTGCGCAAACACTTCAATTTGCTGGACGACGACTCCGGCGACTACGGCATCGAGATAGACCCGCGCGAGGCCGACTGGTCGACCATGGGCCTGCTGCGCGAACTGGGCTTCAATCGGGTCAGCATCGGCCTGCAAGACCTCGACCCGGCGGTCCAGCGAGCGGTCAATCGCCTGCAAAGCCTGGAAGAAACCCGCGCAGTGATCGACGCCGCCCGCACCTTGCAGTTTCGCTCCATCAACATCGACCTGATCTACGGCCTGCCGAGACAGACGCCGGAGAACTTCGCCCGCACCGTCGAAGAGGTCATCCGCCTGCAACCGGACAGACTATCGGTGTTCAACTACGCCCACCTGCCGGAACGCTTCATGCCGCAGCGGCGCATCAACAGCGATGAACTGCCGACACCCGCGCAGAAACTGGAAATGTTGCAGCGCACCATTGAGCAACTGATTGCCGCCGGCTACCGCTACATCGGCATGGACCACTTCGCCCTGCCCGACGATGAGCTGGCGATTGCCCAGGAAGAATCGACCCTGCAACGCAATTTCCAGGGCTACACCACCCACGGTCACTGCGACTTGATCGGCCTCGGCGTCTCGGCAATCAGCCAGATCGGCGACCTTTACTGCCAGAACAGCAGCGACCTGAACCACTATCAGAACGCCCTTGCATCAATGCAGCTGGCCACCAGCCGCGGCCTGCTGTGCAATGCCGATGACCGGTTGCGGCGTGCAGTCATCCAGCAGTTGATCTGCCATTTCAGTCTCGAATACGCCGACATCGAACAGGCCTTCAACATCGATTTTCAAGGTTACTTCGGCGAACTCTGGCCCCAACTGCAAGACATGGCCAAAGACGGGCTGATCGAGCTCGATCGCGACAGAATCACCATCCTGCCCACCGGACGACTGTTGGTGCGCTCGGTGTGCATGGTGTTCGACGCGTATCTGGAACAACACAGTCGCCAGCGTTTTTCACGTGTAGTCTAATTCTGCAAGCAAACACCCCAGACTGGCCTCGATATCCTATGGTGAGTTACCCTTACGTCTTATGTGTGAATTCCCACAAGGATTGAAGAAATGTCCGAGCCAGTAAAACTGCGCGCTCATAATCAAGCCCATTGCAAGGATTGCAGCCTGGCCCCTCTTTGCCTGCCACTTTCGCTGAATCTGGAAGACATGGATGCACTGGACGAAATCGTCAAACGCGGCCGGCCGCTGAAAAAAGGCGAATTTCTGTTTCGCCAGGGCGATACCTTCGATTCTGTCTACGCAGTCCGTTCTGGCGCCCTCAAGACCTTCAGCCTGAGCGACACCGGTGAAGAACAGCTCACCGGTTTCCACTTGCCCAGCGAACTGGTCGGCCTGTCGGGCATGGACACCGAAAAGCACCCGGTGTCGGCACAAGCCCTGGAAACCACCTCGGTGTGTGAAATCCCCTTTGAACGCCTCGACGAACTGGCCCTGCAACTGCCGCAGTTGCGCCGTCAGTTGATGCGCGTGATGAGCCGCGAAATCCGTGACGATCAGCAGATGATGCTGCTGTTGTCGAAAAAGACCGCCGACGAACGCATCGCCACGTTCCTGGTCAACCTCTCGGCACGTTTTCGCGCCCGGGGCTTTTCCGCCAACCAGTTCCGCCTGAGCATGTCGCGTAACGAAATCGGCAACTACCTGGGCCTGGCGGTAGAAACCGTGTCCCGCGTCTTTACGCGCTTCCAGCAAAACGAACTGATCGCGGCAGAAGGCAAGGAAATCCGGATTATCGACCCGATCCAGCTGTGCGCCCTGGCCGGTGGCTCACTGGAAAGCTGAATCAAACCATTGCGGCTGAGCGAAACGGTTCAGCCGCCGTTATACTTCGTCGTTTGCAGCCCTGCCAGGATTCTCCGACTATGGCCTTCGACTCCTTCGACATCAAATCCCTTATCCGCCCTGTCATCGACTTCCCGAAACCGGGTGTGATCTTTCGCGACATCACCCCGCTGTTCCAGTCGCCCACGGCCCTGCGCCTGGTGATGGACAGCTTCGCTCACCGTTACGTCGAGGCTGACTTCACCCATATCGGCGCCATGGATGCCCGCGGTTTCCTGATCGGTTCGGTACTGGCCTATCAGTTGAACAAGCCGCTGGTGCTGTTCCGCAAGCAAGGCAAGCTGCCGGCTGACGTGCTGGCCGAGGGCTATGCGACCGAATACGGCGAAGCCTTCCTGGAAGTGCACGCCGACAGCCTGTGCGAGGGGGATTCGGTGGTGATGTTCGATGACCTGATCGCGACTGGCGGCACCCTGATTGCCGCCGCCAACCTGATCCGCCGCATGGGCGCCCGGGTGCATGAAGCGGCGGCGATTATCGATCTGCCGGAGCTGGGTGGCTCGCAGCGTCTGGAAGACATGGGTATTCCTACCTTCTGCCTGACGCAGTTTGCGTTGACTGACAAGTAATCTGGCGCCTGTACTGACGCCTTCGCGAGCAAGCCCGCTCCCACAGTGAATTGCATTCTTCCTGACAGTACGCGGTCAAGTGTGGGAGCGGGCTTGCTCGCGAATGGCGGCAGCGGCAACACCACTAAATTCAAGATCGGCTCAAAGCCCCATCTGCTTGCTGATGATCTCGTTCATCACTTCCCGCGTCCCGCCGCCAATCGACAGGATCCGGTTATCACGGTACAGCCGCTCCACCAGACTCTCGCGCATGTAACCCAGCCCACCGAGTATCTGCACCGCATCGGTCACGATCCGGTCTGCCGTATCCGTCGCAAAATTCTTGGCCATGGAAATTTCCTTGATCACACTCTTTCCCGCCGCCATTTTCGCGGCCTGGCGGTAAGTGAATTCCCGGGACACTTCCAGCGCGGTCGCCATCTCGGCGAGGCGGTGCTTGATCACCTGAAACTTGCCGATCGGTTTGCCAAAGGCTTCGCGCTGGCGCGCCCACTTCAGGCTCTCCTCCAGCGCCAGCTGTGCAGTCATGTTGGCCATCAACGCCAGGGCCAGGCGCTCGCTCTGGAAATTACCCATGATGCAGGCAAAGCCCATGTTCTCGACGCCGATCAGATTGCCTGCAGGAACCCGGCAATCATCGAAGAACAGTTCAGCCGTGTCTGACGCCCACCAGCCCATTTTCTTCAGTTGCCGTCCTACGGTGAAACCGGGCGTGCCTTTCTCGATCAGCAACAGGCTAATGCCAGCGAAACCTGACTCGCCCGTGCGCACCGCGACGGTATAAAAATCCGCGCGCACGCCGCTGGTGATAAAGGTCTTGCTGCCACTGACCCGGTAGAAATCGCCGTCGCGCACGGCACGGGTTTGCAGGTTGGCTACGTCGGAGCCGCCACCGGGCTCGGTGATGGCCAGGGCGCTGATCTTCTCGCCCGACAGTACCTGCGGCAGCACACGATCGCGTACTTCGGGCCGGGCCCACTTGAGAACAGGCGGCAAGCCGATATCCAGTGAGCCCAGGCCGGCAACCAAGCCGCCTGAGCCGCAGCGCATCAACTCTTCACTGGCGGCCACCTTGGCGAACAGACCCCTTCGTGGCTGCCTCCGTAAACCTCCGGGTACCCGATACCGAGAATCCCCGCCGCGCCGGCCTTGAGGTAAAGCTCGCGAGGAAAGCTTTCGGCTTCTTCCCACTGCTCGATATCAGGAAGAATCTCGCGCTCGACGAAACGTCTGACGCTGTCACGGACCAATTGGTGGCTGGGGTCGAAGTATTCCTGAAAGGCAGGCATCGGCGAGCTCCACTGAAGGGGTCAGTGAAGTTAACCGAGCGCTTGCTTGGTTTTCAACAGGATTGTGTGAATCAGTGAAACCGAGGCGCGCCCTTCGCGAGCAAGCCCGCTCCCACAGGGGATTGCGGCGTACACAAAACCAATGTGGGAGCGGGCTTGCTCGCGAAGGCGTCAGAAAAGACACCACAAAACTCAGAGCGAAATCGGCTTGCGCCCGGCAAACGAATGCGCCAGCGTGCCGCCATCGACCAGTTCCAGCTCACCACCGAGCGGCACGCCATGGGCGATACGCGAGGCGATCAGGCCTTTGCTGCTGAGCAATTGGGCGATGTAATGCGCGGTGGCTTCACCTTCCACGGTCGGGTTGGTGGCCAGGATGACTTCGGTGAAAGTGCCGGCCTCTTCGATCCGTGCCATCAATTGCGGAATGCCGATGGCTTCCGGCCCCAAGCCGTCGAGCGGCGACAGATGGCCCTTGAGCACGAAATAGCGTCCGCGAAAACCGGTCTGCTCCACGGCATAGACGTCCATCGGGCCTTCCACCACGCAGAGCAAGGTGTCGTCGCGACGGGTATCGGCGCATTGCGGGCACAGATCATCTTCAGTCAGCGTACGGCACAAGCGGCAGTGACCGACCCCTTCCATGGCCTGGCTCAGGGCCAGCGCCAGTCGTGAGCCGCCGCTGCGGTCACGTTCGAGCAACTGCAACGCCATGCGCTGGGCGGTTTTCTGACCCACGCCTGGCAAAATTCGCAGGGCGTCGATCAGTTGGCGAATCAAAGGGCTGAAGCTCATGGTGGAAAAGTCCGACAAAACAACGAGACGCGGTTTATACCCGCGCCTCGGTTGAGCGTCAAATTGCAGCGTCAATAACTCAGTCCCGGGAAACCCGAACCACCAGTTTGCCGAAGTTGCGCCCTTCCAGCATGCCGATGAACGCGTCGGGCGCCTGCTCCAGGCCATCGACCACGTCTTCACGGAATTTCACCTTGCCATCGCGCACCCAGGGCGCCATGGCACTGAGGAATTCCGGCTGGCGATCACTATAGTCATCGAACACGATGAAGCCCTGGATGCGTACCCGCTTGGTCAACAAGGTGCGCTGCAGCAGTGGCAGGCGATCCGGCCCGCTCGGCGCTTCATAGGCGTTATAGGAAGCAATCAGGCCGCAGAGTGGAATCCGCGCCTTGGGATTGAGCAACGGCACCACGGCGTCGAACACTTTGCCGCCGACGTTTTCATAATAAATGTCGATGCCTTTGGGACAGGCGTGTACCAGTTCTTCAGCAAAGTCGGGGCTCTTGTGGTCGATGCAGGCGTCGAAGCCCAATTCGTCGACCACATACCGGCACTTGTCCGCGCCGCCGGCCACGCCGACCACACGCAGCCCCTTGATCTTCGCCACCTGGCCGACCACCGAGCCCACCGCGCCGGACGCCGCTGCAACCACCAGGGTCTCGCCGGCCTTGGGCTGGCCGATGTCCATCAGGCCCATGTACGCGGTCATCCCTGGCATGCCCAGCACTCCAAGGGCCATCGACGCACTTGGCAATCCCGACGGCACCGGAATGATGCTGCGTCCGTCATTGATGCTGTGGCTTTGCCAACCGGTGGCACCGACCACCAGATCACCTTCCTGAAACTTCGGATTGAGCGATCGCTCGACCCGGCTCACAGCGCCCCCGGTCATGACTTCGCCGATTTCCACCGGTGCAGCGTAGGAAGGTGCGTCACTCATTCGTCCGCGCATGTAGGGATCCAGCGACAGGAAAACGGTCTTGAGCAGCACCTGACCGTCGGCCAGTTCCGGCAGCGCCACCCGCTCCATGCGGAAGTTTTCCGGCGTCGGCGCGCCGACCGGGCGAGAAGCCAGGACAATGCGTTGATTGAGGATCATGGGGTCGGACATGGCAGCGTCTCCTGTGATCGATGAGGTTCGGTGATATAGGGAGCAGACCTTTGTGGTGGTACGGCGTTCGATGTTTATTCAGCAAGACCGAGGTGACTTCTTCGCGAGCAAGCCCGCTCCCACATTTGGAATGCAATCCCCTGTGGGAGCGGGCTTGCTCGCGAAAGCGGCTTCACATACATACATACATACCTGACAGCCAGAAACAAAAATGCCAGGCGCAATGCCTGGCATTTTTGTAGCTCATCTGCCGCCTGAAGGCGAATCAGAATGGCAGTTTCATGCCCGGCGGCAGTTGCATGCCGGCTGTCATGCTGCCCATTTTTTCCTGGCTGTTGGCTTCGATCTTGCGCACGGCGTCGTTGACGGCGGCCGCGACGACCGCTTCCAGCATTTCCTTGTCGTCCTCGCTCAGGCCTTCAACCAGGCTTGGGTCGATGGTGACGCTCTTGACGTCATGGCGACCGGTCATCACCACGGTGACCATATCGCCACCGGCCTTACCGGTGACTTCGGCGTTGGCCAGTTCTTCCTGCATCTTGGCCATTTTTTCCTGCATCTGCTGCGCCTGCTTCATCAGGCCGGCCATGCCACCTTTCATCATGGTAATCACCTCAAAAGTACTTGGATCAAAACAGCGCCCGGCCCATGCGGCCGAGCACCTTCAGTTATTAGCCCTGAGTGACCAGGGCATCGACAGGCTCAATAGTATCGTTACGGATCACCGCACCGAACTGCTGCATCATTTGCTGGATGAACGGATCACCGTGAATCGATTCCTCCGCCTCGCGCTGACGGTCGGCGCGGCGGCGCGAAGCCGCCTGTGCCGGGGTTTCCTGCTCGGGCTTGATCAGCTCGATGCTCAGGGTCAGCGTACGCTGGTGATACTGGTTCAGCGCATCGTTGAGGCGACGCTGCTGAGTGGCGTTGAACAAGGCACTGTGGGCTGGGTCCAGGTGCATCAGCCAATTGTCGCCATCCACCGCGATCAGCGTACAGTTGGCGGCGATACTGCCGGTCATGCCGGAAATCGGCAATTTCGGGAACAGCTCCAGCCATTGCAGGGCCAGACCGGTGGCCGGCATTGCCGCGGGCTCAGGCTCGGGCTCCGGAGCCGGGTCAGCAGCATGCTCGCTGGCCAATTCGTCGAGGTAACTGTAGGCCGAATCCATGTCCGGTTCGATGTAATCCTCGTCCAGCGGCGGCTCGTCATCCAGGTCCATACCCGGCGTCGCGGCATCGACGTCGGCCACCGTGGGTTCCGGGATCGGCGCGGCAGCCCACTCCGGGGCGTCCGGCACCACGCTGTCCGGCGTCGGCAACGGCATCGGCATCGGCATCGGTATCGGCGGTAATTCGGGTTGTTCGCTGGCGGTTTCCAGCACCGGCTCCGCCGCCGGTTGCTGAACGGGCGCGGGCTCGACCGGATCATTCCATGGCAGGTCGACAACCTCTTCGACCACCACCGCGTCAACTACAGGCGCAGGAACAGGAACAGGAACAGGTGCAGGCTCTGGCACAACGACCTGCGCTACCGGTTCCGGTTCCGGTTCCGCCACTGGCGCAGCCGCTATCGGTGCAACGGCCGCAGCGACTACCGGCGCGGCAGCCACTGAATTTGCGGAATCAACTGTGGCCTGGCTGATCCCCACTGGCTTTAGCGGTTGCCTCGGGGCATCCGCGGTGTCTGCAGGCCGGAACGCCAGCATCCGCAGCAACACCATTTCAAAACCACCCCGGGGATCCGGCGCCAGCGGCAAATCGCGGCGGCCGATCAGGCCCATCTGGTAGTAGAACTGCACGTCTTCGGCCGGCAACGCCTGGGCCAGTGCCAGCACGCGATCACGGTCGCCATGACCGTTATCGACACCTTCCGGCAACGCCTGGGCGATGGCAACGCGGTGCAGCACATTGAGGATTTCCGACAGCACACCGTTCCAGTCCGGACCCTGTTCGGCCAGGTGGCGGACGGCTTCGAGCAACGCCTTGGCATCGCCTTCGATCAGCGCATGCAGGACGTCGTAGACCTGCCCGTGATCGAGTGTCCCGAGCATCGCCCGCACGTCGGCGGCCAAAACCTTGCCTTCACCGAAGGCAATGGCCTGATCGGTCAGACTCATGGCATCACGCATCGACCCGTCGGCAGCACGGCCCAGCAACCACAGCGCATCATCTTCGAACGGCACATTCTCGGCACCCAGCACGTGGGTCAAGTGCTCGACAACGCGTTCCGGCGTCATGTTCTTCAGGGAGAACTGCAGGCATCGCGACAGAATCGTTGCCGGAAGTTTCTGCGGGTCAGTGGTCGCCAGGATGAACTTGACGTAGGGTGGCGGTTCCTCAAGGGTTTTGAGCAGCGCGTTGAACGAATGGCTGGAGAGCATGTGCACTTCGTCGATCAGGTAGACCTTGAAGCGCCCGCGACTCGGGGCGTACTGCACGTTGTCGAGCAATTCGCGGGTGTCTTCGACCTTGGTGCGGCTCGCGGCGTCGATCTCGATCAGGTCGACAAAGCGGCCCTCGTCGATTTCGCGGCACACCGAGCATTCACCGCAGGGCGAAGAAGTGATACCCGTTTCACAGTTCAGGCATTTGGCAATGATCCGCGCGATGGTGGTCTTGCCGACCCCACGGGTACCGGTAAAGAGGTAGGCGTGGTGCAGCCGCTGGCTGTCCAAGGCATTGATCAGAGCCTTGAGCACATGGGTCTGGCCGACCATTTCGCGGAACGAGCGCGGACGCCATTTACGTGCAAGAACCTGATAACTCATCGAAAACCGTCGCAGCGAAGGAAGCAGAAGCGGCTAATGCTAGCGGAGCAAGGCACAAATTGCATCCGGTGCGCTCGTGTATTCTGGCCAAGCTGCACATCGGGGGCTTTTAACGGAGTGTTTATGAGGCTGGCCTTGGGGGCATTGCTGCTGATCAGCCTGGACGGAGCGGCCGCGCCAGCACCGCTGCGCTTCGTGATAAGCGACAGCTGGACCATGCCCATGGTGCAATTTGAACGGGGCAAACCGACCCAGGGCATCCTCTATGACGTGATGCTCAGTCTCGCGACCCAGGTCGGCTTACCGGCCGAATTCCATGTATTGCCCCGCGGGCGAGTGCAAAGTGCCATGGAGCAAGGCGAGGTCGATGTCCGCTGTTATGCCGCACAATCGTGGCTGCCCCGGCAGTCCGGCGACTACATCTGGAGCATCCCGCTCTTTACCCAGCCCGACCTGTTGGTCGCCCGGCATGTGCAGCCCGACGCCGTGAACCCGGCGGATTTGCCCTACCAGTCCATCGGCACCGTGCTGAGCTACAGCTACCCGACCCTGCAACCGCTGTTCGACACCGACCGGTTGCATCGCGACGACGCACGCAGCCAGGAACAGGTGCTGGAAAAACTCCTCGCCGGCCGCAACCGCTATGCCGTCAGCAATCGATGGAGCCTGGACTGGTTCAATCAGCGCCTGCTGCCGGAGCGACAACTGCACAGCGTGGCGGTGCTGCAGGAGCAGAACGTCGGCTGCTACGTACGCAATGACCCGCAAGTGCCGGTGGAGCGCATTCTGCGCACCCTGGTGCGGATGAAGATGTCCGGGGAGATCGATGCGACTGTTCGGTTGTATATCGGTGGCGAGCCTGCGGCTGTGGATAAATCGGAAACGACAAAAAACCGCCCTGGACAAGATCCTGGCAGCTAGCAAAAGGGTATTTTCAGAAAGATAACGCGAGAGAACACTCGCGTGGCGTTAAGGTGGTAACCCCACCAGCCACACCCCGGCACACAATGTCACCGCTGCGGCTGCTCCCTTCCAGGCCTGACCGGGTTCACGGCTGATCGTTGCGGGGGGACCGATGGGGTCACCATAACGACGCTCACCTGACGGCGAGCCGCGCCATTGTACCTATCTGAGGCGAAGTTACAACCGTTGGTTTCGGATTAAAAATATGAGGGGGTTCAAGCACTTGCTATTGCACCTGCAGCACCTCATCCGCCCTGCCGCCCTCCTGCTGAATCACCAGGTGGATAAAGTGCAGCCTGGCAATCACCGCAGGCGGCAGGACGAACGGATAGAAATCCGGCTGCCCCATGCTGCGCGATAGCTCATTGAGCATGCCCGCCAGCTCGATCCACGCGTTGACGAACGACAGAAAAGCCGCACCACCGGGATGCTGCGGATCGAAGAGGGTTTCAGGCGGAAACGGCTGATAGTCGAAATCCATGTCCCGGGCGCTCATGCCAAAGCCCAGCGCGGTGTCCAAGGCGTCCATCATGTGCAGGTAATGCGCCCAGGTTTCCGCCCAGTCTTCCCACGGGTGCATGGTCGCGTAGGCGCTGACGTAGTGCTGCTGCCAGTCGAGCGGCGCCCCCTGCCGATAATGTCGCTCAAGGGCTTCGGCATAGCTGGCGCGCTCATCGCCGAACAACCGGCGAAAGGGTTCCAGCCAATGGCTGCTGGCGATCAAGCGGTCCCAGTAGTAATGCCCGACTTCGTGGCGAAAATGTCCGAGCAGCGTGCGATAGGGTTCGTGCAATTGCGCCCGCACCTGCTCGCGGTGCGCGTCGTCGGCTTCCTTGATATCGAGGGTGATCAGGCCATTGGCATGTCCGGTGGTGGGCGGTTTGCCTTCGAGGTCCATGCCGATGAAATCGAAGGCAAGGCCGGTCTCTTCATCGACTGTCCTGGGAATCACCTGCAACCCCAGGCTGACCAGTTGCGCGACCAGACGCCGCTTGGCGGTTTCCACCTTGCGCCAGCGCTCATGGTTGTCGGCTATCGACAGATCGGGAATGGTGCGGTTGAGGCTGCAGGCAACGCACAAGACCTCATGGTCATTGGCAGGCAGCAACCAATTACAGGCCGCCGGGGAATCGAGGTTGGCGCAACGTCGAAACAGGCCAGTCTCCGGATCGACATCAAGCAGCCAGGTGCCCGCTTGCACACCCGGCTGCAGCGAGGACAAGCGACTCTGCTCCGGCTGATAACCCAACGCCGCCGAACAGGCCAGGCACTGACTGTTGCGAAAAAACAACGACTGCCCGCAACGACAGGGCCAGACCTTGCCGTTGCGCGAACTTTCGCCCATGAACGGCGCGGCGATGCGCGAGCTGAGCTGTTCGAAGAAAGGGTACATGGCGATCTCTCCCTGGGCTTGCCAAGACTAGATCATTCCCTAGAGGTGATCGTTCCCGTTTTCTGCGGGCTGTTGAAATCGTCTTCGCGAGCAAGTGGATCGCCGCACCGCCGCTCCCACAGAGGAATGCGGTCTAATGTGGGAGCGGCGGTGCGCGATCCGACTTGCTCGCGAAGGCTTCACACCGAAATATCGTGTTTGCGCAGAAACTCGACAAACGCCTCTTCATCCAGCACCTTCAACCCCAGCTCATTGGCCTTGGTCAACTTGGAGCCCGCGCCGGGCCCAGCCACCACGCAATGGGTCTTGGCCGACACGGAGCCGGCGACCTTGGCCCCCAGGCTTTCGAGCTTGTCCTTGGCCACATCGCGGCTCATCAGCTCCAGGGAGCCGGTCAGCACCCAGGTCTGCCCGGCCAGCGGCAAGCCTTCGACGACCTTCTTCTCGCTCTGCCAGTGCATGCCGAAATCGACCAGTTGCTTCTCGGCCGCTTCGGCCAATTGGCGATTTTCTTCGAGCGCAAAGAACTCGCGCACCGAATTGGCTTGTTTCTCCGGTAGCGCCTGACGCATATCGAGCCAGTCAGCACCGATCACCGCCTGCAGCGAACCGAATTTGTCCGCCAGCTTCTGTGCCCCACCCGGCCCTACCGACGGAATGTGCAGTTTGTCGAGGAAACCGCCCAACGTCGTACTTGCGGCAAACTCGGCGCCCAACTCACCCTGATCCTGAATCTGCAAACCATGCTTGAGCAGTTCAGCGATCACCTGCTGGTTGTGCGCGTCCTCGAAGAAGCTGTGGATCTCGTGCGCGACTTCCAGCCCGACGTCCGGCAAGTACGTCAGCACTTGCGGCAAGGCCTGCTGCACCCGCTCCAGCGAACCCAGGGAACGGGCCAGCACCTTGGCGGTCTCCTCGCCGACATCGGGAATGCCGAGGGCGTAGATGAACCGCGCCAGGCCCGGCTTCTTGCTGTCTTCGATGGCGCCGAGCAGGTTCTTGCTCGACAGTTCGGCAAAGCCTTCCAGATCGACGATCTGCTCGAACGTCAGGGCATACAGATCGGCCGGCGAACTCACCAGGCCTTCGTCCACCAGTTGCTCGACACTCTTCTCACCCAGGCCCTCGATATCCATCGCGCGACGGGACACGAAGTGAATGATTGCCTGCTTGAGTTGCGCGCCACAGGCCAGGCGGCCGACGCAGCGATACACCGCGCCTTCGCTGACCGTCTCGCGACCCTTGCTGCGCTTGATCAGTTGCGTGCGCTCGACATGGGAACCACACACCGGGCACTGCTCGGGAATCTGCACCGGCCGGGCGTTTTCCGGACGACGCTCAATGACCACTTGCACCACTTGCGGAATCACGTCACCCGCACGGCGAATGATCACCGTGTCACCGATCATCAGGCCCAGGCGCGCCACTTCATCCATGTTGTGCAACGTGGCGTTGGCCACCGTGACACCGGCGACCTTGACCGGCTTCAGGCGCGCCACCGGCGTCACCGCACCGGTGCGGCCGACCTGGAATTCCACATCGAGCAGTTCGGTGAGCTCTTCCATCGCCGGGAATTTGTGGGCGATGGCCCAACGCGGCTCACGGGCGCGAAAACCCAGTTCGCGCTGGGAGGCAATGCTGTTGACCTTGAACACCACGCCGTCAATTTCATAGGGCAGTGCGCTGCGCCGCTCACCGATGTCGCGGTAGTAATCCAGGCATTCGGCGATACCCTGCGCCAGTTTCAGCTCATGACTGATCGGCATGCCCCAGGCCTGGAGTTGCTGCAAATTGCCGACGTGCGTGTCGGCAATGTCCGCCGACACCTGGCCGATGCCATAGCAGCAGAACTCCAGCGGACGATTGGCGGTGATCTTCGAGTCCAGCTGCCGCAAACTGCCGGCCGCCGCGTTGCGCGGGTTGGCGAAGGTCTTGCCGCCGACTTCCAGCTGCGTGGCGTTGAGCCGCTCGAAACCGGCCTTGGACATGAACACTTCGCCGCGCACTTCCAGGGTCGCCGGCCAGCCGGTACCGTGCAGCTTGAGCGGAATGTTGCGTACCGTGCGCACGTTGACACTGATGTCTTCGCCCGTCGTGCCATCGCCGCGGGTCGCGCCGCGCACCAGGATGCCATCCTGATACAACAGGCTGACGGCCAGGCCATCGAGCTTGGGTTCACAGCTATATTCAACGGTTGCGCCGCCACCGAACAGGTCGCCCGCCGGCAAATCCAGGCCTTCGGTCACCCGACGGTCGAACTCACGCATGTCGGTTTCTTCGAAGGCGTTACCGAGGCTGAGCATTGGCACTTCGTGACGCACCTGGGTAAACGCCGACAGCGCCGCGCTGCCCACTCGCTGTGTGGGCGAGTCGCTGGTGATCAGTTCGGGATTGGCCGCTTCCAGCGCCTTGAGCTCGTTGAACAAGCGGTCGTATTCGGCGTCCGGAATGCTCGGCTCGTCGAGCACGTGGTAACGATAGTTGTGCTGATCCAGCTCAGCGCGCAGCTCTAAAATACGGTTCTTGGCGGCGGTCATGGGTGTTCTCTCATAAAGCAAAAGAGCAGCCGAGGCTGCTCAATTTTCTAAATCACAGTAGCTCAAGGCTATGGACATTGTGGTGAGGGAGCTTGCTCCCGCTCGGCGGCGTAGCCGTCGTAAATCCTGCAATCGCGCTGAACCTGACACAACGAGGGGGATGGTTTTGGGGCTGCTTCGCCCGAGCGCGGACCGGCCCAGCGGGAGCAAGCTCCCTCGCCACAACAGCCCCCCCCTCAAACCTTTCGAATCAGCGTTTCTGGGTCAGGGCGCGGCGCTCAAATTCCACGATGCGCTGACGATAGTGCTCGATCGTCTGGGCAGTCAGTACGCTGCGCTGGTCGTCCTTCAGTTCGCCGTTGAGCTCCTGGGACAGTTTACGCGCCGCGGCCACCATCACGTCGAAGGCTTGCTTCGGATGGCGAGGGACTGGCAGCCCCAGGAAGAAGATCACCGCCGGGGTGCTGAAGTGGTCGATGTCGTCCAGGTCGAATACGCCGGGCTTGACGGCGTTGGCCATGGAGAACAGGACTTCACCGTTGCCCGCCATGCTTTCGTGACGGTGGAAAATATCCATCTCACCGAAACGCAGACCGCTTTCCAGAATGTTCTGCAACAGCGCCGGGCCCTTGAAACCGGCAGGGTCGCGGCAGATCACGCTGATCACCAGCACTTCTTCAGCTTGCGGCTGATCCTTGTCGCCGACCGATGGCGAGGATTTGGTTTCGGCCGGGAAATCGTCGTCGCGGCTACTGAAACTCGGGCCGCCGTCCAGATCCAGGCTGAGGTTCATGTCACCCTGGGAAGGCTCGCTGTGGCTACGCTTGCCGCGCTTGGAACCCGACTCGCGAGGCTCCCGGGCCGGCATGCTCACCGACGGCAGGTCCTGCTCGTCCAGTTGCGGCTCTTTATGGGTGTCCAGCACGCGCGGCGGGCCCAGCAGCTCGGCGCTGCTGTCCTCGTCCGGCAGGTTGGACAGATTTCGATCAAGACGGAACTTCAGTTTTCCCTTGCCGCCGCGCATACGGCGCCAGCCATCGAAAAGAATACCGGCAATGACAATGATGCCGATGACGATCAGCCACTCGCGCAGACCGATTTCCATGTAATCCCGTGCCTCTATGAAAAATGCTGAAAAATAAGGGGTTTACAACCTGTAAACCGCTTTAAAACGTGGCGCCAACTCTATGTTCTGACAGGCGTTTTGCCCACGTATACGAAAAATTGACATTAAACTAGCACGACCAAAGGTAACTTTACACCGTCTACCACGTTGGCTAGCGCGAATATGTCGATTGGCCAGCAAGTCGAAGCGTGGAAAAGAGTCCTACAAGCCATAAACATCCCTTCCTGCAACCACGACTCAGGCGTCCACCATCGCCATCGCCTCCTCGACATCCACTGCCACCAGACGCGAACAACCGGGTTCGTGCATCGTCACCCCCATCAGCTGTTCGGCCATTTCCATGGCGATCTTGTTGTGGGTGATATAGATGAACTGCACTGTCTGTGACATCTCTTTTACCAATCGCGCGTAGCGTCCAACGTTAGCGTCATCCAGTGGCGCGTCAACCTCATCGAGCATGCAGAACGGCGCCGGGTTCAACTTGAAGATCGCAAAAACCAGGGCCAGTGCGGTCAGGGCTTTTTCGCCACCGGAGAGCAAATGGATGGTGCTGTTCTTCTTCCCTGGCGGCTGCGCCATGATTGTTACCCCTGTATCGAGTAAATCTTCGCCCGTCAGTTCCAAATACGCGCGGCCTCCACCGAAAACTTTCGGGAAAAGCGCCTGTAAACCGCCATTGATCTGATCAAAGGTATCCTTGAATCGGTTGCGGGTTTCCTTGTCGATCTTGCGAATCACGTTCTCAAGGGTTTCAAGGGCTTCCACCAGATCGTCGTTCTGGGCATCCAGATAACGTTTACGCTCCGATTGTTGCTGGTACTCATCGATGGCCGCCAGGTTGATCGCACCCAGGCGCTGAATCCTCGCGGCGATGCGCTCGAGTTCGTCCTCGGCTTCCTTCTCGCTGGCCTCGGCAGTCAATGTCGCGAGTACGCCGTGGAGATCGTAGCCGTCTTCCAGCAACTGGTCCTGCAAGGTCTTGCGGCGCACGGTCAGGGCTTGCCATTCCATACGCTGGGTTTCGAGCTGACCGCGAATCAACTGGGATTGTTGTTCGGCCTGGCTGCGGCGCTTCTCGGCTTCGCGCAATTCGCGGTCGGCGTCTTCGAGGGCGATCTGCGCGGTCTTGAGTTCTTCGTCGACGGTCATGCGTTTGTCGAGCAACTCCTCGAGCCTCAAACGCAATTCTTCCAGTGGCGCTTCGCCCTCCTCCAGATTGAGGCTCAGTTGCTCGCGTTTTTCGGTCAGCCGCTCGGACTGCATCTCCAGCCGCTCCAGCGCCTGACGCGTCGAATCATGCTGTGCCTTGAGCGAACCCAAACGCACCGCCAACTGGTGGGCGTGATCCTTGTGTTGCCGCGCTTCCTGACGCACCCGGTCCAGGCGCTCACGCAAACTGTCGCGCTGCGCCAGCAGCAGCTCACGCTGCTCGGTGTCCTGCGCCATGCTGTCGAGGGCTTCCTGCAATTGCAGGCGCGCTTCACCGATGTTTTCGTGCTCCAGGGCCCGCTGCTCGTCCAGTTCGGTGAGTTCTTCGTCGAGGCGGGTACGGCGCAGGGTCAATTGCTCGACCTTGGCTTTGCCGGCCGACAGTTGAGCCTTCAACTCACCTTGCTGACGCGCTTCGTCCTGCAGCAAGCGGCGCAAATGTTCGCGACCGTTTTCCTGCTGACGCTGCTGCGCCCTGAGATTCTGAAGTTGGGTTTCCAGGGTTTCGACAGCGGCTTCAAGCGCTTCGCGCTCATGGCCCAGTTGCTGGATTTCCTGACCACGGGCGAGCACGCCGCTTTCCGCTTCACTGGCCCGGCGCACACGCAGAAAATGCCGTCCGACCCAGTAACCATCACGGCTGATCAGGCTCTGCCCGGCAGCCAGTTGCCCGCGCAAGGCCAAGGCCTGTTCAAGGCTGTCGACCGGCTTGACCTGCCCCAGCCATGGCGACAGGTCGATCTGTGCCTCGACCTTGTCCAGCAGGCTGCCCGGCACGCGCACGCCATCGCTGGCCGGGCTGAGCAAACGCAAGTCGCCCTGGGCAAAGCCCGACAGATCGAAATCGTTGAAATCGTCCACCAGCACCGCTTGCAGGTCGGCACCGAGCACGGTTTCCACCGCCAGTTCCCAACCGGCTTCAACCTTCAGGCCTTCGGCCAGGCGCGGACGATCCGCGAGATTTTGTTCGCGCAACCACTCGGCGGTACCAGTGCCTGGGTCGAGCGCGGCTTGCTGCAAGGCTTCAAGCGAAGCCAGTCTACCGTTGAGTCGCTGCAAATCGCCCTGGGCCTGTTGTTGCGCCGACAGCGCCTGCTGCAGTTCCTGCCGCAATTGCTCAAGCTTTTCGACCTGCGCTTCTTCGCTGGTCTGCAAATCCTCAAGGGTTGCTTCGGATTCAGCGAGCTGCTCGCTGAGCGCCATGATCGCCGCGTCTTCCGGGTCCGCCGAGAGCAAGGCGCGCTCTTCACCAAGACGTTTCTGCCGATCGGCCAGGCGCTCAAGGCTGGTTTCCAGCTGCTGGATCCGCGACTGCTGCACTTCGGCCTGACGGCGCGGCTCGGCGGCGGTGAGGTTGAACGTATCCCACTGCTCTTGCCAGCCATGCATGGTGGTTTCGGATTCTTCCAGCGCGGCAGCGGCCTCTTCGGCGGCGGCGCTGGTGACTTCCTGTTCCGGGGTGAGCATGTCCAGCTCTTCGCCGAGGGTCAGCAGCAGCGTGCGGTCGTGGCCCAGGTGCGATTCGGTTTCCAGGCGTGCGCGCTCGGCTTCTTTCAGGTCGTCCTGCAATTGCCGCAGACGCTGCTGGCCGTGCTGGATGCTCTGCTCGACCCGGGCAATGTCGCCGCCGACCGAGTAGAAGCGCCCTTGCACCAGATTGAAGCGCTCCGACAGGTCGTGGTGCCCGTCACGCAGGCGTTCGATGCTCGCGTCGGCATTGCGTTGTTCGGCCACCAGGGCTTCGAAGGAAACCTCCTGGTTACCGATGATCGCTTCACGCTGGCCGATCTGATCGTTCAACGCCTGCCAGCGCAGGGCCGACAGTTGGGCCTTGAGCTGACGCTCCTCGCCCTTGTATTCCTGATACTTCCTGGCAGCCTCCGCCTGGCGGTGCAAGCGTTCGAGCTGACGCTCAAGCTCTTCGCGCAGGTCGGTGAGGCGCTCAAGGTTTTCGTGGGTGCGCCGGATACGGTTTTCCGTCTCGCGCCGGCGCTCCTTGTACTTGGAGATCCCGGCCGCTTCTTCGATGAAGTTGCGCAGGTCTTCGGGCTTGGACTCGATCAGCTTGGAGATCATCCCCTGCTCGATGATCGAGTAGCTGCGCGGGCCAAGGCCGGTGCCGAGGAAGATGTCAGTGATGTCGCGGCGCCGGCATTTGGTGCCGTTGAGGTAATAGGTGGTCTGGCTGTCGCGAGTCACTTTGCGGCGAATGGAAATTTCCGCATAGGCAGCGTACTCGCCGAGCAGTGTCCCGTCGGAGTTATCGAACACCAGTTCGATGCTCGCCTGGCTCACCGGCTTGCGGCTGGTGGAACCGTTGAAGATGACGTCGGTCATCGACTCGCCGCGCAGGTTCTTCGCCGAACTCTCGCCCATTACCCAACGCACGGCGTCGATGATGTTCGATTTGCCGCAGCCATTGGGCCCGACCACTGCCGCCATGTTACTGGGGAAGTTCACCGTGGTCGGGTCGACGAAGGACTTGAACCCCGCCAGCTTGATGCACTTTAGGCGCACGCTCAGGCGTCCGTCAGAGCGGAGATCACCAGATCGCAACTGCGCTGGGCGTAAGCCGTCAGTACCACGCGAATCTGCGCAAAGTCACGGGCGATCACGGCCGCGAGCAAGCGTTCGAACAGTTCCAGGAACTCGCTCATCGACGCCTTGCGCTGGTCCAGGGCAAGGAAATAGGCACGACTCATGGCCGGCTGCAGATTCTCGACGGTTTCCTGCAAGTACGGGTTGTTGGCAAACCCATAGGTGGCACGCATCACGTTGAAACTGTCGTCGACGAAGGTGTGGATGTCCTGGCGCTCGTAGCTGGCGGTCAGGCGCTGCTGAATCTGCACGAACGGCGCCAGGTCGGCCTGGACTTTCCAGCCACTGGCCACGGAGTTGGCCAACAGGATGTACATCTCGCTCATCAGCGTGCACAGGCTCTGCACCTTATGCGCGGTGAGCTCGGTCACGTGGGCGCCACGTCGCGGCAGGATCGCGATCAGGTGCCGACGCTCGAGAATCAGCAAGGCCTCACGGACCGAACCACGGCTGACATTGAGGGCCAGCGTGACCTTCTGTTCCTGGATGCGCTCCCCGGGCTTCATTTCGCCGCGAATGATGCGTTCGGCGAGGTGGTGAGCGATTTGTTCGGCGAGGCTGTCCGGCGCCTTGAACGTCATGGTTGTCCTTCAAACTCTTCGATCTGTACAAGCGGCGCAGTGTAGCGCAATTGCTGCGTCAGGGCGGAGTGCCCGCCCGGTGGTTTTTGGCACGATTCAAGCTAATTCAAGCAAAAAGGCAGGCTATCGAACCAACGACAATAATTAAGGAACAGGTGGTTGATCGACAAAATGCAATTTCCTGACCTTTAAGTCAGAAAATCATTGACCGAAAAGTCAGACCTGCTAAATTCGGTCCTATCGGTTAACAACAATAATGAGTCTGCGAGGCCTTCCGTGATCCAGTTTTTACTAAACCAGGAACTCCGTAGCGAGCACGCCCTGGACCCGAACCTGACCGTGCTCAATTATCTGCGCGACCATGTAGGCAAGCCCGGCACCAAAGAAGGCTGCGCCAGCGGTGACTGCGGCGCCTGCACCGTGGTGGTCGGCGAATTGCAAACGGATGATGACGGCCGCGAACACATTCGCTATCGCAGCCTCAACTCGTGCCTGACCTTCGTCTCGTCCCTGCACGGCAAACAACTGATCAGCGTTGAAGACCTCAAGCACAAAGGGCAACTGCACAGCGTGCAGAAAGCCATGGTCGAGTGCCACGGTTCGCAATGCGGCTTCTGTACCCCCGGTTTCGTGATGTCGCTGTTTGCCCTGCAAAAGAACAGCGATGCACCCGATCATGCCAAGGCCCACGAAGCACTGGCCGGCAATCTCTGCCGCTGCACCGGCTACCGGCCGATCCTGGAAGCCGCCGAACAGTCCTGCTGCGGCAAGCAACCGGACCAGTTCGACGCCCGCGAGGCCGACACCATCGCGCGCCTGAAAGCCATTGCCCCTACCGATATCGGCGAACTCAACAGCGGCGACAAACGCTGCCTGGTGCCGTTGACCGTGGCCGACCTGGCCGATCTCTACGACGCTTATCCGCAGGCCCGCCTGTTGGCCGGCGGTACCGACCTGGCACTGGAAGTCACGCAGTTCCACCGCACCCTGCCGGTGATGATCTACGTCGGCAACGTCGCCGAGATGAAACGCATCGAACGTTTTGACGATCGTCTGGAAATCGGCGCCGCCACGGCCCTTTCCGACTGCTACGAGGCCTTGAACGCCGAGTACCCGGACTTCGGTGAATTGCTGCACCGCTTCGCCTCCTTGCAGATCCGCAACCAGGGCACCCTCGGCGGCAATATCGGCAACGCCTCGCCGATTGGTGACTCGCCGCCCCTGCTGATCGCCCTCGGCGCGCAAATCGTGCTGTGCAAAGGCGAAACCCGCCGCACCCTGGCGCTGGAAGATTACTTCATCGATTACCGCGTCACCGCGCGCCAGGAAAGCGAGTTCATCGAGAAGATCATCGTGCCGCGCGCCAGCGTCGAAAAACTGTTCCGCGCCTACAAAGTCTCCAAGCGTCTGGACGACGACATTTCCGCCGTGTGCGCCGCCTTCAACATTCGTCTGGAAAACGGCGTAGTCGCCGAGGCCCGCGTCGCCTTCGGCGGCATGGCGGCCATCCCGAAACGCGCCGCTGCTTGCGAGGCCGCATTGCTTGGTTCGCCATTCAACAACGCCACCGTTGAACGCGCCTGCGCGGCCCTGGGCGAAGATTTCACGCCGCTCTCGGACTTCCGCGCCAGCAAGGAATATCGCCTGCTCAGTGCGCAAAACCTGCTGCGCAAATACTTCATCGAACTGCAAACACCGCACATCGAGACTCGGGTGACCGCTTATGTCTAATCATCACGCCGTAGAGAAGACCCAAGCCGAATTGGCTGAACTGTTCGCCAAGGACCTGACCACCGGTGTCGGCCGCAGCGTCAAGCACGACAGCGCCGCCAAGCATGTCGCCGGTGAAGCGCAGTACATCGACGATCGCCTGGAGTTTCCGAACCAGTTGCACGTTTATGCACGCATGTCGGACCGCGCCCACGCGCGGATCATCAGCATCGACACCGCGCCCTGCTACGCCTTCGAAGGCGTGCGCATCGCCATTACCCACGAAGACGTACCGGGCCTGAAAGACATCGGCCCATTGCTGCCCGGCGATCCGCTGCTGGCCATCGATACCGTGCAATTCGTCGGTCAACCGGTGGTCGCCGTTGCCGCGAAAGACCTGGAAACCGCGCGCAAGGCGGCCATGGCCGCGATCATCGAATACGAAGACCTCGAGCCCGTGCTGGATGTGGTCGAAGCCCTGCGCAAACGCCACTTCGTACTGGAAAGCCACACTCACAAGCGTGGCGATTCGGTCACGGCGCTGGCCACCGCCGAGCACCGCATTCAAGGCACCTTGCATATCGGCGGCCAGGAACACTTCTACCTGGAAACCCAGATCTCTTCGGTGATGCCGACCGAAGATGGCGGCATGATCGTCTACTGCTCGACCCAGAACCCCACCGAAGTGCAAAAACTGGTAGCGGAAGTGCTGGACGTGTCGATGAACAAGATCGTCGTCGACATGCGCCGCATGGGCGGCGGTTTCGGCGGCAAGGAAACCCAGGCCGCGAGCCCGGCCTGCCTGTGCGCGGTGATCGCGCACCTGACCGGCCAACCGACCAAGATGCGCCTGCCACGGGTCGAAGACATGCTGATGACCGGCAAGCGCCATCCGTTCTATGTCGAATACGACGTGGGCTTCGACGACAGCGGGCGCCTGCATGGCATCCAGCTGGAACTGGCGGGTAACTGCGGCTGCTCGCCGGACCTGTCGAACTCGATTGTTGACCGTGCCATGTTCCACTCCGACAACTCGTACTACCTGGGCGACGCGACCATCAACGGTTATCGCTGCAAGACGAACACTGCGTCGAACACCGCCTACCGTGGTTTCGGCGGCCCGCAAGGCATGGTCGCCATCGAAGAAGTGATGGACGCGATTGCCCGGCATCTGAACCTCGACCCGCTGGCGGTGCGCAAGGCCAACTATTACGGCAAGACCGAACGCAACGTCACCCATTACTACCAGACCGTCGAGCACAACATGCTCGAAGAGATGACCGCCGAACTGGAAGAAAGCAGCCAGTACGCCGAGCGTCGCGAAGCCATCCGTCGCTACAACGCCAACAGCCCGATCCTGAAAAAAGGCCTGGCGCTGACGCCGGTGAAATTCGGCATTTCCTTCACCGCCAGCTTCCTCAACCAGGCAGGTGCCTTGGTGCACGTCTACACCGACGGCAGCATCCACCTGAACCACGGCGGCACCGAAATGGGCCAGGGCCTGAACACCAAGGTCGCGCAGGTGGTGGCCGAAGTGTTCCAGGTGGAAATGGACCGCGTGCAAATCACTGCGACCAACACCGACAAAGTACCGAACACCTCGCCGACCGCCGCTTCCAGCGGTGCCGACCTGAACGGCAAGGCCGCGCAGAACGCGGCGGAAACCATCAAGAAACGGCTGGTGGAATTCGCGGCCCGCCAATACAAGGTCAGCGAAGAGGACGTGGAATTCCACAACGGTCATGTGCGGGTTCGCGATCACATCCTGACGTTCGAAGCGTTGATCCAGCAGGCGTACTTCGCCCAGGTATCGCTGTCGAGCACCGGCTTCTACAAGACCCCGAAAATCTACTACGACCGCAGCCAGGCCCGTGGCCGGCCGTTCTACTACTTCGCCTTTGGTGCGGCGTGCTGCGAAGTGCTGGTCGACACCCTGACCGGCGAATACAAGATGCTGCGCACCGACATCCTCCACGACGTCGGCGCCTCGCTGAACCCGGCCATCGACATCGGTCAGGTCGAGGGCGGTTTCATCCAGGGCATGGGCTGGCTGACCATGGAAGAGCTGGTGTGGAACAACAAGGGCAAGCTGATGACCAACGGCCCGGCCAGCTACAAGATCCCGGCCGTAGCGGACATGCCCCTGGACCTGCGGGTGAAGCTGGTGGAAAACCGCAAGAACCCTGAGGACACGGTGTTCCATTCCAAGGCCGTGGGCGAGCCGCCGTTCATGCTCGGCATCGCCTCGTGGTGTGCAATCAAGGACGCCGTGGCGAGCCTGGGCGACTACAAGCATCAACCGAAAATCGATGCACCGGCGACTCCGGAGCGGGTGTTGTGGGGCTGTGAGCAGATGCGCCAGTTGAAGGCGGCGAAAGCTGTCGAGGCTGAAACCGAGTTGGCTTCGCTCTAGGACCGAGGCGCGGCCTTCGCGAGCAAGCCCGCTCCCACAGGGTTATGTGCTGATTTGTGGACTTATGCAAATCCAATGTGGGAGCGGGCTTGCTCGCGAAGACGCCCGAACAGACAACAACAATGTCGAGGTGAACATGTACAACTGGATCGACGCCCTCGCCGACCTGCAAAACCGGGGTGAGCCCTGCGTGCTGATAACCATCATCGAAGAGCTCGGCTCGACGCCGCGCAATGCCGGCTCGAAGATGGTCATCAGCGCGAACCAGGCCTTCGACACCATCGGTGGCGGACACCTGGAATACAAAGCCATGCAGATTGCCCGCGAGATGCTGGCCAGCGGCAAACAGGATACCCATCTGGAGCGTTTCAGCCTCGGCGCCAGCCTCGGCCAATGCTGCGGTGGTGCAACGGTATTGCTGTTCGAACCGATGGGCCAGGTACAGGCGCAGATCGCCGTGTTCGGTGCCGGCCATGTGGGCCGGGCGCTGGTGCCACTGCTGGCCAGCCTGCCTTGCCGGGTGCGCTGGATCGACTCGCGGGAAGATGAATTCCCGGAGCAGATCCCCCATGGCGTGCGCAAGATCGTCAGCGAAGAACCGGTGGATGAAGTCGACGACCTGCCCGCTGGCAGTTATTGCATCGTGATGACCCACAACCATCAACTCGACCTCGAACTGACCGCTGCGATCCTCAAACGCAACGACTTCGCCTACTTCGGCCTGATCGGCTCGAAGACCAAACGCGTGAAGTTCGAACATCGCCTGCGCGACCGCGGCTTCGACACCAGCGTCGTGCAACGCATGCGCTGCCCGATGGGCATCGGCGAAGTCAAAGGCAAGTTGCCTGTGGAAATCGCCATCTCCATCGCCGGCGAAATCATCGCCACCTATAACGCGAATTTCGGTCAGCACACCGCCAGCGCCGGATCGATTGCCAAACTGCTGCCTGCGTCACGCCGCAGCCAAGCCTCCAACTGAGAATTCTCATGCCTCTGACTCGCAAAGCCTACCGCGCCGCCATCCTGCACAGCATCGCCGACCCTGCCATCGTGGGCATCGAAGCCTCCTACGAGTATTTCGAAGACGGTTTGCTGGTTGTGGACAACGGCCGGATCAGCGCCCTCGGCCACGCCAGCGAACTGCTGCCGACCCTGGCGGCTGACGTCGAAATCACCCACTATCAGGACGCACTGATCACTCCCGGCTTTATCGATACCCACATCCATTTGCCGCAAACCGGCATGGTCGGTGCCTACGGCGAACAATTGCTGGACTGGCTCAACACCTACACTTTCCCGTGCGAAAGCCAGTTCGCCGACAAGGCACACGCCGACGAAGTCGCGGACATTTTCATCAAGGAACTGCTGCGCAACGGCACCACCACTGCGCTGGTGTTCGGCAGCGTGCATCCGCAATCGGTGAACTCGTTCTTCGAGGCGGCCGAACAGTTGGACCTGCGGATGATCGCCGGCAAGGTGATGATGGACCGCAACGCGCCGGACTACCTGACCGACACCGCTGAATCCAGCTATCTGGAAAGCAAGGCATTGATCGAGCGCTGGCACGGCAAGGGTCGCCTGCACTACGCCGTCACCCCACGCTTCGCACCGACCAGCACCCCGGAACAGCTCACCCTGGCCGGCCAGTTGCTGACTGAATACCCGGATCTGTACATGCAGACCCACATCAGCGAAAACCTCAAGGAAATCGAGTGGGTCAAGGAACTGTTCCCGGAGCGCAAGGGCTACCTGGACGTCTACGATCACTACCAGTTGCTCGGCGAGCGCTCGGTGTTCGCCCACGGCGTGCACCTGTGCGATGACGAGTGCGCGCGACTGGCAGAAACCGGTTCGGCCATTTCGTTCTGCCCGACCTCGAACTTCTTCCTCGGCAGTGGCCTGTTCAACTTGCCGATGGCCGAGAAGCACAAACTCAATGTCGGCATC
This sequence comes from Pseudomonas sp. BIC9C, assembly GCF_034541995.1. Classification (NCBI taxonomy): domain Bacteria; kingdom Pseudomonadati; phylum Pseudomonadota; class Gammaproteobacteria; order Pseudomonadales; family Pseudomonadaceae; genus Pseudomonas; species Pseudomonas sp. BIC9C. The sequence goes on from NZ_JAWDGM010000001.1 coordinate 344,696, forward strand.
GGCACCGATGTGGGCGGCGGCACCAGTTTCTCGCTGCTGCAAACCCTCAACGAAGCCTACAAGGTCATGCAGCTGCAAGGTGCACGCCTGAGCCCGTTCAAGTCGCTGTACCTGGCCACCCTCGGTGGCGCCCGTGCGCTGCGCCTGGAGGACAAGATCGGCAACCTGCAACCTGGCACCGACGCCGACTTCCTGGTGCTGGACTACAACGCCACGCCGCTGCTGGGCTATCGCCTGAAGCAGGCCCATAACATCGCCGAGACGTTGTTCGTGTTGATGACGCTGGGGGATGACCGGACGGTGCTGCAGACTTATGCGGCGGGGAATCTGGTGCATCAGCGCTAAGCTATTCCGGGCATAAAAAATTCCCCGTGATCATCAGATTCCGGGGGATTTTTTATGCCCTGTAGGAGCGAGCTTGCTCGCGATGGTCGTTAACGATCACGCGGGAAGCCTGACACCCCGTGGCGTCCTCAGGTTCATCGCGAGCAAGCTCGCTCCCACAGGTCAGATTTTCGCTGGCGAACGCCCTGGCTTCTTGGTCTGCAACAAATGCGAGAACACCGCATGCAGATCATCCGAAGCACTTTCCTCGTCGAGGTTGAGCTTGCTGTCGATGTGATCCATGTGATGCATCATCAGGTCGACCGCCAGTTCAGCGTCGCGTTTTTCGATGGCATCGATCAGTTGGGTGTGCTCGTCGTAGGAGCAGTGGGAGCGGTTGCCGCTTTCGTACTGGGCGATGATCAGCGAAGTCTGGGACACCAGGCTGCGCTGGAAGCTGATCAACGGGGCGTTCTTCGCCGCTTCGGCCAGTTTCAAGTGGAATTCGCCCGACAGGCGGATGCCGGCACCACGATCCCCACGGGAAAAGCTGTCGCGCTCGTCATTGACCATCTGGCGCAATTCGGCAATCTGCTCGGCGGTGGCGTGCTGCACCGCCAATTCGGTGATCGCGCGCTCGACCAGACGCCGGGCCATGAACACCTGTCGCGCCTCTTCGACGCTCGGGCTGGCGACGACGGCGCCGCGATTCGGACGCAGCAGCACCACGCCTTCATGGGCCAGGCGCGACAAGGCGCGGCGAATGATGGTGCGGCTGACCCCGAAAATTTCCCCCAGCGCTTCTTCGCTCAACTTGGTGCCGGGCGCCAGACGCTGCTCGAGGATGGCCTCGAAGATATGCGCGTAGACAATATCATCCTGGGTACCGCTGCGGCCGGCTTTGCCTGCTCGCGGTTGTTTCTTTAGGGGTTGCAACTGTTCGTTCATGGGCACTCGAGTCGGAAGAACTGCGGCGAATTGACGGTGACTGTAATACGGCACAGTGGGTCGCTGGCAAGTATCGCGTAAAAAACACCACGATTGTACACAATGGATGGTGGCAACACGACTGTACGGCTGAATGTTGCCTCGGCTGTATCGCAACGTCTGGTTACTTTTGAGTTTAGGCTTGTTCGCAGAATCCGCCCTCCTGTGGGAGCGGGCTTGCTCGCGAATGCAGTCTGTCAGCCACATCAATGTCGACTGACACACCCTCTTCGCGAGCAAGCCCGCTCCCACAAGGCTCTGCATCGCTGCGGACATCTTCATTGGTATAAGGAACACCGCCGTCATGAACGACGCCACGCACACGCAGCTCCGCCCACTGGCCGACACCTCGACCTCGGCCATCGTCGCCGGGTTCATCGCCATGATGACCGGCTACACCAGCTCCCTGGTGCTGATGTTTCAGGCCGGGCAAGCGGCGGGCCTGAGCAGCGGGCAGATTTCTTCGTGGATCTGGGCGATTTCCATCGGCATGGCGGTGTGCTCCATTAGCCTGTCCCTGCGCTATCGCACGCCGATCACCATTGCCTGGTCGACCCCCGGTGCCGCGCTGCTGATCACCAGCCTGGGCGGTGTAAGCTACGGTGAAGCCATTGGTGCCTATATTACCTGCGCGGTACTGGTGACGATTTGCGGGCTGACCGGCAGCTTCGAACGGCTGGTGAAAAAAATCCCGGCATCCTTGGCCGCCGCCCTGCTGGCAGGGATCCTGTTCAAGATCGGCAGCGAGATCTTCGTCGCTGCGCAACACCGCACCGCCCTCGTATTGGGGATGTTTGTCACTTATCTGCTGGTCAAGCGCCTGTCGCCACGCTATGCGGTGTTGGCGGCATTGCTGATCGGCACGGCATTGTCAGGCTTCATGGGGCTGCTGGACTTCAGCGGTTTTCACCTGGAGGTGGCCACGCCGGTCTGGACCACGCCGCACTTTTCCCTGGCAGCGACCATCAGCATCGGCATCCCGCTGTTTGTCGTCGCCATGACATCACAGAACATGCCCGGTATCGCCGTATTGCGCGCCGATGGTTACACGGTGCCAGCCTCGCCGCTGATCACCACCACCGGCATCGCCAGCTTGCTGTTGGCACCATTCGGCTCCCACGGGATCAACCTGGCGGCGATCAGCGCAGCAATCTGCACCGGGCCGCACGCCCATGAGGATCGCAACAAGCGCTACACCGCCGCCGTCTGGTGCGGGATTTTCTACGGGTTTGCCGGCGTGTTCGGCGCGACGCTCGCCGCATTGTTTGCCGCGCTGCCCAAGGAGCTGGTGCTGTCGATTGCTGCGCTGGCGCTGTTTGGCTCGATCATCAACGGCTTGAGCATTGCCATGAGCGTCGTGAAGGAGCGTGAAGCCGCGCTGATCACCTTCATGGTCACGGCATCGGGGCTGACGCTGTTTTCCATCGGTTCGGCGTTCTGGGGGATTGTCGCGGGGGTGGTGACGCTGCTGATCCTCAACTGTGGGAGCGAGCCTGCTCGCGATGGTCTTCAACGATAACGCTGGAAACCTGACACCCCGCGGCGCTCTCAGGTTCATCGCGAGCAAGCTCGCTCCTACAAAGAGCAGGCATAAAAAAACGGCGACCCTCGGGTCGCCGTTTTTTCAGAACATCAAGCTACCGGATTGATCGGCTTTTCCGGGTACCAAACGTCCAGCAGCGGGCTGACTTCAACGCTGGTCAGCTCGGTGCGGCCTTTGAGCCAGGCTTCAACGGCAGCGCGCTGTTCAGCGCTGACCGAGCCACGCTTCTGCAGGCAAACCAGACCGTAGTCGTCGCCGCCAACATAGCCCAGACCGTTGGCTTCCATGGCTTCTTTGAGGAACGCATCGAGGAAAGCATCAATGGCTTCATCAGCCAAATCTTCTTTGAAATCCAGGTTCAGTTCGAAACCCAGCTCTTGAAATTCATCGACGCACAGTTTTTTGCGCAGACGCTGGGAACGGTTAGTCGCCATTGGAACAATCCTCTTAAGTAATAACGGGCGGCACTTTAGCAGTTTAAGCCGCCGATTGCCTGACTCTCTGGGCCACGATGCCTACCGTCGGTAAAAAAATAGCCTGTCAGACAGCCCGCGCACGGCACAAGCAGCGACACCTTGGGGCATAATGCCGACACTTTCATGACCATTGAGGGAATTTATCTCTATGCCCTCGTCTTATTCCCCCTCGGCTGTAGGGTTTTATTTCAGATGATCAAATCTTTGCGTCCATTGCTGTTGGCCGGTTTTTCTCTCCCCTGGCCTTCTCCGTTTCCGCAGCGCCCATCAACACTGCGTTGTCGCCCAATGTTGAAAAAGCCCTGAAAGCCAGCAAGTTGCAGGACAACGCCCTGTCGCTGGTGATGATCCCGCTCACCGGTCCCGGCACCCCGACGGTGTTCAATGCAGACGTCTCGGTCAACCCGGCGTCGACCATGAAACTGGTCACCACCTACGCGGCCCTGGAAATGCTCGGCCCGAACCACCAGTGGAAAACCGAGTTCTACACCGACGGTACCCTCAGTGGCGGCATCCTCAACGGCAACCTCTACCTCAAGGGTGGCGGCGATCCGAAGCTGAACATGGAAAAACTCTGGCTGCTGATGCGTGACCTGCGTGCCAATGGTGTCACCCAGGTCACCGGCGACCTGGTGCTGGATAAAACCTTCTTCGTGCAACCGCAACTGCCGGAGTTCAATGACGACGGCAACGACGAAAACAAACCGTTCCTGGTCAAACCCGACTCGCTGCTGGTCAACCTCAAGGCCCTGCGCTTCGTCGCGCGCAATGATTCGGGCAAGGTATTGGTCTCGGTGGAACCGCCGATTGCGAGCATCCGCATCGACAACCAGGTCAAAGCCCTCAATTCCAAGCAATGCACCGGTGGCGTGCGCTACAACCCGGTAGCACAGGCCGATGGCAGCGTGACCGTGACAGTCGGCGGTCAACTGGGTGAAGGTTGCAGCTCGCAGACTTACCTGTCGCTGCTCGACCATGCGACCTACACCGCCGGCGCCGTCCGTGCGATCTGGAAGGAACTGGGTGGCAGCATCCAGGGCAAGGATGTGCTGGCGCCAACACCCAAAGATGCCAAGGTACTGGCCCGGGCGTTCTCTCCAGACCTGGCGGAAGTCATCCGCGACATCAACAAGTACAGTAACAACACCATGGCCCAGCAGTTGTTCCTGAGCCTCGGCCAACGCTTCCGCACCGATGCCGATGGCGACGACGCCAAGGCCGCCCAGCGTGTGGTGCGTCAGTGGCTGGCGAAAAAGGGCATCACCGCGCCGCATCTGGTGATGGAGAACGGCTCCGGCCTGTCCCGCTCCGAGCGCGTCAGCGCCCGGGAAATGGCTTCGATGCTCGAAGCGGCGTGGCACAGCCCGTATGCCGCCGAATACATCAGCTCGATGCCGATTGCCGGCACCGACGGCACCATGCGCAAGCGCCTCAAGACCACGGCGATGCGCGGCGAAGCCCACGTCAAGACCGGCACCCTGAACACCGTGCGGGCGATTGCCGGGTTCAGTCGCGACGTCAACGGCAACACCTGGGCGGTGGTGGCGATCCTCAACGACAAGGCCCCGTTCGGCGCCTCTTCGGTGCTGGATCAGGTGCTGCTCGACCTGTACCGTCAACCGAAAATGCCGCAGACGGCTTCGGTTCTGTAAAGCACCACATAACCCTTGTGGGAGCGGGCTTGCTCGCGAAGGCGATTTGTCAGTCACATCGATGTTGGATGTGCCGCCGTCTTCGCGAGCAAGCCCGCTCCCACATTAACTGCGTACAGCCTGGGTCAGTTCATTTCCTCTTCCACACGATCCCTTCCTGCCTGTTTAGCCGCATAAACCCCCGAATCCGCGCGCAATAGCAAGGCATCGGCGCCCTCCCCGACCCGCCAGCTGGCAATCCCGAAACTGGCCGTGACCGTACCCACACCTTCAATGGGTGAACTGCGCAAGCCTTGCCACAATTGCTGGGCCAATACATAGGCATGTTCGCCATTGATATCCGGGCACAGCACCATGAACTCCTCACCGCCCAAGCGGCAGAACACATCGGTGCGACGCAGCCGGTGGCCGATCCGTTGGCACACTGCCTGCAACACCCGATCACCGATGGCATGGCCATGCAGGTCATTGATGCGCTTGAAATGGTCGATATCGAGCATGATCACCGACAAATCCCCACCGCCGCGCTCTACCCTGGCCATTTCGGTGGTCAGACGCTCCTGGAAATAACGCCGGTTGTGGATACCGGTCAGCGAGTCGGTGACCGACAACGCGCGCAACTCTTCTTCCACCCGCTTCATATCGGAAATGTCCGAGACGTAGCCGTGCCACAGCACACCACCACCGGGCAGTTCCTCCGGAGTGGCTTCGCCGCGAACCCAACGCAATCCACGTTGCGGCAGTTGCACGCGGTATTCTTCGCGCCACGGGCTGAGCGTGTCGGCCGAGGCGCGGATCGAGGCGCGGACACGGGTGGTGTCCTGCGGGTGAATCCGGGTGAAGATCGACTCGGCATTGAGCAGCAGCACGTCGGGTTCCAGCTCGTAGATCTCGCGAATGCCGTCGCTGGCGTAGATCACACTGAAGCGCCCGTCGAACTCCATCTTGAACTGGTAGATGCCACCGGGCACGTGGGCGCTGAGTTTTTTCAACAGCAGGTCCCGCGCCGCGAGCGCTTCATGGACCCGTTTGCGTTCGGTGATATCGATGCACACCGCCAGGTGCCCGACCCACAGGCCTTGCTCGTCGAGCACCGGAGTCGCGAGCATGTTGACCATCAAATGGCTGCCATCGCCGCGCACCAGCGTCCACTCCCGCGCCTCGTGGCTGCCCTCCATGTCGCCTTCGACCAGCATCGCGTGACAGGCTGGCACCGGTTTGCCATAGCGTGCACTCAACTCTACCGAGCGAGCGGCCAGTTCCCGAGGCAGGTGCAGGTTCTCCAGGGTCATATGGCCGACCACATCGGCACTGGCGTAGCCAAGCATCTGCTCGGCACCTGCGTTGAAAGTGCTGATGACGCCGCGCAGGTCAGTGGCGATGATCGCAACCTGGGTGGCGGCATTCAGCACGCCACGCAACTGACCATGGGTGCCGCGCAGTTCTTGTTCTCGATCGCGCAGCTCCTGGGTGCGTTGCTCGACCAGCTTCAACGCCCTCTGGCGCTGGCTGACCAACACATACAGCAAGGCACTGAGCAACACGCTGAGCAAACCACCCAGCACCACCACACTGGTCACAGATGAATGATTGGCCTGGATGAACGCTGCACTGGGCTGGATATCAACTTGATAGTCATGGTCGGCCATGCGCAACAGGCGCGTGGCGGACAACTCGCTGATCGCCGGCGGGTTGGGCGACTCGAACAGCACCTCGTGCTGGTCGTCGGTCGACAAATCGAGGATGCGCACCGATAGATAATCATGGCTCGCTTCCGGCAGCCCGTCCGCCAGCAACTGGCGCATGCTGATCACTGCCATGACATAACCGTAGGGCTTCGTGGCCTTGTGGTCTTGACTGTTGCGCTGCGTGACCGGCGCGACCAGCAACACCCCCCGTGCATAAGCCGGCTCGATACTCACCAGATGCATCGGCTGCGACACCGCCATGTCGCTACGCTGATCGGCCCGATCGAGCGTGGCGCGCCGCAGCGGCTGGGCCAGCAAGTCGTAACCAAGGGGAGACCCGAGTTTGCTTTGGGTCTGGCTATAAAGCACCACCACGTACTCGTTGCGTTCGCCCGCCAGTTTCAGCTGACCGTCGGCATCGAGTTCGCGCAGGGTGAAGTTACTCAAGCCTTCGTCGCGCACACGGCGCTCGAACGCCGCCCGCTGCTCGCCGGTAACCCGTTCCGCATAGGAATAGGCTTGGGTTCGCAGCAGCAAAGGCTGGGTATAACCGTCGAATTCCGCACGGGAAACAAAACTGGAATTGGCGAAAAAACGGCGCAGGCCATCAAGGCGCTGCTCCTGATCTTCGAAACGCTCTTCGATACGGCTGTAACGCTCACTGGCCAGCAGTTGAAAGCGTTGCCGCAATTGATGGTGAAACAGATTCAGCGTCGACCACGCCAGCAAACCCGTGAGCACCCCGCCGACAAGTAACACCAGCAGCGCGACCAGCCAGGCCGAGACATCTTCGCTGAGAAAACCCAGGATCTTGGGGCGCACGGCGTGCAACGACATAAAACGCAAACTCAAAACGCCAGGTGCGGGAAAGCCCTTTGGCCATGAGTTGAGTTATAGCTATTAGCCACTAATTTGACTAGTACTGTAGGAGCGAGCCTGCTCGCGATGGACGATAACGAAAACACGTGCTTTCTGAATGCACGCGGTGTTCTTGAGTCCATCGCGAGCAGAGCTCGCTCCTACAGTGAATCAGCACAGCTGTTTAACGAGCCGTGATTTTCCAGGCGCGATGGATCTTGGCGTTGCGGGCAAAATCCGGGTCGATGGTCTGGGCGGTGATGTCCTCGACCGCATAACGCTCGCCGAGATTGGCCTCCAGTTCGAACTTGCGGAAGTTGTTGGAGAAGTACAACACACCACCAGGCGCCAGTCGCGCCATGGCCAGGTCGATCAGTTGCACCTGGTCGCGCTGCACGTCGAACACGCCTTCCATGCGCTTGGAGTTGGAGAACGTCGGCGGGTCGATGAAGATCAGGTCGTACTCGTCACGACTGGCTTCGAGCCACGCCATCACATCGCCCTGCTCCAGGCGGTTCTTGTCGGAAAAACCGTTCAGCGACAGGTTGCGACGCGCCCAGTCCAGATAGGTTTTCGACAAGTCGACACTGGTGGTGCTGCGCGCGCCGCCCTTGGCCGCATGCACACTGGCCGTTGCGGTATAGCAGAACAGATTGAGGAAGCGTTTGCCGGCCGCCTCTTTCTGGATACGCATGCGCATCGGCCGATGGTCGAGGAACAGACCGGTATCGAGGTAGTCGGTGAGGTTCACCAGCAGCTTCACGCCACCTTCATTGACCTCGACAAACTTGCCCTGCGCCGCCTGGCGTTCGTACTGCTTGGTGCCACTCTGACGCTCGCGGCGCTTGACCACTACTCGGCTCTTGTCGATGCTCAACGCCTGCGGGATGGCAGCCAGGGCATCGAACATGCGGGCCGAGGCTTTTTCCGGGTCGATGGATTTCGGCGCGGCGTACTCCTGCACATGGACCCAATCGTGATACAGGTCGATGGCCATGGAGTATTCCGGCATGTCGGCATCGTAGACGCGGTAGCAGTCGATGTCTTCACGCTTGACCCATTTGCCCATGGCCTTGAGGTTCTTTTGCAGGCGGTTGGCGAACATCTGCCCGCCTTCGCTCAGGCGCGGCTGCTCGACCACCGGAGCCGGTGCCGGCGTCGGTTTGATCGGGTTGCCGTTCTTGTTGAACTTGCGTTCCAGCGGCTCGTTTGGCGCCTGATCATAGGCGGCTTGCTCACGCTCGACCTGGCGTTGCTCCGGGGTACGGCGCTCGCCAGTGACGAACTGGTCCGGCAGCACTTTGATCAGCAGCAGCTTGCACGGCAAGGCGCCGTTCCAGAACGAATACTGCTTGTGGCTGCGGATGCCCATGCGCTTGCCCAGGTCCGGCGCGCCGGTGAATACCGCCGCTTCCCAGTTCAGGCAGGCCTGACGCAGGCGCTCGCCGAGGTTCTGGTAGAGGTAGAGCAGGCTCGCCTCGTCGCCCAGACGCTCGCCGTACGGAGGGTTGCAGATCACCAGGCCTTTCTGGTTCTGGTCCGGGCGCGGCTCGAAAGTCGCGACTTCACCCTGATAGATCTTGATCCACTCGCTCAGGCCGGCCCGTTCGACGTTGTTACGGCCCGGTTGAATCAGCCGTGGATCGGCTTCGTAGCCGCGAATCCACAGCGGTGGCTTGGCCAGTCCGGCCGCTGCGCGCTCGGACGCCTCTTCGTGGAGTTTTTTCCACAGCGCCGGAACGTGACCGAGCCAGGCGGTGAAGCCCCACTGCTCGCGACGCAGGTTCGGCGCGATGTCGGCGGCGATCATCGCCGCTTCCACCAGGAAGGTGCCGACACCGCACATCGGGTCGGCCAGTGCACCGCCTTCGGCCGCGATACGCGGCCAGCCGGAACGGATCAGGATGGCGGCCGCGAGGTTTTCCTTGAGCGGCGCCGCACCTTGCTGCAGGCGATAACCGCGCTGGTGCAGGCTGTGACCAGACAGGTCGAGGGACAGAATGGCTTCGCCGCGGTCCAGGCGCAGGTGGATGCGCAGGTCCGGATTGAGCTTGTCGATGGACGGACGGTCGCCTTGCGGGGTGCGCAACTTGTCGACGATGGCGTCCTTGACCTTCAGCGCGCCGAAGTGGGTGTTGTCGATACCCGAGCCATGGCCGCTGAATTCGACGGCCAGGGTGCCGTCATTGAGCATGTGGTCTTCCCACTCGATGTCCAGCACGCCGTGGTACAGGTCTTCGGCGTCCTTCATCGGGAAACGCTTGAGCACCAGCAGCACGCGGTTGGCCAGGCGCGACCACAGGCACAGGCGATAAGCGGTTTCCATGGTGGCCATGCCGCGCACGGCAGAGGTGTGCTCCCGCGCTTCCTCAAGGCCAAGCCCGACGGCTTCCTCGATGAGCAGGCCTTCAAGGCCTTTTGGGCAAGTGAGGAAGAGTTCGAAACGATCGGACATGGGAATTCCAGAACCTTTAGCTGAGTGACCGGGCAACGCATTGCCGGTCCGGTTTTCAATCAGGCGCTTTTCTCGAAGAGCGCCCGCGTGGCACGAAGGTGTGCCGTTCCACCCTTGCTGCCCGGGTTAAATGAGCTTAGATGCAAGGGCAGATAAAAAAGTTGATGCAACAAAATGTCATAAGTCGACCCTTCGTCGAATAGTGCTTCCCGGCAACGGGAGCCATTCTCACTAAAGGATTAAGCCCATCATCCAGCGCAGGGCCGATCATACCGGGGTTTGGCCAATAAATACGCTACAAACACGCTGTTACTTATGGCCTTAGCACATTAATAGTTACGTCCTTATGACAAAACGATCATTCCCTCGATGTGACGCATTGGTTAGAACTCAATACAGGTTGGCGCCACAACGGACGCCAACACCTTGGCTCGCCACGCCGGCAGCGAGCCGCCAACGGCAGACATTTCTGCCAGACCTCGATTGAGGTCGACGCGATACATACAGTCAACAAGTGAGGGCAACACCCTATGAGAAGACTTAAGCGTGATCCGTTGGAAAGAGCGTTTTTGCGCGGATATCAATATGGCGTTGGTGGCAAATCCCGTGAGCTTTGCCCATTTACTCTACCGTCGGTACGTCAAGCCTGGATCAACGGCTGGCGAGAAGGACGCGGCGACAACTGGGACGGTATGACCGGCACTGCGGGAATCCACAGACTCAACGAACTTCACGCCGTCGGCTAATTACAGGGCACAACACTCCGACACGACAATCTGATTTTGTACTGAATTAACCACGCACGTCCCATCCGGACGGCGGGCTCCGGCCCAGGGGCTCCTTTTAAGGAGCCCTTTTTTATGCCTGCTCGTTGGCCCAGAACAATCCCCCCTGTAGGAGCGAGCTCGCTCGCGATGGACGTCAACGATAACGCGTGCTTTCTGGATACACGCGGTGTTCTCGAGTCCATCGTCGGAACGCCGCCCGGAGCAAGCTCGCTCCTACAAGGGCTCAGCGCAGGGCTGCGATGGCGTCTACCGACTCACGAATCAGCGCCGGGCCTTTGTAGATGAAGCCCGAATAGATCTGCACCAGGCTCGCGCCAGCGGTGATTTTCTCCGCGGCGTGCTTGCCTTCGGTAATGCCACCGGCAGCGATGATCGGCAGGCGACCACCCAGCTCCGATGCCAGCACTTTCACGGTGTGGGTGCTCTTGTCGCGAACCGGGGCGCCAGACAGACCACCGGCCTCGTCGCCATGCTCCATGCCTTCGACGCCTACGCGGCTCAGGGTGGTGTTGGTGGCGATGACGGCATCCATTCCGGTTTCGATCAGCGCTTGCGCAACCTGCGCGGTTTCTTCGTCGCTCATGTCCGGCGCGATCTTGATCGCCAGCGGTACATGCTTGCCATGACGCAGGGCCAGCTCCGCACGGCGCTCGGCCAGATCAGCCAGCAACTGCTTGAGCGAGTCACCGAATTGCAGGCTGCGCAGGCCCGGCGTGTTTGGCGAACTGACGTTGACCGTCACATAGCTGGCGTGGGCGTAAACCTTGTCCAGGCAGATCAGGTAGTCGTCCACGGCACGCTCGACCGGCGTATCGAAGTTCTTGCCGATGTTGATGCCCAGCACGCCCTTGTACTTGGCCGCCGCCACACGGGCCAGCAGGTGATCGACGCCGAGGTTGTTGAAGCCCATGCGATTGATGATCGCCTCGGCTTCCGGCAGGCGGAACAGGCGTGGCTTCGGGTTACCCGGCTGCGGACGCGGCGTGATGGTGCCGATTTCGACAAAACCGAAACCCAGTTGGGCGAAACCATCGATGGCCGCGCCGTTCTTGTCCAGGCCGGCGGCCAGCCCCACCGGATTCGGGAAGTCCAGGCCCATGACATTCACCGGCGTCTTCGCCGGGGCCTTGCACAGCAAGCCGTTGAGCCCAAGACGTCCGCCCGCGCCGATCAGGTCCAGGGACAGATCGTGGGAGGTTTCCGGGGAGAGTTTGAACAACAGCTGACGGGCCAGGGTGTACATGGGCGGATTTGACTCGATTGGCGGCGAATTGAGGCGGCGATTATAGCCGGGCAACGGGGTGGCAAGCGAGGCGCGTGAGCAAATCAACGGTTAATGGCATATGCCTTGCACCACTTAAGGCACCAGCACCCATGCCAACGACGGAATGTGTGCAAAGACAATGGCGTCGTCCCCGGCCTGCTCATGCAAGCACTCGGGACGACGTTTTTTTTGCAAGGTGATCACGCGATGAACGAACCGTCAGCCGGCCCTCTGGCCTGGGTCAATGGCAGCGATGCCCCGGAGAAAACCGAAATCAATCTCGGCTTCATGGCCCTGAGCGACTGCGCCTCGGTGGTTGTCGCCGCCACCCAGGGCTTCGCCCAGCCCCATGGCTTGACCCTGAACCTCAAGCGCCAATCGTCCTGGGCCAACCTGCGGGACAAACTGGTCAGCGGCGAACTCGATGCTGCCCATAGTCTCTACGGCCTGGTCTACGCCGTTCACCTGGGCATCGGTGGCGTGGCCGCGACCGACATGGCCGTGCTGATGGGCCTGAATCAGAACGGCCAGAGCATCAATCTGTCCCGCGGCTTGCAGGCGCTGGGAGTGACCAGTCCTGAAGCACTGGATCGGCACGTGCACCAAACTCGCTCAAAACTCACCTTCGCCCAGACGTTTCCAACCGGCACCCATGCCATGTGGCTGTATTACTGGCTCGCCAGCCAGGGCATTCACCCGCTGCTGGATGTCGACAGCGTAGTGGTGCCGCCACCGCAAATGGTCGCGCACCTGCGAGCCGGGCGTATCGACGGATTCTGCGTCGGCGAACCCTGGTCTGCCAGCGCCGTGCAACAGGACCTGGGCTTCACCCTGGCCACGACCCAGACCCTCTGGCCCGATCATCCGGAAAAAGTCCTCGGCTGCACCCGCGCATTCGTCGAGCAATACCCCAATACCGCGCGGGCATTGGTGATGGCGGTCCTGGAAGCCAGCCGTTTCATCGAAGAAAGCACCGAGAATCGCCGCAGTACCGCACAATTGCTCAGTGCCGCGCAGTACCTTGACGCACCACTGGACTGCATCGAACCGCGCCTGCTGGGTGATTACGCCGACGGCCTTGGCCATCGCTGGCAAGACCCGCACGCGCTGCGCTTGCACGGGGATGGCGAGGTCAACCTGCCGTACCTGTCCGACGGCATGTGGTTCATGACCCAGTTCCGCCGCTGGGGTTTGTTGCGCGATGACCCCGACTATCTCGCGGTGGCCCGGCAGGTCCAGCAACTGGACCTCTACCGTCAGGCCGCCAGTGCCGTCGGCGTCGCTTCGTCGGCCGAGGAAATGCGTAGCAGTCAGTTGATCGACGGCAAAATCTGGGACGGTTCGGACCCGGCCGGTTATGCCCGCAGCTTCAAACTGCACGCCATGAGCGACAGCTCGCACCGATCCGCCAGCCACTGACAGGAGACCACGAACATGCTGCGTATCCTGCTGATCAACGACACTGCCAAAAAAGTCGGACGCCTGAAGGCCGCCCTGACCGAGGCCGGTTTCGAAGTGATTGATGAATCCGGCCTGACCATCGACTTGCCCGAACGCGTCGAAACGGTGCGTCCGGATGTAATCCTGATCGATACCGAGTCACCGGGGCGCGATGTCATGGAACAAGTGGTGCTGGTGACTCGCGACCAGCCCCGACCGATTGTGATGTTCACCGACGAGCACGACCCCGAGGTGATGCGACAGGCGATCAAGTCCGGGGTCAGTGCCTACATCGTCGAAGGCATTCACGCACAACGCCTGCAGCCGATTCTCGATGTGGCCATGGCGCGCTTCGAAAGCGACCAGGCCCTGCGTGCCCAGTTGCATGCCCGCGACCAGCAATTGGCTGAGCGCAAGCGCATCGAACTGGCCAAAGGGCTGCTGATGAAAATGAAGAGTTGCAACGAGGAAGAGGCCTACACCCTGATGCGCCGCCAGGCGATGAGCCGACAGCAGAAGCTGATTCAAGTGGCGGAGCAGATCATTGCCATGAGCGAATTGCTCGGCTGAAGCCCAGTGGTGAATGATCTATCGCCTTCGCGAGCAAGCCCGCTCCCACATTCGACCGCGATCAAATGTGGGAGCGGGCTTGCTCGCGAATGGCTGCAACTCGGTTTCGAGTGTTGGCACAAATCTCGCTAAGTAATCACCACAGGTAACCAACGGCGGTTGCCCCACCTACGACAAAGACGTCGCGCACCTCATTTGCCCCTGGCGAATCGGGTCGCGGCGTTTTTTCGTTTTGGCCCCACAGCACGGGGCCGGTGGTGCGGCCGTAACGGCGCCCCACCTGCAAGCTCATGACTCCTTCCGAGACTCTTCACAGCTGAGGTGCGCGATGAATTCAAGCTTCTGGAAATCTGGCCATACACCCACATTGTTCGCAGCCTTCCTCTATTTCGACCTGAGCTTCATGGTCTGGTATCTGCTCGGCCCCTTGGCGGTACAGATCGCCGCCGACCTGCACCTGACAACGCAGCAACGCGGGCTGGTGGTGGCCACACCCATTCTGGCCGGGGCGGTCTTGCGTTTTGTCATGGGGATGCTGGCTGATCGTCTGTCGCCCAAAACTGCCGGCCTGATCGGTCAGGTCATCGTGATCTGCGCCCTGTTCGGCGCCTGGAAACTCGGTATCCACAGCTACGAGCAAGCGTTGCTGCTGGGGCTGTTCCTCGGCATGGCCGGCGCTTCTTTCGCCGTCGCCCTGCCGTTGGCATCGCAGTGGTATCCGCCGCAGCACCAAGGCAAGGCCATGGGCATCGCCGGTGCGGGGAACTCGGGCACGGTGTTCGCCGCATTGATCGCCCCGGTGCTGGCGGCGGCGTTTGGCTGGAGCAACGTGTTCGGCTTCGCCCTGATTCCGCTGATTCTGACCCTGATCGTCTTCGCCTGGCTGGCCAAAAACGCCCCCGAGCGGCCAAAAGCCAAATCCATGGCCGACTACTTCAAGGCCCTGGGCGATCGTGACAGCTGGTGGTTCATGTTTTTCTACAGTGTGACGTTCGGCGGCTTCATCGGCCTGGCCAGCGCCCTGCCCGGTTATTTCAACGACCAGTACGGCCTGAGCCCGGTCACTGCCGGCTACTACACTGCTGCCTGCGTGTTTGGTGGCAGCCTGATGCGCCCCTTGGGCGGCGCGCTGGCTGACCGTTTCGGCGGTATTCGGACCTTGCTGGCGATGTACACCGTCGCGGCGATCTGCATTACCGCTGTCGGGTTCAACCTGCCGAATTCCTACGCCGCACTGGCGCTTTTCGTCTGCACCATGCTCGGTCTGGGTGCAGGCAATGGCGCGGTATTCCAGTTGGTGCCGCAGCGGTTTCGTCGGGAAATCGGCGTGATGACCGGCCTGATCGGCATGGCGGGCGGCATCGGTGGTTTTGCCCTCGCGGCCGGCATGGGCGCGATCAAGCAAAGCACCGGCAGCTATCAACTGGCGCTGTGGTTGTTCGCCAGCCTCGGCGTACTGGCCTGGTTCGGCCTGCACGGCGTGAAACGGCGCTGGAGAACCACCTGGGGTTCGGCCGCCGTGACGGCTGCGCGGGTCTGAGGTCTCGATGAGCCTGCAACTGAGTTTCGCCGAAGCCAGCGCCATCGGTCCTCGCGAGGAAAACCAGGATGCCCTGCGCCTGGTCACGCCGGCTCCGGCGCTGGCGGCGAGCAAAGGTTACCTGTTCGCCATCGCCGACGGTGTCAGCCAGTGCGCCGATGGCGGTCTGGCTGCCCGTTCGACGTTGCAGGCCCTGGCGCTGGATTACTACGCCACGCCGGAAACCTGGAGCGTCGCACAGGCACTTGATCGTCTGCTGTTGGCGCAAAACCGCTGGTTGCAGGCCAATGGCGGCGGACAACCGCTGCTGACCACCCTCAGTGCGCTGGTCCTGCGCGGCCGGCGCTTTACCCTGGCCCATGTCGGCGATTGTCGGGTGTATCGCTGGCACGCCGATAGATTGCAGCGAATCAGCGAGGATCACGTCTGGGATCAGCCGGGCATGCAACATGTGCTGAAACGGGCCCTGGGCCTCGATCAACATCTGGTGCTGGATTTTCTCGACGGTGAGTTGCGCCCCGATGAAAGCTTCGTTCTGCTCAGCGATGGCATCTGGGCCGTCCTGGGCGATACCGCCATTGCGGCGATCCTGCGTGATCAACCGGACTTGAACAGCGCAGCGCAAACCCTGGTCAATGCCGCACACCTGGCGGGCAGCCAGGACAATGCCAGCGCCTTGCTGGTGCGGGTCGATGCCCTCGGTGAAGCGAGTATTGGCGATGCGTTGATTCACTTGCAGCAATGGCCACTGCCGCCAGCCTTGAAACCGGGTCAGACGTTCGAGGGCTGGCAGGTCGAGGGGATCGTCGCCCAGAGCCAGCAATCACTGCTTTATCGCGTTCGCGACAATCAGCAACAACCCTGGTTGCTGAAAACGCTGCCGGGCCGCCTGCACGACGATCACCAGGCCGGGCAAGCGCTGCTGTCGGAAGAGTGGTTCCTCAAACGCGTAGCCGGTCGACATTTTCCTGAAGTCCATGCCGTCAGCCAGCGTCAGCATTTGTACTACGTGATGCGTGAATATTCGGGCGCTACCCTGGCGCAACGATATGAGCAAGGCGGACCGTTGCCACTGCCCCAATGGCAAGACATCGCCGAACGCTTGCTGCGAGCGGTCGGTCTGCTGCATCGACGGCAGATTCTGCATCGCGATATCAAACCGGAAAACCTGTTACTGGGGCACGACGGTGAGTTGCGCCTGCTGGATTTCGGCCTCGCCTACTGCCCCGGTCTCTCGCAAGACCTGCCCTGGGCTCTGCCGGGCACACCCAGTTACATTGCACCGGAAGCCTTTCGCGGTGAAGTGCCGACGCCACAGCAGGACTTGTACGCCGTCGGTGTGACCTTGTATTTCCTGCTCACCGGGCACTATCCCTATGGCGAAATCGAAGCGTTCCAGCGCCCGAGGTTTGGCCTCCCGGTCAACGCCAGCCGCTACCGGCCCGACCTGCCGGACTGGATCGCCCATAACCTGGAACGCGCCGTGGCGGTGGCCCCCGATCAACGCTTCGAAACGGCGGAAGAATGGTTACTGCTGATCGAACAGGGCGAACGCCGCAGTTTGAATGTGCGCCCCAAACCATTGCTGGAGCGCGAGCCACTGAAGGTCTGGCGAACATTGGCGCTGGTATCGCTGTTGCTCAATCTGGTGCTGCTGGTGGTTGCGCTCCATTAGCGGGCAGCGCGCTTTGAATCGGTGCATTCCCTCACGGTTCTGTCCCTGAAAACGGGAGGAACGCCAATAAACACGGGACCTGAGCGACTTGGCACAACCGCTGCATTACCTCTTTCAACAGACATAAAGCGCAGGCTTCAACGACGAAGGCTGCACTTCCCGAGAGAACGGGACCAGGACAAAGGTGTCCTCGCCAGGTAACTGGCGGGACGCCTTTTTTTGTTTGCGCAAAATTTGTCGAGCATGGCCTGAACCCTGATGAGGCAGGCCTGAGCTCCCCGGAGAACCTGATGAAAAAACTAAAACTGGTGATGATCGGCAACGGCATGGCTGGGGTCCGGACCCTGGAAGAATTGCTCAAACTGAGCACAGAGCTGTACGACATCACGGTCTTCGGCGCCGAACCGCACACCAACTACAACCGCATTCTGTTGTCGCCGGTGCTGGCGGGCGAACAGACCTTCGAAGAGATCGTGCTCAACGACCTGAGCTGGTATCTGGACAACAACATCAAACTGCTGCTCAACCGCAAAGTGGTAGAGATCGACCGGGTCAAGCGCCGGGTCATTGCCGAAGACGGCAGCGAAGCCGAATACGATCGCTTGCTGATCGCCACCGGCTCGACGCCTTTCATCCTGCCTATTCCCGGCAACACCCTTGAGGGCGTGATCGGCTACCGCGATATCGCCGACACCCAGGCCATGATCGACACCGCGAAAACCCACCGGCACGCCGTGGTGATCGGTGGCGGCCTGCTCGGCCTGGAGGCCGCCAACGGCCTGATGCTGCGGGGCATGCACGTCACCGTGGTGCACATCGGCGAGTGGTTGATGGAGCGGCAACTGGACAAGACCAGCGGCCAATTACTGCAAACAGCCCTGGAGTCTCGCGGCCTGCACTTTCGCCTGAGCGAGCAGACCCAGGCCTTGCACGACGCGGGCAACGGCCGGGTCGGTTCGGTGCAGTTCAAGAACGGCGACATCATCCCCGCGGACCTGGTGGTGATGGCCGCCGGCATTCGCCCCAATACCGAACTGGCGGAGAAATCCGGCATTCCGTGCAACCGCGGGATTCTGGTCAACGACACCCTGCAAACCTATGACCCGCGGATCTATGCCATCGGTGAGTGCGCCAGCCATCGCGGCATCGCCTACGGTTTGGTGGCGCCACTGTTCGAACAGGCCAAAGTCTGCGCCAACCACCTCGCGCAACTCGGTTTTGCCACCTACAAGGGCTCGGTGACCTCGACCAAACTGAAGGTCACCGGCATCGACCTGTTTTCCGCCGGCGACTTCATGGGTGGCGAAGGCACCGAGACCATTACCCTCTCGGACCCGATTGGCGGGGTCTACAAAAAACTGGTGATCAAGGATGACGTGCTGGTCGGCGCCTGCCTGTACGGCGATACGGCAGATGGCGGCTGGTATTTCCGGCAGATCCGTGAAAACCATGCCATCAGTGAGATCCGCGATCACTTGATGTTCGGTGAAAATGCGCTTGGCGACGTAGGGCATCAGGGCCAGGACAAAGCCATGAGCATGGCCGACAGCGCCGAAGTCTGCGGCTGCAACGGCGTGTGCAAAGGCACCATCGTCAAGGCGATTCAGGAGCACGGGCTGTTCAGTGTCGACGACGTCAAGAAACACACCAAGGCAGCCAGCTCCTGCGGTTCGTGCGCGGGCTTGGTGGAGCAGATCCTGATCAACACCGTGGGCGGCGCCGCCGACGTCAAGCCGAAAAGCGAAAAGGCCATCTGCGGCTGCAGCGATCTCAACCACGGGCAGATCCGCCAGGCCATCCGCGAGCAGCACCTGCTGACCATCGCGGACACCATGGGCTACCTGAACTGGCGCACACCCAATGGTTGCGCCACTTGCCGGCCGGCACTCAATTACTACCTGATTTCCACCTGGCCGGGGGAAGCCAGGGACGATCCGCAATCGCGCCTGATCAACGAAAGGGCTCACGCCAACATTCAGAAAGACGGCACTTACTCTGTAGTCCCGCGGATGTGGGGCGGTGTGACCAATCCTTCGGAACTGCGGCGCATTGCCGACGTTGCCGACAAGTACAACGTGCCGATGGTCAAGGTTACCGGTGGCCAGCGCATCGACTTGCTGGGCATCCGCAAGCAAGACCTGCCGGGGGTATGGAAAGACCTGGACATGCCATCCGGCCACGCCTATGGCAAATCCATCCGCACGGTGAAAACCTGCGTCGGCAGCGAGTTCTGCCGCTTTGGCACCCAGAACTCCACACAGTTGGGTATCGAGCTGGAACATGACCTGTTCAACATGTGGTCACCGCACAAGGTGAAACTGGCTGTCTCCGGTTGCCCGCGCAACTGCTCGGAAGCCGGTATCAAGGATGTAGGAATCATCGGCGTGGACTCCGGCTGGGAGATGTACATCGGTGGCAACGGCGGGATCAAGACCGAAGTCGCGGAATTCTTCGTCAAACTGAAAACCGCCGAAGAAGTCCGCGAATACAACGGTGCATTCCTCCAGCTCTATCGCGAAGAAGCCTTTTACCTCGAACGCACCGTGCACTACCTGCAGCGGGTCGGCATGGACCATATCAAGAAAGCCGTGCTTGAGGACCCAGAACGTCGCAAGGCACTCAACGATCGCCTGCAATTCTCGCTGTCGTTCGAACAGGACCCGTGGAAGGAACGCCTGGAACAGCCACAGCTGAAAAAAGAATTCGACGTCATCCCCGTGAAAAACCTGGAGGTGCTGGCATGAACTGGCTGGATATCTGCGCACTGGATGAAATCAATACCCTTGGCTCGCGGATCGTCGCCGGCCCAAAGGGAGACATCGCGATTTTTCGTACCAGCGACGACGAAGTGTTCGCCCTCGATGACCGCTGCCCGCACAAGGGCGGCCCGCTGTCCCAAGGCCTGATCTACGGCAAACGGGTGGCCTGCCCGTTGCACAACTGGCAAATCGATCTGCAAAGCGGTGAAGCCCAGGCCCCGGACATCGGCTGCGCCCACCACCATCTGACCCGGGTGGAAAATGGCCGGGTCCTGCTGTCCCTGCGGGATGCAGGCTGATGGACCGCCAGATCACCGCGTCCACCTGCTGTTACTGCGGGGTCGGCTGCGGGGTGCTGATCGAGCACGACGGCGAGCGCATCCTCGGCGTCAGCGGCGATCCGGCACACCCGGCCAACTTCGGCAAACTGTGCAGCAAGGGCTCGACCCTGCACCTGACCGGCGACATGACGGCACGGGCGTTGTACCCCGAACTGCGCCTCGGCAAAGGCCTGGCCCGCCACCGCACCGACTGGGATACCGCCCTCGATCACGCTGCCAGCCTTTTTGCCGCGACCATTGCCGAACATGGCCCGGACAGCGTGGCGTTCTACATTTCCGGGCAACTGTTGACCGAGGACTACTACGCCTTCAACAAGCTGGCGCGGGCCCTGGTGGGTACCAACAACATCGACAGCAATTCACGGCTGTGCATGTCCTCGGCGGTGGTCGGCTACAAGCGCAGCCTGGGTGCTGACGCCCCGCCCTGCAGCTACGAAGACCTGGAGTTGAGCGATTGCGTGATGATCGTCGGCAGCAACATGGCCTACGCCCATCCGGTGCTGTTTCGTCGGCTGGAAGACGCCAGATCCCGCCGGCCGCAGATGAAAGTCATCGTCATTGACCCACGTCGTACAGATACCTGCGATCTGGCTGACCTGCACCTGGCGATCTTGCCTGGCACCGATGTCGCCCTGTTCCATGGGATTTTGCATCTGCTGCTGTGGGAAGACTGGATCGATCGTGACTTCATCAGGGACCACACCGAGGGTCTGGCCGAGCTGAAAAGCCTGGTGCGTGACTACTCGCCGCAAATGGTTTCGCAGCTCTGCGGCATCAGCGTCGGGCAATTGCAGCAATGTGCCGAGTGGATCGGCACATCTCCAAGCTTTCTGTCGCTGTGGTGCATGGGGCTTAATCAGTCCACCGCCGGCAGCGCGAAAAACAGTGCGCTGATCAATCTGCACCTGGCCACCGGGCAGATCGGTCGTCCCGGCGCCGGACCTTTCTCTCTCACCGGTCAGCCAAATGCCATGGGCGGGCGGGAAACCGGCAGTTTGTCCAACCTGTTGCCCGGCCATCGTGATGCGACCAATGCGCAGCACCGTGGGCAAGTGGCGTCCTACTGGGGCGTCGAGCAACTGCCGGAAAATCCCGGGCTCACGGCGATCGAGCTGTTCGAGCAAGTGCGCAGCGGCAAGATCAAGGCATTGTGGATCGCCTGCACCAACCCCGCGCAATCCATGCCGGACCAGACGGCCGTGCGCGCCGCCTTGCAAGCCTGCCCGTTCGTGGTGTTGCAGGAAGCCTTTGGCACCACGGAAACCGCGAAGTTTGCTGACCTTCTGCTGCCCGCCGCCAGTTGGGGGGAAAAGGAAGGCTGCGTGACCAACTCCGAACGGCGCATTTCCCACGTACGCCAGGCAATCGCCGCACCGGGTGAGGCACGGCCGGACTGGGCGATCACCGTGGATTTCGCACAGCGTCTGGAAAAATACCTGCGTCCTGGTCGCACCAGCCTGTTTGCGTTCGATAACCCCGCGCAAGTCTTCGATGAATACAAACAACTGACTCGCGAACGCGATCTGGACCTGTCCGGTATCAGCCATGCACTGATCGATCGTCTCGGCCCGCAGCAGTGGCCCTTCCCTTCGGGTGCCGTTGAGGGCACGGCACGGCTGTATGTCGACGGGGTATTTGCCACGGCCAACGGGCGCGCGCAGTTCGTGGCCGATCCGTATCGTGCCGCCAAAGAGCAACGCGATGCACGCTTCCCGCTGACCCTGATCACCGGCCGCCTGCGCGATCAATGGCACGGCATGAGCCGCACCGGCACCGCCGCGCAGTTGTTCGGCCATGTCGGCGAAGCGCAGGTGAGCCTGCACCCGGACGAGTTGCGCCGCCATCGCTTGCAGCCTGGGGATCTGGTCAGCCTGAAAAGCCGGCGCGGTGCGGTTATCGTTGCGGTTGCCAGCGATGACAGCGTGCGTCCGGGCCAGGCGTTTTTACCCATGCACTGGGGCGACCGTTTCCTCAAGGGTGGGGTGAACAGCCTCACCTTGTCCGCATTCGATCCCCTGTCGAAACAGCCCGAACTCAAACACAGCGGTGTTCGCCTGGATCCGGTGGATTTGCCCTGGAAACTGTTCGCACTGATTGAGGGAGATGTTCAACGACATTTTGAGACGCTACGACCGCTATTCGAGGCGTTTTCCTACGTCAGCCTCAGTCTGGTGGGTCGTGAGCGCCCTGCTCTGCTCGCACGGGCTGCCAATGCTTCAGCGCCTTCGGCAGAATTGTTAAGCGAAATCGATAGAAGCCTGGCACTCAATGACGGCCCCGTACTGGCTTACGACGACCCTCGACGGGCCATTGGCAAGCGCGTGCGAATCGAAAATGGCCGGATCACCTCCATTCGACTGGCCGGTGAAACCCTGGCCCAACACTGGTTGCAGGGGCTGTGGCTCGAAGGCCGCGCAGACGAGCAATTGCGGCGCTGGTTGCTGGCGCCGCTGAGCGCACCACCAGGCAACCTCGACGCGCCTGTCGACGCGAACAAAACCCTGTGCAACTGCAAGAACGTCAGCCAGAACGCGATCTGCGCCGGCATCGACCGTGGCCTGGACTTGCAGGAACTGAAGCAGGAACTGGGTTGCGGCACACAATGCGGGTCCTGTGTTCCGGAAATCAAACGCCTGCTGGCTGCCAAGGCGCGGCCAATCACCGTCATCTCGTGAGGAAAACACTATGAGCGCAAAAGTCTGGCTGGTGGGTGCGGGCCCGGGGGATCCGGAGTTGCTCACGTTGAAAGCGGTTCGTGCCTTGCGCGAGGCCGACGTGGTGCTGATCGATGATCTGGTCAATATCGCGATACTTGAGCACTGCCCTCGGGCGCGGATCATCCCGGTGGGCAAGCGCGGCGGCTGCCGCTCCACCCCGCAAGCGTTCATCCATCGCCTGATGCTTCGTTATGCCCGGCAGGGTAAATGCGTGGCGCGGCTAAAGGGTGGCGACCCGTGCATTTTCGGCCGCGGCGGTGAAGAGGCGCAGTGGTTGCGTGAGCGTGGGATCGAAGCCGAGTTGGTCAACGGCATCACTGCCGGGCTGGCGGGGGCAACGCAATGCGATATTCCGCTGACCTTGCGCGGTGTGGCCCGCGGCGTGACGCTGGTCACCGCACACACCCAGGACGACAGCCAATTGAACTGGCAGGCGCTGGCCCAAGGCGGAACGACGCTGGTGATTTACATGGGAGTGGCCAAGCTCGGTGAAATCCGTGAGCAATTATTGGCCGGCGGCATGGCAGCGGATACGCCCGTGGCCATGATTGAAAACGCGTCCTTGCCCCATCAACGGGAATGCCGGAGTTCCCTCACTGCGATGGAAGACGCTGCCTGCAGATTCCAGCTGAAAAGCCCTGCCATCCTGGTGATCGGCGCAGTAGCGGCCAACGCCATCCCCTCCTGCGGGAGCGAGCCGGCTCGCGAAGAGCCTCTATTCGTCGACATCAATGCTGGACTTCAACGCGCCTGACGCGTGCCTCCTCACCAAATCGCAGACAAAGAAAAGCCCGGCCTGAGCCGGGCTTTTCTCAGAGCTGCGAGCTAATTACTTAGCGTGAGCTTCAACCTGCGCTTCTACGCGACGGTTAACAGCGCGACCAGCTTCAGTTTTGTTGTCAGCAACTGGGCGGGATTCGCCGTAGCCAACGGACTGAACGCGGGACGACTCAACACCGTACTGGTTGGTCAGAACTTGCTTAACGGCGTTTGCACGACGCTCGGACAGTTTCTGGTTGTAAGCGTCAGGACCGACGTTGTCAGTGTGACCTTCAACAGTAGTGGTGGTCGATGGGTACTGCTTCATGAAGTCAGCCAGGTTCTTGATGTCGCCGTAGCTGTTTGGCTTGACTACCGACTTGTCGAAGTCGAACTTCACGTCCAGCTCTACACGAACGACTTCAGCAACAGCTGGGCAGCCATCAGCGTCAACAGTTACGTTGGCTGGGGTGTCAGGGCACTTGTCGACGTTGTCGCAAACGCCATCGTTGTCGCTGTCGGAGCAGACTTCTGGTGCTGGAACCGGAGCAGCAGCAGGCTTGTTGCCGCCACCGAAGTTCACACCCAGACCTACGGACGGGATGTAGTCCCACTTGCCGTTGTCCAGCTTGTAGTCAGCCTCTACGCCAGCACGAGCGTAGACGTTTTCGAGGAAGTAGTACTTCAGGCCAGCGCCAGCAGTCAGGAAAGTCGACTGGTCACGACCAGTGTGGCCGTCAGCGGCTACGTTGGTCATGCTGCCGTGCTTGACACCACCTTGAACGTAAGGACGCAGAGCGTCGCCAGCGTTGTTGAAGTGGTACTGAGCGTTCAGACCGAACTGGTCGCCTTCGATTTTCTGATTACCAGTACCGTTGTTCGAACGGGTGTGGTCGTCATTGTTGTAGGTCAAGTTCAACGATACGTCGTCGGTCAAGAAGTAACCGATGGAGGCGCCAGGAGTGTAGCCGTCTTCAACGTTCTTAACGCTGTCGTTGTACTTCTTCCCGTAGTTGAGCTCGCCTTCAACTGCGCCTTGGCCTTGTGCCAGTGCGCCGAACGAAGTAGCGGCAATAAGAGTACCAATGGCCAAGCCCAAGGTGTTTTTCAGTTTCATCCGTTAAATCCCCATCTGGTGATTGTGAAGCAGTCCCGCAAACCGGGGGACAACTCGGCGGCAAGTCTAACAGAACTTGCCTGCACGTAAGAGATATTTGCGCTGAACTAAGTTTCAGCAATGCCTGCAAATTTCTCACGCAATTTATCTAGAGCGCGCTTGTACCGCATTTTTGTTGCACTCAAACCCATATGCATGATGTCTGCGATCTCCTGAAACTCCAGCTCTGCGACAAAACGTAGCACCAGAATTTCGCGGTCAATCGGGTTCACATACACCAGCCAGCGATCAAGTCCGCCCTTTTCCTCAGGTTTCGGCGCCTTTTCTTCGGACGCTTCCTCGAGGGGGTCAAGACTCAATGCGTCCATCAAGCGACGCTTTCGCCGTTCCTTCCGATACTGTGTGATGCACTCGTTGTACGTGATGCTATAAAGCCATGTCTTGAACTTCGATTTACCTTCGAAGTTCTTCAGGCCATACAGCACCTTCAACATGACCTCCTGACAGACATCGTCTGCATCGCGATCGTTCCCGAGATATCGTGCACACACATTAAATAATGTTCGCTGGTAACGCCGCATCAGTTCTTCATAGGCGCGTGTTACGTGAAACAGCTCGGTATGCGAGCGCGCGACCAACTCCTCATCAGAGAGCTCGCGGGGGTCGTAGCGCATGGATAACGATTGGGCTTTATTCAAAACAAGTCGGGCCGACAGTCAGGTCAATGTCCGCCGCAGCCAGCATCAGCGGGCATTTTGCGGCGGCATACATTAGCAGGGTTTGCCGGGTTAGCGGCTACTCACATGCTGCTCAAGGAGGATCCGATTGGAAAGAGAGACTAGCTCACCCTCATCGGTCAGCAATGTGGTTTTAACCGTGCCGATCTCTTCGATCTGGCCTTCGACCTCGCCAACACGCACTTGTTGCCCAACCTGGTACAGCTCACGCACGTAGATTCCCGCAAGAATCTGGCCGGCAATTTCCCGGCTTCCCAACCCCATGGCCAGCGCTACCGCCAGACCAACGGTTATCAACACGATCACGATCACATGGTTCAGCAGGTCAGTCTTGACTTCCAACTGGCTGATCGCAACCGAAATACTGATGATGATCACCAGGCCCTGAGCAATCCGTCCAAGCCCTGCAGCATAGTCCAGGCCCACGCCTTCTGCCGCTCCACGCACCAGCCCGTTGGCCAGTTGCGCCAGCAAAACGCCTACCAGCAACACCAGCGCCGCGCCGAAAACCTTCGGCAAATACAACGCAAGCATATCCAGCGTAGCTGAAACTCGTTCAAGTCCAAGAGATTCTGCGGCAGAAACCAGAAAAATAAGCAGAACGAACCAATAGACGATCTTGCCGATCAGGGTCGAAATGGGCACCTGCAATCCGGCGCGGGACAGCAGCTTGGTCAGGCCGGTGCCACCCATCAAGCGGTCAAGGCCCACTTTGGCGAGCAATTTGGAAAGCAGGGTGTCCAGCAGCTTGGCCACGACGAACCCCAACAGCAGCACGACCAGTGCGCCGAACAGGTTCGGAATGAAGTTCGCAACCTTGGTCCATAACGCAGTCATTGCAGTGACGAGGCTCTGGGTCCAGAGATCAAGTTCCATATTCAATCAGCCTTATCAGCAGTGCGGGCGGTAGGTTTGCGAAGACGGGACACTGGCGCGACATGGGCCGAGCCGTTGTTCAGGGCGATCATCAGGGCGGGCAACCAGCGGCCCAGCAGGCTGAACAAATCGCCGGCGCCGACCTGGCGGTTGGCGGTTTTCAGTACTCGCCCAAGGCACGCATCGTCGTCCCGGGTGGACGGTGAGGCGTTGAGCATGTCGCGCAAAGACTGTTCAAACGGATCGTGCATACGCACCTCTCGTGATGTCTGTGGAAGACGCGGTGAGTTTTGCTCGGGTCACATGGTTTCCCTCAAACCCAGCGCAAACGTCGGAACAACCACCACTGCCCCAGCGCCACCGAGACCATCATCAGGCAGGCGATCAGAAAGCCATAAGGGCTGGCAGAGAATGGAATTCCACCGACGTTGATCCCCAAAAGCCCGGTCAGAAAACTCATCGGCAAAAAGATCCCGGTGATGACGCCAAAGCGATACATCGTGCGATTCATGCGCACGCTCAATCGACGGTCTTCCGCTTCCAGAACCAGCCCCACACGCTCCCGGGTCAGTTCCAGCTCTTCGAGGTAGCGGGTCAGGCTGTTATTCAATTCGTTCCAGTAATCACCATCGTCCTCGAGGAACCAGGGCAACTTGATCCGGGTCAACTGCCCGAAAATATCCCGCTGCGGAGCGAGAAAACGCTTCAACGCGGCGGCCCTGCGACGGATCTGCAATACAGCGCCATGCTCCGGCGCATACCGTTCGTCGGCATCCAGCTTTTCTTCTTCCTCATCGACCACTTCCGAGAGGTCGCTGACCAGATCCTGCACCTTGTTGGTGAGGTACTGCGCCATGTACAGGATGAGTTCGGAGGCTGTTTTCGGCCCTTTGCCGTCGGCCAGTTGCACCAGCAGTTCTTCAGTGGCGCGTAATGGACGCAAACGCAGGGAAATGACACGCTGGGCAGAGCCGAAGATCCGCACCGACACCATGTCTTCCGGCTCGGCACCGGGGTTCAGATTGACCCCGCGCAAAAATAGCAGCAGTTCGCTGTCGGAAAGCTGTAAAAGTCGCGGACGGGTGTTTTCTTCGAGTAACAGGTCACAGCTGAATTCGCTCAGACCACTGGATTTGCGTAGCCAGGTCCGGGTTTGCGGATGACTGCGATCCCAGTGCAGCCACAGGCTTTCATGCGCCTGCAGCTGCAAGTCATCGAGTTCAGTCCGGGCTATCGAACGCGCGCCGCCTCTACCGTCCAGCACCAGGGCATGCACCAGCCCCCATTGCGCGTTTTCTTCCTCGAACATCCGCACTCCTCTGATCTGCAGCCGCTTTTATTCAGGCATTTTCAGCGGGCTGGGCGAGATGATCACGCCGTTGTTGTCCGCATAGATGTAATGGCCCGGATGGAAGGTCACGCCAGCGAAGGTCACGGCAACGTTGAGATCACCGATACCGCGCTTGTCGGTTTTCATTGGGTGGCTGGCCAGCGCCTGGACCCCCAGGTCGGTTTGCGCGATGACGTCGACATCACGGATGCAACCGTAGATCACCAGGCCTTCCCAGCCATTACTGGCCGCTTTCTCGGCGAGCATGTCGCCCAGCAGCGCGCGGCGCAGGGAGCCCCCGCCATCGACCACCAGGACCTTGCCATTGCCCTTGAGCTCGACTTGCTCCTTGACCAGCGAGTTGTCTTCGAAGCACTTGATGGTCACGATTTCGCCACCGAAGGAATCACGGCCGCCGAAATTGCTGAACATCGGTTCCAGCACCTGCACCAGCTCCGGATAGGCATCGCACAGGTCAGGCGTGAGGTAATGGATCATCGAGAAACTCCTGTAAAGAGGAAGACAGCACGAACATCAGTGATGGCTCAGCCACGGAAAGTGACCAGAACAGCTCAATGCGTCATATCTTAGCCGCAAGCCGACCAGAGCGAAATGCCCTTGTTAGAGCATCAGGCTCAAACCGCCGCGGCAAAATCTCCCTGTTCTCCCAACAACGGCGTCTGCTGGTCCGCCAGCCAGCGGGCCACCAAAGGCCAGACTTCAGCCTGGGCGGGCTTGCTGACAAGCATTTCAACATGGCCGAAATTATCGGCAAAACCCTGGTCACGACCTAGATTGATAAATTGCTTGTGCTCGGAACCGAACTTCTCGAACAGTTTGCGACAAGCCCACGCCGGATCCTGATGATCACCCGCTGCGCTCACGGCGAGCACTGGCAACTTGACCTCGGCCAAACCGTCCCACCAGTTTTTATCGGCGTCGCCGAAGCGCCCGAACAGACCGTACCAACGCATGCTTTCCAGGGCCAGACCGATGGGCTCGTCCTCCGGACCGCGTTTGAGCCTTGATCCGGACAACTGGGCAAAACGCTTGAGAATGAAGCGACCGCTCCACTCCACCGGCGGAATCTTCAATGGCCAGTAAGTGCGACTGACCTGAGTGCCAAAAAACGCTGCCGAAGCTACGACTGGCTCACCGATGTACTCGCCGCCCAGCGCGGCTGCCAGGGTAATACCGCCCAGCGAGTGACCGATCCAGTGCGGGACCTGCCCGCTCTGTTCGCGCACGAACGCACCAATGGCCGGCAGGTCATAGCGAGCGTAGTCGGCGACACGGTTCTTACGGTAGTCGTGGTTGCGCTGGGACAGGCCGTGACCGCGCATTTCCGGAATCCAGACGTCGAACCCCAATCGGGTCAGATAGGCGCCCAACCCCAGGCCCTTGGGAGAAAACCAGAACCGGCGATTGGAAAAGCTGCCGTGCAGCAGGATCACCGGCACGCCGCGGGAAGATGGCTCATCAGCCATGCCGAGACGCGTCACGGCCAGCTCGACGGTGAAGTCGGGGCTGTTGCCGGGCTTCAAACGATACACATCTTCGCTCAGATCACCGCGCCGTTCGGCGCTGATCAGGGCGACAGGAAATAGGTTGCTGCTGCTTTGCATAATCTCTTGCACAAAAAAGGGCGGCATCCAGATGGAGCCCGCCCTGCGTAATCAACTGTAGGAGCGAGCTTGCTCGCGATGAACTTCAGAACACCGCGTTTATCCAGGACAAACGCGTTATCGTTAGCGACCATCGCGAGCAAGCTCGCTCCTACAACAACACCATCAAGCTGATGCTTGACCTTCCGCCAGGAAGAACCAGGTTTCCAGTACGGAGTCCGGGTTCAACGACACGCTTTCGATGCCCTGTTCCATCAGCCACTTGGCCAGGTCCGGGTGGTCCGAAGGGCCCTGACCGCAAATACCGATGTATTTGCCGGCCTTGTTGCACGCGGCAATGGCATTGGCCAGCAGCTTCTTGACCGCCGGATTACGCTCATCGAACAGGTGCGCAATGATCCCGGAGTCACGGTCCAGGCCCAGGGTCAGCTGGGTCAGGTCGTTGGAGCCAATGGAGAAACCGTCAAAGAACTCGAGGAATTCTTCCGCCAGGATGGCGTTGGACGGCAGTTCGCACATCATGATCACGCGCAGGCCGTTTTCGCCACGGGCCAGACCGTTTTCCGCCAGCAGGTCGACCACCTGGCTCGCTTCGCCCAGGGTACGGACGAACGGCACCATGATTTCGACGTTGGTCAGGCCCATCTCGTTGCGCACACGCTTCAGCGCGCGGCACTCGAGCTCGAAGCAGTCGCGGAACGATTCGCTGATATAACGCGACGCACCGCGGAAGCCCAGCATCGGGTTCTCTTCTTCCGGCTCGTACAGCTTGCCGCCGATCAGGTTGGCGTATTCGTTGGACTTGAAGTCCGACAGGCGCACGATGACTTTCTTCGGCCAGAACGCAGCCGCCAGGGTGCTGATGCCTTCGACCAGTTTCTCGACGTAGAAACCCACCGGATCGTTGTAGCCGGCGATGCGCTTGTCGACGCTTTCCTTGATGTCCAGCGGCAGGCCGTCGTAGTTCAGCAGCGCCTTGGGGTGCACGCCGATCATGCGGTTGATGATGAACTCCAGGCGAGCCAGGCCCACGCCGGCGTTCGGCAGCTGCGCGAAGTCGAAGGCGCGGTCGGGTTACCGACGTTCATCATGATCTTGAACGGCAGCTCGGGCATGGCGTCAACGGAGTTCTTCTTGATGTCGAAGCCCAGTTCGCCTTCGAAGATGAAACCGGTGTCGCCTTCAGCGCAGGAAACGGTCACGCCCTGGCCGTCTTTCAACAGCTGCGTGGCGTTGCCGCAACCGACTACCGCCGGGATACCCAGCTCACGGGCGATGATCGCCGCGTGGCAGGTACGGCCGCCACGGTTGGTGACGATGGCGCTGGCGCGCTTCATGACCGGTTCCCAGTCCGGGTCGGTCATGTCGGACACCAGTACGTCGCCTGGCTGGACCTTGTCCATCTCGGACACGTCCTTGATGATGCGGACCTTGCCGGCGCCGATGCGCTGGCCGATGGCGCGACCTTCCACCAGCACGGTACCGGTTTCTTTCAACAGGTAACGTTCCATGACGTTGGCCTGGGTGCGGCTCTTCACGGTTTCCGGACGGGCCTGCACGATGTACAGCTTGCCGTCGTCACCGTCCTTGGCCCACTCGATGTCCATCGGGCACTGGTAGTGCTTCTCGATGATCATCGCCTGCTTGGCCAGCTCGCTGACTTCGGCGTCGGTCAGGCAGAAACGTGCGCGATCGGCCTTGTCCACGTCGACGGTCTTGACCGAACGACCGGCCTTGGCCTCGTCGCCGTAGATCATCTTGATGGCCTTGCTGCCCAGGTTGCGGCGCAGGATGGCCGGGCGACCGGCGGCCAGCGTGCCCTTGTGGACGTAGAACTCGTCCGGGTTCACCGCGCCTTGTACGACGGTCTCACCCAGGCCGTAGGCGCCGGTAATGAACACCACGTCACGGAAACCCGATTCGGTATCAAGGGTGAACATCACGCCGGCGGTGCCGGTTTCGGAGCGGACCATGCGCTGTACGCCGGCCGACAGGGCTACCAGCTTGTGGTCGAAGCCCTGGTGCACGCGATAGGAAATCGCGCGATCGTTGAAAAGGGATGCGAACACCTCTTTGGCGGCGCGAATGACGTTTTCGACACCGCGGATGTTCAGGAAGGTTTCCTGCTGACCGGCGAAGGATGCGTCCGGCAGGTCTTCGGCGGTAGCGGAAGAACGCACGGCCACGGCCACGTCAGGGTTGCCGGCGGACAGCGCGGCGAACGCGGTGCGGATTTCGGCATTCAGTTTTTCAGGGAACTCGGCTTCCATGATCCATTGACGGATCTGGGCACCGGTCTTGGCCAGGGCATTCACGTCGTCGACGTCCAGGACATCGAGGGCATCGTGAATCTGCTGATTCAAGCCGCTCAGCTCCAGGAAATCACGATAAGCCTGAGCGGTCGTGGCGAAGCCACCGGGCACCGAAACACCGGCACCTGCCAGGTTGCTGATCATCTCGCCCAGGGATGCGTTCTTGCCCCCCACATGCTCAACATCGTGTTTGCCGAGCTTATCGAGGGAAACTACGTACTCTACCAAGGTGATCTCTCCACTAACTGTGTTGGAAAAGCTCAGAAACCGGCTGCTCTATGGAGCGTTTGCCAGCTATATGGCCTGGACCTGGAAAATAAGTGAGAATGCGGGCCATTGGCGGCCGGCAAATCGCGCCTATCATATCCAAGAATGATCATTAGCTTAAGGCCCAAGGTGCAAATGAAACGATCTGCTTTCTTTATCTCCGATGGTACCGGCATTACTGCCGAAACCCTGGGTCAAAGCCTACTGGCGCAGTTCGAAAACATTACCTTCAGCAAAGTCACGCGGCCGTACATCGACAACGTGGACAAAGCGCGGGCCATGGTACAACAAATCAACAAGGCCGCCGAAACCGACGGCTTCCGTCCGATCATCTTCGACACCATCGTCAATCAGGACATTCGTGAGATTCTCGCAACCTCGAATGGTTTCATGATCGACATTTTCTCGACGTTCCTGGCACCGCTTGAACAGGAGCTGACCGAGCATTCTTCCTACACTGTCGGCAAATCCCATTCCATCGGCTCCAACACCAATTACATGGAGCGGATCGAGGCGGTGAACTTCGCCCTCGACAACGACGACGGCGCCCGCACGCACTATTACGACAAGGCCGACCTGATACTAGTGGGCGTGTCGCGTTGTGGTAAGACACCGACGTGTCTGTACATGGCGATGCAATTCGGCATCCGCGCAGCCAACTATCCGTTGACCGAAGACGACATGGAGCGCCTGCAACTGCCCAGCGCCCTGCGCGCCCACCAGCACAAGCTGTTCGGCCTGACCATCGATCCGGACCGCCTGACCGCCATTCGCAACGAGCGAAAGCCCAATAGCCGCTACTCGAGCTACGCCCAGTGCGAGTTCGAAGTGCGCGAGGTGGAAAACCTGTTCCGCCGCGAGAACATTCCGAACATCAACTCCACGCATTTTTCCGTTGAAGAAATCTCCGCGAAAATCCTGGTGGAGAAAGGCGTCGAGCGGCGGTTCAAATAGAGCCGGCAGCTGCGAACTCAAGCCAACGCTGGTGTGGGTTCGCAGCTACCAGGCTACTTCAGCCGTTTAAGCAGTTCATTGGCGACGTCCATTGTCGATTCGGGGTTCTGTCCGGTAATCAGCTCACGGTCGACCACCATATTTGAACTCCATGGCAGCAGGTTGGACCGATAGCGCCCTCCCGCCTGCTCGAGTGCCGTCTGGGGCATGTATTTCATTTCTCCCCCTTGAAGTCGGCCGTTACGCTGCGCCCACTTTTCCTCCGTGTTGCTCATGACCGTCATGTTGTAGCCGGCATATATCCAGCCGGCCCCCGGATCGGCGCGACCTGTCGACTCCAGTGCGCGAGCAAAGCCCGCCGGGTCCGGCAAGGTGGACAGCAGCGCGGCGGGACCGTGACACACCATTGCCGTGGGCTTGCCCCGTTCGTTGAAGTTCGCCAGAAGCCTGCCCATCAACGGGCTCTCGGTAAGATCCTGCATGGGTGCCCGGCCACCGGGCACATACAACGCATCGAACTGCTCATAGCCCATCTGCTCGACGCGGGTCAGGCTGATGACCGGTGATTCATCGGCAGACGTGAGCTTGAGCGTTTCCAGCAAGGTTTTGTGCGCATTGAAAACTGCCTCGTCATTACCGAAGTAGGACTTGTTCAGAGAGCCCTGATCCAGTATCGGAGCCCGCCCCAACGGGGTCGCGAAGGTCACCTTGTGATCGGCATCGAGCAGCATTTTCACAGGCTGCATGAGTTCGTTGAAATAAAAGCCGGTCTGCACGGACTTGCCGTCCTTCAGGTCGAGCCTTTCGGCATCCGACAGTACGACCAGCACATGGGCGGCCAGGGCGGTTTGACTGGTAGCCCAAATCCCGGCGCTCAGCATCAGCGTCATCAGTTTTTTCATATCGTCTCCAAAGGTTTCCACAGGCGCTTATTGCCTGAAGCCCGTAGAAATTATTGCTACCTTGATCGCCGATAAACCCGTCTGGAAGACAATCTCTTTGGCCCCTGGAAGTAAAAATGGAACGTCGATTCGATCACCTGACCGATGTCGAAACCTTCATCACCGTCGTCGACAAGGGTACGTTGAGCGCAGCCGCCGTCGCCCTGGTCACTACCCCATCGGTGATCAGCCGAGCCATCAAACGCCTGGAAAAAAAGGTCGGGGTACAGTTGCTCAGGCTCACCACGCGCCGGCTGTGCCTGACCGAGGCAGGACGCCTGTACCTGGATCAAATGCGTAACGCTTTCGGCATGATTGCGGACGTGGAAAACACTCTGCAAAGCCAAAGGGAACAACCCGGCGGTCTTCTGCGTATCAGCGCGCCCTCCACCTATGGCCATTACCGATTGCCGGCACTGCTGGCAGTCTTCAACCGACACTACCCGCAGGTCCGAATCGAACTGAGCATCTGCAACCGCAATGTCGACCTGGTGGCTGAAAACTTCGACCTGGCCATTCGCATGGGCGCCTTACCCGACAGCCGGATGATCGGGCGCAAGCTCGAAGATGCACGCCTGTGCCTCGTCGCCGCTCCCCAATACCTGCAACGAGCCGGTGTGCCGCGCAACCTCGACGACTTGAAAAGTCATGCGTGCCTGACCTTTGTCATCCCCGGCACAGGCAGAATCAGAC
This sequence comes from Pseudomonas sp. BIC9C, assembly GCF_034541995.1. Lineage (NCBI taxonomy): Bacteria > Pseudomonadati > Pseudomonadota > Gammaproteobacteria > Pseudomonadales > Pseudomonadaceae > Pseudomonas > Pseudomonas sp. BIC9C. The sequence goes on from NZ_JAWDGM010000001.1 coordinate 379,384, forward strand.
CCTGGCAACTGGTCGAAGATGGGCGGTCCGTCGACTGGGTACCGATGGCAACGGTGCAGGTCTCGGAGGACGTCCTGGGTATCGTTTCCCTGGCTGAACAAGGCCTGGGCATTTGCCAGACCTATGATTTCATCGTCCGCGAACGCATCCGGCAGGGGCACCTGGTGGAGTTACTCGAACAATCGAGCGGACGGACACGATCCTTTTCAATGGTCTACCCCCATCATCGGCTTTTATCCTCTGCCGCTCGCGCCCTGATTGATTTCCTGACCGGACAGTACCGCCGGTGAATCGAAGGCACTCAAAGGCGCATCGCGCAATCGCGCTGCTGCCTCAGATCACGAACAAGTCCACAAACCGGTTCACCGGCGTCGCTTCAAGCGCTAGCTGATCCTTGCACAATTGAAAAATCTGCGCACACCGCTGCGCCGTGAAACGCGTCGCCAGGTTTGCCTTGAACTTGTCCTCCAGCAACGCAATACCCTCAGCGCGGCGCCGACGATGGCCGATCGGGTACTCCACCTCCACCTTCCCCGTGCTCGCCCCATCCTTGAAAAACACCTGCAGCGCATTGGCGATGGAGCGCTTGTCAGCTTGCAGATATTCACGGGTGTAGCGAGGCTCTTCGACGATGACCATCTTGTCACGCAGCACGTCGATGATCGGATGCGCCTTGTGGAAGTCATCCTCATAGTGCTCGGCCACCAGATTGCCGAAGGCCAGCGGCACGGCGGTCATGTACTGAATGCAATGATCGCGGTCGGCGGCATTGGCCAGTTGGCCGACCTTGGAAATGATGCGGATCGCCGATTCGTGGGTGGTGATGACGATCCTGTCGATTTCGTGCAACCGATTACGCACTTGCGGATGAAGCGTCACCGCGGCTTCGCAGGCGGTTTGCGCGTGAAATTCGGCGGGAAAGCTGATCTTGAACAGCACGTTTTCCATCACGTAACTGCCGTACGGGCGAGAGAAGCTGAAGGTGCGCTTGTCTGCGGGCTTGAGCGCCAGATCGTTGTTGGTGTGACTGAACAAGACATCGTAGAAACCCCATTGCCTGGCACTCAACACACCGGGGATGCCCATTTCACCGCGCAAGGCGATGTCCGCCAGACGCACGCCACGGCTGGACGCATCCCCCGCCGCCCAGGATTTGCGCGAGCCGGCATTCGGCGCATGGCGGTAGGTACGCAACGCCTGTCCGTCGGCGAAGGCATGGGAAAGCGCCGAGAGCATCTGCTCGCGGTTGGCGCCCATGAGCCTGGCGGTGACCGCGGTCGAGGCGACTTTCACCAGAATCACGTGATCGAGACCGACGCGGTTGAAGGCGTTCTCCAGGGCAATCACGCCTTGAATTTCGTGAGCCATGATCATCGCTTCAAGCACGACGCGCACGGTCAGCGGCGCATCGCCATTGGCCAGACGCTTTTGCGACAAATGGTCGGCCACCGCGAGAATGGCGCCGAGATTATCCGACGGATGCCCCCATTCGGCGGCGAGCCAGGTGTCGTTGTAGTCCAGCCAGCGCACGATGCAGCCGATGTCCCACGCCGCCTTGACCGGATCGAGCCGAAAAGAGGTGCCTGGCACACGGGCGCCGAACGGTACGACGGTGCCTTCGACCACTGGCCCCAGATGCTTGGTGCATTCGGGAAAACGCAGAGCCAGCAAGCCACAGCCCAAGGTGTCCATCAGGCAGTTGCGGGCGGTGTCCAGGGCTTCTTGCGACTCGACCTTGAAGTTGAGGACGTAGTCGGCGATGTCCTGCAGGACCTTGTCGTAATCCGGGCGATTGTTGAGGTCAACGTTGGCGCTCATGCTCGATTCACTCTGCGGGTGTTTCGTTGATGGGACCTCGGTTCAGGGCGATCTCAGCGGGTGAAAACACTTTTATTTTGATAACGCATCACCTGTGGGAGCGGGCTTGCCCGCGATAGCAGTGCATCAGCCAACATAGATGTTGAATATGAAGGCCTCATCGCGGGCAAGCCCGCTCCCACAAGGACTTGGGTGATTTCTGAATTTACGTCAGAAAGAATCCCCCGGCACGCGCACGAACCCTTCCATCAACACCCGCGCACTGCGGCTCATGATGGCTTTGTTAACCGTCCATTCGCCGTTCACCAGGCTGGCCTCGGCGCCGACGCGCAAGGTGCCCGATGGATGACCGAAGCGCACCGCGTTGCGTTCGACACCGCCCGCCGCGAGGTTGACCAGGGTGCCGGAAATCGCCGCCGCGGTACCGATGGCCACCGCCGCCGTGCCCATCATCGCGTGGTGCAGCTTGCCCATGGACAGCGCGCGAACCAGCAGGTCGACATCGCTGGCTGCAATCGCCTTGCCGCTGGACGCCACGTAATCCGCGGGTTTGGCCACGAACGCCACCTTCGGCGTGTGCTGCCGTTTGGCCGCTTCGTCGATATCCGATATCAGGCCCATGCGCAGCGCGCCATAAGCCCGGATGGTCTCGAACATCAGCAAGGCTTTCGGGTCGCCGTTGATCGCACCCTGCAGCTCGGTGCCCTTGTAGCCGATGTCCTCGGCATTGACGAAAATCGTCGGGATACCGGCGTTGATCATGGTGACTTTCAGCGTACCGACGCCTGGCACTTCCAGGTCATCGATCAGGTTGCCGGTGGGGAACGTCGAACCGCCGGCGCCCTCTTCTTCCGCTGCCGGATCAAGAAATTCGAGCTGCACTTCAGCGGCCGGGAACGTCACGCCGTCGAGTTCGAAATCGCCGGTCTCCTGCACCTCTCCATGGGTGATCGGTACATGGGCGATGATGGTCTTGCCGATGTTGGCCTGCCACACGCGAACCACCGCCACGCCGTTGTGCGGGATGCGGCTGGCGTCCACCAGGCCGTTGCTGACGGCGAACGAGCCGACCGCCGCCGACAGGTTGCCGCAGTTGCCGCTCCAGTCGACGAAAGGCTTGTCGATGGACACTTGGCCGAACAGGTAATCAACGTCGTGATCGGCCTTGATGCTTTTCGACAGGATCACGGTTTTGCTGGTGCTGGAGGTCGCGCCGCCCATGCCGTCGATTTGTTTGTCGTACGGATCCGGGCTGCCGATGACACGCAGCAACAAGGCGTCGCGGGCCGGGCCGGGGACCTGCGCTGCTTCGGGCAAATCCTTCAGGCTGAAAAACACGCCTTTGCTGGTGCCGCCGCGCATGTAGGTGGCGGGGATTTTGATCTGCGGTGCGTGAGACATGAGTGCTCCTTCATAACAGGCACGGGACCTGAAGTCCCGTGCCTGTACAGCCTGTATTAGACGGCAACCGCCGATTCTTCGAGGAAGTCCTGGGCGAAGCGTTGCAACACGCCGCCGGCCTCGTAGATCGACACTTCTTCGGCGGTGTCGAGGCGGCAGGTCACCGGCACTTCGACGCGTTCGCCGTTCTTGCGATGGATCACCAGTGTCAGCTCGGCACGCGGGGTGCGGTCGCCAATCACGTCGTAGGTTTCGCTGCCATCGATGGCCAGGGTGTGGCGGTTGGTGCCAGGCTTGAATTCCAGTGGCAACACGCCCATGCCCACCAGGTTGGTGCGGTGGATGCGTTCGAAACCTTCGGCGGCAATCGCTTCCACACCCGCCAGACGTACGCCCTTGGCCGCCCAGTCGCGAGACGAACCCTGGCCGTAGTCAGCGCCTGCGATGATGATCAGCGGCTGCTTGCGATCCATGTAGGTTTCGATGGCTTCCCACATACGCATCACTTTGCCTTCCGGCTCGACACGGGCCAGCGAACCCTGCTTGACCTTGCCGTTTTCCTGAACCATTTCGTTGAACAGTTTCGGGTTGGCGAAGGTCGCGCGCTGCGCAGTCAGGTGGTCACCACGGTGAGTCGCGTAAGAGTTGAAGTCCTCTTCCGGCAGGCCCATTTTCGCCAGGTATTCGCCAGCGGCGCTGTCCAGCATGATGGCGTTGGATGGCGACAGGTGATCGGTGGTGATGTTGTCCGGCAGCACCGCCAGCGGGCGCATGCCCTTGAGCGGACGCGCCCCGGCCAGTGCGCCTTCCCAGTACGGCGGACGGCGGATGTAGGTGCTCATCTCGCGCCAGTCGTAGAGCGGCGCGACTTTCGGGCCGGTGTCTTCGTGGATGGCGAACATCGGGATGTACACCTGACGGAACTGCTCCGGTTTCACCGACGCCTTGACCACGGCGTCGATTTCTTCGTCGCTCGGCCAGATGTCTTTCAGGCGGATTTCCTTGCCATCGACCACACCCAGTACGTCTTTTTCGATGTCGAAACGAATGGTGCCGGCAATTGCATACGCGACCACCAATGGCGGCGACGCGAGGAACGCTTGCTTGGCGTACGGGTGAATCCGCCCGTCGAAGTTGCGGTTGCCGGACAACACCGCAGTGGCGTACAGGTCGCGGTCGATGATCTCTTGCTGGATCACCGGGTCCAGTGCGCCGGACATGCCGTTGCAGGTGGTACAGGCGAAAGCCACGACGCCAAAACCGAGCTGCTCCAGCTCATCGGTCAGGCCGGCTTCATCGAGATACAGCGCCACGGTTTTCGAGCCCGGCGCCAAGGACGACTTGACCCACGGCTTGCGGGTCAGGCCCAGCTTGTTGGCATTGCGCGCCAGCAGGCCGGCGGCGATCACGTTGCGCGGGTTGCTGGTGTTGGTGCAACTGGTGATGGCGGCGATGATCACCGCGCCGTCCGGCATTTGCCCCGGTACGTCTTCCCACTTCCCGGAGATGCCTTTCGCCGCCAGATCCGAAACCGCCACACGGGCGTGCGGGTTGCTCGGGCCGGCCATGTTGCGTACCACCGAGGACAGATCGAAGGTCAGGCCGCGCTCGTACTGCGCGCCCTTGAGACTGTCGGCCCACAGGCCCGTGGTCTTGGCGTAGTTCTCGACCAACTGCACCTGCTCGTCTTCACGACCGGTGAGCTTGAGGTAGTCGATGGTCTGCTGGTCGATGTAGAACATCGCCGCGGTGGCGCCGTATTCCGGGGCCATGTTGGAGATGGTTGCGCGGTCGCCGAGGGTCAGCGCGGAGGCGCCTTCGCCGAAGAATTCCAGCCAGGCACCGACCACTTTTTGCTTGCGCAGGAACTCGGTCAGCGCCAGCACCATGTCGGTGGCGGTGATACCCGGTTGCAGCTTGCCGGTCAGTTCGACGCCAACGCTTTCCGGCAGACGCATCCAGGAGGCGCGGCCGAGCATCACGCTTTCGGCTTCCAGACCACCGACACCGATGGCAATCACGCCCAGTGCATCGACGTGCGGGGTGTGGCTGTCGGTGCCGACGCAAGTGTCGGGGAAGGCCACGCCGTCACGCACCTGGATCACCGGATACAGTTTCTCCAGGTTGATCTGGTGCATGATGCCGTTGCCCGGCGGGATCACGTCGACGTTCTTGAACGCTTTCTTGGTCCAGTTGATGAAGTGGAAACGGTCTTCGTTGCGACGGTCTTCGATGGCGCGGTTCTTCTCGAACGCCTCCGGATCGAAACCACCACGCTCGACGGCCAGGAGTGGTCGACGATCAGTTGCGTCGGCACCACCGGGTTGACTTGCGCAGGGTCACCGCCTTGCAGGGCGATGGCATCACGCAGGCCGGCGAGGTCGACCAAAGCGGTCTGACCGAGAATGTCGTGGCACACCACGCGGGCCGGGAACCACGGGAAGTCGAGGTCGCGTTTGCGCTCGATGAATTGCTTCAGGGATTCGGTGAGCGTGGCCGGGTCGCAGCGACGCACAAGGTTTTCCGCCAGCACGCGGGAGGTGTACGGCAGGGTGTCATAGGCGCCAGGCTGGATCGCCTCGACCGCTGCGCGGACATCGAAGTAATCCAGGTGGCTGCCGGGCAGCGATTTACGGAATTCTGTGTTCATCGTCAAGACTCGGTCACGGTGGTTTCAAAGGGCGGGGCCTGGCACCGGTATTGAAGTGAACCTGGTCAAATGTGGGAGCGGGCTTGCTCGCGAAAGCGGTGTATCAGTCAACATCAATGTTGGATGTCAGTCCGTCTTCGCGAGCAAGCCCGCTCCCACACTGGTTCTCGGTTCATTCAGTGACCAGCGCTGTAGCCTCCACCATTCAGCGTCGTTCGATTGGCACGAACTTGCGCTGTTCGACGCCGACGTACTCGGCGCTTGGACGGATGATGCGGTTGTTGGCACGTTGTTCGTACACGTGGGCGGCCCAGCCGGTCAGGCGTGAGCAGACGAAAATCGGTGTAAACAACTTGGTCGGGATGCCCATGAAGTGGTACGCCGAGGCATGGTAGAAGTCGGCGTTCGGGAACAGCTTCTTCTGCTCCCACATGGTCTTGTCGATGGCTTCGGACACCGGGAACAACACCTTGTCACCCACTTCGTCAGCGAGCTTCTTCGACCAGCCCTTGATCACCTCGTTGCGCGGATCGTTGTCCTTATAGATCGCGTGGCCGAAGCCCATGATCTTGTCCTTGCGCTCCAGCATGCCGAGGGTGCCCTTGATCGCGTCTTCCGGCGACGAGAAACGCTCGATCATTTCCATAGCCGCTTCGTTGGCACCGCCGTGCAGCGGGCCGCGCAGCGAGCCGATGGCTGCGGTGATGCACGAAAACAGGTCGGACAGGGTCGATGCGCAAACACGCGCGGTGAAGGTCGATGCGTTGAACTCGTGCTCCGCGTAGAGGATCAGCGAAACGTTCATCACCTTGACGTGCAGCTCGCTCGGCTTCTTGCCGTGCAGCAGGTGCAGGAAGTGTCCGCCGATGGATGGCTCGTCGCTCACGCAGTCAATGCGCTTGCCTTCGTGGCTGAAGCGATACCAGTAAGTCATGATCGCCGGGAAGGCGGCGAGCAGACGGTCGGTCTTGTCCTGTTGCTCGGAGAAGTTCGCCTCGGGTTCAAGGTTGCCCAGGAACGAGCAGCCAGTACGCATCACGTCCATCGGGTGGGCGTCGGCGGGGATGCGTTCCAGTACTTCCTTCAGCGCTTGCGGCAAGTCACGCAGCTTGCCCAGCTTGGCGATGTAGGCGTTCAGTTGCGCTTTGCTCGGCAACTCGCCGTACAGCAGCAGGTAGGCAACCTCTTCGAACTGCGCGTCAGCCGCCAGTTCACGAACGTCATAACCACGATAAGTCAGACCGGCACCCGACTGGCCCACGGTGGACAGTGCAGTTTGCCCGGCTACCTGGCCACGGAGCCCGGCGCCACTGAGTACTTTTGCTTCGGCCATTGCTGTCTCCAATTCTTGAATTTTTTTAGGGAAACCAATCTTTCATCTGTAGGAGCGAGCTCGCTCGCGATGGACGTCAATGATGACGCGGGAAAACTGATACCCCGCGGTGTATGGCCCACCATCGCGAGCCAGCTCGCTCCTACAGGTACACGGTGTTCATTATTTCTTCGCGGCAAACAACGCATCGAGCTTCTGCTCGAAGGTGTGGTAGTCGATGCGATCGTAAAGCTCCATGCGCGTCTGCATGGTGTCGATGACGTTCTGCTGCGTGCCATCGCGACGGATCGCGGTGTAGACGTTTTCTGCAGCCTTGTTCATGGCACGGAACGCCGACAGCGGGTACAGCACCAGCGATACATCGGCAGCAGCCAGTTGTTCGGTGGTGTACAGCGGCGTCGCGCCGAACTCGGTGATGTTGGCCAGGATCGGCGCTTTCACACGGTTGGCGAACAGTTTGTACATTTCAAGTTCAGTGATGGCTTCCGGAAACACCATGTCGGCGCCGGCTTCGATGCACGCGGCGGCGCGATCCAGGGCAGACTCCAGACCTTCCACCGCCAGGGCGTCGGTACGGGCCATGATCACGAAGCTGTCATCGGTACGCGCATCGACGGCTGCCTTGATGCGGTCGACCATTTCCTGCTGGGTCACGATTTCCTTATTAGGACGGTGACCGCAGCGCTTGGCGCCGACCTGGTCTTCGATGTGAATCGCTGCGGCACCGAACTTGATCATCGATTTGACAGTGCGAGCGACGTTGAACGCCGAGGAGCCGAAACCGGTGTCCACGTCCACCAGCAATGGCAGGTCGCAAACATCGGTGATACGGCGCACGTCGGTCAGCACGTCATCCAGACCGGTGATGCCCAGGTCAGGCACGCCGAGGGAGCCGGCAGCCACCCCGCCACCCGACAGGTAGATCGCCTTGAAACCGGCGCGCTTGGCCAGCAGCGCGTGGTTGGCGTTGATCGCGCCGACCACTTGCAGTGGATGTTCACTGGCGACCGCATCGCGGAAACGCTGGCCTGGTGTGCTCTTGTTCAAACTCATGACTCACCTCGTTTGGCTGTCGGGTTAACGCCGTCCTGGTAGTGACGGGCGATATTGCGTTTGGAGGCGCCGATGTGACGGCGCATCAACAACTCGGCCAGCTCGCCGTCACGGTCGGCGATGGCATCGAGAATACGGTGGTGCTCGGCGAACGCCTGGTGCGGGCGATTGGGCGTGGTGGAAAACTGGATGCGGTACATGCGCACCAGCTGATAGAGCTCGCCGCAGAGCATTTGGGTCAGCGTGCGGTTGCCGCTGCCCTGGATGATTCGGTAATGGAAGTCGAAATCGCCTTCCTGCTGGTAGTAGCCTCTACCGGCCTGGAACGCTTCATCGCGCTCGTGGGTTTCCAGGACGCGACGCAATTCGTCGATTTCCTCGACGCTCATGCGCTCGGCGGCGAGACGACAGGCCATGCCTTCCAGGGATTCCCGGATTTCGTAAAGCTCAAGCAGCTCGGCGTGATTGAGCGACACCACCCGCGCGCCGACATGCGGCACGCGAACCAGCAGGCGCTGGCCTTCCAGACGGTGGATGGCCTCGCGCAACGGGCCACGGCTAATGCCGTAGGTGCGCGCCAGCTCCGGTTCGGAGATTTTGCTGCCCGGCGCGATCTCGCCTTTGACGATAGCCGCCTGAATGCGACGGAAGACGTTCTCGGACAGGGTCTCCGTATCGTCTTGCGCTAAAACCGGGGGATCGAGTTGATCCAGCATATTGTCGACACCTTGTGAGCCAATGCCGCAAAAACTAACGAATACAGGCGGCACAGTCAAAGGTTAAATCGATATTGTCGACAATCTTCTGATAACCGGCTGCACCATAACGAAGCAACCTCACGGTTTATAGCCACCCGCCAGCGCTGGCGCCATCAAACCACCGTGCTAGAATGCCGCCCGCATTTGTTTGTCACATCTGCACTGCCTGTCATAAAACCCTGATAGGCATACGAGGGAGCTTGCGCAGCGATGCCAGGGCCTTGAATCAAGTCGGACCGCTGCGCACCAGGATTTATGAGACTCAAGCCCTTCCCTGCCTTCCTTTATTTACTTTGCCTGCCCGGCTTCGCAATGGCCGGGGAAAAGACCGTGTATGGCCTGAATGAGTACGCATCGCTCAATGGCATTGATCTGGAAGTGGCGGCCAAACTCGACACCGGGGCGAAAACCGCGTCCCTGAGTGCACGGGATATCAAACGCTTCAAACGCAACGGCGAGTCGTGGGTGCGCTTTTATCTGGCCATCGACGCCGCCCATACGCACCCGATCGAACGCCCGCTGGCCCGTGTCAGCAAGATCAAGCGCCGGGCCGGCGACTACGACCCGGAGGAAGGCAAGAAGTACACCGCCCGTCCGGTGATCGAACTGGATATCTGCATGGGCTCGGCCCTGCGCAGCATCGAAGTGAACCTGACCGACCGCAGCGCCTTCCAATACCCGCTACTGATTGGCTCCGAAGCGCTCAAGCGCTTCGATGCACTGGTTGACCCCAGCCTTAAATATGCTGCCGGCAAACCCGCCTGCACCACCGACGCTTATACCGCCGAGTAATTCAAATGCGCTCTCTTACCCTTCATCTGAAACTGCTGATCGCCATCCTGGTGGTGCTGGGCATTTCAGTTACGGCCTACCAGATCTTCGTGCTGGGCATCCCGGTAACCGAAGACGCCACCGACGACCTGTGGAACATCGACGCCAAGGTCGAGTTCGTCGCCAGTGCCAAGGACCCGGTCAAGATCCAGATGTTCGTGCCACCACTGAGCCGCGACTTCGTCAGCCTCAACGAGAGCTTCATCTCCAATAACTACGGCGTGGCCGTGAACCGGGTCGACGGCAATCGCAAGGTCACCTGGTCGGCACGCCGGGCCAAAGGCAATCAGACGCTGTATTACCGCCTGGTGCTGACCAAGCGTTATTCCGGTGAGAAAGCCAAGATCAAAGGTCCGACCTTTCGCGACAGCATGACCATCGAAGGCCCGGAAAAAATCGCCGCCGAAGCCCTGCTCGCACCGATTCGCCAGCACTCGGCCGACGTCGAAACCTTCGTCGGCGAAGCCATCAAGCGGGTCAACAACCTCAACGACGACAACGTGAAACTGTTGCTGGCCGGCGATCCATCCACCGCGCACAAGGCAAAAATCGTCGAGTTGCTGCTGTCCATCGCCCATGTGCCGATCGAGAAGGTCCACACCATCCGCCTGGTGGCCGACCAGCCGCAAATGCCGGAACTGTGGCTGCGCAGTTTCAATGGTACCGACTGGCTGTACTTCAACCCGGAAACCGGTGAGCAGGGCCTGCCGACCGACCGCCTGCTGTGGTGGACCGGCGACGAAAACCTGATCACCGTCGACGGCGGCAAGAAAGCCAACGTGACCTTCAGCCTGAACAACAGCGAAATGAACGCCATTCGCCTGGCCAAGCTGACCGACGAAAACACCGACGCCAACTTCCTCGAGTACTCGTTGTACGGCCTGCCGCTGCAAACCCAGCAGACCTTCATGATCATGGTGATGATCCCGATCGGCGTGCTGGTGATCCTGATCCTGCGCAACCTGATCGGCATCCAGACCCTGGGCACCTTCACCCCGGTGCTGATCGCCCTGGCCTTCCGCGAAACCCAGCTCGGCTTCGGTATCGCGCTGTTTACCATCATCACGGCGCTGGGCCTGTCGCTGCGCTCCTACCTCGAACACCTGAAGCTGCAAATGCTGCCGAGGCTGTCGGTGGTGCTGACGTTCGTGGTGGTGCTAATTGCGATGATCAGCCTGTTCAGCCATAAACTCGGCCTGGAGCGCGGCTTGTCGGTGGCGCTGTTCCCGATGGTGATCCTGACCATGACCATCGAACGCCTGTCGATCACCTGGGAAGAACGCGGCGGCGGCCATGCCATGAAAGTGGCCATTGGCACGCTGTTCGCCGCGTCCCTGTCACACCTGATCATGACCGTGCCGGAACTGGTGTACTTCGTGTTCACCTTCCCGGCGATCCTGCTGATCCTGGTGGCTTTCATGCTGGCCATGGGTCGTTATCGCGGTTATCGCCTGACCGAACTGGTGCGTTTCAAGGCCTTCCTGAAAGAGGCTGACGCCTGATGTTCGGCTTCTGGAAGACCTGGAAGGCCCTGGAAGCCCGGGGCATCATGGGGATCAATCGGCGCAACGCAGACTACGTGCTCAAGTACAACAAGCGCAGCCTGTACCCCATCGTCGATGACAAGATCATCACCAAGGAGCGCGCCATTGCCGCCGGCATTCATGTGCCGGAACTCTACGGGGTGATTTCCACCGAGAAGGAAATCGACAATCTCGAAGAGATCATCGGCGGGCGCAAAGACTTCGTGATCAAACCGGCCCAGGGCGCTGGCGGCGATGGCATCCTGGTCATCGCCGACCGCTTTGAAGGCCGCTATCGCTCGGTGTCCGGCCGGATCATCAGCCATGAAGAAATCGAGCACCAGATTTCCAGCATCCTCACCGGCCTGTACTCCCTGGGCGGTCACCGCGACCGGGCGCTGATTGAATACCGGGTGATTCCGGACCCGATCTTCAAGAGCATCAGTTACGAAGGCGTGCCGGACATTCGCATCATTGTTTTGCTGGGCTACCCGGTGATGGCCATGCTGCGCCTGCCGACGCGTCAGTCCAACGGCAAGGCCAACCTGCACCAGGGCGCCATCGGCGTCGGTGTGGACCTGGCCACCGGCCTGACCCTGCGCGGCACCTGGCTGAACAACATCATCAACAAACACCCGGACACCACGAATGCCGTGGATGGCGTGCAACTGCCCTACTGGGACGGTTTCATGAAGCTCGCCGCTGGCTGTCATGAGTTGTGCGGGCTGGGCTACATCGGTGTCGACATGGTCCTGGACCAGGAAAAAGGCCCGCTGATTCTTGAGCTCAACGCCCGGCCAGGGCTGAATATCCAGATTGCCAATGACTGCGGGCTGACGTCGCGCACTCATGCGGTGGAAGCACGACTGGAAGACCTGAAGGCTCGTGGCGTGACCGAAACGGTCGAAGAGCGCGTGGCGTTCGTGCAGGAGATGTTTGGGCATATTCCTGCGGTCGTGGGTTGATCACCTTCTCCTGTAGGAGCGAGCTTGCTCGCGAAAAACGCCAGGACAACGCGGGGATTCAGACAGCCCACGTCATCGTTGACGACCATCGCGAGCAAGCTCGCTCCTACAATCCCCTCTAGGAGCAATTCTCCGAGGGGACTACAATCGCCACCCCGCCTCGATGGCTGATCTCCCCCGCCCATGCTGACCTGTTCCGTACACCCGCTGCCCTATCGCGCCAACCCCGCCCAATACTTCGCGGCGATTCGCCATGCTCCCGGTGCCGTGCTGCTCGACAGTGGCCGCCCCAGCGCCGACCGCGGTCGCTATGACTTGCTCAGTGCCTGGCCGCTGGAACAGCTGACGGTATCGCCCGACGAAAGTGGCGACGCTTTCCTGCAACGCCTGCGCGATAACCTCACACGCCTGGGCGAAGCCACTCTGCCGGCACCTTATGAGTTGCCATTTGCCGGTGGATTGATCGGCTACCTGAGTTACGACTTCGGCCGGCATCTGGAGCGCCTGCCGAGCCAGGCACGGGATGACCTGCAACTGCCTGACGCGCGTTTCGGCCTGTACGGCTGGGCCTTGATCAGCGATCACCTTTCGCTGACCAGCCAATTGGTGTTCCACCCGACTCTGCCTGGCAGTGAACGTCAGCGCCTGATCGATCTGTTCAGCCAGCCCGCAGCGGAAGTGGTCGCTCCATTCAAACTGCTCACCCCGATGACTGCCGACTTGAGCGCTGACGAGTATCAACAGGCAATCGAACGCATCCAGCAATACATTCAGGCCGGCGACTGTTATCAGGTCAACTTCGCCCAGCGTTTTCGCGCGCCCTGCCAGGGTGATCCCTGGGCCGCTTACTGCGCACTGCGCGCAGCGTGCCCGACGCCTTTTTCCGGCTTCCAGAGCTTGCCTGACGGCGATGCCGTACTCAGTCTGTCGCCGGAACGCTTCGTCAAAGTCAGCCAGCGCCACGTGGAAACCCGCCCGATCAAGGGCACTCGACCTCGAGGCCTGACACCTGAGCAAGACGCCGCGAACGCCGCCGAACTGCTGGCCAGTCCCAAGGATCGCGCAGAAAACCTGATGATCGTCGACCTGCTGCGCAATGACCTCGGCCGAACCTGCCGCACCGGTTCGGTACGGGTGCCGGAATTGTTCAGCCTGGAAAGTTACCCGAACGTGCATCACCTGGTGAGCAGCGTCACCGGTGAACTGGCGGATGATCGCGATGCCCTGGACCTGATCGCCGGCAGTTTCCCCGGCGGCTCGATCACTGGCGCGCCAAAGATTCGCGCCATGCAGATCATCGATGAGCTGGAGCCAACCCGGCGCGGACTGTATTGCGGTTCGTTGCTGTACCTGGACGTGCGCGGCGAGATGGACAGCTCCATCGCCATTCGCAGTTTGCTGGTCAAGGACGGGCAGGTGTGTTGCTGGGGTGGCGGCGGGATTGTCGCGGATTCCGAGTGGCAGGCTGAGTACCAGGAGTCGATCACCAAGGTGAAGGTGCTGCTCGACACCTTGCAAAACCTGTAGGAGCGAGCCAGCTCGCGATGGTCGTTAACGATAACGCTGGAAACCTGACACCCTGCGGCGCTCTCAGGTTCATCGTCGGAACGCCGCCCGGAGCAGGCTCGCTCCTACAGGGAATGTGCTTACAAACTCAGGGCCCGATTCGAAGCCTTGATGAATTCCTGCTTCAGCTCTTCAAAACTGTGCACCGCCGGGAACTGCGGGAACTCGCGAATCACGTTGTCCGGCGCATGGAACAGAATCCCGACATCGGCCTCGCCCAGCATCGTGGTGTCGTTGTAGGAATCCCCCGCCGCGATCACCCGGTAGTAGAGGCTCTTGAAGGCCAGGACCGACTGACGCTTGGGATCTTTCTGACGCAATTGATAGCCAGTGACTCGCCCGCTGTCGTCAGTAATCAGACGATGGCAGAGCAAGGTCGGGAAGCCCAGTTGGCGCATCAACGGCTGGGAGAACTCGTAGAAGGTGTCTGACAGGATGACCACCTGAAAACGCTCGCGCAGCCAGTCGACGAACTCGATGGCACCGTCCAGCGGCTTGAGCGTGGCGATCACTTCCTGAATGTCGGAGAGCTTCAGGCCGTGCTCGTCGAGAATCCGCAGGCGCTGCTTCATCAGCACGTCGTAGTCGGGAATGTCCCGGGTGGTGGCCCTGAGGGACTCGATCCCGGTTTTTTCGGCGAAGGCGATCCAGATTTCCGGGACCAGCACACCTTCAAGATCCAGACAGGCAATTTCCACAAGACACTCCCATTTGTATTGATTATTGAGTCGAGCGAGCAAAAAGACTGCCGAACTCTAGCGACTCGGGCCTGCCTGCGCAACGCAGAGGATGCCCCGGCCCGTGCTGCTTTTTGTTACCATCGGCCCATATAGAGCGCCCAGCGCCACCGACCTGTAGGAAGCCGCCCTGATGAGCCCAACGTTCGACGTCGTGGAACTCGCCACGACCTATGCCAACAAATCCGCCCAGGACATCCTGAAACTCGCGTTTGCCGAGTTCGGCGATGACCTGTGGATATCTTTCAGCGGCGCCGAGGACGTGGTGCTGGTGGACATGGCCTGGAAGCTGAACAAGAACGTCAAGGTGTTCAGCCTCGACACCGGCCGCTTGAATCCCGAGACCTACCGCTTCATCGATCAGGTGCGCGAGCACTACAAGATCGACATTGAGCTGGTGTCGCCGGACTACACGAAACTCGAACCTTTCGTGAAGGAAAAAGGCCTGTTCAGCTTCTACAAGGACGGCCATGGCGAGTGCTGCGGCATCCGCAAGATCGAACCGCTGCGCCGCAAGCTGTCCGGCGTGAAAGCCTGGGCCACCGGCCAGCGTCGTGACCAGAGCCCCGGCACCCGCAGTGCCGTCGCGGTGATGGAAATCGACACCGCGTTCTCCACTCCGGAACGCACCCTGTACAAGTTCAACCCGCTGGCGCAAATGACCAGCGAAGAGATCTGGGGCTACATCCGCATGCTGGAACTGCCTTACAACAGCCTGCACGAACGCGGCTTCATCAGCATCGGCTGCGAACCCTGCACCCGCCCGGTACTGCCGAACCAGCATGAGCGCGAAGGCCGCTGGTGGTGGGAAGAAGCGACGCAGAAGGAATGCGGGTTGCATGCGGGGAATATCATCAGCAAGTCCAAAGCCTGATCCCGAGCCTTGTGATACCCCTTTGTAGGAGCGAGCCTGCTCGCGATGGACGTCAACGATAACGCGTGCTGCCTGAGTGCCCGCGTTACTCGGAGTTTTTCGCGAGCAAGC
The DNA here is from genome assembly GCF_034541995.1 of Pseudomonas sp. BIC9C. Taxonomy (NCBI): domain Bacteria; kingdom Pseudomonadati; phylum Pseudomonadota; class Gammaproteobacteria; order Pseudomonadales; family Pseudomonadaceae; genus Pseudomonas; species Pseudomonas sp. BIC9C. The sequence continues at coordinate 395,004 of NZ_JAWDGM010000001.1, forward strand.
TCGCTCCTACAAGGTTTTCGTACCGCCCGTAAATGTGTACACACAAATGTCACCATCGGTGCCATTTGTGTGTGCACTTTTAGTTTCAGCGCCCCAAAAAGTTACATCCCTCTCCGTGACATGCGCCGCCATGCCCTCCTGAATCCCTTCCTTAAAATAAATACCTGTTCAATCGGTCAATTTAAATTTTCTATTTTTCAGTAGCTTGACGAAAAACCATAACAAAACGAAATGAGCAGTGCCTTTCATAGAACTCTCCACTGGCATGGTTCTGGCTTAAGTGCATACATGTTTTGTATACAATAAATTCAAAACATACACACACTTTAGATCCGCAAGCCTGAAGCGCCCTATCCCGTACAGGCTGCAGATGCCCCGTAACCAATGATATTCGCCACCCGCGACGAAGATTTGTCGAGCCAAGGCTCATGCACAGTCATCGCGATGTCGAGCATCAGGAGCCTGCCGGAATGCGTACTAATCTCTCCAATAACAACATCGCACTGGATCTACCCTCCTCCCATTCCACCCACATCGCCGACAATCAAGCGCATCACTGCCCCGTCGTGCTCAGTCCCCGACTGCACAACAAAGACCTGGCGCCGACCAAGGCCGAAGGCCGGCGCTGGGGCCGCTACAGCATCTTTGCCCTGTGGACCAACGACGTTCACAACATTGCCAACTATTCCTTCGCCATCGGCCTGTATGCCCTGGGCCTGGGCGGCTGGCAGATCCTGCTATCCCTGGGGATCGGTGCGGCGCTGGTGTATTGCTTCATGAACCTGTCCGGCTACATGGGACAAAAGACCGGGGTGCCGTTTCCGGTCATCAGCCGGATCAGTTTCGGCATTCATGGAGCGCAGGTTCCTGCGTTGATCCGCGCCGTGATCGCCATCGCCTGGTTCGGTATTCAGACGTACCTGGCGTCCGTAGTCTTTCGCGTGTTGTTGACGGCAGTCCATCCCGGGTTCGCCGACTACGACCACAATTCGATCCTGGGTCTGTCGACCCTCGGCTGGGTGAGTTTCGTCGCAATCTGGTTCGTGCAACTGGCGATCCTTGCCTACGGTATGGAGATGGTGCGGCGCTACGAAGCGTTTGCCGGCCCGGTGATTCTGCTGACTGTCGCCGCCCTCGCTGCCTGGATGTACACCCAGGCCGACGCGACCATTGCCTGGTCGATCCGTGAACCGCTGACTGGCGGAGAGATGTGGCGCAACATCTTTGCTGGCGGCGCATTGTGGCTGGCGATCTACGGTACGTTGATCCTCAACTTCTGCGACTTCGCCCGCTCTTCGCCGTGCCGCAAGACCATCAAAGTCGGCAACTTCTGGGGCCTGCCGGTGAATATTCTGGTGTTCGCCGCCATCACCGTCCTGCTGTGCGGCGCGCAATTCCAGATCAATGGCCGGATCATCGAAAGCCCGACCGAAATCATCGCCTCGATTCCCAACACCTTCTTCCTGGTGCTCGGCTGCCTGGCGTTCCTGATCGTCACCGTGGCGGTGAACATCATGGCCAACTTCGTCGCCCCGGCGTTCGTCCTCAGCAACCTGGCCCCGAAGTACCTGACCTTCCGCCGCGCCGGGCTGATCAGCGCGACCATCGCCGTGCTGATCCTGCCGTGGAACCTCTACAACAGCCCGCTGGTGATCGTGTACTTCCTCTCCGGCCTCGGTGCCCTGCTCGGCCCGTTGTACGGCGTGATCATGGTCGACTACTGGCTGGTACGAAAAGGCCGGATCAACGTGCCGCAGTTGTACAGCGAAGACCCCAACGGCGCGTATTACTACAGCCGCGGCGTCAATTTACGCGCGGTGGCGGTGTTCATTCCTGCAGCTTTGATCGCCATCGTCCTGGCATTGGTACCGGGCTTCCACAGCGTGTCGCCGTTCTCCTGGCTGATCGGTGCCGGGATCGCCGGAATGCTCTACCTGATCATCGCCAAGCGCCAACCGCACTATGCCGATGTCAGTGGCGAATCAATCGCGGTCGACAACGTCAGCCATTAATCCTGTCGCGGCCCGACATTGTCGGGCCGCAGAACCACCAGCAATAAGGACTCCCCATGCGCATTCTCGTGGTCAACGTCAACACCACCGAATCCATCACCCAGGCCATCGCCCGCTCGGCGCAAGCCGTCGCGTCGCCCGGCACGGAAATCGTCGGCCTCACCCCGCATTTCGGCGCCGACTCCATCGAAGGCAATTTCGAAAGTTACCTGGCGGCCATCGCGGTCATGGATCGGGTGATGTCCTACGACCAGCCCTTCGATGCGGTGATCCAGGCCGGTTACGGCGAACACGGCCGTGAAGGCCTGCAGGAACTGCTTAACGTGCCGGTGGTGGATATCACCGATGCCGCCGCCAGCACGGCGATGTTCCTCGGTCACGCCTATTCCGTGGTCACCACCCTCGACCGCACCGTGCCGCTGATCGAGGATCGCCTCAAGCTCTCCGGCCTCTGGGATCGTTGCGCCTCGGTGCGGGCCAGCGGTTTGGCCGTGCTGGAACTGGAACACGAGCCGCAGCGCGCACTGGAAGCCATCGTGCATCAGGCCGAACTGGCGGTGACCCAGGACAAGGCCGAAGTGATTTGCCTGGGCTGCGGCGGCATGGCCGGGCTGGACGAGCAGATTCGCCGGCGCACCGGCGTGCCGGTGGTGGATGGCGTGACGGCAGCGGTGACCATCGCCGAATCGCTGGTGCGACTGGGGTTGTCGACTTCGAAGGTGCGGACTTACGCAACACCGCGACCGAAAAACATCATTGGCTGGCCGGCGCGGTTTGCGCGCTGAGTTCGCAACTATTGACCGAGGCGCAGCCTTCGCGAGCAAGCCCGCTCCCACACTGGATCTCCAGTGAATACAATTTTTGCATTCACAACAGATCAAATGTGGGAGCGGGCTTGCTCGCGAAGAGGGCAACTCGGTCTAGAATCTGGCTCAAACCGCACTGAACCTCTGCCCCAACCCCCGCTCGGCAAACTGCTCAATGATGAAATCGACAAACGCCCGAGTCTTGCCCGGCAGCAGTTTGTGTTCGGCGTAATAGATGGAGGTGTAGCCGTCGTCGATGTACCAGTCCGGCAACACCCGCTGCAACCGGCCCGATTCCAGATAGCCCGCAGCAAACGGCATGCTCACCAGCGCAATGCCCAGCCCCTGCGCGGCCGTGGCGCAGGCCGCCTCGGAATCGCTCATGGTCATCCGCGCCTTGAGCGTCAACGGGCTGTGCTGGTGATTGCGATGGGTCAACTGCCAGGAACGCACACGACCGGTTTGTGGCGAGCGGATCAGTATCCCGTCATGGTGCTTGAGGTCATCCGGCTCGCTGATCGACGCATGAGCCTCCAGGTAAGCCTGCGAAGCCACCAATACCCGATGCGCCGGGCTCAGCCTGCGCGCCACCACGCCCTGGGGTAATTCGAAGCCGCCGCCAATTGCCGCATCGAAGCCCTGCCCGATCAGATCGACCTGGCGGTTATCGAAGTGCCAGTCCGGGTTGATCGCCGGGAATCGCCGCAGAAACTCGCCGAGCATCGGCACAATGTACAAACAGCCGAACACCGTCCCCATGCTGACTTTCAAAGTGCCCGCCGGCTGCCCTCCGGCACTGGCGAGATTGGCCACGGCATTCTGGATCGTGTGCAGGCTGGCGCTGACTTCGCCGAGAAACAACTGACCGGCCTCCGTCAGGGTCAGGCTGCGCGTGCTGCGCTGAAACAATCTGACGCCCAGGCGTGCCTCGAGCTTGGCGACGCTCTTGCCCACCGCCGCTGGGGTCAGACTCAAGCGTCGCGCCGCTTCGGCAAAGCTGCCGACCTCGGCGCTGCGCACAAAGCATTCGATACTGCTGAAGGTTTCCATAGACGCCACTATAAACTTTTGGTTTACACAGACTATCTCAACTATGGTCTACACAGCATGTAATCCCGAATCGATACTAGGCTCCATCAACCGGGACATCTCGCCTCGGGACTTGGAGATCGACATGACTACTCAGAACCTCAGCGGCAAAGTGGCATTGATTCAAGGTGGTTCCCGCGGCATCGGCGCAGCCATCGTCAAGCGCCTGGCTGCTGAAGGCGCGACCGTTGCCTTCACTTATGTCAGTTCGACGGCCAAGGCCGAAGCACTGCAAGACAGCATCACCGCCAGGGGTGGCAAGGCCCTGGCCATCAAGGCTGACAGCGCCGACGCCGAGGCGATCCGCGGTGCCGTGTCCGCCACGGTAGAAGCCTTCGGTCGCCTGGATATCCTGGTCAACAATGCGGGTGTACTGGCCATCGCGCCGCTGGCCGAGTTTAAACTCGAAGACTTCGACCAGACCCTGGCCATCAACGTGCGCAGCGTGTTCATCGCCACCCAGGCCGCCGCCAGACACATGACCGAAGGCGGTCGCATCATCAACATCGGCAGCACCAACGCCGACCGCATGCCCTTCGCCGGTGGTGGCCCGTACGCCATGAGCAAGTCGGCACTGGTCGGCCTGACCAAAGGCCTGGCCCGTGATCTCGGCCCGCAAGGCATCACCATCAATAACGTGCAACCGGGTCCGGTCGACACCGACATGAACCCGGCCGACGGTGACTTTGCGGAAAGCCTGATCCCGATGATGGCCGTTGGCCGTTACGGCAAGGCCGAAGAGATCGCCAGCTTCGTCGCCTACCTTGCCAGCCCTGAAGCCGGCTACATCACGGGGGCCAGCCTGACCATCGACGGTGGCTTTGGCGCCTGATGCGTTAAACGCAGTCAACATGTGGGAGCGAGCCTGCTCGCGAAGGCAGTATGTCAGGCAACATAGATGTCGTCTGATCTACCGTTTTCGCGAGCAGGCTCGCTCCCACATTTGTTTGCGTGCGCCTACAACTCTTCCGGATCAGGCCAGTTCCAGCGCCGGCAAACCAAAAGCGCCCGGCTCGAACGCCTTCAACGTACGAAGAATGCCATCGGCATGTGCGTACCTGGCGTCGGCCATTGCCGCATCCGGAATCGCAATCGCCGTCATCCCCGCCGCTTTCGCTGCGGTGACACCAAAGGGCGAATCCTCGAACACCAGGCAATCCTCGGGCGCGACGCCCAGGCGCCGCGCCGCCGTCAGGAAAATATCCGGTGCCGGCTTGGCCGCGCCCACCTCGGGGTCATCGGCGGTGACGATGAAGTCGAACAAGGCGAACCAGTCGCGGTGCAAGGTGGTTTTCTGGCCGAACGACTGGCTCGAAGAACTGGTGCCGACCGCAATGGGAATGTTGTTGGCCTTCAGATGCCGTACCAGCTCCTGTGCGCCCGGCATCGCCTGTGCTGTAGGAAAACGCTCGCGCATCAGCGGCTCACGGATCACAAGAAACTCTTGCGCCGTAATCGGCAAGTCCAGTGCTTCAACCACATAGCGCGCCAGATCGCCCGCGCCCCGACCAATGATGTTCTGTTTGATGCTCCAATCGAACGTTCGGCCGTAACGCGCAGCGATGATGGACGTGACTTCGGTGTAGATGCCCTCTGTGTCCAGCAACAAGCCGTCCATATCGAAAATCACGGCCTTGATCGGGCCGAATGCTTTCAGTGGTGCATTCATCGCATCTGATCCGTTTTCTGAGGCATCCCGGGCAGTTCAGGAACGGCCTGATGCCCGAATGGATTAAAGGATTCAGCAGCATAGCGAGCGCCGCTGGCTCAGAGCAACGATGAAATCCCGATCCACGCCGAATGGCCCTACGTTATTTAAAGAATCGCCCTACACCAAACGCCAACTTTCCTGACTTCTTTCCTTGCTGATCCCCCGCAGAGTCTCGCGTTCCACACTCCGCCAAGCGAAAGTCTGCCGATGTTCGATCCCCAAAAGGTATTGACATGCCCCGCCAGCAGCCCCTTGATGCGGGTGCACAGGATCGAAACCGGCGAGCGCACTGCCACCCACAACTGCCCGGTATCGATGGTTACCGGTGAAGTACTGCTAACCCGGACCGACGGCACCCTCGACGGAATCTTGCCGTTCGACTTCACCCGTCTCTATCGCACCAGTGCCGTCGAACTCGACAGTGGCCTCGGTTTTGGCTGGAGCCATTCGCTGTCCCAGTACCTGAAACTCCACGGCGAGCAGGTGCTGCGGATCGACCCCGAAAACCGCCGCACGCCATTTCCGCGGCCGACGGCCGCGCGCCCGCTGATCCACAACAGCCTGTCGCGGGCGGCGATTTACCTCGGCGAGGCGCCGGACGAACTGATCCTCGCCCTGGCCGGCGACGTGGCGCGTTTCCATCACTTCCGCGACGGCCGACTCAGTGCGATCAGCGACGCCTACGGCAACCGCCTGACGATACAGCGTGACCGCTTTGACCGGATTCAGCGCCTGGACAATGGCGCCGACCGCGCCCTGCTACTGCGTTACGACCTCAAGCACCTGGTGGCCGTCGACTATCAGGTGTTTCAGCGCAGCGGCTCCGAGGCGTACACCTGGCGGACCGAACAGACACTGGTCAGCTACCGCTACGACGCCCGCCAGCGTTTGATCGAGGCGACCAACGCCGCGGGTGAAAGCGAGCGCTATGACTACGACGAGCAGCACGTCATCCTGCAACGGCAACTGGCTGGCGGCGCGAGTTTCTTCTGGGCGTGGGAACGCTCCGGCAAGGCAGCTCGCTGCATCCGTTACTGGGCCTCGTTTACGCAGATGGAAGTGCGTTACATCTGGGACGATCAGGGCCATCTGATCGCACTGCTTGCGCCGGATGAGGCGCCCATGTCCTACGAGTATCGTCACGGCTTCCTACACACCCACACCCACAGTCAGGCGAGGTGGAGCTACCGGCGCAATGCCCAAGGGGACATCACTGCCGTCACCGATCCCGACGGGCAGATCACCCGCTATTTCTACGACCCGCAGGGACGCTTGCTGACGATCCGTTTCCCCGACCAGAGCAGTCACCGGTTTGTCTGGAACGCCTTGGGACAATTGCTGGAAGAGACCCTGCCGGACGGTGCTCTTCGCACTTTTTCCTACGATGCATTGGGGCGGCGGATTACCCAACAGGACGAACACGGTGCCGTCACCGGTTATGAGTGGGACGCCGTGGGCCGACTGACCCAGACCACGCTGCCCACCGGTGCCCGCCGTGCCTGGCGCTATAACGCCTACGGCCAGGTCACCGCCAGAACCGACGAACTGGGGCGGGTAACCCGTTACGAATACACCGACGACCTGCACTTGGTCAGCCGTCGGATCAACCCCGACGGCAGTGCACTGAAGTACCGCTACGACCATGCGCAATTGATGCTCACAGAGATCGACAACGAGGTCGGCGACACTTACCGGCTGGACTATACCCCGGGCGGACTGATCCGACAGGAAACCGGTTTCGATGGCCGTCGTACCGCCTACAGCTACGACCTCAATGGCCAGTTGCTGGTGAAAACCGAGTTTGGCGACGACGGCTCACAGCGGGTGACTGGTTATCAACGTGACAACGCTGGGCGGCTACTGGTCAAAACTCTGCCCGATGGGATCAAGGTCGAGTACCGTTACGACAACCTCGGGCGACTGGTCAACGTCGATGACGGCCAGGACCATCCGCTGGAATTCGAATACGACCGCCAGGACCGGCTGATCACCGAGCATCAGGGTCCGGGGACCCTGCGTTACGGCTATGACCCCGGTGGTCGGCTCAAGCGCATACGCCTGCCGGATGCCTGTGTCCTCGTCTACCACCACACCAAGGGGGCGCCCTGACTGCCATCGATCTCAACGGCACGCGCCTGACCAGCCATCGTTTTGTCGGTAGGCGCGAACAGCAACGCCAACAGGGGCTGCTGCTCAGCGATTATGCCTACGACGAGCAAGGCCGTTTGCAGGCCCATGCCGTCAGCAAAAAGCAACGACCGCTGTACCACCGCGAGTATGCCTACAGCACCAAGGGCAACCTCCTGCAAATTGCCGACAGCCGCCACGGTTCACGCCGCTACCAATACGACTCGCTCGACCGCCTGACCGGCGTGCGCCACACCCGCGACCCGTCCACAGAGAACTTCACTCACGACCCGGCCGGCAACCTGCTGATCCACGACCGCCCCGGCCCTCGCGTACTCCAGGGCAACCGCTTGCGCCGCCGCTGCGACAGCCACTACGACTACGACGCCTTCGGCAACCTGATTCGCGAATGTCGCGGTATGCCGGCCCAGATCACCGAATACACCTACGACAGCCAGCACCGCTTGATCGGCGTCAGCACCCCGGACGGTAAAAGTGTCAGCTACCGCTACGACGCCTTCGGTCGGCGCATCCGCAAAACCGTCGACGGCCAGACCACGCAATTCTTCTGGCAAGGCGACCAGCTCATCGCTGAAAGCGGCCCCCGGCACTACCGCAGCTACGTCTACGAACCCGACACCCTCCGCCCGCTGGCGCTGCTTGACGGCAAAGGTCGGGGAGACGCCTGTCCGTTCTACTACCAACTCGACCACCTCGGCACCCCGCAGGAACTGACCAGTTATGCCGGCGCCATCCTCTGGTCGGCCAAATACACCGCCTACGGCAAACTCCGCGAACCGAGCCACAGCGACGACAAACGGCTTGAACAACCGCTACGGTTTCAGGGGCAATATTTCGACGCTGAGAGTGGCCTGCACTACAACCGGCATCGCTACTACCATCCGGACATCGGTCGTTATCTGACGCAGGATCCGGTCAAGTTGGCCGGTGGCTTGAACCCGTATCGATACACCCGCAACCCGACAGGATGGGTGAATCCGTCGGGGTTGGACGGGAATTGCCCGCAGGCGAACAAGCCGGGATGCCTGGCGACGAATCGGGAGGGAGTGGCAAAGGTTGATGAAGGTGAGCCTGATGCGCCCGCTCCAAAAACTCCAAATAAACACTTGTATCGCGGGGGCTCACGGGAGCCCTGGGAAATCCATGAAACTGCAATTGAACCCGTTGGATCGACTGCTTAAAGCAATCGGGCCCCGGGCTTCCTCACTGTCGTTTCGTAACAGCTATCTCACCCGATCCATCGGCACCGGCAATGACTTGGTGATGGACGCATTCGATCCGGCAACACGGTTCGATCAATCTTCGTCCTCTTCCTCATCTTCAAAATCAATGTTCCCCACATCGCCCGCATCATCAGCATCGTTGAGCGGCACCGTCGCATCATCCATCAGCGATCCCGGGTCTTCATTGCCGGGATCGTTGATAAACGGCAGTCCGCTCGGGCCTTTTTCTTCCTTGCCTTCGGTTTCCGCAGTCATGGCATGCCTCGCTTAACTAGTGATGCCTCTTGTGGTGCTTGTTCGAGTGTTTATGACCGTTACCGGAATGGGAATGACCGCTGTCACTCCCCAGATCATTGCCGACCGCGCCGCCTGCTGCACCGCCAAGACCCGCGCCGATGGCCGATCCGGTCGAACCGCCCAGACTGTTGCCGACCACCGATCCACCCGCCGCGCCCAAACCACCGCCGATCGCCGCTTCGGTGCGACTGTGCTTGGGCGCGGCAACGGCACTGCCGGCCGCTCCGCCGACACCCGCGCCAATCGCTGCGCCAGTGCTGCCACCCACCTGGCCACCGACAACGTTGCCCAACACCCCACCAAGACCACCGCCTACCGCGGCATCTCCGTTACCTCCCGCCAGCGCCACCTGAGAGACCAGCAATCCAAAAACAATCGCCGGCAACATCAATCGACGAGCATTCAGGCTTCCGTTTTTCTTGCCGTTGGTTACAGGGTTCATGGTACGCCTCACATTCTTGGGGGGTATGGATGATTTGAGCCATTGCGGCGTAAAACGTTCACATACGAAAAAGCCCGGCATCAAGCCGGGCTCTTTTCAAATCTGGATCAGGATCAGTGACGCTTGTGACCATTGGCCAGGTTGCTGCCTACGCCGCCGCCCAATGCACCACCCAGGCCTGCGCCGATGGTGGCACCGGACTTGCCACCGAGGCTGTTACCGATCACCGAACCACCGGCCGCACCGACACCGCCACCGATCGCAGCGCTGGTGCGATGACCTTTTTTGGCGGCAACTGCGCTGCCCGCCGCGCCAGCGACGCCTGCACCAATCACTGCGCCAGTGCTGCCGCCCATCTTCTGGCCGACCACGTTACCCAATGCGCCGCCCAAGCCACCGCCCAGCGCGGCAGTGCCGTCACCAGCCATTGCACCTTGAGCAACCAGAAGCCCCAGAACCAGAGCAGGCAGTGTTAAACGCATGACAAAAACCTCAAAAAATAGGGGTACACAAAAAGAGGGGCGAGATTGAATGCTTTTGCGCGGATAAAGTCCAGCACGCCGGTCCAACTTCGCGATTGGCGACGATTGGACAGCATTTTGGGAAAAGGTTTTATGGCGGGCAAAAAAAAGCCCGCAGGGGAACGGGCCAGGTGTTGCTTTCTAACGGATGAGTCGAGATTACGGAGGGAGCTGTGAAAAGTTTGTGAAAGATCAGCCGCCTGAAAATATTGTCATGCAGCCCATTCAATCATCAAAAACCCCGCTCAATGACGGGGTCTACTTGTGTTCGTTTACTTCCTGACCGGTGCTGTCACCTTGGGCAGGAATTTGCCCTTCAGTACCCGGCACGCCCTGGTCTTGATCTTGTCGACCTCTGTCTGGTCCTCGCCGAAACTGGCCACATACTGGGTCTGGCCACACCGCACGGAATTGTTGATCGGAAACTCTGCGCCATCGTCCTCGATATACGGATCAGCCATCTCATCACCCCTTTCAAAAAGCGGGATCGACACCGGCAAGCCCTTTTGCCGAAAAAATATCGATCACCACGGTTTTGGAGACTAGCCGGTCACTAATGGACTTGCCGTTCGGATTTCCCCGTGACCGACGAATGGCCTCGCTCTTTCACCGTAACTTGACTGCAGTCCCGGTCACAAACACCACGACCATCCCGCCCTTGCCGGCCGGCATGCTGATCGCATAATCAATCCCGACCACCGCATCCGCCTGAAGCGCCCGTGCCCGCTCCTTGATCTCATCGGTGGCCTGAATGCGCGCTTCCTTCAACGCTCGCTCCAGTGTCTGGGAGCGTCCGCCGAAAAAGTCGCGCATCCCGGCAAACACGTCACGGACGACGTTGATCCCTTGCACTGACTCGGCGCTGACGATGTCCAGATAGGCCGTAATTTGCCGACCTTCAATGGAATGGGTGGTGGTGGTGATCATTACTGTTCCTTCCTGTTCAGATATTCAGCCAACGCATCGAACGCCGGCAATGTCACGGGATCATTGGCGGAGTTGCTGGCCACCGGATGGGATGCGTAGCGAACGATGACCATCCCGGCCTTCGGGTCGACATAGATGCGCTGCCCATGGACCCCACGCGCCATGAACGCCCCGCCCTCCTTGTTCGTCACCCACCACATCGACCGGTAACTCCAGTCTTTGAGTAATGTGTACCCCGCCTTGGCGAAAGCCTGTTTATCACCGCCGCCACGGATATCCTCGATCACCGCCTGCGGCACGATCTGCTGACCGTTGAACCGACCGCCGTTACGCAACATCTCGCCAAACCGCGCCAGATCCCGCAACCCGGTATTCAGGCCACCACCAGCGAATGGCGTGCCGATGGAGTCCACGGTGAAATAGCCATCCTGTTCGGCACCCAACCGGCTCCAGATGTTCTCCGACAGCAGTTGCGCAACATTGCGACCGGTGGCGCGGGCAATGACCCAGCCCAACACGTCGGTGTTGACGGTTTTGTAGGCAAACGCTTCGCCGTGCGCACCTTGCGGTTGCACCGTCTGCAGAAACTCGAAGTAACTGCGAGGGCCGTCATAACCCTTGGGTTTGGGCAACGGGCTGCCTGCCCTGGCATGGGCCCAGACCTCGGCATCCGGGTCTGCGTAGTCCTCGCTGTATTTGAGGCCCGTGGTCATGTCGAGCACCTGGCGTACCGTGGCGCTACCAAACGCAGAATCCGCCAGTTCCGGAACATATTCGGCAACGCGCTTGCCAGCATCGATGCGCCCCTCCGCCACCAACATGGCACCCAGCGTGCCGACTACGGACTTGGTCACCGACATCGCGGCGTGTTGGCCGTCCGGTTTCAACACGCCGAAATAACGCTCGTAGACAACTTTCCCGCGGTGCATCACCACAATGCCATCGGTGTAAGTGGCCGCGAGGGATTGCTCCCAGGTGATCGGTGCCTTGGCGCCAAGGGGGACGAAACTGATCTGGTCGATGTCTTTGCGCAGCGCTGTCTCCAATGGAACCGGTGCGCCCAGGCCCCGTGAAACATTGATCGTCGGCATCAGCTGCCGAAAATTCGAAACACTCCAGCGCATTGCCGGAAACTGGAAATAGCTGCCGTCTTCAAATCGTACAGTGCGATCAGCAGGGGGTGGCGAACCTGCCATCCAACCCAATCTGGCGGGGTCGCTGGCTTCAGCGTCGGGAAAGGTTACGGGGGCAGATGCGAGAGCCAGTGCGGACATGGCAACAAGCGACACAGCCACGATGAACCTGACAGCACCGCGAAAACTGGCGCGAGGATGGAGCATGATGGCGATTCCATTCGAAGAGTTTGAGCAGTCTAACAGCCGGATCGGCTTGGTCACCCGCGCCAATGCCAGGGCGCCACTTTCCACTGCTATGCTGTTAGCGTCGATTCTCTACACTGGAGACGAGCAGCATGAAAGCAGAAGGCAATCATTTCCCCTTCACTTTCAAGGCTATTGCCTACTCGACCGGAGGCTTCCTTGTCGCCTTGGTATCTGCCACAAAGCTGCTCGACACTTACTTCGACATGACGCTGTTGGCAGATACCAAGGGCTGGCTGCTACAGGCGTGGAAGTGGCTTCTGTTAGAAACGCCAATACCGAATTGGTCGCTGCTGACGATTATCGCGGCTTCAATCAGCACTCTGACTTTAGCGATTTACTACTACCGCACCCCTGACGGCACTTACGGCGAGCTACATGAGATAGAGCGAAAAGTTTACAAAACGAACAACCCTCAGTTTCCGCAGTTGACAGATAACCAAACGCTGCTGATGGAAGCTTTGGCCTATCATGCAAACTTTAGAAAAATTGCAAATCTAGACTCGGTTTGCAAACTTGTCTCACTCAGCAAATTGGAAGTTGAAGACGGTCTAAAGCAACTCCAGGCTAAACGTCTTGTGAAGCAAAAAGTGACACGGGGTACGTTCGGCGCCACCTTTTTTGAACTTACCCTGGCAGGTAAGGACTATGCGTTAGAGCGATTCAAGCTCACTTAGTGGAGACACACAGGGTCGGCGAAAGGTATGGATCGGAGTGGCGGAAGGCGGGATGTAATGAGCAGTACAATCGAGTAGTACGGCTGAAAAAGAAAAACCCCCGCAAACCATTGATTTGCGGGGGCTCTCAGAATGTGGCGGTGAAGGAGAGATTCGAACTCTCGATACAGTTTCCTGTATACACACTTTCCAGGCGTGCTCCTTAAGCCACTCGGACACTTCACCGTATCTCTTCAAACATGTTCTGTCTGTCGAGGCGCGCTAATGTAGTCGAAAGCTTTTCCGATGGCAAACATTTTTTTCAGAATTTTCATGCGGTTAACGCGATTCAGCGTTTACGGTCGCTCGAGGCCATGGCAAACCGGCCAATCTCCGGCTTCGCCCCCTCTTCTATATAGAGGGGAATGTACAGCAGGCATGGCGGGCTACGCCTGGCAGGCAGGTAAAGGGTGACTGGCGGGTCAGTCACGGCGCTTTACCTGGCCGGCGGCGGTGGGTAACGTCTGCCCAACTTTATTGAAAGGAATAGCGTCATGAGTGAGTTGATTTCCTACCATCTCGAAGACGGTATCGCGACCCTGACCTTGAGCAATGGCAAGGTCAACGCCATCTCCCCGGATGTGATTGCCGCGTTCAACGCTGCGCTGGATCAGGCCGTGACTGATCGTGCGGTGGTGATCATTACCGGCCAGCCGGGCATTCTCTCCGGCGGTTATGACCTGAAGGTGATGACAGCCGGCCCTAAAGAAGCCGTGGCACTGGTGACCTCCGGCTCGACACTGGCCCGTCGCCTGCTGTCGCACCCCTTCCCGGTGATCGTTGCGTGCCCGGGGCATGCTGTGGCCAAGGCGCGTTTTTGCTGTTGTCGGCCGACTATCGCATCGGTGTTGACGGCCCGTTCAGCATTGGCCTGAACGAAGTGCAGATCGGCATGACCATGCACCACGCCGGTATCGAGATTGCCCGTGACCGCCTGAACAAAGTGGCGCTGCAGCGTTCGGTGGTCAACGGCGAGATGTTCAATCCACAAGGCGCCGTGGCTGCAGGTTTCCTGGATGTCGTGGTGGCGCCTGAAGAACTGCAAGGCGCGGCACTGGCGGCGGCTCGCCAGTTGAAGAAGATCAACATGACCGCGCACAAGAACACCAAGTTGAAAGTGCGCAAAGCGCTGCTGGAGGCCCTGGACAACGCGATCATCCAGGACCAGGAGCATTTGGGTTAAGCCCGGACCTGCTACAACGAAAAGCCCGACCGTCGTGTCGGGCTTTTTCATACATGTCTGTGTTAAACGCCTGTAACCGCTCTAGACCGTATCTGACCGATTAGTCGGAAACATCAGCACAAACATCGGCTATCTCCCACTACTCTGGCAGCAATTGCCGAAAACAGTGCACATCCGTACACTGCGCCACCTTTTGTCCCGGTGGGGCCTGTAAATGCTGTTTTTGTTGCGTATGTCATTGATGGGCCTGCACTTTATTGTGGCGGGTGTGCTGGGTGTAATTCTCGGCCTGTGCCGGCCATTCAACCCGGACAACAGTCGCCTGTGCGCACGCCTGTACGCATGGCCGGCCATGTGTATTTTGCGTTTGCGGGTGAAGGCCGAAGTCGGGCCGTTGATGGATAAGCCTGACAGCTGCGTGATCATCGCCAATCACCAGTCCAACTACGACTTGTTTGTGTTTGGCAACGTAGTGCCCCGCCGTACCGTGTGCATCGGCAAAAAGAGCCTGAAATGGGTGCCGCTGTTCGGGCAGTTGTTCTGGCTGGCCGGCAATGTGCTGATCGACCGTGGCAATGCGCAAAAGGCGCGCAAGTCGATGTTGACCACCACCCACACCCTGCAAAACAAGGAGACCTCGATCTGGGTCTTCCCGGAGGGCACGCGCAACCTGGGTGAGGATTTACTGCCCTTCAAGAAAGGCGCATTCCAGATGGCCATTGCCGCCGGAGTTCCGATCATGCCGGTGTGTGTCAGCAGTTACGTCAAACACATGCGCTTGAACCGCTGGCGCAGCGGGAAAATCCTGATTCGTTCGTTGCCGGCGATTCCCACCGCCGGATTGAGCCTGGATGACATGCCCATGCTGATTGCCCAGTGCCGCGAGCAGATGCGTGAATGCATCGATTCGATGGACCGGCAACTGCAAGCCGCCTGAACAAGAAAACCCGCCTGGTGCGGGTTTTCTTTTGTCTGCGAGACTTTACCGGCGAACTCGGCAGATTTAGCTGACTCGCAAACACTGCGAGGCTAAGCTGATCAACACTGGCATTGCATATGTTGCCAATTGAAAGCTGCCAAAAGAAGTGAACCACCATCATGGGTAGAGTTGTTGCTGCTGCGGTTTATAGCGCCGGTAAAAGAGTCACCAATATCACCCTCGACGAAGGCGCTGCCTGGGCAGCCAAGCCCGGGCACTTTGTCTGGATCGGCCTCGAGGAGCCGAACGCCGGGGAGCTCTACAATCTGCAGCGCCAGTTCAATCTGCACGAACTGGCCATTGAAGACGCCCTGGAAAAGCACAGCCGGCCGAAGCTGGAAACCTTCGGCGATGCGCTGTTCATCGTGACGTATTCGCCCATCCGCCATGAAGGCAAACTCGAGTTCATCGAGACGCATATCTTTGCCGGCAATGGCTACATCATCACTGCACGCAACGGTCACTCGGCGTCCTATGCCCATGTCCGACAACGTTGTGAGGCACGTCCGCTGTTGCTTGAGCACGGGGAAGATTTCGTACTCTATGCCATCCTCGATTTCGTCATTGAAAACTACCAGCCGATGGGCGAAGCCATTCACTCGGAAATCGATGAGCTGGAACGCAACGTGTTATGCGGCGTGTTGAATGACTACGACATCCAGAAGCTGCATGGCCTGCGTCGTGATGTTTTGCGCTTGCGTCGTTATGTGGCACCGATGATTGAGATCGGGGAGGAATTGCAGAGGCTGAGCTTCCCGTTCATCGATAAGAACATGCGTCCGTACTTTCGCGATGTGCAGATCCATGTAACGCGGCAAATGGAAGACCTGACAACCCTGGCGGATATTGCCAGCCAGACGATTGAGGTCGGGGTGCTGTTGGAGGCCTCTCGCCAGAGCGTGGTGCAACGCAAGTTTGCGGCCTGGGCGGCGATTCTGGCCTTCCCGACGGCGGTGGCGGGGATCTACGGGATGAATTTCCAGAACATGCCGGAGTTGAACTGGCACTACGGGTATTTCGGGGTGCTGGGATTTATTACAGTGGGTTGTCTGGGGTTGTGGGCGAGCTTCAAGAAATCGGGGTGGCTGTAAGAGCGAGCCTGCTCGCGAAAAACCTGAGAGCACCGTGGGCTGTCAGGTTTGGCGCGTTATCGTTTACGACCATCGCGAGCAGGGCTCGCTCCTACAGGTTTTAAACAGCTGTTGGCTTGTGCGCGACAAACCGCATCATCCATTCGGCAACCGTGGTGCCGTGGTGCTCCTGCTCCAGGCTCGCAATGCCTTTGGTGTAGATCTGCTCACCCAGCGCCTCCTGACGAATGTCCAGCAGGGCACGGGAGTAGTCGTGGATGAACTCCGGATGCCCCTGGAAGCACAGCACCTGGTCGTTGATGTGATAAGCGGCATACGGGCAGAAATCGCTGGAAGCGATGACCGTGGCGTTCTCCGGCAGCGACGTGACCTGGTCCTGGTGGCTGATCAACAACGTCAGCTCCTCACGCACCGGGCTCATCCACGGCGCCTTGGCGGCGAGTTTGTATTTGTGGGTGCCGACGCCCCAGCCTTGAGTCGCACGCTCGCTCTTGCCACCGAGCAGCAATGCCAGCAACTGATGACCGAAGCAGACACCCAGCAACTTGTCGCCGCGCTCGTAGCGGGTCAGCAGGTATTTCTTGAGGGTTTCGATCCACGGGTCGGTGCCGAAGGAATCGGCCTTGCTACCCGTCACCAGGTAGGCGTCGAATGTCAGGTCGTCGCTTGGGTATTCACCCTGCACCACGTTGTAGACCGTGAACTCGGCGGCAATCGGCTGCTGCGAAAACAGGTGTTTGAACATCTGCCCGTAGCCCTGATATTGGTCAACCAATTCCGGACGCAGGTGGTCGGTTTCCAGAATGCAGATGCGTAACGACATAAAAAATACCTGACACGTGATGGGAATAATGCACACCCCAGAGCCTGCCCTGAAACACCGTGACAAGGCAAGCCCCGAAATGCGTCATCGCCCCCTTAGAATGCCTCCCTTTTGGCGGCCTTCTCCAGCAGCAATGCGGGCGGCGCGAACCGCTCGCCATATTGCCTGGCCAGGTACTGGGCGCGGGCGACAAAGTCCTGTACGCCGTACTGGTTGATGAACTGCAGCGCACCGCCTGTCCACGGGGCAAAACCGATACCGAAGATCGAGCCAATGTTGCCGTCCGCGGTCGAGGTCAACACGCCCTCCTCCACGCAGCGCACGGTTTCGATGGCTTGTACGAACAGCAAGCGATCACGCACATCTTTCGGCGAAATCTGCCCGTCGGTTTTCTCGAAGCGGGTTTTCAACTGTGGCCACAGGTGTTTCTGGCCGCCTGCCGGATACTCGTAGAAACCACCCCCGGCAGCCTTGCCCGGACGCTTGTATTCATTGAGCAGCAAGTCAATCACGGCAAAGGCCGGATGCTCTCTCAGCGGTTTGCCTTCTGCCTGCAGGTCCTTGGCCGTTTGCAGGCGGATATGGTTCATCAGGCTGAGGGAAACTTCGTCAGAAATCGCCAGCGGCCCTACCGGCATGCCGGCTTTGCGTGCTTCAGTCTCGATCATCGCCGCGCTCACGCCTTCGCCCAGCATGGCAATGCCTTCGTTGGTGAAGGTGCCGAACACCCTTGAGGTGAAGAAACCGCGGCTGTCATTGACCACAATCGGGGTTTTCCTGATTTGCAGGACGTAATCGAACCCGCGGGCCAGGGTTTCATCGCTGGTATTGGCGCCCTTGATGATTTCCACCAGCGGCATTTTTTCCACGGGGCTGAAAAAATGCAGGCCGATGAACTTGCTCTGATCGGGCACGGCGCACGCCAGGCCGCTGATCGGCAAAGTCGAAGTGTTGGAGGCGATCACCGCGTCCGCGCCGACGACCTTCTGCGCCGCCAGGGAGACCTTGGCCTTCAAATCCCGATCCTCGAACACGGCTTCGATGATCAGGTCACAACCGGCCAGGTCGGCATCGTTTGCGGTGGGTTGAATGCGAGCCAGAACGGTGTCGCGTTGCTCGATGCTCATTTGTCCGCGAGCGACTTGCTTGTCCAGCAGCGCCGCCGAATGCGCCTTGCCCTTCTGCGCCGCGGCAAGGTTGATGTCCTTGAGCACCACCTCGATACCGGCCGACGCGCTGACAAACGCAATTCCGGCGCCCATCATCCCGGCGCCGAGCACTCCGACCTTGCGGGTGACATAAGGCGCAAAGCCTTGAGGCCGCGAACCGCCGGCATTGATTTCGTTAAGTTGGAACCAGAACGTGCCAATCAGGTTTTTCGAGACCTGGCCGGTGGTCAGTTCAGTGAAATAGCGGGTTTCGATCAGGTGCGCCGTGTCGAAATCCACTTGGGCGCCCTCGACCGCCGCGCACAGGATCTTCTCCGGCGCGGGCATCGTGCCCTGGGTTTTGCTGCGCAGGATCGACGGTGCAATCGCCAGCATCTGGGCGACTTTCGGGTCTGACGGCGTCCCGTCCGGAATCTGGTAGCCCTTCACATCCCAGCGTTGTACCGCCGCCGGGTTGGCGAGAATCCACGCCTTCGCCTTGGCCATCAGCTCTTCGGAGTCCGCTGCCAGTTCGTCGATCAACCCCGCCTGCAACGCCTGTTGCGGGCGAACTTTCTTGCCTTCGAGCAGGTATGGCAGGGCTTTTTCGATCCCGAGCATGCGCACCATGCGCACTACGCCACCGCCGCCCGGCAGCAGGCCGAGGGTAACTTCCGGCAGGCCGAGTTGCACCGACGGGCTGTCCAGCGCCACGCGATGATGACAGGCCAGGCAGATTTCCCAGCCGCCGCCGAGTGCCGCGCCGTTGATCGCAGCAACCACCGGTTTACCGAGAGTTTCCAGGGTGCGCAGCTGCCCCTTGAGGGTCAGCACCATGTCGTAGAAGGCTTTGGCTTCGGGCTTGCCGACCTTGATCAGTTCATTGAGGTCGCCGCCGGCGAAGAAGGTTTTCTTGGCCGAGGCGATGATCACGCCAGCGATGCTGTCCTTGTCGGCCACCAGGTGCGCAACGCAGTCAGCCATGGCCTCGCGGTACACCGCGTTCATGGTGTTGGCGCTCTGGCCCGGCATGTCGATGGTCAGGACGACGATTTGGTCCTGGCCTTTTTCGTAACGAATGGCTTCGTTCATAACTGGGTTCCTTGAAGTCCGGGCTCAGAGGCGTTCGATGATGGTGGCAATGCCCATGCCGCCGCCGACACACAGGGTCGCGAGGCCATAACGCAGGCGTCGGGCTTCCAGTTCATCCAGCAGCGTGCCGAGAATGGCGCAGCCAGTGGCGCCCAGCGGATGGCCCATGGCGATGGAGCCGCCGTTGACATTGACCTTGTCCGGATCGACAGCCATGTCCTTGATGAATTTCAACACCACGGAAGCGAACGCCTCGTTGACCTCGAACAGATCGATGTCTTCGACCCGCAGCCCGGCCTTGGCCAGCGCCTTGGTCGCCGGCGCGGGGCCGGTGAGCATGATGGTCGGATCGGTGCTGGTGACCGCCGTGGCGACAATCCGCGCCCGCGGCTGCAGGCCAGCGCCCGGCCCTTGGCTTCGGAGCCGATGAGCATCAGCGCCGCACCATCGACAATCCCGGAGCTGTTGCCGGGGGTGTGAACATGACTGATCCGCTCGACATGGCTATAGACCCGCAACGCGGTGGCATCGAACCCCATCTGCCCCATCATCTCGAAACTCGGCTGAGCTTGCCCAGTCCTTCGAGGGTCGAATCGGCGCGAATGAACTCATCGTGATCGAGCAGGATGATGCCGTTCTGGTCCTGCACCGGCACCAGCGACTTGTTGAATGAACCGTCGGCCCGCGCCCGTGCAGCCTTTTGTTGAATGCAGCGCGTAGACATCGACATCCTGACGGCTGAAGCCTTCAAGGGTGGCGATCAGTCAGCGCCCACGCCCTGCGGCGTGAAGTGACTGTGCAGGTTGGTCGCCGGGTCCAGCGCCCAGGCCCCGCCATCGCTGCCCATCGGCACCCGGGACATCGACTCGACGCCGCCGACCACCACCAGATCCTCGAAGCCGGAGCGCACTTTCATTGCGCCGAGGTTGACCGCCTCCAGCCCCGAAGCACAGAAACGGTTGATCTGTACCCCCGCCACGCTGACATCCCAATCGGCCACCTGAGCGGCGGTTTTGGCGATGTCGGAACCTTGATCGCCAATCGGCGTCACGCAGCCGAGCACCACATCATCGACCTGGCTGGTGTCCAGCGCCGTACGCTGTTGCAGTGCGCTGAGCAAACCGGCAACCAGGTCCACCGGTTTGACACTGTGCAAGGCGCCGTCGGCCTTGCCTTTGCCACGGGGCGTGCGTAACGCGTCGAAAATCAATGCTTGGGTCATGACGTCCTCGAACCACAGTACGGGTGGGTGAATATCGAGTGCTCACTCTTGGCCCGAGCCGCGTTTGATTCAATGACCGCAGCGCTCACAGACGTTGACGCTCACGCTCAGACGGACGGTAGTGAGCTACCGGATTTACCGATTCCGGACACCAAGCTGTCTAGCCAACGGGCGCCAAAGAAGCTGGCAATAGGCCTCATGTCTTTTTCAAAGCTAATCGTAACAATTCCATACGAAATGGATCTAAGCCATGCGCAGCGCGGGCTCTAAGGTGAACTTGTACGAAGTTGTCGTCGGGTTTTGCCGAGGCACTCGTCGCTACAGGAAGTGCACCTGCCGTCATGGAGCAATGCAGGCAGGCATCAGGAAATAACAATAAAGGCGGTCAAGCCATGTTCAAACAATCGAAAGTACGACAAGCCGGGCTCATCCTTTTCGCCACCACACTGTTGTTGATATTGCCGAACCTGACCAAGGTGATCGGCTAGTCGCGTCTGAAAGATGCGGCGTCACGTTTTTTAATTGCCACTATCAAAATGTGACTGGCCCGCTACCCGGGCCAGCGTGGCTGTGCCAACCTTGACGGCACTTCCACGACATGGACGGCGATCATTTGAAAATGCTCATTCTGCTCGGGGCCCTGCTGTTCGGCTCGCCCCTGTATGCCGCACAGCTGAACCTGGAGCTGGGCGCGAACAGTCGCACCTGGCAGACCGAGGAGTTGCTCAAGCATCCTCAGGTTCAAACCATCGACATCAGCAACGACGTTTCCTACAAGCGGGACATGAGCTACCGCGCCGTACCCCTGTCCGAGTTGCTGACCGGCATCAAGCCCGACGACCACCTGCAAGCTGTGGCCCTGGATGGCTTTGCCGCCGAAATGACCGCAGCGCCATTGCTCAATACCCAGGGTGCACAGGCGTGGCTGGCGATTGAAGACCCGGCCAAACCCTGGCCACCGCTATCCGAAGGCAAGCCAGGCGCCGGGCCGTTCTATCTGGTCTGGACCAACCCGCAGGCCGGCAACATCAGCCCCGAACAATGGCCGTTCCAGGTGGCGAGCATCAAACGCCTGGCGCCCGTGGCCGAGCGCTTTCCTGCCCTGCTGCCCGATCCGGCGTTGAAGGCGGATGATCCGGTGAACAAGGGTTTTGCGCTGTTCCAGAAGAACTGCCTGGCATGCCATCGACTCAATGGCGCTGGCGACTCGCAGTTCGGGCCGGACCTGAATATTCCGTACAACCCGACCGAGTATTTCGGCACGGACTTCCTCAAGCGCTACATCCGCGATCCACAGAGTTTGCGCCAGTGGCCGCAGGCGAAGATGCCCGGGTTCTCGACCGAGGTGTTGCCGGATGGTGATCTGGGGATGTTGGTGGGGTATTTGCAGCATATGGTTGGGCGCAAGGTTAAGCCCTGACAATATCGTACCTGTAGGAGCGGGCTTGCCCGCGATAGCGATACATCAGTCGCCGATACAGTGACTGGAAGACCGCCTTCGCGAGCAAGCCCGCTCCCACAGGGTTCCGTAGTGTCCCGCTTACTGCTGCTGCACGGAGATCACCGGCGCTGGCGTCGGTGAAACCAGCACCTTGGCGTGCATCTGCTCACACCCACCGCCCCGGCGCATCCCGCGCACCGGGCAGGCATCCAGGTAATCCAGGCCCACTGCCAGTTTCAGGTGACGTTCCGGCCGGGCCAGCTCGTTGGTCACGTCGAAGCTGTACCAGGCATCATCCAGCCAGGCTTCGGCCCAGGCGTGGCTGGCCAGGTGTTCGCTGTTCTCGCTGTACAGATACCCCGACACATAACGCGCCGGAATGCCCAGGCTGCGCGTGCAGGCAAGGAACGCATGGGTATGGTCCTGACACACGCCGGAGCGCCCGGCAAAGGCCTGAGCCGCGCTGGTATCCACTTCCGTGGAGCCCGGCGTGTAGGTCATATGCTGGTTGAGCCCATGCATCAGATCGATCAGCGCCGTGCGATCGCGGCGTTGTTTGCACGCCTTCTCGGCGAACGTACGCAGGGCGGCGTCGGCTTCAGTCAAACGGGTGAAACGCAGAAACGGCAGTGCCGACTGGCTCTCGTGTTCGGCCTCACGCAACTCGTCGATATCGACCTGGCCACGGGCGCCTATGATGATCGCCTCGTGCGGCTCATCCATGGTCAGCACATGCAGGATGTTGCCGAACGGATCGAGTTGCGCCCGCACCGGACGCGGCAGGTCGAGCTGCCAACTGAGCACGTGCTGGCGCTCGCTATCGTGGGGAGTCAGTCGCAGATACTGGATGCTCGCCCGCACCTTGTCTTCGTAGTGATAGGTGGTTTCGTGGCTAATGGAAAGTCTCATGCGGCCTCCAGATAAGAACTGTGTATCGCGTTACCCAACTGGCGCACCAGCGGGATGAACTCGGTCAGCCAGGCGTGCAGGCCTTCTTCGAGAATTTCATGGATACCGGTGTAGCGCAGGCGTGCGTCCATTTCTGCCGCCAGGCGTTGTGCGGGACGACCATTGGCCCCTGGTAATTGCGCGAGGATCTGGTCGATTTCTTCGGTACAGGCGCGCAGGGATCGCGGTACATCGGCCCGCAGCAACAGCAGTTCGGCGACATGCCGGGCGCCGGGGGCGTCGCGATAGATTTCCGTGTAGGCCTCGAACGACGACAACGCCCGCAACAACGCACTCCATTGGTAATACGCGTGAGCGGTGCCATCGCTGACCGCTTCGGCCTGATCGCCGGCCATTTCGTAGCGGGCATCGAGCAGGCGCAAGGTGTTGTCCGCCCGTTCGATAAAGGTCCCCAAACGAATGAAGCGAAACGCATCGTTACGCATGATGGTGCCGTAGGACGCGCCCCGGAACAGATGGGAACGTTCCTTGATCCACTCGCAGAAACGGCTCATGCCGTAGCGACTGAGGCCCTGCTCGGCAATTCCGCGAATTTCCAGCCAGGTGGCGTTGATGTTTTCCCACATGTCGGCGGTGATGCGCCCACGTACCGCATGGGCGCTGGCCCGTGCCGCCCCGAGACAGCTGTAGATGCTCGCCGGGTTGGCCGCATCCAGGGCGAAGAAATGCAACAGCCGTTCGGCATGCAGTTCGCCATGGCGTTCCAGGTAATCGTCCAGGGTGCCGGTGATCAACAGCGGCATGGCCAATTCGTGCAAACCGTCGCCACGACCGTCTTGCGGCATCAGCGACAGCGAATAGCTGATGTCGAGCATCCGTGCGAGGTTTTCCGCCCGCTCCAGGTAACGCGACATCCAATACAAATCCGAGGCAGTTCTACTTAACATGGCAGGCTTCCTTTAATCCTCGACCACCCAGGTGTCCTTGGTTCCGCCACCCTGGGAGGAGTTGACCACCAGGGAGCCTTCGCGCAGGGCAACACGGGTCAAACCGCCGGGCACGACCCGGGTTTCACGACCCGACAGGACAAACGGCCGCAAGTCGATATGGCGTGGCGCAATGCCGTTTTCGACAAAGGTCGGACAGGTCGACAACGACAGCGTCGGTTGCGCGATATACGCATGGGGCTTGGCGATGATCCGCGCGCGGAAGGCTTCGATTTCCGCCGCTGTCGCCGCCGGCCCCACCAGCATTCCGTACCCACCGGAGCCTTGGGTTTCCTTGACCACCAACTCTGGAAGATTGGCCAGTACATGGGACAGTTCAGAAGGGTTACGGCATTGCCAGGTCGGCACGTTCTTCAGGATCGGCTCTTCGTCGAGGTAGAAACGGATCATGTCGGTAACGAACGGATACACCGACTTGTCGTCCGCCACCCCCGTGCCAATGGCATTGGCCAGCACCACGTTGCCGGAGCGGTAGGACGACAGTAGCCCCGGCACGCCGAGCATCGACTCCGGGTTGAAGGCCAGCGGATCGAGGAAGGCGTCGTCGAGGCGACGATAAATCACGTCGACCGCTTTCGGCCCGTCGGTGGTGCGCATGTAGACCTTGTCGTCACGCACGAACAGGTCCGCGCCCTCCACCAGTTCCACCCCCATTTCCCGTGCCAGGAACGCATGCTCGAAGAACGCGCTGTTGAAGCGCCCGGGTGTCAGCACCACCACGCTCGGGTTGTCGATGGGGCTTGAGCTTTTCAGGGTGTCGAGCAGCAGGTTCGGGTAATGGTCGATGGGAGCGATGCGTTGCGCCGCGAACAGTTCGGGGAACAAGCGCATCATCATCTTGCGGTCTTCAAGCATGTAGCTGACGCCGCTGGGTGTACGCAGATTGTCTTCGAGCACGTAGTAGGTGCCGTCGCCATCGCGCACCAGGTCGACCCCGGAGATGTGCGAGTAGATATCGCGGTGCAGGTCCAGGCCCTGCATCGCCAACTGATACTGCTCGTTCGCCAGCACCTGTTCGGCCGGAATGATGCCGGCCTTGATGATGCGCTGCTCGTGGTAAAGGTCGGCGAGGAACATGTTCAACGCCTTGACCCGCTGGATGCAGCCGCGCTCGACGACCCGCCATTCACTGGCAGGAATGCTGCGGGGGATGGTGTCGAAGGGAATCAGGCGCTCAGTGCCCTGCTCGTCCCCGTAGAGCGTGAAGGTTATCCCGGCACGATGAAACAACAGATCGGCCTCGCGTCGCCGTTGTGCCAGAAGCTCGTCAGGCGTCTCGGCCAGCCAACGGGCAAACTCCCGATAATGCGGGCGGACCTGGCCGCCGGCATCGTACATCTCATCAAAATAGGTGCGGATCATGCCGTACTCCTTGTCACTCGGACGTCCAGACCTTCGCAAGGCCCGTGCCATCGGCATAAACGCTTATATTTCAATCGGTTGGATAATCAACACGCACGCACCGCACCAATCCTGTGCGACAAATGCCCCAACCCGATCGCCCCCGCTTCATTGCAAGGCGTGGTGGTCGCCTATCACCAGCATAGTCAGAGTTGATTTCACTGCCCGGCAACGGCTGCGGATAATCCGGGCATTCGCTGAAAAGCTCACCGAACTTCCCTTTTAGCCGCCTGCCCAGGCGGCTTTTTTTGGCCGATTATCAATGCCCGCAAATGAAAACGGCCAACCCGAAGGTCAGCCGTCATTGTCGGTTGTCACTGTTCATAAGGTTATGCGAGTCGCCCTCGTACCTCCTGTTTCACACCCCAGCCTTCGATGATGCCGCCCAATGGCTCGACCACCGCTTCGAAACCCTGTTCGAAATCGCCGATGTCGTCGTAGGTGGCATACATGACTTTGCACAATTCCAGCGCCCAGGCGCCATCGTCGCGCACACTGACTTGCGCATTCAGGGATTCACCATGGTGGAAATGACCTGCTGCCCTGCGTGCCCGCTCCTCATCCGGGAAAATGGCGTAGAACTCGATGGGATGAAACCGCGAAAAGTCAAAACCGCCTTCTTTCATGCGGCGCAGTACGCTGCTGCTGATGTCTTCTTGATAGGCTGTGCTCATGAAACGTCCTCCTCAAAACGATGGATAGACTTTCCGTACTCCCTCACCCGCAACCGAACAGCGCGAGCGACGGCAACCGATGTGCCGGCGGGAAACAAGCATGGAGCTGACAAGACCAGACCTTAGCGATTCATTCGCTGATCTCGCTTGCAGAGTAGCCCCAAGATAGAGCCTCTGCCAAGGTCTGGATTTGAATGCGACAGGTGTCGTTCAGATTGGCGTGATGCCGAGGATTTGAATGGCGTACTGGTCTTTCAGACTTTTGACGGTCGCATCGGCGGTCCGCCCTTCCAGATCGTTCAGATCCAGTTCGGCAGCAACGGGAAGGAGTCGGGCTTTTATGAGTTTGGCAGCGTGCTCGTTATCCGGGCACTCGTCGCACTCAAAGACTTCGTCGACTTGTTCGCCGTGATCATCCACGAAAGTGATTTTCCACTTTTGCATCAAAGCCTCCTCGATAAAACCCATTGATGGGCTCACCTCTATCTCGACCTCGTTAGCTGCCTAATTGTTCCGCCGGAGCAAACACATCGACGGATGTGAAAATCTCTCCCGACACCCGCTTCAACCCGTCCAGCGCAAACCATGTGGGAGCGGGCTTGCTCGCGAAAGCGGTAGAACATTCAACATCAATATTGACTGGTCTGACGCTATCGCGAGCAAGCTCGCTCCTACAGGGTTTTAGTCGTTGCTTGGCTTGTTCACCGCCTGCAACACGTATTGCGGCAAGGCAAAGGCACCGATGTGGATTTCAGGATTGTAGTAGCGGGTGATGATGCCGCTGCCCGCGAAGCGCTGTTGCAGGGTTTCGCGGGACAACTTGCGATAAGCGGTATTGGTGGCGCCCCAGGCGAAGGTCATCGAGCCACCGATATAGGTCGGCACGGCAGCCTGGTAGAAGTGCCAGTCCGGGAACAGGCTGCGCAGGCGACCGGCGGTGGTCTTCACCTCTTCGATCTGCATGAACGGCGTGCCGTTCTGGGTCACCAGGATGCCGCCTTCGTTCAGGCAGCGGTGGCAGGCCTGGTAGAAGTTTTCCGAGAACAGCACTTCACCCGGTCCGATCGGGTCGGTGGAGTCGGAAATGATCACGTCGAACTTTTCAGTGGTGGTAGCGACGAAACGCATGCCGTCGTCGATCACCAGGTTCAGGCGTGGATCATCGAACGCGCCCTTGGAGTGGTTCGGCAGGAATTCCTTGCACATGTCGACCACGGTGCCGTCGATCTCGACCATGGTGATGTGCTCGACACTGCGGTGCTTGGCCACTTCACGCAACATGCCACCGTCACCGCCGCCGATGATCAGCACGCGCTTGGCAGCACCGTGCGCCAGGATCGGCACGTGGGTGAGCATTTCGTGGTAGATGAATTCGTCGGCTTCGGTGGTCTGGATCACGCCGTCCAGCGCCATCACCCGGCCCATGCGCGGGTTCTCGAAGATCACCAGATGCTGGTGTTCGGTGCGCACTTCGTGCAGCAGTTTTTCCATGCGAAAACGCTGGCCGTAGCCTTCGTAGAGGGTTTCCAGGTAGTCGCTGGTCAGGGTGTTGCTCATGGGAAGTGCTCCGATGAATGCGGGTGGCAACGGACGGTTACCCGCCCATGATGGCCAATCGAGCGTCTCGATTGACCGGGAAAGGCGCGCATTCTACGTCGCGGAACATGACAGGTCGAATGTGGGAGCGGGCTTGCTCGCGAAAGCGGTGTGTCAGCCGACTTGTTTTCAACTGCCCCTCCCTCTTCGCGAGCAAGCCCGCTCCCACAGGGTCGGAGTTGTTTGCGGGATATCCGTCAGAATTTGACATTGCCCCGCGGCCCGGCGATGGCCCAGATGATCAGTCCCAGCACCGGCAACAGTGCGATCAACAGTACCCAGAGAATTTTCATCCCGGTCTCGGCGCTACTTTTGAATACGTTGATGATGGCCCAGATGTCCAAGGCAAAAATGATCAAGGCAACCAGGCTGTTGAACGTGGAACCCATGGTGACGCTCCTGAAGAGTGATTTGCCCTCTCAGGATAGACGGTCGTCGCGAGGGCTCCGTTTTATTGACAGTGTTTGGCTATCAGACGTGGATCGCCACTTTCAGGGCTTCCAGGGATGGCGCGGCTGCGATGCCGATTTCTGCGCACAATTCCAGCACCCGTGGCACGTCATTGCCGTAGACCAGCACCACCTGCAACTCGTCATCGAGCAACTGGCTGAAGTTCATCAGCGTGTAGCCACCGTTTTCCTTGTTCAGGCTGCTCATCTGCACCTGGATACGGTTGAGCGCGGTCAGGGCTTCGGTCCTGGCCAGTTGCTTGGGCTTGAGATTGAACTCCACTCCAGGGCCGAACGAGGCGACGATCTGGCCGAACAGGTCCATGTAGGTGTCAGCCTGGAACAGCACCGTTTCCGGCAGGCTGCCGACCACCACCCACTCACCCAGCGGAATCGGGAAGCTGTCGTCGTAGTTGATGTCCGGATTGGCGGTCAGAAAAGCCTGCGGATCGGCGTAGGCCTGTGCCGCTTCGTCTGCGACCTTGAGGATTTCGTCTTCGCCCATGCACCCGGAGCTGATTTTGCTGATGAGTTCGACGAGTGCGGCTTTCATGGGGCGGATCCTGTAGCGAGGGGAATGTTGAGGGCGCGAAGGATAGCGCAAATGTGGACCTGTAGTGAGCGCCCCTTGCCACAAGGCTCAGCGTCAGCCCAGCAGTTTTTCCAGGTGCGCAACAGCATCGGAAGCGCCCATGGTTTTCGCCGCTTCCAGCGCGGTGATGCCATTGGCGTCCTTGGCTTTCGGGTCGGCGCCCTTGCTGATCAGGTAATCGACCACTTCGACGCGATTGAACATCGCCGCCATCATCAGCGCCGTGCGGCCGTCAAAGGACGAGCCTTCAACCTGCGCGCCGCCGTCGACCAAGACCTTGATCACCGCCAGGTCACCCTTGAAGGCAGCACCGGCAATCGGACTCTGTCCGTTGTCGTTGCGGATCTCCGGGTCGGCCTTGTGCTCCAGCAGGACTTTTACCGTATCCACATGACCGTGGTACGCGGCCAGCATCAGCAAGGTGTCGCCCTTGTGGTTACGCAGGTTCGGCGGTAACCCCTTGGTCAGCAGCGCGGCCATCATCGCCGCATCGCCCTCCCGTGCCTTGTTGAATACCTGTTCGGCAAATTCAGCGGCTTCTTCGGGGGTCATCTGGCGGCTTTTGTCTGACATTGGCTACTCCCTTCTCTGTCATTCGTAAAAGCCGACAGTTTCCCGAGCCGCCCCGGCACTGTCACTTGTTTTTTCTCATGGGCCGCCATAGCCAGATTCAATAGCGGTACTTGCCGCCCTGAATGTCAGACAACAATTGCTCCGTGACCTGCACGTAAGTCTGGGTGCCCGGCAGCCAGGCATAGATCGGATCATCACCGGTTTTACCCGGGTCGAAGGCCTCGTCCTTGAGTCGGGTCTTCTGATACTTGAAAGTCCCGGTGGTTTCCATTTTCACTTTCACCCGCAGGAACAACGGCACCGCATAAGCCGGCATTTGCTCACGAGCGAAGGCCAGCAGTTCGCTGAAGTCCAGGGTTGCCAGGGATTCGGCGGGGGTAATCGCCGCCATCCCGGCCCGACCATTGGTATTCCGGATTTCCACGCCATAGGCCACGGCTTCGGAAATACTCGGGTGTTTCAGGAGGATGTTTTCGACCTCCGTGGTCGACACGTTTTCACCCTTCCAGCGGTAGGTATCACCCAGGCGGTCGACGAACTGTGCATGACCAAAGCCGATGCAGCGCAACAGGTCGCCGGTGTTGTAGTAGCGGTCGCCCTGCTCGAATACATCGTGGAGCACGACCTTGGCGGTTTTCTGCGGATCGGTGTAGCCATCCAGCGGTGCCTTGTCGTCGATTTTTGCCAGCAACAGCCCCTGCTCACCCTTGGCGACCTTGCGCATCAGGCCATTGGCCCCACGAATCGGTGCGCCGCTGTCGTGGTCGTACGCCACCAGTTCCCAGGACATCAGGGAAAAACCGATGGTGTTGTCGAAATTCAGAATGTTGGTGAACCCGATATTGCCGTCGCTGGCGGCGTACAGCTCACAGATGTGATTCACCGCAAAGCGGGTCTTGAATTCGTTCCAGGCGCCGGGACGCAGGCCGTTGCCGATCATCTTCTTCACGTCGTGCCGGCTGTCGTCGGCGCTGGGCGGTTGATCGACCAGGTAGCGACACAATTCGCCGACATAACCGATGGTGGTTGCCCGGTACTTGCGCACGTCGTTCCAGAACTGACTGGCGCTGAATTTGCGGCGGATGGCGAACCCGCTGGCACCACTGACCGCCGAACCCCAGCACACGCAAAGGCCCGTGGCGTGGTACAGCGGCAAGGTGCAATAGACGACATCGTCCGGGCGCATGTCCAGGGCGATCATGCCGAAACTCGCCGAACTGCGCATCCAGCGGCCATGCTTGAACACGCCGGCCTTGGGCAGCCCCGTGGTGCCGGAGGTGTAGATATAAAAGCAGGGATCGTCGAAGAAAATCCGCTGGCTGCTGGCCGGGTTGTCGCTGGCGTCATCGAGACTGACGGTCATCAGGTTGATGAAACCTTCAGGCGCGATGCCCGGTTGACGAGAGGTGTCCTGATCGGCGACGAACCAGGTTCGCGCAGCCTGAATCGACACCCGATCACGAACCGCCAGGTAGGCCGGGACCAACTCCTCACCGACAATGATCGCCACCGGCGCCACCAGATTCACACTGTGCACCAGGGTGTCGCGGGTCTGCGAGGTATTGAGCAACGCACTGATCGCGCCGACCTTGGCCACCGCCAGAATCGTCACCAGCAGTTCCGGGCGGTTCTCGATGAAGACCGCCACCACATCCCCCTTGCCGATGCCCTGACCGATCAGGTGATGGGCGATGCGGTTGGCCCATTGGTTGACCTCGGAGTAACTGAGCGTCACGTCGTCTTGCAACAGCGCCGGGCCATCCGGGTTGCGCAACGCGGCTTGCTCGAAACACCAGCCCAAACCACACGCCTGGGTCGGGTCCGTGACATTGGCGGCCTTCATGCCCTTCACCACCCGGGGGATGGCTTTGGCAATGGAAGGCAGCTTGCGGAGCATCATGCCCCAGGTAATCGTGTCGTTTGACGTGCGGCTCATGATGCTCCCGTTCGATCTTTTTTATTGTCGGGCGGCGATGACTGAGCCCGAAAATACGTCAACGGTTCTTGAGCTGTACACGCGGTTTTTGAAATGTTTTGTATCTACGATCTTGATCTGCGATCCAGATCCGCGACAGCGCTGCGCGTAGGTGATCCCGTGCACGCCAATGGGTTCCATCGAGTCGCCGACGTACCTGCAAAATGCAGGATGCACGATGGCCATTCATGCAGATTGCACGAAAGCAAATATCACTAAAAAACGTAAGCTGTTGATTTTTATCAATATAAATCAACTGATATTACTGGCACAAAGGCTGCAACAGTCTCCCCATGCTTGCCATTCAAGTCATCACGGAGCTGAAAGACATGAGCCTGATCCAGGAAAAATTTTCGTCCCTGTTCGCCAACTACGACGTCACCACCCAGGCCCGCCCTGATGGCGGGATCCTGCTGACCCTGAGCGGTGGCGAAGGCAAAGTGTTCAAGCGCTCGATCTCCTACCGGCAATTGCACAATGGCGACCAGCTGATGTGGGTCATCAGTGCGATCCGCCGCGACCTCGCCGAACAAGCCAGTGAACTGCCGCAGATTTCCATGCTGCAAAGCCAGCAACGGTTTGCCCTGCCGACCTATTACTCGCTGTAAAAAAAGTGTGGGAGCGGGCTTGCTCGCGAAGTGGGAGTGTCAGTCAACATCAAAGTTGGATGACACTCCGCATTCGCGAGCAAGCCCGCTCCCACAAGTTATGCGGCGATTTCCAAGCAGTATTTAGAAGGCTGAAGGATTGATTCGCACAAAACTGTCCACGGTGACATGCCCCGCCAGTTCCCCACCCTCACGTGCCAGGCCGCAAGTGGCCATTCCCGCCGCGCGCGCTGCGTCGAGTTCTTCGACGATGTCCGACAAAAACAGAATTTGCTGCGCCTCGACCTGGATCGCCTGGGTGATGTTGGCGTAGGACTGCGCCTCGCGTTTTGGCCCTGACGTCGTATCGAAGTAGCCGCTGAACAGCGGCGTCAAATCCCCGCCTCCGAGCAGCCGAAGATCAACTTCTGCGCCTGGATCGAGCCCGAGGAATAAACGAACAGTTGATAGCCGTTCTGGTGCCATTGCTTGAGCGCTTCGACGGCGTCGGGGTAGACGTGGCCTTTCAGTTGCCCGGCCTGATAACCCTGCTCCCAGACCATTCCCTGCAACGCTTTCAACGGCGTGGCCTTGCGGTCTTCGGCAATCCAGCCCAACAGGATCTCGATGACCCGCTCGACGTCAGCATTCGGTTCGTTGCTGTCGCGGCGCACGGCAGCCAGTTGTTCTGCCACGTCGGCGCGTTCGGCGTGCTGACGGACAAACGCCGGCAAGTGTTTGGCGGCATAGGGAAACAGCACGTCGAACACAAAACTCACCGCGCTGGTGGTGCCTTCGATGTCGGTGAGAATCGCTTTGATCGGCATCGACTCAGTCCTCCAGGCGCGGGAATTGGCTGGCGATGTCTTCGCCGGTGAAATTGGCCACCCAGCCTTCCGGGTTGTTGAACAGACGGATCGCGACGAAATGCGGATGTTCGCCCATGTCGAACCAGTGTTTGGTGCCGGCCGGCACTGAGATCAGATCGTTTTTCTCGCACAGGACCGCGTAGACGTAATCGTCGATGTGCAGGGTAAACAAGCCACGGCCGGCAACGAAAAATCGTACTTCGTCTTCGCCGTGACGATGTTCGTCGAGGAATTTTGCACGCAGTTCGGCTTTTTGCGGGTGATCGCTGTTGAGGCTGATCACGTCGACGGTAACGTAACCGCGTTCGGTCATCAGTTTGTCGATTTGCTCTTGATAGGCGGCAATCACTTCTTCCTGAGTGGCGCCCGGCTGGATCTTCGCCGCCGCTTGCCAGCGGTCGAAGCGCACGCCCTGCTCGGCCAGGGTCGAGGCGATGTCTTCGAAATGGGTCAGCACCTTGTTGGGAGTTTCAGGGCTGGAGACGTGATAAACGGACAGGCTGCTCATCGTGGCAACTCCTTAACGGTTCATGCGTTACGGTTAAAGAGCGAGCGCGTCTTCAACTCGCACTCGAACAAAAATTCAAAGGCCTCGATCTGCCGCAGGGCATCGCTCATGCGCGCGCCCCAGGTGTACAGGCCATGACCGCGGATCAGGTAGCCGACGCAATCGGGATGGGCGTCGAGCCAAGGCTGCACCTTGGCGGCCAGGCGCGCAATGTCCTGATCGTTGTCGAAAATCGGCACGCGCACCCGGGATTCGTGGGTCGTCACACCGCTGAAGGCTTTTTGCAGTTCGTAGTCTTCGAACTCGATGAAGTCTTGCGGTGTCAGGCGCGACAGCACAGTGGCATTCACCGAATGGGTGTGCAGCACGGCACCGATCTCTGGGCGCCAGGTGTAGAGCTGGGTGTGCAACAGGGTTTCGGCGGACGGTTTCTTGCCCGGTTCCAGACTGTTGCCCGACAGGTCAGTGGCCAGCACGTCATCCATGCCAAGTTGCCCCTTGTGCTTGCCGGACACGGTCAGCAAGGCTTCGGTCGGCGACAGGCGAGTCGAGTAATTGCTGCTGGTGGCTGGCGACCAGCCGCGACCATACAGAAAACGCCCGGCGTCGATGATTTCCTGGGCGAGGTGTTCACGGGTAAGGCTCATGGCCTGTCCTCTTGCATACGTGTGGCAATGATAACGGCAGCCGCGACGGCTGCGAGACTGGCAATACTAAAGGTCCATGCCGCGCCGAGGGCGTTCCAGCTGTAACCGGCGTACAACGCGCCCAATGCGCCACCGGTGCCGGCCAGGGCGGCGTACAACGCCTGGCCTTGGCCTTGCTGGCGCGCACCGAAGCTACGTTGCACGAATTGAATGGCAGCGGCGTGAAAGCTGCCGAATGTCGCCGCGTGCAGCACCTGGGCAAACAACAGCACCCAAAGAAACTCCGCGAGCGAACCCAACAACAGCCAACGCAAAGCTGCCAGCAGAAAACTGGCCATCAGCACCCGGCGCAGCGAGACGCGCGCGAGGATCCGGCTCATGGCCAGGAACATCAGCACTTCAGCCACCACGCCGACCGCCCAGAGCATGCCGATCACGCCGCGGCTGTAACCCAGTCGCTCAAGGTGCAGCGTTAAAAACGTGTAATACGGCCCGTGACTCATCTGCATCAGCGCCACGCAGGCATAAAACGCCAATACGCCGGGGCTGCGCAGTTGCTTGAGGAACCCTTCCCCCGCCACCCGGTTGCCCGGCGCCGGTTGAGCATTGGGCACCCACAGGCTGCTGAGCACGATGCCGGCCATGATCAGCACCAGCGCCGCCGGGTAGATGTCCAGGCTCAGCCATTCGAACAGCCGGCCCAGCGCGACCACGGTGATGATGAAACCGATCGAGCCCCACAGGCGAATCTGGCTGTAGCGCGAGGTCTGCCCCTGCAAATGCGCCAGGGTAATGACTTCGAATTGTGGCAACACCGCATGCCAGAAGAACGCATGCAAGGCCATGACCATCACCAGCCAGGCGTAGGTCTTGCTGACGAAAATCAGCGAAAAGGTCAGCAGCGTGCACACCGCGCCGAAGCGCACGATGGTCAGCCGCCGACCGGTGTAGTCGCCCAGCCAGCCCCAGATGTTCGGCGCCACGCAGCGCATCAGCATCGGGATCGCCACCAGTTCACCGATGCGCGCGGCACTGAATCCGAGGTGATCGAAATACAGCGCCAGAAACGGCGCTGTCGAACCGAGCAAGGCGAAATAGAACAGATAGAAACTGGAGAGCCGCCAGTACGGGAGCGCCGCAGTCGCCATCAGACGGCTGCGACTGTGAAGTCAGCCATTTACAGCTGACCCAGCACCGGCGTGCTCACACGCACATCGGCGTTCTGCCCACGGTGACGCAGCAGGTGATCCATCAGCACGATGGCCATCATCGCCTCGGCGATCGGCGTGGCGCGGATGCCGACGCACGGGTCGTGACGCCCCTTGGTGATCACTTCCACCGGGTTGCCATGGATGTCGATGGAACGGCCCGGTGTGGTGATGCTCGACGTCGGCTTCAGCGCCAGGTGCGCGACGATCGGCTGACCGGAGGAAATACCGCCGAGAATTCCGCCCGCGTTATTGCTGAGGAAACCTTGCGGGGTCATTTCATCGCGATGCTCGGTGCCACGCTGGGCGACGCTGGCGAAACCGGCGCCGATTTCCACGCCCTTGACCGCGTTGATGCTCATCAGCGCATGGGCCAGTTCGGCATCGAGGCGGTCGAAGATCGGCTCGCCCAGGCCCGGCATCACGCCTTCGGCGACCACGGTGATTTTCGCGCCGACCGAATCCTGATCGCGGCGCAACTGGTCCATGTAGGCTTCCAGTTCCGGCACTTTGTCCGGATCCGGACTGAAGAAGGCGTTCTGCTCGACCGATTCCCAGGTCTTGAACGGGATTTCAATCGGCCCCAGCTGGCTCATGTAGCCGCGAATGACGATGCCCTGACTCGCCAGGTATTTTTTTGCAATCGCCCCCGCCGCCACGCGCATCGCCGTTTCACGGGCCGAGCTGCGACCGCCGCCGCGGTAGTCGCGCTCACCGTACTTGTGGTGGTAGGTGTAGTCGGCGTGGGCCGGGCGGAACAGATCCTTGATCGCCGAGTAGTCCTTGGACTTCTGGTCGGTGTTGCGGATCAACAGGCCGATGGCGCAACCGGTGGTGCGGCCTTCGAACACGCCAGAGAGGATTTCGACTTCGTCGGCTTCCTGACGCTGGGTGGTGTGGCGGCTGGTGCCGGGCTTGCGACGGTCCAGGTCACGCTGCAGATCCTCCAGGGATATCTCCAGGCCCGGCGGGCAGCCATCGACAATGGCGACCAACGCCGGACCATGGCTTTCGCCCGCGGTGGTGACAGTGAACAGCTTGCCGTAGGTATTGCCGGACATGCAGGACGCTCCGTGAAATGAACCTGAATACGTAATGCGCGCCAGTATACGCAGGCTACCCAAGTAGTTCATCCTCGAACCTTATGGGTGCCTGTGAGTCCAACCGGCATCTTCTTGATGATGGCGCGATGATGCTGCGAGTTCTAGCCTTGAGCCTTACCCTGATTTCCGGCTTCGCCCAGGCGACTGTCCTGCAACGACCGATCACGCTGGATACCGGCACCGGCGAGCTTTTCGGCTCGCTGTTGCTGCCAAAATCCGACGACCCCGTGCCGGTTGTCCTGATCATTTCCGGCTCCGGCCCTACGGATCGTGACGGAAACAACGCCGACGGCGGGCGCAATGACAGCCTCAAGCGCCTGGCCTGGGTACTGGCCAAACACAACATCGCCAGTGTGCGCTACGACAAACGCGGTGTGGCCGCGAGCCTGGCCGCCACACCGGACGAACGTAACCTGACGGTGGACGCCTATGTGGCCGACGCCCAAGCCTGGGGCCACAAGCTCAAGAGCGATCCGCGTTTCGGCAAGCTGATTGTGCTGGGTCACAGCGAGGGTGCCTTGATCGCCAGCCTCGCCGCCCCGAATATCGATGCCGACGCGGTGATTTCTGTCTCCGGCAGCGCAAGGCCGGTTGATCAGGTCATCCGCCAGCAACTGGGCAATCGCCTGCCGCCGCCGCTGATGCTGCGCAGCAATGAGTTGCTCGACAGCCTCAAGGCCGGGAAACCCGACGACAACGTGCCGCCACCATTACAGGCAATTTTCCGTCCGAGCGTGCAACCGTACCTGATTTCCCTGTTCCGCCAAGACCCGGCCGCCGCGTTCGCCAAGCTGAAGATGCCGGCGCTGATCATCCAGGGCAGCAACGACATCCAGGTCGGCGTCAATGATGCCCGGCTGCTCAAGGCCGCCAAACCGGACGCCGAACTGGCGTTGATCGAAGGCATGAACCACGTCATGCGCATCGTGCCCAACGACGTCAAACGCCAACTGGCGTCCTATAAAGATCCGCAATTGCCCCTCGCGGCGGAACTGGGCACGCGAATCCTCGGGTTTATTGATGGACTTCGCACCAGTTGAGCGCTGTAGGGGGCGTTCTCAACCAGTTTTCACGCCCCCTGGCCCTCCAGTCTTGAAAAAAACGGCCGATAAGCCTTTGTCACCACCACATTGGCTGGCGACAAGCTGAGCTTGGACAGGATCTCGCCGTTATGACTGACACCCAGACTTCACCCGACACCACCGCTGAAAAAGACGCACCGCCAGCGGTCGAGCTGCCCTGGGCGGACGTCCACGTCGAGCACCACAAAATGCTCCGTCTGGCGCAGTTGCAGACTGACCGCAACACAGGCGGGCGCCCATTGCGTTTTGTCGAGTTCGGCTATGCCGAGCGCAACGACAAGGAGCGCAGCCTGATGCGCATGAGCATCACCCTGCCCGGCCAGCGCGTGCGCAAGGAACAGAATCATCTGGACGTGTGGGTCGATCACGCCGAAAAACGCGTGCATTTCGGACCGGAAAGCGGACTGCAGATTGAACCGCTGAACCGTGGCATTGGCCGATTCCTGGCGGCCCAGGGCATCAACTGGGCGAAGAAGCGCTGGCCGACCTACACCGTCGACGGCGTTGACCTGAACAACAAGGATGCGCTGAACGAAGATACCCGCCTGCGCCGCGATCATTTTTTACGCGTGCACGGTTTCGACGTGGTGTATGCCGATGCCCAGCATTTGAAAGGCAGCGTCAAGCCGGTCAAGGTCGGCGACCTTTCCGGCGACTGGAACAGCGAAAAACTGCAGGTCGTGGAAATTCTCGAGGCGGCGCAGATGCTCCAGCAAGCCGAACAGAACCTGGCCGAGCAGGAAGTCAAACTCAAGAAACACGAAGAGAAAGTCAGCAAATACAAACGCGAGGACGCCGGGCTGCGCTTCACCATTACTTGCCTGGTGGCGTTTGCGGTGTTTCAGGCGGGGTTGCTGATCTGGATTGCGACGCACCGTTGAAGGCTTGAGACCGCGGCGCGACCATCGCGGGCAAGCCACGCTCCCACAGGATTTGTGTCGTACCCAAATGATGCGGCAGACACTGAACCTGTGGGAGCGGG
Source organism: Pseudomonas sp. BIC9C (assembly GCF_034541995.1). NCBI lineage: Bacteria > Pseudomonadati > Pseudomonadota > Gammaproteobacteria > Pseudomonadales > Pseudomonadaceae > Pseudomonas > Pseudomonas sp. BIC9C. The sequence goes on from NZ_JAWDGM010000001.1 coordinate 433,416, forward strand.
CTTGCCCGCGAAGATTTTAGAGGTCAGACGCGAGAAGCGAACAACGCCTGGTGCTCCCGGCACTGCTGCGCGCTCAGCATGAACACACCATGGCCGCCACGCTCGAACTCCAGCCAGGCAAAGTCGACTTCCGGGTACAACGCCTCTACGTGCACCTGGCTGTTGCCCACTTCGACAATCAGCAGGCCCTTCTCGGTCAGGTGATCCGCCGCTTCGGCGAGCATGCGCCGCACCAGGTTCAAACCGTCGTCACCGCAGGCCAGGCCCAGTTCCGGTTCGTGCTGGTATTCGTCCGGTATGTCGGCGAAGTCTTCCGCATCGACGTAGGGCGGGTTCGACACGATCAAATCGAAACGTTGCCCCGGCAAGCCCCCGAAACCGTCGCCCTGCACCGTGTACACGCGCTCATCGACACCGTGGCGCTCAATGTTCTGGTTAGCCACTTCCAGCGCTTCGAACGACAGGTCCGCCAACACCACCTCGGCATGCTGGAACTCGTAAGCGCAGGCGATGCCGATGCAACCGGAACCGGTGCACAGGTCGAGAATCCGCGCAGGCTCGGCAGCCAGCCACGGAGTAAAACGATTTTCGATCAGCTCACCAATGGGTGAACGCGGGATCAGCACGCGCTCATCGACGATGAACGACATGCCACAGAACCAGGCTTCGCCCAGCAGATACGCCGTCGGCACCCGCTCTTCGATTCGGCGCTTGAGCAAATTTTGCAGGTGGACCCGTTCGTCGTCTTCCAGATTGCAGTCGAGGTAACTGTCGGCAATTTCCCACGGCAAGTGCAATGCGCCCAACACCAGTTGACGGGCTTCGTCCCAGGCGTTGTCGGTGCCATGGCCGAAAAACAGATCCTCCCCATGGAAGCGGCTGACAGCCCAACGGATATGGTCACGCAGGGTGCGAAGGCGGGAAGTGATCACGACGGCAAACTCCAGAAAAATCGACGGGCGATTCTACCAGTCAAACGGCGCCACGACGACGCGGGAAAACGATCGATTCAAATGTAGGAGTTATCCGTTTTTTCGCCAGGCCATTGAACAAAACTCGACTATTGACAAGGCTACAGGCCAGCAACGACGGCACCTACGATCGTAGCGATTCACAGAACCGCTCAGCCAGAGGACAATGTCGCAAAAGCCCCACTCCAAGGAGCCCCAGAATGTCCGTTCCAAAAACGATGTTTCAACTCAGCGGCCGCGGTTATCCGGCAGCCAAACTGAGTCAAGCGACCCTCATCATCATCGATGCCCAGAAAGAGTATTTGAGCGGGCCACTGGCCCTCAGCGGCATGGATGAGGCCGTCGCGAACATCAAGCAGTTACTCGCCGCAGCCCGTGCCGCTGGCCGGCCGATCGTGCATGTCCGCCACCTCGGAACGCTCGGTGGAATGTTCAACCCGCAAGGCGTCGGTGGTGAATTCATAGCAGGCCTGGAGCCACAGAGCGACGAAACCATCATCGGCAAATTGCTGCCGAGCGCGTTCCACGGTACCGAACTGGCCAAACGCCTGGAAGACCTCGGCGCCCTCGACCTGATCGTCTGCGGCTTCATGAGTCACTCGAGCGTCAGCACCACTGTGCGTGCAGCGAAGAACCTGGGTTTCCGATGCACACTTATTGAAGATGCCTGCGCCACACGCGATTTGCCCTACAAGGGCGGAGTCCTGAGCGCCGCGCACGTTCATCAGACGGAAATGGCGATCATGGGGGACAACTTCGCCACCCTCGCACTGACCCGTGAACTGATCTGATCGACGCTCAATGAGCGGCCCGATACGCCGCTCATCCGCAAAAACCTCTCATTTGCCATAATTGTCTTAGCCTCAGGAACATCCCGGTCAACTCCCGGTCGAAGGGCCGATACCCATTGAGGAAGGTCGGAATGAAGTTATCCGATGGTTTTGACGCTCGCCGCTTGCGGCCCAAAGGCCAAAGAAACTGGCGTTTTCGAATCGGCGCGACATTCGCGGCATTGCTGGCGATGTGCGGCGTGTTGCTCGCCATGGCCGGTACCGCCAGCCTGCTCGGCCACGCACCCGCCCTGGGTGAATTGAACACAAGCCGCACCGGGGCCGCCGTGATCCTGGTCATCGGCCTGTTCGTGCTGTACCTCGGGGTCTGGCTGTGGCGCCGTTGCCGTCGTCGCTCGCGGCAGTCGCGGGAACTGGCCATGTCCCCGCACCTGATGAAAAAACACGACTGAGCTCAAGCTCCAGGCCCACCGCCGCGCGTTTTTGTCGCGCCCGATTCGCTTCGAGTTGGGTAAACTGGCCGCCCTTCGCGGAGGCTGACATGCAAGACGACGATTTTTCCCTGTTCAAAAGCGCGATCCAAGGCGTCAAGCCGATCAAGCACGATCGCGCCGAAACCGGCAAACCCAAGGCTGACCGCGCGCAGATCGCCAAGCTGCGTCTGGCGGCCAGCGTGCGCACCGAATCCACCACCGTCGACGGGCTGTCCGATCAGTTCGTCATCGACGTCGGCCCTGAAGACGAGCTGATGTGGGCACGTGACGGCGTGCAGGAAAGCCAGATGCGCAAGCTCAAGACCGGACAGATTCCGTTCGAAGGCAGCCTCGACCTGCACGGCATGAGCGTGGAAAAGGCCCGGGAAACCCTCTGGGCGTTCCTGGCCGAGGCAACCCGATTCGAAATCCGCTGCGTGCGCGTCACCCATGGCAAGGCAGTACGCCTGGACGGCAAGCGGCCGATGATCAAGAGCCACGTCAACACCTGGCTGCGCCAGCATCCACAGGTGCTCGGCTTTACCTCCTGCCAGGCGAAACACGGCGGTGCCGGAGCGGTTTACGTCATGCTCAAACGCACCATGATGGAAGGTCGCGACGAGTAAAGCTGATGCGTCACGCTTGCAGCGTCGTGTCCGCCACCGTACCCTTGCCCTTTGCGTAAAATCCCACAGGTAGTTTCATGTCCCTGGAACAGAATTACACCGCGATTCTAAAGGGGTAAGGCAAAGTACTCATGGCCAATGAAACCGGGCACTTCCTTACTTTGGAATACCCGGTTTTAACCTGCTTTACACGGTCAGTGGTACAAAAATTGGTACAAGCTTCATTCCCTCCTTCGGCGTCCTGCCCCCTCCTCACACCAAAACCTACTGCTCTCCGAATCTCATCCAACAGCCGCAGCGTCACCACTCACACAAGCTGCGTTGGGCTTATGGCTTCAATCAGCAATACGACCATTCGTCGAATCACACAGTGGCTTAACCAAGCAATTGCATATGCATTCTTCGGTTTACAAATTAATAGTTTGACAGCGACCTTGACGTGGAGATAATCCCGAGCCACTTTGTGTAAGCAATGTGCGTATCCTGTGGATAACTTGCATTCGTTACGTGCACCGCTGATCTTCAAAAAAGGAGCAGCTCATGACCAGCCTATTTTTCAGTGAATCAAGCGCCATGGTTCAGGCACGAAATTTATTCGGCACCCGAACAGATCAGGCCCTTGTAAAAGACGAGGTTACCTCGCCAGCCAGCCGTGACCCATACGAGGCAATCCGTCGAGCTAGTGAGCGGATGAATGCCGGAAAGACCATTTTCGCCCTCGGTGAAAATCAGACCACCCAAGATGAACAGGATGTTCGACGCCATGCCGGACTGCTTCCCTAGATCTAAGACTCTCCCTCCGCAGTCGCCGCTTTTCTGGGTCACGCATAAAGATCGGTATCTTCGTCAACAGCTAATCGCTGACATTCAGGAAGATACCGGCCGCGATTTAATTGTCTATTTCACTGAGTGCGAGCAATCAGGCGCACAAATTGATATGGGCGACGACGTGCTTTTTGCCGAGCTATTGCGAGGATCCCTCGGAAGACCAATCGACTTGCTACTTGAAACCAATGGTGGCTGGACCGATCCGACGGAAAAAATCTGCTCACTGCTACAGCAGGCAGCTCCAGACCTTCGGGTTATCGTTCCCAGACGAGCAAAAAGTAACGGCACCGTCATCGCTATGTGCGGCTCGACAATCATGATGGGAGTGGAATCTGAGCTGGGCCCAATTGATCCGTTTTACAACGGGGTCCCGGTAGATTTTATTCTCAACGCGCCAGCAGGCTCGTTCAACCCCATCGAGTATCAGCTCGCGTTAACAACTCGTGGCCAAACCGAGAAGCTTGCACGCGAACTGCTGTCACGAGGGATGATGTCGCATCTTGGGCCAGAAGAAATTAATGAAACCATAGCGAAAATGGCGACAAGGGGGCACTACCACTCCCATGGATCCGTCATCGATATGCGGGAAGCCGGCCTGCTTAAGCTGAACGTTACACAGCATGCAATGGATGATGCTCTTTGGCAGAAGCTTTGGCTGCTGAGAACAATGTACCAATACGACTGCCTTCAATCGGGCTACGCAAAGATTTTTGAAGCCCAAAAACTAAGTAGCGCCGTTAAGGTTACCCCTCGTCCAGCCCCCTGATACACCAGTAGTGAGCTCTTTAAGAGCTCACTGAATTTCCCGCACATAGGCCTGACAGGCCGCCAACGCGATCAGTCCTTGGTCGCCTCCGTTGGTGATCCCGATAATTCGTTGAGCATGCGCTGGGTCAAGTCGGGCACGCGTTTCTCCATGAACCACGCCGCCGGCGCCGGTGGTGGCAGGCACTGAACAGCCACCGGCTGAATCCGTGGCATCGAGGAGGACTGACAGCCGTAGATCAGCAGTGGCAAGGCGATCGCGCAGGCGAGCCTGATCTCTTTGTGCATTGGTCAAAACCTCATGATGTGTTTGGTCGCTGGCCGACAGTCGCTGCTCGAGCGCCAGGCGCTTATCCTGATCGGCGCGAACCCGGGCAGCAGCCGCGTTGCTGATAGCGGTGAGATCGTCCTGATGCAGCCCGGCCTGCTCGGCCAGTTGCTTGCCGTAACGCCAGTCCTGAACCTTCCACACGCCACCGGCGGTGGCCAGCACCAGCAGCAAAGCACCTGCCAGCGCCAGCTTCAGCGAGGCCGGGTTCATGGCACATCCCTGAAGAACACGTGGTGCCCGAGCACAAGCGTCTGCTTGGCACCTTTCACCCAGGCCGGTGGCTTGGGCATGGTGGTCGCGTAGTAATGGGTGGCGCCGCCGGTGGGGTCCGGCACCTTTCCATCGACCACCTTGTCAGCGGCAATCCGCGCCTGCGCGAGCTCACGGAACGGGATTTTTCTCGCGCCACTCAGGTAAGCGAAGTTCGGGTCGTTCCTGTTCCAGCAGCTGAACTGGTAGGGCTTCTGGCACACGCCGGAATAGCCCTCCCCCCACCACGACTTGTCCTTGCCGTCGTTCACCCGGTTGCGGATGGTCCAGGCCACGGCAATTTGGCCGGCAAGGGATTCGCCGCGAGCCTCGCCCCACAGCGTGCGGGCGAGCATGTCGCGGTCTTTCTCGGATACGGGCATCACTTTTCTCCGGGCAAAAAAAATCCCGCACTTGGCGGGCCTTGGTGTGCGCGAGGCACTTAGGCTTCGTTGATCTCGGACGCTTCGGCACTCACCGGCAACGGGTACCGAGCTTTGATGGCGGCCACTGAGGCAAGCCACGCGGTGTAATCAGGCTCCAGGCCCTGGGAGAGCGCGTCGTAGTCAGCCTCCAAGCGCAATGGATCTGACTCGGCAAGGTAGGCGGTCCGACGCGCATTGAGCGCAGCCTCAAGCTCGGCATTCTTGCGTTCTTCCAACTGCTGCTCGGCGGTGACCATTTGACTGAAGTCGATGTTCATTCTGGAAGCCTCACTTCGCCATCGGGTGGGTTGATGATGTCGCTGGGGAAGCGGACCGCGATACTGGAAGCCGCGTCGCAAGGAATCCCCAGGGCGATAATGAGATCACCATTACGGCGAGTCACATCGCCCACCAGGTGCTGGCACTGAACGGCCGACCAAGGTAGCACCGCCCCCTCCGGCAGCTGCCGAAAGTCGAACGACTCCCCGTTGATGATCAGCACATCGCCGGATTTTTGAACTGAAAGCGGCGCCCGGCCGCCCTGCGGTGAAAGCTTGATGATCATCAGAACCACCTCCCGATTGCTAAATACGATCCACTGACAATTGTTTGCGCGACCGCACCGTTGCGGAAGAGCGCGGTGGCCGACCAGTTCGCCTTTGAGTTGGTTCGGGTGTAGCCATAAACATCATTGCTCGTGTTAGGGCTGCCAAAGGCCTGAAAGGTGTACGCGGTGTCAGCAAACAGCACCGGGAACACGCCCGCCGGCGAAACCGTTGCGACGGCTCCGGCGGCCACAGCGAAGTCAGCAATTGGCCCAGTGCAAATCAACCGGCCGTCTGCAAACTTCGTGGCCTCACCGTTCGCGTTCACCACCTTTTCAAAAATGGCGCCGGTCGGTACACCGCCGCCTTGCGAGACGATTCCGAGAATGGCCGCGATAGCTGCGGCGCCCAACCCCAAGCCGGCACGGGCCAAAGCCGCAGTGTTGCCACCCGTTCCGCCTTTTGCCACCGGCACCACGTTTTCAGTAGAGACCGCGCCGAGCCCGGCCAACGTCGCGCCCCATTGGTCGACCAATTGCCGCACGCGGTCGGCAGTCTCTTTGACGTACCCCTGAATCGGTGCCAGGGCATACGCCCCAGCTGAGGCGTTAGCCCCCTGATACGCGGGGAGAATCGACAGCACCGTAGCGCTGGCAATGTTCGAGACTTCGTACCAGCGCCCATCCGGGCCTAGAAAAGCATCGCCCACACGAGCGTTGGCGGCGAAGGCCGTACCGGTGCCGGTCACGGTGGTGCCGCCGCTAGTGACAGCGACTGTTCCTGATCTGTACCAGGGCATGGTTATTCCTTATCCGAAGGGGAATGGTAGATCTGCAGTTTTGATGTAAAGAGCAACTGGGTAACGGTCAGTCGGCACGCTGTACCAACCCACCGGCCTTGGGGCCACACCTGTTGTTAAAGTTGTGCCGGCTGACGCACCGAACATGAAACTAATACCGCCAACTCGCCCATATGCGCCTTCAATAACAGCGTATGCAATGGGTGTCGGCCCTTGGTTATCAACAGTTGATGCCGCCCTTGACCATGGCAGATGTACTGCGTACTCAACACCCGCTGTCAATGCAACATCAAAACGACAGTCCTGTTTACTGTTGTTAACGTTGTCATCATCTTGACGGCCGACGAAGACTCCATCCGTGTAGGCCGTTTGAACCCCATAAGTACCAGATGGCGCTGTTGGTGGCGGTGGCTGGTACGTACCGGCAATGTTCAGTGGTGGCTGTAGTGAGTTGAACGTGAGAACACCATTTGAATCATACGTCTTCAAATACGGTGATCCCGCAATATTGTCAGCCATCAAATCGAAGCAGTAGAACTTGGTGCTCGCACTTGCATTGGAGAAATGATAGGTAATGCTGGTTCCTGACGTTGTAGTGCCATTCAGACAACCAGACCCGACCAAAAACACGATAGGCGATTTAGCATTGGTTACGGTGAAGCTCCACACCTGATCAAAATTCGCTGGAGAATTGACTGATGATGAAGCTGTCCAGTTGGCTCCATCCGTGGGGTCTAACTGGGCTGACTTGAGGGTTCTGCGCGTCCAAGACGAACTGTAAGCAAGGTACCCACTCTTGACCAAGCCATAGGTGATTTTGCTTGTATCAAACAACAAGCTACCGTCAGGCTTCTTAACTATTAATTGCGGCATTAATAGTACCCATAATAAATTCTGGCGTTAGCTGAAAAGAACCCCCACCCGTTAGTGGCGTAAGAATACGCCCATGACAACGTGCTACCCGAAAGCGTTACACCGGGCAGTTTCCCGGTCACGCCCGTCGTAACAAGCGGCACAATAATGTAGTACTGAGTTTTACCCGTCGGAGGGGCGGGAATGGTTATTCCTCCATTCACGCCCCCTGTATCAACAAACCCTTGCGTTTGACTGATAAACATAGTCATGTCGACCATTACCTGGCCGGCCGCGTTTTTGATTGTAATTCCCGTCATCGCTATAGGCTCAAGTCAATGCCTAGCACCCCATTAGGGTGATAAAACTTCAAGGCGTTACTTGTAAGCTGCATCCTCCCCCCGCCATAGGTGCCGTTCATTTCAAAACCACCATCCTTGTTGATGATCCAACCACTTGTGTTGAACACATAGTTGTTGGACTGAATGTAGTTACCAATCTTGGCGTTACTGATGGAGCCGTCCTCAATGAATGCCGATCGCATGAACACCTGCCCGCCAGTGACAGCAAACGGAGAAGACAATGTGCCGTTGATCCCGTTAACCACGGCAAACAGATCCGCGCTCACCAGGAACTTGCTTTGCAATCCCGCCGGGCCGTTCTCAATGCCCAAGCCAATGCCCGCCGCCACGTACTGACCTTGGCTGTTCAGCTGCATTTTGACCGACCACATCGTGCTGGCCTTGCCGTCGAGCGCTACCACCGCCTGACTGACCGTCTGCACCGCTGCGTTTGTGGTGCCGATGGACACTTCCAGCTGTTCCGAGCGTCGCGCCTGGGCTGTATCACCGTCCGCCCTGACGCGGGTTTCCTCGGCAAACTTCGCCGTAGATCCCCACGCCTGCAACGCTCCAGCCAGTTCGCCTTCCGCATCATCGTCCCGCCCGGTCGTGTAGACGGCCTCGACGGTTGTCCGCAGCGTAGCCACCGCCACGTTGGTATCGACCTGAGCGTCCTGCACGTCCTGGATCTTCGCGGTGTTGTCCCCGACCCCTAAAACAATCGTATCGATCCTTCTCCCCAGCGCATCATCAGCTCCAACGCGGGCCTCGGATTCAGCACCGATGTCCGCGGTATTGCCACCGACCGATGCGCTCAACAACTCCAAGCGGCTCGCTGTTGCAGAGCGGTCGATGACCTGCACCGTCTCCAGGGTGCGAATTCCGGCTTGGTTGTTTGCGACCTGCGCATCGAGTGTGGTCAGGCGGATGGCCGTTGCTTCCCTTTCCGTGGCGCTGGTTCGCACTTCCACCGCAGCCCTCGCGGCGCTATCCCACGCATTCAGGCCCCCGGCTAAATCCCCTTCCCCATCATCATCCCGATACGACGCCTGCAGTGATTGCAGGGAAGTCGACGCAGCCGTGACCTTGCCGTCTACCGTGGTGATGTCGGTTGTGTTTTGGCTGATCTGCACCGCCTGGGCGTTGACCGTCGACACGATGCCGCCGATGTCTTGCCAGTAGGTCGGATTAGGCGGCGCATTGGCCCCGCCGGCATTGGCTGGCACGGCCTTAATGGCGGTGTACAGGCGCTGACCGCCGCGCACGTTGTCGTCTTTCAGGTAGCTTTTCGTCGGCACGTATTCCAGTGCGTCTGTGATTTGGTCGATCCGGTCGTCAAGCGCATCCTTGGCCGCATCAATTCGACCATTGACAGACTCCGGTCCGTCGCCAGAGATCTTGTCGATCTCATCGAGCAGATGCTGGCCAAGTTCGGACTCGGTGATCTGGCCGGAGATCATGTCCAGGATCGGGCCGGCTTCAGAGCTGGCCTGCCCCATCACGCCGTTTGCCACTGGAAAGAACGGGCCGATGTTGCCGGTCCGGTCAACCAGGCGCGCCCAGAAGAAGAACCGCGCGCCGGCCAGCAGGCTCTGCATCCGGTAGTCAGCCTGCGGGTAGGCCAAGTCGGCCAGCTTGGTCGCTGAACCGAGGTTGTTGGTTTGGCCGTACCAGAGCTCGGTGCGCTGGGTGTCCTTGGCACCGATCGGGAATCCCCACTTGATACCGATCCCGAACAGCTCGCTGGTGGTGGTCAGGAACGACACCGCCGGCGGCAACCCGGTTTTACCCAGCAGGTCGGTGAGTACCGAGGTTGTAGGAATAGAAGCAACATTCAATGCACTGACTGCACGAACCCGGGCCAGATACTGGCCGGAGTAGATACCCCGTACATCCACAGCTAGCTCACCGGTGCGTGGAACCTTGACCCACTCTCGGGCGCCCCAGCGCCATTCGACGTCATACCCGACTGCGCCTGGTGCAGCATCCCAAGCGATGGTCATGTTCGTGACGGCAATACCCTGCTCAACGACGACATGCTGACTGAGCAGCACGCGAGCCGGTGCAGCCTGTGTGCCGACCGGAATACCGCTAATTGGCCGCGTATCAACGACCGCGCCGAAATCGATCGCGTCGAACTTACTTGGCTCGTGCTGAATCATCTCGAACTGAAACTGGTGCCACTCAGGACGCGTCACGTTGCGGACATAGAACTGCATCAGCTTCAGGTCGTCGTAGTCGATCGCCCATCCACATTCGGCCTGTGGTACCTCGCTGTAATCCGCCATTACGGTCAGAGCTCGACCCACAGCCGACTTCACCACGCGGGCTTCTGACTTGCCGCTGGGCAAGTTGACGAAGAGCCTTGCACCGGCTGGCACCGGAGTATCGCGATCCAAGGTGATTACTCGGCCCGCAACCGCAGATATACGCCCACCATTCGCACGGCCAGCCAGCGCCGGATCGGCGATGGCAATGACCTGGCCCGGCTTGGGAATTTGCCCATCAAGCCCCACGCGTATGGTAGCGCCACGTGTTTGCAACTGCTCGGTCAACAGCGCCCATTGCCCAGCACGCTGCCCTTGGCCCAGCGACGTGCAGCCGATGGCGTCGACGGCGAGCTCACGCACCATGCCCAGATCGGCCATAGCGGCGTCATCGAACACTGGCTCCTTATCAGTCTCGAACCCTTGATCCGGATTATCCCAAGCGACCATCGCCAGGGTGTGCCGGTCGCGCGCCCGGGTGCCCTCGTACTTGATCTCACCGTTATTGAGGATCTGCGATGGGCTGTAGGTGTAAACCGGATCGCCGGGCATATCGGCGTTGACGACAATCTGGCTTCCATCCCAGTAGGCCATGCCGTGGAAAATCGAGGCCAGATCCTGCAATACCGCGTAGGCCTCGGCTTGCTTCTGAAAGTACAGGTTGCAGGTGAATCGCGGCTCTTGACCGCCCTTGCCGTCCGGTACCATCTGGTCGCAATACTGCCCGATGCGGTACAGCGACCACCGATCAACCATGGTCGCGTCGATGCGCTCGCCAAGACCGTAGTACGGATGCAACACCAGGTCGTAAAACACCCAGGCCGGGTTGTTGGTGTAGGCCTCCTGAAAGGTTCCGTCCCAAACGCCTCCGCTTGTACCAGCGCCACTGGTGCGGTAAGTCCTGGTCGCAGCGTCGTAGTTGGCAGGCACCCGCACGATGCGCCCGCGCATCAGTGCCGCGACCTTGGCGATGTCTCCACCGAACTGCTGGGCGTCGTACTCAAGGCAGCCTACTGCGGTCAACGGGTATTCCTGATCGCTGTCGACCACCTCAGCAATGGCCTCGACCAGCATCCCGTCTTGAATCAGCGAGCTGTTCGCCTCAGGTGTCAGACGCCGAACACGGATTGTCCAACGACTGCCGGCGGGGAGTTCAATCCGGTGAGAACGTTCGTACTTCGTGACGTTCTTGCGGTCGACGAAAGAACTGAGGACTTGAACGTACGGACCGGCGTCGGTCGAAATCTCAACGGAATACTCGATCCGGACGCCGTTAATGTTGCCGCTGGCATCCTGGCTTTGCAGTTGCGGCCACGCGAGGCGAATGCGGACGGCGTCGATCAGGGAATTGTTAATGGAGTGCAGCCACGGCGTGGTGCTGACCAACGGCTGATTCACGGAAATTTCATTGCTCGCTTCCGAAATCCCTTCGAGGCGCGACTGGTTCAGCTCTCCAGAACGGAACTGCCACTTCACGCCTGGGAAGTTGAGCGTTCCGTCCTCAGCCTGCACCGGCGTACCGTCGAGCTTGAGCGAACGAAGACCATTCACCAGCCCAACGATCGGCCCCCAGCTCCAGAGGTAAACAATCCGGGCCGTTGCAATAGACGGAACGCTGTTGGATGCGATGCTCGGCTGCTTCTGCTTGGCCTGGCCGCCCTTGCTGCCGGCAACAGCGCGGCGTTTGCGCGGTGCAGTTCGCGGCGCCTTCTTTGCTGCGCTCATTGGCCTCTCCAGAATGCAAAAACCCGCCGAAGCGGGTGATTAAATGTTGTCTTGGGTGTAGATCCCGCCGGACTCAATCGCCCCGCCGATCTCCCGCTCGCCGTAAAGCAGCGGGTACGGGTTGCCCTGGGCAATGGTCGTGACTGCTCCGCCGAAGCCGTAGCTCGGGTTGTTGCCGTCTTCGTTTTTGTCGCTGGTGTTGGACTTCGTGGTGGGAGACAGCATTTGCACTACGCCACCCAGCCCCATAGCGGCACCGCCGGCGAGCAAGGCCGTGCCCAACGTTGAGGTCGTGCCACCGGTGAACATCCCACCCACGATTAGCGCCACACCGAGCAGGGTTTGAAACATGCCCGCCTGCTTGCTGCCCTGAATGATCGGCATGATGCGGATATCGCCACCGCTGGAATCCTTCAGGTCGAGCTCAGCTTCGGCGAGGTTTCGATCATCGACGAACACAGCGAAGACAAGCCCCCGCTCCTCCGCTTGACGCAGAAACTGCTCGAAGCCTGGCTTCATGTTGCACAGCGCGCTCATCGCATCGCGTACACCGTGGATATCCAGCACATACTGGCGACCGAAGCGTTTACCCAGCACACCACCCAACTTTATGGTGCGCATCATGGTCGGTAGTCCTTGTGCCGAAGAATCAACTTCACCCGGTTGGCCTGCGACCAGCCGTAGACTTCACGACTGGCAAGACGTCCGGGCATGTGGTGATAAATGAATGGGCCGGCGCCGCCCAGGGTGGCCGCCGGCTCGCTGACCAAAGCGGGCTCATCGCCCAAGTAAATCGCCGCATGGTTGGGATGAAAGCAGTTTCGGCCCGGGGTCGGGATCTGCAACACCAGCATGTCGCCACGCCGCGCCGTCTCCACCTGATAGAAACCGGTGGCTTTGAAGTTGTCTTCGTACAGGCTCGGACCTGATTCGTCTTCCCACCACAGGTCATGTCGCTCAAAGTTCGGCAAATGCAGCCCAGCTTCACGGGCATACCAGTCCCGGCAAGCGGCCCAGCAATCCAATAGGCCGTGCGAGAAGTCCCGGCCCAATAATGGCGCCTGGAAACCCGACGGCTTGAACCATTCAATCTCGCCACCCGGCCACCCGACAATGCCCCACGGCAGCTCATGCAGCTCGCAACTGACCCGGTCGGCCATGCTTGGAGTCGGAGACTTGTCCGGGTGGCTGTGAATGATCGCCAGCACCTCGCCGCGATCCTCGGCAGCAGCCTGATCCCGCTCGCAAATCTGGAAGTTTTCCCGGTCAGTTTTCGCCACGTTGGCACACGGCACATATTCACGGCCATCAGCGGTGTTAATCAGCAGCCCGCAGGCTTCAGCCGGATAGGCCTGAGCCGCGTGAGCGCGAATCGTGTCCTGCAATTGTTTGTTGATGCGCATGGATTACCTCGAGCTTGCGATCAGGCTCGCGCCCATTGACCCGCCGAACCGGCGAGTGTTGCCGCGCAGCTTGCAGCTGCTCCACCAGCCGCCGCAGCGATCGAGCGCAGGGTTGTCGGTGGGCTGATTCTTTTTGTCGAACATGACGCTGCCGGTGTACGCGCAGGCCTCGCCCCGGTACCCGCCGCGACAAGCCCATCGGCAGAGCTTGGTGATCTGTTGCGAAGGCAGCTGCTGGCCTTCCATGTCCGTGGGGCTCGACAGAGAAAACACCACCGAGGCGCGACTTTCTTCGGTCTTCTGCTCGATGTACCAGAGGTTGATCTTGCTCTGATCACTGGCAGTAGGATTCCCCTCGGGGAAGTTCGCCGCGTCCAGAAAGTGCCGAAACGTTTCGATAACCCGCACCTTAGCGCCGGCCAAATCACGGAACTGCAAACACAGCGCGGTGATCGCTCCGGGAACGCCACCTAACTCGTTGGCCACCTGTAACGTCGGCGATGCCGGACGGCCATCCCCCCGAATATCGAAGCCCTTTGCCGTGATTTGGAGCGGTGAATACACCTGCCCCTGCCAGATGATGTCGGCCTCCTGGGCGTGCCCATGGAAGCGCCAGAGGTTTGCACCAAGGCGAGTGGCATCGAGCTCGAAAAGCCGAATCTGGTTGCCCGGCTCGAGCTTCTGGATGTCAGTGCTGTAGTTCATGAGCCTCCAGAAACAGAAAGCCCCGCACTTGGCGGGGCTCGATTGAGTGATGGATCAGGGGGTGTAGACCTGCTTGAAGACGAAGGTCAGCGTATAGAGCGTGCCACCTTGTGGCCGCGACTTATACCCAGTACAGCGGTACCGACCTTGCACGTCACCAGGTGGTGTCCAGAGGAAGGATTTGTAACCCTCGTGGCGATCAAGGAACGCCTGCACCAGTGGCAACTCATCCCCCGCCTCCAATGAGCCGGTGTGCGTGAGATTCCAGACCTGGCGCTTGGTGTTGATGCCAATCCCTCCAGCCTGGACATAGCCATCACCGAATTCGTTCTCCCAGGTTGATTGCGAGACATCCCCATCAGCCCCAAGCTGAACGTCGAAAATGAATACTTCGGCCATCAGTTACGCCTCCAGAGTCTTCCACCTTGGCGCATTTCCCGATCGAGAAACTGACCGAACCGCGATTCGAGGCCAGCACTGATTGATTCGCCCTGCATTTGCGCTTGTTGCTCGCTCATGCCTGGCTGTGCCTGCACGGTCACCGGGGCGTTGAAAACGATGGGAGCCGGACCGCCGGAGGAAGAATCACCACCGGTACTGCCAGACGGCCTGATCATCGCAGCCTTGCCGTTGGCCATTGCCTCTAGGGTTCCAACGCCAATCCGGGCTGTAGCCTCCGAGTTGAACACGTACTCGCCGCGGTGGACCGGACCGGCAACTTCGTCACGTCGCCCATTACCGGTGTAGCCACCCTCCATAAAGCCAACACCAGACATGGCCGTCATGCCTACCGCCGAAGCAAGTGGGCCCGTGACGCTCAACGCCGTAGCCATTGCAGCAGGCGCGGCCGCTGGACCAATGATCGGAATCGCCGCGGTGGAGGCATAGGCGTTCAGTCCGGCCTGCAAAGACATCGCCGCCGCATTGGCGCCGAGCGTCCCTGCCGCCGTTGCCTGGGTGGATTTCCCGACCAGCATCTGCACACCCTGATAGATCAGCCACTGCGCGGCCATGTCGCCCAATGCCTTCAACATCGACTTGGCAAAGTTACCGATCATGTCGCCCAGGGCATCACTCGCATCTTCCGCGCCGCTGGCCACATCCGAGAAGAACGTGCCCAGCCCACCGGTCGCCTCGTTCAGCGCGGTGTTGGTGACGTCGGCAGCCTGTGCCGAGTAGTCACGCGCTGCATCGGCGTAATTGGCCCACGCCTCATTGACACCATTCATCCAGTTGGCTTGCTGCTCATCCGTTGCAGCGTAAAAGTCCTGCTGGTGTTGTAGCCGCTTGTCGTACTCACTTTTGAGAACTGCCGTTTCCTTGGCGTATAGCGAGTCTTCAAGCTGGCCGGTGTTGTGCTGCTCCTCGAGATTGGCCACATCAGCGGCGTACTTCTGACGCATCACCAGATCAGCGCGCATCCGGTCGCGGGTCTTGTCGCCCATCCCAACACCGGCAAGCTCTTGGTCGAAGCCATCCTTCGTGGTTTGGGTGGTCAGCGCCTGGGCGTTCTTGAACGCCGTAAGCTTCAGATCGTCCTCGTTCGCCTTCTTCAGCTTATTCAGCGCATCCAGCTCAGCGGCCATGCCCATCAGCCGCTTCTTTTGCGCCTCACTGAGCTTTCCAAGCTTCCCTTCTTGGAGTTCGAACGACAGTTTCTGAACCTCGGTGGCATCCTTCTGCTTATCACCGGTAGTGTTGATCAGCTCGATCTGGCGCTTGTAACTCTCTTCGGTCGATTCGAAATCCTTGAGCTGCTTCTTCGCCGCCGACTCAGCTTCGCTGGCGTTCTTTTTTGACGCCTTGGCGGCTGCATCATCAGCGGCCTTCTGTGCATCCTTGGCGGCTGCCGCCGAACGGATGGCAACGATCATGCCTTCCGTCAGGTCGGTGTTCTCGGAGATAAACCTGTTTGCCGCTTCGAGGGCTGTTTTGTCCTGGGCGGCACCCAGCTGCTTTTGCAGTTGCTCGAGGTATGTCTGACCGACCTGATCCGCAGCAGCGATTGCGGCGTTGTTCTTGCCGCGAGACGCGGTATTGGCGTCCGTCTCACCGGTCAGCTCCGCCAGCGTCTGCCGCTGCTTATCAAGGATAACGGTAAGGTCGGAAACCTTGATTTGCCCGGTCTCAATCGACTGTGCCATTTCCTCCGTGACACCTGGAATCTGTCTGACCTGGTCTGCCACGACCTTCCAATCTACCGCCTGTCCTTTTGCAGAGTTGGCAACGGCCTTGTTGACAATGTCCATAGCCGATTGGAACTCGGCTGGTAGCGGAGCCATGCCGCCCATAAAACCAGAAGCACCGGCAAGACCGGCGTTAGTTAAACTAGCCTGAAACTCGAAAGCGATCGAACCGGCTGCTGTAGCAAGGTCCTTTTCTGTATCTGCGATTGAGGCACGCAACTCGCGCAAGGTGACGGACTGTGTAGCCCGATTGAGCTTATTGAAACGCTCGGTCAGTTTGTCGAGCGGGTCACTCAGATCACCCAATTTCTGCTCGAGAACACTCGTGTTGTCGCGCAGAGTGAGAAACGCAGTCGCGGCGCCAATTGCTAACAATGCGACACCAGCGGGCCCGCCCAACAACCCAAGGACTGTCCTCGTAGGACCTACTACAGCCGATTGAGCAACCGCCACTGCGTTGGTTGCTCGAGCTTCGGCCATCCTCGCTTCCGCAAGCTGGAGGGACATTTGAGTCTGTACAGCCGTCCCCTTCGCTGCTATCGATTCTTTCTCTGCTAAAAAAACGGCAGTTTGAGCTTTTTTCTGATCGGCTTGAGCGGCGAGCAAAGCAGACGCTGCTTGTGCGCGACGTGCCAGGGAGTCCTCAATCGCAGCTTTGGTAGAGAGAACTGATGCGGCAGTTGACGTTGCTAACCCGCGCGCAAAAACGGCCAGAGCACCGGCGGCGGCGACACCCGCAATTTCCGCAAGAGTTTCGAAGTTATCTGCAATGCCACTGATAACTCCGGCAAGAGCACCGGTGCCATCCGTGCTTTCGTTGAGCCGACCAACGTACACGGTGAAGGCGTTTGACAGATTTTGAACCGCATCGCGGACGGCCACACTCATGCTGTCCGCCAAGACCCCATTGGCCTCAGCAGATTTTTGCAAGCCTTCCGTCAGGACGTCCAGGCTGAGCTTGCCCTGAGCTCCGAGGCTACGAATCTCTTCAGCCGTCCTACCGGTTGATTTGGCGATGGTGTCGACTACTGTTGGCATGGCCGCGAGAATCGACTGCCAACCATCAGCTTCGACCTTCCCGGTTTGCAGCGCCTTTGAATAGGCGTCGATGGCGGCACTGGCCTTATCGGCCGAAGCTGAGTTGGTCACCAGCAAGAAGCTGAAGCTGTCCATCACATCCAGCGCCTGGCCGGTGTCGTAGCCCATCGATTTCAAGCTGTCAGCCGTCCGGATGTAAAGCTCTTGCGCTTCACTCAGCGGACGATAGGTGCGCTTGGCGGTTTCCAGCAGGCGCTGTTGCACCAGGTCATATTCGCTAACACTACTGGTGGCCATACCAATTCGGTCGGACATTTGACCGTAGGAGTCTGCCGTCTCGATTATCTTGCTGATAGACGCGGCACCAATGGCTGCAGCAAGAGCACTCTTGATCAGCCCAGCAGCGCTTTCAGCGCTCTCGCCAGCACGGTCAAAAGCCTCATCGACACGCGCCAGACTCTTATCGATCTTGCCAGACGCCTGGGCAACACTGGAGTCTGCGCGGGCCATTTCCTGGCGCAGCTGTGCGGTGGTCGCCTCAATGCGGACCAGCATTCCCTGAACGTCTGTATCTGCCATGCATTTCTCCTGGCAACAAAAAACCCGCCGTAGCGGGTTTTAGTGGATGGCGAATGAAAACTAGTTTTTCCTTGAGTTCGCTCGATTGGCGGCATCGGTAATCTTTCTGATCCGCCGCTCTTCTTTGGCCTGCTGCCTAACTGGGTCGGAGGCTCTACGTTCCCAAACAAAAATCACCGCCAGAATTATCAACACTGACGCCAAAGAAAACAGAATTACATTTCCCAGAGACAACACCAACGCAACGAGCCCCAGAAAAAACCCCGGAGCCAATGCAACGGCTATGACCAGAAGAAGTAAGACTATGAGGAATTGCATCGGTTTTGACTCCGTTCAAACCGGTAGCGTATCAAAAAAATGGTATCCCCCCAATCAACTGCCCCGCCGCCCCGTCAGCGCCTGGCGCAATTTGGCGGCGACTGTGGACGGTTTCGGCTTTTCCTTCTGCCCAGCTGATTTGCCACCAAATGGATTGGTCATCTGCGCCCATTCAACCCGGGCATCCACTGCCAGAAACAACTCTGGGAGTGGAGTACTCCAAGCCACCTCAGGCGACCAACCAAGCCACCCAGTGGCCACCGCGTAAAGCCGGTCAACGTAACTGCCGTCTTCGACAGCACTTACGCCTTCGCCGGCTGCTGCTTTCCCGGGTCAGTGCCCTTGGGATTGTAAAGCGCGACCAGGTACGCATTGAGCTTAACGGACACTTCCAGTACACCTTCTTGCCAAACCTGCTCAGGGATTGCCTCGGAGGCTTTCCCGGTCAGGCCTGCACCGCTGGCGATGATCACAGCGCAACCATCAACGCTCAGGGCGTTGATTGCCTGAGATGCGCCACGCAAGCCACCAAAGTGGGCTTCAATCGCCCGCACTGCGCCGAGGGTGGGCTTGAGGGTGTAAGTCTCACCATCGAGTGTAATGTCGACGGTACCGAGCAGGGTCTTGCTCATGTGACGGATCCTTAAGAATCGGGGCCGAAGCCCCGCAGGTTAGGCGGCGGCAGCCGGGAGGATTTCGAGGATGTCGGAGTTGATGCCGATCGTGACGTTGCGGCGAACCACGTTGTCAGCGGCGCCGGCGGCGACGGTGTTGTTCATCACCTTGCCGCGCAGGTAGAACGTAGTCGGCAACAGTGCCGGAGTGGCAAGCGGATCGCCGTCATTCAATGTGATCTTCATGTTGTAGTCGCCCTTGCTGCGGTCCTTGTGAGCGACTTTCAGTTTGGCTTGGCCCAGGTCGCCGTTGTCGAGGCCGACGGTCAGGGTCAGGTCGCCTGCATCAGCAGTGCCCTTGTACTTGCGCACCCGGCCATCACGCAGCGAGGTGAAGGTCACGGAACTGAAGGTGTCGCCAAACTCGCCAAGGTCTTCAACTTCGCCAATTTCGACGTAGGTGTCGGCTTTGTAGAGCGCTTCGGTGTCAGCGCCGTTCTTGCTGCCGATAGAAATTCGGCAGCCGGCGGCTGTATTGAGGTTGTCTGCGGCCATGGGGGTTCCTCCAAAGGCACATTGGATAAAGCCGCTCGGCGGCCAGGGTTTGGATTCAGTGGGTGGTGATAACGCGGACCGTGATCGATCCCTGGTACGTGACGCCGTCAGCATCGCGCTGGGCATCGGCCTGCTCTACCCTGACGGAAACAGCGCGGCCCACCGTCAAAGGCAGTTTTCGCTCGTCCAAGGCGGCAACAATCTCGCCAATGATGCGCTTCACTTCGGCTTGACCATGAGCATCAGACCAGACAGACAAATAGATCAGGCGCTGCTCGCGCTTCCTGCCGGCGATTGGCGAGCTATTGGTGGATATCTCCCGATCAAACGAGACATACGGCATTGGCGAATCCATGGGCGCACCGTCGTAGACCGGGCACGAAACCTCGGCCTCCAGCCGTGCGAACAGCGCTTCCTGCAATGCAACAGATGGATCAGCCATTGCTCAAACCCTCACTCGCCTTGCGCAACGTATCGGCAACCGCTGCCCGAATGTTCGCCAGCACAAACTCCCGGTTCACATCCTTTGAAGGGCGAAGCCAAGGGTGAGCCGGCCGGGCCGGAATATCCGGGTATTTGCCAAAAAAGGTGGTGCCATCCGATTTGTTCTTGGTGTCCCGCGCACGCAACGCATTACGGCGCCCGGACAGCTTCGACTTATCGCGGTTGTTGGTATGCTCCCCTCCGACCGCGTTTCGGTCAGCCCGCCGATACAGCGTGCCGCTGTAACCCTTGGTGCCGTACTCCAGAAAACGGAGATAGAAAAACCGCTGTGAGTCGCGTTTGCCTCGAATGCCGATCTCGGCGTTGAGGCCGCTCTTCGAAACGAACACCTTCAGGGCGGCCGACGCTGCACCAGTATCCTTGGGGATGAGTTGCCGCATCGTGGCCAGGATGCGGTCAGCGCTCTCCTGCATAACGCCAACCAACTCGTTGTCCATCGTGGCGTGGATGTTGCGCAGGGTCCGACGCAGCTTGAAGTCACCAGACATCCGCGAACGACGGGCGGCCATGGGCTACTCCTTGGCCTTGCCGGGCTTGTCGGAAGCAGGTGTTGCCTCAGCAACGGGCTCCACCAGACCTCGCTGGATCAGGTCGGCGCCAAGCTTGGCGTCTACCGTGAATTCTTCACCCTTCTCCCGATCACCAGTGGCGCCGGAAAGGATGCCCAAGGCAATGACTTTCATGATTAACCTCTATGGATTGGGTACGTTTGAACACGGCAGGCGAAGCATCGTGCTGTCGTTGTCGAGCAGTACTGCCTCGATCAGGTAAGTTTTGGTGATTCCGCCGACTACCTCCACAAGGCGGCAGCCGGCAACCACATCCCGCCGCGGTCGGACACGGATTTCGGCGGTGACAATGGCCGTCAACTGCTCAGCCACCGGCGCAATGCGGCCGGTTGGCAGTGTGATTTCTGCCCAAAGTTTGCCGATCTCTGCCCAGGTGACATTGAAGCCGCCCGAACCATTGGGGACGCGCACCTGCGCCTGAAGTGCGCAGCGGTGTTTCATCGGGCCAGCTCTCATCAGAAACGCTTCCTGTACCAGAGCAACCTTTCGACTGCGAGCGGAACAGCCGAGGAAATCGTCCCGACCACCACGGCCTCGCGGTTTGAGTACCAGTGCCCGACCAGCAGCAGAATGGCCTGCTCAACATCCGGAGTCAGCCCCATCTGCTCGGGCTCCTCCGGATCAGCCTCGACCAGCACCCGATCGCAATGCATAGCCACGTGAGACTTGGCCGACTCGATGTAGCCCGTGATGATCGAATCCTCTTCATCGCCATCCACCCGCAGGTGGAGCTTCACGCGGGCAAGGTCGATCATCTACTTGGTCTCGTTTGGCTTCGCCGATCGGCCAGATTTCGGAGCCGTATTCTCATCGTCCAAGACCGCCAGGCCTTTGCCGATCAGTTGATAGGCATACTCCTCGTCTTCCAGATCCAAAGTCTCGCCAGCAGCGATGCGGCCATTGTTGATCTTGACCTTGTCAGGGTCACCCTCGAAGCCCCACAGAACTTTGACTTTCATAGCCTTCTCCACAAAAAAGGGACCAATAGGCCCCTGGATAAAAGAATGACGAGATCAAGCCTGAGGCTTGAAGCGACCTTTCACGAACGCGTAAGGACGGCGCACAGCCAGACCTAGGCGCTCCTCTACCAGGATGGCGCGCTTGTTCTTGATGAAGTCGTCATTGATCATGCCCACCTTGATGGTGAACGCCATTCGGTCGTAGATCCGCGCGCCCTGGGCAAACGATCCGGTCAGGAACTCACCACCGGTGGTGGTGCCATCCCCTTCATCCATGCTGTCAGAGGCTACGACCGGACGACCCCACAGGATCGGAGTTACCAGGCCCTGCAGGTTGGCGAACAAGTAGCGGTTCTGGGAGTCCTTCTCCAACTCGATGTTCATCCAGTCGAGATCGGTCATGACTACCGCATCTGCCGAGCGCTTCGATTGCTTGCCGACTTGGTACAAGGCACGGCGAACGGTATCGATTGCAGTGTCGTTAGCCTTGCTCAGCGCGGCATTGAACAGGGTGGCCTGGGTCATGATGCCATTGAGGTTCTTGCCGGTACCGTCCCCCTTCAACAGCTGACCTTCCTTCTTCAACTTCAGGTCGTAGCGCAGCAGTTCCTGGATGTAGCTGTAGAGCTGCGGAACGTCGTCCAGCGCCTCGTCGGTAACCGGCATCCATACCGCAATCTTCTTGACTGTGTCGGTGGCCTCTTCAAAGGTCACGTCGCTGGATGGCTTTGCCTCGCCTTCGGCAACCATGCCGGCACCCAGGGTATGCAGCAGCTCCTTGAAGTAGGTGAAGCTGGTGCCGGTGACTGGCGTCGATGGAATCAGGTCCTGAATCACCAGGTTCTGCCGCGGCTTGTCCTGGATGATCGGGTCATACTGAGGCGCCACCAGTCCAGCACTGGTCACCTTGGCTTCGGACATGGTGGCCATAGCCGATTTGGTAATCTCGATTTCTGCCCGGTCCTGCTTCTTGTCCAACAGGGATTTGTAATCGTCGTTGCCCTTCACGAAGTCGATGAAGCCTTTTTGCTCACCACCAGGCGAGCGCAAGCGAACACCCTTCTGTTCCAGATCCTGCACCTGATCGATGACTCGTTGCAGTTCACCCTTCTGGTTTTCGATCTGGGATTTAAGGTCTGTGGTGACCTGATTACCTTTTTCGAGTTCCGCAGCGACGTGGTCGTACTTTTTCTGCAGACCGCCGAAACCTTCTTTGAGTTGGGTTTCGAGGGCATCGCGAATTTCTTTAACATCAGCGGTCATGGCTGAACTCCAAATTGAGTTATGAACAGGTTGGATATTTCTTTCAGCTCATCCACGATCGCCGTGGCCGCGGTACCACCATCACGGTGAACTGCGGAGTAGCCGAGCGAGGCGACTGCTGCCGCCTCCTTTTGTGAGAGCCCCATGCGTTCGCGTAGGGCGGCTTCAAAAAGTCGAATGTCCGACTTCACGTCGGTGATCTTCGCTTCCGGGTTCATGCCGAACGGCACGATCGACGCTTCCCAAAGCTCTGCCTGTTTGATGACCCGGACCGTTCGGCCGGCTCGCTCTTCGAGATTGGAGACGAGGGTGTTGAAGCCGATCGACATGCTGTCGAGCGTGCCCTCCTTCATCAGCTCGTAAGCGTCACGCGCGTAGCTGACGGCGAGGTTGATCTTGCCTTTCAGATACAGGCCGTGATCGTCCTGGGTGAATTCAGATGACCCCACCAGCCGGGTCAGGTCATGGAACAGGGCCAGCTTCAAGCGACCGGCGCGGGTGGTTTTCACTTTGGTGAAGGCACCCGGAAGGATCACGTCATCGCCAAGATCGATGTTGCTGAACACCGCCGCGTAGCCCTCAAAGTTTCCCGCGTCGTCGACGGCCTTTACCTCGAAGGGAACTTCAAGTTTGCTGAACATTGGTCTGCATCTCCCACCGGGTGACCCGGTCGTACTCCGCTCCGGACAGGGGCGGCAGGTTCTCTTTTTTTCGAACGTCGTTGACGGACATCCAGCCAGATCCGCCGGAACCACCGAGGGCTGCCTGGAAATAAGTGGCGCGGCCAGCGCTATCGGCGCGCAGTAATCCCTCGACCACGAACTCGACGAATCGCGAGGAGGAACGAAACATCTTGTCGTTGAGCTCGTCCTCGACCGCATCGATGTAGGGCTTGAGGCCGAAGGTGATGAACCCGGTGAGCTGCTGCTCAAGGTTCGAACCCATGATCGAGGTCTTGTTGGCACGATTGGCCAGCCACAGCGGAACGCCGTAGATGCCGGCCATCGCCTCTTCCTGGAACTGTTGAGACTCGATGAACTGCGCGTCTTTCTGACTGAGGCCGGCCGGCACAATCTTGGGATTGCCCTGCAGAATGGCCATCTTGCCGATGTCCGCCGAATCGCCCTGCCGGACGTCCGGGAACTTCTCCATGACCTGCGCCTGTTGTTGTTTGGTCAGGAACTGCTCGTAAATCACATAGCCGCCGGTGAAACCGCCCTTGCGCATGAAGCGGGAAGACCAATCCTGACCCGCCTTGGCAAGGCCCATGGTTTCGGCCTGGTATTCGATGGGCGACAACCCGGTGACGCCATCCAGACTGAACAGCTTGAAGTGCAGCATGTTCTCGGGGGATACCGGGAACGGCGCCCCATCCTTTGGCGCCACCCAATAAATCAGTTCACCGTCGGTGTCGATGGATACCGTGTCCGTGGAGACGGGCACCAAACCGATCGGCGTGCCGTGGACATTGCGCTCAATCAGCGCAAACGCATTCCCCCTCATCGCCATGTTCACAACGATGAACTTCAGAAAGTTCAGCATCGTCATGTAGGGATTGGGTTTACGCAGAAGCTTTAACGCACGATCGTTTTCCGGGACCTGCTCCCGGCCCGTTGTTTTGTCGTCGTACAGTTTCAGCGGTAAGCCGCTGAGAGATTCCGACAGGATCTTCACGCAGGACCAGACCATGCTGATCGACAGTGCGGTCTTGGTCGTGATGGTGACGCCGGCTTTGGTTCGCTTGCCGCCGACCTCCATCTCCACTTCGACATAGTCGCCCGTGTTCGGATCGGTGTAACCGAAGAACCGCCAGGTGCTGGGGTTGTACCAACGAAATGCCATGGTCAGCCTACTAGTCCGAAGAATCCGTTATTGAGGTAATCGTCCAGGCCGCCGCGGGCCTCAGGGTTGAGGGCCATTAGCGACACGGCGTTGAAGGTGGCCATGAGCGGGTCAATTTTTGCGGTGCCAGAGGCCTGCTTGGTGATCAGGAAGGCGTTGGCTGAAGGAACGCCCTTGGCATTACCGCAGGCCCAGGCCATCAGCGGTTGCCCGCAGTGGAGCAGCGAGCCATCGGCAAGACGGCGCTCGGTGGTCTTGATCGCACCGGTGAGTTTCCAGCCCTGCGAGATGCCTACGATCTGCTCTTCTTCGATGCCGACATCGGCCAGCGCGTCGAGCACCGCGCCGATACCCGCCGGGTCGAGCCCGACCTTATCCAGAAGCCCTGCCTGATTGATCCGCGCAACGATAGCGGCGAACTGATCGACGTCGTCACCGATCTTGTCCACGATGGTGAGGTCGCCGGTGGCTTGTAGATCCAGCAGACGAGGCGCTTCGGACTTGCGCCGTTCGAGCACGGAGGGATGCGCCCAGGCGTGCGCCCAGTGCAGCCATGTGCGCGAGTCTCGAACCCGACCGACCGCCGACAGGCCGAGCAGGTCATCGAGGCCACCACCATCACCGCCCACCTCGATGACTTCACACTGCTCGAGCAAATCATCCAGCGTCATGCCCGCCCTGGCCTGCGCCTCCCAAAATTCGGCACCAACCCAATTGTCGGACATCAGCGCCAGGCCGATCTCGATGTTCAGGTGTTTGGCCAGGAAGCCGCGAATCTCGGCCTCGCCGTCAATCTCCGCCTGCATGAACAGGCGCTCCAGCGTTGGCCGGTCTACGGAGTAGTTGATGTTCGGGTTTACCAAGTGGAAGTTTTCAGGCTTCCGCGCGTCGCCGCTTTTGATCATCTCCTGCGAGAATTCGTAGATGATCGGCAGGAACCGGTTGTCATCGATCCGGCCATCCCGCACGCCGCGGGCATAGTTCAACTTCGATCTGAAGACACCGGCCGGCGGTTCGTTCGATTGGGTTGTCAGCCAGATGATGAAACCTTCGGGTCGGGACAGCAGACCGCCCGTGGCTTCGCGGATCATGTCCGCCGCTTTCGGGTTCTTGCCGAACAGCCAAGTTTCATCGATCAGGACGCCGACGGCCTTCTTGCCACCAACCACGTCGCTATCTGCGGCCACCACCTTCAGAGTGGCGCCCGTCTCGCGGTGAGTAATGAGCCGCAGGTGCGGCTGGACGTGCAGCAGTGTTTTCAGCTCGTCGTCGTTGTTGACCATGTCCTTGGCTGGGACGAAGGCGTTATCCGCAATCTCCTTGGTAGGAGCCAGGATGATGAACTCGGCCGATAGCCGCCAGTTGCGCACCAGTGCGGTCAGCATGATCGCCGCCGCAATGGTCGACTTACTGTTCTTCTTCGGAATGCAAAGCATGAACTCCCGAATCAGTCGCTCGCCGGTCTCGCTGTTGTAGCTGCCGAACACAGCGCCGGCGAACGCCAGAACCCAAGGCGCACATGCAGACTCAATCGTCGGGCTGCCGGGTGCATCCACAATCTTCAGGCCCTTGAAGACCTCAAGGCTTTCCTCGGCCTCCAATGGAAACAGCGGCGGCGGAATGATGGACTCGCCCGCAGAAAGCCGCCGCCACCAGTCCGGGCAGGCGGTAGTCCACTGCATAGATCACCCCTTGACGATTGATAGGGGCGGTTTGCCCTGTGCGTACCGGCCCTTCCCCGCCTGCTTCGCAGCATCGGCAACGGCTTCTTTCTTCCCTTGATCGGCAACCTTGCCGTGGATGTATGGCATCAGCGCCTTGGCGGCGTCGACACGAAGCCTCGGCTCGGCGGCCTGCTCGTTCATGACCGCTACTAGGAAGTCGCGAGGGTCGTCGAACTCGGCGAAGACCAGGCCATCTTCGGGCGGCCCAGCCTCCGCTGGCGAGTTAACTTTCCCCGCAGCTTTAACTTCTGCCGGAGTGGCGTTCTTCACTCGAGTCTTGCGAGCAATCGCGGCGATGACGTCGGGGTCCTTCGCCAGCTTGGAGCCCGCCTGCGACGCGGTTTTCTCGGAGTATCCGGCAGCGATTGCCGCGTCTCTTTTCGAGGCTCCCGACTGCAAAGCGTCAGCAAACCGTCGCTTTTTGTCGGTTAAAGCCATGGTTAACTTTTCCGTAAATTGGGAAAAAATGTGTGCGTGCGGTCGAGGGCGGTCTAGTCCCCGGTCGGGGCCAGATTTTTACCCCCCCCCGGGTCAGAGGCCTGATTACGCACCAAGACGGTGCGCCGAATTAACCAGCGAGTCCGGCTGCTTCCTCGGCCTGCTTGACCGAGTCATGGCAGGGTTTGCACAGGGACTGCCAGTTGGTCTCATTCCAAAACAGCTCCTGATCACCTCGATGCGGAACCTTGTGGTCCACCACGCTGGCCGCAGCGGTCAGGCCTTGGCGTGCGCAGTAAACACAAAGCGGGTGATCGAGCAGGTAACGCTCTCGCGCCTTCTGCCATTTGTAACCATAACCGCGCTGCGTGCTGGTCTTGTCACTTCTCCAGCTGCCTGGGGTGATTACCTTGAGGCGAGAGCCTGCACCCTCCTTTACCCGAGAGCTCAGCGTCTTCAGTCGGACCATTACTCAGCCCTTCGAGGTAGTTTGAAGTCAGCGAACCGATCAGCCAGGTCAGCGATCTTCTTCACGCCGAGGAAGCCGATGAACACTCCGGCAGCCGTGGCGAAGTTCTGAGGTAGACCGAAGTACTCAAGCAGCGGGATCAATCCGATGGTGATCAGCGTGCAGAGCGAGGCCTCAAGCAGCGCCTGTCGCCGTGTGCCACCGCCGTAGATGATGCGCAAGGCCCCCACTACGAAGGACAACGCACCGGCGTAGATCGTCGGCGAGTGCTGGCTCAGCCACGCGAATACCAGCAGCCAGGTATCTGGTTTATCGGGCATGTTTGGCATCTCGGTATCCTCCCTTTCGGGGAGTACGTTAGATCCGGCCCCAGCAGCACTCCCAGCTCGGAGCAATGGGTGTGGTGGAGCCGAAAACAAAAAAGCCCCGGCAAATGCCGAGGCTTGTCATGAGGCAGAGGACCGGTGCGGATTTCCGGCTTCATAGGTTCGATCGCTGGATCGCATACCTCAAACTCTTATCGCGCTGCCCCACAGTGACCGCACGGGTTTGTGAGACACCACTACCGACTTATCGCGTCAGCCTGCGCTTCGTCTGCATTAAAATGCCCAGTTCGATGGCTTGGCTACTTACAACTTGCTGGACATACAATGTCTTGATCAATACTTACACAAGAAGCGCTTGCTCTTCATGCTCTAAAGCTCTGAGGGCAGCACCTACTTTTTCGTTTATCGCCGAATATTCAACGGTTGCTACGTCCAACAATTTATCCGCCTCTTCCTTCGACAACACCAAAGTCATGCGGGAGCAAGTTGAAGATAATTTACCACTCGACTCCCTAACCTCCTGATCACTAACCCGTACTCTCATAAGGGTAACTGCTCGAAAGTGGTTTCTGACCCTTTCACTCAGCTCTTCAGACATTTCGGTCAGGCCCCAGACATCCGTTTCGCGAAACGCTTTCAAGTCGTGCATATAATTCAAGTTTGAAGAACGCATCATGTCCGCTAGGGCAATCTGCAAGTCACCGAGCGCTTTTCGCTGAAGATCAATCCGCTGCAAAAGGATAATTTCTTTTCGCTTTTCAACTCTTGATTCTCTTTCAACAGCAACCTTTCTGTTATCTGTCCACGCATCAAAAACAGCTTTCAGAAAAACACCAACAACCAGCGTGACTACTGGAAACCAAATTGATGGGTTGATCCCTTCCACTTCATCATCCTTAAGAAATCACAACACAAAAAGCAAAAAACCCAACTCAAGAGTCGGGCTTTGCTCGCGGAAAAACCGCAAAGTAACTGAAATCTATAGTTCGACCCCGGTCCTGTCAAGCGGCCTGACGACGAATATCGAGAGCACCATCAATCCAGGCTATTCCTGCCTTCCAAAGCTGTCGCGTCTTCTCTTCGCCGAAGCCCAGCTTCTTACCGACATCGACCAGCGCCTTGTCACGCGAGGTGTAGTACTTCATCAGAACATTACCGCATTCCGGGTAGCGCTTCAGCAGTCGCCCCATCAGTCCGTCAATCATCAGTGCGTCGTCGTCAGTGATCATCGGTGTGTGCAACGTGTTCTCGCGAGATGCGCAGCAGGACACGCCAGACCCCAGCACCACCCAGCGCCCCCAATGCTCCAGCAGGTCTTCGGAGGTGCGCTCGGTGAAACTCATTGTTCTTGCCATCGATCAATCCCCTGTGAAGTTGGTGCCGCCGGCGCCGCGGCGGTTATTCCGTTCGTACTGTGCAGCCGGACCCGACATCAGGGGCTCGCGCTTCAATAGTTCAACTTGGTGTTCGGCGGCCTGGAGCCGGATGCTCAGTTGGGTTACCAGCACCTCCAGCGGCAGCGGTTCGCCAGTCTCAGCAGTGACCCATCCGGCGGCGTTGCACTGCACGCAGGCCAGCTCATGAAATACGCCCCTGATCACCGCACGTCCTCGGCAGGCCGGACACTTGGCCAAGTCCAACTGAGCAACACCGAAGGCTGGGCTGTGTGACTTCTTCATTTGGCCTCCAGCAGCTGCTTGTGCACCGCGTAAATATCGTCGCCGTCCGAGCAGTGAGTGGTGTGCTTAACCATGTGCCGTTCGCCCGTCGACATCTTCACGTCAAGCACCTGCCAGCCGTTTGAGCTGCGGATCACCATTGAGCTGACTTCGGTGGGGTTAACGGCGAGGCCGGTGTGCCTTTCGAGCAAAATCATCATTTTTAAACCTCGCCTATGGTTGATTCTTGAATGGCCTTGCAGCCCTTGTGTTCCGTGGCTTCCAGCGGATTACCCGAATTTTCGTTTCTACCGTCCTTCAACCCGTGAATCAGGGAAAAACCCTTGGTGTCTAAATGGCCGTGCCACAGTTCGAGGGCGGCGCGCTTACGCTCTTCGACGGTCGTGTGGATGTAGGCCTGCACGTTGTGGCCCATGGCGTGGTTGATCAGCATCTCGCCAATCAGGAAGTCGATCCCGAGGTCTGCCCACCCGGTCCTGGCCAACTTGCGCAGGTCGTGACTGCTCCACTCGCCCTTCCCCAACCCGGTGAACACGGCACTGGCCTGCCCTTCGCTCATGCCCTTACCGCTGTGGGAGCGAAACAGGCAGTCGCCGTCGTAATTGCTCGCCTGTTGCGCCGCTCGGTAGCGGATTAGAAGGTTGCAGACCTGCTCCGTCAGTGGGAGCGAGTGTTCGACGCGGGTCTTGGTGTTACCCACCGGCAGATACCAGGTGCGCTCGGGCAAGCTGATGTGCGACCACTGGGCTTTACGGGTTTCGCCGATGCGGGTGCCGTGGCACAGCATCATCAGCGCGAGCATGGCCGGCTGCGAGTCGAACTCGAAAAGCTCATGCAGCTGGCCCAGCAGGCCCTCGATCTGCACACCGCGAAGGCGCGCCGGCTTGGCCTTGATCTTGGTCTTGGAGAAGTCGCTGAACTTGATGCCTGCCATCGGGTTGACCGGAATCAGACCCAACGTGTGCGCCTGACGGCAGGCGACCACCAGCAGGCCGAAGATCAGCCGGACAAACTCCAGCGACAGCGTCTCCTGCAGCGGCCACATCAGTTGGGTGTCGAGGGTGCCGTGACGGACATCGGCCAATACCAAATCACCCACGCGCGGAATCAGGTGGCAGGCGATGGCCGACTTGCCCGTAGCCTTGCGCTTGTCGGAGAGGTTGCGGTCGCGGCTCATGCGGTCGGCGTACCAGTTCAACAGCTCGCCCAGTGTTGACCACGGCGATACGGCGGCACCCGCTTCCGGGTCGGTGCTCAGTCGCATGCGCAGGTCAGGCAACGCCGCCAACACGGCTTTCGCCGACAGGTCCGGATAGGCGCCAATCCGGTTCCACTTCTTGCGCACCACCAAGCTCCAGGTCCCACGTGGACGGGCCTCGGTGAATCGGAAGTACAACCCCGGGTGACGAGGATCACGCATCAGCACCGCGGCCGGATCATCGGCACGCCGACGAATCTCGGCATCGGAGAAGGCCACGGTCATTGTCATGCGGCCACCACTGTAGGAGCGAGTCGCAGGTAGGCGCGGATCTGCTCCATCGCGTCGAAGTGTCCACGGCACACTACCGCCAGATAACCCTGCTCATTGAGCTTGCGGATGCGTGCATGCTGACTGGGTGAGATAGGGGCATCGTTCGGCGGTGTCGCCTTGAACTCGATGTACAGGCCAAAGAACCCGCCGCGCGCCATGGTCAGCACCAGGTCAGGTATACCGGCCTTCACGCCCTGGGCTTTCAACTTGCCGGCGACCGCCTTCACGCGGTGCCCGCCGTTGGGCACGTGATACATCAACTCGAACACCGCCGGGTAGCGCAACTCAAGCTCGCGCATCAGGGCGGCCTGCTCCTGCCCTTCCCGGTCGACTGGCTTCGCGCGCAGGGTCCTTTGTTTGAAGAGTTTGGGTTTAGCGGGCGTCATACTGTTTCTCCAGTCAATCGGTCGATCACTTCAAAGGTCGAAGGCCACATCCGCGCACCGTAGGTTTTGGCCATCTCGACGGATCTGAAAATGGCCACAGCGTGGTCCTGCTCGAAGGTGAGGTCCCACTTGTAGCCACAGCAGTGCACAGCGAATCGGTACTCGGCAGGGTCTGTAGGAGCGAGATACGGGTTAGGCATGTTGAGCACCTCCGACAACCCGCGCCGACGGCTTCAAACCGAGGCGTCGCAAAAGCTGCTCACGCGCCGACTGACCATCTGTAGGAATACCCATCCTCGACACCTGGGCCTGCGCTACTCGCTCGGTCAGTTCGGAAGCCCACTCAACAGCAGATTTTTGGCTGTCATGGCCGATGCCGACGGCAATTTCTTCCAGGGGAAGCCCCTGCACTAGCCGGCGAATCGTGATGTCGTAAGCCCTGTCGAACACCTTGCTGGCCTTTTCCGGGATCAGGTCGCCGAGGTTATGCAGCTCGCATTGCAACGCGGCATGCCGGACAGCTGGATGCGACCAGGTGCGCTCGCCGAACCGACTCGGGTGGGAATTCTCCAGCGCCTCGCGGAAGGCCTTGTCGTGCGACGGAATACCCAGCATCTCAGGGGTGGGCTGGCACCACTTGATGAACTTCCCAACGCTCGGCGCAAAGTCTCCGCCGATCTGCCGGCAGTTCTGCAACCCGTACCGGATCTGCTCAAGAGTGTTGATCCCCGCAACGAGGAACGCCTTGATCCAGCTGCGCTTCGCCGCCTTCAGCGACTCATCATCCGGCCACGCCTGCTTCCAGGCCGGGAAGATTGCCTGCAATTCTTTGAACAGCGCGTTCACCACATCGGCGGTGCCCGGAGGAAGTTGCTTCGGCTGCACCAGCGCGACTGGCGGCAGGTTGCCCATCGTGCTGAGCAGTTGGTTCGTGCTGCGCGGCTTCTTGTTTTCCATCACAAATCCCCCAAATCGTCAGCCCAGCTGGTGTCGTTGAAATCAGGCTCTTGCCCCCGGCCTGCCGCCTGAACACGCTCACGCTTGACCCACTGGACAAGGCGATAGCACCAGCCAGCATTGGAGTCGAGGGTGTTGGGTTTCGCGCAGTGGAAGCCCTTGAACTTGCGAACCGCTTCGTCAGGGACGCAACCGATCGGCAGGCCCGCGATCGCGATCTGATCGGACAGAGACTTAGCGTCCGGCACCCAAAGGGCGAACATGGCGAAGCGAGCCGTGGAAGGAATGCATTCGGCGGCAGCCTGGTCTTGCCGAGAAGCTTCATCAGCCAAATCGCGCTGCAGCTGCTCTTCGGTTACCTGATGGTTAAGTGATGGATTGGGTGCAGATTCTGCACCCCGTTCTGTTCCAGGCTGCACCCCGTTCTGTTGTGAACTGCACCCCGTTGCGTCATCTGCACCCCGTTTTGTACGGGGTGCAAGATTTGCACCCCGCGATAGTTGAAGATCGTAAACGACTGGGCGGCGGTCATGACGGTCAATGTGCACGGCGGCGATGGCTTGATTGCCCTTCTGGATCAGGCCAACCTTCTCCAGATCGTCAAGCTTGTAGCGAACGGTACGCTCAGACAGGCCGGTGTCCTGCGCCAAGGTCGAGGCAGATGGAAAGGCGCCAGCGCCATTGGAACCGGCATAGTTCGCAAGGCACAGCAGCACATGACGCGCACTCGAGTCTTTCAGGGATTCAGTGGGCAAAGAGAGCGCCCAGGACATTGCTTGAACGCTCACAGCGAGGCTCCGATATTTTTTTCGGCCAGATAGGCAAGGCCTTTCGGGGTTACGAGAGGTTGAAAGGCAGCACGATCGGCACCGGTCTCCGGATCGCTTTTCAGCGCGGTGACCTTGTGGATCAGATAGCCGGAGGTGATGCGAGGTTGGTAGGCGGTCCAGCGCCTGGAGCCGCCGCGATGGAAGATCCAGCGGTTCTTTTCCATCCACCGGAACAACTTGGTTGGGGCGACCTGAAGCTGCTTGGCGGCATCACTGATGCAGATCGCACCGCCTGCCGAGGCAAGGCGCTTGATGGCGGCGACTTTCGGCGCCTGGTCCAGAATCACCAGGCGGAGTGACTGGTTTTCCTTTGCCTGATCGGCAGCAGCCTGGAGTGCCTCGGCATAGGTCGCCGGGATCTGGAACTGATCCGCCCTCGCCTCCAGCTCCTGCCAGCGATCAATGATCCGTGCGCGCAGCTCGACGCTGTAACCGGAGACCACCACCAGAGTGTCGCGCTGGGAAAGTAGGAACTCGCGATAGACCTGACCATTCTGCGGATGGACGTAGGGGGTGTCGTTTGAAGAAACGACACCCTTGGCAACCAAAGCCCGGACTGTTTTCAGCACGTTGTCATGGGTGCTGCCAGTGAGTTCGGCGATCTCGCGAGAAGACATAGTGTGTCGCGACACGTTTTGCGATTGCCCGAAAAGTGTCGCGACATGGCGGGTATTGCCGGGGGATGCGATCGTGTTCATAATGGCCCCTCAAGTGTTTTGCTGTTGAAGAAGCCGGTCTAGCCACCGGCTTTTTTGTGCCTGCGATTCAGGCGATTGCTTTCCCGCAGACGCGACCTATCCCGCCGACTGAGCTTTCGCCCTCAGCGTTCAATGTCCCCGCACGTCCTGATGTATTGCTGTCCATTTCCTTTCCCCTAATGGTCTTCCTGGTCGGATCTTTTTTACTGGATGAATCAACAGCTAACTCCGCGCGCTACCTCGACCCCCTGCTAAACCCGATACTGGTGCCACTCGACCTTCTCGTTATTTCTCAATGCTCCGAAGGTCTTCCCGCAACCGCTCAAGGTCTTCCTTGAGCAAATCGAGGTGGTGCTCCATGGCTTCCAGTCGTTCCAGTGGGCTTTCGGTGGCAGGCATAGCCCCCGCTATGCCGCAGACTTTTTTGGTCTGGCTGGAATCGGTCGAATTTCATTAGCCTCGAGTCGACCGTCGTTATGAATGGTGATTTCGATGCTTCTGCTGGAGCGAACCATTTGCGAAATCGCACTTTGGTTCACGCCAAGAGCAGCAGCCAGCGCGGCTTGAGTGCCGTGCTTTTCTAGGTATTGGCTCAAAGGAATCTTTTTCATGGAATTTCCACGGTTCGGTATCTGCCATGGATAGTAGCAGTGCTGCTTTTTACCAGCAACAAAATACTAGCAGCGCTATTTGTGATTTAAGCAGCGCTGCTAATAACCTTGTAACTATGAATAAACGACGACCGTTATCAGCCGAAGAAGTCGCCGAGAGCGTTAGGCTCAAAGCTATTTATGAAGCGAAAAAATCAGCCGCCAGAGCCTCAGGCCAGAGCCTTACGCAAGCAGATGTGGCCGAAGCTTGCGGCTGGTCAGGGCAAAGTGCATTTAGCCAATATGCTACTGGGAAGGTGCCTCTGAATCTTGAGGCGCTTCTTAAGCTAGCCAAAGCTCTTGATTTCAGCCCCGAGCAAGTGAGCACACGCCTTCTATCGATGGTGAGCCTCAACTCTGCACCGAGCGAAGTCGTTTCGGATCGTTCGACTGATCTAGTGCCCATGAGCATTTGGGACGAGGACACGCCGCTCGACGATGATGAGGTCGAGGTCCCGTATTTTGCTGAAGTCCAATTAGCCGCTGGAAGTGGTATGACGCACGTTGTCGAAGTCCCAGGAAGGAAGCTGCGCTTCTCCAAGGCCACCCTGCGCGAGGCCGGCGTGAACATCAATGACGCCATGTGTGCAAGGGTTCACGGCCGAAGCATGGAAAGAATGATTCTGGATGGAGCGGCTGTCGGCGTTGACCGAGGCCAGACGGAGATAATTGATGGCGAAATTTATGCCTTTGACCACGAGGGAATGCTTAGGACCAAGTACCTTTATAGGATGCCAGGCGGAAGCGTAAGGGCTCGTAGCGAGAACCATGAGGAGTATCCCGACGAGATTTTCACACCCGAGCAGATGGCAGAAATCCGGATTCTAGGTCGAGTATTTTGGTGGTCGACAGTTCGAAGGGCTCCGCGTCGGAAATAACCCGCAGCTCTTTGCTATCTTAGGAGTACGGATGTACTCCACCCGCTTGCCAAATTAAACAGCCTATCTATACTGGATATCCAACCAGTATAGATGAGCCTTACTCATGGCCAAAAAAGCCGCCGTACCTAAACAGCCGTCCTCTTACGATCTGCTCGCAATGCGTATCCAAAAAATCATCAATTCAACGGGCGCCCAAACCTCGAAGAGGGCGATCATCTACAAGGCCCCAGATGAATCGCTGGACGATTGGACGCAGTTGCTCGAAGAAATCTCCGAAGCCGACAACGTAACCGTGGCGCACCAGGATGATGGTGGCGTCCAGATTTTTTGGGTTGTACCGAAAGAAGACTGATTGAAGCGCACAAACCGAAGCCCGCCTATTGAGCGGGTTTTTTGTGGGTGCAAGAAATATTATTAGCAGTGCTATTTACAGCATTTAACAGCAGTGCTACTTTTGATTCATCGCAGCCGAGTACCAAAACAGGGATCGCAGCGAAGGACCTTAACAGGCCCGCTGCTCTTTAACAGCCCAGAAGACAACCCCCGACGCCAGACGGCGTTTGAGTTCGGGGAACAGTACGCAACACAGCATGCTTCCGTGCCCGGTAAATCGGCGCGCAAGGTTTGCTGAGCAGTACGGAGTTTTCACTGATGCACCTGGTTACCCGGGTGCATTGGGAAAACAACCGGGAGTCAACGCGATGGAAACAGAAATCGTAAATGGCACATGGAAGGGTCACCTCGGTCGTGGCCTAGCACCGCGAGAACTTCAGTTTCTTCTCTGGGTAGCCCTTGGGCTCACCGCAAAGGAAATCGCACGGGAGGTCGGCATTTCGCCAGCCACCGTAGCGAAGCGTCTCACCAACGCAATGTTCAAGCTCGGCGTTACCCGTCGCGCCGCCCTGGTGGCCGAAGCGATGCGCCGCCAAATCATTTCGCCGATGTGCTTTGTTCTGGCAGCGCTGATCGCCATGCACGCACTGCTAGATGGCGACTCAATGCGCCGCGATCGTCGAGTTCCTGAGCGCCGTATCGCCCAGGTCCGGACGGCAAAGCGCGCCGAAGCTTATGACCACCACGCATAACCCAGGAGAACTCCATGAAGCACGAAGCAGCAGTCGCAAAACTGACCCAGCACGCTCAGCAATGCGATGAAAACGCAGCAATCCAGCAAGACGAAGGCAAGTGGCAAGAAGCGAAATTCAACGAACGACTTGCAGGCGATTACCGAAAGGCAATCGAAGCGCTCCAGGCTGAATAGCATCACTTCTGCACCTTGGCGACAGGGTGCAGCGGGATGTAACCCAACCCAGAGGAAACACCCATGTTCGGTATTGGTAAGAAGTTGTTCGGCGCAAAGCGCGCAGTCAAGAAGCTGGAAAATCGCGACCTGATGCAGGCAATCGTCGGTGGCTGCCTGCTGGTTGCAGCATCGGATGGCGAGATCAGCAAGAACGAAGCGGCCCAAATCGATATCCAGATTCGGGCCAACAAGGCGCTGGAGCACTTCGGCTCCGAGATCACCAGCACCGTGAACCTGTTCACCGAGCAGCTGCAAGCTGGATTCCGCCTCGGCCGCATGAACATCCTGCGCGAGATCCGCGACATCAAGAACAACCCAGCCGACGCAGAAGAGGTGTTCGTGAACATGCTCACCGTTGCCGAAGGCGACGGCAACATCAGCCCCGAAGAGCTGAAGGTTCTCGGCGAGATCGGCAATGAGCTTGGCCTGCGCCTCAAAGACTTCGGTATTGAGGCGTGAGGCAGCGCCAAAGGCAGGCGCTGATCATCTCTGCCGCAGTCATCGCCCTGGCAGTCATTGCAAACAGCGTCATCAATCGCGGCATTTGCTCCTACTACGGCTACCAGACTGACAGAGAAACGAAATACGCCCCGTTCGTTGGCTGTATGGCGAAGGTCTCCGGCAACTGGGTACTGCGTAGCGAGCTGCGAGCCGTTCAATAGGCATCACTTCTGCCCATTCACTAAGTGGGCAGCGGGATGCGGATGTTTCTGCACCGCGCAACGCGGCCCCCTGCATAGGACCGGAAACAAATTGCACCTTTCCGGAATAGTTTTTCCACTCCCACCGAGGGCGACCGCCATGAAATAGACCATGACCCGAAATCACTGCATCTGTGAAAGGCCCGAACGTCCAACGGGCCTTTCTTTTGCCCGCGTTTACCCGTCAGCACTCTCCCCTGCGCCCAACGGCAACCAGCAGGCGGACAGAGTGCTGACGAATGAACGCCGCCCACAAAGAGGAAAGGACATGAATCATACAATCCAACAGCGCCGCGCCATCCTCGATGGGCTGCGCAAGCGCGCCACCATGGCCACCGCCGAGTTCTACCAAAAGGTCGGGATAACAGCTGCCGTGATATCGCCACGCTTCACCGTCGTGCCTCATGGAAACAATTTGTTCGGTGTGGTTGACCGCAAGACTGGCACCGAGCGCGCAGAGGTGGTGGGCCACATGAACGCCTGCCAGTCAGCGCAGAGTTTTGAGAGTGCCGCTCGCTTCACCCAGGCCGCGCATCTATCCATCGCAAATATTGCCCGCTGGACGCTTGTGTTCGCTGTGGTGCTTTTCGCATTTGTCTTCATGGGTGTGTCGCGATGAGCAAGCGAAAGCCCAACAACGGCTTCGCCCGGGCCGAGCGCAGCTGCCGAGCATTGCTCAGGACCAACCACGTCGCCGTCATCAACATCGACCCCAGCGGGTCGCAGATCATGGCGAACTGGAAGAGCTGCCGGCAGATCCGCAGCCTGCCCATCGCCAATGCCCTGTTCGACTTCTCCTATCACTGGACGATCTACATCAGCGCCATGTGTCGCGACGAGCGCGGCGGCGAGTACGTCAAGTCGGTCGAGATATCGCCAGAGGGCATCTACAAGGTCGAGCGCCTGACAGATGCCATTGAGCATTACTACCTGGAGCTGCGTAACAGCTGCAACCCGAACCACCTGGTGGCGTCTGGCTGGATCGCCATTCCCACCGAGGTATCGCTCGAAGAGGCGCAGGCCGCAAAGCTGTTCTACGCCGCCGGAGCTTGGCACCAAATCAAGGTGGCAGCGTGAAGCGCATCAACAACCAGGTGCGACAGCGCCTTCGCCAATCGCAATTCAACCTCCCCCCCAGCGGCCTGCAGGCCATCCCGGAGAAACAACCATGTCCACCGCAACCAATACCGCCGAATTCCTCGAGGAGCTGAACGGCGGCGCATTCGCCAGCCAGATCGGCCACGCCCTTTCCGAAGTAGCCGCTGGGGTTGTCGACCACGGCAAGGCCGGCAAGCTGGTGATCACCTTGGACTTCAGCCGGATCGGCGAATCCAGCCAAGTGAAGATCAAGCACAAGCTCGACTACAAGGTGCCGACCAAGCGCGGCACTCGAAGCGAGAACACCAGCCTGGACACGCCGATGCATGTTGGCTCCGGCGGAAAGATCACCCTCTTCGCTGAGAAGCACGATCAGCTTTTCACCCGCGAAGAAGCCCCAATCAAACCCCGCACTTGATTCACCCTCTCACAAGGATCTGACGCATGTCCCTGACCAAAGAAGCAGTACAGCTCATCACCGATACCGCCCTGCAAGCCTCGGGCAAGATTCTGCCAACTCAAACGCCCACCGTGGTGCTGCCAGAAGGTTGCCAGGTGGTCACGCTGGAAAAGTGGCAGGCCGGCCGCAGCCGCTTCCGTGGCATCTACTCCACTCACTCGCTGGCTGACTTCAGCGCCTACGTGGCCGCCCGGGCCATCCCGACCGCCAAGGGATTCATCGATCAGGATGAAATGACCTGCACCCTGCTGTTCAACCTGGGCACCGATGCACTCCCGGGTCACGCTGATGACCGCGCGGTGCTGAAGCTGAAGGCGTCGGCGGGCTACAAGGCTGCCCAGTCAATCGGTGGCCGGGCGATGTCACAGAAAGAGTTGAGCGACTGGATCGAAGACTGGCACCAGTACCTGACGCCAGTTGATGACGAAGGCAATGCTATCCCTGTCGCCAAGGCCATCGCCGCAGTTCGCACCATCACTGTCAAAGCCAGCAGCGAATCCGAAACCACCGTCGGCGACACCAGCGCCAGCCGTAGCGCCATGGACCAGATCGAAGCCCGGAGCAAAGAAACGCTGCCGGCAGCATTGCTGTTCGGCACCATTCCGTTCGAGGGTTTAACCGAGCAGCAGATCAATCTGCGTATCTCGGTGATCACCAGCGGCGCAGTGCCGGCGCTGAAGCTGCGCTGGGTCGGTGAAGAAGTTCAGCGCGAGGACATTGCGCAGGAGTTCAAGACGGTGCTTCAGGACAAGATTGGTACCGCTGCGGCCCTGTCTCTGGGCTCTTTCGATCCGAAGTAAAGCGGACCATGTGATCCTGCTGATGATTCAGCAGGATCCGGGCGACGAATAACCAACCTCACGCTGCGCATCCGGACACGGAGGGCGGCGCCTGACTGGAGAGAATCGTGCCCCCTCACTTCGAAAGCCCCAACGGGCTATGGCTACGACTGCCGCATTGTGAAAGCGAGTGCCGGGTCGCGCAACTCGACATATTCACCCGACTCTCGATCTCTTATTGCCCTTAAAATAAGTTTTAAAAGATGGCTTGGAACGTTTGAATCATGTACGGGCTTAGTGCCGCGAGCCCTTGAATGATCGTTGCAGCGTTCGCGGAATTCTGGATGAACGAGCCAAACCTAGAACTCCTAACCACTTGGGCCTTCTCTTCATGACTGGCTGCCTCCTTTTTACGAAGCGCAGCTAAAACCTCTGCAAATAGTTCGTGTGGAGTGTCAGCGGGAATACCTAGGGCTGCAAAGGCCCCGGCAGGGTCCCGCTGTAAAATCGCCACTTCGCATTTATTAATGTTCGATTCAATCAGATTGATCTCTACGTCTCCTGAACCGACGGAAATTCCTCCGCCACATTCAGAGATCGTTGAGTTGGTCATGTTGATTATCAAGGCCATCGCTTAGCTCCTTCCGGCTCAATGCCGGGCCGAACACAAATACCCCACTTATACGAATCACGCCAGCCGGCGAGGATCCCATATGCACGTTTTGTTCTGCAGTTACGGGAACGACTCCATCGCCCTGATCCAATGGGCGCATGAGCGTGGCCTGAAGGATGTCGTGTGCCTCTACTCCAACACCGGCTGGTCCGCAAGCTGGTGGTCCGACCGTGTAGCCAAGGGCGAGTCACTGGCCCAGGGCTACGGATTCACCACTGCCCGCACCGAATCGGAGGGGATGCTCGAACTGGTCAAGCGTAAGCGCGGCTGGCCCGGCGCAGGCGGACAGGGTCAATTTTGCACCGCCGAGCTGAAGGTGATGCCAGCTTTGAAATGGCTCGACTCCAACGACCCAGACAAAGAAGCAACAGCCATGACGGGCGTGCGGCGCAGCGAGAGCAGGCACCGTTCCGACGCCGAGGAGCACGTTTTGGAATCAGAGCGGCATGGCGGACGGGAATTGTGGCAGCCCCTTGTGCGACACGACGATGCAATGCGTGACGCCCTACTACATCGTGCGGGCTTCAAAGTACTACCCCACCGGTCACTCGAGTGCTACCCGTGCATCAACGCGAACATCGACGACATCCGGCTTCTTTCCGAGGACCGCATACGATTGATCGACGTCATCGAAAAGGACTTGGGCTTTACAAAGAAGGGCAAGCCCCGGGTGATGTTCCGCACAGCGCGCCGTAAAGGAGCCGTCGGAATTCGGGCGGTCGTCCAATGGGCGGCAGCACCCAGGCCACGCGATCAAATGGAAATGTTCCCCGCTAAGTGCGACTCAGGATACTGCGGCGGCTGAACGAATCCCTCACCACCCTCCACCGCCCGGGCATGCCCCGGATAGGACGACCCATGCCCACAGAAAACAAACCGGCCGAGCCGCTGCAGGTTGAGCGCTCGACAGTCACGAAACTGGTGATCACTGGCGCACCGCG
This sequence comes from Pseudomonas sp. BIC9C, assembly GCF_034541995.1. Lineage (NCBI taxonomy): Bacteria > Pseudomonadati > Pseudomonadota > Gammaproteobacteria > Pseudomonadales > Pseudomonadaceae > Pseudomonas > Pseudomonas sp. BIC9C. The sequence goes on from NZ_JAWDGM010000001.1 coordinate 474,463, forward strand.
GCTCGACCCGATCACCGTGTTCCTCGAAGACTTTGGCCGGCGCGACTGCCCTACCGAGTCAGACCCGAACTACCAGGCCGCCCAGGGCAAGATCACGATCAACTGCTGGGACAAGAGCTGGAACGCTTACTGGGGCGGCATGGGGCCGCGCACCGCCGCGGAGTTCGTCGCCGACTGCAGTTGGGACTACGTTCTTAACTGCTTGGATCGCGGTATCAGCAGCACGCGATTCAGCGGCGACGCGCTGCATGCCCTGGCCAAAAAGTGCATCGTCCAGCGCCGGCGACAACAGACCGGACGCCACGACTGGGAGTTGGGCGAACTGAGTAAAGGTGAAGCCCGCGAGCTTTGGCACGACATCGATGATCTAAGCAGTATCGAGAGCCCAAACGAATGCTGGCATCAAAGCAAGCTGCTGACCGAGCTGTTCGGCGAGGAATGGCATTACTCGCTCGATGGCAAGGCTGTCGAAGAGAACCACGAATTCACTTACCTGCGCCGCGTTGTCGAGGCTGTTCAGCAGGCGCTGCGCCAGGAACAGCAGCAGGTGGCGGCGTGACTGTTATGAATGCCCATGATTTGGCATCGATGGAGATTTGACTGACGTTCGGAATAAGATGGAACAACTTCAGACAAGGAAAAAAGCTATGAAATATCGGAATGCACTGAACGGAGACCATCCAGGTTCATATCAAATTGCAACAAGAGCAGGTAAAAGCACGCTGAATCCAGGTGAAACCCTACATTTCGAACAATATATAACAGGCTACGGAAACATACTCACTGCAAAAATTCAAGCTTACATATCGACTGACGCCTTTGTAATGGACGATTCTTTCATTCGCAGCAGCATCACCAAAAAAGAAGTGGATGGTGGCACAGAGCTCGGATGGGGAAATACAGTAATGAACCCAACCGATACTGGCTTCACATGTGTGCTGGCAGGAATGCAATTACATGAAAGCCATGAATCTACAATGATTTTCGATGTCCCCGGGCACCCTGGAACCCCAATTTTAGTATGCGAAAACAAAGTAAATCATGCGCCTTTTGAATACACACTAAAGACAAAAAAAGACATTGGACCAGGGGAATATTACATAGATTTTTATTTAACATTTTTTAATGGCGACCATTGGATAACCAGCAAGGAAAGAGTTCCATTTAAAGTTAGAAACTTTTTCGAGCGCCACGCAAAAGCCATTAGTGCTTTGGCTGTAATTGCTTCAGCATCAGGAATAATTCGATTTGCGGCATTACCCATCTACGACTTTGTAAAATCTTTTTTTTGTTAACCACATGCAGGACTTAATCAGTCCTGCTTGAACCCTCACCCTCTCCCCCTTCAAAGTCAGCCGCTATAGCGGCAAAGGAACAGTCATGCCTGAGGAAAAGTTGATTGGCCCCGTCGAAGTCGTGCGAGACGCGGATGGGTATTGGTTCCACCCCCACATCCCGGATTTTGACGAAGACGCCGAAGCTTGGAAGGCGTGGCTCGAAGCCCAAGGTCTGCGGGTGGTTGGCTCGCACATGGACTCCGACTTGGAATCCCATCCCTACTGGGAAGACGATGCAGCTCACTGCCTGGGCTGGGAGCCTGAGACGCCGCCAGGCGCTGGCTGGTTCCTGCTCGGAATTTTCGACACAGACGACGGCCCCTATGTTCAGTGGGCGCGCCGCGAGGTGACGCCATGATCATTGATGACGTGATGACCGACAAAATCACTTTGCACGGCCTGGGCTTTGTGCAGATCCAGCTCCAGGGTAACCAGCGGCTGCACGTCTGGCACCCTGAGCTTCCGCGCCGAACCTGCTTCGAGCACTCGGCAATCCACGATCACCGCTTCGACTTCGTGTCGCGCGTCCTGGTCGGAACGCAGATCAACCATGTCTACGCCTATCAGAAAAAGCATGACGGCGAATTCATGCTTTACCTGCATGAAGGTAAACGAACGGCAAATGGCGGGCGCCCGTGGACTCCAGACGGCTGCGCGGATCTGACGCCGGTAGCCTCGTTTGAAGTGCAGGCAGGGAAGGATTACGAGAGCACTGCTTACGTTTACCACCGAACAGAGCCTGGTGGAGATGGGCGGGTCGCAACGATCATGCGCAAGACCGGTGAATGGCAGGCCGGAGCGCACTCCACCTGCCGCTCTGGCATCCAGCCCGATACAGACTTCGACCGATACCAGTGGTCACCGGCCCAGCTCTGGGAAATAGTCGCCGACGTAATGCTCGGCCAGCAGGTGACGCCATGATCGCCCTCACCTGGTTCGACTACTTCTACTGCTACAAGGGGCCGCGCCGCTAGGGTTCACCCCGCCAGCTACCTTCAGGGGAAAAAGCGTGTACGCAACTGGCGAAGCGAACCACTAAACCTTAGCCCAGCTGATCAACTTACCTGATACCCCTCATCTGATTCCCTTCTTCCACTTACCAGCCTGCCAGTGTACGGCGGGCGAGGATAACTATTGCCATGCCAAACCATGTGACCAACAAAGTGCGCGCACCTGCCCGCGTTCTGAAAACGCTGATCAACGAAAACGGCAAAATCGATTTCAACACCATCCTTCCATTTGCTGGGCAGTTTCCATGGGATGGGATCAGCGGCCAGGCCGAGACCACAGCGCAGGCGATCACCGCCCAGCCGCTCAACGAACACCCGTTGATCGCTGGACTTGAAAGGCGCAACCGTGCCGAAGCCAACGTAATGCAACTGAGTGATGAGTGCTTCGAGCAATTCGTGCAGATGCTTCGTAACAAGCGCACTTGCGGGCACTTCCACACCTTGGACCATGCCCGTGATGTTTGGGGAACGAAGTGGAACGCGTACGACCAGGTGATCGAACTCGATGCCGGAGAGCTTTCGTTCGACACCGCCTGGTCATGCCCCCTGCTAGTCCTGGCAGAACTTTCAAAGCGCCACCCAGATGAAGAGATAACGGTCCGGTATGCCGACGAGGACCTCGGCAGCAACTGCGGGACCGTGAAGCTAAAGGCTGGCGAAACTGTTTCGTCGGAGGTTGCTGGGCGCTGGGACGAGATGAGCGAAGAGCAGCGACAGCAGTGGACTTCCTGGGCGCGCGACTTGAAGGGTTGGCCCGAAGACGAAGAAGACGAATAACCCCCATCACCACCTTCTGCCGCCGCGCGGCATGGAGCATCATCATGTCAGCAGCAGAACAGATACCGGTGGAGTACCTGTCCGACAAAGTCGCCGAGAAAAACTTTGCGGAGATGGTCGGCACGACCCGGCGCGCTCTTCAGGGCAAGCGCCAGCGCAACATCATCCCTAGAGGGGTATGGAACGAGATCGATGGACAGATTTACTACAGCATCAGGAGATATGAGGCATGGCTAGAAAGCCTTTGGGATTGCCCGCCGGAGTTGAATTCGCGGGCCAGTCAGTCCGGATTCGCTTCACCTGGAAGTTCCGCCGCTGTGAGACCCTCCCCTATCCCCAAACGCCAAAAGGCATCAAGGCAGCCGCAGATCTTCGCGCTACAGTAACCAGCCTGATCAAGCATGGCGTGATGGATGACCAGCGTTACGCCGAGCTTTTCCCGAAATCGACCTATTCCACCTACTCCGCCACGCCGCTGTTCGGGGGCTACGCACAGACCTGGCTCGACAGTCGGGAAGTCGTAGGTGGCACCCGTAAAAACTACCGGATATCCCTCAACATTTATTGGATGCCCCACCTGGCATTGCTCCCGATTGACCAGATCAGTTCAGCGACGATCCGAAAAATCGTCAGTGAGACGCAGTGGAAGTCGTCGACCGTAAAGCGTTCGGCGATCCAGCGGCTGTACACGATGTTTGAAAGCGCAGTGAATGATGAGCTGATCACGCGGAATCCAGTCGGCTCGATTGAGCTGCCGGTAAAGGCAAAGAAACCGGTGGATCCGTTTACCGTAGTGGAGGCTGATTTGATTGTCGGGCACCTTTATAAGGTGCTGAAGGGCTCGATGCGGGTTTACGCGGCCTACTTCGAGTTCGCGTTTTATACCGGCATGCGGCCAGGTGAGATAGCGGCATTGCGCTGGAATGAGGTGGACACTGAGGGGCGTGTCGCCAACGTGTGCAGAATCGTCGCTGACTACAAGATCGAGGAGCGCACGAAAACCCGCGAGACGCGGCGAGTCATGCTGAACAGCAGGGCATTGAATGCGCTTGAGGTGGCCAAGGGTGTGGCCGAGTTGAGGGCGAAGCAAAGCCGGAGACAGCACAAACAGTCACCATATGTGTTCCCACCGACCAAGAATTTCGAGTTCATCCAACAGGCCAGCGTGACCGACAAACACTTCAAGGCAGCGCTGGTCGCGTTGAAGATCCGGGCCAGACGGCAATACAACTGCCGGCACACTTACGCTACCATGTGCCTAATGGCAGGCATGAACCTAGGGTTCATCGCGAATCAGCTCGGCCATAGTGTGCAAATGCTACTGTCGACCTATGCCCGGTGGATCAACTCTAGTGAAGACTGGAGCGAAGTCGGGAAGCTGGAACAAAGCCTGATTGGTACAAAATTGGTACAGACCGAAACCGTACCCCTCTAGAACCCATACGGAATAAAGCTCTGTGACATTGGAACAGAATTACACCGCGATCCTTGGCCAACTGGGCGAGGACGTCTCCCGCGAGGGCCTGCTCGACACGCCCAAGCGTGCCGCCAAAGCCATGCAGTACCTCTGCCGCGGCTATGAACAGACTCTGGAAGAGGTCACCAACGGTGCCCTGTTCAGCTCCGACAACAGCGAAATGGTGCTGGTCAAGGACATCGAGTTGTACTCGTTGTGCGAACACCACCTGCTGCCGTTCATCGGCAAGGCTCATGTGGCCTACATCCCGAGCGGCAAGGTCCTGGGCCTGTCGAAGGTGGCGCGGATCGTCGACATGTATGCCCGCCGCCTGCAGATCCAGGAAAACCTCAGCCGCCAGATCGCCGATGCGGTCCAGCAAGTCACCGGCGCCCTGGGCGTCGCAGTGGTGATCGAGGCCAAGCATATGTGCATGATGATGCGCGGTGTGGAGAAGCAGAATTCGACGATGATCACCTCGGTGATGCTCGGTGAGTTCCGCGAGAACGCCGCGACCCGCAGCGAATTTCTCAGCCTCATCAAGTAATTCGCGGCACGAAGAAAACCGGCGTTCATCGCCGGTTTTTTTTCGCCTGCAAAAAATCAGGTAAGCTGCGCGCCCTTCTTCATTTGCACCGTGAGGCTTTCAACGTGTTCGTAAAAGCGCTTCGTGTCGGCCTTGGCCAACTGATCATCTTCATCGACTTCATCACGCGCCCGGGCAAAAAGCAGCGCCCGGCGGAGGCTCAGGCGCAAGTCAACACGGCGGCCAAGGGCCTGACGCTGTATCAATTCCACGCCTGCCCGTTCTGCGTGAAGACTCGCCGTACCCTGCGCCGCCTGAATGTGCCGGTGGCCCTTCGCGATGCGAAGAACAACGAACAGGATCGCCAGACCCTGCTGGAGCAAGGCGGCAAGATCAAGGTGCCGTGCCTGCGTATCGAAGAAAATGGCCAGACCACCTGGATGTATGAATCCAAGGTGATCATTGATTATCTGGACAAGCGGTTTGCTGCAGCCTGATGGTTATGTAGTGCTCGCGAAGAGGCTGACACAGGCACCGCAAATTTCAGACAAAAATAAACCGGCCCATTGGCCTAATGCCGATCAGTTAAGCCTCGTCGCTTGACCTTTGGCCGCAAGAAATCAAAATCCGATGCCTGAATAGGCATCGGATTTTTTTATGCGTCTGGCTCGGGCACTGGAACTAACCCACAACTTCGTCTCGACTCCCAATTCCATTGAGGGATTGGACTCGTTGCTTGATCCCTCTCTGGTCGAGCAAGCGTTGGAACAGGCCGGCGTAGCCACCCTTCGCAAGCGGCGTCTGCCCTTGGAAATGATGCTCTGGTGCGTCATCTCCATGGCGTTTTTCCGGCGCATGTCGGCGTGGGATGTGGTCAGTCGCATGAACATCATGCTGCCCGGGCAACGCCCACTGGTCGCACCCAGCGCCGTAGTCCAGGCCCGTCAACGATTGGGTAGCGAGGCCGTACGACAAGTCTTCGATCTGACGCAGAAAAGCTGGCATGAAGCGGCCGGCCATCCGACCTGGGCCGGATTGCGTTTACTGGGGGTCGACGGTGTCGTCTGGCGAACGCCCGATACACCCGAAAACCGTGCGCGTTACGACTCCGCCAGCAACCAGCATGGCGATACCGGTTTTCCTCAGGTGCGCATGGTTTGCCAAATGGAGTTGACCAGCCATTTGCTGATCGGCAGTGCTTTTGATGGCTATCGCAGTAACGAAATGAAACTGGCAGAGCAACTGATCGACACCACGCCAGATCACTCGCTGACGCTGTTTGATCGCGGTTTCTACTCCTTGGGGTTGCTGCACCAATGGCAGCAGGCCGGCACTGAGCGGCATTGGCTGATGCCGCTGCGTAAAGGTGCGCAGTACGAAGTGATTCAGCGCTTGGGGCGTCAGGATGCGGTGGTCTCGCTCAGCACTTCGCCGCAGGCCCGCAAGCAGTGGCCAGGCTTGCCAGAGCGCCTAACCGCAAGGCTCCTAAGCAAGACCGTAAAGGGCAAGGTCTGTCAGATTTTGACGTCGATGGTCGATCCGCTGCGTTTCCCATCCGATGAAATCGTCGACCTATACAGCCATCGCTGGGAAATCGAATTAGGATTCAGGGAAATGAAACAGACACTGCTCAACAGCAGCTACACGTTGCGTAGCAAGACGCCCGAGATGATCGAGCAAGAGTTGTGGGGCGTGTTGCTGGGCTACAACCTGTTGCGTTATCAGATGGTGGAAATGAGCCGCCATTGTCCGGGCATCCATCCGTGCGAGCTAAGCTTCACCGCGTGTACTTGGGCGATCCTGGGTTTTATCAATGGCGTTTCTGCGGATCGCTCAGGGAACATCCCCAAATACCTCGCCGAATTGCATGCCTCGGCCCCGCACTATGTACTGCCGCATCGCCGGGAAGAGCGGGTTTATCCGCGAGCTATCAGGCTGAAATCCCCGAAGTATCCGATCAAAAATAAAAATGCCAGTCAGCTTAACTGACTGGCATTAGCCCATTGGCCGGTTTATTTGTTTCTAGGCTGCCTTTGCAGCCTGCGCCTGTCGCACCACCGCCGCCAACCGCTTGAGTCCCTCATCCAGCCGTGCCGGATCAATGTGGCTGAAGTTCAACCGCAGATACCCCGGATGATTATCCGGCTCGGGGAAGAACGGTTCGCCCGGCATGAACGCCACGTCATTGGCCAGCGCGGCGTCGAGCAAGGCGCGGGTGTCTTGCGGCTGCTTGAGTTTCAGCCAGAAAAACAGCCCGCCCTGCGGCACGTTCCAGTCCGCCAGATCGCAGAAGTGAGTTTCCAGCGCAGCCTGAAACGCATCCCGACGCCCCCGATAAAAATCACGTAACTCACGACGGTGTTGCTGATATTTCTCGCTGCCGATCCATTGCAGCGCCTGCCACTGGCCGACCCGATTGGTGTGCAAATCCGCCGACTGCTTGAGTTTCAACAGATGGGGAAACAGGTCAGGGCTGGCGATCAGAAAGCCGACGCGCAATCCCGGCAACAGGGTTTTCGACACGGTGCCGGTGTAGATCCAGCTGGCTTTTTTCAAGCGACTGACAATCGGCGTCGCGCTGCCGCCGTCGAAGGTCAGTTCTCGGTAAGGCTCGTCTTCAATCAGCGTCACGCAGAATTCATCCAGCAACGCCGCCACCGCATCGCGCATGGATTCGCTGTAAGACACGGCCGATGGATTCTGGAAGGTCGGGATCAGGTAGATGAAGGCCGGGCGGTGTTGTTCCAGGCGAGCGCGAAGCTCCACAAGGTTCGGCCCGTCGGCTTCCAGCGGCACGGTCAGGCAATCGGCGCCGAACAGTTGGAAGATTTGCAACGCCGCCAGATAAGTCGGCGCCTCGAGCAGGATCTCGGTGCCCTTGTCGATGTACAGCTTGGCGGCAAGGTCCAGGGTCTGCTGTGAGCCGCTGACCACCAGCACCTGGCTGGCCTCGCACGGCACACCCAAGGCTCGCGCTTCGGCAGCCAACGCTTCGCGCAGCGCCGGCTCCCCTTCACTCATGCCGTATTGGCCGATGGACAGCGGCATCTGGGCCCATTCGACCTTCGGCAACATGGCTTCGGCCGGCAGGCCACCGGCAAACGACATCATCTGCGGACGCTGGGCCGCGGAGAGGATTTCACGGATCAAAGAACTTTTAAGGCGCGAGACACGTTCGGAAAAAGCCATGGGATCACCGGTAGCGAGGCATGAGGAAAATGAGTCAAACTTGTTGACCGAAATTACGCTTGATCGAATGGATACGTCAATATGCTTGACCTTAAAAGCCCCCTTTCCCAGCAACAAGCCATGGAAGCGTTTTTCTTCGGCTACCAGGCCTTCACCGCCAAGGTCGATGAAATGCTCGAACGTCGCGGCCTGAGTCGGGTGCACCAACGCATCGTGTTTTTCATCGCCCGTTATCCGAACCTCAGCGTCAAGGAGTTGCTGGCATTGCTCGGGGTGAGCAAGCAGGCGCTGAACATGCCGTTGCGTCAGTTGGTCGAGATGCATCTGGTGGACAGCGTCGCTTCCGAGTCGGACAAGCGTAAGCGGCTGCTGGAACTGACCGACGACGGTGCCCGTTTCGAACAGTCGTTGCGCCGTGAGCAGGTGAAATTGCTGGAGCGGGTGTTTGCCGAGGCTGGGGAGACAGCGGTGAATGGGTGGCTGGCGGTGAACCTGGCGCTGGGGAAAGGCCAGTTGTCGGCAGACTGAGTATTCAATCTGCTGGATTTGTAGTGACTGAACCGACGCCTTCGCGAGCAAGCCCGCTCCCACAAGGGGAATGCGGTCACCTGTGGGAGCGGGCTTGCTCGCGAAGGGGCCAGAACAGGCGATATATCCCTATCGCCAAATATTTCGTCTACAAAATCAAAAACATTATTTGCTTTATTTGTATACAAAAGCATAATCCACTTCGTGCGAGTTCCTGACCAACAAGTCAACAAATTCGCAAGTGCCTCAAAGGGCCGCTGCCACCCTCATGGGTCCGGCCCTGGAAATAACAATAAAACTCTTGAGGAGTACTCGCTGTGGAAAGCCGCAAATCCGAAGCATCGACGCTGGAACTCTCGCCGCCATTACGCAATGGTTTGCTGGAACGCCTGTTCAAACTCAGCTTGCATGGCACCACGGTGAAGACCGAGTTGATTGCCGGACTGACAACCTTCATCACCATGGCCTACATCATTTTCGTCAACCCCAATATCATGGCCGACGCCGGGATCGATCACGGTGCCGCGTTCGTCGCCACCTGCATCGCCGCCGCACTCGGTTGCCTGTTGATGGGCCTGTACGCCAACTGGCCAGTTGGTCTGGCACCAGGCATGGGGCTGAACGCCTTCTTCACCTACACCGTGGTCGGCACCATGGGCTACAACTGGGAAACCGCCCTCGGTGCGGTGTTTGTTTCCGGTGTGTTGTTCATGATCCTGACGTTCTCGCGGATCCGCGAATGGTTGCTCAACAGCATCCCGGTCAGCCTGCGCTTCGCCATGGGCGCCGGCGTGGGGCTGTTCCTGGGGCTGATCGGCCTGAAAACCGCGGGTATCGTCGTCGATAGCCCGGCCACGCTGATCAAGCTCGGTTCCCTGCGCGAACCCGGCCCGCTGCTCGCCGCCGTGTGCTTCCTGATGATCGCCATCCTCAGCTACCACAAGGTGTTCGGCGCGATCCTCATCAGCATCATCACCGTGACCCTCGCTGGTTGGGGCCTTGGGCTGGTGCACTACGAGGGCATCATGTCCGCCCCGCCGAGCCTCTCCCCGACCTTTATGGCCATGAACGTCGCCGGCGTGTTCAACGTCAGCATGATCAGCGTGGTCCTGGCGTTCCTTTTCGTGCACATGTTCGACACCGCCGGCACCTTGATGGGCGTTGCCCAGCGCGCCAACCTGGTGGGCGCCGATGGCCGGATCGAAAACCTTTCCCGCGCCATGAAAGCCGACAGCGCTTCCAGCGTATTCGGCGCAGTGGTGGGTGTTCCGCCAGTGACAAGCTATGTCGAAAGTGCTGCCGGTGTGGCCGCTGGTGGTCGGACTGGTCTTACCGCAGTCACCGTTGGTGTGCTATTTATAGCAGCAATGTTTTTCGCACCACTGGCCGGCATGATTCCCGCCTATGCCACCGCTGGCGCACTGATTTATGTGGCCATGCTGATGATGGGCGGCATGGCCCACATTGAATGGGATGAAGCGACCGACAGTATTCCGGCGATCGTCACCGCCATCATGATGCCCCTGACCTTCTCGGTCGCCGACGGTATCGCGCTGGGCTTCATCACCTACGTGGCGCTGAAGGCCGGCACCGGCAAGTACAAGGAAATCTCGGTCAGCCTGTGGGTGCTCTGCGCGATCTTCATCGCCAAGTTCATCTTCTTGTAGGAGCGAGCTCGCTCGCGAAGGTCGTTAACGGTAACGCGTACTTACCGGGTTGAATCCATAGTCGGAACACTGCCCGGACCAAGTGCGCCACAGCAAACAGCCTCACCCCGTCGGGTGGGGCTTTTGTGCAAATGGAGGAAAGTGATGAGTCTGGAAACCTGGCTGCTGTTCAGCGGCGCTGCGCTGATAGTGATCCTGATCCCGGGGCCGCTGTCTTTGCTGATGATCAGCAACAGTCTGAATTACGGCCTGCGCCGCTCCTGTCCGGCCTTTCTTGGCGGCGTATCGGCCTCGATCTGCCTGCTGAGTGCGTCGGCGCTGGGGCTGGGTGCGTTGTTGCTGGCTTCGGAACAGCTGTTCAGTGCCCTGAAGATTCTTGGCGCCCTTTACCTGTTCTACCTCGCCTGGCAGAGCTGGCAGCAATCGCGCCAGCCATCCCATGGCGCTGAAGTGCCACAGGCAGCACCGGTACCACGCTTTCGTGCACTGTTCGGGCGTGCGTTCATGTTGGGCGCCAGCAACCCGAAGGACATCCTGTTCTTCGCCGCTTTCCTGCCGCAGTTCTTGAGTGCCGAACAGCCGTTCCTCCCGCAATTGTTGGTGATGATTGCGACCTGGACCCTGCTCGACCTGCTGTGCAAATTGGCCTATGGCCTCGGCGCCCATGGTGCGGCGCGGTATCTGCGCAGTGGCAAGGGGCAGAGCTGGTTCAACAGGATCAGTGCGGGCTTGTTCAGTGGCGCGGGTGCTGCGTCTCTGCTGAGCCGCTAAAAGCAAAAGCTTCGCGAGCAAGCCCGCTCCCACAGTTGATCTTCAGTGAACATGGTATTTGTGTTCGAAGATGATCCAGTGTGGGAGCGGGCTTGCTCGCGAAGACGGCATCACAGGCACCGATTTTCTCGAGACGAAAAAAAGCCCGCAGTGTGAGCGGGCGAAAGACCAAAGAAGCTATATGCGCAGTCGCTTCCAGGGTGCAGCAGCTGCTTGGGGGATCAGCTGCCGCGATAGGTGGAATAGCTGTAAGGCGAAATCAACAGCGGCACGTGGTAGTGATCCTGCTCGGCAGAAATGCCGAAACGCAACACCACGACATCCAGGAAAGCAGGCTCCGGCAGCTTGACGCCACGGGCGCGGTAGTAATCGCCGGCATGAAACTGAACCTGATAGACCCCAGTGCGGTAGTCATCGCCTTGCAGCAGCGGTGCATCGACACGGCCATCGCTGTTGGTGACTGCAGTGGCGACCAATTCCAGCTGCGAACCTTCAACGCGGTACAACTCAACCTTGATCGAGCTGCCCGGGCAACCGTGTGCTGCGTCCAAAACGTGTGTAGTCAAACGTCCCATTGATTCTGCGCGCCTGCCTGCGTGGAGCAGTCAGACTTCGCGCCTCCCGAAGTCAGTTGAAAAGGAGACCGCACCGATTCGGAACACGAAAAGCTGCGGCGAGCGATTGATTAAGACATTTTTCATAAAAATTGTACACAATAAAAACGACATTTTTCCCACAACCTCAGCCACCGGCGTATTTGGCATCGATTTCCGGCCAAACCGCACAGCCTATGAACCCTTCATCAAATTGCTGACCAGTCAGGCAGATTTCTTGCAGGCTCACGCCAATCGCAGTAAAAGATGACGGCCGGTGAAAAATGCGAAAATTCAGGCTTACAAAGTGAATATAAAGTTGTATACAATCAGCCCATCGCTGTGACGCAAGCCAGCCATCCAATCTTCAGCTGCGTCACACCAACCGTCATCATCGAATAAGAAGGAAGCCTGCAGTGAGCGCTGACTATCCACGCGACCTGGTCGGTTACGGCAGTAACCCTCCGCACCCACACTGGCCGGGCAATGCCCGCATTGCCCTGTCGTTCGTACTCAATTACGAAGAAGGTGGCGAGCGCAACATCCTGCACGGCGACAAAGAGTCCGAAGCGTTCCTCTCGGAAATGGTTTCTGCCCAACCGCTGCAAGGCGCGCGCAACATGAGCATGGAATCCCTTTACGAGTATGGCAGCCGTGCCGGCGTGTGGCGGATCCTGAAGCTGTTCAAGGAATTCGACATTCCGCTGACCATCTTCGCCGTGGCCATGGCCGCCCAGCGTCACCCGGACGTGATCCGCGCGATGGTCGATGCCGGCCACGAGATCTGCAGCCACGGCTATCGCTGGATCGACTACCAGTACATGGACGAAGCCCAGGAACGCGAGCACATGCTCGAAGCGATCCGCATCCTCACCGAAATCACAGGCATTCGCCCGCTGGGCTGGTACACCGGCCGCACCGGCCCGAACACCCGTCGCCTGGTGATGGAAGAAGGTGGTTTCCTCTACGACAGCGACACCTACGACGATGACCTGCCCTACTGGGAACCGAACAACCCGACCGGCAAGCCGCACCTGGTGATCCCGTACACCCTGGACACCAACGACATGCGCTTCACCCAGGTCCAGGGTTTCAACAAGGGCGACGACTTCTTCGAATACCTCAAGGATGCGTTCGACGTGCTCTACGCCGAGGGCGCCGAAGCACCGAAAATGCTGTCGATCGGCCTGCACTGCCGCCTGATCGGCCGTCCGGCGCGTCTGGCTTCCCTCAAGCGCTTTATCGAATACGCTAAAAGTCATGAACAGGTGTGGTTCAGCCGTCGCGTCGACATCGCGCGCCACTGGCAGGAAGCCCACCCGTACACAGGGGCTGCCAAATGAGCACCTTTCAAACCCTCAAACCTTCGGCCCTGAGCCGCGATGCTTTCGTCGCCGCTTTCGCCGACATCTACGAACATTCGCCATGGGTGGCCGAGAAGGCCTTCGACCTGGGCCAGGACGCTTCGATCGACGAAATCGAAACCCTGCACCAGCGCATGAGCGACATCCTGTTGAGCGCCGATCACACCAGTCAGCTGGCACTGATCAACGCTCACCCGGACCTGGCCGGCAAAGCCGCCGTCCAGGGGCAGTTGACCGAAGCCAGTACGAATGAACAAGCTGGCGCCGGTATTCACCAATGCACGGCCGAAGAGTTTTCTCGCTTCACCGAGCTGAACGACGCCTACAAGGCCAAGTTCAAGTTTCCCTTCATCATGGCGGTAAAAGGCAGCAACCGGCATCAGATCCTCGCAGCGTTCGAAACGCGCATCCACAACCCGGTCGACACCGAGTTCAAGTGCGCGCTGGCGCAGATCAACAAGATCGCCCTGTTCCGATTACTGACCCTATAGCAAGCCTGGCCCAGGGATTTCATGAACGCCGAAATCAACCCGGGCCTGGCAAGCATCCCAAGCCACTTATTTAAAGGCAGACAAGAAGAATGAAAGCTTACGCCGTACCTTTCGAGAAGTTCGTCAACCTGGCCGATGCCCGCCTGGGCACCAAAATCATCTCGGTCACCGATGACTGGTTCGCAGACGCCAACCGGCTGTTCCAACCGACCCCGGCCGTATGGAAGGAGGGCGTGTTCGATGACAACGGCAAGTGGATGGACGGCTGGGAATCGCGTCGCAAGCGCTTCGAAGGCTTCGACAGCGCAGTGATTCGCCTGGGCGTGCCAGGTTCGATCAAGGGCGTCGACATCGACACTTCATTCTTCACCGGCAACTTCCCGCCGTCGGCTTCCCTGGAAGCCTGCTTCCTGGCCGAAGGCGAGCCGAACGAAAGCACCCAGTGGGTTGAAGTGCTGTCCGCCGTCGAGCTGCAAGGCAACAGCCACCACTACCACGAAATCAACAATGACCAGGCCTTCAGTCACCTGCGCTTCAACATCTACCCGGATGGCGGCGTGGCCCGTCTGCGTGTGTACGGTGTGCCGTTCCGCGACTGGTCGGCCATCGGCGACAACGAGCAGGTCGACCTGGCCGCTGCCCTCAACGGCGGCCGCGCCCTCGCCTGCTCCGACGAACACTTCGGCCGCATGAGCAACATCCTCAACCCGGGCCGTGGCATCAACATGGGCGATGGCTGGGAAACCGCGCGTCGTCGTACGCCGGGCAATGACTGGGTCATCGTCGCGCTGGGTCATGCCGGTGAAGTCGAAAAAGTCATCGTCGACACCCTGCACTTCAAGGGCAACTACCCGGACAGCTGCTCGATCCAGGGCGCATTCGTGAAGGGCGGCACCGACAGCCAGATCGAAACCCAGTCGCTGTTCTGGCGCGAACTGCTGCCAAGCCAGAAGCTGGAAATGCACGCCGAACACACCTTCGCCGAGCAGATCAAGGCACTGGGCCCGATCACCCACATCCGCCTGAACGTGTTCCCGGATGGTGGTGTGAGCCGCCTGCGCGTTTTGGGCAAGGTCGCTAAATAAGCGCTGAACCCAATCGCGGGCAAGCCCGCTCCCACAGTGGACTATGGCGTTCACAAAACCTGTGGGAGCTGGCTTGCCAGCGATGACAATAGATCCAACAACACAGAACTCGGATAAGAAGACCAGCATGCGCACACTGACGATTGAACCGCTGACCAAAGAAGCCTTCGCCCCTTTCGGTGACGTGATCGAAACCGACGGCAGCGATCACTTCATGATCAACAACGGTTCGACCATGCGCTTTCACAAACTGGCGACGGTGGAAACCGCCACGCCAGAGGACAAGGCGATCATCAGCATTTTCCGCGCCGATGCGCAGGACATGCCGCTGACCGTCAGCATGCTGGAGCGTCATCCGCTGGGCAGCCAGGCTTTCATTCCGCTGCTCGGCAACCCCTTTCTGATCGTGGTCGCGCCACTTGGCGATGAACCTGTATCAGGCTTGGTCCGCGCCTTCGTCACCAACGGCAGGCAGGGCATCAATTACCATCGCGGCGTCTGGCACCACCCGGTGCTGACGATCGAAAAGCGGGATGACTTCCTGGTGGTTGATCGCAGTGGCACAGGCAATAACTGCGATGAGCATTTTTTCAAAGAGGATGAGCGTTTGATCCTCGCCCCCCACCAATAAGAGAAGGTCTGATCACGCGACAACAAGCGTGACAGGCGAGAGGTAAAGACTGTGGAAGCACATCTGTTGGAATGGCTGAACCTGAGCGTGCGCTGGGTTCACATGATTACTGGCGTGGCCTGGATCGGTGCGTCGTTCTATTTCGTCTGGCTGGAAAACAACCTCAATCGGGTCAACCCGAAAAGCGGTCTGGCTGGCGATTTGTGGGCAATCCACGGTGGCGGTATCTACCACCTGGAAAAATACAAACTGGCTCCACCGACCATGCCGGACAACCTGCACTGGTTCAAATGGGAAGCCTACTTCACCTGGATGTCGGGGATTGCTCTGCTGTGCGTGGTGTTCTACTCCAACCCGACGCTCTACCTGCTGGCTCCGGGCAGCACCCTGAGCGGTCCTGAAGGCGTGGCCATCGGCCTGGGCTCGTTGTTCATCGGCTGGTTCATCTACTCCTTCCTGTGCGACTCGGCCCTGGGCAAACGCCCTGCCCTGCTGGGTTTCATCCTGTTCGTACTGATCATCGGCGCGGCCTACGGCTTCAGCAAAGTGTTCAGCGGTCGGGGTGCGTACCTGCACGTCGGCGCGATCATCGGCACCATCATGGTCGGCAACGTGTTCCGCATCATCATGCCGGCGCAGCGCGCACTGGTCGCGGCGATCGCCGAAAACCGCACGCCGGATCCGGCACTGCCGGCCAAAGGCCTGCTGCGTTCGCGTCACAACAACTACTTCACCTTGCCTGTGCTGTTCATCATGATCAGCAACCACTTCCCGAGCACCTACGGCAGCCAGTACAACTGGTTGATCCTGGCCGGGATCGCGGTACTGGCGGTGTTGGTGCGTCACTATTTCAACACCCGTCACGACAGCCACAAGTTTGCCTGGACCCTACCTGTGGCAGCCGTCGGCATGATCAGCCTGGCTTACGTCACCGGCCCTGCGCCGCTGAACAGCCCGGAAGTGGCCAAGGCACCGGCGAAAATCGAATACCAGCCGTTGCCGGAAACAGCCGTGGGTGGTGGTTTGAAACCCGCTGAAGCCAAACCTGCCGAAGCGCCTGCAGCCGCACCGGCGCAGGCATCCAACGCCGGTCCTGGCTTCGACAAGGTACACAGCGTGATCCAGGAACGTTGCGCGGTTTGCCATTCGGCCAAGCCGACCAGCCCGCTGTTCAGTGCGGCCCCCGCCGGCGTGATGTTCGACACTCCCGAGCAGATTCGCCAGAACGCCGCGCGCATTCAGGCGCAGGCCGTCACCAGCCAGATCATGCCACTGGGCAACATCACGCAGATGACCCAGCAGGAACGTGACCTGATCGGTGCCTGGATTGTTCAGGGTGCTCCGACCAACTAAGTAAAAAGCTTCGCGAGCAGGCTCGCTCCCACAGGTTTTGCATAGCTTGTGTGGGAGCGAGCCCGCTCGCGAATGGCCGCAACGCGGTCCACCTGATTCGAAAACAGCTGCCAGCAGCACTGCAGCTGTAAACACAAGAATAAAAAAGATCCGAGGTGTTGCATGTCCGAGCTATCCGAAGCGCGCATCCCCGACGCACCCGCCATTCAGCGTTTGCCCCTTTTGCAACTGATCCTGGTAGGCCTGCAACACGTTCTGCTGATGTACGGCGGAGCCATCGCAGTGCCGCTGATCATCGGACAGGCCGCTGGCCTGAGTCGTGAAGAAATCGCCTTCCTGATCAACGCCGACCTGCTGGTGGCCGGTATTGCCACCATCGTCCAGTCCCTCGGCATCGGCCCCATGGGCATTCGCATGCCAGTGATGATGGGCGCCAGTTTCGCCGCCGTCGGCAGCATGGTCGCCATGGCCGGCATGCCCGGTATCGGCCTGCAGGGGATCTTCGGCGCCACCATCGCCGCCGGGTTCTTCGGCATGCTCATCGCCCCGTTCATGTCCAAAGTCGTACGCTTCTTCCCGCCGCTGGTGACCGGCACCGTCATCACCTCGATCGGCTTGTCGCTGTTCCCCGTCGCCGTGAACTGGGCCGGTGGTGGTGCTGACGCCGCTCAATTCGGCTCCCCCATCTACCTGACCATTGCCGCGCTGGTACTGGGCACCATTCTGTTGGTGCACCGCTTCATGCGCGGTTTCTGGGTCAATATTTCCGTGCTTATCGGCATGTGCCTGGGCTACGTGCTCTGCGGCCTGCTCGGCATGGTCGACCTCAGTGGCATGGCTCAGGCGCCGTGGCTGCAATTCGTCACCCCGTTGCATTTCGGCATGCCGAAATTCGAACTGGCACCGATCCTCTCGATGTGCCTGGTGGTCGTGATCATCTTCGTCGAGTCCACCGGGATGTTCCTGGCGCTGGGCAAGATCACCGGCCAGGAAGTCTGCCCACGGATGCTGCGTCGCGGCTTGTTGTGCGATGCCGGCGCTTCGTTCTTCGCCGGTTTTTTCAACACGTTCACCCACTCCTCCTTCGCCCAGAACATCGGCCTGGTGCAGATGACCGGCGTGCGCTGCCGTTCGGTGACCATCGTTGCCGGCGGGCTGCTGATCGTGCTGAGCCTGCTGCCCAAAGCCGCGTTCCTGGTGGCCTCGATTCCTCCGGCAGTACTGGGCGGCGCAGCGATTGCGATGTTCGGCATGGTCGCCGCCACCGGGATCAAGATTCTGCAAGAGGCCGACATCGGTGACCGTCGCAACCAGTTGCTGGTGGCAGTGAGCATCGGCATGGGTCTGATCCCGGTGGTACGCCCGGAGTTTTTCGCCCACCTGCCCGTGTGGATGAGCCCGATCACCCACAGCGGCATCGCCATGGCCACCCTCAGCGCGCTGACGCTGAACCTGCTGTTCAACATCCTTGGCGGCGCCGAACGCGCCGCCGCCAACGACTGTCACGCCCACTGACAGGCAAACACACGCCCCCTGTAGGAGCGAGCTCGCTCGCGATGGTCGCGAACGATCACGCGTGTTTTCTGGATAAACGCGGCGCCCTGTAGTCCATCGCGAGCAAGCTCGCTCCTACAGGGCTTGGGGCTGCCTGCGCCTCGTAAAAATAAAAACAAGAGGGAGCAACAGATGATTCGGACACAAACAAACATGCTGTTGGGCTGTGGTCTTCTGGTGGCCAGCCAAGCCATGGCCGGCGATTTACTGCTGTGGCAGACCAACAGCCTGAGCTATCTGTACGGCAAGGATTTCGTGGTCAACCCGCACATCCAGCAGACGATCACCTTCGAACACGCCGACCGCTGGAAGTACGGCGACAACTTCATGTTCATCGACAGCACTTACTACAACGGCGACAAAGACCGGAACAAAGGCGTTCACGCCTATTACGGCGAGTTCAGCCCGCGCCTCTCCTTCGGCAAGATCCTCGACCGCCGTTTCGAATTCGGCCCGATCAAGGACGTGCTGCTGGCCATGACCTACGAGAACGGCGAAGACGACACCGAAGCCTACCTGATTGGCCCTGGTTTCGACCTCGCGGTACCGGGCTTCAATTTTTTCACCTTGAACTTCTATTACCGTCAGACCGAAGGCTCGCGTCCCGGCGACGATGTCTGGCAGATCACGCCGGCCTGGTCCTACACCCTGCCATTGGGCAACTCGAACCTGTTGATCGACGGCTACATGGATTGGGTAGTGGATAACGACCAGAACTCACAGGGCACTTATCACGCCAACCTGCACTTCAACCCGCAGATCAAGTACGACCTGGGCAAGGCCCTGGGCTGGCGGGAGAAACAGGTCTACGTCGGTGCCGAATACAGCTACTGGAAAGACAAGTACGGCATCGAAAACAGCACCAGGTTCGACACCAATGAAAACACCACCAGCCTGCTGGTGAAGGTGCATTTCTGATGCTGCCCCGCAACCGCGCCCCAAACCTATCGTCGGTGCGCCGTTGCGGAGCACTTGAGACCTGGCCGAGGAGTCAGTATTCTCCGCGGCCGCCCGAATCCGGTTTAAAAAAAAGCCCGGATGTAAAACCTGACCAGCAGGCCAACTTATCCCGGCGCTGGCAGGCACCAAGGCACTCCAAAACCCCTCTCAGTCGACTGCTCTTGAGCCGCCGAACGGGAGTTTTTTTGCTTTTTGAAAGCCTTGGCCCAGCTCTTGCCAACAGCACCAAAGCTGACCGAACGGATGATTTTTTACCGCTAGAGAACAGGCGCCACACCAGAGCGCTGACCTTAAAAAATAACGTGGAACCACCTACTTTTTGGGAGCAACCGAATGAAACGTACGTGCACTAGCCTGATGCTGGCGGGATCGATGCTGGCCGGGGGCCAGGCCATGGCCGGCGATTTGCTGCAGTGGCAGAACAACAGCCTGACCTACCTGTATGGCAAGGACTTCCAGGTCAACCCGCGCATCCAGCAGACGGTGACCTTCGAACACGCCGATGGCTGGAAGTACGGCGACAACTTCTTCTTCATCGACAAAATCTTCTACAACGGCAAGGAAGACGCCTTCGCGGGCAAGAACACCCACTACGGCGAATTCAGCCCGCGCCTGTCGTTCAACAAGATCTTCGACCAGAAATTCGAGTTCGGCCCGATCAAGGACGTGCTGCTGGCCATGACCTACGAGTTCGGTGAAGACGACACCGAGTCCTACCTGATCGGTCCTGGCTTCGACCTGGCCATCCCGGGCTTCGACTACTTCCAGTTGAACTTCTACAACCGTCACACCGAAGGCGACCGCCCGGGCGACAACATCTGGCAGGTCACGCCGGTTTGGTCCTACACCATCCCGGTGGGTGGCTCGGATGTGCTGATCGACGGCTTCATGGATTGGGTCGTTGACAACGATGTGAACAAAAAAGGCGAATACCACGCCAACCTGCACTTCAATCCGCAGGTGAAATACGACCTGGGCAAGGCGCTGAACCTGGGTGCCAAGCAGTTGTACGTCGGTGTCGAGTATGACTACTGGAAAAACAAGTACGGGATCGAAGACAGCCAGGGCTTCAAGACGGATCAGAGCGTGACCAGCTTCCTGGTCAAGGTTCACTTCTGATCTGAAAACCTCCTGTAGGAGCGAGCCCGCTCGCGATGGTCGTGAACGATAACGCTGGGGTCCTGATACCCCGCGGTGTCCTGTCGTCCATCGCGAGCAAGCTCGCTCCTACAGGCAATGGCTGCACTGCCAATCTCAGGCCGAAACCAAAGGCTCCACTATCCCCAGAAACCGGCACAACTCCCCGCGCTTGGCCAACGCATCCCGCCGCCCCAGTTCGATCAACTCGCTGCAATACCCCGACTCGAACAGCAGATAACTCAGCACCCCTGCCCCGCTGGTCTTGGTCGCGCCCGGCCCGCGCAGGAACAGGCGCAATGCGGGCGGCAACTCCTGGCGATGTCGCGCGGCAATCTCGTCGATCGGCTGGCTTGGTGAAATCACCAGCACGTCCACCGGCGCCACGCCCAAGGCGCGGATTGGCGTGCCGTCGGGCATCAGGTGACTGAACTGGTTCAGGCGCTGCAGCAACTCGATGTCACTTTCCAGGCTATCAATGAACGTACTGTTGAGCATGTGCCCACCAATCTGCGCCAGGGTGGGTTGTTGCCCGGTGTAAGCGCGTTGAAGTGGCTGCTGCGGATCGAAGCCACGCGGGTTGCCACTGACGCCCACCACCAGCACGCGACTGGCGCCCAGATGCAGCGCCGGACTGATCGGCGCCGACTGACGCACCGCGCCATCACCGAAGTACTCCTCGCCGATTTTCACCGGGGCGAACAGCAGTGGAATGGCCGAACTGGCGAGCAGGTGTTCGACGGACAATTGGGTGGGAACGCCGATGCGTCGATGGCGCAACCAGGCATCGATCTTGCCGCCGCCCTGATAGAAAGTGACTGCCTGGCCCGACTCATAGCCGAACGCCGTGACCGCCACCGCATGCAATTGCTTTTGTGCGATCGCTTCGGCGATGCCGCCCATATGCAGCTTGTCGTTGAGCAGATGGCGCAACGGAGAACTGTTGAGCAGCGCCACCGGCATGTGCTTACCGATGCCGAGCAAACTGTGGCTGACAAAGCGGCTGGCCTGGCGGATCACCCCGGGCCAGTCGCTGCGCAACACCAGATGACTGCGAAAACCCTGCCAGAACGCCGTCAGGCGCTCGATGGCGTTGCGAAAGTCCATTGCCCCACTGGCGAGGCTGACCGCGTTGATCGCGCCCGCCGAGGTGCCGACGATCACCGGAAACGGATTGCTCGCCCCCGGCGGCAGCAGCTCGGCAATCGCCGCCAGCACCCCGACCTGATAGGCCGCCCGAGCCCCGCCGCCGGAAAGAATCAACCCTGTAACCGGTTCGCCTGGACTCATGCACAACTCTCCTTGGTGCCTGATGGGATTTCGTTGTTTTTACCTGTTCCCTTGTAGGAGCGAGCTTGCTCCGGGCGGCGTTCCGACGATGGTGGCGAACGATAACGCGGGGCACCTGACACCCCGCGGCGTCCTTTCGTCCATCGCGAGCAAGCTCGCTCCTACAGGGGATCGGGATTCAACCGCGCTTGGCGTACAGCTTCGGCTCGCCCGGTGGACGGCTCTTGAAGCGGCGGTGGGCCCACAGGTATTGCTCGGGATGTTCACGCAGCACACCTTCGATCCACTGGTTGATGCGCAGGCAATCGGCTTCCTCGGTTTCGCCGGGGAAGCCTTCGAGCGGCGCATGGATCACCAGGCGATACCCGCTGCCGTCCGCCAGACGCTCCTGGGTGAACGGCACCACCAGCGCCTTGCCCAGCCGTGCAAACTTGCTGGTGGCAGTAACGGTCGCGGCCTGAATGCCGAACAGCGGCACGAAGATGCTTTGCTTGGCGCCGTAGTCCTGATCCGGTGCGTACCAGATCGCGCGACCCGAGCGCAGCAATTTGAGCATGCCGCGCACGTCTTCGCGTTCCACCGCCAGCGAGTCGAGATTGTGACGCTCGCGGCCCTGGCGCTGGATGTAGTCGAACAATGGGTTCTTGTGCTCGCGGTACATGCCGTCGATGGTGTGCTGCTGGCCGAGCAGTGCCGCACCGATTTCCAGGGTGGTGAAATGCAGGGCCATCAGGATCACGCCCTTGCCTTCGCGCTGGGCCTGCTGCAGATACTCCAGCCCTTCAACGTGAGCGAGAGTCGCCAGGCGCTTGCGCGACCACCACCAGCTCATCGCCATCTCGAAAAAGCGATGCCGGTGGAGGCGAAGTTTTCCTTGAGCAGGCGCTTGCGTTCGGCGGCGTTTTTTTCAGGAAAGCACAGTTCCAGATTGCGCTGGGCAATGCGCCGTCTGTCGCCGGCCACGCGATACATCAATGCGCCCAGTGCGCGACCGATCCGCAGCAGTGCCGGATACGGCAACTGGACGATCAGCCACAACAGCCCCAGGCCACACCACAGCGGCCAGAAACGTGGAGATAGAAATGCTTTTCGAAAACGCGGGCGGTCCATTAATGCTTCCGGAATGACAATGGCCGCGCATTCTACATCGTTCGACCCGGCTTGCGGCCTGCGGGCGTTCTCGTTATAAGTCTCGGCACTTTTAGTGACAAGTCGTTGTATGCCGACCATGAGCCAAACCGAACCGCTAGACCAAGATCCCGTGTTCCAGTTGAAGGGCAGCATGCTGGCCATTACGGTGCTGGAGCTGGCCCGTAACGACCTCGAAAGCCTTGATCGGCAACTGGCCGCCAAGGTCGCCCAGGCGCCCAACTTCTTCAGCAACGCGCCGCTGGTACTGGCCCTGGACAAACTCCCGGCCAACGAAGGCGCTATCGATCTGCCGGGGCTGATGCGCGTCTGCCGCCAGCATGGCCTGCGTACCCTGGCGATCCGCGCCAGTCGCATCGAAGACATTGCCGCCGCCATCGCGGTCGACCTGCCGGTGCTGCCACCGTCCGGTGCCCGGGAGCGCCCACTGGACCTGAGCGAAGGCGAACCGAAGAAAAAACCGGAAAAACCGCCCGAGCCGACCATCAAGCCGACGAAAATCATCACCTCGCCGGTACGCGGTGGCCAGCAGATTTATGCCCAGGGCAGCGACCTGGTGGTGATTTCCTCGGTCAGCCCGGGGGCGGAACTTCTCGCCGATGGCAACATCCATGTATACGGCCCGATGCGGGGTCGCGTGTTGGCCGGCGTCAAGGGCGACACCAAGGCGCGGATTTTCTGTCAGCAAATGAGTGCTGAACTGATTTCCATCGCCGGGCATTACAAGGTTTCCGAAGATCTGCGCCGCGACCCTCTATGGGGTTCGGGTGTGCAGGTCAGCCTGTCCGGCGACGTGTTGAACATCATTCGGCTTTAACGGATACTGCCGCATTTTCCAAGCATCTCTAAAACGTAGCGAAAACGGCTCAAACGAAGTAGGAAAAAGGCTGAAAGCAGTGTTTACCGGGGGTAAATACCGCTCAAAACCGGATTCCAGCCAAGGCTGTCCGACTGCAGTAGTTTTTCAGGAGATGTTTTTCAGGGACTGAGAAGTCCTTCTTCCTTAGGGGTGAAACACCTTGGCCAAGATTCTCGTGGTTACATCCGGCAAGGGTGGTGTGGGTAAGACCACCACCAGCGCCGCTATCGGTACCGGCCTCGCTCTGCGCGGTCACAAAACAGTTATCGTCGACTTCGACGTGGGCTTGCGTAACCTCGACCTGATCATGGGTTGCGAGCGCCGCGTGGTGTATGACTTCGTCAACGTGGTCAACGGCGAAGCCAACCTGCAACAGGCCCTGATCAAAGACAAGCGCCTGGAAAACCTCTACGTGCTGGCCGCCAGCCAGACCCGCGACAAAGACGCGCTGACCGTCGAAGGCGTGGACAAAGTCCTGATGCAACTCAAGGAAGACTTTGAGTTCGTGGTCTGCGACTCCCCGGCGGGCATCGAGAAAGGCGCCCACCTGGCCATGTACTTCGCCGATGAAGCGATCGTCGTGACCAACCCGGAAGTCTCCTCGGTACGTGACTCCGACCGCATGCTCGGCCTGCTGGCCAGCAAGTCCCGTCGTGCCGAACGCGGCGAAGACCCGATCAAGGAACACCTGCTGATTACCCGTTATCACCCGGAACGTGTGAGCAAAGGCGAAATGCTCGGCGTAGAAGACGTCAAGGAAATCCTTTCGGTGACCCTGCTCGGCGTGATCCCTGAATCCCAGGCGGTGCTCAAGGCATCCAACCAGGGTGTTCCGGTGATTCTCGACGACCAGAGCGATGCCGGCCAGGCCTACAGCGATACCGTTGACCGCCTGCTGGGCAAGACCGTGGATCATCGATTCCTCGATGTACAGAAGAAGGGATTCTTCGAGCGCCTGTTTGGAGGCAACTAAGCAATGAACCTTTTTGACTTCTTTCGTGCCAACAAAAAGCAAAGCACCGCGTCGGTAGCGAAAGAGCGTCTACAGATCATCGTGGCGCACGAACGCGGCCAACGCAGTACCCCGGACTACCTGCCGGCCTTGCAGAAGGAACTGGTGGAGGTGATCCGCAAGTACGTCAATATCGGGTCCGATGACGTGCATGTCGCGCTGGAAAGCCAGGGCAGCTGCTCGATTCTGGAACTCAATATCACCCTGCCTGATCGCTGAGTCGATCCGGCTGGAGCCACGGCGGTTCAGGCCCTTCAAGCCTTTGTAGGAGCTGCCGCAGGGACCGAGGGTTCTGAACCGCCGTTGGCGTTTGTTACGAGGCTGTTTTAATGCCGTTGTCCAACGTCCATATCATCCATCAGGACGCCGCCGTACTGGTGGTGAACAAACCGACCCTGCTGCTCTCCGTCCCTGGCCGGGCCGATGACAACAAGGACTGCCTGATTACCCGCCTGCAAGAAAACGGCTACCCGGAAGCACGGATCGTCCATCGACTGGACTGGGAGACCTCGGGCATCATCCTGCTGGCTCGTGATCCGGACACCCATCGCGAGCTGTCCCGGCAATTTCACGACCGCGAAACCGAGAAGGCCTACACCGCCCTGTGCTGGGGCCAACCCGAACTGGACAGCGGCAGCATCGACCTGCCCTTGCGCTACGACCCGCCGACCAAGCCACGGCATGTGGTCGATCACGAATTCGGCAAACATGCGCTGACCTTCTGGCGAGTGCTCGAACGTTGCGGCGACTGGTGCCGCGTCGAGCTGACACCGATCACCGGCCGTTCCCACCAGTTGCGCGTACACATGCTCTCGATTGGTCATCCGCTGCTGGGTGACGGGCTCTATGCCCATGAGCAGGCGCTGGCGGCCTGGCCGCGCCTGTGCCTGCACGCGAGCATGCTCACATTCACCCATCCCCAGACCGGCGAACGCCTGCGCTTCGAGTGCCCGGCACCGTTCTGAACGCAACGCCCCCCCCTGTAGGAGCGAGCTAGCTCGCGATGATCCCGAGAACGCCGCGGGGCGCCAGGCTTCCCGCGTAATCGTTGACGACCATCGCGAGCAAGCTCGCTCCCACACCGCCAATTTCCTGACCAATACGTTAAACTGGCGCCATTGCTGTCTGGAGCTACTTTATGCGCGAAGAGTTGAACCAAGGCCTGATCGATTTCCTCAAGGCCTCCCCTACCCCGTTCCACGCCACCGCCAGCCTTGTAAAGCGCCTGGAAGCGGCGGGCTATCAACGCCTCGACGAGCGCGAGCCGTGGAATACCGAAGCCAACGGTCGCTACTACGTCACCCGCAACGACTCTTCGCTTGTCGCGATCAAAATGGGCCGCCACTCACCGTTGCACGGTGGCATTCGCCTGGTCGGCGCCCATACCGACAGCCCGTGCCTGCGAGTCAAGCCGCAACCGGAACTGCAACGCCAGGGCTTCTGGCAATTGGGCGTCGAAGTGTATGGCGGTGCGCTGCTGGCACCGTGGTTCGACCGTGACCTGTCTCTGGCGGGCCGCGTAACCTTCCGTCGTGATGGCAAGGTCGAGAGCCAGTTGATCGACTTCAAGGCTCCGGTCGCGATCATTCCGAACCTGGCGATTCACCTCAACCGAGAAGCCAACATGGGCTGGGCCATCAACGCCCAGACCGAACTGCCGCCGATCCTGGCGCAATTTGCCGGTGACGAGCGCGTGGACTTCCGCGCGGTGCTCACCGATCAACTCGCCCGTGAACATGGCCTGAACGCGGACGTGGTGCTCGATTACGAGTTGAGTTTCTACGACACCCAAAGCGCTGCGGTCATTGGCTTGCATGGCGACTTCATCGCCGGTGCGCGCCTGGACAACCTGCTGTCGTGCTTCGCGGGCCTGCAAGCGCTGCTGACGGCCGAGACCGACGAAACCTGCGTACTGGTGTGCAACGATCACGAAGAGGTGGGTTCCTGCTCGGCCTGTGGCGCCGACGGCCCGATGCTTGAGCAAACCTTGCGTCGCCTGCTGCCCGAAGGTGACGAGTTCGTGCGCACCATTCAGAAATCCCTGCTGGTTTCGGCCGACAACGCCCACGGCGTGCACCCGAACTACGCCGACAAACACGATGCCAACCACGGCCCGAAACTCAACGCCGGCCCTGTGATCAAGGTCAACAGCAACCAGCGCTACGCCACCAACAGCGAAACCGCCGGGTTCTTCCGTCACCTGTGCATGGCTGAAGAGGTGCCGGTGCAAAGCTTCGTAGTGCGCAGCGACATGGGCTGCGGATCGACCATCGGCCCGATCACCGCCAGCCACCTGGGTGTGCGCACCGTGGACATCGGCCTGCCGACGTTCGCCATGCACTCGATCCGCGAACTGTGCGGCAGCCATGACCTGACTCACCTGGTCAAGGTGCTGAGCGCCTTCTACGCCTGTCGCGATTTGCCGTAAACCCCGCAATACCCTCTGTAGGAGCGAGCTTGCTCGCGATGGACGTGAACGATGACGCTGGACGCCTGACACCCCGCGGTGCTCTCTAGTCCATCGCGAGCTCGCTCCTACAGACAGACAACACCGCGCAAAAAAGCCACCTAGACTCCCAGTATCCCTTCGACAAGGCTGTCACCATGATTTCGATGTCTACCTTTCACGCCATGCTGATCCCGATTCTTGCCGGGATGCTCATGCTCGCCGTCGGCTTCAACTTTCGCGACAAGAATGCCGGTGTGTTTGTCATGTGGATCGGCATGCTGACCATCCTCGCGACTGTGATCATCAAGATCCTCGCCAAACTCAACGAATAATTCATCGCCCTTGGCTCGCATTGATTTTGACGGGCTCGTACACTCGGTCGATCCGCTCCTTGCGAGGTTGACCGCCTAGTGTTCGCTCGTCTTTTTGCCCTCCCGTGTATTTTCCTTGTCTGCCTGATGACGCTGCTGTCAGTGGCGCCCGTCCAGGCGGCCGGCCTGCCAGGCCTGCTCAACAGCCAGGCCAAGACCCAGCCCGAAGCACAGGAGCCGTTGGGGCAATCCCTGGACGAAGTGATCAAGTCGCTGGAAAACGATCAGCAACGTACCAAGCTGCTGGCCGACCTGAAAAAGCTCCGTGACGCCAGCAAAAAGGCCCAGCCGATTACCGAAGAAGGCGTGTTGGGCCTGATCGGCGGAACCCTGACCAATATCGAGAAGAAGTTTACCGGCGACGACAGTCCGCTCACGCGCTGGTCCAGTGAGTTCGATCAGGCCAGGGAAGAACTGGTGGCGCTGGCGTTGCCGGCCAACGAATGGCTGCCCATGCTGTTCGCCTTCGCCATGATCCTGGTGGTCTGGAGCCTGC
The DNA here is from genome assembly GCF_034541995.1 of Pseudomonas sp. BIC9C. Taxonomy (NCBI): domain Bacteria; kingdom Pseudomonadati; phylum Pseudomonadota; class Gammaproteobacteria; order Pseudomonadales; family Pseudomonadaceae; genus Pseudomonas; species Pseudomonas sp. BIC9C. The sequence continues at coordinate 502,518 of NZ_JAWDGM010000001.1, forward strand.
TGGCCGCCGCCCTGATCTGGATCAGCCACCGCGTGCGGATGCGTTTCGGCCTGACCGAAGAACTGCCGCAACACCCCCGGGCCCTCGACATGCTGCGCTTCGCCTTGCGTAAACTCGGGCCATGGCTGATCGCCCTGGTGATCACGGTCTACATGAGCTACGCCCTGCCCTCGTCCCTGGGCAAAAGCCTGGCCATGGTACTGGCCTATGCACTGGTGGTCGGCACCTGCTTCTCGGCCATCTGCGTGATTGCCTTTTCCCTGCTCGACGGCCCACACCGCCACCGCGCCTTGTACATCCTGCGGCACCAGGCGTTTCGGCCACTGTGGCTGATCGGCAGCTTTGCCGCGTTTGGTGAAGCGCTGAGCGATCCGCAACTGGTCGACAGCCTCGGCAGCCATCTGGCCCATACCGCCGCGACTGTCGCCAATGTCCTGGCAGCGCTCTCCACGGGGCGGTTCATCCTGCGCTTCCGCCGGCCGATCGCCCACCTGATCCGCAACCAGCCGCTGTCCCGACGCCTGACCCGACGTGCCCTCAACGACACCCTGTCGATTCTCGGCACCTTCTGGTACGTGCCGGCGCTGGTGCTGGTGGCCATATCCCTGTTCGCGACGTTCATTTCCGCCGGCGACACCAGCACCGCCCTGCGCCAGTCGCTGATCTGCACCGTTTTGCTGGTGTTGTGCATGGTCATCAACGGCCTGGTACGCCGCCACGCCCTCAAGCCGCAGCGCAGCATCCGGCGCTACGCGGTGTATTCGGAACGACTGAAAAATTTCTTCTACACCATCGTCCACCTGTTGGTGTGGCTGGCCTTCATCGAACTCGGCCTGCGGGTCTGGGGCATGTCGTTGATCCGCTTTACTGAAGGCGACGGCCACGAAGTCAGCGTCAAACTGTTCAGCCTCGCCGGCACACTGCTGTTCGCCTGGCTGATCTGGATTCTCAGCGACACCGCCGTGCATCACGCGCTGACCCGCTCGCGCAAAGGCCTGGCCAATGCCCGCGCACAGACGATGATGCCGCTGATCCGCAACGTGCTGTTCGTGGCCATTTTCATCATCGCGCTGATCGTTGCCCTGGCGAACATGGGCATGAACGTCACGCCACTGCTGGCCGGTGCCGGTGTGATCGGCCTGGCCATCGGTTTTGGTGCGCAGTCGCTGGTAGCCGACCTGATTACCGGGTTGTTCATCATCATCGAAGACTCCCTGGCCATCGACGACTACGTGGATGTCGGCGGCCACCTCGGCACGGTCGAAGGCCTGACCATCCGTACCGTGCGGCTGCGGGACATCGATGGCATCGTCCACACCATCCCGTTCAGCGAAATCAAAAGCATCAAGAACTACTCCCGGGAATTCGGCTACGCGATCTTCCGGGTCGCGGTGCCGGCCAGCATGGACATCGACAACGCAATCAAACTGATGCGCGAAGTCGGCCAGAAAATGCGCACCGACCCGCTGCAACGGCGCAATATCTGGTCGCCACTGGAGTTTCAGGGGGTGGAAAGCTTCGAGTCGGGCAACGCGATCCTTCGCGCCCGTTTCAAGACCGCGCCAATCAAGCAGTGGGAAGTGTCGCGAGCGTTCAACCTGTCGCTCAAGCGGCACATGGATGAAGCCGGGCTGGATCTGGCGACACCGCGGATGAGTATTCAGGTGATTACCGCAGGTGGTGCGCCAGAACAGTCCGTGTAGGAGCGAGCTTGCTCCTACGGGAAGGTCGGACGTTAGACGACATCCACCCCGACATGAATCGCATCATGCCGCCAGAACTCCAGGTCGCAGTCGATCAAGCGTTCATGCTGGTCATAGTTGACCCGGGCAATCTGCAAGCCCGGGCTGCCCGCCGACACCTTCAACGCCGCCGCCGCGTCCACCGACAACGCCGTGGGCACAATCTCGAAACGCACCCGCCCGTAATGCAAATCGTAATGCCGCGCATACAACTCGGTGATTGATTGATTCAAATCGAAATCGAGGATCCCGGGAAAATACTGCGGGTTCAGATAGTGCTCCACATACAGCACCAGTCGCCCATCGATCCGCCGTGAGCGGCAGATCTGGATCACGCTCGACAGCGCCGGCAATTGCAACCAGGCGCAGACCGCCGCCGATGCCGGTTGCAATCGCGCCGAAATCACCTCGGTGGACGGCACCCGCCCCTGGGCGCTGACCATCGCGTGAAAGTGGCTGCGCTGCATCAGGTTGTACGCCAGGCGTGGCGGCGAGACGAACCAGCCACGGCGCTCCTCGCGGTAGATCTGCCCCTGTGACTCCAACTGCAGCAACGCCTCACGCAGAGTGATCCGCGTGGTGCCGAACAATTCACTGAGCTTGCGCTCGGCGGGCAATTTGTTGCCGGGAGCCAACAGACCGTGGTCGATCTGCTCCTGAAGCACCTGGCCGATGGCTGTTACCGCTTTTGTTGCCTCGTCACGCATCAATGTTTCCTATCTGGACTAGACCAGCACCAATTCGGGGCAGAACCGCAGCGCAAACCGGCTCATTCAATAGTCTGCAAGCGTAGGCACTGCAGATGACCGAGGTGTGACAGAGGCGCCCAACGGTCGCCACTCCGACTTTCAATAACCTGCAATTCATCGGCCATGTCCCCTGCCTGCCGGGGCTTTGACCATGGTCTACGCTTAGCAGGCCACCCGCGATACCGCCGAACAAATAGTCATCCCGGGCGACGAACGACATCAAAGTGTCATCCAGCCCCCTTAAATTGGCTCAGGTATTGCTGACCTAGACCAACACAAACCGCAATCGCAGCGTTGAACACGACCCAAGGAGCTTCGGAATGAAACAGTTTTTCCTGGCATCACTGTTAGGCTCGACCATTGCCATGTGCACCGCCGCCATGGCGGCTGATGATTTGAAAACCCTGGAAGCCGCTGCGAAAGCGGAAGGCGCCGTCAACAGCGTCGGCATGCCCGATGACTGGGCCAACTGGAAAGGCACCTGGGAAGACCTGGCCAAGACGTACGGCCTGAAACACATCGATACCGACATGAGCTCGGCCCAGGAGATCGCCAAGTTCGCTGCCGAGAAAGACAACGCCAGCGCCGACATCGGCGACGTCGGTGCTGCTTTCGGCCCGATTGCGGTCAAGCAGAACGTTACCCAGCCCTACAAACCATCCACCTGGGACCAGGTGCCGACCTGGGCTAAAGACAAGGACGGCCACTGGGCCCTGGCCTACACCGGCACCATCGCTTTCATCGTCAACAAGAAGTTGCTGCACGGTTCCGAGGCCCCAACCAAGTGGGCTGACCTCAAGGGCGGCAAATACAAGGTGTCCATCGGTGACGTGAGCACCGCAGCCCAGGCCGCCAACGGCGTACTGGCCGCGGCACTGGCCAACGGTGGCGACGAGAAGAACCTGAAGCCTGCATTGGAGCTGTTCGCCGACATCGCCAAGCAAGGGCGACTGTCGATGGCCAACCCGACCATCGCCACCATGGAAAAGGGCGAGATCGAAGTGGGCGTGGTCTGGGACTTCAACGGCTTGAGCTACAAGGCCAAGATGGCCAACCCGGATGACTACGTGGTGCTGATCCCGTCCGACGGTTCAGTGATTTCCGGCTACACCACCATCATCAACAAGTACGCCAAGAACCCGAACGCCGCCAAGCTGACCCGCGAGTACATCTTCAGCGACGCCGGCCAGATCAACCTGGCCAAGGGCAACGCCCGTCCGATCCGTGCCGAGCACCTGACCCTGCCAGCCGAAGTGCAGGCCAAGCTGCTACCGAACGAGCAGTACAAGAAGGTCACGCCGATCAAGGACGCGGATGCGTGGGAAAAGACTTCCAAGGCCCTGCCTCAGAAGTGGAACGAAGAAGTCATCGTCGAAATGAAGTAATGCTTTAGATCCCTGTGGGAGCGGGCTTGCTCGCGAATGCGGTCGATCATTCAACATTGATGTCGACTGACACGCCGCCTTCGCGAGCAAGCCCGCTCCCACAGTGGACCGAGTGAAGTCCGAAATTTCCGAATTCCTGTTTCACGGAGTTTTTGCCCCCTATGAAACACAACGTCATCCTTGTCGTGCTCGACGGCCTCAACCATGAGGTCGCCCGCCACGCCATGGGGCACCTGCAGGCTTACGTCGGCGCCGGACGCGCCGCACTCTATAAACTGGAGTGCGAGTTGCCGGCCCTGTCCCGCCCGCTGTACGAATGCATCCTGACCGGCGTTGCGCCCATCGTCAGCGGCATTGTCCACAACAACGTCTCGCGCCTGTCCAACCAGCGCAGCATCTATCACTACGCCACCGACGCCGGCCTTGTGACTGCCGCGGCGGCTTATCACTGGGTCAGCGAGCTGTACAACCGTTCGCCCTTCGTGGCGGCCCGGGATCGCCACACCGATGACCCGGAACTGCCGATCCAGCACGGGCATTTCTACTGGAACGACCACTACCCCGACTCACACCTGTTCGCCGATGCCGAAAGCCTGCGCCAGCGTCATTCACCGAACTTTCTGTTGATCCACCCGATGAACATCGACGACGCCGGGCACAAGCACGGCCTCGACACCCCGCAGTACCGCAACAGCGCCCGCTCGGCCGACATCATCCTGGCCGACTACCTGCAAGGCTGGCTCGATGCCGGTTATCAGGTGCTGGTCACCGCCGACCACGGCATGAACAACGACCGCACCCATAACGGCCTGCTGCCCGAAGAACGCGAAGTGCCGCTGTTCGTGCTCGGCGATGCCTTCAGTTTCAACGCCAAAGCCACGCCAAAACAGACCGACATCTGCGGCACCGTCTGCGAGCTGTTGGGCGTACCCCACGACAAACCCGTGTGCCGGGAGCTGCTCAAGTGACCTCCATGACGCGCGGAAAATGGCTGGCTGCCTTGTGCCTGGTGCCCTTCGCCCTGTTCTTTATCGTGTTCGAAATCGCCCCGCTGGCATGGGTGATGATCAACAGCCTGGAATCGGAAGAGTTCGGTTGGGGCCTGGCCAACTTCACCAGGATATTCAATTCGAAGTTCTATATGCAGGCGATCCAGTACAGCCTCGAGATCAGTTTCTGGTCCAGCGTATTCGGGATCATCATCGCCGTGCTCGGTGCCTACTCCTTGCGCCGGGTCGACTCGAAACTGCGCAATTTCGTCAACGCCTTCGCCAACATGACCAGCAACTTCGCCGGCGTGCCCCTGGCTTTTGCGTTCATCATCCTGCTGGGTTTCAACGGCAGCTTCACCATCATGCTCAAGCAGGCCGGCATCATTCAGGACTTCAACCTGTATTCGAAAACCGGGGTGATCATTCTCTACACCTACTTCCAGATTCCCCTTGGCGTGCTGCTGCTCTACCCGGCCTTCGACGCCTTGCGCGAAGACTGGCGCGAGTCCGCCGCGCTGCTCGGCGCGAACGGCTGGCAGTTCTGGCGCCACATCGGCCTGCCGGTGCTGACCCCGGCGCTGCTTGGCACCTTCGTGATCCTGCTGGCCAATGCCCTTGGCGCCTACGCCACGGTGTACGCCCTGACCACCGGCAACTTCAACGTGATGCCAATCCGCATCGCGGCCATGGTCTCGGGCGATATTTCCCTGGACCCGAACCTGGCCAGCGCCCTGGCCGTGGTGCTGGTGGCCTTGATGACCCTGGTGACCATCGTGCATCAGCTGCTGTTGAAGAGGAGCTACCATGTCTCGCGCTGAATTGGGCCCCATCGGTATCTACCACCGGGTAGTGGTCTACCTGCTGTTCGCCATTCTGTTGTTGCCGCTGCTCGGCACCTTTATCTATTCGATTTCCAGCAGTTGGTCGGCCACCATCCTGCCCAGCGGTTTCAGCATCAAATGGTACGTGCACCTGTGGAGCGATCCGCGTTTCCTGCAAGCGTTCGGGCAATCGCTGCTGGTTTGCGTTGGTTCATTGATTCTTTCGGTGGTTCTGATTCTGCCGTTGCTGTTCGTGGTGCATTACCACTTCCCGAAACTCGATGCGCTGATGAATATCCTGATCCTGCTGCCCTTCGCCGTGCCGCCGGTGGTGTCGTCGGTGGGGTTGTTGCAGCTCTACGGTTCCGGGCCGTTCGCCATGGTCGGCACGCCGTGGATCCTGATCGGTTGCTACTTCACCGTGGCGCTGCCGTTCATGTACCGGGCGATCACCAACAACCTGCAGGCGATCAACCTGCGCGACCTGATGGACGCCGCCCAATTGCTCGGCGCCAGCACTTTTCAGGCGGCGATCCTGGTGGTGCTGCCGAACCTGCGCAAAGGCCTGATGGTGGCGTTGCTGCTGTCATTCTCGTTCCTGTTCGGTGAGTTCGTGTTCGCCAACATCCTCGTCGGCACCCGCTACGAAACCCTGCAGGTCTACCTCAACAACATGCGCAACAGCAGCGGCCACTTCACCAGCGCGCTGGTGATTTCCTACTTCTTTTTCGTGCTGGTTCTGACCTGGGCGGCCAACATCTTGAACAAGGACAAAAGCGAATGAGCTATGTCAGCGTCCAACATCTGCAAAAGAATTACGCGGGCACCACAGTGTTCAGCGACATCAATTGCGAAATTCAAAAGGGTGAGTTCGTCACCTTGCTCGGCCCGTCCGGTTGCGGCAAATCCACGCTGCTGCGTTGCATCGCCGGCCTGACCTCGGTGGATGGCGGCAAGATCCTGCTCGATGGTGTCGATATCGTGCCATTGAGCCCGCAGAAACGCGGGATCGGCATGGTGTTCCAGAGTTATGCACTGTTCCCCAACATGACCGTCGAGCAGAACGTCGCCTTCGGTTTGCGCATGCAGAAGGTCAACACCGACGATAGCCAGAAGCGCGTCGCCGAAGTGCTGAGACTGGTGGAGCTGCATGATTTTGCCGCCCGCTATCCACATCAGTTGTCCGGCGGCCAATGTCAGCGTGTCGCCCTCGCCCGCTCGCTGGTGACCCGACCACGGCTGTTGTTGCTGGACGAACCGCTGTCGGCCCTCGATGCGCGTATCCGCAAGCACCTGCGCGAACAGATCCGTCAGATCCAGCGCGAACTGGGCCTGACCACGATTTTCGTCACACACGATCAGGAAGAAGCCCTGACCATGTCTGACCGGATTTTCCTGATGAATCAGGGAAAAATCGTACAAAGCGGCGACGCCGAAACCCTCTATACCGCACCGGTGGATGTGTTCGCCGCCGGTTTTATCGGCAACTACAACCTGCTGGACGCCGACAGCGCCTCGAAGCTGTTGCAGCGGCCAATCAACAAACGCATCGCCATTCGTCCGGAAGCCATCGAACTGAGCCTCAATGGCGAGCTGGACGCACAGGTACGTAGCCACAGCCTGCTGGGCAACGTGATTCGCTACCGGATCGAAGCCCGGGGCGTGGAGTTGGTGGTGGATGTGCTCAACCGTTCAGCCTCCGATCTGCACCCCGATGGTCAGCGCCTGGCACTTTCCATCGATCCGACGGCCCTGTGTGAGGTAGCCTGATGCCTTTGCTTATCCTGAAGAGAGAACTGCACTGATGGCCCTGGCAATTTTTGATCTGGACGAAACCCTGATCCACGGCGACTGCGCCTCACTGTGGAGCGAGCAAATGGTCCGCCTCGGCTGGGTCGACAGCGAATCCTTCCTGCGTCGTGACAGGGAGTTGATGGATGCCTACGGCCGGGGCCACCTGGCGATGGAGGACTACATGGCTTTCAGCCTGGAACCCTTGATCGGCCGCACGCCCGAAGAAGTCGAGCATCTGGTCGGTCCCTGGGTGGAAGACTTCATCGAACCGATCATCTTCAGCGACGCCACCAGGACCATCGCCGCCCACCGCAAGGCCGGCGACCGTATCCTGGTGATCTCGGCCTCGGGGGTACATCTGGTCAAGCCGATCGCCGAGCGCCTGGGCATCGACGAGATTCTCGGCATTGAGCTGGAAGTGTCGCACGGTGCTTATACCGGTAACACCGTCGGCACCCTGACCTACCGCGAAGGCAAGATCACCCGCTTGCTGGAATGGCTGGATGCAGAAGAGGAAAACCTCGAAGGCGCGAGCTTCTATTCCGACTCACGCAACGACCTGCCGTTGTTGCTGAAGGTGGATTTCCCGCATGTGGTCAACCCGGATCCGGTATTACTCGAACACGCCGAAAAAGCCGGTTGGCCAATCCACCTCTGGAAATAACCCGGATCCCCTGTAGGAGCGAGCTTGCTTGCGATGAACTTGAAGACGACGCTGGTTATCAGGTAGCACGCGTTATCGTTCACGACCATCGCGAGCAAGCTCGCTCCTACAAGCTTTCGTCTATCACCAGCACCACTTTCCCCGCCACGGTATTACTCGCCAATTCGGCAAACGCCGCCTCGGCATCCCTGATCGGGAATGTCCTGGCCAACTGCGGGCTCAAGCGCCCCTCGGCAAACAATGGCCACACATGCTGGCTCAAATCACTGAACAGATCGGCCTTGAATTGATCATCACGGCTACGCAACGTCGAACCCAGCAACTGCACTCGTTTGGCCAGCACCTGGGCCAGATCCAGTTTGGCCTCGCGCCCGCCCATCAGACCGATCAACACCCAACGGCCATCCTGCGCGAGCAGCTTGAGGTTCAACGCCGCATAATTGCCGCCCACCGGGTCGAGTATCACGTCGAATGGCCCCAGGTCCCGCAAGCTCTCCAGATCATCGTTACGCACCACGCCGCCCTGGGCGCCGAGCGCTTCGCAGTAGGCCAGTCGCTCGGCGGAGCCGACGCTGACCCAACACGGGTTACCGAAGGCCTTGCACAGCTGAATGGCCGCTGAACCAATTCCACTTGCCCCGGCGTGCAGAAGAACTTTCTGACCCGGCTTGAGCGCCGCCAGTTGAAACAAATTCAGCCAGACTGTTGCATAAACTTCGGGCAATGCCGCCGCTTCGACCAGTGACATTCCGTCGGGAACCGGCAATACATGCCGCCCGTCGACAACCACCTCTTCGGCCATCCCTCCCCCGGCCAGCAAGGCGCAAACCCGATCGCCAATCTGCCAGGAAGACCCGGCGCCGACCTCGCTGATCACGCCGGAGCACTCTAGACCAAGCACCTGGCTGGCCCCTGGCGGTGGCGGATAAAGACCGGCCTTCTGCAACAAGTCGGCGCGATTGAGGCCCGATGCCGCCACTCGAATACGAACTTGTCCTACATCGCACGCAGGACTGGGCTCATCAACCCATACCACTTGACCGTCAACGCCTTGCAATGCTTTCACAGTGCCTCCATAGTGAGTCTGGACTGAGCCCGAAGCTATAGCGCCGGGCTTTTTGCATTATGCGACCGGCTCCCAGAGAACCGGCGACTTCAAAGACGGCCTAATATGCGTTATCAATTGTCCCCGCGTCGAATCAGCATGAAGCATCTGTTCCCCAGCACTGCCCTCGCCTTATTCATCGGTATCGGCTTGCTGCCGATGTCGAGCAATACATTTGCAGCCAATAGCTGGGACAAGCTTCAACCCGATCGTGACGAAGTGATCGCCAGCCTGAACGTCGTGGAGTTGCTCAAACGCCACCACTACAGCAAGCCACCACTCGATGACGCACGCTCGGTGATCATCTACGACAGCTACCTCAAGCTGCTGGATCCGTCGCGCAGCTACTTCATGGCCAGCGACATTGCCGAATTCGACAAGTGGAAGACACAGTTCGACGACTTCCTCAAGAGCGGCGACCTGAACGCCGGGTTCACCATCTACAAGCGCTATCTGGACCGCGTAAAGGCGCGTCTGGACTTCGCCCTTGCCGAGCTGGGCAAAGGCGTCGACAAGATTGACTTCACCACCAGGGAAACCTTGCTGATCGACAGAAAGGACGCCCCTTGGCTCAAATCCACCGCAGAACTCGACGACCTGTGGCGCAAACGCGTCAAGGATGAAGTACTGCGGATGAAGATCGCCGGCAAAGAGCCCAAGCAGATCCAGGAAACCCTGACCAAGCGCTACAAGAACCAGTTGGCACGCCTGGACCAGACCCGCTCGGAAGATATCTTCCAGGCGTACATCAACACCTTCGCCATGTCCTACGACCCGCACACCAACTATCTGTCGCCGGATAACGCGGAAAACTTCGACATCAACATGAGCCTGTCCCTGGAGGGCATCGGCGCGGTGTTGCAGAGCGATAACGACCAGGTGAAAGTCGTGCGCCTGGTGCCGGCAGGTCCGGCAGACAAGACCAAGCAGGTTGCACCGGCCGACAAGATCATCGGCGTGGCCCAGGGCAACAAGGAAATGGTCGACGTGGTCGGCTGGCGCCTGGACGAAGTGGTCAAGCTGATTCGCGGTCCGAAGGGCACCGTGGTGCGCCTGGAAGTCATCCCGGCCAGCAATGCGCCGAACGACCAGACCAGCAAGATCGTGCCGATCACCCGCGAAGCGGTGAAGCTCGAAGACCAGGCCGTGAAGAAATCGGTACTGAACCTGAAGCAGGACGGCAAGGACTACAAGCTCGGCGTCATCGAAATCCCGGCGTTCTATCTGGACTTCAAGGCCTTCCGTGCTGGCGACCCGGATTACAAGAGCACCACCCGCGACGTCAAGAAACTGCTGACCGAGTTGCAGAAAGAGAAAGTCGACGGCGTGGTCATCGACCTGCGTAACAACGGTGGCGGTTCCTTGCAAGAGGCCACCGAGCTGACCAGCCTGTTCATCGACAAAGGCCCGACTGTGCTCGTGCGCAACGCCGATGGCCGGGTCGATGTCCTGGAAGATGAAAACCCGGGCGCGTTCTACAAAGGCCCGATGGCGTTGCTGGTCAACCGCCTGTCCGCCTCGGCTTCGGAGATCTTTGCCGGTGCCATGCAGGACTACCACCGCGCACTGATCATCGGCGGCCAGACTTTCGGCAAAGGCACCGTGCAGACCATTCAGCCGCTCAACCATGGCGAACTGAAACTGACCCTGGCCAAGTTCTACCGGGTTTCCGGGCAGAGCACCCAGCATCAGGGCGTCTTGCCGGACATCGATTACCCGTCGATCATCGACACCAAGGAAATCGGTGAAAGCGCCCTGCCGGAAGCCATGCCGTGGGACACCATCAAGGCAGCGATCAAGCCTGCAGTGGATCCGTTCAAGCCGTACATTTCGCAGCTCAAGTCCGAGCATGACGGGCGTACGGCCAAAGATGCGGAGTTCGTGTTCATCCGCGACAAGCTGGCCCTGGCGCAGAAACTGATGGCCGAAAAAACCGTCAGCCTCAATGAAGCCGAGCGTCGCGCCCAGCACGCCGACATCGAAGCCAAACAGCTGACCATGGAAAACATCCGTCGCAAGGCCAAGGGCGAAGAACCGCTCAAAGAGCTGAAGAAAGAAGACGAGGACGCCATTGCGGCCGAGGATGCCAAGACCAAACCGGAAGACGATGCCTACCTGAGCGAAACCGGGCGGATTCTGCTGGACTACCTGAAACTCAACACGGCAGTGGCCAAGCACTGAGTTTTTACAAACAATGATGGCAATTTAATGCTGACGCTCCCCGGAGCATCATCAAACAGTCATCATTCTGTCGTGAAATAAAGGACCGGGCGTGCTCTCTTACCAAGAGCCCGCCCGGTCCTTTTTTATCGCCAGAGATCGCCATGACCACGACCGAACAGCTGAGTGCGTTGAGTTCAATCCTGACTCAAGGCGGTTTGCACAGTCTGTTCCAGCCGATCATCAGCCTCTCTGAGCGGCGCATTCTCGGTTACGAAGCCCTCAGTCGCGGCCCCTCCAACAGCCCTCTGCACTCCCCTGTCGCCCTGTTCGCCGTCGCCCGCCAGGCCGGCCGCCTGAGCGAGCTGGAAATTGCCTGCCGCGAAAGCGCTTGCCGACGCTTCAATGAGCAACAACTGCCTGGTCTGTTGTTCCTTAACGTCTCTCCGGAATCCCTGCTCGAAGCGGCGCATCAACCGGGGCGTACCCTGCAATTGCTGCAGGACTTCGGCATTCCGCCGAGTCAGGTGGTCATCGAGCTCACGGAACAGACGCCGACGGATGATTTCCAGCTACTGCAAACCGCCCTGCATCACTATCGGGCGATGGGGTTTTCGATTGCGCTGGATGATCTGGGGGCGGGCTATTCGAGTTTGCGCCTGTGGTCCGAATTGCGTCCGGACTACGTGAAGATCGACCGGCACTTCATCGACGGCATTCATCAGGATGCGCTCAAACGCGAATTCGTCGGCTCGATCCTGCAAATCGCCAAGGCCTCGCGGGCGCAAGTCATCGCCGAAGGTATCGAGCTAGCCGAAGAGCTCACGGTGCTGACCGAAATGGGCGTGGACCTGGTGCAGGGCTACCTGCTCTGCCGCCCCCAGGAGCACCCGCCGCGCGATGCCCGGGCATTGATGCCCCGACAGGACAGCACCGCCGTCGTCCTGAGCGAAGACGGCAGCGACCTCAGCGCCCTGCTCAACGAGCAACCCGCAGTGAACCGGGATACCCCGACCGCCACAGTGCTCGAAGCCTTTCGCCGCCAGGCCAACCTGAACTCGCTGGCGGTCCTGGATGAACAGGGTCAGCCCTGCGGCATTGTCCATCGTCATTCGCTCTCTGATGTCCTGCTCAAGCCCTTTGCCACCGACCTGTACGCGCGCAAGCCCATCAGCCGCCTGATGAGCGATGACTTCCTCGCCGTCGAGCTGAGCCAGTCGCTGCAGCAAGTCAGCCGCCTGATCACCAGCCGTGCCCGCCAGCGCATCGAAGAAGATTTCATCATCACCCTCAATGGTGGCTATCTCGGGCTGGGCCGCGTAATTGACGTGCTCAAACTGATTACCGAACTGAAAATACAGCAGGCCCGCTACGCCAACCCGCTGACCTTGCTACCGGGCAACGTACCGATCCAGCAATGCCTGACGCGGCTGCTGCAACAGCAACGGGAATCGGTGATCTGCTACGTGGACATTGATAGCTTCAAACCCTTCAACGACCTCTACGGCTATGGCCGCGGTGACGACGTCCTGCTGTGCCTGGCGCAATGCCTGATCGACCGCGTCGACCCCTCCCGCGATTTTGTCGGCCACATCGGCGGTGACGATTTCCTGCTGGTGCTCGGCCCGGAAGACTGGCGCAAACGTTTGAACCAGTTGCTCGACGACTTCCAGAGCCAGTGCCGGCGCTTCTACCGCAGCGAGCACCTGGAAGCCGGCTGCTTCATCGCACCGAATCGCCAGGGCGTGCGGCAGGAGTTTGCGCTGTTGTCGCTGTCGATCGGGGTGGTGCATCTGCATCCACAGGCCTGTGAACAACTCGATGCGAGCCAGTTGGCGGAGATGGCTTCCCAGGCAAAGCACCACGCGAAGAATGTGCCGGGGTATAGCGTGCACGTGATTGATAGTCTGGCGCAGCGGATGTCGTATGGGGAGTTGTTCGTGGGGCAGCGGTGATTGAACTGACGCTTTCGCGAGCAGGCTCGCTCCCACAGGATTTGGTGTCGTTCGCAATATCCACATTCGACACGACATCTGTGGGAGCGAGCCTGCTCGCGAAGGCGTTGGACCAGCCACTAATTATCTAAAGGACCGCGAGACACCAACTCTTTGAGCTTGATCTCAGCCAACGGATGCCCAGCCTTGGCAGCCATCTCCCAGAACCGCGCAGCTTCAGCCGGATCCGGAGCCTTGCTCGCCGTCCCGGCCAGGCTGATCACGCCCACTTGATACGCCGCCTTGCCATCGCCCGCCAACGCCGCCAGGCGCAACAAACGCACGCCCTCCTCACGAGCACCGAGGCCGACGCCGCGAAACGTCAGGATGTGCCCATAGAAGCTCTGGGCGCCGACATTGCCCAGGTTGGCCATGCGGGCGAACTGGCCTTCGAGCCAGCGCCAGCCTCGTGGCTGACGGACAAACCATGACCAGTGAAACAATCGGCGCGCGAGCCAGTAACCGGCCCGCGCCTTGAGTTGTAAAAACACTCAGGCCTCGGCCGATTCCGGGTATTCGTACTCGAACACCCGCACCACTTCCGAAGCGTGCCAGGACGCGGCGGCAACACCGTCCGACGGCCCGGAAAAACGCCCGAGGCGCTCGACACACTCAAAGAACCCGGTGCGCGGCAAACGGCTGGCACCCTGGCTGATCACCAGTGAACTGCGCAATGGTTGCTCCGCCTTGGCGTCCAGGGCCGCCAGATGCTCAAGGGCCGCCGTCAGGGTCTGCATGGCCGGGGTCGGCAGCTGCAAACGCTCCAGCAATGCCCGATACGTCAACAGATGGCGCTGGCGACGCGCCTGATCCAGTTCGCCCAGCAATCCGTCCCAGTGTTGACGACTGATGCGTACGCTCACGATTCTTCCCTCCACCCTGGCACCGTCAATTCCCAGGCCAGGCTGCGGCGAATCGCGGCGTCGGGCAGACGCTCGCCACTTTCGATCATGGCAAGGTAAGACGGGCTGATGCCTACCGTGCGGGCCAGCGCCTCGATGGCGATGCCCTTTCCTTCGCGCAAACTGCGTAGTTGATCCAGACCTGGAAGAATCGGGTCTGGTGTTGCCGTCTGAAGCTTCGTGGCTTCAGGCGACGCTTGCTCCTTGATGCCTGCTGCTTTCAGTAACGCCTGATACTGAGCCCATGGCAGAACCGCATATTCGGGCTCGCCTTCGCGTGTAATTATCTGAATATCCATGACTACCCCGTAGGACAAAAACACTTAGCGAGTCAGCACTTTTCCTTAGAAGTGTAATCCTAACAGCGGCCAAGGTCGCGGGGGGCATCAATCTGTGAACAGGTCGAAATCGGCTCAGTGCTTTTTCGGGCCCTGAAGTTGAAGTTGTTCGGGGGTAGCAGGCAGACGCTCGACCACCGCGAGCTTCTCCGGTGCTTGCCGTTGGCGCCAGGCGCGGAAGGCATTGAGTTCGTCGTCGAGCACTTTCATCAGCCACGCCAATACCGCAATGTCATCGAGCATGCCGAATACCGGAATGAAATCCGGGATCGCATCCACCGGGCTGAGGAAGTACATCAGGCCCGCAACGACCGAAATCAGCGCCTTGGGGCTTATGGCGCGATATTCACCACGCCAGTAGGCCAGGCAGAGTGCTTGCAACAGCTTCAAGTCGTCCTTGATTTTGCCCAGTCGATTGCCCTGGCTCGCGCCTTTGCTGGCGACCGCGAACAACAGGGTCGGCAATCGACCGCGTGCCAGCAGGCGCCCGGCCAGAGGCAGGAAACGAGCGAAATTCCAGGGTGCTTTCATGATTTCTCCCGTTGAAATGTTATCCACACAAATTGTGGATAACCTTGTGAACAGAGCTGCTTTTCTCCGCTGAAAGCCCCGTTTTACAAGGCTTGCGTTCAGATCGGGCGTTTTTTACTCATCAAAAAAACCCATAATTTCATTGACTTGGCGACGTTGTGCGTCTACCGCCAACGCCACTATGCCTGAGACTCCGGTCTGGAGCGTCTGTTCGTTTTGTTTACCCCTGCCGAGCGCCAGATGCAACAACGCCCCGCATGAGCGAGGCGTTGTTATCGAAGCAGACGCTGGTTACTTGGCAGCGGCGTCTTCTTTTGCCGGATCCTTGATGGCCAGCAGTTCCAGGTCGAATACCAGCACCGAATTGGCTGGAATCGCCGGGCTTGGGCTTTGAGCGCCGTAAGCCAGGTCAGCCGGGATGTACAGTTTGTACTTCTCGCCAACGTGCATCAGTTGCAGGCCTTCGACCCAACCCGGGATCACACCGCTGACCGGCAGATCGATCGGGCTGCCGCGCTCGACGGAGCTGTCGAATACGGTGCCGTTGGTCAGTTTGCCGGTGTAGTGAACGGTCACTACGTCAGTCGGCTTTGGCTGAGGGCCATCGGCTTTCTGCACGACTTCGTACTGCAGGCCCGAAGCCGTGGTGGTCACACCGGCTTTCTTGCCGTTCTCCTCGAGGAATTTCTTGCCGGCAGCGGCCGACTCTTCGCTCATCTTGGCCATGCGCTCTTCGGCACGCTTTTGCAGTGCGGCGAACGCCTCAACCAGTTCTTCGTCCTTGAGCTTCTGCTCTTTCTTGCCGACGGCGTCTTCGATGCCCTGGGCTACGGCTTTGGAATCGAGATCATCCATGCCTTCCTGGGCCAGGCTCTTGCCCATGTTCAGGCCAATGCCGTAGGAAGCTTTTTGCGCCGGAGTTTTCAGCTCTACGCTGGTCTGCGAATCACAACCCGCGAGTACCAGGCTAACCAGGGCCACCGCCGCCGCCAACCGATGCTGTTTCATGCTATTTCCTTGTTCATGCGCCTAAAGGGCAATCGAGTAAAGCCGCGAGCTTATCAGGCCGCCACGACCAATGGCTACCGGCATGAGAGCCGGAAACATTTGATAAGTTCACGTGTTTAAACGCATTTCACAATTCGGCTGATGAAGCTTCTTTCATCTTGCTCCGACGCAGACTGATTCCAGAACCCGCAGCATCTGGCGTAATGGCCTCTTGCCGCACCCTGGGTACTCGGGCATAACGGCATGATAACTTGACAAGGATGTTTATCGTGCGCCTGTTCCTTCGCTTGCTGGTTCTCATCGCAGTACTGCTCGGGCTGGTCATGGCCGTGGTTCTTTACTACGTCGCCAACCCGAAATTGCCGGCCTGGTCGCCTGCACAACAGGTACATTACCTGGCGCAATGGAGCGCCGCCGACCGAGAAACCTATTACTTCACACCCCAGGGCACTCAGGTCAAAGGCTTGCGCTATGACTGGTTCACTGCCCTCGAACTGCCCTTCTCGCAGCAACGCTTCGCCGCCCCCGAGTACCTCGCACGCTTCGGTTTTCTGGTGGACCCCGGCCAGAATCCGACACTGAACAACCCGGGCAACCACCCGGCAGGCTTTACCCGGCACCAGAATGCGGGGAGCCCGGATGTGTTTCTGGATATCACCTGCGCGGCCTGCCACACCGGAGAACTGCGTTTCAAGGGGCAAGCCGTGCGTATCGACGGTGGCTCGGCGCAACATGTCTTGCCGTCCAGTGTTCCTACACTCAAAGGGGGCAGTTTCGGACAAGCACTGGTGGCCAGCCTGGCCTCGACCTACTACAACCCGTGGAAATTCGAACGTTTCGCACGCACTGTGCTGGGCCAGGACTACGACGCCCGTCACCAACAGTTACGCAAGGAATTCAAATCTTCACTGGATACCTTCCTCAAGGTGGCCTGGAACGACACCCACCGCGGGCTCTATCCGACCGAGGAAGGCCCGGGGCGCACAGACGCCTTCGGGCGCATTGCCAACGCCAGCTTTGGTGATGCGATTTCCCCCGAAAACTACCGCGTAGCCAATGCCCCGGTTGATTATCCGCAGTTGTGGGACATGTGGACGTTCGAATGGGTGCAGTGGAACGGCTCGGCGAAACAACCGATGGCCCGCAACATCGGCGAGGCGCTGGGCGTCGGCGCCACGCTGGATTTCTTCGACGACAATGGCCAGCCGTTGATGGGCGATGCCCGCTATCCCTCCAGTGTCCGCGTGCGCGACCTGCACCTGATCGAAAAAACCCTGCAACGACTCTCGCCTCCAGCCTGGCCGGAAGATCTGTTGGGCGCGGTCGATAAACCCCTGGCAGCAAAGGGGCGCACCTTGTTCGCGGAAAACTGCGCGGGTTGTCATGTACCGCGCACCACCCAGGGCGAGGGGCGTTACGTTCAGCACCTGAAAATGCTCCCGGTGGATTACATCGGCACAGACCCCGGTGCGGCCAACAACATCGCCGACCACCGCTTCGACCTGACAGCGCTGCAATGGAAGCAGGCGGAACTGGAAAAGCTTGATGTAGAGCCAAAACCCACCGAACCACTGGACCTGAGCAAGATGTCCGTGGCCAAGGGGCTGGCCTATGTCACGGCATTTGTCCTGGACCGCGCGTATCAAGACGCCCAAGTCACCCCTGCCGAGCGTCCGGAAATGGACGGTTTCGGCCTACCCATTGGCGTGCGCGAATTACGCTCGTACAAGGCCAGGCCATTGGCAGGTGTATGGGCGACAGCGCCGTTTCTGCACAACGGTTCGGTACCGAGCATTTATCAATTGCTGTCGCCTCAGGATGAGCGTGCTACCACGTTCTTCAAAGGCACCTTCGAATACGACCCGGGACACCTGGGTTACCGCACCGAAGCCTTTACCAATGGTTTTCTGTTCGACACGCGAATCACCGGCAACCACAACGGTGGTCATGAATTCCGTGCCGGCAAACTCGGCAATGGCGTGATCGGCCGCTGGTTGCAGCCGGAGGAACGCTGGGCGCTGCTGGAATACCTGAAAGTGCTGGGCGGCCCGCTGGAAGCGCAATTGCCATGACCACAGCCGCAGTCAAAAGGACTTAACTATGTTGACAACTCTCTGGCTGCGCCTGGGCGCCTTTCTCGGCAAGCTGCTGCTGTGGTTACTGGGCCTGGGCGTGTTGGGCTGGGCATTGGCCAGTGCCTGGTTTGCCTGGCAGCATCGCGGGCCGGTCCCGGCGCAGGAGCTGATTCCGGACGACGAAGCCGCGATGACCCAGGACATCATCCAGACCGCCGTGCGCATCGTCGATCAGCACCGTGAAAGCACCCGCTACCTGCGCGACGCCCATGCCAAGGCCCACGGTTGTGTGAAGGCCGAGGTTCAGGTGCTGCCGGAACTGCCAAGTGAACTACGCCAGGGCGTGTTCAGCGAGCCGGGCAAAACCTGGCAAGCGACGATGCGCCTGTCCAACGGCAATGCCTACCCGCAGTTCGACAGCATTCGCGACGCCCGGGGCATGGCGATCAAACTGCTCGATGTTCCGGGTAAACAACTGTTGAGCAATCAGCAGGAGAGAAGCGAACAGGATTTTGTGATGTTCAGCCATCCGAACTTCTTTGTAAGCAATGTCGCCGAATACCGTCAGAACGTCGCCGCCCAAGCCGATGGCAAAAAGATAATGGCTTTTTTCCCCGACTGGGATCCACGCGCCTGGCAGGTTCGCCACCTGTTTATTGCCCTGGCGACATTGTCCCCCGCCCCGTCGAGCCCAACCCGGACGACGTACTTTTCGGTTTCACCCTACAAATTCGGTGAAGCCAATGCGAAGTACCGGGTGATACCCGATCCGGACAACTGCCCGGCCTACAGCCTGCCGGAACAAAATCGCAAGCTGCCGAACTTTCTGCGCAGTGCGCTGAACCAACAACTGTCGACCGACCGGGTGCCCGCATGTTTCGCCCTGCAAATCCAGCGACAGGACGCCAACAAGTACATGCCGATTGAAGACACCAGTATTGAGTGGCGCGAAAGCGATGCACCCTTTGAGACGGTGGCGCGAATCAACGTGCCGGCACAGGATTTCGATACACCGGCGCTGAACCTGCAATGCGACAACCAGTCGTTCAATCCCTGGTTCGGCCTTGAGGCGCACCGCCCTATCGGCGGGATCAATCGCCTGCGCAAAGCCGTGTATGAAGCCGTCAGCGACTACCGGCACAGCCGTAACGCCGAACTGTAGGAGCGAGCCTGCTCGCGAAAAACCCATGGGCGCCGCTGGCTATCTGAATCTACGCATTATCGTTAACGACCATCGCGAGCTGGCTCGCTCCTGCAGGGAGCGAAAAAGCCAAACCCCAGACAGCAAAAAGCCCGCACTAGGCGGGCTTTCTGTGGTGATCTGGCGTTCAGTGTTCCAGATTACCGAATATGGCGCAGCGGACGGGACTCGAACCCGCGACGCCCGGCGTGACAGGCCGGTATTCTAACCGACTGAACTACCGCTGCGCGTAGCGTTGAAAGTGGTGGGTGATGACGGGATCGAACCGCCGACATTCTGCTTGTAAGGCAGACGCTCTCCCAGCTGAGCTAATCACCCTTTACCTTCGTTGCGGGGCACATTATGCCACAGGTTTTTATAAAGCGTTGATTTATTTGAAGTTTTTTTCAAAAAAATCGAAAAACCGGTGAAACGATGCAACCCACAGGAACAACAGTCAAACTTGAGGCAGAAAAAAACCCGCCTAAGCGGGCTTTTCCGTGGTGACCTGGCGTTCAGTGTTCCAGGTTACCGAATATGGCGCAGCGGACGGGACTCGAACCCGCGACCCCCGGCGTGACAGGCCGGTATTCTAACCGACTGAACTACCGCTGCGCTAAACACTTGAAACGAATGGTGGGTGATGACGGGATCGAACCGCCGACATTCTGCTTGTAAGGCAGACGCTCTCCCAGCTGAGCTAATCACCCTTCGCTTCGGTGTGGCGCGCATTCTACGGAGCGACCCAACCTCTGGCAAGCACTTTTTAAAATAATTTTCTCAGGCCTTCCAAAGGCTTAGAGAAAGGTTGGCCTATGGCACGGCGAAGACAATAATGCCCGCCTTTGTATAAAGGAGAGACTCACCCCATGTGGTTCAAAAACCTGCTTATCTATCGCCTGACCCAAGATCTGCCTGTTGATGCCGAGGCGTTGGAAACTGCACTGGCCACCAAACTGGCGCGCCCATGTGCAAGCCAGGAGTTGACCACCTACGGTTTCGTCGCGCCATTCGGCAAAGGCGAAGATGCGCCGCTGGTGCACGTCAGCGGTGACTTCCTGCTGGTGTCCGCGCGCAAGGAAGAACGTATTTTGCCGGGCAGCGTTGTGCGTGACGCCGTCAAGGAAAAGGTCGAAGAGATCGAAGCCGAGCAAATGCGCAAGGTCTATAAGAAGGAACGCGATCAGATCAAGGATGAAATCATCCAGGCCTTCCTGCCCCGCGCCTTTATCCGCCGCTCGTCGACCTTCGCTGCCATCGCGCCGAAACAGGGCTTGATCCTGGTCAACTCGGCCAGCCCGAAACGCGCCGAAGACCTGTTGTCCACCTTGCGCGAAGTGATCGGCACTCTGCCGGTGCGCCCGCTGACGGTGAAAATGTCCCCGACCGCGACCATGACCGAGTGGGTCACCACGCAGAAAGCCGCGGACGATTTCTTTGTACTGGACGAGTGCGAACTGCGCGACACCCACGAAGACGGCGGCATCGTGCGTTGCAAGCGCCAGGACCTGACCAGCGAAGAAATCCAGTTGCACCTGAGCACCGGCAAAGTGGTCACTCAACTGTCCCTGGCCTGGCAGGACAAACTGTCGTTCGTCCTCGACGACAAAATGGTGGTCAAGCGCCTGAAGTTCGAAGACCTGCTGCAAGACCAGGCGGAACAGGACGGCGGCGACGAAGCCCTGGGCCAACTGGACGCCAGCTTCACCCTGATGATGCTGACCTTCGGCGACTTCCTGCCGGCGCTGGTTGAAGCGTTGGGTGGCGAAGAGACTCCGCAGGGGATCTAACAGCTTGTGATCTGAAACTGTGGAGATTCTATGGTTGAGGGAAGCCCTCAACCGACTTTTGGCTGGTATTCGCTTTGCCCCTTGAGCAAGGCGAATACGACCCTGAGCAAGTTTGCGAGCCAGTATCACCAGTGCCTGAGTGGTGCTGAACCCTCGAGCTCTTTGTGCCGCGTAAAAATCTTTCCAGGCTGGTGTACGACTGGCCGACATGGCTGCGTTGTGCAGAAGTCGGCGAGCTTCCGGATCACCTCGTTTGGTCAAGCTTCGGCGACCGTCTTTTGTCCTGACTTCGCCACCCGCAAATCCATTCCCAGAAAGGCGATGAAGGCATCTGCGTTTCTGAAATCGCCTCGCTGGAATGCTGCGATCAAGCGGGCTCCGGTCAAAAATCCGATGCCTTCAACTTTCAGACAGCGCTTCAACTGACCGAGCAAACCGGCTTCTTTCAGATAATCCTTAATCGTCTTTTCGACCAGCGCCTCAAGCTGTTGCATGGATTTCACTTGCTCGGCGAAAGCGGTCTTCAACAGCGGTTCATTCGCCCAGCTTTGCACCAGGCCCACTCGTGCCTGAACCAGAGCCGCCCGGCGGCGAAAAAGGCTCAAGAGCTGACGGTACAGCGGTGATGGCGGGGTCCAGGGATGAAGATCGTCACCTTCGTTCTTCAGGTAGCGAGCGAGCAGCCTGGCATCCAGCGCGTCGGTTTTGGCGCGGACATTCACCCCTTTGCGTAATGGCTCAGCTCATAGCCACCCACCATGTAAATCACGCAGCCGGCCTCGTAGGCCAGATCGGCGAACTCCAGGTGATAGATATTGGTCGACTCAATGGCGATGGCCACTGTCCTCGGCAAGTCCTTCAGCCACTGCTTGATGGCTGCCTTGTTGTTGGGAATCGTTTCAAGCAGGTCAAGTTCGGCGTGATAAATCACCAGTTCATTCTTGGCGACATCCACGCCTGCGATCGGCTTTGAGACAGAAACCGGCATTGCCATTAAATTTCCTCCGGGATATGGTTTTGAGCACTTGAAGGGCTCACCCAGAGGCGCAGGCTTGTTCCTATCGTCGGTCTAGCCAGATGCATTCTTTATCGGCGCTTGGGTGAAAGGAGGAGGGGCGAAATCTCCCACGGATCTGTACTGCGTCAACAGTCAGAATCGGGCTTTGTCCCTCCTCCTCCCTTCAAGTCCTACCATACAAGCGGGCTTGCTCGCGAAAGCGGAGTATCAGTCAGTACATATGTCGACTGACACTCCGCTTTCGCGAGCAAGCCCGCTCCTACATTTGGTTTTGTGGTGCACTTAATAACAAGGATCAAGCCATGCGCGCACTGGCTGCATTGAGTCGCTTTGTCGGCAACACCTTCGCCTACTGGGTTCTGATTTTCGCTGCCGTGGCGTTTCTGCAGCCGGCATGGTTCCTCGGCCTCAAAGGCGCCATCGTGCCCTTGCTGGGGCTGGTGATGTTCGGCATGGGCCTGACCCTCAAACTCGACGACTTCGCCGAAGTCGCTCGCCATCCATGGCGCGTGGCCTTGGGCGTGGTTGCACATTTCGTGATCATGCCCGGCGTGGCATGGTTGCTTTGCCAGGCGTTCCACTTGCCGCCGGAAATCGCCGTCGGCGTGATTCTGGTGGGCTGCTGCCCAAGCGGCACCTCGTCGAACGTGATGACCTGGCTGGCCCGCGGCGATCTGGCGCTGTCGGTGGCCATCGCTGCCGTCACCACCCTCCTCGCCCCGCTGCTGACGCCAGCACTGATCTGGCTGCTGGCCTCGGCCTGGTTGCCGGTGTCGTTCATGGAGTTGTTCTGGTCGATCCTGCAAGTGGTGCTGTTGCCGATCGTGCTGGGCGTGGTTGCCCAACGGCTGCTCGGCGACAAGGTTCGACACGCCGTGGACGTGCTGCCGTTGGTGTCGGTGGTCAGCATCGTGATCATCGTTACCGCCGTGGTCGCCGCCAGCCAGGCGAAGATTGCCGAGTCCGGCCTGCTGATCATGGCCGTGGTCATGCTGCACAACAGCTTTGGCTACTTGCTGGGTTACTTCACCGGGCGCCTGTTCAAGCTGCCTCTGGCACAGCGCAAGTCCCTGGCCCTGGAAGTCGGCATGCAGAATTCCGGATTGGGCGCGGCCCTGGCCAGTGCGCACTTTTCGCCGCTGGCGGCGGTGCCCAGTGCATTGTTCAGCGTCTGGCACAATATTTCCGGGGCACTGCTGTCGACTTGTTTCCGTCGCATGAGCGAGAAACAGGACAGGGAAATCGCCGCCCAGCAAGCCACTGAATGATCCGCGATCTTGATCCCCGGGTTGATACTGGGCACTATATTGCGCATCGCGGGGACGACCCCGCAGCTCGATCGAGCCATTAATCTGGGGACGACCCCGTCAGACGATGGAGGTCTTCATGTCCTGGATCATTCTGTTTTTCGCCGGCCTGTTCGAAGTCGGCTGGGCCGTCGGCCTCAAGTACACCGACGGCTTCACCCGCCCGCTCCCCACTGTTTTGACCGTTACCGCCATGGCTGTCAGCCTTGGCCTGCTCGGCCTTGCCATGAAGGAATTACCGCTGGGTACGGCCTATGCGATCTGGACCGGTGTCGGTGCCGTAGGCACGGTGATCGCCGGGATCATTCTGTTTGGAGAATCCATGGCGCTGGTGAGGCTGGCCAGTGTGGCGCTGATCATTACAGGGCTCGTTGGCCTGAAGGTCAGCGCCTAAGCCACTATCGCCTTCGCGAGCAAGCCCGCTCCCACAGGGATTGTAGGTGTGCCTACTATGTGTGGCACAACACAAAACCTGTGGGAGCGGGCTTGCTCGCGAAGAGGCCGGTAGAATCACCGATTATCTTACGGCCCCGCGCAACTCCCCCACCAACGCCTGCAACCTGGCAGGCTCCGCCGCCTCAACCGCCACCGCCGGCCCTGCCACCAGGGTCACTCGCGACCACAGGCGATGAAACAGCCCCTTGCCCGGATCGCGGCTGAAAAAACTCCCCCACAACCCTTGCAAGGCCAGCGGAATCACCGGCACCGGCGTCTCTTCGAGAATTCGCGTCAAGCCGCCCTTGAACTCATTCATTTCGCCATCGGCGGTCAATTTACCCTCGGGGAAGATGCACACCAGCTCACCATCCTTCAGATACCGGGCAATGCGCGTGAAGGCCTTTTCGTAGATCTGGATGTCTTCCTGACGCCCCGCGATAGGAATCGTCCCCGCGGTGCGGAAGATGAAGTTCAGCACCGGCAGGTTGTAGATCCTGTAATACATCACAAAGCGAATCGGCCGACGCACCGCGCCGCCAATCAGCAAGGCATCGACGAATGACACGTGATTGCACACCAGCAACGCCGCGCCCTCATCGGGGATCAGATCCAGGTTGCGGTGCTCGACGCGGTACATGGAATGGCTGAGCAGCCAGATCATGAAACGCATGGTGAACTCGGGGACGATCTTGAAGATGTAGGCATTGACGCCGATGTTCAGCAACGAGACCACCAGGAACAGTTGCGGGATCGACAGCTTGGCCACACTCAGCAAGACGATCGAGACAATCGCCGACACCACCATGAACAACGCATTGAGAATGTTGTTGGCGGCAATCACCCGCGCCCGCTCGTTCTCGGCGGTACGCGACTGGATCAGCGCGTACAGCGGCACAATATAGAAACCACCGAAGACGCCCAGGCCGAGGATGTCGAGCAACACCAGCCAGGCGTGGCCGAAACCGAGGATTTCGATCCAGCCATGGCCGACGACATTGTCCGGGATCCCGCCGGAATGCCACCACAGCAGCAGACCGAAGACGGTCAAGCCAAACGATCCGAACGGCACCAGGCCAATCTCGACTTTGCGTCCGGAGAGCTTCTCGCAAAGCATCGAACCCAATGCGATGCCGACCGAGAACACCGTCAGAATCAGCGTCACCACGGTTTCGTCGCCGTGCATCCATTCCTTGGCATACGCCGGGATCTGCGTCAGATAAATCGCCCCGACAAACCAGAACCACGAGTTGCCGACAATCGAGCGCGACACCGCCGGAGTTTGCCCCAGGCCCAGTTTCAGCGTGGCCCAAGACTGGCTGAAGATGTTCCAGTTCAGGCGCATTTGCGGCGTGGCGGCCACCGCGCGGGGGATGCTGCGGCTGGCCAGGTAGCCGAGCACGGCAATGCCGATGATCGCCGTGGACACCACCGGCGCGTAATGCGCCGAAGACATCATGACCCCGGCGCCAATGGTGCCGGCGAGGATCGCCAGGAAGGTGCCCATTTCCACCAGGCCGTTGCCGCCTACCAGCTCATCCTCACGCAGGGCCTGCGGCAGGATCGAGTACTTCACCGGCCCGAACAGCGCCGAATGAGTGCCCATGGCGAACAGCACCACCAGCATCAACGACAGGTGATCGAACAGGAAGCCGACGGCGCCGACCGCCATGATGACGATTTCCCCAAGCTTGATCAGGCGGATCAACGCGTCCTTGGCGAACTTTTCCCCGAATTGCCCGGCCAGAGCCGAGAACAGGAAAAACGGCAGGATAAACAGCAGCGCACACAGGTTGACCCAGATAGAGCGGTCACCTTCGATGGCCAACTTGTACAAAATGGCCAGGATCAACGACTGCTTGAACACGTTGTCGTTGAACGCCCCGAGGGACTGGGTGATGAAGAACGGCAGGAAGCGCCGGGTGCGCAGCAAGGTGAACTGTGAGGGGTGACTCATCTTCCATGTGTCCCTGATTGTGGCTGAAGAGCAGGTAGCGAGTGGCCTGGATTCTTATTGGATTATCAAAAGTCGATCCAGGCCACACCTTACCTAATCTTTGCCGGTTATTTCTTCAATCCGGCAATACACGGCGAGACAAACAGCTCGCCACGCCAGGCGCCCAGCACCGTGCGCTTGCCGACGATCAGCCACATCACGACCAGCAACGCCACCAGCGCACAGCCAAACACGCTGAAAAACGTCAGGCTCAAGGTACTGGCCAGCTTCAATGTCGCCAGAGAATAGACGCCCAACGGGAAGGTGAAGCCCCACCAGCCGAGATTGAATGGAATGCCCACACGCAGGTAGCGCACAGTGATCAGCAGCGCCATCAGCATCCACCACAGGCCGAAGCCCCACAGGGTAATGCCGGCCACCAGACCCAAACCTGCAGCAATTTCACCAATGCCCGGCAAACCGTTGGCTGCAAAAATCAGCGGTGCATCGCCGCCCAGTACCAGCATGCCCAAGGCACCGGTGCCGATCGGGCCCAGGGCCAGCCAGCTCGAGGCGGCCATGTTTTCGTGGGGCAGTTTATGCAGGGCCATGCGCAACAACAGAATGGTCAGAATGCTGAAAGCCACCGGCAGGGAAAAAGCCCAGAGCACGTAGCTGGTCACCAGCACCACCAGTTGCGAATGAGCGTCGGCCAAATGCGGTGCCAACAGGCCACCGCTGGCGGCCGCCACTTCTGCCGCGACCACCGGCAACAACCAGACCGCTGTCATCTGGTCGATGCTGTGCTCCTGACGGGTGAACATCATGTAGGGAATCAGCACGCCGCAGGCCAGCGACATCGCCACATCCAGCCACCACAGCACCTCGGCTACGTGAATCACACCTTCACCCCAGCGCGGCAGGCCGAACACCAGGAAGCCGTTGATGATGGTCGCCAGGCCCATCGGGATGGTGCCGAAAAACATCGAAACCGTGGAGTGGCCGAAGATCCGTCGTGCTTCGTCGAAAAACAGCAGCCAACGCGCGGTGTACATCGCGGTAAACAGCAGAAACAGCGCGATATTGAACATCCACAGGGTTTCGGCGAAGGCGTGCAAGGCGGGAATGGCGACCGGCAATTGCACCAGCGCCAACGCCAGCACACCGGTGCCCATGGTGGCCGCGAACCAGTTGGGGGTGAACTGGCGGATCACCTCGCGGGGATGCTGCAGGTGACTGAAAGGTTTGATTCCGGGCTTGATGCTATTGGCGCAAGTCATGGCGAACTCCTGTCCTCTCGTGAGGTAGAGCCCATGTTAGATCCGAATCGAATATCTATATAACGGGTAATTTCTCTATATCTTATCTATTTTGTAGATATAGACTCAAACGCTCCCTTCCGATTCAATCACCAGAATCCGCGCCGGACCCAGTGGGTGGGCCACATGCTCAGTGCCGACCGAGGCATGGAAAATGTCCCCCACGTTCAGCACTGCCTCCCGTTCGACACCCTCCTCGCGATAGAGCATCCGCACTTGCCCGTCGAGCACCACGAACACTTCCTCTCCGTCATTGATGTGCCATTTGTACGGTTGATCAGTCCAGTGCAGCCGCGTGGTGATGTCGTTCATGTTGGCGATATCCAGCGCCGCCCAGGCACGCTCGCCAGTGAACGATTTGCTGCGGATGATCTTCATGGTCCGATCCTTCGAATGTACTGACAGGGCGCCAAGGCTAACCCAGATTCACGGGTTAGCCGTACAAGCACGGGCAGAACGCTGGCGTAACATAGACGCCAGCGCGCCAAGAGCCAGGATAATCAGCACCACGCCATAACCATCGGTGGTGGTGACCAGGCCGAAGGTTCGCGTCAGGTTTCCGGCCAGCAGCGATGGCAGACAGAACGCAAGGTAGCTGAGCACATAGAACGCCGACATCAGCCCGGCGCGCTCATGGGGCAAGGCCAGCGGCACCAGGCTGCGCAAAGCCCCGAGGAAACCGGCGCCGAAGCCACAACCGGCGACCAGCGTGCCAAGGAAAAACAGGGGCAAACTGGCACTGTGCACGCCCAGTAGAATCAGGACGACTCCCGTCGGCAACGAACAGGCGCCCAAATGCAGCGCCTTGGTAGCAGCCTGATTGCGCAGCATGTAAATCATCAGGGCCCCCGTCACCGTCAATGTGGCGACGGTCGCACCGCCAATCAGGTTCGAGGTCGAACCCGTCGCCGTGCGCACCAGCGAAGGTGCCAGCGACGCGTAAAAACCACCGAGCGCCCAGGTCGCCGTGTTAAGTGGCAACACCCGCCACAAGGTGGCGCGTGCCTGAACAGGTACATGCAAGGTCGGTCGCAACGACGCCCACACACCGGCCTGGCGCGAGACGCTTTCCGGCAATCGCCAGACATACACAGCCTGCAGCGCAAACAGCGCCATCAGCAGCCAGAAGGTCAAATGCAATGGCGCCGGCGCAAACTCGGCCAACACACCGCAACCCAATGCGCCTACCGCCATGCCGAGCAGCGGCGCGACGCTGTTGACCAGCGGCCCCTGCTGGCGGTCAGTGTCGAGTAGCGTTGCACTCAGAACCGCAGTGGCCATGCCAGTCGCGAAGCCCTGCAGCACCCGGGCACTGATCAGCCAGGCGACGCTGTCCGCGTGAATGAACAGCAGCATCGCCAGAATGTTCAGAATCACTGCAGTAAAAATCACCGGCTTGCGCCCCAGGTAATCCGACAGCGAGCCGACCGTCAGCAACGCCGCCAACAGGCTGAGGGCGTACACGCCAAAAATCAGGGTCAGCGTCGCGGCAGAAAACTGCATCTGCTCCTGATACAGGTGATACAGCGGCGTTGGCGCTGTGGAGGCCGCCAGGAAACTGAGCAAGGTAACGGCCAGAAACCACAGGCTGGCACGATTTGAACGAGAACCGGGCATGGACACACTCCGCAAAAGCTAATTTTTTGCTTTTGCGGAGTGTGCTACCGGATCCCTCTTAAAGCAAATTCTTTGTGTTAAGGTCCGAAGCATGGCTTTCAGGACCGGGTGCCAGCAACGGGACCCGCGCGATTCAGGAAACACAAGATGACAGCTCCCACCTTACGCCCCGGCGGCCGCAGCGCACGGGTACAAGAGTCGATTCATTCGGCCGTGCGCCAACTTCTGCAGGAGCAGGAACGCGCCAGCCTGACCGTCCCGCAGATTGCTGCGCGCGCGGGCGTCACGCCGTCAACCATCTATCGGCGCTGGGGCGATGTGTCGGTGCTGCTGGCCGACGTCGCCCTCGCCCGCATGCAGCCCGACAACGAACCGGCCAATACCGGCAGCCTTCACGGTGATGTGCGGGCCTGGGCGGAACAGTACCTCGACGAGATGAGCTCCGAACCCGGCCGCAACATGCTGTGCGACGTGCAGGCGGCGCTGAAGCCGAGTTATTGCGCGACGATCATTGGCGGGCAACTGCAGACGATTCTGGATCGCTATCCGGATGCGCCCAAGCCCAGTGTCGATCGGCTGATCAATCTGATTGCCGCGCCGACGGTGTTTCGCATCCTGTTTTCTGAGGCGCCATTGGAGCTTGAAGAACTGCATCGCTTGATCGCGATTGCGCTGGATCAGTAAAAAACCCTTCGCGAGCAGGCTCGCTCCCACAGGGTTCTTGTGTACGACACAGACTCATTGTGGGAGCGAGCCTGCTCGCGATGAGGCCAGTCCAGACACTGCAAATCCCCCTGCGACACCCCGCCACGCCACGACCTTGGTCGACACTGACTAACGCTGGCGGTCGTGCGAGACTGTCTGTCCGGGCGGGAAGTCCGGGTGTCTTTTGTCTGGAGTCCCCATGTCGCTGTCCACCGGGCTGATCGCCGCCGTTGCCCTGGCCTATATGGCCATCATGTTCGCCATCGCCTTCTATGGCGACCGTCGCAGCGCGCCCTTGCCGCCGCGTGTGCGCGCCTGGGTGTACAGCCTGTCGCTGGCGGTCTATTGCACCAGCTGGACGTTCTTCGGCGCCGTGGGCCAGGCCGCCGAACAGCTCTGGTCGTTCCTGCCGATTTACCTCGGGCCGATCCTCTTGCTGATCGGAGCGCCGTGGGTCCTGCAAAAAATGGTGATGATCAGCAAACAGGAGAACATCACCTCGATCGCCGACTTCATCGCTGCGCGCTATGGCAAATCCCAGCCATTGGCGGTGGTGGTGGCGCTGATTTGCCTGGTCGGCGTGTTGCCCTACATCGCGCTGCAGCTCAAGGGCATTGTGCTCGGCGTGAACCTGCTGATCGGCGCCGGTGCCGACGCCATGGGCACCCGTGCCCAGGACACCGCGCTGATCGTGTCGCTGGTGCTGGCGCTGTTCACCATCGTCTTCGGTACCCGCAACCTCGACGCCACGGAGCACCACCGCGGCATGGTGCTTGCGATTGCCTTCGAGTCGCTGGTCAAGCTGTTCGCGTTTCTCGCCGTCGGCGCATTCGTGACCTACGGCCTGTACGACGGTTTCGACGACCTGTTCGACCAGGCCATGCTGGCGCCGCGGCTTGAACAGTACTGGAAGGAAACCATCAACTGGCCGTCGATGGTGGTGCAGACCGGTGTGGCGATGATGGCGATCATTTGCTTGCCACGGCAATTTCACGTGACCGTTGTCGAGAACATCGACCCCCAGGATCTGCGCCTTGCCAAGTGGGTGTTCCCGGCCTACCTCGCCCTCGCTGCATTGTTTGTCGTGCCGATCGCCCTGGCCGGCCAGATGATGCTGCCCAGTTCAGTGTTGCCAGACTCGTTCGTCATCAGCCTGCCCCTGGCCCAGGCGCATCCGGCGCTGGCCCTGCTGGCGTTTATCGGTGGCGCATCGGCGGCCACCGGCATGGTGATCGTGGCCAGCGTGGCGCTGTCGACCATGGTGTCCAACGACATGCTGTTGCCCTGGCTGCTGCGTCGCAACAACGCCGAGCGCCCGTTCGAAGTGTTCCGCCAGTGGATGTTGTCGGTGCGCCGGGTCAGCATCGTGGTCATTCTGCTGCTGGCCTACGTCAGTTACCGCCTGCTGGGCTCGACCGCCAGCCTGGCGACCATTGGCCAGATCGCCTTCGCTGCCGTGACCCAACTGGCCCCCGCCATGCTCGGTGCGCTGTACTGGAAACAGGCCAACCGCCGCGGCGTTTTCGCTGGCCTCGCCGCGGGCACGTTCCTGTGGTTCTACACCTTGATCCTGCCGATTGCCGCCCTCAGCCTCGGCCTGTCCCTGAGCACATTCCCGGGCCTGGCCTGGTTGCACAGCAATCCACTGAACCTGCCGATCACCCCGCTGACCCAGGGCGTGGTGCTGTCGCTGGCAGGCAACTTCACGCTGTTCGCCTGGGTCTCGGTGCTGTCCCGCACCCGGGTTTCCGAGCACTGGCAAGCGGGCCGCTTCATCGGCCAGGAAATCAGTGCCCGCCCCAGCGCACGTTCGATGCTGGCGGTGCAGATCGACGACCTGCTGCAACTGGCGGCGCGCTTTGTCGGTGAAGAGCGCGCCCGTCAAAGCTTCATCCGCTTTGCTTATCGCCAGGGCAAAGGCTTCAACCCGAACCAGAACGCCGACGGTGAATGGATCGCCCACACCGAACGCTTGTTGGCTGGTGTGCTCGGCGCCTCTTCGACCCGCGCGGTGGTAAAAGCCGCCATTGAAGGCCGGGAGATGCAGCTGGAGGACGTCGTGCGTATCGCCGACGAAGCCTCGGAGGTGCTGCAATTCAACCGCGCCCTGCTGCAAGGCGCCATCGAGAACATCACCCAGGGCATCAGCGTGGTCGACCAGTCACTGAAACTGGTGGCCTGGAACCGTCGATACCTGGAGCTGTTCAACTACCCGGACGGCTTGATCAGTGTCGGCCGGCCGATCGCTGACATCATTCGCCACAATGCCGAGCGCGGTCTGTGCGGCCCCGGCGAAGCCGAAGTTCACGTCGCGCGTCGACTGCACTGGATGCGCCAGGGCCGCGCGCACACTTCCGAACGATTGTTCCCCAATGGCCGGGTGATCGAGCTGATCGGCAACCCGATGCCGGGCGGTGGCTTCGTCATGAGCTTCACCGACATCACCGCGTTCCGCGAAGCCGAGCAGGCGCTGACCGAGGCCAACGAAGGCCTGGAGCAACGGGTGACCGAAAGGACCCACGAATTGTCGCAGCTCAACGTTGCCCTGACCGAAGCCAAGGGCAACGCCGAGGCGGCCAACCAGTCGAAGACCCGTTTCCTCGCGGCCGTCAGCCATGACTTGATGCAACCGCTGAACGCCGCGCGGCTGTTCTCCGCCGCCCTCTCCCATCAGGACGATGGTTTGTCCGGCGAAGCGCAGAAACTGGTCGAGCACCTGGACAGCTCGCTGCGCTCTGCCGAGGACTTGATCAGCGACCTGCTGGACATTTCCCGCCTGGAGAACGGCAAGGTCAACCCGAATCGCCAGCCATTCGCACTCAACGAACTGTTCGACACCCTCGGTACCGAATTCAAGGCACTGGCGCGAGAACAACAACTGGAATTCCGCGTTCGCGGCAGTGCGCTGCGGGTCGACAGCGACATCAAACTGCTGCGTCGGATCCTGCAGAACTTCCTGACCAACGCTTTCCGCTACGGCAAAGGGCCGGTGCTGCTGGGGGTTCGTCGGTACAAAGAACAGCTGTGCCTGGAAGTCTGGGACCGTGGACCAGGTATTCCGGAAGATAAACAGCAAGTGATTTTCGAAGAGTTCAAGCGCCTCGACAGCCACCAGACACGGGCCGAAAAAGGCCTCGGCCTGGGGCTGGCAATTGCCGACGGGCTATGTCGCGTGCTCGGTCAAACCCTGCGCGTTCGCTCCTGGCCGGGACGCGGCAGCGTGTTCAGCGTCAGCGTGCCGCTGGCCCGGGCGCAAACCGCAGCGCCGGTCAAAGTCGCCGAGCTCAATGGCAAATTGCTCAATGGCGCGCAGGTGCTGTGCATCGACAACGAGGACAGCATCCTGATCGGCATGAACAGCCTGCTCAGCCGCTGGGGTTGCCAGGTCTGGACTGCGCGCAATCGCGAAGAATGCGCAACACTGCTGGCCGAAGGCGTGCGCCCGCAATTGGCGCTGGTGGATTACCACCTCGATCATGGCGAGACCGGAACCGACTTGATGGCCTGGTTGCGCACCCAGATGGGCGTACCGGTTCCCGGGGTGGTGATCAGCGCCGATGGCCGGCCGGAGACGGTTGACCAGGTGCATGCCGCGGGGCTGGACTATCTGGCCAAACCGGTGAAACCAGCGGCGTTGCGCGCGTTGTTGAGCCGGTATTTGCCGCTGTAATGCGGATTAACTCAAAACCCTGTGGCGAGGGAGCTTGCTCCCGTCCGGCTGCGTAGCAATCGTCAATCAGGCAATGCGCTTAACCTGAAGAAACTCATTGATCGGTATTGGGGCTGCTGCGCAGCCCAGCGGGAGCAAGCTCCCTCGCCACAAGGTCCACGCTCGCCCGGGGCTATTCCGGCAATTCGACCAACCCATCGACATCCGTCATCGCCCGCTCCAGCAAGTCCGCCGGCAGGCTCTTGCTCGCCCGTGCGCCCAGCAGCTTGAGTTGCTCACTGCGACTGACCAGGTTGCCACGCCCCTCTGTCAGCTTGTTGCGTGCTGCACTGTAGGCCTTGTCCAGTTGTTGCAAGCGATTGCCGACCTCGTCCAGATCCTGAATGAACAGCACGAACTTGTCGTACAGCCACCCGGCCCGCTCGGCGATTTCCCGGGCATTCTGGCTCTGGCGCTCCTGTTTCCACAGGCTGTCGATGACGCGCAGGGTCGCCAGCAACGTGGTGGGGCTGACGATCACGATGTTGCGGTCGAATGCCTCCTGAAACAGCGTCGGCTCGGCCTGCAACGCGGCAGAAAACGCCGCCTCGATCGGCACGAAGAGCAACACGAAATCCAGGCTGTGCAAGCCATCGAGGCGCTTGTAATCCTTGCCGGCCAGGCCCTTGACGTGATTTCGCAACGACAGCACGTGCTGCTTGATGGCGATCTGGCCGATGGCCTCGTCCTCAGCCGCCACGTATTGCTGATAGGCCGTCAGGCTGACCTTGGAGTCGACCACCACCTGCTTGTCGCCCGGCAGATAAATGATCACGTCCGGCTGGAAACGCTCGCCGTCCGGCCCCTTGAGATTGACCTGGGTCTGGTACTCGCGGCCCTTCTCCAGCCCCGCATGCTCGAGCACGCGCTCAAGAATCAGTTCACCCCAATTGCCCTGGGTCTTCTGCCCTTTCAGGGCGCGGGTCAGGTTGGTGGCTTCATCGCTCAAGCGCAAATTCAGCTGTTGCAGACGCTCCAGCTCCCTGGCCAGGGAGAAACGCTCACGAGCCTCGTTCTGATAGCTTTCCTCGACACGTTTCTCGAAGGACTGGATGCGCTCCTTGAGCGGGTCGAGCAACTGCCCCAGGCGCTGCTGGCTGGTTTCGGCAAAACGCTGCTCGCGCTCATCGAAAATTTTCCCCGCCAGCTCGGCAAACTGCGCACGCAACTCGTCCCGTGAACCTTGCAGGTCGTTGAGGCGTTGCTGATGACTGTCCTGTTGCTCGCGCAATTCGGCGTTGAGCGAGGCGGCCTGGGCATCCAAACGGCGCAATTCGGCTTCTTTGCCGGCGCGTTCGATATTCCACGCATGGGCGGCGTCCCGGGCGTCGTCGCGCTCGATCTGCAGCAGTTCGACTTCACGACGCAGCGCAGCCAGGTCAGCCTGTTTGGCGGCGTTGGCCTGGGTCAGATCGCCGACTTCATCGCGGCTGGATTCGAGTTGTGCATTCAATCCGTCCTGCGCCAGTTGCGCCATGGCCAGGCGTTCTTGCAGCAGAGCAACGTCAGCCAGCGTGGTGCTGGCCCGACGCTGAAGTTGCCAGGCCAATACCAGCAACGGCAACGCAGCCGCTGCCAGACCCAGCAACACGCTGGTCAAGTCCATTGCCATAGCCACTCCTGCCATTCGAATAAAGCCTGAAGGTTAACCAAGGCGCCTGATCTTGGACAGCTCAGTCTTCGATCAGCCCCAGTTCCTGTTGAGCGCGGCGATCGCCTGCCCGAGCGGCCTGTCGCAGCAGGTCCTGACCGATCCGCCGATCCCGGGCATTCCCGCATTCCCGGCACATCAACTGGCCAAGGCGACTTTGCGCAGCCACCACGCCTTCACGGGCTGGCTGCTTGAGCAGGCGTCCGGCGATGTGTTTGACGTTACGGTTTTCACCCAGATGCGGACTGTCCAGCAGCCACTCTGCCACGCGCATGGAAAAGCGCTTGGTAGGGGTAACAGAGGGTGGTGTGGAGGAAGAGGAAACGGAGGCTGAGCGAAACTTCATAAAGCACTGTGGGGCAGATCGGAAGGCGCGCAACTTTACTCTCTTTTTCTTACAGGTAAAGCTTAAAATATCCCTGCACGCCCGTCCTAGAGCAAGCGCTCGGGACAATCCACAGAAGCTGTGGATAACTCAGTGGACAACCGCCCCTGAACCCGCTCAAAGCCCTGTGGAATGGGGCTCGCAGTCAAACTGACGATTTTTTCACCAGTAAAAAAAAGCGATGTTTTTCATTGACTTAAATTTTGGTTACAGGCAGCTATTGCGCTTGAACATGAGATGACAGCGGGGTGACAGGCTGCGCAACTAATGTGCACAA
Source organism: Pseudomonas sp. BIC9C (assembly GCF_034541995.1). Classification (NCBI taxonomy): domain Bacteria; kingdom Pseudomonadati; phylum Pseudomonadota; class Gammaproteobacteria; order Pseudomonadales; family Pseudomonadaceae; genus Pseudomonas; species Pseudomonas sp. BIC9C. Next base: position 538,107 of record NZ_JAWDGM010000001.1, read on the forward strand.
GTGCCTTTGCGACGGTTATATCGATGCACTTTTTCGGCGCATTTTTTTGTCGTACCTGGGGATAAGCCCTGGCAAACCCGGTATTTAGACGGCTGCACTGCTACAAACGTCGATGACCGGTGGTCGGATTATTGTCCGAATACAGTGCGTATCAATCGCAGGCAGCGCAGCTTCATGCACACCTCTACAGGGCAAAGCAGCCCGATCAGGCACCTGCCGGGGAATTCTTTTCACTAACACACTTCCCTTAACCAGTTCAATTCGTTAGTATCCGCGGCGTTAGTACCAAGCTGAAAGTCAATTCTGGTCGAACAAATCCCCCCGGTCAGCCTTCCCGACGGAAGCCTCCACCGAACAAGCGGGATCGACCACCTCGATGGTTTCCAGGTAAATCTTGCGCCAACACAACCTTTGAATCGAAAGCAAAGGGTGTCGTTCCGCCTGCTTACTCTGCTCGAACCAACCTGCAAATTGATCAGGATCTTCACCCCGGGCCCAGAACCTTTGCCCCTGATGTGTTGCCTGCCCTCCTAAGTACCTACCTGCCAGCCCAAGCGCGCCAACTTATCAGCGCTTCAAACTGGCTGCCTTGTTCCAGTCGGGTTCTTCGTTCGGTCAATGGTGATCGACGTTACTGGAACGTTTTAACGTTGCACGGTTCTTATCCGTGTCATTTGTAGGAACACCCAATAATGTCTACTCAAATCCAGACTCAGGATGCCATTCGCACCCTAACCAACGCTTTTGCACCAATGAACTGCCTGATCATGGCCGCTCGCAAAGGCTGCTTCAGCTTCACCCTGGTCAACGAACACGGCATCGCTCGTCACAGCGAACGCCTGTACCCCGATCAATACTCCAGCGCCGAGCCGCTGCAGGCTGTGATCGCACGTACCCGTCAGGCACTGGTTGCCTGAAACGCCAGAAAGGCTGAAACCCGAAAGCCCTGCCCGAAAAGCAGGGCTTTTTATTGCCCGATGTTTCTCTTTCCTCGAACCACGACTAAGCACGATCCGATATAAGGGTTATAACTGGCCGCTGGAAATATTTTAAAAACAGGCCTTTACAGCGCGAATATGACACTACACTTCAACTCAAGCGGCTTGACCCGCTTGCGGCGAGCCTGAGTCGATTCACAGCTGCCAAGCCCCCTTCAGGCATCGCCGTCCAATTCAGGTTTCGAGGGTTTTATGGGTATCGCTGCCAGCGAACTGTGCCGCTATGTGATTCGTCCGACATTGATCTATCTCGGACAACATAGCGCTACTGCCGAATCCCTGCTGCTGGGCATTGCCGCCAGCCAGTCCGCCCTTGGTTCCGCCCTGCATGACCGCCGTGGGCACGGCCTGTACCGCATCGCCGAGCCCCGCCACCAGGCCCTTTGGGACCATTACCTGGCCCTTGATCCGGAACGTGCGAGCCTGGTCCGCGGCCTGGCCAGCCAGCATGCGTTTCTGAGTGGCCCGCACCTCGAGTTGACCGTCAACCTGCGTTACGCCACAGCCATCGCCTGGCTGCTGGTGGAAGAACAGAATACCCCCCTCCCCGCCCCGGATGATTTGCTGGGTATGGCCAGGATCTGGCGCCAGACATTTCACCCCCAGGGGCGCCTGCGTGACTTCACTTGCGCCTGGCAAACCTGTGTTTCACCGCTGAATCAGGTAGCCTGCTGACACCTCTGGATCCAAAGATCGCGCAACACGCCGCGAATCTGGTCGGATTGTCCTACAAAACCGCTCTAAATCAAGGCATACAGCCTATGGCGCCGGGACGAAAATGTTGGTAATTTTCGCCCCGGTGATCACCAGGAGTTCTAATAATGAAAAAAGTAATGCTCAAAACCACCCTCAGTCTCGCCGTTGCCATGGCATCCACCCAGATTTTCGCAAGTGGCTTTGCCGTCAACGAACAAAGCATCAGCGGGATGGGTACTGGTTTTGCCGGGCGATCTTCCGCTGCCGATGACGCAAGCACCCTTTTTGGCAACCCTGCCGGCATGTCGCGCCTCAAGCGCGAACAAGTCACCGGCGGTGTTGCGATGATCGACGCACACACTGACATCAGCCACGCCAGCTCCAGCCCGAACGGCGGCAGCAACGACGGCGACATGGTTCCGCTCATCGCCGTACCGATGGGTTACTACGTCAAGCCAATCGACGACAAGTGGGCCGTCGGTGTGGGCGTGTACGCACCATTCGGTCTGGTAACCGACTACGAGAGCGGCTTTGCCGGTCGTTACTTCGGCAGCAAGAGCGAAGTCAAAATCGTCACCCTGCAACCGACTGTCAGCTACGCCTTCAACGACAAGGTTTCCATCGGTTTTGGCCCGACCATCAACCGCATTGACGGCACCCTGGAATCGAACCTGTCGGTCACCCAGGCCGCACCAGACGGCAAGGTCAAGATCACAGGTGACGACACCGCGCTGGGCTACAACATCGGCGTGCTGGTTCAAGCCACCGACAGCACACGTGTCGGCCTGACCTACCACTCGAAAGTGAAGTACAAACTCGAGGGCAACACCAAGGTCAACTACGGCGTGCTGGGCCTGATCGGCCAGAACCCGAACCAGAAGTTCGACGCTTCGCTGGATGTAACCACCCCTGAATCGGTGGACTTCTCGGTCACTCACCAGCTCGACGACAAATGGACTCTGTACGCAGGCAGCACTTGGACCCGCTGGAGCCGCCTGAAAGACATCACCGTTGAAAACACAGGTGTTCCGGCTGCTCTGAACGGCCAGTTCGGCACCATCACCGAAGAACAGAACTGGCACGACACCTGGGCTCACGCCATCGGCGCGTCCTACCAGCTGAACAAGCAATGGGTACTGCGTACCGGTCTGTCTGTCGACCAGGCACCGACCAACAACGTCGACCGTTCCCCACGCATCCCGACTGGCGATCGCAAGGCGTTCAGCGTGGGCGCCGGCTGGAGCCCGACCGACGACCTGACCATCGACGTGGCGTATTCGTACCTGCGCGAAGAGTCGGTCAAGGTCAACAACAGCAACGACCGTGGCCAGAGCTACAACGCCAAGTATGAAAACTACGCGAACGGTTTCGGCCTCGGTGCGACCTACCGCTTCTGATGATTCCCGGCGAGCCTGATCCGCTCGCCATCCGAATCAAAAAAGCCCCGCGCTCTTCACAGAGGCGGGGCTTTTTAACGGGTGTCGATCAGGGGGTCGAAACCAACGGTGGCGAAGCCAGCGCTTTTTCCACCGCCGCAATGAACTCGGGATCATCCGGCTTGGTCAGGCTGGAGAAACCGGCAATCACCTTGCCTTGGCGATCCACCACATACTTGTAGAAATTCCACTTCGGCGCGCTGGTCTGACTGGCGAGGACTTTGAACAAGTGCGTCGCATCGTCGCCACGAACCTTTTGCGGTTCGGTCATGGTGAAGGTCACGCCATAGTTGACGTAGCAGACCTTGGCGGTTTCGGCACCATCCTTGGACTCCTGCTTGAAGTCATTGGACGGAACGCCAATCACCTCCAGTCCTTGCCCCTTGAAGCGCTGGTTCAGCGCCTCAAGGCCTTTGAACTGCGGAGCAAAGCCACAGAAGCTTGCGGTATTGACCACCACCAACGGTTTACCGGCGAAGCGCTGGCACAGGTCGATGGATTCCTTGGCGCGCAGCTTTTGCAGTGATCCTTGCAACAGCTCCGGGCACTCGGCCGCGTAGGCCAGCCCGGTAAACGTCACCAGCAACGCGGGGACCGCAATCCAGCGCATCAGCATGTCGGTGCATCCTTGATAATTCGTCAAAAGCGACGTTACTCGCCCTCGCCGCTCGCTAGCAAGCACCCATGCCCAACTGCATCAGCGCCAGCCCGCCCTGATGCCAGCCCCACCACGACAACGCCAGCAATAAGGCACAGACGGCGGCTACAGCGATCTGCGGCCAAAGACTGTTCATATCGCACTCATTTGTGATTGCAGACGCTCTACCGGCCGCTCCCGCACCGGCCAGTTGAGGGCAGCGGCCAACAGGCTCAAGAGAATTGCCACTTGCCAGATCAAGTCATAACTCCCGGTTCGGTCATACACCACCCCGCCCAACCAGCCGCCCAGGAACGAACCGAGCTGGTGAAACAGGAAAACAATCCCACCGAGCATGGACAGGTTTCGCACACCAAACAAGGTCGCCACCGTACCGTTGGTCAACGGCACCGTCGACAGCCACAGGAAGCCCATGGCCATGCCGAACAGATAGGCCGAGGTGGTGGTCACCGGCAACCACAGAAACAGCGCAATCACCACCGCCCGCAGCAAGTACAAACCGGTGAGCAAACGCGGCTTGGACATCCGCCCGCCGAGCCATCCAGCGGTGTAGGTGCCGAAAATGTTGAACAGGCCGATCAGCGCCAGCACCGTGGTGCCGACCGTCGCCGGAAGATGCTGATCCACCAGGTAGGCCGGCAAGTGCACACCGATGAACACCACCTGGAATCCGCACACGAAAAAGCCGAACGCCAGCAGCCAGAACCCGGAGTGAGAGCAGGCTTCGCGCAGTGCTTCGCCAAGGGTTTGTTCGTGACCCATGACGGGCAGCGGCTTGTCCTTGAGCATGCTCACCAACGGCACAATCAGCGCCACCAGCAAGCCCAGCGCCAGCAGCGCCGCGGACCAGCCAAGCCAGCCGATCAAACCGAGTGTGCCGGGCAACATCGCGAACTGGCCGAACGAACCGGCAGCACTGGCGATCCCCATGCCCATGCTGCGTTTTTCCGGCGGCACTGCGCGACCGACCACACCCAGAATCACCGAGAACGACGTACCGGACAGCCCGATGCCGATCAGCAGGCCGGCACTCAACGACAAGGTCACCGCCGAATCGGAGAGCCCCATGCAAATCAGCCCCGCCGCATACAGGACGCCACCGATCAGCACCACTTTCGCCGCGCCGAAGCGGTCGGCCAATGCGCCGGTGAACGGCTGAGCGAGGCCCCAGATCAGGTTCTGCAAAGCGATGGCGAAGGCAAAGACTTCACGGCCCCAGCCGAACTCGGCGCTCATCGGCGCCAGGAACAGCCCGAAGCCATGTCGAACACCCAGAGACAACGCAAGGATCAGCGCACTCCCCAACAGAACCCAGCCGCATGTACGCCACATCGATGTCATTGTTGTTCTCCGGTAGCGGGTATATACCCGCTTAAGATCGGAAAAACCGGCGTCACGCCAGTTCGTCCAGCAGCTTCAATAAGGTTTCGCGCTTCTCGGCACCCAGGCGATCGATCAAACGCTGCTGCGCGGCTTCCCAGGCCGGCAAGGCAGCCTTGAGACGCTCTGCCCCGGCCTCGGTCAGCAGGACGATCCGATTGCGCATGTCCTCGCCCTCGACCAGCGTCACCAGGCCGTCACCCTCCAGCACCCGCAAATTGCGCCCCAAGGTGCTGCGATCCAGACCCATGGCCTCGGCCAGGACCGAGATGCTTGGCTGATCCAGACGCTGCAGATTGCACAGCAAAGAATACTGCGCAACGTTGATCCCGAAGCCGTCGAGTGCGCCGTCGTAATGCCTGCTGACGCCACGGGCGGCGCGACGCAGGTTGATGCATAAACATTGGGAATCGAGCATGGTGCGTGTATATACCCGCGAGTCGGTTAAATCAAGTTACATGAGAGCTCGCGCCCACAGAGATTTTCGTTGTGCACACTATTTTATCAACGAAACTGAAACCCTGTGGGAGCGGGCTTGCCCGCGAAGAGGCCAGAACATTCAATACAACCCAATCAGACCAAAGCCAAACCTACCAGCACTGCAACCTCCAGCAACTCCAGCATCGCGCCCGCCGTGTCCCCCGTCGTGCCACCCAGCCGCCGCAGCATCACCTGCCGCAACCAGACAAACCCCAGCACAGCCAACACCAGTGCCAGCGCCCCACTGAAGCCGGCGATCAACACACAGGCCAGTGCGCTGACCGCCAACACCTGCTTGCCCGCCGAACGCGGAAGATGATCGGCCAATGCCTGCCCCAGGCCACCGGCGCGCACGTACGGCGTGGTCAGGAACAAGCCGAGCAATGCACTGCGCCCTATGAATGGCACGATAATCAAGGCGAGCGAATGCGCTTGCCCGATCAACGCCACCAGCGCGCTGAATTTAAGCAACAGCACCAGCACCAGCGTCACCACGGCGATCGGCCCGCTGCGCGGGTCTTTCATGATGGTCAGCGTACGCTCACGATCGCCAAAGCCGCCGAGCCAGGCATCGGCGCTGTCCGCCAGGCCATCCAGATGCAACCCGCCACTGAGCAAGACCCAAACGCTCAGCAGCAACGCCGCGTGCAGCAATGTCGGCGTGCCGAGCAACAGCCAGTTCACTGCCCACAGAATCGCGCCAAAGAGCAATCCCACCAGCGGATAAAACAGCAGCGACCGCCCCAGTTCCCGGGGCTCAGGCATGCCGGGCAGGCGAATCGGCAGGCTGCTGAGAAATTGCAGGGCGATCCAGAACGGCAGCATGGTCAGAGCACTTCCTTCAACAAGCCTGCGGACTCCAGCGTCAGCGAAAACACCGCGCCATGCCCGACCTCAACGTTCAGCAGTTGTTCTCGCGGCAGCCCGCGAGCCTGTGCCAGCAACAGTCGCATCACACCGCCGTGGCTGATCAGCAAAATGCGCTCACCGGGAAAGGACGCATGCAAACGCTCCAGCGCTGCCAGTACCCGTGCCGAAAAGTCTGCGACCGGCTCTCCCTGAGGCGGTGTGAACGAATAGGGATCGGCCCAGAACAAGCCCAGCGCCTGTGCGTCGGTTTCCATCAACGCCGCCGCGCTCTGCCCTTCCCAGGCACCGAAATGCAACTCTTGCAGGTCGTTGTCCAATTGCACCGGCACAGCCAATTGCACACCGAGCTCCTCGGCAAACCGCGCACAACGCTGCAACGGCGAACTGACCAGCCGATCCCATGGCCCTCGGCCGACCACGGCGGCGCGCATCTGCGCCCAGCCCGTGTCGGTCAACGCATCATCGATACTGCCGCGCAGCCCGCCACCGAGTTCGGTTTCACCGTGACGCAACAAATCCAGGCGCAAGGTCATGCCGGACGATCTGCCACGGCGGCCTCGGCGAAGGTCGCCATTTGCCCGTGCAGGTCGCAGGCCAGACGTAGCAACGGCACGGCCAATGCCGCACCACTGCCTTCGCCAAGCCGCAGGCCGAGATCGAGCAACGGTTGTGCATTCAGGGTTTCCAGCACATGACGATGGCCCGGCTCGGCGCCGCGATGACCGAACAACAGCCACTGGCGGCATTCAGGGTTCAAGCGCACCGCAACCAGGGCCGCGACACTGCAGATGAAACCGTCCACCAGCGCCGCGACACCTGCCTGGGCACAGGCGAGATAGGCACCGACCAGCGCGGCAATCTCAAAGCCGCCGAGGTTGAACAGGGTCTGCAAGGCATCGTCACGCTGCGCGCCATGCAGTGCCAAGGCGCGCTCGATCACTTGGGCCTTGTGGCTGACACCTTCGGCGTTGAGCCCGGTACCAGGCCCGGTCAAATGGCTCACCGGGCAATCGAGCAAAGCACACGCCAGGGCGCTGGCGGCGGTAGTGTTACCGATGCCCATTTCGCCACCGATAAACAACTGCGCACCGGTGGCCATTGCCCGTTGCACGCTGTCACGGCCGGCTTGCAAGGCGAGTTGCCCCTGCGCCTCGGTCATGGCCGGACCCTGCACAAAATTCGCCGTGCCCAGGCCGACGTTCAGGTGGCGTACACCCGGCAGGTTCAGCGACGGCGTTACCGTGCCCAGGTCCACCACTTCAAGGGAAGCGCCCAGTTGCCGCGCCAGCACGCTGATCGCCGCACCGCCGTTGACGAAGTTGTGCAGCATCTGCCCGGTGACTTCCTGGGGAAACGCCGACACGCCCTCGGCGACGACGCCATGGTCGCCGGCAAAAATCGCGATCCACACCTGCTCCAGACTCGGCTTGACCCGCCCCTGCAAACCCGCCAGTTGCACCGCCACCGATTCCAGCTGGCCGAGAGAACCGGCCGGTTTGGTCAGTTGCTGTTGCCGCGCCTGTGCCTGTTCGACCACTTGGGTATCGACCGGCTTGCACGGGTTCAGCCACCAGGATTGAGTCATAACGCAGTTCCTTTCAGAGTCAGGGGCAGGCCGGCGACGGTCAGCACGACACGCTGACAGCGCTCAGCCAGAGCTTGATGCAGCCAACCGGCCTCATCGACATAGCGGCGAGTCAATTCGCCCAGCGGCACGACACCCATTCCGGTCTCGTTGCTGACAAAAATGATTTCACCTGGCAGCGACGCCAGGCAGTCCAGCAAGGCATCACGCTCGGCAGCCAGGCGCTCGGCATCGTCGAGCATCAGCAGGTTGGTCAGCCACAGGGTCAGGCAATCCACCAGCAGGCATCTGTCGGTACGGGCGGATTCGCGCAGCACCCGGGCCAGTTCCACGGGCTCTTCGATCAATGCCCATTCGGCAGGACGACGGGCGCGGTGATGGGCCACCCGCTCGCTCATTTCTCCATCCAGTGGCTGGCTGGTGGCGATGTAGGTCACGGCCAGAGCGCTGTCGATGGCGAGTTTTTCAGCCAGACGACTCTTGCCGGAGCGAGCGCCGCCGAGGATCAGTTGCAGCATGGTTGTTTCCTTGAAATCTTCAGTGAAGCGGCTGGCCTCTTCGCGGGCAAGCCCGCTCCCACAGGGTTACGAGGTGTACTCAAAATTCATGATCAACCCGAATCTCTGTGGGAGCGAGCTTGCTCCGGGCGGCGTTCCGACGACGAGGCCATGGCAAGCGCCTCAAATCCCGCAGAGCTGACGCAACAGCCCGGTATCCAGATGCTTCTCCACCAGATCCGCCAGCCGCTCGATATCGCGCTCGCGCAAGGCGTGGTAATCCACGGCCTGCACCTCCTGCAACCCGGCCCAGCGCAACAGCGCACTGCACGCTGCTGGCGATTCGAACAACCCGTGCAGGTAGGTGCCGAAAATCTGCCCGTCCGCACTTTGCGCACCGTCACAGCGGCCGTCATCCAGTTGCACGGCGGCATTTTCCAGCGCCGGCCCGGTGGTCACGCCGGCATGAATTTCATAACCCGCAACCGGCGCATCTTCCAGCGCCAGGCGCCCACGCACATTGCGCAACTGCTTCTCTTGCTCGAGCTGAGTCTGGAACGCCAGCAACCCCAAACCGGCACTGGAACCCGGCGCACCTTCGAGACCCAACGGGTCATGCACTTGCTCACCGAGCATCTGCAGGCCGCCACAAATCCCCAGCAGTTTTCCGCCGTAACGCAGGTGCCGGGCAATGGCGGTTTCCCAACCATTGGCCCGCAGGTACGCGAGGTCGCTGCGCACGCTTTTCGAGCCAGGAAGAATGATCAGGTCGGCGGGCGGAATCGCCTGGCCGGGGCCGATGAATTGCAGGTCCACTTGCGGATGCAGGCGCAGCGGATCGAAATCGGTGTGATTGCTGATGCGCGGCAGCACCGGCACTATCACTTTCAGTACCTGGTCGGCTTTATCGGCCTGGCGTTGATCGATGCCGTCCTCGGCCTCCAGGTGCAGGTCCATCACGTACGGCAGCACGCCAATCACCGGCTTGCCGGTGCGTTCTTCGAGCCAGTCGAGACCGGGTTGCAGCAACGCGATATCACCCCGAAAACGATTGATCACGAACCCTTTGACCCGCGCCTGTTCGCTCGGCGACAGCAGTTCAAGGGTGCCCACCAGATGGGCAAAAACCCCGCCACGGTTGATATCGGCGATCAGCACCACCGGGCAATCCACCGCTTCGGCGAAGCCCATGTTGGCGATGTCGCCAGCCCGCAAATTGATTTCCGCCGGCGAGCCCGCGCCCTCGACCATCACCAGTGGATATGCCGCGCTCAAACGCTGGTGGGAAGCCAGTACCGCTTGCATCGCAATGGTTTTGTAGTCGTGATAGGCAACGGCGTTCATGGTCGTCACGGCGCGGCCATGGATGATCACCTGGGCACCGGTGTCACTGTTGGGCTTGAGCAGCACCGGGTTCATGTCGGCGTGCGGCTCAAGGTGCGCGGCCTGGGCCTGTACCGCCTGGGCGCGGCCGATCTCGCCACCGTCGGCGGTCACCGCACTGTTGAGTGCCATGTTCTGCGGCTTGAACGGCACCACCCTTGTGCCCTGGCGCGTGGCCCAACGGCACAGTGCGGTCACCAGCGTGCTTTTACCGGCATCCGACGTGGTGCCCTGCACCATCAGCGTGGTCATTGGTTTTCCTTGGCGAAATCTTCGAATGCCTGCGCCAGTCGCACCCAGGCGGCTTCGTCACCGGGCAAGCCGAATCGCAGGCTGCTGTTGTGCGTGAACAACCGCAGGAGAATGCCGCGCCGGGCCATGAACTCACGCAGCTCTTCGGCGCGTTCGGTGATCAGCCACTGGAACAGCGCACAACCGCCCTGCGGCTGGAACCCGTGTTGCTCCAGCAACGACGCAAGGCGCTCGCTGGCGTCATCCGCACGCATCCGTTGCCGAGTCTGCTCTTCGGTATTGCGCAGGCAGGCCTGGCCCACCACCCGGGTCGGCCCGCTCACGGCCCACGGCCCCACTTGTTCAGCCAGCAACTTGAGCAACTTGCGCTCGGCCAGCACAAACCCCAGGCGCACTCCGGCCAGGCCGAAAAACTTGCCGAAGGAGCGCAAGACGATCAACCCGACTTGATGGGCAAACGGCGCCAGACTCAGTCGCGGCGTGTTATCCATGAACGCTTCGTCCACGACCAGCCAGCCACCGCGTTGGGCCAGGCGTGTGTGCCAGTCGAGCAAGCGACTGGGCGTAAGGCTCAGGCCTGTGGGGTTATTCGGATTGACCACCACCAGCACGTCGAAACTGTCGATAAAGAAGTCGACTTCCTGCTCCAGCACTTCCCGCACGATGTAGCCGTTGCGACGCCACGCTTCGGCGTGCTCGGCATAACACGGCGACAGCACGCCGACCTTGCCCGCCCGACGCAATCGCGGCAGCAGTTGAATCGCCATTTGCGAGCCGGCCACCGGTAGCGCCTGCAAGGTGCCGTAGTAATCACAGGCGGCTTGCTCCAGGCCATCGTCCGTCTCCGGCAGACGGGCCCAGGCCCGCAGCGGGATATCCGGCACCGGGAACGGCCAAGGTGCAAGCCCCGTGGACAAATCCAGCCAGTCAGCTTCATCGATGCCGTACTCGAGCGCTGCCTTGCGCAGCCGCCCACCGTGCTCAAGCATAAAACTCAGCCCCCATGCAGAGAATCAGCAGCCATAACCATACCCCGCGCTGGACCAATTGCCAGCCCCGGTCAATGGAGTCGGCATCCGCCGGCACGCCTTCGCCCAACCGAGGACGCTGATGCAGTTCGCCGTGATAAATCGCCGCCCCGCCCAATTCGACACCCAGGGCACCCGCCCCTGCCGCCATCACCGGGCCGGCGTTCGGGCTGTCCCAGGTCGGGCCCTGGGTGCGCCAGCATTTCAACGCGAGCCGGGTTTTGCCCAGCAGCGCGTAAGTCAGGGCCACCAGACGCGCAGGAATGTAATTGAGCACGTCATCGATCTTCGCCGCGGCCCAACCGAACCGTTCGAAGCGCTCGTTGCGATAGCCCCACATCGCATCCAGCGTATTGCTCAGGCGGTAGAGCACCACACCCGGCGCACCCGCCACGGCAAACCAGAACAACGCCGCGAACACCGCATCGCTGCCGTTTTCCAGTACCGACTCGGTAGCGGCACGGGCAACTTCAGTTTCATCCAGTTCGCTGGTCTGGCGGCTGACCAGATAGCTCACCCGCGTGCGCGCAGCATCCAGATCATGACTGCGCAGGGCCTTGGCCACAGGCGTGACGTGCTCGCCGAGGCTGCGCAGGCCGAGGGCGCAATAGAGCGCGAGAATCTCGACGATCCAGCCGACATAAGGCGCCCAGGAGAATGCCGTAACCAACAGCGTCAGCGGCAACACGGCGATCACCCACGCAGTGACGCCATGGCTACGCCAGCCACGACCACCGCCGTTGAAACGTTGCTCGATGCGGTCGGCAAAACGGCCGAACGCCACCAGCGGATGCCAGCGTTTGGGCTCACCCAGCAGCGCATCCAGCGCAACCGCGGCGACACTCAGCAACGCCACACTCATTGACTCACTCCCCAATAATTTTCGTACAGCAATTCATGTAGCGGACGCGCCTGCGCCCAGCCTTCGAGCACCAGCATCGGCGCCGGGTAGAACGCTTTGACCGGTCCCAGGCACAGCACCGCCAGCGGTTTGGCGCCCGGTGGCAGCCGCAACAAGTCCGCCAGTGCCTGGGGTTCGAACAGCGACACCCAGCCCATGCCCAACCCTTCCGCGCGGGACGCCAGCCACAGGTTCTGGATGGCACAGGACAGTGAGGCCATGTCCATTTCCGGCAAGGTGCGGCGACCGAAGATATGCTGCTCACGGTCGTCCATCAGTGCGGCGACCAGTACCTCGGCGCAATCGTTGATGCCTTCCACCTTGAGCTTCATGAACTCATCGCTGCGCTCGCCTAGGGCTTCGGCGGTACGGATGCGTTCCTCTTCCACCATGGCCTGGATTTGCCCGCGCAAGGCGCGATCACTGATGCGGATGAAACGCCAAGGCTGCATCAGGCCGACACTGGGTGCCTGGTGTGCGGCCTCGAGCAGGCGCCGGAGCAATTCAGGCTCGACGGTGCCGCCGCTGAAGTGGCGCATGTCGCGGCGTTCGGTGATGGCGCGATAGACCGCTGCGCGTTCGGCTTCGGAAAATGCGTTGTTCGTCATGGCCTCTTCGCGGGCAAGCCCGCTCCCACATTTAAAAGTGAGTCGCCTGAAGAAACGCGATCCCCTGTGGGAGCGGGCTTGCTCGCGAAGGCGTCCTCTCGGTCGGGCGCAAACAACGCGGCAATCGCCGATGGATTGGACGGAAAATAGAAATGCACATAAGAGGCCGTCATCCGCCCCTCACGATAAACCGCTTCCGCCCCGCGCCCGCCATTAGGGCTCAAGCCACGTGCAATCGGCACCAGCTCAGTGGTGGTCAGCGAATGGTGATAGGTGTGCCCGCGCAGCGAACCTTCCGGCAGTTCCACCGCTTGCAACGCCAACGCCGCCAGACGCTTTTGCATGACCGCATCACCGGCCAGCACGCCAACCAGTTCGGCGCGAGTGCCCTCGACATCGGTCAGGGAATCGAGCAGATACAGCATGCCGCCACACTCGGCGAGCAACGGTTTGCCTGCCTGGTGGTGGGCGCGGATCGCTTCGAGCATCGCGGTGTTTTGCGCCAGTGCAACATGGTGCAGCTCCGGGTAACCACCCGGCAGATACAGGCTGTCGGCCTCTGGCAACGCACGGTCGCGGATCGGCGAGAAGAACGACAACTCGGCGCCCATCGCCCGCAGCAAGTCCAGGCTCGCGCCGTAGGTGAATGCAAAGGCTTCATCCCGGGCGACGGCAATGCGCACACCGGCCAGCAGCGGTTCGGCGGCAATGACATCCGGTGCGGCAAACTCGACTGCCGGTGGCAGCGCAACCTCGCAGCTGCTGGCCAGGGCATCGGCGGCCGCATCGAGGCGCAGGTCGAGATCGTTCAGCTCACTGGCCTGAACCAGCCCCAGGTGCCGGCTCGGCAATTCGATCCCGGTTTCCCGGGACAGCGCGCCGTACCAGCGCAAACCTTCGGTCAGGCTGCCTTCGAGTAGTTGCGCATGGCGCAGCGTGCCGACGCGGTTGGCCAGCACCCCGGCGAACGGCAAGTCCGGCTGATAGCGCGCCAGTCCCAGGGCCAGTGCACCGAAGGTCTGGGCCATGGCGGTGCCATCGATCACACCCAGCACCGGCACACCAAAATGCCGCGCCAGATCGGCGCTCGACGGCGTACCGTCGAACAGTCCCATGACGCCTTCGATCAGAATCAGGTCGGCTTCAGCCGCAGCTTCCCACAGTAACCGGCGACTCTCCTGCTCGCCGACCATCCACATGTCCAGTTGATACACCGGCGCACCGCTGGCGCGCTCGAGGATCATCGGATCGAGAAAGTCGGGGCCGCACTTGAACACGCGGACCTTGCGCCCCTGATTGCGATGCAAACGGGCCAGCGCCGCGGTGACGGTGGTCTTGCCCTGGCCGGAAGCCGGCGCGGCAATCAGTACCGCCGGGCAATGACGAGGCTGGTTCACAGCTCGACGCCTTTCTGCGCTTTGATCCCGGCTTGAAAGGCATGTTTGATCACGCCCATTTCGGTGACGGTGTCAGCCATCTCGATCATTTCCGGCCTGGCGGCACGACCGGTGACCACCACGTGCTGCATCGGTGGCCGGGACTGCAAGTCGCTGAGCACCTGATCGAGGTCGAGGTAGCCATGCTTGAGGGCGATGTTCAGCTCGTCCAGCACCACCAGACCGATAGACGGATCGCGCAACAGTTGCTGCGACACCGCCCAGGCGGCTTCGGCGGCGGCGATGTCGCGCTGACGGTCCTGGGTTTCCCAGGTAAAACCTTCGCCCATCACATGAAAACGCACCTGCTCGGGAAAGCGCCGGAAAAACAACTCTTCGCCCGTGCTGTTGCGGCCCTTGATGAACTGCACCACGCCACATTGCATGCCATGCCCCATGGCGCGGGCGAGCATGCCAAAGGCCGAACTGCTCTTGCCTTTGCCGTTACCGGTCAGCACCAGCAACAGGCCACACTCGTTCGGGGAATTGGCGATGCGTTCGTCGATCACGGCTTTTTTGCGCTGCATGCGCGCCAGGTGGCGTTCGTCACGATCGGGGGTATCAGTCATGGGGGAGCTCTCCGTTGAGGCAGGAATAACGGCGGGCAGGCACAGCAATAGACGGCAACAAGCCTGGCATCGCCCACCGTGATGCCGCTGGATGAATCAGGCCGGTCTCCGGGCTCATGAGTGGCCACGGGGCCAGACTGTGCGCCTTCCCGCATCGAATCGACACAGTGGCATCACACACAGTTTTCACTCATTTACCGTTGCGGGGGCAGCGCCGGAATTGCAGGCCTTCGACGAACGGAAGGACTCACTCACCGGCTTCCCTGTTTCACTCTGTCGACCCAAGTCACAGAGCACCTGAAACAAGCCGCGAAGGTTAGAGGGTTGGGGGTGGAGCGTCAATTAAAGCCGGGCGGCCACCTGCCGAAAAACTGTCGTCAATCAATAAACTGACGTCAATCTTGTGCCACGCTCGCAGCAGTGATATCAAAGAGCCACAACCCCACAACACAATAACAAGGGTGAGCCCATGCAAGGCATGATCATCAGCAATCCAAAGCTGGAATTCCTGCGCCCGGTGCTCGAGCGCTGGTTCGAATGCATCGACCGCTATAACACCGTCCGCGGCGATGGCGACACACCGTACTGGCACGACGAAAAAGCCAATCTCGGACTGCTGTCTGCCGCGGCCTGGATGGCCGAGATGGTCACGCTGCAACAGACCCCCACCCGCAAACAGACCGAAGAAGGCGACCGCAACGGCCGTGCCGACCTGTTCCTCGCCTCGCCCGAAACCCGCGCCTACATCCAGACCAGCCAGCGCTGGCCACGGGTCAACAGCCTCAATCTGACCCAGGCCCTGCTCGACATCGCCAGCGATGCGAAGCGAGTAAGCCATGCCAGCGACCTGAAAATCGGCTGCCTGTTCGTCGCCCCGCAAAAAGCCCAGCAAGGCGCAACACCGGAAGAACTCCAGGACATGGTCGACGACCTGCAAAAGGAACACACCTGCGCCGTCGCCTGGTATTTCCCCTATGCCTACCGCAAATTGCGCAACGAAGCCGGCAACTATCACCCCGGCATTGCGGTGCTGTTCAAGGAAGCACGCGGCTAAGGGTTGAACCATCGGTCAACAACGCATCTCTATGATTAGAACAAGGCATTCATAGGGAACACCAGCATGCGCAAGCCCCCGCTCGTTCTCGTTATCGCGCTCTGCGGAGGGCTCGCCGCTTGTAGCGAGACCTCCCGCCTGCAGGTCTCCGACGGCACCGGTCCTTCACCCCGACTGCCGGAACCGAACAAAACCCTGATCCCGACCATGAACATCGCCCCGGCCATCGGCTGGCCACCGGGTGCGAAACCCGTCGCCGCCAATGGCACGCAAGTGGCCGCTTTTGCCGAAGACCTGGATCACCCCCGCTGGCTTTATGTGCTGCCCAATGGCGACGTGCTGGTGGCGGAAACCAGCGCACCACCCAAACCCGAAGACGGTAAAGGCATTCGCGGCTGGGTGATGAAGAAAGTCATGGGCCGCGCCGGGGCTCGTGTGCCCAGCCCGAACCGCATCACTTTGCTGCGCGACAAGGACCACGATGGCGTTGCAGAAACCCGCACGGTGTTTCTGCAAAACCTCAACTCGCCCTTCGGCATGACCCTGGTCGGCAAAGACCTGTATGTGGCCGACACCGATCGCCTGCTGCGCTTTCACTATGAAAGTGGCGATACGCAGATCCAGTCACCGCCGATCAAGGTGATTGACCTGCCAGGCGGCCCGCTGAACCACCACTGGACCAAAAATGTCATCGCCAGCAAGGACGGCAGCAAGCTCTACGTCACCGTGGGCTCCAACAGCAACGTTGCGGAAAACGGCATGGACAAGGAAGAAGGTCGCGCAGCGATCTGGGAAGTGGATCGCGCCACCGGCCAACACCGGATCTTCGCCTCTGGTCTGCGCAACCCCAATGGCATGGCCTGGGAACCGCGCAGTGGTGCGTTGTGGACAGCGGTCAATGAACGGGATGAAATCGGCAGCGATCTGGTACCGGACTACATCACCTCGGTGAAA
The DNA here is from genome assembly GCF_034541995.1 of Pseudomonas sp. BIC9C. NCBI lineage: Bacteria > Pseudomonadati > Pseudomonadota > Gammaproteobacteria > Pseudomonadales > Pseudomonadaceae > Pseudomonas > Pseudomonas sp. BIC9C. Next base: position 554,892 of record NZ_JAWDGM010000001.1, read on the forward strand.
GACGGTGCGTTCTATGGTTGGCCGTTCAGTTACTACGGCCAGCATGTCGATATTCGCGTCGAACCGCAAAACCCGGACCTGGTGGCCAAGGCTATCGTCCCGGACTATGCGGTCGGCCCGCATACGGCGTCACTGGGCCTGACGTTTGCCGAAGGCAGCAAATTGCCGGCGCAATTCAACGAGGGCGCCTTCATCGGCCAGCACGGCTCCTGGAACCGCAAACCGCACAGCGGCTACAAAGTGATTTTCGTGCCCTTCCGCGCCGGCAAGCCGGTCGGGAACCCGGTTGATGTGCTCAGCGGTTTTCTTAACGACAAGGAAGAGGCCATGGGCCGGCCGGTGGGTGTGGTGATTGACCGGCAGGGTGATCTGTTGGTGGCCGATGATGTGGGGAACAAGGTGTGGCGGGTGTCGGCTGCCAGGTAACACCATCCCGGATGAACTCAGAACTCTGTGGGAGCGAGCTTGCTCGCGATGAGGCCGGTACATTCAACATAGATGTTGACTGACCTACCGCCATCGTCGGAACGCCGCCCGGAGCAAGCTCGCTCCCACAGTATTTCCAGTTCAGCGTTTGCGGCAAAGGGTCAAACCATCACCCAACGGCAACAACGACAGATCCACCCGCGCATCGTCTTTCAAGGCCCGGTTGAGTGCCTGGATCGCTCGGGTGTCCGCGCTCTCGGGACTGGCCTCAAGCACGCGCCCGCTCCACAGGGTGTTATCGAACACCGCCAGCCCACCGACCCGCAGCAATCGCAGGGCGTGTTCCAGATAACTCGGGTAGTTGGCCTTGTCGGCGTCGATGAAAATCAGATCGAACTGGCCTGGCAGGTCCAGCTTGCCGAGGGTTTCCAGCGCAGGTGCCAGACGCAGATCGATGCGTCCGGCCAACCCGGCTTCCTGCCAGTAGCGCAGGGCCGTGGTGTTGTAGTCGCCGGGGATATCACAGCAAATCAGCGAACCGTCAGCGGGCAACGCCGCCGCCATGCATAGCGCGCTGTAACCGGTAAAGGTACCGACTTCGAGCAAGCGCCGGGCCCCCGTCAGCTTCACCAGCAAAGCGAGAAACTGCCCTTGCTCCGGCGCCACCTGCCAGCGAGCCATGGGCAGCGCCTGGGTTTCATCGCGCAAGCGCTTGAGCAGCGGGGTTTCCCGCAGGGAGACGTCGAGCAGGTACTGATACAGCGAATCGTCGAGATTGAGGGTGCGGGCAGTCATGACAACCAGCTCCGGAAGTTACGGGTTGCGCGCCAGATGTTCAGGCTGCAGAACACGCTTGGCGCTCAGATAAGCCTTTTGCCAATACGTCTTGGACAAGCTGTCGAGCTTCACGGTGCCACCGGTGGCCGGCGCGTGGACAAAGCGCCCTTCTCCCACGTAGATACCGGCATGACTGACCTGGGAACCGCCATTGGTGGCGAAGAAAATCAGGTCACCGGTTTGCAGGCCTTCCTTACCCACGCTCGCCGCTTGCATGGAGATCATCTCGCGAGTGGTGCGCGGCAAGGAAATGCCGGCGACATCGCGGTAAACGTAAGCGATCAGGCCGCTGCAATCAAATCCGGAATCCGGCGTATTGCCACCCCAGCGATAAGGCGTGCCCACCAGACCGAGCGCGCGAAACAGCACGTCTTCCGCCTCGGGTGAAAAAGCTTGTGAGGAGCCAAATACGATGGGCGCACGAACCACCGGCGCTGGTGGCGGTGTACGGCTGGCGCAGGCACTGAGCAGCGCTGCGAAGAACATGATTGCGAGGCGGGCCGACGTCGTCATAAGCAGAGCATCCTGATCTGGCTGCGGCTTTTTCTGCGGGGAGCGCAGAAAAGAAAACCGCCTGCGTGGGGCGCAGGCGGTTTGCCATCATTTGTAGATCAAGATTCTAGCGGCTACACGACAAACTTCAAGTAAGACTTTAAGTTCGCCTTACAAAATGTCCGCTTATTTACGTGCAGTGACGATTGGCGACGCGTTGGGCGCCATTGCCAGGGCACGCTTGGCCTCGATGAAGGTCTTGCTCCAGTAGCTGTCACCCAGGCTATCGATCCGCACGCCACCGCTGCGACGGCTGCTGGAATGGATGAACTGGTTGTCACCCAGGTAGATCCCGGCGTGACTGACGCGACCGCGACGGCCGTTGGTTGCGAAGAACAGCAGGTCACCCGGCTCAAGCTTGCTGCGCGAGACCAGCGGAGCGTCCACGTTGATCATTTCGCGGGTAGAGCGCGGCAGGTTCATGCCCGCTTCTTCGCGGAACAGGTAACCGATGAAACCACTGCAATCGAAGCCGGCTTCAGAGGTACCGCCGAAACGGTAACGGGTACCGATCAGGGACATGCCGCGTTCGAGGATGCTGTCGGCCAGTACCGGAAGCTGGTAGGACTTGCCACCGGCGAAGTCGGCGAGTTCTTTTTCGGTAGCCAGCTCTTCCTGGAAAAGAGAAGAAGACTGGGCAGTAACGGAGTTTTGAACCTGTTGTTGCGGCGCTTGCTGGGCCACTGGAGTGTGGGCAGCGCAACCGAACAGCAGGGTGACGAGTGCGAGAGGCACGAGGGGTGCGAAGCGATTGAGCATGGGCACGACCGTGGCTGAAAGTTGTAAAGAAGCCGAGACTATGCCCTCTATCAACCTCATTTGCAAATTCAATCGATCTTTTTGTGACTTATCCGTTTCTCGTTTACATCTAAGCGCTTAAGCCCATTTTAAACATACGCGCAGCCTGCAACCGTGCAGGAAAGCGGGTTTTCTAACGCCTGAAATATGCCAAAACCCGCCAAAAGCCCAGGTTTCAGCGGGTTTACCAGCCGAGGGTTTCTTTCAAAAACGGGATGGTCAGCTTGCGCTGAGCCTGGAGGGAGGCCTGATCGAGACGCTCCAGCAACTCGAACAGCGCACTCATGCTGCGGGTACCGCGAGTCAGGATGAAATGCCCGACTTCATCGGTCAGATGCAGCCCGCGACGGGATGCGCGCAATTGCAGGGCACGCAATTTGTCCTCATCGGACAGCGGGCGCATCTGGAAGATCAAGGCCAGGGTCAGGCGGGATTTGAGATCCGCCAGCTTCACCGGCAACTCGCGCGGGGAGGTCGACGCGGCAATCAGCAAGCGTCGGCCGCTGTCGCGCAGGCGATTGAACAGATGGAACAGCGCCTCTTCCCAGTCCGCCTTGCCGGCAACCGCCTGCAGGTCATCGAGACAGACCAGTTCGTACTGTTCAAGGTTGTCGAGAATTTCAATGCCGCGATCGAGCAGTTCAGCCAGCGGCAGATACACCGCAGGCTCCCCTAATTGCTCGAAGCGCAGGCAGGCGGCCTGCAACAGGTGCGTGCGCCCTACCCCATCCTTGCCCCAAAGGTAGATCAGGCTTTCGGTCCAGCCGGCGTCGGCTTCGCATAGCCGCTCGACATAGCCGAGTGCAGCGGCATTGGCGCCTGGGTAGTAGTTGATAAAGGTGGCGTCGTCACGCAGACGCACACCTAGGGGCAGCTGAATCGGTTTCATGCTGACTGAACAGTTCCAAAGGAACCGTTAGTGGCCTCTGTGTAAAGTTTGCGAAGTTTATACCCGTGAAGCGGACCGCACAATGCGACAGACCACAAGCAAAATCAAAGGTTTGCGTTAACACCCTGGTTTGGTGACAGATTCTTTGGCGGTGCATGCGACAGTCGCACGATGCAAGCAGGCCGACCCGGCACGCACCCGGGCAGCCCGCCATCGCCCGCCGACTCCCCTTACAGCTCCGGTTCGTCGACGCCCGCGTAGATTTCAGAATCCTTATACAAATCATGCACATGACGCACCAGCACCATGATCACCGCTGCGACCGGCAAAGCCAGTAGCACACCGGTAAAGCCAAACAGCTCACCACCGGCCAGGATCGAGAAAATCACTGCCACCGGGTGCAGACCGATCCGGTCACCGACCAGCAACGGTGTCAGCAGCATACCCTCCAGTGCCTGGCCGACCATGAACACCGCGACAATGCCGAGCATCGGGTATAGATCACCACCGAACTGGAACAGCCCCGCGATCAGCGCCGCGCCAATGCCGATGATAAAGCCCATGTAAGGCACGATCGCCGCCAGACCGGCAATCAGGCCAATCAACAAGCCCAACTCCAGCCCGACCAGCATCAGGCCCGCTGCGTAGATCACACCCAAGGCCACCATCACCAGCAACTGTCCGCGAACGAACGCTCCGAGCACTTCATGGCACTCACCCGCCAGGGACACCGCACGCTCTTCACGCTCACGGGGCAGCAGGCTGCGGATCTTGGCCATCATCAGGTCCCAATCGCGCAACAAGTAGAAGCTCACCACTGGAATCAACACCAGATTCGCCAGCCAGCCAATCAACGCCAACCCCGAGGCAGTGGCATGACTGAGCACCACGCCGACAACATCGGTGGTCTGGCTCACGTGCTCGCTGATGGCGGCCTTGAGCTTGTCGAACTTCCAGAAACCTTCCGACAAGCCGAACTTCGATTGTGCCCAAGGCAACGCGGTGTGCTGCAGCCAGTCGAGCATCTGCGGGGCCAGCTCATACAAACGAAACAACTGCCTGGCGAGCAGCGGTACCAATACCAACAGCAACGCGGTGAAGATCAGTGTAAACAGGGTAAACACCGCCACTACACCCAAGGTTCGGGACAGGCCCGCCCTCTCCAGTCGATCCACCAGCGGATCGAACAGGTAGGCCAGCAACAGCGCCACCAGGAACGGCGTCAGGATCGGGTGCAACAACCAGACAAACGCGCAAAGCAGGACCACCCCACCGAGCCAGAACCAACGCCGCGTATCGGCCATGAACCACTCCATTGCTTCTATATAAAGAAAGAAAAACTACCAGCGAAAACGCAGTTGCGGTGTCGGGGCGGGCGCAGGGGCAGGCACCGCACCACCGACGGCAGGCTGAACCGGCACTGCCGGGGTCGGGGCCTGCCCCGCCGGCGCTTCCTGCAGCCTTGCGAGCGACAACTGAGCACGCAGTTGATCAACGCTGCCATTGACCCGGTACACAATCCGGTCGCCGTCGACGCTTTGAACGCGCCCGTCAAATGGCTCCAGCAAGCGCCCAAGGGACGCGTAGTGCTCAAGATTCATGCCTTGCACTTCCAGCAATTGCGCGCTCGAAGCACCGGGCCTGGCGACAAACCGCGGTGCCAGGCGCTCGTTGACTGCCAGCATCACTGCATCGGCCACGGCGGCCTGATCGGCGCCCTGCACGGTGCCAGCCTCTTTCTGATCGCCCAGCCACAGACGCCACTTGGCTTGCCACTGCCCACCCTCTTCCTGGGCGTGTACCGCGAGCAAGGCATCGGCGTTGTAGCGTTCCGATGCCGCATGCAAAGGCGCGGGATCTGCACCTTCCAGATTCGGCGCGGTCGCGACGATCTGCTCATTCAAATCCGCCAATGGCAGGCGCAGCGGCAAGCCTCGGTGCTGTGCAGCCCGACGCAGCGGTGCCGCACTGGCCTGACCGTCGCCGACCAGACTTGAACCCTCGGCGGAATCATTCAGCCACCAGCCGAGGATCGACGGCCGACTGGCCCCCCACACGGCCAGTCCAGCGCGGCGCAAGGCCTGTTCGGTGGTGCCCGGATCGAAATCGACTTTCAGGACTTCCGGCGGCCCGGCATCAAAGCCGTATTGGCTGATGATCTGTTGCGGGTCCTTGCGAATCGCGGCCAGCCCCGGACTTTGAGCGGCCTTGGGGTCGCCGGTCAGGCGCAACACCAAGGTGTCCAACGCACGCTGAGTCGCCTGATCGCGCTCCTCGGGTGACTGGCCATTCACCGGTTCGCGCACCTGGTAAAGGCCTTTGACGGTTTCGGCATGACTGACCAGGCTGACCACAGACAAACAACTCACAAGCAAGAATTTACAAAAACGCATGGAAGATTCCTGACGACAAGAGCGGTTGGAACAGACCGCATGAAGACGATCGAGCAAGGCTGTGACCATTGCCCGACGTAAAACATTCACACGTCCCGGGTAAGTTTTCGCACTGTCATAACGATAGACGGTTAATCGCGATACCTTATACAGCCATGCAGGATGCCACCGACACCGCGCATCAACGGTTTTTTTTGAACGGATATGGCCCTGCTGTCGGCCTGAGGATGGCCGCTGCGGCTCAAGCCTGATAAAATCGCGCGCCTTCGCAGACCGGCAACAGCCGGGTACCCTGAAATTCGCGCATGGCTCTCGCCCTCGCCTGTTTCGGCGGTCCCGATGGACTCGGTCGTTACCCAGAAATCCCCCCCTAAAGGCCTGGATCATGAGCAAGCAACCCTCCCTGAGCTACAAGGACGCCGGTGTAGACATCGACGCCGGTGAAGCATTGGTCGAACGCATCAAGAGCGTCGCCAAGCGCACTGCGCGCCCGGAAGTCATGGGCGGCCTGGGCGGTTTCGGCGCCCTCTGCGAAATCCCGGCCGGCTACAAGCAGCCTGTGCTGGTTTCCGGTACTGACGGCGTCGGCACCAAGCTGCGCCTGGCACTGAACCTGAACAAACACGACAGCATCGGCATCGACCTGGTTGCCATGTGCGTCAACGACCTGGTGGTATGTGGCGCCGAGCCGCTGTTCTTCCTCGACTACTACGCTACCGGCAAACTGAACGTCGACACCGCTGCCCAGGTTGTGACCGGCATCGGCGCTGGCTGCGAACTGTCGGGTTGCTCGCTGGTTGGCGGCGAAACCGCTGAAATGCCGGGCATGTACGAAGGCGAAGACTACGACCTGGCCGGTTTCTGCGTCGGCGTCGTGGAAAAATCCGAAATCATCGACGGCTCCAAGGTTGCCGCCGGCGATGCCCTGCTCGCCCTGCCGTCTTCCGGCCCACACTCCAACGGCTACTCGCTGATCCGCAAGATCATCGAAGTGTCCGGCGCCGACATCGAAAACACCCAGCTCGACGGCAAGCCGCTGACCGACCTGCTGATGGCCCCGACCCGTATCTACGTGAAGCCGCTGCTCAAGCTGATCAAGGAAACCGGCGCTGTCAAAGCCATGGCCCACATCACCGGTGGCGGCCTGCTGGACAACATCCCGCGCGTGCTGCCAAAAGGCGCACAAGCCGTGGTTGACGTAGCAAGCTGGAACCGCCCGGCCGTGTTCGACTGGCTGCAAGAAAAAGGCAACGTTGACGAGAACGAAATGCACCGCGTGCTGAACTGCGGCGTGGGCATGGTCATCTGCGTGGCTCAAGAGCACGTTGAAGCCGCCCTGAACGTTCTGCGCGAAGCGGGCGAGCAGCCTTGGGTCATCGGCCAGATCTCCACCGCTGCCGAAGGTGCGGCTCAGGTTGAACTGAAGAACCTCAAGGCTCACTGATGCCTAAGACCTGTGATGTCGTGGTGCTGTTGTCCGGCACCGGCAGTAACTTGCAGGCCCTGATCGACAGCACGCGGACCGGCGACAGCCCGGTCCGCATCGCTGCGGTGATTTCCAACCGCGCCGACGCCTACGGCCTGCAACGCGCCAGGGACGCGGGTATCGACACCCGCACCCTGGATCACAAGGCTTTCGAAGGTCGCGAGGCCTTCGACGCCGCGCTGATCGAACTGATCGACGCCTTCAACCCCGAACTCGTGGTACTGGCCGGATTCATGCGCATTCTCAGCGCGGGCTTCGTACGCCACTATCAGGGTCGCCTGCTCAATATCCATCCCTCGCTGCTACCCAAATACAAAGGGTTACACACTCATCAGCGCGCGCTGGAGGCTGGCGACGCCGAGCATGGCTGCTCCGTGCACTTCGTCACCGAGGAACTCGATGGCGGACCACTGGTCGTACAGGCTGTAATACCGGTAGAGTTACAGGATTCGCCGCAGAGTCTGGCGCAGCGGGTCCATGTTCAGGAACACCTGATCTACCCGATGGCCGTACGCTGGTTTGCCGAAGGCCGTCTAGCCCTCGGCGAGCAAGGTGCTTTACTGGATGGACAGTTACTCGCGGCCAGCGGCCACTTGATTCGAAACTAGGAGATTTTATGCGTCGCGCCCTGCTCTTCGCTTGCGCTCTGCTCGCCTTGCCCTTCGCCCAGGCGGCAGACCTTCAACCCTTCTCCGCCAGCTACACCGCCGACTGGAAACAGCTGCCCATGAGCGGCACTGCCGAGCGCAGCCTGGAAAAAACCAGCGACGGCAAATGGAAACTGAGTTTCAAGGCATCGATGATGATCGCCAGCCTGACCGAAGAAAGCACCCTGACCCCGGATAAGGACACGCTTCTTCCAGAGTCGTACCACTTTGAGCGTGGCGGTTTGGGCAAGGCCAAGAAATCGGATCTGGATTTCGACTGGAACACCAAAGTGATCACCGGCACCGATCGCGGCGACGCGGTCAAGGTTGCGCTGAACCGCGGCATGCTCGACAAATCCACCTACCAGTTGGCCTTGCAGCAAGACGTTGCCGCGGGCAAGAAAAGCATGAGCTATCAGGTGGTCGACGGTAATGAAGTCGATACCTATGACTTCCGCGTACTGGGCGCTGAAAAGGTCGACACCAAGGCCGGCAAGATCGATGCGATCAAGGTTGAACGTGTACGCGACCCGACACAAAACAAACGCATCACCGTGATGTGGTTCGCCAAGGACTGGGGTTACCTGCTGGTGCGCCTGCAACAGGTCGAAACCGACGGCAAGGAGTACAACATCATGCTCCTGGACGGCACGGTCAACGGCAAGGCTGTCAAAGGCAGCTGATCCGGATCGAGACGAAAAGCCCCGCAAACGCGGGGCTTTTTTTCGCCTGTCATTCAGACCGAAAACCGCGCCACCAGCGCATTCAGGTCTACCGCCAACCGTGACAACTCCTGACTCGCCGCGCTGGTCTGGTTTGCTCCGGCCGAGCTCTGTTGCGCCAGGTCTCGGATATTCATCAAGTTGCGGTCCACCTCCCGCGCTACCGCCGCCTGTTCCTCCGAAGCACTGGCAATCACGATGTTGCGCTCATTGATCACGGTGAATGCCGAAGCGATATCTTCCAGGGCAACGCCGGCCGCTTTCGCTGCCTCCAGCGTCGAGCGCGCCCGGGTGTTGCTCTGCTGCATGGCGCTGACAGCCAGATCAGTGCCCTGCTGGATACCGGTAATCATCTGCTCGATTTCCCGAGTCGATTGCTGGGTGCGATGCGCCAGGGCCCGCACCTCATCGGCCACGACCGCAAACCCGCGCCCGGCCTCCCCGGCCCGCGCGGCTTCGATTGCCGCGTTCAGGGCCAGCAGATTGGTCTGCTCGGCAATCGCGCGAATCACGTCCAGCACCGTAGTGATGCCATACACCTTCTGCGCCAGGTCTTCGACCTGAGTGACGTTGGTGGTGACATCTTCAGCCAGCGACTCGATCGACAGCACAGTCTGGTGCACTTGTTCGCGACCATGCTGAGCAATGCGGTCGGACTCGCGCGACGCTTGCGAGGTTGCGGCGGCATTGCTCGCCACTTCTTCCACGGCGGCGGTCATCTGGTTGACCGCTGTGGCCGCCTGCTCGATCTCCAGGCTCTGCTGATGCAGGCCACGGGTAGCATCTTCCGTGACGCTACTGAGCTCCTCCGAAGCCGAGGCCAATTGACTGGATGAATCGGATATACGCTGGAGGGTTTCACGCAAACTCTGTTGCATGCTCTTGAGCGCATGCAGCAGCCGTGCGGGTTCATCCTTGCCGGTAATGCTGATTGCTGCAGTGAGGTCGCCGCCGGCGACCACCTCGGCCACTTTCAACGACTGTGACAGCGGCAACACGATACTGCGCGTCAACAACAGTGCCAGGCCAATGGTGATCAGTGCGGTCACACCAATCATCACCCCGACCCAGATCCGCGATTGGCTGAACACCTGACGTCCTGCTGCGGTCGCCAGATTGGCGTTGTGCTTGTTGAGTTCGACCAGCTCCCTGAGGGTGACCGTGATCTCATCGGCCAGCGGATTCATCTCGCCATTGAGAATGGCCGCCGCCTCTTCCACCCGTCCCTGGGTAGCTTCGGCCATCACCTGACTCTGGAACTGCAGATATTTGCTCTCGGCAGCCTTGAAGCGATCGAACAACACGCGATCTTCAGGCAGCACGATCAACTTGTCATAACGTTGCTTGGCATCGCCGAGAACACTTTTGAGCTCGTTGATTTTGTTGACGTTCTGCGCCTGTGCCTGTGGATCGCGATTGATCAGCAAACGCATGGTCAGCGCCCGCAGTCGCAACATGTCCTGACTCATATCACCGACCGCCATCACACTGGGCAGCCAGTTGTCATCGACCTGATCGGACTGCGCCCGCATATTCGACATCTGCAGCAGGGCAAACGCCCCCAAGCCAAAAACCATCAACGCCAACAGGCCAAAACCGAGACTCGCGCGTGGCGCAATATTGAGACTTCTGATACTCATTCCCCTGGTTCCTTCCAAAAGCGCTGCATCGGGCAGCTGGTTCTTTAGACGGTATCGGACTGTTGAAAATTTGCGTAAGACAAAAAAGTGATATCAAAACAACATTACTGCTACGGTAACGATTCAGCGAAAAGCCCCACCCGTACAAGAAACAGGAACGCACATCCGGCACCATGCTCTATACCTTCAAGGTCTTTTTGATCGAATAAATGTCCTGTTGCTTGCGAGGTTTCCCATGACCGTTACTGTCAACACCGTCTCCGCCGAAGGTTTCCGTCACAGCGTACAAATCGATGACCATGAACTCTTCGCCGACGTGCCCGTCACGGCTGGCGGAGAAGGTTCGGCGCCGGAGCCGCACGATTACTTCGACGCTGCACTCGGCGCGTGCAAGGCCCTGACTTTGAAGCTGTATGCAAAGAAAAAAGACATCCCGTTGACCGGTGTCGGCGTCGAGGTCAAGCGCGACAACAGCCTGGAACAGAAAGGTCAATACGCGCTGCACGTCAAACTGACCCTCAAGGGCGTACTCACCGACGCCCAGCGCGAAGAACTGCACCGCGTGGCCGATCGCTGCCCGATCCACAAGCTGATGACCACGTCCGAAGTCAGCATCGAAACGCACTTGTCCGAAGGCGCGTTCAGCCAATAGCGGCAAGGGCTGCGCAAGCGGGTTATGCTCGTCCGCATCACCCGCTCAGCCTGGAACGCACCATGAACACTCCGCTCGTGATCCGCCCCCGCACCGAAGATGTCGAAGGCCAGCCGATTCTCCGCCCGTTGCCATCCGCCAAGTGCCGCAGCGTCGGACCATTCGTGTTTTTTGATCACATGCTGGAAACCCGTTATCCGCCGGGCACAGGCATGAACATCCGCCAGCACCCGCACATTGGCCTGTCCACCCTCACCTACTTGTTCCAGGGGCAGATCCAGCACAAGGACAGCCTCGGTTCCGATCAGGTTGTCGATACCGGCGATGTCAGCTGGATGACGGCCGGCAGCGCTATCGCCCACGTCGAACGCACGCCCGAGCCCCTGAAAGAAAGCGGCTTCACGATGCACGGCTTGCAGATCTGGCTGGCTTCGCCCAAGGACAAAGAACAAGGCCCGGGGCATTACAGCCACCATCCGGCGTCCACATTGCCGGTCAGCGAAAACCTGGGGGTGAAGATTCGCATGATTGCCGGGTCAGGCTTTTGTCTGGAATCACCGGTGCCAGTGCTTTCTCCTACGCTGTACGCGGAACTGCACCTGCAAACGGCGACGACGCTGCTGATCCCCACCGAGCATGAAGAACGTGCGCTGTATGTGTTGAGCGGCGAGGTGCAACTGGAGGGCGAACTGCTGGAACCTTACACGCTAGCGGTGCTGCCGGCCGGGGAAGAGATGACGCTGTTCGCCGAGAGCGATTGTCATGCCGTGCTGTTTGGCGGAGCGCCACTGGACGGGCCACGGCGGATCAACTGGAATTTTGTCGCCAGCGATCCGGCAGCGATTGATGAAGCGCGCCGGCGCTGGGCGGCTGGGGACTGGCCGACGGTGCCGGGGGAAGTGGAGAGGATCGAACTGCCTTAGTTTTTCTATTGATTGTCAGGCCGCCTTCGCGGGCAAGCCCGCTCCCACAGGGATTTGTTCCATGCGCAACTTTTGCGGACAACCTGGAAACTGTGGGAGCGGGCTTGCCCGCGAAGGGGCCGGCACTCACACCGACCAAATCATGGTCAGCCCTTGAACACTTCATCCAGCAGGTTATGCATCGACGTGAACGCCCGTGCGGCAATCTTCGCGTCATACATCATCATGCCCGGCACCTTGGCGTGCGGGTCGGTGAACGAGTGGAACGCACCGCCGTAGCTCAGCAATTGCCAGTCCACACCGGCTGCGTTCATTTCATCTTCGAACGCTGGCAACTGCTCCTTCGGCACCAGTGGATCGGAGGCACCGTGCAGTACCAGTACCTTGCCTTTGATGTTTTTCGCATCGGCCGGGTTCGGCGTGTCCAGCGTACCGTGGAACGATACCGCGGCCTTCACCGGCGCGCCGGTACGGGCAAACTCCAGGGCGCAGCAACCGCCGAAGCAGAAACCGTAGGTCGCCAGTTTCGACGTATCGACCGCCGCTTCGCCCTGCTTTTGCAATTGTTCGAACGCTGCCTGCATACGCTTGCGCAGCAATGCCCGGTCGTTCTTCAGCGGCATCATCGCCGCGCCCGCCTCATCGTTGTTCGTTGGACGAACCGCCTGGCCGTAGAGGTCCGCAACCAGCACCACGTAGCCCTTGGCCGCCACAGACTTGGCGATCTCCTCGGCACCGGCGCCGACGCCCATCCAGTTCGGCGCCATCAACAAACCCGGGCGCGGGCCTTTATGGTCGGCGTCGAAGGCCAGGCGGCTTTCGTAAGCCTGGCCGTCAATCTGATAAGCAACGGAACGTACAGTGATTTGGCTCATTTCTGACTCCTAATGTTTAAACACCGGAATGAAAAAACCCGCCGAAGCGGGTTTTTCTACAACACAGTCAAGCCGATAGCTCGACCAACAGCTTGTTCAGACGGCGCACATAAGCCGCCGGATCTTTCAAGCTGTCACCGGCCGCCAGGGCCGCCTGATCGAAGAGGATGTGCGACAGGTCGCCGAAGCGTTCGTCGCTCTGCTCGTTGTCGAGCTTCTCGATCAGCGGGTGAGCCGGGTTGAATTCGAAGATCGGCTTCGAATCCGGAACCTTCTGGCCGCTGGCTTCGAGGATCTGACGCATCTGCAGGCCCAGGTCCTGCTCGCCGATGGCCAGGATCGCCGGGGAATCGGTCAGGCGATGGGAAACCCGCACTTCCGCAACGGATTCGCCCAGTGCAGTCTTCAGACGCTCAACCAGACCTTCTTTGGACTTGGCGACTTCTTCCGCGGCCTTCTTGTCCTCTTCCGAGTCCAGGTTGCCCAGGTCCAGGTCACCGCGCGCCACGTCGACGAAACTCTTGCCGTCGAAGTCGCTGAGGTAGCTCATCAGCCACTCGTCGATACGGTCGGTCAACAGCAGCACTTCGATGCCTTTCTTGCGGAAGACTTCCAGATGCGGGCTGTTTTTGACCTGCGCGTAGGTTTCGCCGGTCAGGTAGTAGATCTTGTCCTGACCTTCCTTGGCACGCGCCAGGTACTCGGTCAGGCCAACAACCTGTTCGCCATCGTCGCCACTGGTCGATGCGAAACGCAGCAGACCGGCGATTTTTTCCTTGTTGGCGAAATCTTCTGCCGGGCCTTCTTTCATGACCTGACCGAAGTTTTTCCAGAAGCCCTTGTATTGCTCAGGCTCGTTCTTCGCCAGTTTTTCCAGCATGTCCAGAACGCGCTTGGTCAGCGCCGACTTCATGGAATCGATGATCGGGTCTTTCTGCAGGATTTCCCGCGACACGTTCAGCGACAGGTCGTTGGAGTCGACCACGCCTTTGATGAAGCGCAGGTACAGCGGCAGGAAGGACTCGGCCTGATCCATGACAAACACGCGCTGCACGTACAGCTTCAGGCCTTTGGGCGCTTCACGCTGGTACAGGTCAAACGGCGCACGGCTCGGCACGTACAGCAGCGAGCTGTACTCCAGCTTGCCTTCGACCTTGTTGTGGCTCCAGCTCAGCGGGTTTTCGAAATCGTGGGCGATGTGCTTGTAGAACTCCTGGTATTCCTCGTCCTTGATCTCGGTACGCGGACGGGTCCACAGGGCGCTGGCGCGGTTGACGGTTTCCCATTCAACTGCAGGCTTCTCCTCGCCCTCAACGGCCGCCACTTCTTTCGGCAACTCGATCGGCAAGGCGATATGGTCGGAGTACTTCTTGATGATATTGCGCAGACGCCAGCCATCGGCGAACTCGTCTTCACCGGACTTCAAGTGCAGGACGATGCGGGTACCGCGCTCGGCCTTGTCGATGGTCGCGACTTCGAAGTTGCCTTCGCCCCTGGACGACCAGTGCACACCCTCGCTGGCGGCGCTGCCGGCACGACGGCTGAACACGTCGACTTTGTCGGCGACGATGAATGCGGAGTAGAAACCGACACCGAACTGGCCGATCAGGTGCGAGTCTTTCTTCTGGTCGCCGGTCAGGTGCTTCATGAAATCGGCAGTGCCGGACTTGGCGATGGTGCCCAGGTGGGTGATCGCATCTTCGCGGCTCATGCCGATACCGTTGTCTTCGAGGGTGACGGTTTTAGCGTCCTTGTCGAAGCTCACGCGGATTTTCAGTTCGGCGCCACCTTCCAGCAGCTCTGGCTTGGCCAGGGCTTCGAAACGTAATTTGTCGACAGCGTCAGAGGCGTTCGAGATCAATTCGCGAAGGAAAATTTCCTTGTTGGAATACAGCGAATGGATCATGAGATGCAGCAGTTGCTTCACCTCGGTCTGGAAGCCCAGGGTTTCCTTTTGAGTTTCCACACTCATGGTCATCAAACTCCAATCAGATGGCATAAGCCGCGACCTTGAGGGTCGTCGGCGGGTTGTCCTCAGAGTTTGGGGCTGAGTTCAGGATTTCAAGGGCTCCTCGAGTTTGAAATGTGCACGGGCCGTGGCAATGGGTTCGGCCTCGGTGCTTTGCCAGGCGGTAATCGCCACGTTGGCGACCCGGCGGCCCTGGCGGCAAACCTGGCATCGGGCCCAGGTATCGCGAAACTGCCCGGCACGCAGGTAATCCAGGGAGAAGTCGATGATCTTCGGCACCCCGGGCGTTCCGATAAACACCAGCAGGTGCAGCGCCGCAGCCAATTCCATGAATCCGGCGATCACACCGCCATGAATCGCCGGCAACAACGGGTTACCAATGTTGTCCTTGTTCGCGGGCAGCTTGAACAGCAACTCATCTCCCACCCTTGAGCATTCGACGCCGATCAGCCGGGCATAAGGAATCAGATCCAGCAGTGAGGCGTAATCGCCCTGCTCGTGGGCCTTTTGCAATTGGTCCTTCAGAGACTCGCTCATTGCGCACCTCCGGCAACCACGCCACCAAAGCCCTTGGCACCCTTGATGCCCTTGCCCATGCGCATGAAAGTGCCCACCACATGGGCAATGGGTTGCCCGGGGTCATCCTGATAGGCAAAGCCACGGGCAAAAATCACGTCGGTGGTCACCCGATAGCACTGGGCAAAACCATAGACATTCTTATGCGGCTCGGCGGCGTGCATGTAGTCGATGCGCAGGTCGAGGGTCGGGCAGACTTCGAACTCCGGAAGCACGCAGAGTGTCGCCATGCCACAGGCCGTGTCCATCAGCGAAGTCAGCGCCCCGCCATGAATCACGCCGGTTTCGGGATTACCGACGATCTGCGGGCTGTACGGCAACACAATCGTCAGCCCTTCGCTGCTGGCGCTGTGGACGCTTAGTCCAAGTACCTGACAATGTCGCAGCGCCGACAGAAAGCGCATCGCACGCTCAAAAACGGGGTTCTCAGCCATTTGATAAAAACTCTTGTTTATGCTCGAACAGTGCGGTGGAGGTTCGGGTAAAAGTTCCGCACTAGAACAACCTTATATATCTGAAAGAATTAAGGAACTTAACCCTGATGCGTGGGCTCTTAAGGCCAGTAGATGCTTTTCATCAGGAGAAACACCCCATGCGTAAGACTTTAGCTATTGCCTTGATGTTGACCGCTTCCCTCGGTCTCGCTGCCTGCGATAAAAAATCCGAGGACAAAGCTCAAGATGCTAAACAACATGCTGAGCAAGCCCAGCAAAAAATGAACGAAGCTCAGGATAAAGTGAACGACGCGGCGAAAGAAAACGCCGAAGCCGCCAAAGATCAGGCTCAATCGAACGCAGAAGCGGCAAAAGAGGCTGCTCCAGCTGCTCCGGCCGCTCCTGCCGCTCCTGCCGCTCCGGAAGCGCCTAAGAACTAATCCGGTTTTTAGCGTGACAAAAGAAAACCCGCCAAGTGCGGGTTTTCTTTTGTCTTGAAAAAAGCGGTTAGAGCAAAATCGTTCGAAAAGTCGGACTCATCATCAACAACAGCGAACAGATTAATCCCACCAGCCAAACCATACTGCGTTGCCAGGCCAGGTCCTTCCAGTAACACACCAGGTAAATAACCCGCGAGACCACAAAGATGATCGCCAGACAGTCGATCAGCCATCCCGCCGTCTGCGTGGTATGCGCCATCAACACACCCACCGCGAACAAAATGAACGCTTCGAAACTATTCTGATGCGCGGCTACTGCCCGGGCACCCAGGCCTGTGAGTTGCAACTGCTGCTGGCGCGGCAGGTGGTTATCGTAGCCGCCCTGCTCTTTCATGGCGCTGGTAACGGGGATTCGCGCCAGGTAGATCAACACCGCACTGATAAACACGCACCAGAATGGAATACTCATCAAGCTGCCTCTTTGATTACCTCCGGCAACGGCGCCTCTGTAGGGGTATAGACCATCACATCGAGAACGTCGGAATGAAACTCGCGGCGGTACAACACAAACACGACACCGGCACTCATCAACATGAATAACCATGGGCTGACAAACCAGGCCAGCATGGTCATGCCGAAGTAGTAGGAACGCAGCCCGAAGTTGAACTGGTTGGCGGCCATGGAGATGACGCGGGCCGCGCGGGAGGCAAACGCCTTTCGCTCTTGCTCCGACACATGGCGTTCGCCGACCATCGGTGCCGACCCCACCAGAACCGCCGCAAAGTTGTATTGGCGCATGCACCAGCTGAAGGTGAAGAACGCATAGACAAACACCAGCGCCAGGCACAGCAACTTGATTTCCGACATGCCCTGGGACGCCTGTTGCACCATCGGGATATCCGCCAGCAACGATACCGCCCGCTCCGAAGCCCCCAACACGGTGAGAATGCCGGCCAGGATAATCAGTGTACTGGAGGCGAAGAACGAAGCATTGCGCTCCAGATTGCCGATCACGCTGGCATCGGCGATGCGGTTGTCACGCAGCAGCATGCGGCGCATCCAGTCCTCACGATACAGGTGCAGCACACTGGCCAGACACGCAGTGTCACGGCCTTTCCAGGTGGCATAGCGGGTATACCCGCCCCAGCAGGTAACGAACCAGATGGCGGCAAGAATGTGGATCAGGTTGGCTTGGATGAACGACATGCGGTTCCTTGTGATGTGTTTGCGGTGTACGTAAACCCTGTAGGAGCGAGCTTGCTCGCGATGGTCGTCCACGATAACGCAGGGAAGCTGATGCCCCGCGGTGTTCTCAGGCTCTTCGCGAGCAAGCTCGCTCCTACAATCGATTCGGCAGTGCTTCGACGTTAGCGCAAGGAAAAAGACACTGCATCACGCCCATAAAAAATGCCCCGTATCGATTGATACGGGGCATTTCCGTTTCTGCTCGAAACCCGCTTGTGGCGGGCCGTGGAGCGACTTAAGCCAAGGCTTCGGCGCGCTTGCCCAGCAGGCGATCGCAAACCACGGCGACCACCAGAGTCATTACCGACGGCACCAACCACGCCAGACCTTGCTCACTCAGCGGCAAGTGGGACATCTGAGTCGGCATCCAGTCCGCCAGACCGGCACCCTTGAGGGCATCAATCAGACCGAAGATGAACGATACCAGCATGACCGGACCGACAATGCGACCCTGCTCGTGCCAGAAGTCCTTGCAGAAGCTCAGGGCCACCAGGGCGATGCACGGCGGGTAGATCGCGGTCAGTACCGGGATCGAGAACGCAATCAGCTTGGTCAGGCCCAGGTTGGACACCAGCAGGGAGAATGCAGCAAGGATGATGACCAGCGTCTTGTAGGACAGTGGCAGCACTCGGCTGAAGTACTCGGCGCAGGCACAGGTCAGGCCGACCGCGGTCACCAGGCACGCCAGCGAAATCAACACGGCGAGGAAACCACTGCCCAGCGAACCGAAGGTGTGCTGCACGTAAGCGTGCAGTACCGCCGCGCCATTGGTAGCGCCTGCGGCCACTTCATGGCTGCCCGAACCGAGACGGAACAGGCTGACATACACCAGCGCCAGGCCCACACCGGCAATCAGACCGGCGATGATCGCGTAGCGGGTGATCAGCGCTGGCGACTCGACGCCGCGGGAACGGATGGCGTTGACGATGACGATGCCGAACACCAGGGCACCCAGGGTATCCATGGTCAGGTAACCGTTGATGAAGCCCTGGGAAAACGGCGCCGCCACGTATTCCGGCGTCGCCTGGCCAATGTCACCGGCCGGCAGGGCGAATGCTGCAATGCCCAGCACCGCCAGGGCGATGATCTTCAGCGGCGCGAGGAAGCGCCCTACGGTATCCAGCAAACGACCTGGATACAGCGAGATGAAGAACACCAGCAGGAAGTAGACCGAGCTGTACAGGAACAACGCCAGCGGGCTCTCGCCGGTCAGCGGCGCCAGGCCCACTTCGAACGATACCGTCGCGGTACGTGGCGTTGCGAACAGCGGGCCTACGGCCAGGTAGCACGCCGCCGCCAACAGGCCGCCGGCGATTTTACCGATCGGGCTGCTCAACGCATCCATTGCACCACCGACCTTGGCCAGGGCCACAACGGTAATCACCGGCAGACCGACCGCGGTGACCAGGAAACCCAGCGCCGCCATCCAGACATTAGGCCCGGACTGCAAACCGACGATAGGCGGGAAGATGATGTTGCCCGCCCCGACGAACAGGGCAAACGTCATAAAACCAAGTGCCAGGATGTCCTGGCCTTTCAACACTTTCATTAAGGAAATACCACACTACTGAATCGGAATTTAGAGAGGGATTTCCCTATGGGTGAGGGAAATGCTGTCAGTCCGTATAAGACCGACCCTTTTAGCGCGTTGCTGCCTTGTGGGCCGCGGACGCAAAAAATGGCGCGTAGCCTAACGAATTTGGCCGATAAACGCACTATTGCAGGGCGAACTATCCGATACGCGACACATTTGTGTCGCGTTTACGTATCTAAAGGTGGATCTTCTGTAGGAGCAAGCTTGCTCGCGATGAACGCGAGGACAACCCGCTTCCCGCGTAATCGTTAACGCCCATCGCGAGCAAGCTCGCTCCTACAGATGCACAAAGGCCACCCGAAGGTGGCCTTTGTTTGGTATAGCGTCAGCTAAGCGCGTGGCTTACTTGACAGCCCAACCAGTCAGCTCGGCCAGGGCCTTGCCGATGTCTGCCAGCGAACGCACGGTTTTAACGCCTGCGTCTTGCAGAGCAGCGAATTTCTCGTCTGCAGTGCCTTTGCCGCCAGAGATGATTGCGCCAGCATGGCCCATGCGCTTGCCCGGAGGAGCAGTCACACCAGCGATGTAGGAAACAACCGGCTTGGTCACGTGTGCCTTGATGTAGGCAGCCGCTTCTTCTTCAGCCGAACCGCCGATCTCACCGATCATCACGATCGCTTCGGTCTTCGGGTCTTCCTGGAACAGCTTCAGGATGTCGATGAAGTTCGAACCCGGGATCGGGTCACCACCGATGCCGACGCAAGTCGACTGACCGAAACCGGCGTCAGTAGTCTGCTTCACAGCTTCGTAAGTCAGGGTGCCGGAACGGGAAACGATACCGACCTTGCCTGGCAAGTGAATGTGACCCGGCATGATGCCGATCTTGCATTCGCCTGGAGTGATCACGCCTGGGCAGTTAGGGCCGATCAGGGTAACACCCAGCTCGTCGCACTTAACTTTAGCGTCCAGCATGTCCAGGGTAGGAATGCCTTCGGTGATGCACACGATCAGCTTGATGCCGCCGAAGGCAGCTTCCAGGATCGAGTCTTTGCAGAAAGGAGCCGGAACGTAGATCACGCTGGCGGTGGCGCCAGTGGCAGCTACAGCGTCTTTCACGGTGTTGAACACTGGCAGGCCCAGGTGTTCGGTGCCGCCTTTACCAGGAGTTACACCACCAACCATCTTGGTGCCGTACTCGATGGCTTGCTGGGTGTGGAAACTACCTTGCGAACCGGTAATACCCTGGCAGATAACTTTGGTGTCTTTATTGATCAGGACGCTCATTATTTGCCCTCCGCAGCTTTGACAACTTGTTGAGCAGCGTCGGTCAGGCTGGTAGCAGCGATGATGTTCAAACCGCTTTCTGCCAGTACTTTAGCGCCCAGCTCAGCGTTGTTGCCTTCAAGGCGAACAACAACCGGGATTTTCACGCCGACTTCTTTCACTGCACCGATGATGCCTTCGGCAATCATGTCGCAACGAACGATGCCGCCGAAGATGTTGACCAGTACTGCAGCGACGTTAGTGTCGGACAGGATGATCTTGAACGCTTCGGTAACGCGTTCTTTGGTAGCACCGCCGCCCACGTCGAGGAAGTTGGCTGGCTTGCCGCCATGCAGGTTGACGATGTCCATGGTACCCATGGCCAGGCCAGCACCGTTGACCATGCAACCGATGTTGCCTTCCAGCGCTACGTAGTTCAGTTCGAACTTGGCAGCGTGCGCTTCGCGCGGATCGTCTTGCGACGGATCGTGGAAAGTCTTCAGCTTAGGCTGACGGTACATGGCGTTGGCGTCGATGTTGATCTTGGCGTCCAGGCAGTGCAGATCGCCGTCAGCCTTGATCACCAGCGGGTTCACTTCCAGCAGGGCCAGATCGTGATCCTGGAACAGTTTGGCCAGACCTACGAAGATCTTGGCGAACTGGGCAACTTGCTTGCCTTCCAGACCCAGCTGGAATGCCAGCTCGCGACCCTGGAATGGCTGAGCGCCAACCAGTGGATCGATAGTGGCTTTCAGAATTTTTTCTGGAGTGTCGTGAGCGATTTTCTCGATGTCCACGCCACCTTCGGTGGAAGCCATGAACACGATGCGACGGCTCGAACGGTCAACGACAGCGCCCAGGTACAGCTCTTTAGCGATATCAGTGCACGATTCAACCAGGATCTTGGTGACTGGCTGACCATTGGCGTCAGTCTGGTAAGTCACCAGACGCTTGCCCAGCCACTGCTGTGCGAAGGCTTTGGCGTCTTCTTTGTTGCGAACCAGCTTGACGCCGCCCGCTTTACCGCGACCACCGGCGTGGACCTGGGCTTTGACAACCCACTCGCTGCCGCCGATTTTGTCGCAAGCTTCTGCTGCTGCTTCCGGGGTGTCTACCGCGTAACCGGTGGAAACTGGCAGGCCGTACTCAGCGAACAGCTGCTTACCCTGATACTCGTGAAGATTCATGCTTATTACCGTCTTCGTTAGGTACTGCGCATTCGGTGCTGCACTCATTCAAGTGCCGCACCACCTGTGACTGCTGCTTGCATGGCCTTTCCGGATACCCGGTGCAGCCATGCAAGACTGCGTCCAGCGGATATTCCGCGGTGAGTCTTGCATGCAAGGCTCACGACGGGCCATTCCGCCGTGGTTTCTTATTGTCTTAACGCTTCTTGCGGTTGGCGATGTGGATGGCGCCGCCATTCACTGCCAAAGCAGCTTCGTGCAAGGCTTCAGACAGGGTCGGATGGGAGAAAACCATCATGCCCAGGTCTTCAGCGCTGGTGCCGAATTCCATACCGATCGCGCCCTGCTGAACCAGTTCTGCAGCGCTTGGGCCAATCACGTGGACGCCCAGAACGCGGTCTGTCTTGGCATCTGCGATGACCTTGACGAAACCACCGGTGTCGTTGGCAGCCATGGCACGGCCAGAGGCTGCGAACGGGAAGGTGCCGACGTTAACTTCAACGCCTTCAGCTTTCAAGGCCTGCTCGGTTTTACCGACCCATGCGATTTCCGGGTGAGTATAAATAACCGAAGGGATCAGGTCATAGTTCATCTGGGCCTTGTGGCCCTTGATGCGCTCGACAACCATGATGCCCTCTTCCGAGGCCTTGTGCGCCAGCATCATGCCGCGAACCACGTCGCCGATAGCGTAGACGCCCGGTACGGTGGTGGCGCAGTGATCGTCAACGTGCACGAAACCGCGCTCGTCCAGGGTCACGCCGCAGTCGGCAGCCAGCAGATCAGTGGTCACCGGACGGCGACCAACGGCTACGATCAGCTTGTCGAAAGTGATGTTCTGTTCGCCGTTGGTATCGGTGTAGTTCACCACGACTTCGTCGCCGTTCACTTTGGAACCGGTTACGCGAGCGCCCAGCTTGATGTCCAGACCCTGCTTGGTCAGGGTTTTCAGCGCTTCCTTGGAAACAGCGGTGTCCGCTGCCATCAGGAAGGTGTCCAGGGCTTCCAGGACAGTCACTTCTGCACCCAGACGCGACCAGACCGAACCCAGTTCCAGACCGATCACGCCAGCGCCGATCACACCCAGACGCTTGGGTACGGATTGGAATTCCAGGGCGCCGGTGGAGTCGACGATCACATTCTGGTCAACCGGAGCTGGCGGAATGTCGATCGGACGCGAACCTGGAGCCAGGATGACGTTTTCGGCTTCGATGACTTCAACCGAGCCATCAGGCTTGGTGACTTCGACTTTCTTGCCGGCCAGCAGCTTGCCGTGACCCTGGATGGAGGTCACACCGTTGGCTTTGAACAGGGTCGCAACGCCGGAGGTCAGGCCTTTGACGATGTTGGCTTTACGGCCGACCATCGCTGGCACGTCCATGGTCACGCCAGCGTGATTGATACCGTGGATCGCGAAACCGTCCTGGGCTTCGTGGAATTTCCACGAGCTGTCCAGCAGGGCCTTGGATGGAATGCAGCCGACGTTCAGGCAAGTACCGCCCAGAGCCAGTTTGCCTTCCTTGTCGGTGTACTTCTCGATGCAGGCAGTGGAGAGACCCAACTGCGCGGCCTTGATGGCAGCGACGTAACCGCCAGGGCCCGCACCGATCACTACTACGTCAAATTTCTGCGACATTCAAAAAATCCTCTTTAGCGAAAAGCTTCAAGCCGCGAGCGGCAAGCCAGGCTGCGGGTTTTCCGACAGCCTGGTCTTGCAGCTCATGGCTGCTTCTATCAGATATCCAGCAACAGACGAGCCGGATCTTCCAGCAGGTTCTTGATGGTCACCAGGAAGGTTACAGCTTCTTTGCCATCGATCAGACGGTGATCGTAGGACAGTGCCAGGTACATCATCGGACGGATAACGACCTGACCGTTGATGGCCATAGGACGCTGGATGATGTTGTGCATGCCCAGGATGGCTGCTTGTGGCGGGTTGACGATCGGGGTCGACATCATCGAGCCGAAGGTACCGCCGTTGGTGATGGTGAACGTACCACCGGTCATTTCGTCCATCGACAGTTTGCCGTCGCGGGCTTTCTTGCCGAAGGTGGCGATGCCGCCTTCGATTTCAGCCAGGCTCATCAGTTCGGCGTTACGCAGGACCGGTACAACCAGGCCGCGATCGCTGGAAACTGCAACGCCGACGTCAGCGTAGCCGTGGTAAACGATGTCGCCGCCGTCGATCGAGGCGTTGACAGCCGGGAAGCGTTTCAGCGCTTCGGTGGCTGCTTTCACGAAGAACGACATGAAGCCCAGGCGTACGCCGTTGTGGGACTTCTCGAACAGGTCCTTGTACTTCGAACGCAGCGCCATGACTTCGGTCATGTCGACTTCGTTGAAAGTGGTCAGCATCGCCATGTTCGACTGAGCTTCAACCAGACGCTTGGCAACCGTGGCACGCACGCGGGTCATCGGTACGCGCTTCTCGATGCGGTCGCCAGCGGCGAACACAGGAGCAGCGGCAGCCGGGGCAGCAGCCTTGGCAGGTGCGGCAGCAGGAGCGGCTTTCTTGGCTTCGACAGCGGCAACCACGTCTTCCTTAGTTACACGACCGTCTTTGCCGGTGCCTTTGACGGACGCCAGGTTGATGCCGTTTTCTTCGGCCAGCTTGCGAGCAGCTGGAGCTGCGATAGCGTCTTCGTCAGCGCCAGCGGCTGGAGCAGCGGCAGCTGCGGCCGGAGCAGCAGCGGCAGCCGGAGCGGCGGCAGCAGCGCCGCCTTCAACGATGGAGCCGAGGACTTCGTCGGACAGAACGGTGTCGCCTTCGTTCTTGACGATTGCGCCCAGCACGCCGTCAGCGGTAGCCAGCACTTCCAGCACGACTTTGTCGGTTTCGATGTCGACGATCAGTTCGTCGCGCTTGACCGCGTCGCCCGGTTGTTTGTGCCAGGTGGCAACGGTGCCATCGGCAACCGATTCCGGGAAAGTGGGGGCTTTGATCTCGATAGCCATTATCTGTGGTTCCTTAAATTCGGTTTCAGGTGCGCGAAGGCGTTAAACAGTAAAGGCGTGTTGCAGCAGTTGTTCCTGCTGCTCGGCGTGCATCGATGCGTAACCGCATGCAGGTGCAGCAGAAGCCTCACGGCCCGCGTACTCGAGTACGAGAGACTTGTTGAGGTTGGCGACGCTGCGACGCAAGTGGTGTTGGCTGCAGTACCAGGCACCCTGGTTCATCGGCTCTTCCTGGCACCAGACGGCATACTTGGCGTTGGTGTAAGGCGCCAGGACTTCTTTCAAGTCGTCCTCAGGGAACGGGTACAGCTGCTCGATACGCACGATGGCGATGTCGTCACGGCCTTCGGCACGGCGTTTTTCCAGCAGGTCGTAGTAGACCTTGCCGCTACACAGAACAACGCGCTCGACCTTTTTCGGGTCCAGGGCATCGATTTCCGGGATAACGGTCTGGAACGAACCTTCGGCCAGATCTTCCAGCGTCGAGATGGCCAGCTTGTGGCGCAGCAGCGACTTCGGAGTCAGGACTACCAGAGGCTTGCGCAGCGGGCGAATCACCTGACGGCGCAGCAAGTGGTAGATCTGAGCCGGCGTCGTCGGCATGCACACCTGAATGTTGTGCTCGGCGCACAGCTGCAGGTAACGCTCCAGACGAGCCGAGGAGTGCTCCGGACCCTGACCTTCATAACCGTGCGGCAGCAGCATGGTCAGACCGCACAGACGGCCCCACTTGTGCTCGCCACTGGTGATGAACTGGTCGATAACCACCTGGGCGCCGTTGGCGAAGTCGCCGAACTGGGCTTCCCAGATAACCAGGGCATTCGGCGTGGTGGTCGAGTAGCCGTACTCGAACGCCAACACCGCTTCTTCGGACAGGAACGAGTCGTACAGGTCAAAACGCGGCTGACCGTCGTACAGGTTCTGCAGCGGGATGTAGGTACCCGCGTCTTTCTGGTTGTGCAGGACAGCATGACGGTGCGAGAACGTACCGCGGCCGATGTCCTGGCCAGTCATGCGAATCGGGTGACCTTCGAACGCCAGGGTCGCGTACGCCATGGTTTCGGCGTAACCCCAGTTGATCGGCAGGCCGCCGGCTTGCATCTTCTGGCGGTCTTCGTAGATCTTCGCAACCTGTCGCTGAACCACGAAGCCTTCCGGGATTTCCAGCAGCTTGGCGGACAGTTCCTGCAAGGTCTTGAGGTCGAAGCGAGTGTCGTGACGCGCGGTCCAGGCGTGGCCCAGGTATGGACGCCAGTCCACGAACAACTCTTTGTTCGGTTCCTTGACCAGGCTTTTCACCACGTGCAGACCGTTGTCCAGCGCGTTGCGGTATTCGTCGACTTTCGCCTGAACACGCTCTGCGTCCAGCACACCGCCCTGGGTCAGACGATCGGCATACAGCTCACGGGTGGTGCGCTGCTTGGTGATCTGCTGATACATCAGAGGCTGGGTGCCGCTTGGCTCGTCGGCCTCGTTGTGGCCGCGACGACGGTAGCAGACCAGGTCGATCACCACGTCACGCTTGAACTGCATGCGGTAGTCGATGGCCAGCTGGGTCACGAACAATACGGCTTCCGGATCATCACCATTCACATGGAGGATCGGCGCCTGGATCATTTTCGCAACGTCGGTCGCGTACTCGGTGGAACGCGAGTCCAGCGGGTTGCTGATGGTGAAACCGACCTGGTTGTTGATCACGATGTGCACGGTACCGCCGGTCTTGAAACCGCGGGTCTGCGACATCTGGAAGGTTTCCATGACCACGCCCTGACCTGCGAATGCAGCGTCACCGTGGATGGAGATCGGCAGAACCTTCTCGCCGGTCGGGTCGTTACGACGGTCCTGACGGGCGCGAACCGAACCCTCGACCACCGGGGATACGATTTCCAGGTGGGAAGGGTTGAACGCCATGGCCAGGTGAACTTCACCGCCGGTGGTCATCACGTTGGACGAGAAGCCCTGGTGGTATTTCACGTCACCGGAACCCAGCTCGACCTTCTTCTTGCCTTCGAACTCGTCGAACAGCTCGCGCGGGTTCTTGCCGAAGGTATTGACCAGTACGTTCAGACGGCCACGGTGGGCCATGCCGATGACGATTTCCTTGGTGCCGTAGGAACCGGAACGCTGGATCAGTTCGTCGAGCATCGGAATCAGGCTCTCGCCGCCTTCCAGACCGAAACGCTTGGTGCCCGGGTATTTGGTGCCCAGGTATTTTTCCAGGCCTTCGCCGGCGGTCACGCGCTCGAGCAGGTGGCTCTTGATGTCGGCGGAGTACGTCGGACGACCGCGCACGCTTTCCAGACGCTGCTGGAACCACTGGCGCTGCTCGGAATCGGTGATATGCGTGAATTCAGCGCCGATGGTGCGGCAATATGTCTGCTGCAACGCTTCGTGAATTTCGCGTAGGCTCGCTTCCTCTTTGCCGATGAACAGGTCGCCGGCACGGAAGGTCGTATCAAGATCGGCATTGGTCAAGCCGTAATGATTGATCGACAGGTCTGCAGGTGCAGGACGCTGCCACAGTCCCAGCGGGTCAAGCTGGGCTGCCTGGTGGCCACGCATACGGTAGGCCTGGATCAATCGCAGCACTTCAACTTGCTTCTTCTCGTGCTCACTGCTCACGCTGCCGGCGGAAACCGGTTGGGCGCGGCGCTGGTTCTTTGCCAGCAAGACGAAATGATCGCGAATTGTGGAGTGCGAAACATCGGTGGCAGAGTTGCCGTCGGCAGGCAACTTCTGGAAGTAGGTGCGCCACTCTTCTGGCACAGCGTTAGGGTCGTGCAGGTAGAGCTCGTAAAGCTCTTCCACATAGGCAGCGTTACTACCGGATAGGTAGGCACTGTTCCACATGCGCTGCATCACGCTTTCTTGCATGCTTGGTCACCCTCGGTTAGGGGAACACCATCGGTGTCGACACCGAGCAAACTTGCAGAAGTCCGAATGCAGCGACCAAAACAAGCCACTAGGATCACACTGATAGTCCGGGTACCAGCCCGGATGCCCCTGCTTGTCTCATTTCTTCAAAATAAGAGCCGCAGCCTTTTAAGCTGCTGCTCAGGTTAAAACTACGGCGCCGGTTGAAGCCTGCGCCGCAGCATCTACAGGTACAGCGGTACTACATCTACAACAGCTGGGTTACAGCAGCTGAATCACACGCCGCTCGAGAGCAACATGTTACGGATGTGACCGATGGCCTTAGTCGGGTTCAGGCCTTTCGGACATACGTTGACGCAGTTCATGATCCCGCGGCAGCGGAATACGCTGAACGGGTCATCCAGCGAAGCCAGACGCTCGGACGTCTTGGTGTCACGGCTGTCTGCCAGGAAGCGGTACGCTTGCAGCAGGGCAGCAGGACCCAGGAACTTGTCCGGGTTCCACCAGAAGGACGGGCAGGAAGTCGAGCAGCAAGCGCACAGGATGCACTCGTACAGGCCGTCCAGCTTTTCACGTTCTTCAGGGGACTGCAGGCGCTCGATGGCCGGAGCCGGCGTGTCGTTCTGCAGGTATGGCTTAACCTTTTCGTATTGCTTGTAGAAGATGCTCATATCGACGACCAGGTCACGGATTACCGGCAAACCTGGCAGAGGACGAACGATCAACTTGTTACCTTTTACGACAGCAGACAGCGGCGTGATGCACGCCAGGCCGTTTTTGCCGTTGATGTTCATGCCGTCGGAACCGCAAACACCTTCACGGCAAGAGCGACGATAGGAGAATCCTTCGTCCTGCTCTTTGATCAGGGCCAGTACATCCAGCACCATCAGGTCTTTACCACCGGTATCGACCTGGAATTCCTGCATGAACGGCGCAGCGTCCTGATCAGGGTTGTAGCGATAAACACTGACTTGCAACATGGCGGTCACCCTTAATAAGTCCGGACTTTAGGTTCGAAAGTCGGAACAGTCTTCGGCGAGAAGTTCACGGCACGCTTGGTGACGCGCTTGTCACCCGGGAAGTACAGGGTGTGGCACAGCCAGTTTTCGTCGTCACGGTCTTCGAAGTCTTCACGGGCGTGAGCACCACGGGACTCCTTGCGAACTTCAGCAGCGATAGCGGTAGCTTCGGCCACTTCCAGCAGGTTTTGCAGTTCCAGCGCTTCGATACGTGCAGTGTTGAACGCCTGCGACTTATCGTTGATCTTCACGTTGGCGATACGCTTGCGCAGGTCAGCCAGCTGGGCGATACCCTTCTGCATGTATTCGCCGGTACGGAATACACCGAAGTAGTTCTGCATGCAGCTTTGCAGCTCGCGACGCAGGGTAGCCACGTCTTCACCTTCGGTACGCTCGTTCAGAGCGGACAGACGTGCCAGGGCCGCATTGATGTCGGCGTCGGTGGCGTCGTCGTATTCGATACCGTCGGTCAGCGCTTTTTCCAGGTGCAGGCCGGCAGCGCGGCCGAAGACCACCAGGTCGAGCAGCGAGTTGCCGCCCAGACGGTTGGCGCCGTGTACCGATACACAAGCCACTTCACCTACCGCGAACAGACCAGGAATGATCTTGTCCACGCCTTCGGCGTCCTGGGTGATCGCCTGGCCATGAATGTTGGTGGCAACGCCGCCCATCATGTAGTGGCAGGTCGGAACAACCGGAACCGGAGCGACAACCGGGTCAACGTGCGCGAAAGTCTTCGACAGTTCGCAGATGCCTGGCAGACGGCTGTGCAACACTTCCTCGCCCAGGTGGTCGAGCTTGAGCATCACGTGGTCGCCGTTCGGACCGCAACCGTTACCGGCGATGATCTCTTTAACCATCGAACGGGCAACAACGTCACGACCGGCAAGGTCTTTGGCGTTCGGAGCATAACGCTCCATGAAACGCTCGCCGTGCTTGTTGATCAGGTATCCACCTTCACCACGGCAACCTTCTGTAACCAGTACACCAGCACCGGCGATACCGGTCGGGTGGAACTGCCACATTTCAATGTCTTGTACCGGCACACCGGCACGCAGCGCCATGCCAACGCCGTCACCGGTGTTGATCAGGGCGTTGGTGGTCGAAGCGTAGATACGGCCCGCACCGCCGGTCGCCAGCACGGTGGCTTTCGCGCGGATGTAGGTGGTTTCACCGGTTTCGATGCAGATCGCGATCACACCGACGAACTCGCCTTCGCCGTTCTTCACCAGATCGACAGCGTAGTACTCGTTCAGGAACACGGTACCGGCTTTCAGGTTGCCCTGATAAAGGGTGTGCAGCAGCGCGTGACCAGTACGGTCGGAAGCGGCGCAAGTACGAGCAGCCTGCCCGCCTTTACCGTAATCCTTCGACTGGCCGCCGAATGGACGCTGGTAGATACGACCTTGCTCGGTACGCGAGAACGGCATGCCCATGTGGTCCAGCTCGTAAACGGCAGCCGGGCCTTCCTGACACATGTATTCGATAGCGTCCTGGTCACCGATATAGTCGGAACCCTTGACGGTATCGTACATGTGCCAGCGCCAGTCATCGTTCGGATCAGCAGACGCGATCGCGCAGGTGATGCCGCCTTGAGCGGATACAGTGTGCGAACGGGTCGGGAAAACCTTGGTGATCACGGCAGTCTTGTGACCGCCCTGTGCCAGTTGCAGCGCTGCGCGCATGCCGGCACCACCACCACCAATAATGATGGCGTCGAAAGAAATCGTTGGAATGTTAGCCATGACTCAGATACCCCAGAGAATCTGCACACCCCAGACGAAGTAAGCGAACATCGCAACGCCGCATACTGCCTGGAAAAGGAAACGTACTGCAGTCGCGGACTTGCCCAGCGCCATTGGCGTCAGGTAGTCGGTCGCGATGGTCCACATGCCGACCCAGGCGTGAGCGCCCAGGGCCACAAGGGCCAGCAGACTGAAGATACGCATCCCGTTGTGGGCGAACAGGCCGTGCCACTGGTCATAGCCAATGCCCGGGTTCGCCACGAGGTATCCGATCAGAAAAATGAAATAAGCCGCGAGAACAACCGCAGACACACGTTGCGCCATCCAGTCATAGAGGCCCGAACGCGAAAGGTTCGTAACGCTGGTTACCATATCCAAACTCCTGCCAGAACGATCAACACCACGGAAACGGCGATGATAATTTTCGAGCCCAGGCGGCCGCCTTCAAGCGTCTCACCGATGCCCATATCCATGATCAAGTGGCGCACACCGGCTACCAGGTGATACAGAAGAGCGGACAGGAGGCCCCATGCTACGAACTTGGCCAGCGGGCTGGTCAAGGTTGCCTTCACGTCGGCAAAACCTTCCTCGGAACCCAGGGATTTGCCCAATGCATAAAGCATGAAGCCAAGGCCCAGGAAGAGGATGATGCCGGAAACACGGTGAAGAAACGACGTAACGCCGGTGATGGGGAGTTTGATGGTCCTTAGGTCTAGGTTTACAGGTCGTTGGCTTTTCACGGCTTTTTTTTCACACTGAAGAGCCCCTAACAATCAGGGCAAAGTTGTTGGGGAGTGCACTGGTCAGGTAACCACCACCCAGGGATGCGACCCCCAATAACGCAGGCCCAAAAGCCCCTGGCGGTCGGTGGCCGAGTATAGACAGTTAGGCTACTAATGACAACGCAAACACCTAACCCAAACAGCGGATTGCGCAACTGACATAAAAGGCGTAAATGGCAGTCAATTTCGAGGAAAAAGTCCGGTTAAAGCCTTCTGGAGCAAGACTTTAGGCAAATTGACATTCGAATTTATCTCACTATAGTGGTGCGGGCCCTGCGTGGGGGGTCTGTCTGATGATTTCAAGCATAAATAGGAGGCCACATGGCTGACAAAAAAGCGCAGTTGATCATCGAGGGCGCAGCCCCCGTCGAGCTGCCCATTTTAACCGGCACCGTTGGTCCCGATGTTATCGATGTTCGGGGCCTGACGGCCACGGGCCGTTTCACCTTTGACCCAGGCTTCATGTCGACCGCCTCGTGCGAGTCGAAGATCACCTATATCGACGGCGACAACGGCATTCTGCTGCATCGCGGCTACCCGATCGAACAGCTGGCTGAAAAGTCGGACTACCTGGAAACCTGCTATCTGCTGCTCAACGGCGAACTGCCGACCGCAGAACAGAAGGCCCAGTTCGTCAGCACCGTGAAGAACCACACCATGGTTCACGAGCAGCTGAAGACCTTCTTCAACGGTTTCCGCCGCGACGCCCACCCGATGGCCGTCATGTGCGGCGTAGTCGGCGCCCTCTCGGCGTTCTACCACGACTCCCTGGACATCAATAACCCGCAGCATCGCGAAATTTCCGCGATCCGCCTGGTTGCCAAGATGCCGACCCTGGCCGCGATGGTTTACAAGTACTCCATGGGCCAACCCATGATGTACCCGCGCAACGACCTGTCGTACGCGGAAAATTTCCTGCACATGATGTTCAACACCCCGTGCGAGATCAAACCGATCAGCCCGGTACTCGCCAAGGCCATGGACCGGATCTTCATCCTCCATGCCGACCACGAGCAGAACGCCTCGACGTCCACCGTGCGCCTGGCGGGCTCTTCGGGTGCCAACCCGTTCGCCTGTATCGCCGCCGGTATCGCTGCACTGTGGGGCCCTGCCCACGGCGGTGCAAACGAAGCCGTACTGACCATGCTCGATGAAATCGGCGATGTTTCGAACATCGACAAGTTCATCGCCAAGGCCAAGGACAAGAACGATCCGTTCAAACTGATGGGCTTCGGTCACCGTGTTTACAAAAACCGCGACCCGCGCGCCACAGTAATGAAGCAGACCTGCGACGAAGTATTGAAGGAACTGGGCATCCAGAACGATCCGCAACTCGAACTGGCCATGCGCCTGGAAGAGATCGCCCTGACCGACCCGTACTTCATCGAACGCTCGCTGTACCCGAACGTCGACTTCTACTCGGGGATCATCCTCAAGGCGATCGGCATTCCAACCAGCATGTTCACCGTGATCTTCGCCCTGGCGCGGACCGTCGGCTGGATCTCCCACTGGAAGGAAATGCTCTCCAGCCCGTACAAGATTGGCCGTCCACGCCAGCTGTACACCGGCTACGAGTCGCGTGACATCACCAAGCTGGAAGACCGCAAGTAAGCGCTGTCTTGCTGTAGCGTGTTGAGTTGTACCTGGGAACGGCCTCTATTTATATAGAGGCCGTTTTTATTTGTGCTGTTTCAGCAACCAAACAGCCGTTTTTTGATCGTGAACATATCCGTTATTCAGGTAACGGCCACTTATGGTTCCGCTCTTACAGCGGGTTACTTGGAAAAGCCCCAAGCAACCAAGGGCTCTTGCCCCTGACGTTCAGTGCCATCGGCCATCCATGCCGGGTTGCCCACTGCGCAGAACCGGAACGAAGCCTCTCGAGGGGGCAGGAAGATCAAAAGTAAAAGCAAAAGCAAAAGCGAGGCAGCCTACTGGCCGGCCTGATCGCAATTTAACGCGCTTCCCTGTAGGAGCGAGCTTGCTCGCGAAAAACGCCAGGACAACGCGGGCATTCAGGCAGACCGCGTCATCGTTGACGTCCATCGCGAGCAGGCTCGCTCCTACAGGGCCGAGCGTTAGCTCGCCTGCAGCTCTTGATCTTGATCCACCCGCCCCCTCGGCAGGCTGAGTGGAGGTGTTCATCCGGGGATGGGCGCGCAGCGCCGTTCGACGCAGTCGAACTCATTGCATGTAGGTCAAAGCGAAGCCGACCGGAGGGCAATGCCCCCGGATGAATACCGGAGCGAAGGAACCCCGAGCCCTGGCGAGGGGCCGGACGTTCGGGGCGAGCGCTTTTGGTTACTTTTAAGGCGCTTGTTAAAAGTGACTCGCCGTAAGGGCGAAACTGCCAGCCGCCGTTACCGCAGCAACGGATATGTACACAGCCAACAAAAGACAGGTCGGCTACCAGGCCGCCTTCGCGAACAGACTAGCTCCCACAGCAAATTGGGCACACCCACCAAATTCCGGTCGATAATCGCCCAACAAAAATGCCCCGATCTCTCGACCGGGGCATTGGATGTCAGTGCAACTTATATATAAAACCTTGAAGCCTTAATGCGAAACCGCCCCACTCGCCCCCAAACCAGTCTGCGAACGAACAAACTGCGGGAAGAACAACGCCCGCTCATTGTCAGCCGCAGTGGACTTGTCGGTAACCGAGAAGAACCAGATCCCGACAAAGGCGATCATCATCGAGAACAACGCCGGGTACTCATACGGGAAGATGGCTTTCTCGTGATGCAGGATCTGCACCCAGATGGTTGGGCCAAGGATCATCAGGCCTACCGCACTGATCAGGCCCATCCAGCCGCCGATCATCGCACCGCGAGTGGTCAGCTTTTTCCAGTACATCGAAAGCAGCAGTACCGGGAAGTTGCAGCTCGCCGCGATGGAGAACGCCAGGCCCACCATGAACGCAATGTTCTGGCTCTCGAACAGAATGCCCAGAACGATGGCCAGCACACCCAGGGCAACGGTGGTGATCTTCGAAATACGAATCTCATCCTTCTCGTTGGCTTTGCCCTTCTTGATCACGCTGGCATACAGGTCGTGGGACACCGCCGAAGCACCGGCCAGGGTCAGGCCGGCAACAACCGCCAGAATGGTCGCGAACGCCACCGCCGAGATGAAGCCCAGGAAAATGCTGCCACCGACCGCGTTGGCCAGGTGTACCGCCGCCATGTTGTTACCACCGAGCAACGCGCCGGCCGCGTCTTTGAAGGCCGGGTTGGTGCTGACCAGCAGGATCGCGCCGAAACCGATGATGAAGGTCAGGATGTAGAAGTAGCCAATGAAGCCGGTTGCGTACAGCACACTCTTGCGAGCTTCCTTCGCGTCACTCACGGTGAAGAAGCGCATCAGGATATGCGGCAGACCAGCGGTACCGAACATCAGTGCCAGGCCGAGGGAGAACGCCGAAACCGGATCCTTCACCAGACCGCCAGGACTCATGATCGCCTCACCTTTAGGGTGAACCTTGATGGCCTCGGAAAACAGGATGTTGAAGTCGAAGTTGACGTGTTTCATCACCATCAGCGCCATGAAGGAAGCGCCGGACAGCAGCAGGACAGCCTTGATGATTTGCACCCAGGTGGTCGCCAGCATGCCGCCGAACAACACGTAAAGGCACATCAGCACACCCACCAGGATCACCGCGACGTGATAGTCGAGGCCGAACAGCAGCTGGATCAGCTTGCCGGCACCAACCATCTGGGCGATCAGGTAGAACGCCACCACCACCAGCGAACCGCAGGCGGACAGTGTGCGGATCTGGGTTTGCCCGAGGCGATAGGACGCCACATCGGCAAAGGTGTATTTGCCCAGGTTACGCAGGCGCTCGGCGATCAGGAACAGAATGATCGGCCAGCCCACCAGGAAGCCGATCGAATAGATCAGCCCGTCATAGCCGGAAGCGAACACCAACGCGGAAATCCCCAGGAACGAGGCAGCCGACATGTAGTCGCCGGCAATCGCCAGACCGTTCTGGAACCCGGTGATCTTGCCACCCGCCGCATAGTAGTCGGCAGCTGACTTGTTGCGTTTGGAGGCCCAGTAGGTAATGCACAGGGTGGCCCCCACGAACACAACGAACATCAGGATCGCGGCGACGTTGAGAGGTTGTTTATGCACTTCACCGGTCAGGGCGTCAGCCGCCCAGGCGCCCGGTGCAAAAGCTGCGATGCTCAATAGAGCCAGTAGACGCCGGATCATTGCTGAGCCTCCTTGAGAATCGCATTGTTCAGGTCGTCAAACTCGCCATTGGCACGTCGTACGTAGATACCGGTCAGGACGAAGGCCGAAACAATCAGCCCGACGCCAATCGGTATGCCCCAGGTAATCGAAGACTCGGGATTGATTTTCGTCCCCAGCACTTGCGGCCCGTAAGCAATCAAAAGGATGAATGCGGAGTAAAGCCCTAGCATGATCGCCGAAAGAATCCAGGCGAATCGTTCCCTCTTGCTAACCAGCTCCTTGAAGCGCGGGCTGTTTTGAATCGAGAGGTAAATGCTGTCGTTCATTGTTTTTATCCTCGCAGCACAGATTTAGTTGGAACGGTATCCACTCTATGCGGCTGCGGGGCAGGTTCCAGACGACCTTAGTCTTAGAACCCCATGACGTTTTCGCCAATTGTAGGAGCGAGCTTGCTCGCGATGAATTTGAAGGCGCCGCACTTTTTCAGACAGCACGCGTTAACGTTCACGCCCATCGCGAGCAAGCTCGCTCCTACAGAAAAGCAAAGGGCCGCTTGGCACAAGTTTGCCAAGCGACCCTGCAAGGTGCTGACCAGACGCGTCAGCTCAAATTATTTAGTCCAGGCAGCAACACGCTCAGGGTGTTTGGCAACCCAATCCTTCGCGGCGGCATCAGGCTTGGCACCGTCCTGAATCGCCAGCATGACCTGACCGATTTCGTCCTTGGATTCCCACTGGAAGTTTTTCAGGAACTTGGCCACTTCCGGCGCCTTGGCCTCCAGGCCTTTGCTGCCGATGCTGTTCACGGTTTCAGCCGCGCCGTACACGCCTTTCGGGTCTTCGAGGAAGCGCAGTTTCCACTTGGCGAACATCCAGTGCGGCACCCAACCGGTCACGGCGATGGATTCGTTTTTCTTCTCGGCACGGGTCAGCTCGGCGATCATGCCGGCGCCGGAACTGGCTTTGTTTTGATACCCGGTCAAGTCATAGTCCTTGATGGCCTGATCGGTCTTGATCATCACACCCGAACCGGCGTCGATGCCGACGATGCGTTTCTTGAAGCTGTCGTCGGTTTTCAGGTCCTCGATGGACTTGGCTTTAACGTACTCCGGCACAATCAGGCCGATTTTCGCGTCCTTGAAGTTCGGGCCGTAATCGACGACCTGATCCTTGTTCTTCGCCCAGTATTCGCCGTGGGTCACCGGCAGCCAGGCCGACAGCATGGCGTCGAGTTTGCCGGTGGCCACACCCTGCCACATGATCCCGGTAGCGACCGCTTGCAGCTTCACGTCGTAACCGAGCTTCTGTCTGATCACTTCTGCGGCCACGTTGGTCGTGGCGACACTGTCCGACCAGCCATCAACATAACCGATAGTCACTTCCTTACTGGCGGCGCTGGCCACGGTAGCGCTGATCGCCAGCACCAAAGCGGCACCTGCGCCCAAGAGTCGTCGCATCTTCATCGTTACTTCCCCGAAAGTGCTGCGCTCGACGGATGCCGAGTCGCTTAAACGTATTGTTATGGTGCACAGCGCCCCCATCACGCCTACCGCAAACCCGTTCAAACATCAGCGGAGTACTGACGCCTTCGATAATCAACCTGACGCTCATCGCGACCTGCTCTGCCAGCGACCTCAAGGCATCGAGAAACGACATCAGAACGCCATTAATCTTCAACGCGACCAACGCACCGGAGGCTCCGCCCGAACTTTGCATGTCAAAATCATGCAGGCCACCAGACACACGGTAAATGCAGGTAACATGCGCCGCTTTGTTCCCACACGGCCTGACCATGTCCGCAACATCACGCTTTCCTTTTCCTGCTTATCTATTCGCCTGCTTTCTGGGGCTCTTTGCCCTCGGTGGTTTCTGGTACGGCATTGGCAAACCGGTGATCCTGCCGGATGTCGCCAGCGCGACGCACAAGCTGCAATGCGCCTCCTACACCCCATTCGACAAAGACCAATCGCCGTTCGACGTGCCATTCAACTTGCGCCCCGAGCACATGGATGCCGACCTCGAGCTGCTGTCCAAAAGTTTCGAATGCATCCGCACCTATTCCATGACCGGCCTCGAAGCCTTGCCGGATCTGGCGCGCAAGCATGGCTTGAAGCTGATGATCGGCGCCTGGGTCAACAGCAACCCGGTGGACACGGAAAAAGAAGTCGACCTGCTGATCGCCTCGGCCAACGCCAACGCGGATGTGGTGAGCGCGGTGATCGTCGGCAACGAAACCCTGTTGCGCAAGGAAGTCACCGGTGCGCAATTGGCGAAGCTGATCAACAAGGTCAAAAGCCACGTCAAACAGCCTGTCACCTATGCCGACGTCTGGGAGTTCTGGCTCAAGCATCCGGAAATCGCCCCCGCCGTGGACTTCCTGACCATCCATTTGCTGCCGTATTGGGAAGATGATCCATCGAACATCGACGCAGCCCTTCAACATGTGGCCGAAGTACGCCAGGTGTTCGGCAACAAGTTCGCGCCCAAGGATGTACTGATCGGCGAAACCGGCTGGCCAAGCGAAGGTCGCCAGCGCGAAACGGCCCTGCCGAGCCGGGTCAACGAAGCCAGGTTCATTCGTGGTTTTGTCGCCATGGCCGAGCAGCAGGGCTGGCACTACAACCTGATCGAAGCCTTCGACCAGCCGTGGAAACGCGCCAGTGAGGGTGCGGTCGGGGGTTACTGGGGATTGTTCGATGCCGATCGCCAGGACAAGGGCGTGCTGGCCGGGCCAGTGACAAACGTACCGTACTGGTCGCAATGGCTGGCGGCAGGCGGATTGATCTTCATTGGCACATTGCTGCTTGGCGGCCGGGTTCGCACGACACGCTCGGCGCTGGTGCTGCCCCTGCTCGGTGCATTGGCGGCGTGCTCGATTGGCGCCTGGGGTGACCTGGCACGGGTTACCACGCGTTTTACCAGTGAGTGGTTGTGGGTCGCATTGTTGACGGCTCTGAATCTGCTCGCGCTGGCCCATGCCGCGCTGACGTTGAGCCCTCGTAGCGATTGGCGCGGGCGCGCTTTCAACTTGCTCGAACGCCGTGCTGGCTGGCTGGTGGCAACGGCAGGTTTCGCAGCAGCCGTGATGATGCTGGAGCTGGTGTTCGACCCGCGCTACCGCAGCTTCCCGAGTGTCGCGTTCATCGTGCCGGCGCTGGTTTACCTGTGCCGCCCGGTGAATGTGCCGCGCCGCGAGATTGCGTTGCTGACCTTCATCATCGGTGCCGGCATTGCGCCGCAACTGTTTCGTGAAGGTTTGCAGAATCAGCAGGCCTGGGGCTGGGCGCTGGCGAGTGTGTTGATGGTGGCGGCGTTGTGGCGTTGCTTGCGGGTTCGCACAGTTTGATTCTTTAGCGACTCAGCCGGCCTCTTCGTCGGATCGCCGCCCGGAGCAAGCCCGCTCCCACATTTGATCGTTGTCGAACACAAAATTTATGTTCGCTGAAGGACTTTGTGGGAGCGGGCTTGCTCGCGAAGGCTGACGGTCAGACGCCGCGAGACTCCCTGACCAACCGCAACCCCGCAATCACCACCGCAAACACCGCCAGCGTCGTGTTGTACAACGCCAGCGCCGGAAACCCAAACACCAGCGCCAGCACCGCCAGCCACCACCCTGCCCGCCCTGGCACGACAAAGCCGATGATCGCCGCGCCCAGCGCAGCCCAGCCCAGAACCCCGAAGTGGATCATCAGCCCCAGGTTCGAACGCACCTGGCATTCCCAGCTGCTTGCCTCATCCACGCAAATGCCGACCCACTGCGCATCCTCCATGAAGCCATAACGCGCGCCATAACTGGCGGCCAGCCATACCGGCAGCAACACAAGCAGCAAAATCACGGGCAGACGGCGGGACATGTAACACTCCAATAGGCGAAAAACGGCGGCCAGCTTAATCGCAGGACAGCCTTACGCAAGCACTAACAACTGTTAACTGGTCATTCAATCGCTGCAAAGTGTATCGTCCAGCTACTATTACTTCGAAATTAGGCCTGTTTGGTGCCGATGCGTGGCACTTTGGCGCAAATCCGGTGGTCATAGCCTGCGAAACTCATTCGGCACCTTCCTCTAAGGGATTTAGTCATGCTCCGTTCCTTGCGCTTCGCCGCCCTGTTTGGCGGCCTTATCTTGAGTGCGTCCGCACTGGCGGTCGAGATTGACGCCGCCAGTTATGGCTACCCCTGACCAACCCGTTCGAGGCGACCATCGCGACCACGCCGCCGGTCGGTCCGGAGCTGCCCCTGGACGATGACATCGATCAGACGGTGCGCAGCGTCACCTTGCGTCCGGAGCGGGCGTTCGAATTGCCGGACAACTTCTGGGCGGTCAAGAAACTCGACTACCGCATTGCCACGCAGGATCACGCCGCGCCGCTGATTTTCCTGATAGCCGGCACCGGAGCGCGCTATGACAGCAGCCTGAACGAATACCTGAAGAAGCTCTATTACAAAGCCGGCTACCATGTGGTGCAGTTGTCATCGCCCACCAGCTATGACTTCATGAGTGCCGCATCGCGCTTTGCTACACCGGGTGTTTCCAAGGAAGACGCCGAAGATTTGTACCGGGTGATGCAGGCTGTGCGGGCACAGAACCCGAAAGTGCCGGTCACCGATTACTACCTGACCGGGTACAGCCTGGGTGCACTGGATGCCGCTTTCGTCTCGCACCTGGACGAAACCCGCCGCAGCTTCAACTTCAAGAAAGTCCTGCTGCTCAACCCGCCGGTCAACCTCTACACCTCTATAACCAACCTCGACAAGCTGGTCCAGACCGAGGTCAAGGGCATCAACAACAGCACCACGTTCTATGAACTGGTGCTGAACAAACTGACCCGCTACTTCCAGCAAAAGGGCTACATCGACCTCAA
Source organism: Pseudomonas sp. BIC9C (assembly GCF_034541995.1). Taxonomy (NCBI): domain Bacteria; kingdom Pseudomonadati; phylum Pseudomonadota; class Gammaproteobacteria; order Pseudomonadales; family Pseudomonadaceae; genus Pseudomonas; species Pseudomonas sp. BIC9C. The sequence continues at coordinate 594,811 of NZ_JAWDGM010000001.1, forward strand.
CGACGCCCTGCTCTACGACTTCCAGCAGTCCAAACAGCACCTGACCAACGAGCAGATGGCAATGCTGATCGGCACGTCGTTCCGCTTTTCGGCGGCCGACATTGCCTTCACTTCGGACCTGATCAACCGTCGCGGCCTGATCACCCCACCCAAGTTCCCGATCACCGAGGGCACCAGCCTCACGCCATTCCTCAAGCGTGCATTGCAATGTGATTTCGACTGCTACATCACCGAACAGGTCATCCCGATGTGGCGCGCCCGCACCGACGGCGGCAGCCTGCTGCAACTGATTGACCAGGTAAGCCTGTATGCACTGAAGGACTATCTGCACGAAAGCCCGAAAATCGCCGTCATGCACAACGCCGATGACGTGATCCTCGGCCCTGGCGACCTGGGCTTCCTGCGCAGGACCTTCGGTGATCGCCTGACCGTTTACCCGCACGGCGGCCACTGCGGCAACATCAACTACCGCGTCAACAGCGACGCCATGCTGGAGTTCTTCCGTGGCTAAATATCTCCTGCTTTTCGCTGCGTTACTCTGTGCAGGCGTCGCCAATGCCGACAACAGCAAAGCCAACACTCCCGTGGTCGTCGACAGCGACGGCTTCAAGGAACCGCTGAGCAAACTCAAATTCAACCCGGGTCTGGATCAGCGCGAGTTCGAGCGTTCGACGCTCAGCGCACTGGCTGTCTACGATCCGCTGGAAGAGTGGAACCGGCGCGTCTATCACTTCAACTACCGCTTCGACCAATGGGTGTTCATGCCGGTGGTCAATGGTTACCGCTACGTCACCCCGAGCTTCCTGCGCACCGGTGTCAGCAACTTCTTCAACAACCTGGGCGACGTACCCAACCTGTTGAACAGTCTGCTGCAACTCAAGGGCCAGCGCTCGCTGGAAACCACCGGGCGACTGCTGCTCAACACCACCATCGGCGTGGCCGGCCTGTGGGACCCGGCCACCGCCATGGGCCTGCCGCGCCAAAGCGAAGACTTCGGCCAGACGCTGGGCTTCTACGGCGTGCCGGGCGGCGCCTATTTCGTCCTGCCGATCCTCGGTCCGTCGAACCTGCGTGATACCGGCGGCCTGTTGGTGGATTACTCGGCCGAAAATGCGATCAACTTCCTCAACGTGGCCGAGGTCAGCTCCAACCATCCGGAAGTCTGGATCCTGCGTGGCATCGACAAGCGCCACCAGACCACCTTCCGCTATGGCCAGTTGAACTCGCCTTTCGAGTACGAAAAAGTGCGTTACGTGTACACCGAAGCGCGCAAGTTGCAGATCGCCGAGTAATTCCGGCACCCCAAAAACACTGTGGGAGCGGGCTTGCTCGCGAAGAGGTCGTGTCAGTCACCAAAAAGGTTGTCTGACACGCCGCTTTCGCGAGCAAGCCCTCCCACATTTGTCATGTGCTGTCTTCAGCCTTTCAGTGCTTTCAGATTTTGCTGACAGCCATCACCCCAACCAACACCACCGCCCCCGCCACAATCCCCGCTGCCCCATTAAGCAACGTCGGCACGATAAACCGGGCACCACCCGCCCCCGCGCTGACACTTTCAATCCAGTGATGCACCACCGGCACACCGTGGGTCAGGATGCCGCCACCGACCAGGAACATCGCCGCAGTGCCAATCACCGACAGGCTTTTCATCATGTACGGAGCCGCACGCAAAATCCCGCCGCCGATGCTCCTGGCCATCTGACCAGGCTTTTGGGTCAGCCAGAGCCCCAGATCATCGAGTTTGACGATGCCCGCTACCAATCCGTAAACACCGACGGTCATGACGATGGCGATACCCGAGAGCACGATGACTTGCTGGGTCAGCGCCGACTCGGCGACTACGCCGAGGGTGATGGCGATGATTTCCGCCGAGAGAATGAAGTCGGTGCGGATCGCGCCCTTGATCTTGTCCTTTTCAAACGCCACCAGATCCACCGCTGGGTCCGCCACTGCCTCGACCAATTCGGCATGTTCAGCCTGATCTTCAGTCTCACTGTGCAGAAACTTGTGGGCGAGCTTTTCGAACCCTTCGAAGCACAAATAAGCGCCACCGAGCATCAACAGCGGCGTGACCAGCCAGGGTATGAACGCACTGATGGCCAGCGCCGACGGCACCAGGATCAATTTATTGATGAACGAACCCTTGGCAACGGCCCAGACCACCGGGATTTCCCGTTCGGCCCGCACGCCGCTGACTTGCTGGGCATTGAGTGCCAGGTCGTCTCCGAGTACACCGGCCGTTTTCTTGGCGGCCATTTGGGTCATCAATGACACGTCGTCCAGCACGGCCGCAATGTCGTCGATCAACACCAGCAAACTGCTTCCTGCCATGAATCGGGTTTCCTTCTGCAATGAATGCGCAGCAGCATAGCGCGGCATCACGGGCTGTGGTGCATTCTTGAGCGCCGCGCGAGGCCGGTGATACCATGTGCAACCGCCAGAACAGGCAAGGAATCACCCGGGTTATGAGCACTATCCGCGAGCGCAACAAACAACTGATCCTGCGTGCCGCCAGTGAGGAGTTTGCCGACAAAGGCTTCGCTGCGACCAAAACCAGCGACATCGCAGCCAAGGCGGGATTGCCCAAGCCCAACGTCTACTACTACTTCAAATCCAAGGAAAACCTCTACCGCGAGGTCCTGGAAAGTATCATCGAACCAATCCTGCAGGCGTCGACACCGTTCAATCCGGAAGGCGAACCCGGTGAAGTGCTCAGCGGCTACATTCGCTCGAAAATCCGCATCTCCCGCGACCTGCCTTTCGCCTCCAAGGTGTTCGCCAGCGAAATCATGCACGGCGCCCCCCACCTGAGCAGCGATCTGGTCGAACAGCTCAATGGCCAGGCCAAACACAACATCGAGTGCATCCAGACCTGGATCGACCGCGGGCAAATCGCCCCCATCGATCCCAACCACCTGATGTTCAGCATCTGGGCCGCTACCCAGACCTACGCCGACTTCGACTGGCAGATCACCGCCATCACCGGCAAGGCCAGGCTGGATGAAGAAGATTACGAAGCGGCAGCGCAGACGATTATCCGGTTGGTGCTCAAGGGGTGTGAGCCCGAACGGTAGACCGCGGCGCGGCCTTCGCGAGCAAGCCCGCTCCCACATTTGTCCTTCGTACACCGCTCCAATGTGGGAGCGGGCTTGCTCGCGAAGGAGGCAACTCGGTTTTGCTGTCAAACCCAGATCGCATCCCACAATGGATAGTCAGCGAGCTTTTCAACCAGCCCCGCCCGCAATGGGTTAGCCACAACATATCGAGCCAGTTTCACTAGATCCTCTTCTTTTCGCAGAGCATGATCATGAAAGCTCTGCTGCCAAAGGCTGCCTGTTCGACCAGTCGCCGCATTAATTGCTCGGGTACTCAAGGATTTGGTTTGGCACATCAGTTGCCCCAGTGAGCCTTTGTTCAACTGAATCAACCAATGAAATTGATCAGGCATGACTACCCAGGCCAAGGAATCGGCGAAGCCATCATTCTGTGCTTGCTTGAATTGATGGACCACCAAGCGACCCAAGGTGTAATCCCTGAATACAGGTTCTCGCTTCAGGGTATTGGCAGTCAGTAGATAGATGCGGTTTTGCTCGGTGTACCGGCCGATCCGCAGGCGGTGTGAAGCTGACAACTCAGGCATTCCCTTGCCCTCTCTCATGATGAAATCATCAAAAGGCTAGACGGGGGAATATGTGAAAGTGGGCCAGACTTTTAGCTGGATATGTCTGAGAAACTGCCTTCGCGAGCAAGCCCGCTCCCACATTGGATTTCTGTCGCTCAAAGATTTTGTGTCCGCAGAAGATCCAGTGTGGGAGCGGGCTTGCTCGCGAAAGCGGTTAATCTGTCGCTACACCATCAAGCCGCTACCCCCGCATCCGCCCTCAACCCCAACGCCTCGATGGCATTGATCGCACACTGCTCGTCAACATCCGACAAATCGCCGCTGATCCCCACCGCCCCCAGCACATTCCCGTCCTGATCCCGAACCAGTACACCACCCGGTGCCGGCACGACGCTGCCCTGCCCCAGGCTGTTCAACGCGGCGATAAACGCCGGGCGTTGCTGGGCGTCCAGCGCCAGCAGGCGTGACCCCTTGCCCAGCGCAATGGCGCCCCAGGCCTTGCCGATGGCGACGTGCGGGCGCAACAGGCTGGCGCCGTCTTCGCGTTGCAGGGTGATCAGATGCCCTCCGGCATCCAGCACCGCAATGGTCAGGGGCGCTGCCGAGATGGCCCGCCCTGCACTGATGGCCTCGTTGACCAGGTTGACTGCGACTTTCAAGGTTAAAGCGCTCATGGTGCCGTCCTCATTTTGTTTTTCGGAAAGTCGTTGGGCTGCGCCGTTGTGCCGCAGCCCAATGCAACAAATAGAACACAATGAATTATTTTTTTGTATACAATAATTCTCGAAAGGCGCCACATGCGACGAAAAGCCACAGTAGATTGGGCTTCCGACGAATGAAACGAGCGCTTGAGAAAATGGATTGACCTGCGCCGTCCGCCGTGAATACACTCTGCGCAAAGCCACTTGTACACAATTACAAAACGTAAAGAGGCACAAAACCATGAGCAAAATGAGAGCAATCGAAGCCGCCGTTCTGGTGATGCGCCGTGAAGGGGTCGATACCGCTTTTGGCATCCCGGGTGCCGCCATCAACCCGCTGTACTCCGCCCTGCAAAAGGTCGGCGGCATCGATCACGTACTCGCTCGCCACGTTGAAGGCGCCTCGCACATGGCCGAGGGCTACACCCGCACCAAGGCCGGCAACATCGGCGTGTGCATCGGCACTTCCGGCCCTGCCGGTACCGACATGGTCACCGGGCTCTACAGCGCCTCGGCCGACTCGATCCCAATCCTCTGCATTACCGGCCAGGCACCCCGCGCCCGTATGCACAAGGAAGACTTCCAGGCTGTCGACATCACCAGCATCGTCAAGCCGGTGACCAAGTGGGCAACCACCGTTCTGGAACCGGGCCAGGTGCCTTACGCGTTCCAGAAGGCTTTCTATGAAATGCGCTCCGGCCGTCCAGGCCCGGTGCTGATCGACCTGCCATTCGACGTGCAGATGGCCGAAATCGAATTCGACATCGACGCGTACCAGCCACTGCCGCTGGCCAAGCCGAGTGCTACCCGCGTCCAGGTTGAAAAAGCGCTGGCCATGCTGGATCAGGCCGAGCGTCCATTGCTGGTGGCCGGTGGCGGTATCATCAACGCCGACGCCAGTGACCTGCTGGTGGAGTTCGCCGAGCTGACCGGTATTCCGGTGATCCCGACCCTGATGGGCTGGGGCACCATTCCGGACGATCACCCGCTGATGGTGGGCATGGTCGGCTTGCAGACTTCGCACCGCTACGGCAACGCGACCATGCTCAAATCCGACGTAGTTCTGGGCGTGGGCAACCGTTGGGCCAACCGTCACACCGGTTCGGTCGATGTGTACACCGAAGGCCGCAAGTTCATTCACGTTGATATCGAACCGACCCAGATCGGCCGCGTGTTCACCCCGGACCTGGGCATCGTATCCGACGCCGCAGCCGCGCTGACCGTGTTCATCGAGGTCGCTCGCGAATGGCAAGCCGCCGGCAAACTGAAGAACCGCAGCGCCTGGCTGCAGGACTGCCAGCAGCGTAAAGCCAGCCTGCAGCGCAAGACTCACTTCGACAACGTGCCGGTCAAGCCGCAACGGGTCTACGAAGAAATGAACCAGGTGTTCGGCAAAGACACCTGCTACGTCAGCACCATCGGTCTGTCGCAGATCGCCGGCGCGCAGTTCCTGCACGTCTACAAGCCGCGTCACTGGATCAACTGCGGTCAGGCAGGCCCGTTGGGCTGGACCATTCCGGCAGCGCTGGGTGTGGTCAAGGCCGATCCGAACCGTAAAGTCGTGGCCCTGTCGGGGGACTATGACTTCCAGTTCATGATCGAAGAATTGGCGGTCGGCGCGCAGTTCAAGCTGCCGTACATTCATGTTGTGGTGAACAACTCGTACCTGGGCCTGATCCGTCAGGCACAGCGCGGTTTCGACATGGACTACTGCGTGCAGCTGTCCTTCGACAACCTCAACGCCCCGGAACTCAACGGATATGGTGTGGACCACGTCGCAGTTGCCGAAGGCCTCGGTTGCAAGGCACTGCGTGTGTTCGAACCGGCTCAGATCCAGCCTGCCCTGCGCAAGGCTCAGGAACTGATCGAAGAGTTCAAGGTTCCAGTGATCGTCGAGATTATTCTGGAGCGCGTGACCAACATTTCCATGGGTACCGAGATCAACGCCGTCAACGAATTCGAAGACCTGGCGCTGGTCGGCGACGACGCACCGACTGCGATTTCGTTGCTTGATTGATAGCTGACCGCTCCCACAGGGGACCTCAAACACATACGGGAGATCACCATGCCGCGTTTCGCAGCCAACCTGTCCATGCTGTTCACCGAACAGGACTTCCTTGCCCGTTTCGAAGCGGCCGCCAAAGCCGGCTTCAGTGGTGTCGAATACCTGTTCCCGTACGACTTCAGCTCTGCCGAAATCAAGGCCCAGCTCGACGCCAACGGTCTGACCCAAGTGCTGTTCAACCTGCCGGCCGGTGACTGGGCCAAGGGCGAACGCGGCATCGCGTGCCTGCCGGATCGGGTTGAAGAGTTCCGTGCCGGGGTCGATCTGGCCATCGCTTACGCACAAGTGCTGGGCAACACCCAGGTCAACTGCCTGGCCGGCATTCGTCCGCAGGGCTTTGACGATGCCACCGTGGAGAAAACCTTCGTCGCCAACCTCAAGTACGCGGCCGACAAGCTGCAAGCGGCGGGTATCAAACTGGTGATGGAAGCGATCAACACCCGTGACATTCCAGGCTTCTACCTGAACAACACGGCGCAAGCCCTGTCGATTCGCGAGCAGGTCGGCAGCGCCAACCTGTTCCTGCAATACGACATCTATCACATGCAAATCATGGAAGGCGATCTGGCCCGCACCCTGCAATCGCACCTGGGCGAGATCAACCATGTGCAGCTCGCGGACAACCCGGGGCGCAACGAACCAGGTACCGGTGAAATCAACTACCGCTTCCTGTTCGAACACCTGGACCGCATCGGTTATCAGGGCTGGGTCGGTTGCGAATACAAGCCGCTGACCACCACTGAAGCCGGTCTGGGCTGGCTGAAAACCCATAACGCTATCTGAACGAACAACACAAAACCCTGTGGGAGCGGGCTTGCCCGCGATGGCGGCAGCACAGATACAAATATGTTGCCTGACCCACCGCCATCGCTGGCAAGTCGAATCGTCGCACCGCAGCTCCCACAATGAATCTGCTGCGTCTCTAAGACTGCATTGCAGCATCGGAATAAAACGAGGATTTTCTCATGGCTAAAATTGGATTTATCGGCACCGGCATCATGGGCCACCCAATGGCGTTGAACCTGCAGAAAGCCGGTCACAGCCTGTTCCTGTCGGCGCACCACGACCCCGCCCCTGCCGACCTGGTTGCCGGTGGCGCCGTCGCTCTGGCGAACCCGAAGGAAGTTGCCCAGGAAGCCGAATTCATCATCGTCATGGTGCCGGATACCCCGCAGGTCGATGACGTGCTGTTCCGCGCCGACGGCGTTGCGGCCGGTGTTGGCAAAGGCAAAGTGGTGATCGACATGAGCTCGATCTCGCCGACCGCCACCAAGGCTTTCGCAGCGAAAATCAACGAAAAAGGCGCGCAATACCTCGACGCCCCGGTCTCCGGCGGTGAAGTCGGTGCCAAGGCTGCGACCCTGAGCATCATGGTCGGCGGCGATGCCGACGCCTTCGAACGCGCCCTGCCGCTGTTCCAGGCCATGGGCAAGAACATCACCCTGGTGGGTGGCAACGGCGACGGTCAAACCGCCAAAGTGGCCAACCAGATCATCGTGGCCCTGAACATCCAGGCCGTGGCTGAAGCCCTGCTGTTCGCTTCGAAAAACGGTGCCGATCCAGCCAAGGTGCGTGAAGCACTGATGGGCGGTTTCGCTTCCTCGAAGATCCTCGAAGTGCACGGCGAGCGCATGATCAAGGGCACCTTCGATCCAGGCTTCCGCATCAGCCTGCACCAGAAGGACCTGAACCTGGCCCTGCAAGGCGCCAAGGAGCTGAACATCAACCTGCCGAACACCGCCAACACCCAGCAAGTGTTCAGCACCTGCGCGGCCATCGGTGGCAGCAACTGGGACCACTCGGCGCTGATCAAGGGCCTGGAACACATGGCGAACTTCTCGATTCGCGACAAGAAGTAAGCCCTGCCCCAAACCGCATCAAACCTGTGGGAGCGGGCTTGCTCGCGAAGAGGGAGTGTCAGTCGACATGGATACTGACTGAACCACCGCTTTCGCGAGCAAGCCCGCTCCCACAGGACCCGCGACAAACCCAATAACAAGAATTCCGGGAGCCCGCCATGTCGGTCGATCCGCAACAATTGCTGCGCGAGCTGTTTGCCACAGCCATCGACGCGGCGCATCCGCAACAAGTGCTCGAAGCCCATTTGCCTGCCGACCGCAGCGGTCGCGTGATCGTCATTGGTGCTGGCAAAGCCGCAGCCGCCATGGCCCAGGTGGTGGAACGCTGCTGGCAGGGTGAAGTGTCCGGCCTGGTGGTGACCCGTTACGGTCACGGCGCCCCTTGCGAAAAAATCGAAGTGGTCGAAGCCGCGCATCCGGTACCGGACGCTGCCGGCCTGGCCGTGGCCAAGCGTGTGCTGGAACTGGTCAGCGATCTCAGCGAAAACGATCGCGTGATCTTCCTGCTCTCCGGTGGCGGCTCTGCCCTGCTGGCACTGCCGGCCGAAGGCATCACCCTGGCCGACAAGCAGTCGATCAACAAAGCCTTGCTCAAGTCCGGTGCCACCATCGGCGAGATGAACTGTGTGCGCAAGCACCTCTCGGCGATCAAAGGCGGCCGCCTGGGCAAAGCCTGCTGGCCCGCCACGGTTTACACCTATGCGATTTCCGATGTACCGGGCGACCTCGCCACGGTCATCGCCTCCGGCCCTACCGTGGCCGACCCGAGCACGTCGGCCGAAGCGCTGGCGATCCTCAAACGCTACGCCATCGAGGTGCCGGCCTCGGTGCGCAACTGGCTGCTAAGCCCCGAATCGGAAACCGTCAAACCCGGTGACCCGAGCCTGGCGCGCAGTCATTTCCAGTTGATCGCCCGCCCGCAGCAATCCCTTGAAGCGGCGGCGGTGAAATGCCGACAGGCCGGGTTCAGTCCGCTGATCCTCGGCGACCTGGAAGGCGAATCTCGCGAGGTGGCAAAAGTCCATGCCGGCATCGCGCGGCAGATCGTCCTGCACGGTCAGCCGCTGGCGGCGCCCTGCGTGATTCTCTCGGGCGGTGAAACCACCGTCACCGTGCGCGGCAATGGCCGTGGCGGGCGCAACGCCGAATTCCTGCTGAGCCTGACCGACAGCCTCAAGGGCCTGCCCGGCGTCTACGCGCTGGCCGGTGACACCGACGGCATCGACGGTTCGGAAGACAACGCCGGCGCGATCATGACCCCGGACAGCTACGCCCGCGCCGCGGCAAAGGGCCTGAGCGCCAGCGACGAGTTGGACAACAACAATGGCTACGGCTACTTCGAGGCACTCGACGCCCTGATCGTCACCGAGCCGACCCGTACCAACGTCAACGACTTCCGCGCAATCCTGATCCTTGAGAGCACTAAACATGACGCCTGACAAAAAGGTCAAAATCCTCGCCACCCTGGGACCTGCCATCGACGGCATCGACGACATCCGTGAGCTGGTGCTGGCCGGGGTCAACATCTTCCGCCTGAACTTCAGCCATGGCGATCACGCCGACCACGCCCAGCGTTTTCAGTGGATTCGTGAAGTCGAGCGCCAGCTGAATTATCCATTGGGCATTCTGATGGACCTGCAAGGCCCGAAACTGCGGGTCGGCAAGTTCGCCGAAGGCAAGGTGCAACTGGTCCGCGGCCAGGCCTTGCGCCTGGACCTCGATGCCACGCCAGGCGATGAGCGCCGGGTCAACCTGCCACACCCGGAAATCATCGCCGCGCTGGAGCCAGGCATGGACCTGCTGCTGGACGACGGCAAGTTGCGTCTGCGGGTCGTGACCAAGTACGCCGACGCCATCGACACCACCGTGCTCAATGGCGGCGAACTGTCGGACCGCAAAGGCGTGAATGTGCCGCAAGCGGTGCTCGACCTGAGCCCGCTGACCGCCAAGGACCGCCGCGACTTGACCTTCGGTCTGGAGCTGGGTGTGGACTGGGTGGCGCTGTCGTTCGTACAACGTCCCGATGACATCCGCGAAGCCCGTACACTGATCGGCGACAAGGCCTTCCTGATGGCCAAGATCGAGAAGCCCTCGGCCGTCGAACAACTGCGCGAGATCGCCGAACTGAGCGATGCGATCATGGTCGCCCGCGGTGACCTGGGTGTGGAAGTGCCGGCCGAAAGCGTGCCGCAGATTCAGAAGAACATCATCAGCACCTGCCGCCAGCTCGGCAAACCGGTGGTGGTGGCGACCCAGATGCTGGAATCGATGCGCTTCTCACCGGCGCCCACCCGCGCCGAAGTCACCGATGTGGCCAACGCCGTAGCCGAAGGTGCGGACGCGGTGATGCTGTCGGCGGAAACCGCGTCCGGCGAATACCCGCTCGAAGCCGTGCAGATGATGAGCAAGATCATCCGCCAGGTGGAAAACGGTCCGGACTATCAGACTCAACTCGATGTCAGCCGACCGAAAGCCGAGGCGACGGTTTCCGACGCGATCAGCTGCGCCATTCGCCGCATCAGCAACGTGCTGCCGGTGGCAGTGCTGGTGAACTACAGCGAGTCCGGCGCATCGAGCCTGCGTGCGGCGCGGGAGCGGCCGACGGTGCCGATCCTCAACCTGACGCCGAACCTGCAGACCGCCCGTCGCCTGAGCGTGGCGTGGGGTGTGCACTCGGTGGTCAACGACCGCCTGCGTCAGGTCGATGAAGTCTGCTCGACGGCACTGGAGATTGCCCAGGCCCAGGGCATGGCGCAGCGTGGCGACACGTTATTGATCACCGCCGGTGTGCCCTTTGGGCAGCCGGGATCGACTAACTCTTTGCGTATCGAGACATTGATCTAGCGCCCATACCGGCCTCATCGCGAGCAAGCTCGCTCCCACAGTTGATTTGTGTACGGCACAAATACAATGACTGAGCAAAGACTCAATGTGGGAGCGAGCTTGCTCGCGATGCGGGCAACCCGGTCCCACTGACTTTCAGAACTGCCATGCCTGCCAACCATTTCAACACCCACTGCCCTGACTGGGCCGAAGCGTTGCTCAACGGCTTCAGCCAGATCTTTCTCCAGCGCAATCCGCTGTGCGGCCTGCTGTGCCTGCTGGCCATTCTGTTCACGGCGCCTGCCTTGCTCGGCGGCGCCTTGCTCGGCGGTGTCGCCGGGCTGCTCACCGCGCAACGTCGCAACTATGCCAAGGCTGATCGTCAGGCCGGACTGTTCAGCTACAACGGTGTTCTGCTCGGCCTGTTGCTGAGCCTGTATTTCCCCTGGTCGGCAATGATGCCGCTGCTGATTCTGGCCGCCGGTGGCCTGAGCGCGATGATCACCCAGCAGTGGCTCAAGCGCGTCCGGGTCAGCCAATACCTGCCTGCCTATACGGCGCCCTTCGTCGGGTTGGGCTGGTTGCTGCTGTGCTTCGCCACGCCCTCGACACAAGCGCACTTGATCGAAGTCAGCACGCTGAACATGCTCGCCGCCCCCCTCAAGGGCCTCGGCCAGGTCATGTTCCTCGGTCATCCTCTGGCCGGTGCGATGATTGCCGCCGGTTTGCTGATCGCCGATCGCCGCGCCTTCGGCTGGGCGTTGCTGGCGTCTGTCGCGGGCATGGGCTGGAGCCTGCTGCACCACGACTTCTACAGTGCATTGCTCGGTCTGGGTGGCTATAACGCCGTACTCGCCGCCCTCGCCTTCAGCTCGCAGCGTCGCCAACCCTGGCTGCCGCTGGTTGGCATCGGCCTGGCGCTGGCGCTGACACCGGTGTTTGCCGCCATCGGTCTGCCCACGCTGACCGCGCCGTTCATTCTTGCCTGCTGGCTGATTCGCAGCGTTGTGCAAATGCTCGGCAAAGCCACCGTCGAAAGCGCGCCTTGCGCTAACGGGGAGAATCAACCTAGGCTGCGCTGATTTGCGGCCAAGGCGATGTGCATGATCAGCAACGACACGTGGCGTAATCGCCTGTACGTGATTATTTTCCAGACCGACACCGTCGCCGGGCGACGCTTCGACACCAGCCTGCTGCTGATCATCTTCGCCAGCCTGGTGGTGGTGATTCTGGACAGCATCGATGACGTCCACCAGCACTACGCCAGCCTGCTGGCGTTCATCGAGTGGGGCTTCACGGTGATCTTCCTCGGCGAGTACATCCTGCGCCTGTACTGTTCGCCCAAGCCCCTGCGCTATGCCTTCAGTTTCTATGGTCTGGTGGACCTGCTGGCCATCGTGCCCGGCATCCTCGCGCTGTACTACAGCGATGCCCAGTACCTACTGATCATCCGGGTGATCCGGATGTTGCGGATCTTCCGCGTGCTCAAGCTCGGCCCCTACCTCAAGCAAGCCCATTACCTGCTCGATGCCCTGCGCGGCAGCAAGCAGAAAATCCTCGTGTTCCTGCTCAGTGTCTGCACCCTGGTGACGGTGTTCGGCACCCTGATGTACGTGGTCGAAGGCCCGCAACATGGCTTCACCAGCATTCCCAAGGGTATTTACTGGGCGATCGTCACCCTCACCACCGTCGGTTACGGCGACATCGTGCCCAAGACCGCGCTGGGCCAGGTCATCTCGTCGATGGTGATGATCACCGGTTACTCGATCATTGCCGTGCCCACCGGGATCTTCACCGCCGAACTGGCCACGGCCATGCGAGGCAGCCAGTTGCAGCACGACTGCCCGGTGTGTGCGAAAAACAGCCACGAACAAGAAGCATCGTTCTGCTCCCGTTGCGGCAATGCACTGTTCAAAAAACTGGAATAAGCAAAGAGCTTTTTAATATTTAAAGGACTAAAAGTGCCCGGTTATAGTCGCTGGCAAAATCGTATCGACCGCACCACTCGTAGGAGCGAGTTCACTCGCGAAAAACGCCAGGACAACGCGGGCACTCAGACAGCCCGCGTCATCGTTAGCGTCCATCGCGAGCAGGCTCGCTCCTACAGTGTTGGTGCGGCGACTCCTACACAAAGAACAAGGACTGCGCAGTGAAAAAACTCTTTGGCGCCTCACTTCTCGCCGTTGGCCTGGCCCTGGGCAGCATCGCTCAGGCTGCACCGACCCTGCTCAACGTTTCCTACGACGTGATGCGCGATTTCTACAAGGACTACAACACTGCGTTCCAGAAACACTGGCAAGCCGAGCACAACGAAAACATCACCCTGCAAATGTCCTTCGGTGGTTCCAGCAAACAGGCGCGTTCGGTCATCGACGGTTTGCCGGCTGACGTGATCACCATGAACATGGCCACCGACATCAACGCCCTGGCGGACAACGGCAAACTGGTCCCGGACAACTGGGTCACGCGCCTGCCGGACAACAGCGCGCCGTTCACCTCGGCCACCGTGTTCATCGTGCGCAAGGGCAACCCGAAAGCCCTGAAGGACTGGCCGGATCTGCTCAAGGACGGCGTTCAGGTCGTCGTCCCGAACCCGAAGACCTCCGGTAACGGTCGCTACACCTACCTCTCGGCCTGGGGCTACGTGTTGAAAAACGGCGGCGACGAGAACAAGGCGAAGGAATTCGTCGGCAAACTGTTCAAACAAGCGCCAGTACTCGATACCGGTGGCCGTGCCGCCACCACCACCTTCATGACCAACCAGATCGGCGACGTGCTGGTGACCTTCGAGAACGAAGCGGAAATGATCGCCCGCGAGTTCGGCCGTGATCAGTTCGAAGTCATCTACCCAAGCGTCTCCGCCGAAGCCGAGCCACCGGTGTCGGTGGTCGACAAATCGGTCGACAAGAAAGGCACCCGCGCCGCCGCCGAGGAATACCTGAAGTACCTGTGGTCGCCGGAAGGCCAGGAAATCGCCGCAGCCAACTACCTGCGCCCGCGTGACCCGGCCGTGCTGGCCAAGTACACCGACCGCTTCCCGAAAGTGGACTTCCTGTCCGTCGAGAAGACCTTCGGTGACTGGCGCACCGTGCAGAAGACCCACTTCAATGATGGTGGAGTTTTCGACCAGATTTATGCGCAATAAACACTTGTAGGAGCGAGCTTGCTCGCGATGGACGTCAACGATAATGCGTTTTTTCTGAATAAACGCGTTGACCGTGACTCCATCGCGAGCAAGCTCGCTCCTACAGTGTTCCGTGTATGTTTCAGCTCAGGTTGCCGCAGAAAATAGCCTGGTGACCATCGGCCGGGCTTTCACGCACCACCAGGGCATAGCCACCGGCTCGAAGGGTCTCGACGGCGACCGGTGCGCTTTTCCAGAAATACTGGTGCGACGCCGCCGAATAGAACCGTGCATTCGGTCCGTCGTTCATGTCATAGACCGGCTTCGCCCCCAGGTTCGCGCAACTGCCCGGGTAGATGTAAGCCATTAAACGACCCGGTAACGCACTGCCCATTGGCACGCCACTGACTGCAAACCAGAACACGGTGTCATGCCCACTGGGCATCATGATCGGCCGGCCGATATTCCCGACATTGGCCGAGGTGCCGTTCAGGGGAACGTTGGTGACTTGGCTGTCCGGCACTGTCGAACATCCACAGAGCCCGCCGACTGCTACGACAAACGCCAGCGAAGATACGATTTTCATCGTGATACTCCCGCTTGTAAGGACACATTGAAGTGATCCCCCCTGTAGATTCTAGCTACCGGGGCTCTGCGGTTTTTTCTTCGGATGGCCGGTTGCCACGTGTCGGCTACGGGACGTGCAAGGAGAACATAAGCACGCTATCGAACAGCATGTAAGTAAATGTATCATTTACCCTCGATGTTCCAACGCAAGGCACTTCGGCGGACGACACACGCGTCCGTCAGTCATTCCGCAATGGAATGATTGCTATCACTCCAATCCCACTTCCGCCGTTTCAGTCAGCCCATTAGCCTGTGCGCATTCCTTTCCGTACAGCGAGACCCGTTATGAACCCAGCGACCCAGGTGCCCCACGGCACCGCGACAATGACCCGAGGCATGGTGCTGCTGTTCGCCTTCTGCTGCGGCGCCATTGTCGCCAACATCTACTACGCCCAGCCGATCATCGGCCTGATCGCTCCGGACATCGGCCTGACCAATGCCATGGCCAGCCTGATCGTTTCCCTGACTCAGATCGGCTATGCGCTGGGACTGTTTTTCCTGGTGCCGCTGGGGGATCTGTTGGAGAACCGCCGGTTGATGATCATCACCACGCTGGTGGCGATTGTCAGCCTGCTGGGTGCGGGATTCACCGATCAGCCGAACGTGTTCTTGCTGATTTCGTTGTTGGTGGGGTTCAGTTCGGTTTCGGTGCAAATCCTGATTCCGTTGGCCGCGCACCTGGCGCCGGAAGAAACACGTGGTCGTGTGGTTGGCGCAATCATGGGTGGTTTGTTGCTCGGCATCCTGCTGGCCCGACCGGTGTCCAGTGTGGTGGCCGATCACTTCGGCTGGCGGGCGATGTTTGTGATTGCCGCGGTGTTGATGGCGGCCATCAGCATCGTGCTGGCGATGACCATTCCCAAGCGTGAACCTGATCACAGCGCGTCCTATGGCCAATTGCTGGGCTCGCTGTGGACGCTGTTGCGCAAGCAGCCGGTGCTGCGCCAGCGTGCGTTTTATCAGGGGTGCATGTTTGCCACCTTCAGCCTGTTCTGGACCGCCGTGCCGCTGGAGCTGGCGCGCAATCACGGATTGTCGCAAAGCGAGATCGCGATTTTCGCGCTGGTGGGAGCCATCGGCGCCATTGCCGCCCCGATCGCCGGACGCCTGGCCGATGCCGGTCACACCCGTATCGCGTCATTGCTGGCCCTGCTGTTCGCCAGCCTGAGTTTCGTGCCGGCGTTCATCCATCCGGCCTACAGCGTCATCGGCCTGGCCGTGACCGGCGTGGTGCTCGACTTCTGCGTGCAGATGAACATGGTCCTCGGCCAGCGTGCGGTCTACGCCCTCGACGGCAAAAGCCGCAGCCGCCTGAATGCGCTGTACATGACCAGCATTTTCATCGGCGGCGCCTTCGGCTCTTCGGTGGCCAGCGCGGTGTACGAACACGGTGGCTGGTTGTGGATCGTGATCGTCGGCAGTGCGTTTCCGCTGCTGGCATTGCTGCGATTCCTGAGTGTTTCGCAGAAGGTTTCGCTGGCGACGGCATAAGCCTCAAAACCCGGTCGGATCGCCGCCCGGAGCAGCCTCGCTCCCACAGTGGATCCGCAGTGTTTTTCAGAACAGTACAAGGACTCTGGATGGACCGCCTCGGCGCAATGGAAACCTTCGTCTACGTGGTGGAAACCGGCTCGTTTTCCGCCGCCGCACGGCGCCTGAACATCGGCCAGCCGGCCGTGTCGAAAACCATCGCGCAACTCGAATCGCGGTTGGCGGTGCGGCTATTGCTGCGTTCGACCCGGGGGCTGACGCCCACCGAAGCCGGGCTGGCCTTTTTCGAACGGGCCAAGCGTGCCATCGAAGAAGCCGACGAGGCCGACAACGCCGCTCGCGGTTCCGCCAGTGGGCTGAGTGGCAACCTGCGTATCTGCGCGGCTGTCACTTTCGGGCGGCTGCATATCGTCCCGCACCTGGGCCCCTTCCTGGAGCAAAATCCGGAGTTGAACATCGACCTGATGCTCGATGATCGCAACCTCAACCTGGTGGAAGAAGGCGTCGACATCGCCCTGCGCATGGGCCCCCTGAGCGACTCGGGCCTGACCGCGCGCAAGATCGCCGAATGCCGGCGCATGGTACTGGGCACACCGGCGTACTTCGCAAAACACGGCGAACCCACCTGCCCCGCCGACCTGTGCAAGCACCAGGCAATCGTCTACACCCTTGGTGGCGGCACCAGTTGGCCATTCAACAAGGCCGGCGAGGAGCAATCGGTCATCGCCAGCGGCCGGATCCGCGTCAACGCCGCCGAAGGCCTGCGTGAGGCCGTGCTGGCCCACCAAGGGTTGACCATGGCCTCGCAATGGATGTTTGCGCCGGAACTGGCCGACGGCTCGGTGCGGGAAGTGATGCAGGACTGGACACTGCCGAACCTGGATTTGTGGGCGGTTTTCCCCACGGGGAGAATGGCCAGCGCCAAGGCTCGGGCGTTCGTCGAGTATGTGCAGGGGGTGTTGGCCAGGAAGGCCTGACAGGCAGCCGGGGGTTACTCGTCAATACAGACCAGCAACCGCTCGACCGTTTGCTCAAGCGGCCCGGAGTTGTCGAGCAAGTGCACGGCCGGGTCCTCCACCAGCAGTTGCTCGCTGAATCGGGCATTGCGTGCCAACCGCTGATCGATTTCGCTCACCGATTCCCGCCCGCGCTCCAGCAAGCGCTGGCGCAGTACTGCCTGATCCACAGTCAACAACAGCACCAACGCATTCGGATAGCGCAGGCGCGTATTCTGCAAATGCCCCCGAGAGCCGTTGACCAGTACGTCCTGCCCGGCAGCCAGCCAATCGTCGATTTCCCGCGGGATGCCATAGGACAACCCGTTGGCGTGCCAGCTCAGGGCAAATGCGCCTTGGGCCTCCATATCGGCGAATTCCTGTGCACCGACGCCCAGCGC
Organism: Pseudomonas sp. BIC9C; assembly: GCF_034541995.1. Taxonomy (NCBI): domain Bacteria; kingdom Pseudomonadati; phylum Pseudomonadota; class Gammaproteobacteria; order Pseudomonadales; family Pseudomonadaceae; genus Pseudomonas; species Pseudomonas sp. BIC9C. The sequence continues at coordinate 612,519 of NZ_JAWDGM010000001.1, forward strand.
CGCCTCGCCCACGGCTTCCGCCGAACGCGTGATGACCCGCCGCACGACGCGGCAGCCGCGTTCGGCCAACCGTGTTCGCGCAGCATCCAGCAGGCTGTCCTTGCCCGAACCTGAAGGCCCGATGAGATAGATCAACCTGCCTGCCATCAAACCAACCTCTTCATTTGTCACCCTGTTTGCCGGATCCACGGCAGACCGTCCTGATCACGTTTGCACCAGGTCAGCCCGCAGGCCCGGCGTATGATCCATCACCGACACCGGTTGCACCAGCGGGTTTTCCAACGGATCACGGTATAGGTTGAGGGTGTTCGGATGATACAGCTCGCAGCGCGGGTCCATCCGACGTCGGGGGCTGTGGGTGCGTGGTTTGCCCTTGATGGCTATGTGTTGGGCTACGTGTTTTTTACTGGTGTACATATCCGGTTTTGCGGTAACGGCGGCTTATGGTTCCGCCCTTACGGCGGGTTACTTGGAAAAGCCCCAAGTAACCAAGGGCTCTTGCCCCTGACGTTCGGTGCCTCGCCAAGGCTCGGCATTCCCTTGCTCCGGTCCTGCTCCGTGGGCCGCCGCGATCGGCCATCCATGGCCGTACGCGGCTAACCCGGCATCCATGCCGGGTTGCCCACTGCGCAGAACCGGAACGAAGCCTCTCGAGGGGGCAAGAAGATCAAAAGCCAAAGCGAGGCGGCCTGCTGGCCGGCCTGATCGAAATTGAACGCGTTTCCCTGTAGGAGCGAGCCTGCTCGCGAAAAACGCCGGGACAACGCGGGTATTCAGGCCGCACGCGTTATCGTTGACGTCCATCGCGAGCAGGCTCGCTCCTACAGAAGAGCAGAGCAAAGGCAGATTGGCGTACCCCCACGCTCCTCACCACTCAACAGGCCGAGCGTTAGCTCGCCTGCCGCTCTTGATCTTGATCCACCCGCCCCCTCGGCAGGCTGAGTGGAGGCGTTCATCCGGGGATGGGCGCGCAGCGCCGTTCGACGCAGTCGAACCCATTGCATGTAGGTCGAGCGCAGCCGACCGGAGGGCAATGCCCCCGGAGGAATGCCGGAGCGAAGGAACCCCGAGCCTTGGCGAGGGGCCGGACGTTCGGGGCGAGACCTTTGGTTCCTTTGGGGCGTTTGCCAAAGGGACTCGCCGTAAGGGCGAAACCGCCAGCCGCCAATACCGCAGCAACGGATATGTCCACAATCAACAAAGACAAGCCGCCTTCGCGAGCAAGCCCGCTCCCACAAGGTTCAGCAGTGCCCTGACAATCACATTTCAGCAGGCACAAAAAAGGCGACCCGAAAGTCGCCTTGGTCCGTTACTGCCCGAATTGCCGCCCCAGTCCACCCGGCACTCCGTGAATATCAGTCTCCTCCCACGGCCCCTTCGGACTGATCGACCGACTCCAGCCGTTATCCCAGCGATAGTAGGTACGCTGGCGATAGAAGGTATTGGGCTGATCATCCAGCACATAGACCCCAAGTTTCGGATCCCAATGGCTGTTGCCCCCCGGTGGCGGCGCGAAGCTGGCCGAGGTACGTGGCAGCGGTTTTGCGGGCTTGGCCGGCGTGGTTGGCTTGACCGGCACCGTCGACGGCACTGGCTTGATACCCGGCTGCGACGGCGGGATCGGCGGTGGTACCTCATGCTCCGCTGGTCGCTGGACCGCACAAGCGCTTAACCCCATAACGACGCTGAGCAGGGTGATACGAGCGAATGCGGTCATGATTGCGTTTTCCTGTTATTTATCCGGGCTGTCGATGGTCAATGTTTGCGGCGCGGTGGTGCTGCTGGCCAGGGGCTGGCTGCGACCGATCCATTCGCCAGCGGTAGGTTTGCCGGCACGGGAAATACGCGCAACCAGTTGGACTTCAGGGAAGTTCGACAGTTTCAATTGCGGCATCATCGCGTCGGCATCACCCAGTTCGACGGTCACCGGCAGGTCGGCCACGGTCATGCGCTTGACCGCCAGCGGGGCCGGAGGACCGGAGATCGCACGGGCGAAAATGAACACGCTGTCGCCAGGCTGAACCTTGGTCTTGAGGTCCGCTGCCAGATCGACGCTGACCTTGAGCAACGCCGAGGCCTTGGCCGCCGGTGCTTGCGCCACCTTGCCGCCACTGGCCACCAGCTTCTCCGTGGCCCGGATAATCCCGCCCTGTAACGCCTCGCGGGATTTGTCGTCCGGCGGCAATTGCGCCAGCAGGCGATTCCAGTATTCGATGGCGTCCTGATAACGCTCGCCCTCAAACGCGGCGATGCCGAGCAAGCCGAGACTGGTGACTTCCTTCGGATCGGCCTTGAGCGCTTCGTCGGTCAGGGCCTGGACCTTGTCCGACCACTTTTTGCCATCGGCGAAGTACTGGGCCTGGGCCCATTGACCGAGCAGCTCGGGCTGACGACCGGCCAGGTTCACCGTGCGCTCGAACATCTTCGCCGCATCCGCCGGGCGATCCTGAGCCATGTAGGTACGACCGAGGAAGTACGTGCCTTCGGCGGAATCCGGTTGAGCGGCGACGGCACGCTCCAGGCGCTGGGTCATCTCCTCCATCGTCCTGGGTGCCTGGGAGAATTCACGGGTCAGTTCGACCTTGTCGCTGGCACCGTAATGCATATACAGCCCCAGCCCCAGCACCGGCACCAGAATGGCCGCCAGCAACGGCAAGGGTTTGCCCAGACGCGATACCTGCGGCGCTTCGACACCTTCGGTGTCCGCCAGCAACTCACGGGCGGCTTCGGCGCGACCGGCGTCCATTTGCGCCGCATCGAGCACGCCCTCTTCCTGCTGAACCTGCAATTCAGCCACGCGCTCCTGATAAAGCGCCACGTTCAGGGCGGTACGATCCTCTTCACGCTGGGCGCGACGGCTGCGCAGCACCGGGATCAACAGAAAACTCAGGGCAACCAGAAGCAGCAGACCTGCAGCGAGCCAGAAATCAATCATTCTTGGTTTTATCCAACAGGTGGTCGAGGCGCGAGCGCTCCTCGGCAGAAAGCGAGCCCGGGGTGTCGGCACGTTGCACGCGACGACGGCGGACGATCACCGCGATGATCACCACACCGCCCAGCAACAAGCCGGCGGGGCCGAACCAGAGCAAGGCGGTCTTGGCATTCAGGGCCGGTTTGTAGCGGACGAAATCACCGTAGCGGTCGACCATGAAGTCGATGATCTGCTGGTTGTCCTTGCCCTCGCCAAGCATGCGGAAAATCTCTTTGCGCAGGTCGGCGGCAATCGGTGCGTTGGAATCGGCGATGTCCTGATTCTGGCACTTGGGGCAACGCAACTCTTTGGTCAGCTCACGAAAACGCTCACGATCGCCTTCTTTGGCGAACTCGTAGGTGTCGATGGCCGCGTGGGCCACGCCCGCCAGGCTCAGGCCCAGAACGGCGGCAGCGATCCAGCGCTTCATGGCTTGGCCTCGTCGACCAGCGCCTGGTACTTGGCCGCCAGTTTTTCGCGCCAGACCTGCTCGTCGATCACACCGACGAACTTGTCACGGATGACACCCTTGGCGTCGATGAAGAAGGTTTCCGGTGCGCCGTATACACCGAGGTTCAGGCCCAGCGAGCCTTGGTCGTCACGGATATCCAGCGCATAGGGGTTATGAAAGTCCGCCAGCCACTTCAAGGCATCGGCGTTGGTGTCCTTGTAGTTGATGCCGTAGATCACCACGCCCTGTTGGGCCAGCTTGTTCAACACCGGGTGCTCGACCCTGCAGGAAATGCACCAGGTGCCCCAGACGTTGACCAGCGCCGGTTTGCCGAGGATGTCAGCGCGGGTCAAGGTCTTGTCGCCCTGCACCGCCGGCAGGGAAAACTCCGGGAACGGCTTGTTGATCATCGCCGAGGGCAACTCGGCCGGATCGAGGTACAACCCGCGGTAAAGAAACACAGCAACCACCAGAAAGATCACCAGTGGCAACAACATCAACCAACGCTTCATGCAGTGGCTCCCGACATGCCCAGTGCTTCGCGCACGCGGCTTTTTACCTTGACCCGATAACGCCGATCCAGCGCCGCCAGCAACCCGCCGAAACCGGTCAGCAAACCACCGAACCAGATCCAGCGCACGAACGGCTTGACGTGCACGCGCACGGCCCAGGCACCGTTACCCAGCGGTTCGCCGAGGGCGACGTAGAGGTCGCGGGTGAACCCGGCGTCGATGCCGGCTTCGGTCATCACCGAGTTCTGCACGGTGTACAGGCGTTTTTCCGGATGCAACACGCTGACTTCCTTGCCGTTGCGGATCACCCGGACGGTACCCTTGTCGGAAGTAAAGTTCGGGCCTTCGAAGTGCTTGGCGCCTTCGAAGATAAAGTGGTAACCGGCCAGGTCCATGGACTCGCCCGGCGCCAGGCGCAGGTCACGTTCGGCACTATTCTGGCTCGACAGCACGACACCCAGCGCACACACCGCAATGCCCAGGTGCGCGATCTGCATGCCCCAGTAGCTGCGGGTCAGGGTCGGCAGGCCTTTGATCAGCCCTTTGTGGCGGGTCTTGTCGAAGATGTCACGCGCGCCGGCCAGCAGCACCCAGGCGGCGAGCATGAAGGTGGCGAGCACTGCCCAGTTGAAATCGCCGTACGCGACGCCGGCCACCACGGCCATGGCGGCGCTGCCCAGCAAGACCGGCGTCAGCATGCTCGCCAGCCATTTCACCGGGGTGTCCTTCCAGCGCACGATCACGCCGACCGCCATCACCACCATCAGCAACGCCATCAACGGAATGAACAGCGCGTTGAAGTATGGCGGGCCAACCGACAGCTTGGCGCCGGTCATGGCGTCCAGAATCAGCGGGTACAAGGTGCCGAGCAGAATCATCGACGCCGCCACCACCAGCACCAGGTTGTTGCCCAGCAACAGCGTTTCCCGGGACCAGAGGTTGAAGCCCACCTGGCTCTTGACCACCGGCGCGCGCAGGGCGAACAGCGTCAATGAACCACCGACCACGAACAGCAGGAAAATCAGGATGAACACCCCGCGTTCCGGATCGGACGCAAAAGCGTGCACCGAGGTCAGCACGCCGGAACGCACGAGGAAGGTCCCCAGCAGGCTCAGCGAAAACGCAGCGATGGCCAGCAGCACGGTCCAGCTCTTGAACACGCCACGTTTTTCCGTGACCGCCAACGAGTGAATCAGTGCGGTGCCCACCAGCCATGGCATGAACGAGGCGTTTTCCACCGGGTCCCAGAACCACCAGCCGCCCCAGCCGAGTTCGTAGTACGCCCACCACGACCCCAAGGTAATGCCAATGCCGAGAAACGCCCAGGCCACGATGGTCCACGGACGCGACCAGCGCGCCCACGCGGCATCCAGGCGACCGCCCATCAGCGCGGCAATGGCGAACGCGAAGGCCACCGAGAAGCCGACGTAGCCCATGTACAGCATCGGCGGGTGCACGATCAGGCCGATGTCTTGCAGCAACGGGTTGAGGTCGGCACCGTCGCCGGGCACCTGCGGCAGGATGCGTTTGAACGGGTTGGAGGTCATGATCAGGAACAGCAGGAAACCGGTGCTGATCATGCCCATCACCGCCAGCACGCGGGCCAGCATGACCTGCGGCAACTGCCGGGAAAACACTGACACCGCGAAGGTCCAGCCGCCGAGAATCAAGGCCCACAACAGCAAGGAACCTTCGTGGGCGCCCCACACGGCGCTGAACTTGTAGTACCACGGCAACGCGCTGTTGGAGTTGTTGGCCACATAGGCCACGGAGAAGTCATCGACCATGAAGGCGTAGGTCAGGCAACCGAAGGCAAACACCAGAAAGGTGAACTGCCCCCACGCGGCCGGCTGGGCCAGGCTCATCCACAGGCGATCATTGCGCCACGCACCGAGCAGCGGCACCACGGCCTGGGCCAGGGCGAAGCACAGGGCCAGGATCATCGCCAGATGACCCAGTTCGGGAATAAAGATGCCGGATGTCATGGATCAACCCTCCTTCGCGGGCGTTGGAGCCGATTGACCGCTGTCTTTCAACGCCTTGGTCACTTCCGGCGGCATGTACTTCTCATCGTGCTTGGCCAGCACTTCATCGGCCACCACCACGCCATCGGCATTGAGCTTGCCCAGGGCGACGATGCCCTGCCCTTCGCGGAACAGGTCCGGAAGGATGCCGCGATAGGTGATGGTCACGGATTTGTTGAAGTCGGTGACAACGAACTTCACGTCCAGGGAATCGCTGGAACGCTCCAGCGAGCCTTTCTCGACCATGCCGCCAGCGCGAATGCGCGTGTCCAGCGGAGCTTCGCCGTTGGCGATCTGGGTCGGTGTGTAAAACAGATTGATGTTTTGCTGCAGGGCGCTCAGGGCCAGGCCGACGGCAGCGCCGACCCCGACCAGGATCGCGAGAATGATGATAAGACGCTTTTTGCGCAGCGGATTCACTTGCCGTTCTCCCGGCGCAAACGACGCGCCTCTTGTTGCAGATACCGCTTGCGGGCCAGGATCGGCGCCGCCACGTTGAGGGCCAGTACCGCCAGGCAAATGCCATAGGCTGACCAGACATACAGGCCATGATGACCCATGGCGATGAAGTCGCCGAATGAAGCAAAACTCATCGAGCGACCTCCAGGCTGTTTTCCACTTCGGCCTTGACCCAACTGGCCCGGGCTTCGCGCTTGAGCACTTCCAGACGCATGCGCAGCAGCAACACCGCGCCGAAGAAACAGTAGAAGCCCAACACCGTCAGCAGCAATGGCAGCCACATTTCGGCGGGCATCGCCGGTTTTTCGGTGAGGGTGAAGGTCGCCCCCTGGTGCAGGGTGTTCCACCACTCCACGGAGTACTTGATGATCGGGATGTTGATCACGCCGACGATCGCCAGCACCGCGCAGGCCTTGGCCGCGCTGTCACGATTGCTGATCGCGTTGCCCAGCGCAATGAGACCGAAGTACAGGAACAGCAGAATCAACATGGACGTAAGGCGTGCATCCCAGACCCACCACGAGCCCCAGGTCGGCTTGCCCCAGATCGCGCCGGTGACCAGCGCCACGGCGGTCATCCACGCGCCGATGGGCGCCGCACATTGCAGGGCGACGTCGGCCAGTTTCATTTTCCACACCAGCCCGACGATACCGCACACGGCCAGCATCACATAGATGGACTGCGCCAGCATGGCGGCCGGAACGTGGATATAGATGATGCGAAAGCTGTTGCCCTGCTGATAGTCCGGCGGCGCGAAGGCCAGGCCCCAGACCACGCCAACGCTGATCAGCAGCAACGCCGCGATGCTCAGCCAGGGCAGCATTTTGCCGCTGATGCCGTAAAACCATTTGGGCGAGCCGAGCTTGTGAAACCACGTCCAGTTCATACTGTTTCCATCACGGTTGCTCTTTACTGTGAAGAGCCAGGGTCTGCCTTTTTAAAACCAAAAGCGGTCAAAAAATAACCAGACCTCATTATTATTCGCCGACGCTGATCTTCAGGCCAGCAGCTATTGCAAAAGGTGTCAGAGTTATCGCCAGGGCGGTCAGGCTGCCAAGCCACAGGAGATAACCGGTCGCCGGCATGCCCTGCAAGGCCGCCTGCAAGGCACCACTGCCCAGGATCAATACCGGGATGTACAGCGGCAGAATCAGCAGTGCCAGCAACAGGCCGCCGCGCTTCAAACCCACCGTCAGTGCCGCACCCACCGCACCGAGCAGGCTCAGTACCGGTGTACCTAGCAGCAACGAAAGCAGCAACACCGGCAGACAGGCGGCAGGCAAACCGAGCATCAGCGCCAGCAAAGGTGCGAGCAAAACCAGTGCCAGGCCGGAAAAAGCCCAGTGTGCCAGCACTTTGGCCAAAACCAGAAGAGCCAGGGGGTGCGGCGAAAGGACCCACTGTTCAAGGGATCCGTCTTCGAAATCACTGCGGAAAAGCCCGTCCAGCGAGAGCAGGACCGATAAAAGTGCCGCGACCCAGACCAACCCCGGAGACAAGGTTTGCAACAATTGAGACTCAGGTCCGACTGCCAACGGGAACAAGGAAACGACGATGGCGAAAAACACCAGCGGATTCGCCAGCTCTGCGGGACGGCGGAACAGCAGACGGGCCTCACGGGCGACCAACAGGCCAAAAACACTCATACGGCCCAATTCCCCAGATCGATGTCGCGATAAGCGGCCGGCATCCGGCTCAGCGTGTGGTGGGTGGTCAACACCACCATGCCGCCACGTTCGCAGTGAGCGGCCAGATGTTCTTCGAGTTGTGCCACGCCCTGCTTGTCGAGGGCGGTAAAGGGCTCGTCGAGGATCCACAGCGGCGGGCTGTCCAGATACAAACGCGCCAGTGCGACGAGGCGCCGCTGGCCAGCGGACAGGGTGTGGCAGGGAACATCTTCGAAACCGCGCAATCCGACCGCCGCCAGGGCTTGCCAGATCGCTTCATGGGAGGCCGGTTGATGCAAGGCGCAGAGCCAGCTCAGGTTCTCTTCCGGTGTCAGCAAATCCTTGATTCCCGCCGCATGGCCGATCCACAGCAGGTTGCGCGCCAGCTCAGTGCGCTGCTCATCAAGGGGCTTGCCATTGAGCAGCACTTGACCGGCGGTCGGGTGCATCAAACCTGAAAGCAGGCGCAACAGACTGGTCTTGCCACTGCCGTTGGGGCCGCTGATTTGCACCATTTCGCCACTGGCCAGTCTCAAATCGAGATTTTCGAAGAGCAGCCGAAGGTCTCGCTCACAGGCAAGGGCAACGGTTTGCAGGACTGGACTGGTCAAGGGTTCACGGGCCTTATACGGTTCAAGTCGGCACTGGCGCGGCCGTTAAAGAGATGCAGCATAGATGCAATGACGTCTTGTTCTAGAGAGCTGCGTCAAACAATTGCAAAATTTTCGCCATTTTTGGATACAACGGCGCGGCATTATACATGCCAGACCTTAGTCTAAAGAGTGCATTTTCCTCAGGTTGTGACCGCGTATGACAGGCGAAATGAACATCCTCCCGCTAGCGCAAACCGTCCCGGTGACTTCACGTGCGCAGGTGATCAGCGGTGAGTTGCTCAAGTTGCTGACGCCGGTGGAGGGGCTGATCAGCGTCGGTCAGACCGCCCAGGCCGAAGTGTTGTCGCTCAAGCAGACAGACCAGACTTTCCAGATGCTGCTCAAGGTCACCCTCGACAGCGGCCGCCAGACCACGGTCCAGACCACCGGCAATCAACCGCTGGCCCAGGGCACCACGCTGGTCGTCAGCCAACCTTCGGCCGGCAATCTGGCGGTGACGGTGCAACAGGCCATTGCCTCCAGCGTCGCCACCCTCACCCGCCTCGACACCGCGCAATTGCTCGTTGGCACCCTGCTGCAGGGCAAAGTATTGACCTCGCAAGTACTGCCGCAGTTGCCTGGCCAGCCCATGGTGTTTCGCTCGATGGTGAGCCTGCTCAACACCGCACTGAGCGGCAGCACCCTGAGCATCGACAGTCCACAACCCTTGCGCATCGGCACCTTGTTGAGCGCGCAGGTGCAGGATGCCCAGACCGTGAAGTTCGTGCCACTGAGCAGCCGCCAGGAACAACTGGCGGTGACCCGGCAACTGGTCGACCAGCAAAGCCGCCAGGGCTCGCTGGACGGCTTGCTCAAGCTCCTGCAGAACCTTCCGGACTCGGACCAGACATCCGTTGAATTGCGTAGCGCCGCTGCCCAGCTGCTCGCCGGCTTGCCGGATGTTCAACAGTTGAGCACCCCCAAGGGCCTGGCCCAGGCCTTGGCCAGCAGCGGTGTGTTTCTCGAAAGCAAACTGCTGACCGGGCAAAACCCGACACTCGCACCGGACATGAAAGGCGACCTGCTCAAACTGGTTGCGCAATTGAGTCAGGGGCTGCCGGCCAACACCAGCCTCGGCGCGATCATCGCCGCCAATACCCTGGCCCAGGCCATGCCGAATTTTGTCCGCAATGCCCTGGGCATGCTCGGTCAGGTCAGTGCCAAACCGTCGCCAACCGGATTCCCGCTGCCCGAACGCCTGTTGCAAAGCGCCGACGGTGAAAACGACGACCTCGAACACCTGCTGCGTTTGGCCGCCGCTGCGGTTTCACGCCTGCAAAGCCATCAGCTGTCGAGTCTGGAGCAAACCGGCGTAACCGCCGACGGACGGCTGATGAGTACCTGGCAGCTGGAAATCCCGATGCGCAACATGCAGGACATCGTGCCATTGCAGGTCAAGTTCCAGCGTGAAGACGCGCCCAAAAGAGAACAGCCAAAGGAGCGTCGCGAAGAGCGCGAACCCAGGCAACAGCTGTGGCGTGTGGAGTTGGCCTTCGCCATGGAGCCTTTGGGGCCGTTGCAAATTCAGGCGCAACTGATCAAGGGCAGCCTCTCCAGCCAACTCTGGGCAGAGCGGCCTTACACCGCCAGCCTGATCGAAAGCAATCTGAGCGGGTTGCGTGACCGCTTGCTGTCCGCCGGCCTGAACGTCGGCGACCTGGATTGCCACCTCGGCACACCGCCCCAAGGCCCGCAAACCCGCCTCGAACAACGCTGGGTGGATGACACCGCATGAAAAACCCCAACGCCCCACACCAGGCCATCGCCCTCAAATACGACGGCACCCACGCCCCCACCCTCACCGCCAAGGGTGACGAAGAACTGGCCGAAGAAATCCTGCGGATCGCCCGCGACTGCGAAGTGCCGATCTACGAAAACGCCGAGCTGGTGAGACTGTTGGCACGCATGGAACTGGGGGACAGCATTCCGCAGGAGCTCTATCTGACGATTGCCGAGATCATTGCGTTTGCATGGAATCTGAAGGGGAAATGTCCGGCGGGGCAGGATCCGGATGGGCTGATGGTGGAGAAGGACATTACCGAACGAGGGGAAGACTACTGAGGATTCGAATACGCCATCGCGAGCAGGCTCGCTCCCACAGGTGAACACATGTTCCGTGTCCGACATAGAACCATTGTAGGAGCGAGCTTGCTCGCGATGGACTCAAGAACACCGCGTTTTTCCAGGAAGCCCGCGTCATCGTTAACGACCATCGCGAGCAAGCTCGCTCCTACAGGTGATCTTCAGTGAACACATCTTGTGTGTCCGACATGGAACCATTGTGGGAGCGAGCCTGCTCGCGAAAGCGATTTCAGCCGGATCGCAAAACTCAGTTTCTGTGCAACTTGCTCATCAACTCCGCCTCAGCCTGGGTCAAGCCACAGGACTGAGTCAGCTCGTCGACGCTTGCGCCCATCCCGACCAGTCGCGCAGCCTGGGCAAACGACAGGCTTGAAGGATCGCGCTGTTCCAGCTGGGCGAGTTTGTCCGGCAATGGCGCGACTATTGCGCGCAGTTCATGCAGTTCTTCGCCCATGTGCACGTTGCCGTTCTGGTAATCCTCGACGCGTTTGCCCAGGTCCTTGATGCGCTGATCGCGTAGCGCATCACCCTGGGCCTGTTGCGCGGCGATCTGCTTTTGACTGCGAATGTATGCCAGGAACATTGCCAGCGTGCCTGCCCAGAACAGGAACAGGACAATGACCGCGACCTCGAGAATCAATCAGATACTCTCCAGTTCCGACCATTCTTCTTCGCTCATCATCTTGTCGAGCTCGACCAGGATGAGCAGTTCGTTGTTCTTGTTGCACACGCCTTGAATGAACTTGGCGGACTCTTCGTTACCCACGTTCGGCGCTGTTTCGATTTCCGACTGACGCAGGTAAACCACTTCGGCCACGCTGTCGACCATGATCCCGACCACCTGCTTGTCGGCTTCGATGATGACGATACGGGTGTTGTCGCTGATCTCGGCATTCATCAGGCCGAAGCGCTGACGGGTGTCGATCACGGTGACGACGTTGCCGCGCAGGTTGATGATGCCCAGCACGTAGCTCGGGGCGCCCGGGACCGGGGCGATCTCGGTGTAACGCAGGACTTCCTGAACCCGCATCACGTTGATGCCATACGTCTCGTTGTCCAGCTTGAAGGTGACCCATTGCAGGATCGGATCTTCGGAACCTTTTGCCGCCGTCGCCTTATCATTCATACCCTGTCCCCTCAAGAAACCGCCCTGGCGGTGTGTGTTCCGTGCAACGCCATCGAGTGGCGCCGCCTGTTGTTTATTTAACGTTTGTCGGTGTGTGGTTCGGCTTGCTGCCGGACATGTGCCTTGCCCCGCCACTGGCGATCAGTTCAGCCAGGGAGGCAACGTCGAGCAAGGCGCACATGTGTTCAATCACCGTGCCGGCGAGCCATGGCCGCTGGCCTCGATGACTTCTCCATTTGATTTCATTCGGGTCCAGACGCAATGAGCGACTGACCTGATGCACGGCCAGGCCCCATTCGTAGCCCTGGACCGAAATCACGTATTGCAGACCCTGCTTGAAATCGTCGCGGTAACGGTCGGGCATGACCCAACGCGCGGTATCGAGCACCTTGAGGTTGCCAGCCTGGCTCGGCAGGATGCCAAGGAACCATTCCGGCTGGCCGAACAACGGCGTCAACTCATGACCGGCCAGGGAGTAAATCGACCCCAGGCACACCAGCGGCACGGCCAGGGTCAAGCCGGCGACATCGAACAGCAGGCACTCGAAGGGATCGGCAGCCCAGGACGGACGACCATCGGTGTCCACCGGTGGCGGCGTACTGCTCGGCGGCAGATGAACTTCAACGACGGGCAGCACCAGCGCTTGATGCACTTCGACAACAGCTGGCTCCGGTGCTGGCTGTACCTCGACGGCCGGCGGCACCAACGCCTGGAGCAACGGTGCGATGGTCGATACCGGCGCCAGCATGGGTGTCGGTGCTTCGACCACGGCTACTGGAGCCTTCGCTACCGGCGTGACCACAGGAGCGGGAGCAACCACCATTTTCTGCGCATCGCGGGCCTGTTCTTCGAGCACTGCCGCCTGGAATTCGTCCAGCACCGCTTCAACCTCGACCACCCGGGGAGGCGCTTCGATTTCTGGTGCAAATTCCTCGGTGATGTCTTGCAGCAAGCTGTCCAGATAAGACTGAAGCGCCAGTTGCGGGCGCGAGGTGGTCTTCAACGGCCGGTTCATGGCAGAACCCCTGCAGGAGCGAGCTTGCTCGCGATGGAGGTATGAGCGCCGCGTATCTCCAGGAGGCCCGCGTCATCGTTGTCGTCCATCGCGAGCAAGCTTGCTCCTACAAAAGCCAGGCTCATCTCAAGCCACCTGCGGAACAAGTTGCGCCGCCAGCAGATGCTTGAGCAACGCACGGTAAGCGAGAACGCCACGGCTCTTGCCGTCGAACTGCGAAGGCGTCAGCCCGGCACGGCTGGCATCACGCAGGCGCGTGTCCACCGGGATATAGCCCTGCCAGATTTCGTCGGGGAATCTGTCACGCAGCACGCGCAACGTTCCGAGGGATGCCTGGGTGCGCCGGTCGAACAGCGTCGGCACGATGGTAAACGGCAGCGCCTGTTTGCGAGAGCGGTTGATCATCGCCAGGGTGTTGACCATGCGCTCAAGGCCTTTGACCGCCAGGTGTTCGGTCTGCACCGGGATCACCAATTGCTGGCTCGCCGCCAAGGCATTGACCATCAGCACGCCGAGCAATGGCGGGCTGTCGATCACGGCGTAATCGAAGTCCTGCCACAGTTGCGCCAGGCTCTTGGCAATCACCAGGCCCAACCCGCTCTGCCCCGGCGACTGGCGCTCGAGGGTGGCCAGTGCGGTGCTGGAGGGCAACAGGGAGATGCGTTCGTCACTGGTCGACAGCAGCAGTTGGCCCGGTAGGCCTTGCGGCACGTTGCCCTTGTGCAGGAACAGGTCGTAGCTACTGTGCTCCAGGGCGTCGGGATCGTAGCCGAAGTAGCTGGTCATGGAGCCGTGGGGGTCGAGATCGACCACGACCACGCGCTTGCCCGCCTCCGCCAGTAAACCGGCTAAAGCGATGGAGGAAGTGGTTTTACCGACACCACCCTTTTGATTGGCGACTGCCCAGACTCTCATTCGGATTGTTCCTCCCGGCCGAATGGATCGACCGAGAAATAGCTCAACGAGTTAATACGGGTGACGGAGAATTGACGGCGCTCTCTCGTACCGGCGACTTGACCGGGGTCGGTGCAGTTTGTGTGCCAGCACGCTTCAATGCGGCATCCGGTTGCGCATGGGCGGTTCCGGTGCCGGTCAGGCTGCGGCGAACATCGAGGTTGCGCGACACCACCAGCACCACCCGACGGTTGCGTGCACGGCCTTCAGCGGTGGCGTTGTTAGCCACCGGTTGAAACTCGCCGTAGCCCACCGAAGCCAGGCGACCGGGGTTGACTCCCTGCATCGCCAGCATGCGCACAATGCTCGCCGAGCGGGCCGAGGACAGTTCCCAGTTGGTCGGATATTGCGCGGTGCGGATCGGTTGATCGTCGGTGAAGCCTTCGACATGAATCGGGTTGTCGAACGGTTTCAGGATCGCTGCAACCTTGTCGATGATGTTGAACGCGATGTCGCTGGGCATGGCGTCGCCGCTGCCGAACAACAGGCTGGAGTTGAGCTCGATCTCGACCCACAACTCGTTGCCGCGCACGGTCATCTGGTTGGAGCTGATCAGGTCACCGAACGCAGCGCTGATGTCGTCGGCGATGCTTTTCAGTGGATCGCTGGCGCCCGAGACACCGGCATCAACCTGGTCACTGTCCTTGACCAGCGGCTTGGCCGGGGTCACGGTCTTGGGCCGTTCATCACCGATGGGGATCGGCTTGAGCGCGCGGTCGGTGTCGGTAAAGACTCCGATCAGTGCCTCGGAAATGATCTTGTACTTGCCTTCGTTGATCGAGGAAATCGAGTACATCACCACGAAAAACGCGAACAGCAAGGTGATGAAGTCCGCGTAGGACACCAGCCAGCGTTCGTGGTTGACGTGTTCTTCATGCTGGCGACGACGTGCCATGTTCCATGTCTCCCATCAATCCATGAAGCCCTGAAGCTTCAACTCAATTGAGCGTGGGTTCTCACCTTCGGCGATCGACAGGAGCCCTTCCAGCAACATTTCGCGATAACGCGACTGGCGCAAAGCGATGGATTTGAGTTTGGCGGCGATCGGCAACAGCACCAGGTTGGCACTGGCCACGCCGTAGATGGTGGCGACGAAGGCCACGGCGATGCCGTTACCCAATTGCGACGGATCACCCAGGTTGCCCATGACGTGAATCAGGCCCATCACCGCACCGATGATGCCGATGGTCGGCGCGTAACCGCCCATGCTTTCGAAGACCTTGGCCGCTTCGACATCGCGGCTTTCCTGGGTGTAGAAATCCACTTCCAGAATGCTGCGGATCGCTTCCGGCTCGGCGCCGTCGACCAGCAGTTGCAGGCCTTTGCGTGCGTAATTGTCGGGCTCGGCGTCAGCGATACCTTCAAGGCCAAGCAGGCCTTCCTTGCGGGCGGTCAGGCTCCAGTTCACCACGCGGTCGATGCCACCGGCCAGGTCAACGCGAGGCGGGAACAGGATCCATGCGAGGATCTGCATGGCGCGCTTGAAGGCGCTCATCGGCGATTGCAGTAGCGCGGCGCCAATGGTGCCGCCGAGCACGATCAGCGCTGCCGGGCCGTTGGCCAGGGCGCCGAGATGACCGCCTTCAAGGTAGTTGCCGCCGATGATGGCGACAAAGGCCATGATGATGCCGATCAGGCTTAGAACATCCATCAGATACAGGCCTCGACCAGGTGCTTGCCAATGTCGTCGAGGCTGTACACCGCGTCGGCCAGTTCAGCTTTGACGATGGCCATCGGCATGCCGTAGATCACGCAACTGGCTTCGTCCTGTGCCCAGATCGAACTGCCGCCCTGCTTGAGCAGGCGCGCGCCCTCACGGCCGTCGGCGCCCATGCCGGTCAGGACCACCGCCAGAACTTTGTCGCCGTAGGACTTGGCTGCCGAACCGAACGTGATGTCCACGCATGGCTTGTAATTCAGACGTTCGTCGCCCGGGAGGATTTTCACCGCACCGCGGCCGTCGATCATCATCTGCTTGCCACCCGGCGCCAGCAGCGCCAGGCCCGGACGCAGGATGTCGCCATCCTCGGCTTCCTTGACGCTGATGCGGCAGAGTTTGTCCAGGCGCTCGGCGAAGGCCTTGGTGAAGGCGGCCGGCATGTGTTGAACCAGTACGATCGGGGCCGGGAAACTGGCCGGCAATTGGGTCAGGACCCGTTGCAGGGCCACCGGGCCGCCGGTCGACGTACCGATGGCCACCAGTTTGTAGGCTTTGCGTTTTGGCGCGGACGACGACGCAGTGGCAGCATGCGTACGCGTCGGGATCGGTGCCGGACGCACAGGCGCGCTGCTGCCAAAACTGCCCACGCTGGAAGGCGCAGGTGTCGGGGCTGGCGCAGCGACAGGCGCCGGAGCGCTGTAGGCGCTGACTCGACGATTGCTGCGCGAAATGCTGAGAATCTTTTCGCACAGCAGTTGCTTGACCTTCTCGGGGTTGCGCGAGATGTCTTCGAAATTCTTCGGCAGGAAGTCCACCGCGCCGGCATCCAGCGCATCGAGGGTGACCCGGGCGCCTTCATGGGTCAGCGAGGAGAACATCAGGACCGGGGTCGGGCAGCGTTGCATGATGTGCCGCACGGCGGTGATGCCGTCCATCATCGGCATCTCGTAGTCCATGGTGATCACGTCGGGCTTGAGGGCCAGCGCCTGATCGATCGCCTCTTTGCCGTTGGTCGCCGTGCCGACGACCTGGATATTCGAATCCGCTGAAAGAATTTCCGAGACGCGGCGGCGGAAAAACCCCGAATCGTCCACCACCAGGACTTTGACTGCCATAAACACTCCATTAGATGGAGCGGGGCCAGGCGCCCCGCTCCACCAGAATCAAATACGCCGTGTGGCGTAACGCTTGAGCATGCTCGGAACATCGAGAATCAGCGCGATGCGGCCGTCACCGGTGATGGTGGCGCCGGACATGCCTGCAGTTCCCTGGAGCATTTTGCCCAATGGCTTGATGACCACTTCTTCCTGGCCCACCAGTTGATCGACGACAAAGCCGATCCGCTGCGTGCCCACCGAAAGGATCACCACATGCCCCTCGCGCTGCTCTTCATGAGCGGCGGAGCTGACCAGCCAGCGTTTGAGATAGAACAATGGCAGCGCCTTGTCCCGCACGATCACCACTTCCTGGCCGTCCACGACGTTGGTGGTCGACAGGTCGAGATGGAAGATCTCGTTGACGTTCACCAGCGGGAACGCAAACGCCTGGTTGCCGAGCATGACCATCAGCGTCGGCATGATCGCCAGGGTCAGCGGCACCTTGATGACGATCTTCGACCCCTGGCCCTTGGCCGAGTAGATGTTGATCGAACCGTTGAGCTGGGAAATCTTGGTTTTCACCACATCCATGCCCACGCCACGACCCGATACGTCGGAGATCTCGGTCTTGGTCGAGAAACCCGGGGCGAAGATCAGGTTGTAGCACTCGGTGTCGCTCAGGCGGTCGGCCGCATCCTTGTCCATCACGCCGCGTTTCACGGCGATGGAACGCAGGACGTTCGGGTCCATGCCTTTACCGTCATCGGAGATCGACAGCAGGATGTGATCGCCTTCCTGCTCGGCCGCCAGGATGACCTTGCCGCCACGGGCCTTGCCCGAGGCTTCGCGCTCTTCCGGCGATTCGATGCCGTGGTCGACGGCGTTGCGCACCAAGTGGACCAACGGGTCGGCCAGGGCCTCGACGAGGTTCTTGTCGAGGTCGGTTTCTTCGCCGACCAGTTCCAGGTTGATCTCTTTCTTGAGCTGGCGAGCCAGGTCGCGAACCAGGCGCGGGAAGCGTCCGAAGACTTTCTTGATCGGTTGCATCCGGGTCTTCATGACCGCGGTTTGCAGGTCGGCCGTGACCACGTCGAGGTTCGACACGGCCTTGGACATGGCTTCGTCGCCGCTGTTGAGACCAAGGCGGACCAGGCGGTTACGCACCAGCACCAGCTCGCCGACCATGTTCATGATCTCGTCGAGACGCGCGGTATCGACACGTACGGTGGTCTCGGCTTCGCTCGCCGGCTTTTCCGCCGGTGGCGCGGCCGGAGCACGGGACGATGCCGGTACGGCAGCCGGTGCAGCAGCGGCGGCCGGGGCCGGCGCTTCGGCTTTCGGCTCGGGAGCCTTGGCCACCGGTTTCGGCGCCACAGCCTTGGCTGTCGCTGCTGCAACGGAAGCGTTCGAACCGTTGGCCGCCGTCGCGCTGCCGACTTCGCTGAACTTGCCTTTGCCGTGGAGTTCGTCGAGCAGCGATTCGAATTCGTGATCGGTGATCAGGTCGCTACCGACCGCCGCCGCGCTTGGTGCTGCGGATGCAGGCACCGAAGCAATGGCCGACTCCAGTGCCTCGACAGCAAAGTTGCCCTTGCCATGTAACTGATCGAGCAGCGCTTCGAATTCGTCGTCAGTGATATCGGAACTGTCGCCCGCCACTTTCGGAGCTTCCGGAGCTGCCGGCGCCGGGGCTACCGCGTCAACGGCGAACTGGCCTTTACCGTGCAACTGATCGAGTAGCGACTCGAATTCGGCATCGGTGATTTCGTCGCTGGCGGCCGTCTCGCTGGCAGGCGCCTGCGCAACGGCCGGTGCCTCGGCCTGTGCCTTGACGGCATTCAGCGAGTCCAGCAGTTGTTCAAATTCGGTGTCGGTGATGTCGTCGGAACCGGTTTCGGCCACGGGCTCTTCAATGACGTCGGCGACGGGCGCAGAAGCCACTTCGTCAGCCGATTGCGGCTCGGCCAGACGGGCCAGCGCCGCAAGCAGTTCAGGTGTCGCGGCCGTGATCGGGCTGCGCTCGCGGACCTCGCTGAACATGCTGTTCACCGCGTCCAGCGCTTCGAGAACCACGTCCATCAGTTCCGAATCGACGCGACGTTCACCCTTGCGCAGGATGTCGAACACGTTCTCGGCGATGTGGCAGCACTCCACCAGCTCGTTGAGCTGGAGGAAGCCGGCGCCCCCTTTTACAGTGTGAAAACCGCGAAAAATTGCATTGAGCAAGTCCGCATCATCCGGACGGCTTTCCAGCTCGACCAGTTGCTCGGACAGTTGCTCTAGAATCTCGCCGGCCTCAACCAGGAAATCCTGAAGGATCTCTTCATCGGCGCCGAAGCTCATTAAGGGTGTGCTCCTAACAGACAGGTCTAAAAACCTAAAATGCCTAAAATTCTAAAACCCTAGGCTGGATAGCAAATCGTCCACATCGTCCTGATCGGACACAACGTCTTCTCTTTTATCGGCATGAATCTGCGGACCTTCACCCTGAGAGAGATGTTTTTGTGGATCTTTTTCGGCAAGCATCGCTTCACGGTCATGTTCGATGCCCGCAAAGCGGTCCACCTGACTGGCCATGAGCACGAGCTTGAGCAGGTTGCTTTCAACTTCGGTGACCAACTGGGTCACGCGCTTGATCACTTGCCCTGTGAGGTCCTGGTAATCCTGGGCGAGCAGGATGTCGTTCAGGTTGCCCGACACCGCGCGATTGTCCGTGCCGCTGCGCGCCAGGAACCCGTCGACCCGCCGGGCCAGTTCACGAAACTCTTGCGCACCGACTTCGCGACGCATGAAGCGCCCCCAGTCCGCGCTCAAGGCCTGGGCTTCATCCGCCAGGCCATTGACCAGCGGCGTGGCACTTTCCACCAGATCCATGGTGCGGTTGGCCGCGGCTTCGGTCAGCTTGACCACATACCCCAGACGCTCGGTGGCATCGGTGATCTGCGACACTTCTTCGGCTTGCGGCATGTGCGGGTCAATCTGGAAATTGACGATCGCGCTATGCAGTTCGCGAGTGAGCTTGCCCACTTCCTGATACAGGCCGCGGTCACGGGTCTGGTTGAGCTCATGGATCAATTGCACCGCGTCGCCGAACTTGCCCTTTTCAAGGCTCGCGACCAATTCGACGGCGTGTTTTTTCAGGGTCGATTCGAAATCGCCCAATGAAGTTTCGTTATTGCCCATAGCTCCCCCGTGGCGCACTCATCAACCGATGCGTTCGAAAATCTTCTCGATTTTTTCTTTCAACGCCTGGGCCGTGAAGGGTTTGACCACATAGCCGTTAACGCCGGCCTGGGCCGCTTCGATGATCTGCTCGCGCTTGGCTTCAGCGGTCACCATCAGCACCGGCAGGTGCTTGAGCTTTTCATCGGCACGCACGTGGCGCAGCAGATCGATACCGGTCATGCCAGGCATGTTCCAGTCCGTTACCAGAAAGTCGATGCTTCCGCTGTTGAGCACCGGAATGGCGGTAGTGCCATCGTCGGCCTCGACGGTGTTGGTGAACCCAAGGTCACGCAGCAGGTTCTTGATGATCCGCCGCATCGTTGAGAAGTCATCAACGATGAGGATTTTCATGTTCTTGTCCAATTCGACCTCCAAGCAGTCTTAAACGCGCCCAGCACCTGGACGCGCCATTTCAATCAATCCGGCAAAGCACTCAATGACTGTCTGGAGCACAACAGATCGCGACCGGCGCAGTTCAACACCACACCAGCCTCGTTCGCAGTGTCCCCACACTGCCTTCAGCGCGCTCGCCACTCCCCCAAACGCCCCCGCAAACGGGCCGCGCACTGGCTGTGTAACTGGCTGACCCGCGATTCGCTGACCCCCAGGACCTCACCGATTTCCTTGAGGTTCAACTCTTCGTCGTAGTACAGCGCCAACACCAGTCGCTCACGCTCCGGCAAATTGGCAATCGCATCCGCCAGCGCAGCCTGGAAGCGTTCATCTTCCAGATCGCGTGACGGCTCGAGATGAGCACTCGCGCCATCCTCGTGCAGCCCTTCGTGTTCGCCGTCCTGCAACAGATCGTCGAAACTGAATAACCGGCTGCCCAGGGTGTCGTTCAAAATTCCGTAGTAATCGTCGAGACTCAATTGGAGTTCGGCCGCAACTTCGTGATCTTTAGCGTCACGGCCGGTTTTCGCTTCAATCGAGCGAATCGCATCGCTGACCATGCGCGTATTGCGGTGAACCGAACGTGGCGCCCAGTCCCCCTTGCGCACTTCATCGAGCATGGCGCCGCGGATTCGAATGCCCGCGTACGTCTCGAAACTGGCGCCTTTGCTGGCGTCGTATTTGGTCGACACTTCAAGCAAGCCGATCATCCCGGCCTGGATCAGGTCTTCGACCTGGACACTGGCCGGCAAGCGCGCCAGCAAGTGGTAAGCAATGCGTTTAACCAGCGGCGCGTAACGCTCGATCAGCTCGTACTGCGCATCACGCGCCGATCGCTTGTAGAGGTTGTAACCGCTTGCTGTCATAGCACGGGTCCCGCTGTTTGCTGCACGAGGCGCTCGACGAAAAACTCCAGGTGCCCGCGCGGGTTGGCAGGCAACGGCCAGGTATCGACTTTCTGCGCGATGGCCTTGAACGCCAGCGAGCACTTGGAACGCGGGAAAGCCTCGTAGACGGCGCGCTGCTTCTGCACAGCCTTGCGCACACTTTCATCGTAAGGCACGGCGCCGACGTACTGCAGGGCGACGTCGAGGAAGCGATCCGTGACCTTGGTCAACTTGGCGAACAGGTTGCGCCCTTCCTGCGGGCTCTGGGCCATGTTGGCCAGGACGCGGAAGCGGTTCATGCCATAGTCACGATTGAGCAACTTGATCAAGGCGTAGGCATCGGTAATCGAGGTCGGCTCGTCACATACCACCAGCAGCACTTCCTGGGCTGCGCGAACGAAACTGACTACCGAGTCACCAATGCCCGCAGCGGTGTCGATCACCAATACGTCGAGGTTGTCGCCGATATCACTGAAGGCCTGGATCAGGCCCGCGTGTTGCGCAGGGCTCAGATGCACCATGCTCTGAGTGCCGGATGCGGCCGGAACGATACGGATGCCGCCTGGTCCCTGCAGCAGTACGTCGCGCAGTTCGCAGCGGCCCTCGATCACGTCGGCCAGGGTACGTTTGGGTGTCAGGCCCAGCAGAACGTCGACGTTCGCCAGCCCCAGGTCGGCGTCCAACAACATGACGCGCCGGCCAAGCTCAGCCAGAGCCAGGGACAAGTTCACTGACACATTAGTTTTCCCGACGCCACCTTTGCCGCCGGTCACCGCGATCACCTGTACGGGATGCATGCTGCCCATGTTATTTCTTTACCTTGTCTTGCATAGACGGAGGCCACATTACTGGCTGCGCGTTCGCAATCGGAACAATGCATGGCAGACCATCGATGTAGGTACAAAAACTGTTCATTACTACCTTAGCCAACCTGCTTGGTTTGGCTGTGGTAAATATCAGCGAACATGTCAGCCATGGCTTCTTCGCTGGGTTCTTCCTGCATTTGCACGCTGACGGCGCGACTGACCAACTGATGACGGCGCGGCAGATGCAAATCATCCGGAATCCGCGGGCCATCGGTCAGGTAGGCCACGGGTAACTCATGACTGATGGCCAGGCTCAACACCTCGCCCAGGCTTGCCGTCTCATCCAGTTTAGTCAGGATGCAGCCAGCTAGCCCGCAACGCTTGTAACTGTGGTAAGCGGCCGTTAGAACCTGTTTCTGGCTAGTGGTTGCCAGGACCAGATAATTTTTTGAACGGATGCCGCGACCGGCCAGGCTTTCGAGCTGCATGCGCAGGGCCGGATCGCTGGCCTGCAGGCCCGCGGTATCGATCAGCACCACGCGCTTGCGCAGCAAGGGTTCCAGCGCCTGCACCAGGGACTGGCCCGGATCGACGTGGGTCACCGACACATTGAGAATGCGCCCCAGGGTCTTGAGCTGCTCCTGGGCACCGATGCGGAAGCTGTCCATGCTCACCAGCGCAATGTTCTGCGCGCCATACTTGAGCACGTAACGGGCAGCCAATTTGGCCAGGGTGGTGGTCTTGCCCATGCCGGCAGGGCCGACCATGGCGATCACTCCGCCCTCTTCCAGCGGCTCGACTTCCGGGGTAACGATCATGCGCGCCAGGTGCGCCAGCAACATGCGCCAGGCCTGACGAGGTTCTTCGATTTCCGTGATCATTGCCAGCAGGTCGCGCGACAGCGGGCCTGACAGGCCGATGCGTTGCAGGCGCCGCCAGAGGTTGGCCTGGTCCGGACGGCTGCCTTGCAGCTGGTTCCAGGCCAGCGAGCCAAGCTGCACTTCCATGAGTTCGCGCAGGCTGTTGAGCTCGAAACGCATCGAGTCGAACGCGCGCGGGTCTACGCCACCGGCCGCTGGCGCAGCGGCCGGTGCAGGGCGACGGGGTTCGGCGTACGTCGGCTCAATCAGTGGCTCGGCGGCGGTCAACGGCAAGCCGGCGAACAACTGGCGGTTGGTGCTCTTGTCGCTCTCGCCCTCGCCACGCAGGCTCAATTCGGCCTGGGCGGTGACGATCCGCGACTGAGTCTTGCGCAACTCGTCTTCGAGCTCCATGTTCGGAACACGCGGCGCCAGCGCCGACAACTTGTAGTCCAGCGCAGCCGTCAGTTCGACACCCCCGGCGATCCGGCGGTTGCCAATAATGGCGGCATCAGCGCCCAGCTCATCGCGAACCAGCTTCATGGCCTGACGCATATCGGCGGCGAAAAAACGCTTAACTTGCATAAACCACTACCTCAGCCGTTGGGCCCTACTGTCGCAACGATGGTCACTTGCTTGTTGTCAGGGATTTCCTGGTAAGCCAACACGTGCAAACCCGGGACTGCGAGCCGGCCAAATCGCGAGAGCATCGCGCGAACCGGACCGGCCACCAGCAGAATCACCGGCTGACCTTGCATCTCCTGACGCTGCGCCGCGTCGATCAACGAGCGCTGCAACTTCTCAGCCATGCTTGGCTCCAGCAGAACGCCCTCTTCCGAGCCTTGTCCTGCCTTCTGCAGACTATTGAGCAATATCTGTTCCAACCTTGGCTCCAGCGTGATGACTGGCAGCTCCGACTCAGTGCCTACAATGCTTTGGACGATTGCACGGGATACGCCAACACGCACGGCAGCCCCACCAGCGCGGCGGTATCTTGACTCTTGGCGGCATTGTTGGCGATGGCCTCGGCAATGCTGCGGATATCGCGAACAGGCACTTGTTCGGCCAACAGCGCTTGCAGCACCTTGAGCAGCTGCGACAGCGAAACCACGCCCGGCACCAGCTCCTCGGCCAGTTTCGGCGAGCTTTTGCCCAGCAATTGCATGAGTTGCTGCACTTCTTCGTGACCGATCAGTTCACTGGAGTGCTTGTAGAGTATCTGGTTCAAGTGGGTAGCCACTACTGTACTGGCATCGACCACCGTATAACCGAGGGATTGCGCCTGGGCGCGCTGGCTGATTTCGATCCAGACCGCCTCCAGGCCGAAAGCCGGATCTTTGGCGGTAATGCCATTGAGCGTGCCGTAGACCTGCCCCGGATTGATCGCCAGCTCGCGATCCGGGTAAATCTCCGCTTCGGCCAGGATCACCCCCATGAGGGTCAGGCGATAGGCACTTGGCGCCAGGTCGAGGTTGTCGCGGATATGCACGGTCGGCATCAGGAAGCCGAGATCCTGGGACAGCTTCTTGCGCACCCCCTTGATCCGCGCGAGCAACTGGCCACCCTGGTTGCGGTCCACCAACGGAATCAGGCGATAACCCACTTCCAGGCCGATCATGTCGATGGGCGTCACATCATCCCAGCCAAGCTCCTTGGTTTCCTGGGCGCGGGCCGGCGACGGCAGCAGCTCCTGCTGGCGCTTGACCTCTTGCAGGGCCTGAACCCTGGCGACATTCTGCTTTTTCCAGAACAGGTAAGCGCCGCCGGCCGCCAGGGCCGCCATGCTCAGGAACGAGAAGTGCGGCATGCCCGGCACCAGGCCCATGACCGCCATCAAGCCCGCCGCCACCGCCAGCGCCTTGGGCGAGGCGAACATCTGGCGATTGATTTGCTTGCCCATGTCTTCCGAACCGGAAGCACGGGTCACCATGATCGCTGCGGCTGTCGATAACAACAGTGATGGCAATTGCGCCACCAAACCGTCACCAATGGTCAACAGCGCATACACCTTGCCGGCGTCGGCGAAGTTCATGTTGTGCTGGAAGATACCGACCGCCATACCGCCGATCAGGTTGATGAACAGGATCAACAGCCCGGCGATGGCGTCACCCCGGACGAATTTGCTGGCACCGTCCATGGAGCCGTAGAACTCGGCTTCCTGGGCCACTTCCGAGCGGCGGGCCTTGGCCTGGGCCTGATCGATCAGACCGGCGTTGAGGTCGGCGTCGATCGCCATTTGCTTGCCCGGCATCGCATCGAGTGTGAAACGCGCGCTCACCTCGGAAATCCGCCCCGCACCCTTGGTTACCACGACGAAGTTGATGATCATCAAAATCGCGAAGACCACGATACCGACCACGTAGTTACCGCCGATCACCACCTCGCCGAACGCCTGGATCACCTTGCCGGCCGCCGCATGACCGTCCTGGCCGTGGAGCATCACCACCCGTGTGGAGGCCACGTTCAACGCCAGGCGCAACAGCGTCGCCACCAGCAGGATGGTCGGGAACACCGCGAAATCCAGCGGGCGCAAGGCGTAGACGCACACCAGCAGCACGACGATGGACAGCGCGATGTTGAAGGTGAAGAACACGTCCAGCAGAAACGGCGGCACCGGCAGCATCATCATCGCCAGCATGACCAGCAGCAACAGCGGCACGCCCAGATTGCCTCGACTGAGGTCGGCAATGTTGCTGCGAGCACTGTTGATTAACTGAGAGCGATCCACCGGTATTCCCCGTTCCTTTGAAGCAAACTTTTGACGCCTGAAGCGGGCGCAGAGCGGCTACTGCAAGAAGCTTTCCAACTTTTGCAAAGGGAGAAATAGAGCGATTTTTCAGGGGGATATGTGTTGCCTGGGCTGACGTCATCGCGGGCGAGCCCGCTCCCACAAGGTTTCGCCAATCCTGTGGGAGCGGGCTTGCCCGCGAAGAGGCCATCAACGACAGCGCGAAAATCAGGAATCGCGGCGCAAATCCGGTGGAATCGGCAGATCATCCTTGAGCGGATCCGGTCGCTTGCCCTTGCCCGCCCGGTACTGGCGAATCTGATAGACGTAAGCCAGCACCCGCGCAACCGCCAGATAGAGCCCGCCGGGAATTTCCTGCTCAAGCTCGGTGGAGTAGTAAATCGAACGCGCCAGCGCCGGGGACTCCAGCAGCAGGATCTCGTTGGCCGCCGCGATCTCACGGATCTTCAAGGCCAGGAAGTCGGTTCCCTTGGCCAGCAGTACCGGCGCATTCCCCTTTTCCGGGTCGTACTTGAGCGCCACGGCGTAGTGCGTCGGGTTGGTGATGACCACGTCGGCCTCGGGAATCGCTGCCATCATCCGCCGCTGGGACATTTCGCGCTGAAGCTGGCGAATCCGCTGCTTGACCTCCGGCCGCCCCTCTTGATCCTTGTGCTCATCACGCACTTCCTGCTTGGTCATCAGCAGTTTCTTGTGGCTTTCCCAGAGCTGCACCGGCACGTCCACCGCAGCGATGAGGATCAGCCCGCAGGCCATCCACAAGGTACTCCAGCCCACGACTTGCAGGCTGTGGATGATGGCCATCTCCAAGGGTTCATGGGCGATACGCAGCAGGTCATCGATATCCGACGACAACACCGCCAGCGCCACGAACAGAATGATGATGAACTTGGCCAGAGCCTTGAGCAGTTCGACCAGCGACTTGGTCGAGAACATGCGTTTGAGCCCGGGACCGGGGTTCAGGCGGCTGAATTTGGGCGCCATGGAACTCGCCGCGAACAGCCAGCCCCCCAGGGAAATCGGACCGATGATGGCGGCCAGCACCAACGTGATCATCACTGGCTGGATAGACCACAGGGCAATTTGCCCCGAGCGCATCAGGTAGGTGGCCATGGAGCGCTGATCCAGGATCACCTCTCGCGGCAGCGAGAAGTTGATGCGCATCAGCTCCATCATGTCTTGCGCCATGGCGCCGCCAAAAATCAACAACGCCGAAGCACCGACCAGCATGATCGCCAGGGTGTTGAGCTCCTTGGACCGGGCTACCTCACCCTTTTCACGGGAGTCCTGCTTGCGTTTCTCCGTGGGGTCTTCTGTTTTGTCCTGACCGCTTTCGCTCTCAGCCATGACTCAGCTCGCCCGCGCCATTTCGCGTAACAACTGAAGGGCCTCGGAGGCCAGCGGTTGATACTGGTTGAGAATGTCCGCCAGCCCGACCCAGACGATAAACAGCCCAAGCACCAGGATCAGCGGAAAGCCGACAGAGAAAATGTTCAGTTGCGGCGCCGCCCGGGTCATGACGCCAAACGCGATGTTGACCACCAGCAGCGCGGTAATCGCCGGCAACACCAGCAACAACGCCGAACCAAGCACCCAGCCGAGCTTACCGGCCAGCTCCCAGTAGTGATTGACCATCAGGCCGCCACCCACCGGCAACGTGGTGAAGCTCTCGGTGAGGATCTCGAACACCACCAGATGACCGTTCATGGACAGGAACAGCAGCGTCACCAGCATGGTGAAAAACTGCCCGATCACCGCCGTCGATACGCCGTTGGCGGGGTCGATCATCGAGGCGAAGCCCATGCCCATTTGAATGGCGACGATCTGCCCGGCCACCACAAAGGCCTGAAAGAACAGTTGCAAGGAAAAACCCATCACCGCACCGATGAGGATCTGCTCGGCGATCAGCAGCAACCCGCTAAGGTCCAGGGGATTGACCGGGGGCATCGGTGGCAGCCCCGGCGCGATGACCACGGTAATGGCCAACGCAAAATACAGGCGGATGCGCCGAGGCAGCAGGGTCGTGCCGAACACTGGCATGACCATCAGCAAAGAGCCGACGCGAAACAGCGGCAACATGAATGTCGCCACCCAGGTGCTGATCTGCGTATCGGTCAGCGCAAGCAGAGACATGGTCTAGCCGATGACCTGAGGAATGCTGCCATACAACTGCAGGATGTAATCCATGAAGGTCTGCACCAGCCACGGCCCGCCGACGATCAGCGTCACCAGCATCACCAGCAGGCGCGGCAAAAAGCTCAGGGTCTGTTCGTTGATCTGGGTCGCGGCCTGGAACATCGCCACCAGCAGCCCCACCAGCAGGCTCGGAATCACCAGCACGGCAACCATCATGGTGGTCAACCACAGGGCTTCGCGGAAAATGTCTACGGCGACTTCAGGGGTCATGGCGAGACACCACCGAAACTGCTGGCCAGGGTGCCGATGATCAACGCCCAGCCATCCACCAGCACGAACAGCATGATCTTGAACGGCAGGGAAATGATCAGCGGCGACAGCATCATCATACCCATGGCCATGAGCACACTGGCCACGACCAGGTCGATGATCAGGAACGGAATGAAAATCATGAAACCGATCTGGAACGCGGTTTTCAACTCGGAGGTCACAAAGGCCGGCACCAGGATGGTCAGCGGCGCCTGATCCGGCGTCGCGATGTCAGTGCGCTTGGACAAGCGCATGAACAGCTCCAGATCGCTGGTGCGGGTCTGGGCGAGCATGAAACTCTTGATTGGCACCTGCGCCTTGGCGACGGCATCCTGGGCCGTCAGCTTTTCCGCCAGATACGGCTGCAAGGCGTCCTGGTTCACCCGGTCGAACACTGGCGCCATGATGAACAGGGTCAGGAACAGCGCCATGCCGGTGAGGATCTGGTTCGACGGTGTCTGCTGCAGGCCCAGGGCCTGGCGCAGGATCGAGAAGACTATGATGATCCGGGTGAAACTGGTCATCAGCATGACAAACGCCGGGATAAAACTCAGCGCGGTCATGATCAGCAGGATCTGCAGGCTGACCGAGTATTCCTGCGCACCCTGCGCATTGGTGCCCAGGGTGATGGCCGGGATCGACAGCGGATCGGCGGCGAATGCCAGCGGCGAGGCCAGCATCAGGGTCAGCGTCAAGACGATGCGTAGCGCACCCATTACTTCTTATCCTTCTGATCTTTACCCAGCATTTCCAACAGGCGCTGGGCAAATTCCGGCGTCGGCTTCTCGGTACTCGGCACTTGCACCGGCTCCTTGAGAACGTGCAGCGCAGTAATGTTGCCGGGGCTCAGGCCCAACAAAATCTGCTCGTTGCCGACCTGCACCAGCATCAGGCGGTCGCGAGGCCCCAGTGCGCGGGAGCCGACAATGTCGATCACCTGGCCCTTGCCAGCCGGACCGGCCTGCTGGACCCGACGCAGCAACCAGGCGAGGAGGAAGATCAGCCCCAGTACCAGCAGCAGGCCGAACACCAGTTGCGTCAGTTGGCCGCCCACGCCACTGCTCACCGTGGGCGCAGCAGCCGTGGTCGCCACTGCAACCGCTTCGGCCGCCAGTACGCTGAACGGCATGGCCAGCGCGCCCCCCAGCAAAGCCCCCAGAAGCTTTTTCACTCAGCGCAGCTTCTTGATGCGTTCGCTTGGGCTGATCACGTCCGTCAGGCGGATGCCGAACTTCTCGTTGACCACCACCACTTCGCCGTGGGCGATGAGCGTGCCATTGACCAGCACGTCCAGCGGCTCGCCGGCCAGGCGATCAAGCTCGATCACCGAACCCTGGTTCAGTTGCAGCAGGTTGCGGATGTTGATGTCGGTGCTGCCCACTTCCATGGAAATCGACACCGGAATATCGAGAATCACGTCCAGGTTCGGGCCTTCAAGGCTCACCGGATCGTTGTTTTTCGGCACGCTGCCGAACTCTTCCATTGGCAGGCGGTTGGACGCTGAGTTGCCGGAATCGGCGGCCAGCAAGGCGTCGATGTCGGCCTGCCCGGCATCACCGGTTTCTTCCAGGGCTGCGGCCCACTCATCGGCCAGAGCCTGGTCGTCTTGGGTGTTCATATTGTCAGTGTCCTCGGCGAGCAAAAGTTCAGAATTCGGTAATTCGCGAATGGGTACGAGCGCCGGTCAACGGCGCTCGATCGGCTCGATCACTTGCAACGCCAGGTTGCCCTTGTGCGAGCCCATCTTGACCTTGAAGGCCGGCACGCCGTTGGCGCGCATGATCATTTCTTCCGGCATCTCGACCGGGATCACATCCCCCGGCTGCATGTGCAGGATGTCGCGCAGGCGCAACTGACGACGAGCCACCGTTGCACCGATCGGCACATCGACGTCCAGCACGTCCTGGCGCAGGGCGTTGACCCAGCGCTCGTCCTGGTCGTCGAGGTCCGACTGGAAGCCGGCGTCGAGCATTTCACGCACCGGCTCGATCATCGAGTACGGCATGGTCACGTGCAGGTCGCCGCCGCCACCATCGAGTTCGATGTGGAAGGTCGACACCACGATGGCTTCGCTCGGGCCGACGATGTTGGCCATGGCCGGGTTCACTTCCGAGTTGATGTACTCGAAGTTGACTTCCATGATCGCCTGCCAGGCTTCCTTCAAATCGACGAACGCCTGCTCCAGCACCATGCGCACCACACGCAGTTCGGTCGGTGTGAATTCACGCCCTTCGATCTTGGCGTGCCGGCCATCACCGCCGAAGAAGTTGTCCACCAGCTTGAACACCAGCTTGGCGTCGAGGATGAACAGCGCAGTGCCGCGCAAGGGTTTGATCTTGACCAGGTTGAGACTGGTCGGCACGTACAGCGAGTGCACGTATTCGCCGAACTTCATCACCTGCACGCCGCCGACCGCCACGTCTGCCGAGCGACGCAGCATGTTGAACATGCTGATGCGGGTATAGCGGGCGAAACGCTCGTTGATCATTTCCAGGGTCGGCATGCGTCCACGGACGATGCGATCCTGGCTGGTCAGGTCATAGCTTTTGACGCTGCCGGGTTCGGCAGCGTTTTCGGTCTGTACCAGACCATCGTCGACGCCATGCAGCAGCGCGTCGATCTCATCCTGGGACAGCAGGTCCTGCACGGCCATGTCGTGTTCCTACTGCAGTACGAAATTAGTGAAAAGCAACTGTTCGACCACCACTTTGCCGAGCTCTTTCTGCGCCACTTCCTGCACACTGGCAGTGGCCTTCTGCCGCAGCATTTCCTGGCCGACCGGCGACGCGAGGGTCGCAAAGTCCTGCCCGGAGAACAGCATGACCAGGTTGTTGCGGATCACCGGCATGTGAACCTTGAGTGCATCCAGATCCGCCTGGTTGCGCGCGAGCATGGTGATGCTCACTTGCATGTAACGCTGGCGACCGTTCTGGTTGAAGTTGGCCACGAAGGCCGGCGCCATCGACTCGAAAATCGCTGGCTGTTTGCCGACTGGAGCGGTTTGCGCCTCGGCGGCGGCAGGCTTGCTCTGAGCGCTGTGCATGAAGTACCAGGTCGCCCCCACGGACACACCGATCGCCAGCAGCAGGGCCACCACGATCACGATAATCAGCTTGAGTCTGCCTTTGGTTGCGGGGTCTTTTACTGCTGCGTCGCTCTTCGCCATGCCAATAATCCGTCACTATTCGGGTTTTCACAGTCGCACGGCAAGGCAAGAGCAAGTGTTATGCCAGAACGCTTGGGAGGGGGGATGGGTGGAGAATTGCGTTCAAGAGAACACTGCAGGTCACTGTGGGAGCGGGCTCGCCCGCGATAGCGGTGTATCAGTCAACGATGATGTTGAATGTCAGGGACCTATCGCGGGCAAGCCCGCTCCCACAGGGATCGTGTTCAGTTCGATCAGGCGTAGTAGTCGACGGCGCTGGAGCCGATGACACTGGTAACAGGTGCTGAGACCTCGGCAACGTCTGAAGTGAGCTCGTCATCCATGGAATCGAGGCGACCACCGCTATTAGTGGTTCGCCCGCTCCGACTCTGTTGAGCCTGCTCCTGCTGCGAACCCCGGGACTGGTCGGACACGTTGACGTCAACCTGCCCCATGCCCTGCTGCGCAAACATGTCGCGCAAGCGATGGACCTGGCCGTCCAGCGCCTCGCGGACTCCTGGATGCGCACTCATGAACGTGACCTGGGTCTGCTGGTCGGGAACCATGTTCACCCGAATATCCAGGCGCCCCAGTTCGGCGGGCTGCAACTGGATGTCCGCCGCCTTGAGATTGGCGCTGGACAGGTACATGACCCGGTTCACCACCTCTTCGGTCCACCCACTCTGATGCATGGCGATCGGCTGGTTCACCGGCAAGGCATTGGCGGTCTTCGGTGTGGCCGCCTGGGTCAGCGCTGCCAGGCGGTTGGCGAAATCGTCGACACGGGTGTCGCTGCTGGCGGACTTGAGGTCCTTCAGACCGTCATCGATCAAGCCGCTGAAAGCCTTGTCGTCCCCCTGACCGGTGCTGCTCTTGTCGCCCTGAACATCCAGCATGATCGCCATGCCGGCGGCAAAGTTTTGCGCGGGTGTCAGCTCACCGTCAGCCTGGGCTTGCGCCTGAGTCGGTGCGGACTTGGGTTGCGCCTGGCTGGACGCCGATACGTGACCGCTCTGCTCCATCGCCAGGCGCACCGCCGGCAATGCGTCGAGGGGATCGGCTTCGGGATCGAAATCGCCGCCAGTACTGCTCGGCGCCGTAGCACTTGCAGCCGTGGTCGCCGCAGCAACCGGCGCTTCAACCACTGGCTGCGCTGCTTCGGCCACGGTAGGCGTTGTCGGCACTGGCGCTGGCATCACTGGCTGTATGGCTTGCAGCAACGACGGATCAAGCGCCGGATCGACCGGCGCAGCATCGACGACCTGCGCCGGGTCGGTATCCGACGCATCATCGCCGGCTGTCTTGTCGTCAGCCTGTACCGGCTTGTCGGCAGGCAAGGATTTGCCGCCATCGGCAACCACCGGCTCCTCGGCGGCAGACTTGTCGTCGCCAGCGTCTTTTTTTCCGGCGACTTCGCAGGTTTTGTCACGACTCGTCCCGGACGAGGTATCCACCACCGCATTGGGCTTGTCCTGCGCCTGATTGGCGTAGACCTGAGCGAAGCTTGCGGCCTTGTCCCCGGGCTCAGCGGTCAGCGCCGGAGGATTGGCGGAGTCGGCTTGAGTCCTGGCCTGCCTGGAGGCCTGAAGCAGAATATTGGGGGTAACGGGCATGAAACGGTCTCCGCTGCACTGGGATCGTAGGTACAGTCGGGAGAGTTGATTGCAAAGGTCGAGCCAGTTTCACTCGAAGGAGACCAAATGCAGCGCATGCTCAGATTTTTGCCGGGCAACGCTGTCGTTCAGCCTCGTACAGAGGCCGGATAGCGGCGAACTCGCGGTCGATTTCGCGGACCAGTTCCTGAACGCCAGTGCATGGCGAACTACTGGCCTGCTGCTCGAGTCGATGGCAGAGCTCGGTCAGCCTGACTGCGCCCATATTGCTGCTGCTGCCTTTGAAGCTATGGGCGGTTTCAACGAGCAGTGCGGCACTGTCAGCTGCTCTCAGGACTTTCAGGCGCTCTTCGGAGTCGGCAAGAAAGATATCCAGCAGATCCGGATAGCCATCTTCCATCACTTCCTGCAATGTACTCAGCACGCTGCGATCCACATGTGTGTCGTCCACTTGCTCACTCCTTGATCAAGAATGCGCGGATTATGCCAGAGCCTCCCAGATAAACTCCACGCGTGCACTTCGACCATCGTCGGTCCAGCGGGCATTACGTCCCAACTGGCGGATCAGGCTGACCCCACGTCCCGACAGGCGGATGTCATCCAGCGGTCTTTGCATCACCCGTTCGACATCGAAACCCTTGCCGCTGTCTTCGATGTGAATGCTAAGGCAACCGCCGTCGTCTGTTGGCGCCACCTGCAAATGTAGCCGCACATAGCCTTCCTGAAGCTCGTCCAGCCGCGCATTGCGCTCTTGATAATATCGCGCAAAACCCGAGGCATCGCGCTTGAGGCTCGAATCCAGCCCCAGCACGCCATGCTCCAGCGCATTGGAGTAGAGCTCCGCCAGCACACTGTAGAGCGCACCGCTCTGAGCCCGAAGGCCATGAACCTCCAGCAGCAACTGCAACAGATAGGGCAATGGATTGAAACGCTTGAGCGTGGCGGCGCGAAATTCGAAACTCACCGACCAGTCCAGCGGACAGGACTGGCCGCTGTCGGAGTAGATCAACGTTGGCGGAGTGATCTGCGCCGGCTCCAGCAGGCTGATTTCGACCATGCTGACATCGTCGCGGTTCTCTCCGCCGAAATCGCGAAGCGCCTGCTCGATTTCTTCGAACAGCGCATCTGGCTGACAGTTGGCGGCAAACACCTGCTGCAATCGCTGCTCGCCAAACAACTGATCATTGGCGTCGCAGGTGTCGATCACCCCATCGGACAACAGGAAAACCCGATCTCCGAGCGCCATGGGAAACACATCAGTGCGCTCATCGAAGGATTCCGGAGTCAGCACACCCAAGGGCAGGTGCCGCGCCGGAAGAGGCGTTCGCTCGCCACTGGCAATGCAATGCAAGTAACCGTCCGGCATTCCACCGTTCCAGACTTCCACCGAACGACGCTGGAAACTCAGGCACAGCAACGTGGCACAGCAGAACATGTCCACCGGCAGGATGCGCTTGAGCTTGGCATTCATCTCACGCAGGGTTTCCGCCAGGCCATAGCCCTTGGCCGTCATCCCGTAAAACACTTCGGCCAGGGGCATGGCCCCCACTGCCGCCGGCAGACCGTGGCCGGTGAAGTCGCCCAGCAGTACGTGCATGTCTCCGGCCGGCGTGAACGCGGCCAGCAACAGGTCGCCGTTGAACAGCGCATAGGGCGATTGCAGATAACGGATGTTCGGAGCGGCATTCAGGCAGCCGGAATGCGCCACCTTGTCGAAAACGGCCTTGGCCACACGCTGCTCATTGAGCAGGTAGTCGTGGTGCCGGGCGATCTGGTCACGCTGTTGCAGCACCGTGTCCTGCAAGCGCCGCAAGCGATCCATCGCCTTGATCTTGGCTGCGAGAATCACCTGGTTGTACGGTTTCGCCAGAAAGTCGTCACCGCCGACCTCCAGACAACGGGCCAGCGCTTCGCTTTCGGACAAGGAAGTGAGGAAGATGATCGGCACCAGGGTTTCCCCGGCCAGGGCCTTGATTTGCCGGGCTGCCTCGAAACCGTCCATGACCGGCATCAGCGCATCCATCAACACCAGATGCGGTGATTGCTGGCGAAACGCCTCGACCGCTTCTTCACCGTTGGCCGCCGTCAGCACTTCGTGCCCCTGGCGGCGCAAGATGCTCGACAACAGCAGGCGATCGGCGGCGCTGTCCTCGGCAATCAGGATCGTCAGCGGCTCCAGTGGCTGCATGGCAATCAACTGATGTCGAACAGCTTGTCGAAGTTGGAGATGGCGAGGATCTTGCGCACGTCGGTACTGCTATTGACGACGCGCACATCGGAGTTGTCGCCACCGGCATGATCACGCAGCAGAAGCAGCATGCCCAGGGCCGAGCTGTCGAGGTAAGTGGCGTCTTTCAGGTCGACCACAACTGCCGATAGCTGTTTATCTTCGTAGGACTGACGAAACTCCTGATGCTTGGCAAAATCGAATCGTCCCTTGACCGATATCGTCAGTTTTTGCCCATCCGGAGAGACTTCTGTAACGACTGACATTTCATGGCTTCCTTGTCATTGGTAAACCCGCTTGCACAAGGTTTAGCATTTGGTAGAGGTTGGAGCAAGGCGGGAGGTTGTGGTGGCTGTCGGATCGCTATCGCTGTACACCTGACATCCCCGTGCGCTCACAGGTTCATCGCGAGCGAGCTCGCTCCTACAAGTGATCCTGCCGTGGCAGGCGCTGGGATAATTCATCCAGCAACTTCTGCTCGCGCCGGTCTTCAAGCGCCCGCGCCTCATCGGCATAACGCTGTACCAGCTTGCGCAAACCTTCGACCCGGGCAAACGCCTGCTGCCAGGTTTCCCGGGCTTTGTTGAGGTTATTCTGATGCCAGACCAGGCTTTGCCGCTGCTGGTCGATGGCCGTGCCCAGTTGCGCAAGAAAGCCCTGATAGCCCAGCAACCATTGGCCCGAGACACCGCCGCTGCCGCGTACGATCCATTGTTCCTGATAGTCGAGACGGAAGGCTTCAAGGTCGGCGAGCTTGCTTTCCGCCAGGCGAACCTGTCCTTGAAAGTGCCCCAGGCGCTGGACCGCGGTTTTCTCGGCCTTTTCGGCCATTTCCACCACGGGCGCCAGCCTTCCTGCCCGACTCTGGGCCATGACCGCTTAACCGCCTGCCGCGGGCGCGAAGATCGAGGCGAGATACGCTTCGCTTTCGCCCAGGCTGATGCTGTCGTTGAGGCCCTGACGCAGGTATTTGACCAATTGCGGTTGCAGGGAGATCGCCAGATCGGTCTCCCGATCTCCACCGGCGACATAGGCGCCAACACTGATCAGGTCCCGGCTCTGCTGATAGCGCGACCACAACTGCTTGAAATACTGCGCACGGGTCATGTGTTCCGGCGATACCACCGCCGGCATCACCCGACTGATGGATGCCTCGATATCAATGGCCGGGTAATGCCCTTCCTCGGCCAGTCGCCGGGACAGCACAATGTGCCCGTCGAGCACGCCCCGCGCCGAGTCGGCAATCGGGTCCTGCTGGTCGTCGCCTTCGGACAGCACGGTGTAGAACGCGGTGATCGAACCACCGCCCTTCTCCGCGTTACCCGCCCGCTCCACCAGTTTCGGCAGCTTGGCGAATACCGACGGCGGATAGCCCTTGGTCGCCGGCGGCTCGCCAATGGCCAGGGCGATTTCCCGCTGGGCCTGAGCGAATCGGGTCAGGGAATCCATCAGCAACAGAACGTTCTTGCCCTTGTCGCGGAAATACTCGGCGATGCGTGTGCAATACATGGCAGCGCGCAGTCGCATCAGCGGCGCATCGTCCGCCGGGGACGCCACGACCACTGAACGCTTGAGCCCCTCTTCACCGAGGATATGCTCGATGAATTCCTTGACTTCACGACCCCGTTCACCGATCAGCCCGACGACGATAATGTCGGCCTCGGTAAAGCGCGTCATCATCCCCAGCAACACCGATTTACCGACACCGGTACCGGCAAACAGGCCGAGCCGCTGGCCGCGACCGACGGTCAACATGCCGTTGATGCAACGGATGCCCACGTCCAGCGGCTCACTGATCGGCTCGCGCTTGAGCGGGTTGATGGTTGGGCCATCCATGGGTACCCAGTCTTCGGCCTTCATCCCGCCCTTGCCGTCCAGGGCACGACCGGCACCGTCGAGCACCCGTCCGAGCATGCTCATGCCCATGGGCAGGCGACCGGTATCGGCCAAGGGCACCACCCGGGCACCGGGCGCAATGCCGGCGACACTGCCGACCGGCATCAGAAAGACCTTGCTGCCGGAGAAGCCCATTACTTCGGCTTCAACCTGCACCGGGTGATAGCTGTCGTCGTTGATGACCATGCAGCGGCTGCCCATGGCGGCGCGCAGGCCCTCGGCTTCGAGGGTCAGGCCGACCATGCGCAGCAGGCGGCCTTCGAGGATCGGTGCGCCCTCCAGCCCCGTGGCCTCGGCGTAGCTGCCCAGGCGCTTGGCGAAACTGGTGCGTTCAAGGCGCATCGGGAACATCCGGAGCCGGAGCGACCGCAGGCTTGCCTTCGATTGGCAGTTCAAGGCTCAGGTCCGGCGCAGCCGGGTGCAATGCCTGCTCGTGCAACTGATCGAACAGCTTGTCCATCACCCGCGCGACACGGGTTTCGACCGTGGCGTCGATGCGGCTGTGTTCGGTCTCGACCCGACATCCGCCAGGCAACAGCGCTTCGTCCTCGACGATGCGCCAGGTTTCTTCATGGCGCTCGCGCAGGGCTTTGACCTGTTCGAAATCCTGCGGATTGATGTACAGCCGCACATTGCCCACGCCCAGCGGCAACAGCTTCAGCGCTTCGCGCATGACGTGTTCGATCTGCGTGGAGTCGATGGCCAGTTCGCGCTGGATCACCTGCCTGGTGATGTGCTGCACGAGGTCGACCATAGACTTTTCGATCTCGGTGTCCTGTTCGGCAATGGGCTCGAACAGGTGCGTCATCAGTTGCTCCAGCGCCGCGATCTTGGCCGTCAGGGCCACTTCAGCTTCCTGGCGGACCTTGAGCGTGGTGCTGTGGAATCCTTCTTTCTCACCCACCGCGAAGCCTTCGTTATAGGCTTCCTGGCGAATGCTTTCGAGCTCTTCGAGGGTCAGTGGCTGGACTTCCTCCAGCGGCACTTCCTCCATCTCCGGCGGCTCGGGTTCAGGCTCCGGTTCCGGCTCGGGTTCCGGCGGGTCGAAACTGGGCAACGCCCAGGTATCGAAGCCACTGACATCCCTGGCCCGGATCAGGTCAGTGGGTGCATCATCATTCTTGACCATGGTGTTAGATCATTTCCTCGCCGCCCTTGCCGCCGAGAACGATTTCTCCGGCTTCGGCCATACGGCGGGCGATGGTGAGGATTTCCTTCTGCGCGGTTTCCACGTCGCTGACGCGCACCGGGCCCTTGGCTTCCAGGTCGTCGCGCAACAGTTCGGCCGCACGCTTGGACATGTTCTTGAAGATCTTCTCCTTGACGCCTTCGTCCGAACCCTTGAGGGCCAGCACCAGCACATCGGAGGACACTTCGCGCAGCAGCGCCTGGATCCCGCGATCGTCGACATCGGCCAGGTTGTTGAAGACGAACATGAGGTCTTCGATCTGACCGGACAGGTCTTCGTCGACTTCGCGGATCGAGTCCATGAGCTGGCCTTCGATCGAGCTGTCGAGGAAGTTCATGATGTCCGCCGCACGCTTGATGCCACCCAGGGTGGTGCGCGAGGCATTCGAGTTACCGGAGAACTGCTTCTCGAGAATCTGGTTGAGTTCTTTCAGGGCCGCAGGCTGTACGGTGTTCAGCGAGGAGACTCGCAGGATGATGTCCAGCCGCACCTTGTGGTCGAAGTTGCCAAGCACTTCACCGGCCTGGTCCGGATCGAGATACGCCACCACGATCGCCTGGATCTGCGGGTGCTCGTAACGGATCACGTCGGCGACGGCGCGCGGCTCCATCCACTTCAGACTGTCGAGGCCGCTGGTGTTGCCACCGAGCAGGATGCGGTCGATCAGGCCATTGGCCTTGTCTTCGCCCAGGGCCTGGGTGAGCATTTTGCGCACATAGTCGTCGGAGCCGACGCCCAGGCTGGTCTGGTCGCCGACGATATCGACGAACTCGCTCATCACCTGCTCGACCTGCTCGCGGTGCACATTCCCCATCTGGGCCATGGCCACACCCACGCGCTGAACCTCTTTGGGGCCCATGTGACGCAGCACCTGGGCCGCGTCGGTGGAGCCCAGGGACAGCAACAGGATTGCGGCCTTGTCGACCTTGGACAGTTTGGCGGCAACGGCTCGGTTATCACTCATCTGCGTTAATCCACTCTTTCACGACCTGGGCCACACGACCCGGGTCTTCTGCCACCAGACTCTTGATTGCGTTCAACTGTGCGTCATAGCCTTCGCTCGGGCTCGGCAGCAGGATGCTGGTCGGGCCGCCGAGGCTGACGCGGTCGTTGGCCAGCTCGCCGTCCAGGCCGCCCATGCCACCCAACTCGACGTCGCTGCCAATGCCGGCCAACTGCTTGCCTTTGCCGCCGCCAGTGATGTTGTTGAGCACCGGACGCAGCACACCGAACACCAGCACCAGAATGAACAGCACACCCAGCACTTGCTTGACGATGTCCCAGAACCAGGGCTGGGAGTAGAACGGAATATCGGCAATCACTTCACCGCGCTCGGCGGAGAACGGCATGTTGATCACACTGACACTGTCACCACGGCTGGCATCGAAGCCGACCGCATCCTGAACCAGGCGAGTGAAGCGCGCCAACTCATCGGCGCTCCATGGCGCACGGGTGGTTTCGCCGTTGGCCGGGTTGATCTTGACCTGGTCATCGACCACCACCGACACCGACAGGCGATTCAATCGGCCCTGCTGCTGCTTGGTATGGCTGATGGAACGGTCGAGCTCGAAGTTTTTGGTCGATTGCTGACGCTTGTCCGCCGGGTACGGTGCGAGCATCGGCTGACCGGTGGCCGGGTCCATGATTTGCTGGCCGTTGGCGTCGATCAGTGGCTGGCCTGGCTGCACCATGCCGGCCGACGCGGTCGCACCACCGGTGGTTTGCGGCGCGGAGGCCGGCGACGGCGGCTGGTTGCTCAGGGCACCCGGCACGCCTTGCGGACCATTGCTGGCGGTGCGTTGTTCGTTGACCGACTGCTCGCTGCGCAACGCCGGTTGATCCGGGTTGAATTGCTCGGAAGTCGACTCGACCGCACTGAAGTCCACATCCGCGGACACTTCGGCTTTATAGCGATCGTTGCCCAGTACCGGCTGCAGGATGTTGTGCACGCGCTGGGTGAGCATGCTTTCCATGCGGCGGCTGTAGTCGAATTGCTTGCCGGCCATGGTCAGTTCGGAGTTTTCCGCCTGATCCGACAGCAGGTTGCCCTTCTGGTCGACCACGGTGATCTGCGACTTGCTGAGTTCGGGAACGCTGGTTGCCACCAGATTGATGATGGCGACGACCTGGCCTGGCTCCAGCGAGCGACCGGAGTACAGCTCAACCAGAACCGAAGCACTTGGCTTGCGCTCGTCGCGCACGA
Source organism: Pseudomonas sp. BIC9C (assembly GCF_034541995.1). NCBI lineage: Bacteria > Pseudomonadati > Pseudomonadota > Gammaproteobacteria > Pseudomonadales > Pseudomonadaceae > Pseudomonas > Pseudomonas sp. BIC9C. The sequence continues at coordinate 652,828 of NZ_JAWDGM010000001.1, forward strand.
ACACCGAACTTTTCGGGATCGCCAGGTGCACACGGGCACCCTTGACGTTGTTCAGGCTGGAAATGGTGCGGGCCAGTTCGCCTTCGAGGCCGCGACGATAGCGGGTCGCTTCCATGAACTGGCTGGTGCCCAGCCCCTGTTCCTTGTCGAGGATTTCAAAACCGATGTTGCCGTCGCTGGGAGTGACACCAGCGGCTGCGAGCTTGAGCCGCGCACGGGACAGGTCATCGGCCTTGACCAGCAAGGCACCGGAATTGGGTTCGACGGTGTACGGAATATCGGCGGAGGCCAGGGTATCCATGACCTGCTTGGCGTCCATGCCGGCAAGGCTGCCGTACAGAGGCCGGTAGTCCGGCTGCTGGGACCACAACACCACGGCAAAGCCAATCGCCACGCTCGCCGCCAGGCCGACCAACAGGCCCACCTGACGCAACATGGTCATCTCGGAGAGGTTTTCCAGGAAGGACAATCCGAACAGCGGCGGCTTGCCGTCTATTGGAGTGGCCTTGGCCGGAACGTTATCGGCGACTGCTTCTGCCATGACTCAATCTCGTCCTTTAAACCGGCATCTGCATGATGTCTTGGTAAGCCTGAACCAACTTGTTGCGCACCTGGGTCAATGCCTGGAATGACACGCTAGCCTTCTGCGAGGAAATCATCACGTCTGTCAGGTCGACGCCGCTTTTGCCGATTTCGAAGGCGCTGGCCAACTGAGTGGAAGCCTGTTGGGTGTCGTTCACTTTATTGACGGCCTGGCCGAGCATGTCGGAAAAACTGCTGCCCGCCACTTCAGGGACGGCCGTCGATTTCGGCGCAGACATGGCATCCATTTGCATGGCGCGCATATCCAGCATCAACCGATTGAATTCAATACCTTGGCTCATGGTTTCTCTCTTTGACGACCCGCAATTTTTTGACACTCACTCGGCGGGTAGTGAGGTGTTAGCAACAAGGGTGCCAGCTCCATGGCCAAGTTTCACAAAAGCCCCTCTCATCGCCACTAGCCCCCGTAGGAGCGAGCTTGCTCGCGATGAACTAAAGAACGCCGCGTTTATCCTGACGCCCCGCGTTATCGTTAACGACCATCGCGAGCAAGCACGCTCCTACAGGCCCAGGTATTGGAACCAGGGATCAGGTGGCAAAGAGATAGGCTTCCACATCCATGCCGGCATCGCGCATCTGCGCCAGCTTGTAACGCAGGGTTCGCGGGCTGATGCCCAGGCGCTCGGCCGCCTCTTTGCGACGACCGCGCTCGGCGCGCAAGGTATCGATGATCATCTGGAATTCACGGCGACGCAGGTCATCGCCCAGCGCACCGGCCGACTCGGCCTCGACTTCCACAGGACGCACCGGTGCCGGCGCCAACGCCGGCAATGGAGCGCAAGCCACCGGCCCCGCCAGGCAGAAATCCTGCGGCTGGATCAAACCACCCTGCTGCAAAATCAGCGCACGCTGAATCGCGTTGTCCAGCTCACGCACGTTACCTGGCCACGGATAACCGATCAGGCACACCTGAGCCTCGGGCGACAATCTGGCAGGCGAATGCTTCATTTTATTGACGTGCCTGGCCAGCAGACGCTCGGCCAGCGGCAGGATGTCGGCGGTGCGCTCGCGCAACGGGCGCCAGGCCAGAGGAAACACCGACAGGCGATAATAAAGATCCTCGCGAAAGCGCCCCGCCGCCACTTCACCCGCAAGGTCACGATTGGTAGTCGCAACCACACGAATGTCCAGCGTGACCGGTTTACGCGCCCCAACCCTTTCGACCTCGCGCTCTTGCAGCACGCGCAGCAATTTGGCCTGGAGCCCCAGGGGCATTTCGGAAATTTCATCGAGCAGAATGGTGCCACCGTCGGCCTGCTCGAACTTGCCGGCTTGCGCAGCAATGGCGCCGGTGAAGGCACCCTTCTCGTGACCGAACAAGGTCGCTTCGAGCATGTTGTCCGGGATCGCCGCGCAGTTGATCGCAATAAATGGCTGATGGGCGCGATGAGAATGCTGATGGATGTAACGCGCCAACACTTCCTTGCCCGTGCCCGACTCACCCGAGATCAGCACAGTGGAGTCGCTGCGTGCGACCCGCGCCGCCAACTCGAGTAGCTGCGCGCTCGCCGGCTCGAACGCTACCGGTCCTTCGCCTTCGGTCAAGCCGAGACTGCCCAGGGCATGACGCCCTACCAGATCGAGCAACGCCTTGGGCTCGAATGGCTTGACCAGGTAATCCGCCGCCCCTTGGCGCATCGCATCGACCGCACGCTCGACAGCGCCGTGAGCCGTCATCAACAACACCGGTAACTGCGGCTGCCGCACTCGCAGCATGCCGAGCAACTGGTGGCCGTCCATGCCCGGCATGTTGACGTCGCTGATCACCAGGCTGAACGCCTCGCTGCCGACAGCAGCAAGCGCATCTTCGGCCGACCCCACTGCCTTGTAATCGTGCCCCGCGAGCAATAGCGTATCAGCCAGTGCCTCGCGCAACGCGCGGTCGTCCTCGACCAGTAAAACCTTGATACCCATGTGCGTCACTCCGCCCCTTGAGCACTGCTGAACAACGGCAGGATCACCTGCGCGCAAGTGCCGCGACCGAGCCGCGAACGCAGCTGCATCTCTCCCTGATGAGCACGCGCCACTGCCTTGACCACGGTCAGGCCAAGACCCGTGCCGGTGGTCTTGGTGGTGAAAAAGGGTTCGCCCAATCGCGCCAGAACGGCGGCATCGATACCGGAGCCACTGTCACTGACGCACAGGTGCAGGTTGTTGCCGCGGGTGTAGAGATGAATCTTGAGGCGCAATTGACCGGCGCTGGCCTGAATGGCGTTCTCGATCAGATTGAGGATCGCTCCGACCAACGTGTCGCGATTGCACAGCAACTCCCCCGAGTGACTGTCGCACTGCCAGCGGATCGGCAGATCCTGCACGTGGGTCAGCGCGGCCGCTTGCAACGACTGCATCAGTTGACCGGGCGTCACGCGATCGGTCAGCGGCAACTCGCCCCGGGCGAACACCAGCATGTCGCGCACCTGGTGCTCCAGCTCGTGCAGGCGCTCCTTGAGGCGCCCGGCAAAGCGCTGCTGGGTAGCGACCGGCAGCTCCTGCTCGGTCAAATGGCTGGCGTACAGCAGCGCGGCGGACAACGGCGTGCGAATCTGATGAGCCAGTGAAGCGACCATGCGCCCCAGCGACGACAGGCGCTCATGACGGGCCAGTTGATCCTGCAGGTGGCGGGTTTCAGTCAGGTCATTGAGCAACACCAGCTGGCCGGGCTCGGCGTCCAGCGAGCGCGTGGCGATCGACAGACGCCGACCATCCTTGAGGGAGACTTCATGACCATCGTCTTCGCGCGGCGCAAAACAGCGAGCAATGACGTGGCGCCACAGTTCACCCTCCAGCGGTAAACCCAGCAATTCGCACGCCGCCGGATTGGCTTCGCGCACGATGCCCTGGGCGTCAATGACGATGACACCACCGGGTAACAGATCAAGGAGGTTTTGCAGGCGGTTGGCCAGGCGTTCTTTTTCCGCCAGCTCCTGCATGCGCTGAGCACTGACCACCGCCAATTCACCCTTGAGCTCGGTTACCCGGGCTTCAAGCATGCTGTAGGAATCGGTCAACTGACTGGACATCTGATTGAACAGCGCGAATGCCTGCTCAAGGCCCAGCCGACTCGCCTGCTCTACGGACGACGGTTGCCGCGAAGCATCAGGGACAGGAGACATCTGGGCGGCTTGGGGCATTGTGCTCTCTCGCTTGGCTGACCGTCAGTGAAACGGAACGTTGCGAGGGACGTAGCAATACCCGTGCCTAAAAAAAACTTCTTGTAAATGAATGGGTTGAAAAACAGGCGTCAATCATCTGCCTGTTCGTCTCCATCACGACGGCTCATGCCGTACTTGCGCATCTTTTCCACCAGCGTGGTACGACGAATACGCAGCCGCTCGGCCGCGCGCGCCACAATGCCATTGGCATCATCCAGCGCCTGCTGAATCAACCCTTGCTCCAGACCGCCGAGGTAGTCCTTCAGGTCCAGGCCCTCGGGAGGCAACATGGCGTTGGCGGTGAAGTCCGGCGTATGACCATTGATGGCCACGCGCTCTTCCAGATCGCTGCGCAGGCTGTCGACCATCTGCTCGTCTTCATCGTCGACGTAGCGGAACTTCTTCGGCAACTCGGCCACACCGATCACGCCGTACGGATGCATGATCGCCATGCGCTCCACCAGGTTGGCCAGCTCGCGGACGTTACCCGGCCAGCCATGCCGGCACAGCGACATGATCGCCGCCGAGTTGAAACGGATCGAACCGCGCTTCTCGTGCTCCATGCGCGAGATCAGCTCGTTCATCAGCAACGGAATGTCTTCGACGCGCTCGCGCAGCGCCATCTCGATCGGGAACACATTCAGGCGGTAGTACAAGTCTTCGCGGAAGGTGCCGATCTCGATCATGCTTTCGAGATTCTTGTGGGTCGCTGCAATGATGCGCACGTCGACGCTCTGGGTCTTGTTGCTGCCCACACGCTCGAAGGTGCGCTCCTGCAATACGCGCAGCAACTTGACCTGCATCGGCAGCGGCATGTCGCCGATTTCATCGAGGAACAGGGTGCCACCATTGGCCAGTTCAAATCGACCGGCGCGGCTGGTGATCGCCCCGGTGAAGGCGCCCTTCTCATGACCGAACAATTCGCTTTCCAGCAACTCGGCCGGGATCGCCCCGCAGTTGACCGGCACGAACGGCGCTTCGCGGCGCTTGGAATGGTAATGCAGGTTGCGCGCAACCACTTCCTTGCCGGTGCCGGACTCACCGAGGATCAGCACGCTGGCATCGGTATCGGCGACTTGCTGCATCATCTGACGGACGTGTTGAATCGCCCGGCTGGTGCCGACAAGGCTGCGGAAAAGATTAGGTTCGCGATGACGACCGCGCTCGCGGGCCTGGTCGTACATCTCGCGATAGACCTGGGCACGGTGCAGCGAATCGAGCAACTTGCTGTAGCTGGGTGGCATTTCGAGGGTCGAAAGCACTCGGCGACGCTGGTCTTCCGGCAGGTCAATGGAAGAATTATCGCCCATTAACAAAACCGGAAGGAACTCATCCCAGGTCGAGAGTGTCTTAAGCAAGCCCAGAAGTGCACCAGGAGCATTGACCGTCCCGATGAGGACACAGATTACTTCACGACTTGACGACAATGAGCCGACAGCCTGCTGCCAGTCATGGCTACCGCAGGGTAAATTTTCTTCGCCGAGAAAATTCAAGATCACCGCCAGGTCGCGGCGGCGGACGCTATCGTCATCGATCAGCAGAATTTTGGTTTCACGCCACATGCAATAGCAACTTCCCTAGTCAACTCAATGCCCAAAATGCTGGGGCAAGCTAGACGCTTGCAGACACGTTGTGCCTGAAGACGACTGAAATCTGGAACCAGCCACTAGTTAAGTCAAAAAAACGTGCACAGTCAAATTTATGGCGCACATGTCTGGATTAACTTGAGGTTAACTAACCAAACAGATGGTAAACCTTTGCCGCGTTCCGCGCTTGCTGGATCTGAGACATTTCATCGACTATCGCCTGCCTCTCCCCCATCGCCACCTCAAGCAGCTGCTTGTAGACATACAGCAACTCCTCAAGATTGCTGCGCAGAACTTCTTCATCCAGCGAAGCCTCGCTCAAGACGTCTTCCATGCACGAACGGCAATCCAGGTCCAATTGACCGATGGCCTCCCAGTCGCGCTCGGCCAAGGCACCGACCAGCGCTTCACGGGTTTGTTCTATTCGCTGCAATACAAGACTCATGGCGATCTCCCTAGAACTGCGGACCTGGCTCAGCAATGCCGTCCCAGCCTTCTTTCACCGTGCGAAGCAGCCCCGCAACCTCATCGAGAATCTTCGGGTCGCTGCTGATGTTCGCCTCGGCCAGGCGCTTCATCATATAGATGTAAAGACTGTCGAGCTCGCCCACGGCATCGGCGCAATTTTCAAGATCCAGGCCTTCACGCAAGCCACCGATGATGCCAATCGCCTTGCTGATCGACACACACTTGCCGGGAATGTCCTTGCGTTCCAGGGCGCCTTTGGCCTGAGCGATACGGTCCAGGCCACCTTCCATGAGCATTTGCACCAAACGATGCGGACTCGCTTCGGACGTCTGGGCGTGCGCGCCCACTTTCTGATACTGCCGAAGGGCTAACATTGGATTCATGTTCTACCTCATTACCACAATGACTCGTATGAGCAGTGTATCGTCCACAAACCAGAAAACTTTAGAGCAAAAGACAAAAACCCGGCACACGCGAAAATGCGTAGCCGGGTTTTTGTCGTCAGCTCATGACTAGCTGTTGGACTTCTGGGCGTTCAAGGACGTGAAGAACGAAGTGATGCTAGTCGCCGTCGCTTTCATTTGCCCGACCAGAAGGTCCATTGCGTTGTATTTGGCGGTCAGCGTCTTGGTCATGTTCGCGACACGCAAGTCCAATGCCGACTGCTGATTCGAAAGATTCTTGCTCACGCTCTGCAGGTTGCTATTGCGCTGATCGAGCAAGCCACCGGCCTGCACATAAGGCTTGATTGCAGTGCCCATGCGCGCCAGCAGGCCGTTGGTCGCGTTGGTTCCGCTGAACAACTGCTGCACCTGGCCACTCATACCGCCGGTGGACATCGTCTTGTTGAACGCCGTCGTGTCGAACGCCAGGTTGCCGGTTTTCTCGTTTGTCATCACGCCGATCTGCGACAGCACCGCCAATGGACCGCCCGCCCCGGGAGCCGTCAGCACGCTGCGGATATCGGAAATCAGCGTGCGCGACATCGAGTCACCGGTAAACGCCGCCTGAACCGTCAGGTTGCCATCGGCATCCGCTGTCGCCTTGGTCAGGGAATTGATGGTGTTCATCAGGGTGTTGTAGGAATCGACGAACGACTGGATCGATGTTTGCAAACCGGTGGTGTTGGTCGCCACGGTGACGGTCGCAGCAGCCGGCGGTGTACCCGGGCTCGCGGACGTCAGGTTCAGGGTCAGGCCACTGACGGCGCCGGTAACCGTATTGCTCTTGCTGGTCACTGCCAGACCATCGATGGTCAGCGACGCATCCACCGCCACCCCGTTGACCGCCCCCGAACTGGAAGCAGAAGGGTTGGCACCCATCGGTTGCGTACCGTCGATTGCAAGGCCGGCGATACCGCTGACCACAAGGTCGGAACCCGCGCCGGTCTTGCTGGAACTGATCACCAGTCGCGACGCACCGCTGCTGTCGGTCACGATGTTGGCAGAAATACCATTACTCGCCTGCGCAGAGTTGATGGCATCCCGAGTGCTCTGCAAGGTCGCATTGGCTGGAATCGTGACATCGTAATCAGTGCCATTCTGACTGATTTTCAGAGTACCACTCGGAATGGCACTGGCGGCACCGCCGGCAAAAGAAGCACTGGCTACTTTCGAGCTGGTGGCCAGGTTGTTCACAACAACGCTGTAGGAACCGGCAACTGCGGTGTTGTCGGAGGTTGCACCCAGAATCGACGGGGTACCCGAAGTGGCGGTAAAGCCCGCAAACGCAGGATTGGTATTGCTACCGAGATTGGTCAGCGCCGTCTGAAAGGCCGTCAATGCGCTTTTCAAGGAACCGACACCGGAAATCTTCAGCGTGTTGGTTTTGGTCTGGGTATCGATCTGCGTCTGCTTCGCCGATTTGTCGGCGTTGACCAGCGCAGTGACGATATCACCGATATTCAGGCCAGAGCCTAAGCCCGAACCCGGTAAAATTGGACTTGCCATTTTGCGTCTCCCTTCAGGTTGCTGCCACTCTTTTGACCAATACCTGCGCCAAAGAACGTACAGACACGATTCATGCCAGCTATCAAACCTTAGCGTCGAACAATACGTGGCTCGCATTGCTCAGGCTTTCTGCCAGCTTGAGGGCCTCTGCGGAGGGGATCTGTCGCACGACTTCGCCCGTTTCGCTTGCAATCACCTTGACGACGACCTTTCCGGATTGCTCGTCTATCGAGAACTCCAGATTGCGCTTGATCGACTGCACAAATTTTTCGATCTGCTGCACCGCGTGCTTCAGGTGAGTGTCATCCGCATCCAGCTTCTTGTCCGCCGCTGGAGTCACGCTGGCGGCTTCAGGCTTTTCCGGCGCTTTATCCGAGACAGTGCTCGCTGGCTGGGGAGCCGGATAAGACACGCCAAGCTTTACGCTCATCTCCATGCCCATCACCTCTTAACGTAAAAAGCGAGAGAGCGTGACAAGCACACTCCCCCGCTCAAACTCATTCCGAAATTACTGAAGCAGCTTCAGTACAGCGGAAGGCAGTTGGTTGGCCTGGGCCAGAACCGAGGTGGAAGCCTGTTGCAGGGTTTGCTGCTTGGTCAGGTTCGCGGTTTCTGCGGCGAAGTCGGTGTCTTGTACACGGCCTTGTGCAGCAGTGGTGTTTTCCACGATGTTCTGCAGGTTGGAGATGGTGCTGGTCAGACGGTTCTGCGAAGCACCCAGGTTTGCGCGGGTGGCGTTGATCGATGCCAGAGCAGCGTCGATCGCGGTGATCGCGTTGTCGATGTTGGCAGACAGGGTAGCGGAAGTCGCACCGGTCAGAACAACAGTACCGCTGCCTACGGACAGGGATACGGCGTCGAACTTGGAGCTCAGCACCAGGTCGATGCGGTTGGCCGAGCCAGTGTTGGCGCCAACTTGCAGTTGCATGGTACCAGCCGTACCGTCCAGCAGGTTTTTGCCGTTCAGGTTGGTGGAAGCAGAGATACGAGTGATCTCGTCAGACATCTGAGCGAATTCGGAGTTGGTAGCGGTCTGGTCAGCAGTGCTGTTGGTACCGTTACGTGCTTTAACAGCCAGTTCACGCATACGCTGCAGAATGTCGGTCGAAGCTTGCAGAGCGCCTTCAGCGGTCTGGGCAACGGAGATACCGTCGTTGGCGTTCTGGATTGCCTGGGTACCACCACGGATCTGTGCAGCCATGCGGGTTGCGATCTGCAGGCCGGCGGCGTCGTCCTTGGCGCTGTTGATTTTCAGGCCGGAAGACAGGCGCTGCATCGAGGTCGAAAGTGCATCGGTAGCACGGTTCAGGTTTTTCTGAACGCCCAGCGACGTGGTGTTGGTATTTACAGTTAAAGCCATGACGAATTCCTCGTTGGTTGGGTACTGCGGCTTCCGGCCCTGGCAACCGCCGGGTATGGCCTAGAGAACCTTCGTAATAGTTATCGTCGGGTTGGCAGGTTGCTTGAGGGCTTTTTTGAAAAAAAATGCCATCACCCTGCCACCCCCGAGAAAACAAGGGCTTAGCGCCCCTCAACCGCGAAAAAATGACGCCATAAAACTGTCCAACCCACAAACGCCCGTGCCAAAGCTGTTGCTGCCCCTCAGGCCGGCATGTTTTCGAGCAATTCGATCAACTCATATTCCATGAAGTCGGCAAGCCCCAGCCAATCCTGGCGCTCCTGACAGGCCAGCATTTGCCTGAGCATCAAGGCCCAGGCCTGCTGAACATCCTGAGGTGCCTGTGCAAACAGCCGTTGCGTCTCATCGAACAGATCAACCATGTTCAAAGCCGCTTCGACATCACGCCCCAGGCGAAACAGTCCTGCGCACTGCCGGTACTCATCGATGCCTTTCACTTCAAGCTTCATTGCACGAAATCCTGATTGAATTGCGTACCGGCAATCATTGCCCCTGCCCGACTGCTGTTGAAGAACTGCACCTCGGGATGCCTGGCGATGTAACGCTCGAGCTCGCACAGGTAACTGCGGAAATTCAATTGCGTCTTGACCTTCTGTCCATGTCCATCGTGCACCCAGTGCCTGGCCTGGTTCACTGGCGGGCCCAGGTCACCATCATTCCAACCGGTATGGGTCCTGTTCATCGGGAAGGAAAAATCCGCACCGAAAAGCGTGATGCGCTGCGCGCCCATCTTCACTGCCAGATCGACTGCCGGGTGGATCACGCTACCACTGACGTAGAGCTGCGCACGCGGGTGTAGCTCACGCAATGCGGCGTAGATCGGGCTGGAGGAATAACCGCCATACCGCTTGCCGCTCCAGGCCTTCAGCATCTGTGGATCGCTCAAAGGCAAGTACACCAGCGGAATGCCTTCGGAGTCCTCGCCCGGCAAGTGCAGCGCACTGATGCGCTGATCGATGCTCACCACCAGGTCAGGTTTGATTCCGTGCTCGCGAAGGGGCCTGTAGGCGGTATCCACACTGATGAACAGGGGACGCGGCGTTTGATTGCGCACGGCTGCAAGGCGCTCGAAGTTGCCTTCAAGGCTGGGCCCTGTGCCGATCACATAGATCTCACGCTCGGAACACGTGCCAAACAGCTGTGCCACATCATCATCGGCAAGCAGCACTTCGAGTGTGTCCTGCAAGCGCTGCTGAATGACGGGAGACTGCGGGTCGAATTCTCGATTGTTGAAACTCAGGTGCACTTCGCTGACCAGGCGATCACGGATCTTCGCACTGAAGTCATCCGCCAGCAGCATTTCGGCCGGCAACGCAAAAAACGGGGTGCAGATGTCCGACAGATCGCCGGCATACAGCAGTTGCACGCGCGGATCGCTCAGCCATTGGCGTTGATCGATCAGTTGCAGCACCAGTGCGAAAAGCGCGCCGTTGAGAATATGGACATAGAGCTTTTCAAGCCCCGCGCGCTCCAGCAAGACCGAAGGCAAATCGCCGAAACCGGTGCCGTAAACGTGCAGCAACGGCTTGTCTGGCGCCAGGCTGGCGGCCTGCAAACGGGCCTCACCCAAGCGATCATGGCGGCTGGTGAGCTGGATGCCACCCACACACAACGTCGAGTCCCGCCCCTCGATCAGTTCGACCTCGATGGCCAGGCGATCTTCCGTTTTCAATCGCGCATACAGCGACGGCCAGCGCCGCTGGATAACTTGAGCATTGTCTTCAAAGCATTCGCTCATGCTACCTCGCATTCCTTACAAGCAAAAAAGCGCTCAAGGTTAACCCTTGAGCGCTTTTTTGTACCGGCCTTTTTTATTAAAAGACTTTCATTCAAGGACGATAGATGATCGCCGAACCCCATGACAGCCCCACTCCGAAACCGCTGAGCGCAACGCGCTTCCATTCGGAATCGAGAATATGCTTTTCCAGCAGCAATGGAATGCTCGACGACACCGTGTTACCGGTCTCGACCATGTCCTTGATGAACTTCTGCGGGCATTCTTCGAAGCGCCGCGCGACCGCATCGACAATCGCCGCGCTGCCCTGGTGAATGCAGAACGCGTCGATGTCGTCGGCCCTCAGTTGCGACTCGCCCAGCAACTCATGCAAATGTGCCGGCACCTTGAGCAGTGCGAAGTTGAAGACCTGGCGGCCGTTCATGAAGAACACGCCGTCAGTGACTTTCAAATGTGGAGCGCCGGAACCGTCGGTGCCGAACTTGGCCTTGCCCAGTGCCCAGGTCGGATTTTCACCCATCCAGGTCGCGGTGGCGGCATCGCCGAACAGCATGGTGGTGTTACGGTCTTCCGGGTCGACGATCTTCGAATACGGGTCGGCCGTGATCAGCAGGCCGTTCTTCAGGCCAGCGGCCTCCATGAAGCCCTTGATCGCATAGATGCCGTAGACGTAACCGGAACAGCCCAGGGAAATATCGAACGCGGCGACGTTGGTCGGCAGGCCGAGCTTGTCCTGCACGATGGCTGCGGTATGCGGCAGGCCTTCTTCGTCACCGTTCTGGGTGACGACAATCAACGCATCGATGGATTCACGTTTCAGATCAGGGTTGCTGGCAAACAGCGCATTGGCCGCTTCAACGCACAGATCGGAGGTTTCCTGATCCACGCCTTTGCGCGGCAGGAAAGCCGAACCGATCTTGCCCAGGATGAACTCTTCATCCTTCTCGAATTTTGCACCTTGTGCGTAATTGTCCACGCCGGCTACAGGAACGTAGCTCGCAATGCTTTTTATGCCAATCATTACGGCTTCCCAATAATAAACAGCCCAATACCACCACTCGCAAGGAATCGAGGGGCGCCGACAAACCTGGATTACCGTCACACCAAGGCGACGGCCGGGAAGCATAGAGGGCTATCACTGAACCCGATAAAGGGTCAGGCGCCATCTTCCCGGTCAATACAATACAGTGAAGATGCCCGTTATGACTCGCAGGTCACGCATTTTGCCGAATCAGCGCCGCTTGGGGTTATTCGACCAACGACCAGTCCAGCGGTGTTCCACGCTTGATGGCCTGACGGGCACGGCGTCCCAGGAGGCTTTGCGCATGCTTGGGCGCCAGCCCGAGTCCCGGACGGATGGTTCTCAGATTTGTCCCTTCGAAGGGCTCACCGGCCTCCATATCCTGGGCAACATACAACGACCGACGGTACACCAGGGATGGGCGCTCAGCCTCGGTGACGCCGTAATGCACTTGCCCCATGGCCTGCCAGGCGCGTTCGGTTTCAATCACCAGGCTGACCAGCTCAGAAGGCTCCAGCGAGAAGCTGGCGTCGACGCCACCGGCCGCACGCTCGAGGGTGAAATGCTTTTCTACCACCGTCGCACCCAGTGCCACCGCCGCCACGGACACACCGACGCCCATGGAGTGATCGGACAACCCCACCTGACAATCAAACAACTCGCGCAGATGAGGAATCGTCCTCAGGTTGCTGTTCGCCGGTGAAGCCGGATAGGTGCTGGTGCATTTGAGCAGCACCAGATCCTTGCACCCGGCCTCGCGGGCGGCGCGCACGGTTTCATCGAGTTCGGCGATGCTGGCCATGCCGGTGGAAATGATCAGCGGCTTGCCCGTCGCGGCGACCCGGCGTATCAGCGGCAGGTCGGTGTTTTCGAAACTGGCGATCTTGTAGGCCGGCACGTCAAGGCTTTCGAGAAAGTCCACGGCACTCTCATCGAAGGGCGTGGAGAACGCCAGCAGGCCCAGTTCCCGGGCGCGAGCGAAAATCGGCGCGTGCCATTCCCAGGGCGTGTGGGCCTTTTCATACAAGGCGTACAGCGAAGTACCGGCCCATAGGCTGTTGGGGTCCTTGATGAAGAACTCGCCTTCGGCCAGGTCCAGGGTCATGGTGTCCGCGGTGTAGGTCTGCAGCTTCAACGCATGGGCACCGGCCCTGGCCGCGGCCTCGACAATTTGCAGCGCGATGTCCAGGGACTGGTTATGGTTGCCGCTCATCTCGGCAATGATGAAGGGTGGCGCATCGGCACCGATCAGGCGCTCGCCGATCTTGAAGCTAGTCATCTGCGTGATCCTTCAATACGCGCGTGAACGCGCAGGCATTCTGGGTAAAACCGGCTTCGCGAAAGACGTTCAACGACGGCTGGTTAGCGGGCAGCACCTGAGCGGTGAGCGACTCCAGTTCTGGCCAGTGGGCCTTCACGAAGGCTTCTCCACGGGCCAGCAGCGCCCTGCCCCACCCCAGGCCGAACCGGCCTTCGAACAGATAAATCGACACCTCGGCGCTAAAGCCACGCCTGTCATAACGCAGCACACCGACCGGACCGTCATCAGCCTCGGCAATCAACAACAGCCGCCGGGGATTGCTCAGGCTCGCGGTCAGCCAGTTCTGATGCGCAGGCCATTCGATCACGCCGGTCTCCAACGACCAGCGGCGCACCGCCTCGGTGTTGCGCCCGTCGAACAACAGCTGCGCATCATCCAGGGTCGCCGGGCGCATTTTCAGCACCGCGCCGGCCAGCGCAGCCGCCACCCGCTGCGCCCCCCGGCCATCGACAAGTTGCCGCGACTGCTGTGCCAGGCTCTGGCGCAACCCCTGGTTACCGGAGACAAAACCGATGGCCAGGCGCAGTTGCTCGACACTGACGTGCTCACGGGCGCCCATGAACACATGGGCGCCCGCCGCCGCCATGACCTCGCCATTGGCCTGCTGGTTATTCGACACGGCAATGCAAATCGTCGGCAGCCCCATGGCCGCCCGCTCCCAACTGGTGCCGCCACCCGCCCCGACAAACAGGTCGGCTTCGGTCATTAATCGATAAAATTCGCTGACAAAACTGTGCAGGCGCCAATGCGGCCGACTCGCCGCCAACGCCTGCATCTGCGCCCGGGCCGGATTATCCGCACCGGCGACAAAGTCGACTTCCAGTTCAGCAAAATCCGCCAGCGCCAGCATCGCATGATGGGTCTGCATGGCAGCGTCGAACCCGCCGAAATTCACCAGCACACGCCGGGCCCGGGGCTTGATTTCGATGGCCGGGCAACGGAACTCGTCGCGCAACATGGCAAACCGGGGACCGAACAATGTCCGGCAGCCTGGCGCCAGCAGCGACGCATAAGCCTCTGGCGTACCCGAGAGATTCTGGTTCAGCAGCAAATCGGCGCTGTAGGTGCGCGTGGCGAGGTCATCCACCACGGCGATCCGTGGCGCCCAGCGTCGCGCGGCCGTCTGCCAGTGATGATCGAGGCCGTAGTGGTCGACAATGATCCAGTCAAACGCCGGCTGGTGTTCCAGCAATGGCTCGAGCGCGGCGATGTCTGCCTGCCATGGCAGCATGGATTCGATGGCTTGTTGCGGGTCTTCATCACTGTAGCGCTCGGGCAGTTCGAAGGTTTCGAAACCTTCGGCCCGCAGTGCCTCCAGTCGATGCCCCGGCAACAGGCGACAGGCGAACGCCACATGACTGCCCTGCCGGCGCAATACGCGGGCCAGGCACAGGCAGCGCGCGATGTGGCCGCTGCCGATGGTTGGCGAGGCGTCAGAGCGAATCAGCACTCTCATTGCAGCTCACCTCCGGCTTTCAGCGCAGCATACAGGTACTCCGCGCGTTTCCAGTCCTGCGGCGTGTCGATGTCCTGCACCAGATGACGCGGCAGGATGACCGGCAGGCTGTACGGTGAATACAGCACCTCGCCACGCAGCCAGGCATCGCTGCGGCCCCAGTAGAACTGCCCGGCGTCCTGATAGGCGATCGACAGATCCTGGGAGCGGGTATCACGATACTGCGGATACAACGCGGTCAATGCGCCCTGATCATCAAGGGTCAGGGCTCGCTGAACCGGGAAACCGAAGTCGCACACCGAGAATGCGAAAGACTTGTCGGGATGCTGCTCCAGCAGGCTCAGCCCCTGGACGAGAAATCGCGATTGCAACAACGGCGCGGTCGCGTAGATGCAACAGGCGCGAGCAAACTCGTCGCCTTGTTCACGCAAGGCGTGCAGGGCATGGGCGATCACCGCTGCGGTACCCGTGAAGTCGTCGGCCAGTGCCGCCGGGCGCATGAAGGGCACCTGAGCGCCACAGTCCCGCGCCAGCCCGGCGATTTCCTCGTCGTCGGTACTGACCACCACCCGGGAAAACAACCTGGACTCCAGGGCGACCTGAATCGAGCGGGCAATCATCGGCACACCGGCGAACGGCTTGAGGTTCTTGCGGGGTATGCGTTTGCTGCCACCGCGGGCCGGGATGATGGCGACGTTGTTCAACGGCGTTTTTCCAGGACAAACCAGGTGATGTCATCCACCGGGAATTGCGGATCGCGGTGGTAGCCAAAACCGTAATCGAGCAGTTGCAGGTCGTCATAGCGATCAAGCATTTCACCGGCGAAATCGCGCTTGAACAACTTGCCGCTGTTGCCGCGATACGGGACCTCGACCGGTGCCGGGTTGTAGTACTCGGCGATCAGTATGTAGCGCTGGCTCAACTCATACAGTTGCGCGTAAGCGGCCGGCAGCAACTCCGACGCCAGGTGAATCAGTACGCCTTTGCTCAGCGTCAGGTCGAAGGTGCGTTCGCGAGGAAAATCGAACAGCGAACCCTGCCAGATGTGTGCAATACCCAGCGCCTGGGCAGCGGCACAGGCGCTGGCATTGATTTCCACGCCGAACAACTCGCAACGGGGCAACAACTGACGCAGTGCCTGCAGGTTGTTGCCGGCATTGGTGCCCAGTTCCACCAGGTTGTCGATGCGCCCGACCCGTGTCAGTGCCTTGGCAAACAACGCCAGGTTCGCGGCCACCAGCGGCTGCCCGACATTGCGATCAACGTACTGGTTGCCGAATTCGCCCTGCCAGAAAGTTTCCTGCTCGGTCAGTTCACGCATCACACATTTCCCACCCGCCGCAATGGCTGGATTATTTCGATCAACTGCCGCATCTGCTCGACCACATAGTCCTGTTCCTCATTACTGAGCAACGGATACAACGGCAGGCTGATGGCTTCGGCGTAGTAACGTTCGGCCTGCGGAAAATCACCTTCGGCGAACCCGAGATCACGATAATATGGCTGCAAATGCACGGGAATGTAATGCAGGTTCACCCCGATCCCCGCGGCCCGCAACCCCTCGAACACCTCACGATGAGTGAGACTGATCTGATCGAGTTGCAGCCGCACCACATACAGATGCCATGACGACTCGGCCTCAGGCTGCGCACCGGGCAGGGTCAGCGGCAGATACGCCAGCAAGCGCTCATAACGCGCCGCCAGTTCACGCCGCCGCTCGATGAACTCATCCAGTTTGTTCAACTGCGACAAACCAAGGGCCGCTTGCAGGTCGGTGATGCGGTAATTGAACCCCAACTCCACCTGTTCGTAGTACCAGGGGCCGTGGCTGGGTCCGGTCATTTGCTGCGGATCCCGGGTCATGCCGTGGCTGCGCAAGCGCTGCAAACGCTCGGCGAGTTCCGGGCTGTTGGTCATCACCATACCGCCCTCGGCACTGGTGATGATCTTCACCGGATGAAAACTGAACACGGTCATCGCGGCAAACTCGCCGCAACCCACCGGGCGCCCGGCGTAGGACGCACCAGCGGCATGGGCCGCGTCTTCGATCACCGTAATGCCGTATCGCCTGGCCAGCATGGCAATCCTGCGCATGTCGCAGCTCTGCCCCGAGAACGCCACGGCCACGAGCACCTTCGGCAGCCTGCCTTCACGCTCGGCGCGCTCCAGCTTGACGGCCAGCGCAGCGGCGTCGAGGTTCCAGGTCAGCGGGTCGATATCGACAAAGTCCACCTCGGCACCGCAATAGCGACCACAGTTTGCCGAGGCGAGAAAGGTGTTCGGTGTCGTCCACAGCCAATCGCCCGGGCCGAGCCCCGCCGCCAGGCAAGCGATGTGCAGGGCCGCCGTGGCATTGCACACCGCCACGGCAAAACCGGCCTCGCAACGTTCGACCATCGCTCGCTCAAAGCGCTCGATGGTCGGCCCCTGGGTCAGCCAGTCAGACTGCAATACACCGACCACGGCGTCGATGTCCGCCTGATCAAGGCTTTGCCGAGCGTATGGAATCATGCTGGTAACCAGGCATGGGCAAGCTTGTCCGGCAAGCGACGGACGAAATGACGCCCGAACGAGCCGGTACCGCCTGAGATGAAAATCGATTTTCCGTTGAACATGCCTTGAATCCTTATACCTGTCCGCCGGGCCTACCCGAGCAACTGCGCCCAGTTCACCGAAGCACTTTCGCCCAGGGCGAAACCTTTGCCGCTCAAGGCCAGATTGGCGTTATAGGCCTGATCCTGCGCAAAGGCTGCCGCCCACTTGTCACGCAGCGCATCGAGGGCCTGCGGCACCTGTGGCACTTCACCCGAATGAATGACCTGGACCAGCGGCGTCCACACGGTGAGGTAACCGGCCTGACCGGCCCTGAGGCACAGATCGACATCGCTCAAGCCATCGGCGAAGGTCACGCTGTCCAGGCCGTCCAGGTCATCGAACAACGCTTTACGCACCATCAGGCACGCCTTCGACACCGCCGAGTAGTTCTGCTCCAGCGCCAACCGGTGCAGGTAACCTTCGGCGTCGTGTTTTTCACCGACGAAGGCTGAGCCCACACCGCCGTTCATGCCAAGAATCAGGCCGGCCTGGGTGACCTTGCCGTTGCGGTCGATCAACTTGGGACCGACCACGCCGACTTCCGGACGCTGGGCGTGATTGAGCAGCGACTCTAGCCAGTTCGGGTTGACCACTTCACTGTCGGCGGCCAACAGCACCAGGTACTCGCCCTGCGCCTGCTGGCTGGCGGCGTTGTACAACGCTGCGTCGCTCAGGGTCTGGTCGGCACGCAGCACGCTGACTTTCGGATGCTGGTAGGTGCCCAGCCAATCGTTGACCTCGGCCGACTGATGCGGGTTGAGCGCGATCAGCACTTCGTACTGGATATAGCGGGTACGCAGCAACACGGCTTGCAGGCACTGTTGCAGCGCCGAAAGATTGTCTCCGGCCGGTACGATGATCGACACCAGCGGACGCTCGGTGTGGCGGTAATCGATCTGCCAGGTGCCAGGCAGCGTCGAAGTGATCTTGGCCTTGTAGCCACGATTGCCCAGATGGCGCAACAACGCCAGGCGCTCATCGGCGTTTTCTTCCAGTACCGGCGCCCGGGCAATCACCAGCGGCTCATCCAGGTGGGCCAGCCCATTGAGGCCGCCCTGCTCGATGATGCGCAGCAGCAAGTCGAATTCCAGGGCCTTGCTGAAGTCAGGCTGGTAGCCGCCGACTTCGATGAACACTTCCCGACGGATCAACCAGTGACGCGCCATCAGGGCCGGCAGGCTTTGCAGCAAATCAAGATTGAAACCAGGGCGGAACACGTCCACCAGTGCGCCTTCCGAGGTGCGCTGGATTTCGTCGGTGGCGACGGCGCGGCACTCGGCAGCAGACAGCAGCTCCAGGCTGGCCCGCAACAGGCCACCGGCGGTGAATTCGTCACCGGCTTCAGCCAGCAGCAACCAATCGCAGCTCGACTGACGAGCACTCTGGTTCAGTTTGTCGACGTAGTTGCCTGGCGTGACCCGGACAAAGTGCAGGGTGTTCTGCGCCGTGGTCGCCGCCGGTGCTTCACCGGTGGTGAAGACCACAATCCTGAACGCCTTGCTGTGCCCCTCGAGCAGACTGTCGAGGCTGACTTGCAGCTTGTCGATATCGTTATCCAGATCCAGCAGGAAGATCCCGAACTGCGGGCCACCGTCGTTAGCCGCCAGGTGCCGGGCGATCGACTCAGCCTCGAGTGCATCGGGCTGACGCGGTGCAAGCCACTTGAGCAAACGACCGGACAGCATCTTGTCGAACGTCGCGCGATTGCCCTCGACCGACACCGCCTCAAGACGTGCAGCCCAGTCGCTCAGGGTCTGCGCCTCTTCGTCTTCGCCCAGCAGTTCCAGTTGAGCCACCAGACGCTTGACCACCACGCGGTTGAAGACGTTGCTGTCGTGGGCTTGCCACAAACGGTCGACCACACTTTCCGGCGTGTCATTGTTACGCGCCAGCATCAGGCTCTGCTGACGGGTCCAGATGCCTTCCAGGCCTTGCAACTGAACGCGACCGGCCGGCATGGCGTGCAACAGGAACTCGAACTGGGTCAACTGATCGAAGAACGCCTGGTTGTAGAACGGCATTTCGACGTACTGCTTGGGGCCGAAACGGCGCACGGGGCCTGTCTCGACGCTCGTCCAGGCGGACTCGATAATCAGCTCGGTGGTCAGTGCGCGACCGGTGCGCAAACTATCGGCCAAGGCTTCAAAGCTTTGCAGCGCGAATTGCTTGCCTTGCTCCGGGTCTTCACCTTGAACCTGAGTCGGCAGCCCGAAGAGGAAAGCGGCAAAGGTTTCACGCTCGGCGACCGTCTTCGCATCGGTATGCGCCAGCGTGTGGAAGATCTCGGTGTTGTGATCCGAGTACCCGTAGTTCATCTCACGCACGACATACGGGATCGGCAGAATCCGCGCCTTGCCCCGTGCCAGCATGTAATAGGTGTGACCGATTTCCTGCCACTGGAAGGACGTATCCTGAGGCATGACCTGATACCAGTCACGAACCAGGTCGGTGCGCTGTACGGCATAGAAAGGCGGGAGGTACTGGTGCATGTAGTCGAGCACACGCTCCTCGGCGTGCTCGGAGCAGTAGTCTTCGCAGACCTTCTTGTCACGCCGCAAGTAGCTGACGCTGTTGGCTTGCGACAGGTACATCATGCTGTAACCGTGGCACAGGCCGTAATCGGGATTGTCCTGCATGAATGCCACGGCTGCGCGCAAGGCGTCGTGCACATGGAAGTCATCGTCGGCGGCGAACACCATAAACGGTGTGGTCACTTGTTCCACGCCATGCGCCAGCTTGGCACGAACCCCCCAGTAGCCAAACTGCGGGACATGCCGGTAATCCACATTTTCAAACTGCCCGGCCAGGCCTGGCTGACCCTCAGTCGAAGAATCCAGCACCAGAATCCTGCAAGGCAAGTCGCTGTAGAAACGTGCCGCCCGACGCAAGAATGCCGGCCGCTCGTGAGACATCAGCACCACGGTCAACTGTTCGTTGAGTGCCAACCCGTGTTCAGAATTATTCTTGCCTTGCATACATTTCCCCACAACGGCGAATCGCCGAAAAAACCCAACGATGTCTTGTCGATTACCGCACGCGACGCAGATAGCCATCCGGCGCGACGGTGATCAGCAGCTTGCTGTGAATGGCCTGGTCGATTTCAAAATCACGGTTTTCTTCCAGGTAAGCCCATACCGCGGTCTTCGGGTTGTCGCCCTTGCCCCACGGGCGGTCCGGGAAGGCGTCTTCCGGCATGTCTTCAACCACGGTATCCATCACCACGCAGTAGCTGCCCACAGAGGTCATCGGAGCATAGGCCCGCAGCTCTTCCAGAACGTGCTCGTGGGTGTGGTTGGAGTCCAGGACCACCAGCACTTTCTTGCCTTCGACGTGCTGGCGAACCTGATCGACGATCGCAGGGTCAATGCTCGACCCCTGGATCATCCGGATCCGCTTGCTCATCGGATGCGCTTCGATTGCCTCACGGTTGTGCTGGCGGATATCGATGTCGACGCCCAGCACTTCGCCATGGCCGATCAGCTCCAGCATCGAGGCGTAAAACACCAGCGAGCCGCCGTGGGCGATACCCGTCTCGACGATGATGTCCGGCCGCAGCGCCCAGATGATCTCCTGCATGGCGACCATGTCCTGGGGGAACTGAATGATCGGGCGGCCCATCCAGCTGAAGTTGTAGGTGTACTTGTGCCTGGCGGTCGTGCCAACCCAGTCCAGCGACGTGGCTTGCAACGCTTTGTCCTGCTGCAGGCCTTCGATGTTCTCTTTTACTTCTTCACGAAACTGCTCATGAGGATTCATTACAGACTCTCCGGAAATTAGTCGCGGGGGTTACTTGAGAACCCGACCGTCTTGAAAGGAAGCAGGATTGGTCTTGATGGTCCTGGCGGGATTGCCCGCCACAACCGCATAGTCTGGAACGTCCCTGGTCACCACGGCGCCTGCACCGATGGTGACCCAACGGCCGATGCGCAATCGCGGCAGGATCGTCGCGTTGGTGCCGATGAAGGTGCCGTCGCCGATCTCGACACAACCGGCAATGCAGACACCCGGCGCCATGAACACCGAATGACCGATCTGCCCCTCATGCCCCACCACGCTGCCGGCACTGATACTGGTGTTATCGCCCAGGCTGACTTGCGCCTGCATGATCACGCCCTCTTGCAGATACGTGCCGACGCCCATCGTGATCATCGTCAGATCGATGCCCGGGTGGATGAAGTTGCCCAGGGTGCCACCGGCCTCGACGATCTCGCAGGTGGTGCGGTAACGCAGCGCCGTGGTGCCGGTGATCAAATTGACAAAGCGTGTGTCGGGGCCTTTCAGCTCGGCTACCTTGTCGGTGCCACCCACCACCGGCACGCCATAAAACAGCGTGCCTTGCTTCGCCGGATCGTTATCGAGAAAGGCGAACTGCACGTCCGGCTGGCTGCGTTGCAGGGTGAGGATCATCCGTACCGCTTCAGGATTGGCCGCCCCCAGCAGGTAAACCTTCATAGCCGGGTCCTTTTGAGTACCAGCGCGCGCAGCACCTCGATGACCCGGCGCTGATCGTCGTCGGTCATGTCGTGGTAGCTCGGCAGATTGATCGCGCGCTCCGGCAGCGAATGCGCCACGGGCGAGTCGGCCGTCAGTTCGCTGAACATCGGCAAGGACGACAGCGGCCAGAAAAACACCCGCGCATCGATATCGGCGGCCTGGAAAGCGGCGATCAACATGTCCCGTGTGATCCCCAGTTTGCGGTCAAAGACCACGGTGGGCATCCAGTAACCGTTACGCGAATGGTCCGGTTCGGGGTTCATGGACAGGCCCGGCAAGGAAGCCAGGGCGTCGGCGTAGTGGGCGAAGATCGCTCGCTTGCGCTGGATAAGCTCGTCGATCCGCTCAACCTGCGCGCAACCGACGGCGGCTTGCAGGTTGCTCATCTTGTATTTGAAACCGAGGAAGTCCGGCCAGAACTGTTTGCTGCTGCCCGCCACCCGGCCATGGTTGGACAGGGTCAGTACGCGCTCATACAGGGCCTTGTCCGACGTCACGAAGATGCCGCCTTCGCCGGTGGTCATGGTCTTGGTGCCGTGAAAGGAAAACGCGCCGAACGCGCCCAGCGAACCAGCCGCCTGACCGCGCCACTGCGAGCCGATCGCCTCGGCTGCGTCTTCGATGACCGGCAGGCCAAACTCACGACCGATGGCCAGCAACGCATCCATGTCGCAGAGATTGCCGTAGAGGTGCACCGCCAGAATCGCCTTGGTTCGCGGGGTAATCGCCCGTCGAACCTGCTGCGGGTCGAGGCACCAGCTGTCCGCCAGCACGTCGACGAACACCGGCGTCGCACCCAGATAGGTGATGGGCGCAGCCGAGGCAATCCAGTTGGTATCGGCAAGGATCACCTCATCGCCGGCACCGATGCCCAGCGCCGCCATCCCCATGTGCAGCGCGCCGGTGCAGCTGGACGTTGCAATCGCGTACGTCGCACCCACGTGCCCGGCAAAGGACTTTTCGAACCGCGTCAGGTACTCGTAGCAACGCTCTCCCCAACCATGGCGCACGGCATCGAGTACATAGTCAGCTTCCAGCTCACCGACACTGGGCTTGGTGTAATGAATTCGGCTCATCGAATGATCAACTCGGGAATGGCAATGACAAAACGACCGTCCCATGCACGAATGCCGGCAAAGGCCTGGGTGATCTCATCCCGCAGGTTCCACGGCAGCACCAGCACGTAGTCCGGTTTTTCGATGTCGATCTGTACGGGCGACACAATCGGAATGCGGCTACCAGGCAGGTACTTGCCTTGTTTGTGCGGGTTGGCATCGGCGACCCAGGCGAGCAGATCCGGCTTGACCCCGGCGTAGTTGAGCAGGGTGTTGCCCTTGGCGGCGGCACCGTAGCCAACCACCCGCTTGCCATCGGCCCTGGCCTGCAACAAAAAGCGCAGCAGGTCATGCTTGATGCGCTCGGCGGCGGGTGCCAGGGTCGCGTAGTACTCCGGGGTTTTCACTCCGGCGGCGAGTTCGGCCTGTAGCTGTTGCTGAACCGCCGGTTGCACTTCGCGACGCTCACCATCCAGGCGCTGGACGAACACCCGCAACGAACCGCCGTGGGTCGAGAGCTGACTGACATCGAATACTTGCAGACCATTGCGCTCGCACAACGTCTGCACAGCGGTCAGCGACAGGTAGGAATAATGCTCGTGGTACAGCGTGTCGAACTGCTGGCCGGCCATCAGGGTCAGCAACTGCGGGAACTCGAAAGTCGCCACACCGGTCGGCTTGAGCAACGTCGCGAAACCGCCGAGGAAATCGTTGATGTCCGGGACGTGGGCCAACACGTTGTTGGCGGCCATCAGGTCGGCGCCCCAGCCTTCGCTTTTCAATTGCGCGGCGGTGTCGCGACCGAAAAACAGCTCACGAATCTCCAGGCCTTTTTCCCGCGCCGCTTGCGCGGTGCTGCGGGTCGGCTCGACGCCCAGACAATGGATGCCGCGCCTGGCCACGTACTGCAGCAGGTAACCGTCGTTGGCCGCGACTTCCACCACGCGGCTGTCGGCGCTCAGGCCGAAGCGCTCGACCATCTCGGCCACATAACGCTCGGCATGGGCCAACCAGGTGCTGGAGAACGAACTGAAATAGGCGTACTCGGCATCGAACAGGCTGTCGGCGCGGGTGTAATCCTCGGTTTGCACCAGCCAGCATTGCTGGCACACGGCAACCTTCAACGGCACCCATTGTTCGGCCTGCTCCAACTGGTCGACACGCACGTAGGCGTTGGACGGCGGCGCGGTGCCCAGGTCGATCAGCGGCAAGGTCAGCGCAGCGGCGCAACCACGGCAGTTCATAGACGCACTCCGGCGAAGTGTTCATCGAGCGCTGGATGGCTGGCATCGCGCACCGACAGATTATTGACAGGCAGCGGCCAGGCAATGGCCAGCCGTGGATCGAGTACCGACAACCCGCCTTCGTGTTCCGGCGTGTAGTCGTTGCTGTGCAGGTAAAGCAGCTCGGCGTCGGCACTCAGGGTCTGGAAGCCATGGGCGAACCCGGCCGGAATCAACAGGCTGCAGCCATCACCGGCACGCAGGTGTTCGGCATGCCAGTGCAGGAAGGTCGCGGAGTCGGGACGCAAATCCACCGCGACATCCCAGACTTCACCGCGCAAGCAAGTGATCAACTTGGCTTCCGGGGCACAGGCATTCTGGTAATGCAGGCCACGCACGCTGCCGCGTTCGCGGGTGCAGGAGTGATTGATCTGGCGGATATGAAACGCCTGGCCAAATGCACTGAGGCTGCCTTCGCAAAACAACCGGGAGAAGTGCCCCCGCTCGTCCTCGAAACGTTTGTGCTGCACGCTGAACAAACCGTTCAACGGCAACGCCTTCAACAGAAATTCACTCACAGTGCGCCTCGGTACAGGTTCAATTGCGCCAGGCTGATGGCGCGCATGTCATCGCCGTTCTGCCACGCCAGATGCCAATCCAGGGTCTGGGTCAGGCACTGCTGCAACGACCAGCGCGGTTGCCAGCCGAGCAATTGACGGGCGCGGCTGCTGTCCAGGCGCAACAGGCCGGCCTCATGCATATCGCTCGGTTCGATGCGCAGCCCGCGTGCCTGCGGCCATCGGCTGGCGAGCAGTTCAACCACTTCACCGACACTGCACATGTCCGCTTCACCGGGACCGAAATTCCACGCCCCGGCGAATTCCGGGCCTTGCTCAAACAGGCCGGCAGCCAGTTGCAGATAGCCGGCCAGCGGTTCCAGCGCGTGTTGCCATGGGCGCACCGCCTGCGGATAGCGCAAGGTCACCGGCTCATCCGCCGACCACGCCCGCAGCACGTCGGGAATCAACCGCTCCGGGGCAAAATCGCCGCCTCCAAGCACGTTGCCGGCGCGCGCCGTGGCCAACGCCAGACCATGCTCGGCGTGCTTTTCAGGCGCAAAGAACGAGGCGGCATAGGACTGCGCGAGCAATTCGCAGCAAGCCTTGCTGCTGCTGTAGGGATCGTGACCGCCCAACGCTTCGTTTTCGCGGTACGGCCACAGCCACTCCTGATTGGCGTAGACCTTATCAGTGGTCACCAGCACGCAGGCGCGCACGCCGCCGACCTGACGGATCGCCTCGAGCAGGTTGAGGGTGCCCATGACGTTGATGGAGTACGTGCCCAACGGGTCGCGATAACCTTCGCGCACCAGCGGCTGGGCCGCCAGGTGCAGGACGATTTCCGGCTGGGTCTCGGCGATCAGTTCCAGCAAGGCCCCCAGGTCACGCAGGTCACCGCGCTGATCATTGATGCCTTCGTGAACGCGGGCCAGTTGGAACAGGCTCGGCTCGGTGGACGGATCGAGGGAAAACCCGCTGACCTCGGCACCCAGGCTTTGCAGCCACAACGTCAGCCAACTGCCCTTGAACCCGGTGTGGCCGGTGACCAGCACCCGCTTGCCGCGCCAGAATTGCGGGCTCAGCCCCATTGCTTCCATGGGGCCTCCCCACTCTGCCACAACGCCTCGAGGTGGTTCTTGTCACGCAGGGTGTCCATCGGCTGCCAGAAACCGTCGTGCTGGAACGCCATGAGCTCGCCGCGCTCGGCCAGGCCATCCAACGGGCCGGATTCCCACGAGGTGTCGTCGCCTTCGATCAACGGCAGGACCTTGGGCGAGAGGACGAAGAACCCGCCATTGATCCAGCCACCGTCGCCACGAGGCTTTTCGGTGAAACCCAGGACGGTGTCGCCATCGCGATTGAGCGCGCCGTAGCGGCCGGGTGGTTGTACCGCGGTGACGGTCGCCAGTTTTCCGTGCTTGAGATGGAAATCAACCAGCGCACCGATGTTGAGGTCCGACACGCCGTCGCCATAGGTGAAGCAGAACGCCTGTTCGTCTTCGAGGTAGCGGCGGGCACGGCGCAAACGGCCGCCGGTCATGGTCTCTTCACCGGTGTCGATCAGCGTGACGCGCCATGGCTCGCTGTAGTTCTGGTGAACATCCATGCGGTTGTTGCGCATGTCGAACGTGACGTCGGAGGTGTGCAGGAAATAGTTGGCGAAGAAGTCCTTGATCGCATAGCCCTTGTAGCCAAGGCAGATCACGAAATCGTGAATTCCATGAGCGGAATACTGTTTCATGATGTGCCAGAGAATTGGCTTGCCGCCGACCTCGATCATCGGCTTGGGCTTGAGGTGCGACTCCTCGCTGATCCGCGTACCCAGGCCACCCGCCAAAATAACTGCCTTCATCCCTTTCCCTCTTGTTCGTCACAGGGCTCAGCCAAGCTGTATCAAGCTTTTGCGGGCCATCCGGGTTAAACCTGCCGCCGTTCAGGGCACATCCGGACTCACCGGAAGTGCTCGTTTTATGGCGATATAAGGGGGACTTGCAGGAAACGCGCCAGCTCTTTCAATCCGCTATCGGGGAAAGCGCAGCGGGCAACTTCAACGGTAATCGCGAAGTCTGACGGCAAAAAAAGGTTCTTCTCGCAATCCCGGGGGAACACCGATACCTGTAGGAGCCGGCTTGCTGGCGATGGCGGCCTCATGGCTGGCGTACTTTGTTGGTTGTGTACATATCCATTTCTGCGGTAACGGCCGCCTATGGTTCCGCTTTTACAGCGGGTTACTTGGAAAAGCGCCAAGCAACCAAACGCTTTTGCCCCTGTCGTTCGGTGCCTCGCCCAGGCTCGGCATGCCCTCGCTCCGGTCCTGCTCCGTGGGCCCGCCGCGATCGGCCATCCATGGCCGTGCGCGGCCTCTCGAGGGGGCGTGCACCGCAAAACCACCGCGAGGCGAGCTAACGCTCGACCTCGTTGTTTCGTGGTGCACGCGTTCCCCTGTAGGGGCTGCTGCAGGCTGCGAACTGGAGATTGCTGAAGATCAAGATCCAAAAGATCACAACCTGCAGCAGCCCCTACAGATATTTCGTTATATGTGTTCCCCCGGGATTCCGTGAAGAACCAAAAAAAAGGCAGGCGACTCAACGTCGCCTGCCTGATCGGGATGGATGCGCGAACGGTCAGTCCGCCAGCCAGCCGTTCTCCCAGTAGCGCAAATTGTCGCCGCGCAGCACGTAGTCACGCAGCACGATCTCGCGCAACTCGTCGCCCATGCGATAGCTGGCGTCCGGATCGGCCAGGTGCATGCGGATCGCCTGCAGCCATTCATCCGTGGAGTTGGTCTTGATCCGGGTGCACGGCAGGTAGCCGCGATAGGCCTCGGTGTCGGTGCAGATCACCGGGTACCCGCAAGCGCCATACTCCAGCAGCCGCAGGTTGCTCTTGCAATCGTTGAAGATGTGGAACTCCAACGGTGCCAATGCCAGATCCAGGTTCAGGCTGGCCAGCTTGGCCGGGTACACGTCCAGCCCGATCACCCCATGGAACTCGTGCATGTACGGGCGCAAATCGTCCGGGCACATGCCGAAGAATACCCAGTCGACTTCATTGGCCAATTCGCGGACCACATCGGCGATGACCGCCAGGTCACCGTGGTGGCTGGTGCCGCCACCCCAGCCGACCCGAGGCTTTTTCGACGTGCGGCGTTGACTGCGCAGGTCGGTCCACAAGTGCGACGCCAACATGTTGGGCACCACGCGAATGTCGTGATGCATGTCCGACAGCGCGTTACCCAGCGGCTCGGTGGAGACCACCACCCGATCGCACATGCCGATGGCGCGCCGGACCAGCTTCTCCATTTCATCCTTGCCCGGCATGTTGCGGATATGCGCATTGCGGTGCGGAACGTTGATCACAAAGTCATCCAGCTCATAGATGCGTCGTGCGCTGGAGTATTTTTGCAGGCTCGGGATTTCGTTGATCGGACCTTCGGAATAGCGCCCCTGCAAGATGATCACGTCAGGCGAATGGCGCTCGACTTCGATGATGGTCGGCAGGTTGTAATGAATGCGCCCCTGCGCCCTGCCGGCCGCCTCCAGCTCAATCAACGGTTGCGTGACCCGGTAATGGCCGATGGCGGACGCGTTGACCGGCAACGCGAGAATCTTCGGCAGCAGAGCCTTGGAAAACGGGCTCCAACCGGATCGCAAGCCTGGCTCGAGACTGAAGCTTGCCCCGCCCAATCCCTGCAACGCCAGGTTGGTGTTGTAGGCCGGATCACGGGCCACGATCGGCAACCAGCGTTTGTAGAAAACTTCCTGCTCCTGTTCGTTGCGCACCTGGTCAACTTCTTGCGCAACCACCGCCGGTTGCGCGCCCAACGCCAGTTGAGCGTGAGGCGTCCAGACCACCAGATAACCTTCCTGGCCGACACGCAAACACAGGTCCACCTCATTGAGGGACTGCGCCAGGCCCTGCTCATCCAGGCCACCGACTGCCTCAAAGACCGTCTTGCGCACCATCAGGCAATCGCCGCCGACGGCACTGAAATCGTGGGCGACCTGCAAGCGGTACATGTAGCCTGCTGCGTGCAGCATCTCGCCATGGAACGGCACGCCGGCCGGCCCTTGCAACCCGAGAATCAGGCCGGCATGCAGCACGCGGCCATCGGGGTTGAACAACTTGACCCCCACCACGCCGACTTCCGGACGCTGTGCATGGTTGAGCAATTCGCCCAGCCAGTCAGCCTGGGTAATCACCGTGTAAGGGTTGAGCATCAGGACGTAATCGCCAGCAGCCTGCCGCACGGCGAAATTGCGCACCGCCGCCGCATTGCCTTGCAATTCACTGCGCAACACCCGGATCCGGTCGCTGCCCAGTTGCGCCATGCCGGCGAACCAGTCCAGCGCCTCGGCGCTCTCGCTGCCGTTGTCCACCAACAGCAACTCGTATTCGCCGTAGGCCGTTTTCTCCAGCAGGCTCTCGACACAGCGTTGCAACGCCAGGGTCTGATCCTTACTGACGATAACGATCGACACCAGCGGCCGATCGGCATGGCGATAGTCGATCCGGTTGAGCAGCTCCGAACTGCCCTGGCGAATGTCGTGGGCGACACCCAGGCGATGCAAGTGAGCCCCAAGCAGCCGCGGATTGGTGTCCACCACTTCCGGCAGCGACAGCCATCTGGTCAGGTCGAACGCCGACTCCAGCAGCACCTCCGCAACGTGTCCGACCACGTGCGTGCCGCTAAGCTCGACCATGCGCCACAACATATCGTGTGGCGCCAGTTCGCCGTATGCCGAATCGAATCCGCCCAGCGCCAGGAACTGCTCGCGCTCGAATGCCAGCGCTCGCCCTACATAGGGATAGCTGCGCATCAGATCCAGGTTGAAGTCCGGCTTGAATGCAGGCTCGGCCGACTCACCCTGATGCAGCCCACCTTCGTCGCTGTACAGGCAGGTCAGCGTGCGCGACAGCGCAATTCGTTCAGCCATGATCAGCAAGGCCGGCGCCACCAGGCGATCACCGGCACGCAACAGATAGAACCAGCCAGCGCCTTCCAGTTGCGGCAACAGGGCATTGATCTGCTGCTGCCAGTCATCCTGCAACGGCAAGCGGAACACACGCTCGTCCAGCCGGGCGTCCGTACAGGATGCCGACAGCACCAGTGTCAGTTCAGGGGCATAATCCTGATCCGCCAGCGATTGCAGGGTGAGCTCCAGTGCCGAACGACTGCCATGCTCATCGATGATGACCGGAACGATCTTGGGTCTGGTTGGCCAGGCTTCCAGCGTATCCGCCAGCAGCTCGCGTTGACCGTCGGTGAGCGTGCGACACGCCAGCCAC
Organism: Pseudomonas sp. BIC9C; assembly: GCF_034541995.1. Classification (NCBI taxonomy): domain Bacteria; kingdom Pseudomonadati; phylum Pseudomonadota; class Gammaproteobacteria; order Pseudomonadales; family Pseudomonadaceae; genus Pseudomonas; species Pseudomonas sp. BIC9C. The sequence goes on from NZ_JAWDGM010000001.1 coordinate 682,755, forward strand.
TGGGCATACAGCTGCCCGAAGCTGACACTGGCGATGCCGACATGCCAATCCTGGGTGGTCTGCTTTGTGCCCAGGGTCCGGCTCAGCGGCAACTCCTCCCAAACCCGTGGTGACTCGTCCACTTTAGTCAGTGGCACATAGCGCACCCAGCCCTGGGCCGGCGCAGGTTCGCCGCCACGGGCCTTGAGCATCTGCGACAGCCATTGCCGCTCGGTTTCGGCCGCGTCTTTCATCGCCTGCTGGCCACTCAAACGCTCCGGGTACAGGCGTTCGACGCCGAGCACGTGATTGGACACCGCCAGATTGCCGCGCCGCATCAGGCAGACGTACAAGGCGAAGTCGAGGGTCGCGACGAAGCAATGGCCGGGCTGAGTCAGTGCCGGGAACAGTTCGAGCACGTCAGCCCGACGGAACATCGCGTTGCTGAAGCCACCGAGGATGTTGACCGGGAAGTTTTCGAAGATGGCCAGCAGGTCCTCGCCCTTGAACACCCCGCCCACCGGAGAAAGCGGGGTGTTTTCCAGACGCGAAGGCAGCGGCATGTCGTCGGCATCCCAGAGCAACCGCTGGGCCACCACCAGATTGACGTCAGCGCAGTCGATCAGCGCCTGGGCCTGACGCTCGATGCAGGCCGAGAACAACTGGTCATCATCACAAAGAAACTTGATGTACTCGCCTTGCGCCTGCTCCAGGCAAGCTTGCAGGTTGCCCACCAGCCCCAGGGTTCGCGGATTTCGCACATACCGTACGGTCGCGCCCTGCTCAACCACCGAAGCCACGATCTCTTCGATCTCATGACCGCGGCTGTCATCGCAAACGATGATCTCCAGATTGCCGTAGCTCTGACTCACAGCCGTGTGCAAGGCACGACCGAAGAAGCGCGGGTTGAAGGCAGGAATGACCAGGCTGACAAGCGGGAGTGAATTCACGGCGGGCTCACTGGCGGCGCGAGCCCGCCCTGAAAAGCGAGCCCTCGGTTACCGCAAAAAGACGATAAATACTGAAGGGGCAAGACAATCGGGCGCCTGCGCGCCCGAGCGCCGTCAGATCTTGTTGAACAGGCCCAGCTGGGAAATCTTGCTGAACGCCAGCTGCGCAGCCTGCAGCATGGTCTGCTGCAAGGTCAGGCGAGTCATGACTTCGGCCGGGTCCGAATCGCGAATCGACGACTGGCTCGCAGTGTTCGCCAGGGTCAGGCTCTCGTTGGTCGCGGTCTGGTTATCCAGTGCCTGACCACGGGCACCGATCGTGGTGATGGCCGAGCCGATCTGGTTGGCCGCACTGTCGATGTTGCCCATTCCCGACTCCATGGCCCCCAGAAACTTCTGCTTGGCCGCTGGATCGCTGTCGATCGGCGTGTTCAGCGCGGTGATCATCTGGCCCAGGGTGTCGAGCACGTTCTGCGTCTGGTGGTTGTTGGACTGAATCACGAACTGGTCGCCGGACGCCGGGGCGCCACCGCCCAAGGCAAACGTCACGCCCGCCGCGGTGGCGTTGCCGCCCGAGACCGTGCCCGACGACACCGGCCGGCTGTCGGCGGTGATCGGCGCCGCATACAGGTCGAAATTGGTCGCGCTGGTGAACTTGAGGATCGCCCCGCCCGACGGAAAGGCGTTGGTGTACGCCGTCGGGTTCGTCACGCTGGAACCGGTGATGACCGCGGTCGACGCGTTACCGGCGCTGCGCGACGTGTTGAAGCTATCCGAGGTGGAAGACAGATTGAAACTGTGGCCGGCGATCACCGCATCCGGGTTGGTATCACCGGATTTGAGGTTGATGTTCAGCTTCAGGTCAACGCCACGGAAACTGACCGTCTGGTTGGCACCGTTGGCGTTGCTGATGACGCCATTCTGGCTGGCTTCGGCGGTCACGTCGTTACCCAGCGCGTCGGTGATCATCAACTGGGTGCTGCTGAGGAAGCTGACGGTGTAGGGCTGGCCGCCAGAGAACTTCGCGTTGTAGGTAGAGCTGGTGCCGACCGTACCGTTGGACAGCACCACGCGCCCGTCATCCACTACCGGAGCGGTCATGGTGGTCTGGGTGCGACCGGTATTGATGGTCTGCTGGAACGCATCCCAACCGGTGGTGTTGGTCCCGACCGTCATGCCATCGCCAATGCCAAGGTCGACCGTGGTCTGGTCACCGTTGTAGCTGTAGGTGCCATCCGAGTTCTGCGAGTAAGGCGCGGTGTCGGTTTTCGAACCGGAGAACAGGTAATTGCCGTTCGCGTCCTTGGCGTTCATCAGGCCCAGCACTTGTTGCTGGATCTGGCCCAGCTCCGAAGCATAGGCCTTGCGGTCCGCGTCGGTGGCGATGCCGTTGCTGGCGGCGAGGGCCAGTTCCTTGGCGCGCTGCAAGGCGGTACCGATGGAGCTGAGCGTGGTTTCCTGCAGGCTCAATGCACTCTTGGTGCTCTGGATGTTGGTGCCGTACTGATCAAGCATCGCGCTCTGCTGACCCAGCTGCAGCAAACGACCGGCACCGATCGGATCATCGGCGGCGGTATTGATGCGGGTCAGGCTGCTGGCTTCGTTGCTGGTCGCGATGGCCTTGTTGAAGTTGCGCTGGTAGTTCGCAGCGGTGATTTCGTAATACTGGGCGGTGGAAATGCGCATGAATTACGACTCCTTAAAGGCTGTTGATCAGCGTGGTGAAAATTTCCTGCGCAGCCTTGATGATCTGCGAAGACGCGGTGTAGTACTGCTGGTACTTGACCAGATTGCCGGTTTCTTCATCCAGGTCGACCCCGGAGTTCGAATCCCGCGCGCTTTTGGCGTTGGCCAGGATCGCCGTGGTGGCCTCACTGTCGGACTTGCCCTGGGCCGCCTTGGCGCCGACGTTGGTCACCAGCTTGTTGTAGGCATCGGTCAGGCTGATGCCTTTGCTCGCCGTGCCGGTGTCTACGGTCTGTCTGGTTTGCAGTCCGACCAGCGCTTGGGCGTTGCGGTTGTCCGAAGACGCCGCGCCAGTCAGGTTGATGCTGAAGCTTTCGCCGCTGGCTGGCGTGGCGCCGACCGTGGTCTGCACGGTGAAGGTCTTCTGCACGGCCGGCGTGACGCTGTTGTCCATGACCGGAGCACCGCTGGAATCGACCATGCCCACTTTAAGGTTCAGCGTGTTGCTCTGGCCGGGAACGATGGTGCCGGTGCCGATCGAGTTGCCCTTGGCATCGACCATGTTGTAGTTCTGGCTACCGCCGCTGGCCGCTCCGAAAACCAGTTTGACCGGCGTCGAGTACTTGAGCGCGGTCTGCATTTCCGCCTGGGCCGCCGGGTTGTAGATATCGATGGTGCTGGTCAGCGTCGGCTGGGTGTAGGTGCCGGTGTTGTTGGCACTGGTCACGCCGGTCAAGGGTGCTGCGGCCGCGATTTTTTTCGGGTCGGTGAGCACGGTCTGGATACCGGCCGCGGCGCCTCGGGTCGGCGTCACCTTGAACGAATCGCCGGCGCTCAGCGCACCGCCGTTCAGGTTCAGGCTGAAACCGTCGATCACCGGAGCCGGGGTCGTCGTGGTGCTGAATGCGCCCATGTCGGTGCCGTCCGAGCGCTTGACGGTGTAGTTGGTCGCGCTGGTGAATGTCACCTGATAGTCGCTGGTGGTCAGCTTGCCGGTGTCCTTGATGGTGACATCCAGATTGCCGGAGCCGGCACTGTTGCCCGCCGCCGCAATGCTGCGCTGACTGACCAGCGCGGCACTGTTGATGTTGTTGAAGATCGCCGCGCCGAAATCACCGTTCTTGTCGATGCCTTGCGCCTGCTGGCTGTTGATCTGGTCAGCCACCACCAATGCCACTCGTCCCAGCTCATTGAGCGAAGGGTCCAGCACTTCCTTGCGGTAAGTCAGCAGACCACCGATCTTTCCGCCGCTGACCACCGAGGTCACGTCGATGGTGCTCGATCCACGATTGAGCTGCAGCGCCATGCGCGATGGGTCATCCTTGCCCGGTACGGTTTGCAGTGTATTGGTGGTGTTGCCGACCACCAGTGGCTGACCGCTGCCGATGTAGATGTCGTAGCTGTTGCCACGTTCGACCACCTGGGTACCGACCAGCTCGGACAGTTGGCGTACGGCTTCGTTGCGCGAGTCCAGCAGGTCGTTTGGCTGATTGGTGCCGGTGGAGAGTTCGGAGATTTTCTGGTTGAGCGTGGCAATCGTGGAGGACAGCTTGTTCACCTGATCCGCCATGTCGCCCAGGCTGCCATTGAGGTTGGTGTTCTGGTCATTCAACTGCTTGGCAATCGAATTGAAGCGGGCGGACAGGGCCTGGGCACCGGTCAGCACCGACTGGCGGGACGTGTCGTCGGTGGCCGACGTCGAAACGCCCTGCATCGAGGTGAAGAATTTTTGCAGCACACCGGTCAGCCCGGTGTTGCTATCGGAAAGCGTGGCGTCCAGCGGAGTGGCCTGTGCGTTATACGCCGAGGCTTCGCTGTCGAGCGAGGTAGCGGTGCGCAGCTGCGAATCGAGATACGAGTTATACACGCGGCGCACATCGGCCAGCGTCGTGCCGGTACCGATGAACACGTTGCCGTACTGAATCGAGCCTTTGGTGCTCTGCACAGATTGCTGGCGCGAGTACCCGGCGGTGTCGACGTTGGCAATGTTGTTGCCGGTCGTCACCAACGAGTTATGGCCAGCACTCAGCCCCGACATCCCGATATTGAGCAAACTCATGATTCAGACCTTAATCCTTGTGCCTATAAAGGCGTGGTGGAAACGCCCGCCGCAGCGTAGTTCTGGTAACTCGTCATCTGCTTGGCTATCTGCGAAATCTTGCTTGCGTAGTCCGGGTCGGTTGCGTAACCGGCCTTCTGCAACTCGCGTACAAACTGTTCTGGGTTATCGGCCGACTTCACGACATCTTGATAGCGATTATTGGTCTGCAGCAAAGTCACAAGGTCATGGAAACTGTCCTTGTAGGAGTCGTAGGAACGGAACTCGGCCGTCTCCTTGACCATCTGCCCGTTCCTGAATTCGCTGGTGATCGCCCGCGCCGAATTGCCCTGCCAGCTGGTGCCGGCCTTGATGCCGAACAGGTTGTGGCTGCTGCTGCCGTCCTGAGCACGCATGACCGACTTGCCCCAGCCGGTTTCCAGGGCCGCCTGGGCCACCAGGTAACGCGGATCGACACCGATCCGGGCCGCCGCTTCCCTGGCCATCGGCAACATCGTATTGACGAACTGGTCGGCAGAACTGAAGGCTTTCTTCGCCGGCGCCAGAGGAATCTGCGCCATGGCGCGACCGTAGATCTGCATGCCACCCGTGGAAGCCTGCTGCGCGTTCGCCAGCCAGTCGCCGTTGTACAACGGCCCCGAGCCGGCGGTCGTCGCACGCTCAGGCAACAATGTCTTGTTGACCGTCGTGGTGGCAGCGGTCGTAGCCGAAGGCACCAACCCTGCCAACAGACGATCAGCCAGCTTCGGCGGCAATGCCAGGCGCCGCTGGTTGATCAGCGCCATGTCATTGCGGTGCGCGCCCTCGCCCGCCTCTTGCGACGTATGAACCGATCGCGAAGCCCACAATGGACGCTGACCATTGACGCGCGACAACGGGCCATCGAGCGCGACCGTACCGGCCGCCACCGGCGTTTGCACGGCTGCTTTTGCGGCCTCTTGCCTGGCCAGCGACGCAGCGGCCGCCTCGCCCGGCGCCAATGGTTTGTTCTTCGACATCTGGCGCATCAGCACGTCCGCCAGACCGATACCACCACCCTCGCGGGACATGGAAACGGCCAGTTGCTGGTCGTACATTTCCTGGTACTGCTTGGCCGCCGGGGTGTTCATCGGATTGTCCTGCCCCAGCGCTTCAGTGGCCGAGCGCATCGACTTGAGCATTTCCCCGAGGAACAGCGACTCGAATTCCTGCGCCACCTTGCGCAGGTTGCCGTCACTGTTCTTGTCGCCGACCTTGAGCTGATTCAGACGGTTCAGGTCCGAATAGGAGCCCGAATCGCTGCTGCTGACCAGACCGCTCTTGCGCATATCCACGGTGGCCGTCCTCAGATCACGATCAGGTCGGCTTGCAGGGCGCCAGCCTGCTTCAGCGCCTCAAGAATGGCCATCAAGTCACCCGGTGCCGCGCCGACCTGGTTCACCGCCCGCACGATCTCGTCGAGGGTGGTGCCAGGGCCGAACTTGAACATCGGCTTGGCTTCCTGCTGGGCATTGACCTTCGAACGCGGCACGACCGCCGTCGTGCCATTGGACAGAGGGCCAGGCTGGCTGACGATCGGGTCTTCGGTGATGGTCACGGTCAGGCTGCCATGGGTCACGGCGGCCGGCGAAACCTTGACGTTCTGACCGATCACGATGGTGCCGGTACGGGAGTTGATGATGACTTTCGCCACCGCCTGGCCCGGGTCGATCTCAAGGTTCTCCAGGATCGACAGGTAGTCGACCCGCTGGCTCGGATCGAGCGGCGCGGTGACGCGAATCGAACCGCCGTCGATGGCCTGGGCCACGCCAGGGCCGAGCATGTCGTTGATCTTGTCGACGATGCGCTTGGCGGTGGTGAAGTCGGAACGGTTGAGGTTCAGCGTCAGGCTGTTGCCCTGGTTGAATCCGCTCGGCACCGCGCGCTCCACCGACGCACCACCGGGGATGCGGCCGGCCGACGGAACGTTGACGGTGATCTTCGAGCCGTCGCGACCTTCCGCATCGAAACCACCGACCACCAGGTTGCCCTGGGCCACCGCATAGACGTTGCCGTCGATACCTTTGAGTGGCGTCAGCAGCAAGGTGCCGCCGCGCAGACTCTTGGAGTTACCGATGGACGAAACGGTGATGTCGACCTGCTGCCCCGGCTTGGCGAACGCCGGCAAATCGGCACTGATCGACACCGCCGCGACGTTCTTCAACTGCACGTTGCCCGAACCCGGCGGCACCTTGATGCCGAACTGCGAGAGCATGTTGTTGAAGGTCTGCAGAGTGAACGGGGTTTGCGTCGTCTGGTCACCGGTGCCGTTAAGCCCGACCACCAGGCCGTAACCGATCAATTGGTTGGAACGCACGCCGGAAATGCTGGCGATGTCCTTCAGGCGCTCGGCTTGAGCATTGAAGGCTGCCGACAGCATCAGGGCGGCCACCATAAGGTGTTTGAAGTTCAACATGCTCAACTGGAAAGCCACCTAGAAAGGGAACAGCGGGCTGAGGAAGAAACGGTCGAACCAGCCTGGCTGACTCGCATCGGCAAACGAACCGGTGCCCGAGTAGGTGATGCGCGCATCGGCGACACGGGTCGACGACACGGTGTTGTCGGTAGAGATGTCATCGGCGCGCACGAGACCGGCAATCCGTACCAGTTCGTCGCCGGTGTTGAGGGTCATCCACTTCTCGCCGCGCACCGCGATGATGCCGTTGGGCAACACATCGGCGACGGTCACTGTGATCGAGCCGGTCAGGGTGTTGCCCTGCGCCGCCTTGCTGTCACCCTTGGTCGCGCGGTCGCCTTCATAGCTGGCGTCCAGACTCAGGTCACCACTGCCAAACGGATTGTTGGTGTTGGGGGTGGAGCCGAACAGCGAGGTCAGGCCGATGCTGGCCTTGCTGTTCTTGCCAATTTGCGAGTTGGCGTTTTTGCTGGCCTGGGTCCTTTCGTTCAGGGTGATGGTGATGATGTCACCGACCCGGAACGCCTTGCGGTCGCTGTAGAGGTTCTGCTCGAAACCGGCCTGATAGATAGAGCCGTTGTTCGCCGCCGCCGGCAACGGCGTGCGCGGCAACACCGGAGCGTAGTAAGGGTCATTGGGTTTGGGCGTCGCAGGCACGCAACCTGCGAGCGCGGCGATCCCACTCAGTGCCAGAACAGATACATAGCGATTCATGACCCTACCTCACGGTGTAGCAGGCAGCCTCATGGCCGCCCCATAGACTTGATTACAGATTCTGCGTTACGAACGAGAGCATCTGGTCGGCGGTGGAGATCACCTTGGAGTTCATCTCGTAGGCGCGCTGGGTGGTGATCATGTTGACCATTTCTTCAACGGTGCTGACGTTGGACGTTTCCAGGGTGTTCTGCAGCGTGGTGCCGAAACCGTTCAAGCCCGGTGTGCCGACTTGCGGCGCGCCACTGGCAGCGGTTTCCAGGAACAGGTTGTTGCCCACTGCCTGCAGGCCGGCCGGGTTGATGAAGTCGGCGGTTTGCAGGTTGCCGATCACCTGGGCAGCCGGGTTGCCGGCAACGGTGATGGACACGGTGCCGTCGCGACCGACCGTGAAGGTCTGCGCGTCGTTCGGAATGACAATGGCCGGCTCCAGGGCAAAGCCGCTGGCGTTCACGATCTGGCCGTTGGAGTCCAGGTGGAACGTACCGTCACGGGTATAGGACGTGGTGCCGTCCGGTTGCAGGATCTGGAAGAAACCGCGACCGTCGATGGCCATGTCCAGTGGCTGCTCGGTGGTTTGCAGGCTGCCGGCGGTGAAGTTTTTCTGGGTGCCGACGATGCGCACACCGGTACCCAGTTGCAGACCCGACGGCAGTTCGCTGTCTTGGGTCGACTGGGCGCCTGGTTGACGCTTGATCTGGTAGAGCAGGTCCTGGAACTCGGCGCGGTCACGTTTGAAACCCGTGGTCGACACGTTCGCCAGGTTGTTGGAAATGGTGGTCAGGTTGGTGTCCTGGGCGGACAGACCTGTTTTGGCAACCCATAGAGCCGGAAGCATTCGATTCTCCTCGTGCGCCTGTTTTACGGCGCTACGTTCTGGTAATTAGCTGATCTGCAAGACCCGAGCCATGGCCTGGTCGTCGTCTTTGGCGGTGTTCATCATCTTGATGTGCAGCTCGAACTGCTTGGACAAGGCCAGTACCGAGGTCATCTCGTCCACGGCATTGACGTTGCTCGACTCGAGGAACCCGGACACCAGCTTGACGCCGGCATCGGCTTGCGCCGGCTTGCCGTCCTTGGTGTGGATCGAACCATCCAGGCCTTTGGTCATGTTCTTGAGGTCCGGGTTGACCAGCTTGATGCGGTCGACTTCAGCCATCACCCGAGGACCTTCGCCCATCGCGCGGATGCTGATGGTGCCGTCTTCACCGACTTCGATCTGCTGCTCCGGCGGCACGGCAATCGGCCCGCCATTGCCCATGACCGGCATGCCGTTGCCGGCGCGCAACACGCCCAGGGCGTCAACGTTCAGGCTGCCGGTGCGCACGTAGCTTTCACCGCCATCGGGGTTCTGCACGGCAATCCAGCCGCTGCCTTGCACGGCAACGTCGAGGTCACGGCCGGTTTCCACCAGCGAGCCCGGGGAGAAATCGGTGGCCGGGCGTTCGGACATGGCAAACGCACGCGCCGGAAAGCTGTCACCGAACACTGGCATCGAACGGGCCTGCTCCAGGTCTTTCTGGAAGCCGTTGGTGGAGATGTTCGCGAGGTTGTTGGCATGAGCCTTTTGCGCCAGTGCATTCTGGCTGGCGCCGGTCATTGCCACATAAAGGTACTTGTCCACACTCTTTCCTCTGCCTGCCGGACGTTTGCCGTCCACTGCTGTACTGCTGAGCCATAAGCAATTTGCAGACCAACTTGTTTTGGGCGGCGCAAGGCCCGGCAAACAAAGGACTTGAAGGCTTCAGAGGGAATTGGTGATTTGTATCGGAGACGAAAAACCGGCGGTGTCATGCCGGTTAGTGGCAAGGGGTGACCCTGGGCAACGGCCACTGCCGCCATCGCGAGCAAGCTCGCTCCCACAGTGGATCTGTGCCTCACTGAAGATCCCTGTGGGAGCGAGCTTGCTCGCGATGGGGCCAGCATATACACAGCAAGTGTCAGCTAAGGCTCAGCCTTGCCCACCTCATACTCGCGCAGCTTATTGGCAATGGTGGTATGCGAAACCCCCAGGCGCTTGCCCAGTTGCCGACTGCTCGGATGCTCGGAATACAGGCGCTCCAGCACGGCTTTTTCGAAACGCCCGACGATTTCGTCCAGCCCGCCCTCCAGCGAAAAATCGCCAAGCGGCTGACGCACGCCATAATCCGGCAGACGAATATGCTCGGCCTTGACCGTACCGCCGTCGCACAGGGAAACCGCCTGGAACAGCACGTTCTCCAGTTGCCGCACGTTACCCGGCCAATGGTAGTGGCTGAGGCGCTCCATGGCCGCCGGGGCCAGTTTCGGCAACGGGCAACCAATCTGCCGGCTCGCCTGATCGAGGAAGTGCTCCACCAGCGGTGTCAAGCCGTCGAGGCATTCGCGCAGCGGCGGGATGTGCAGCGACAACACATTCAAGCGGTGATAGAGGTCCTGGCGGAACTCGCCGCGAGCACACAATTCGGACAGGTCGACCTGGGTCGCGCAGATCACTCGCACGTCGAGGTAAACCTCCTCATCGCTGCCCACACGACGGAAGCAACCGTCCTGCAAGAAGCGCAGCAATTTCACCAGCAAGCGCGGGCTCATTTCTCCGACGCCATCGAGAAACAGCGTACCGCCCGCCGTCAATTCCAGCAGCCCGAGCTTGCCTTCGGCCCGCGCCCCTTCAAAGGCACCTGGGCCGTAACCGAACAGTTCCGTCTCGGCCATGGACTCCGGCAGACCGGCACAATTGAGCGCCATCAACGGCGACTGCCCACGGGGGCTGGCCAGATGGCAGGCCCGCGCCAGCAACTCCTTCCCGGTACCGGTTTCCCCTTCTATCAAAAGCGGCGCATCCAGCGGCGCCATGCGCCGTGCTTCGCGCACGACCGCAGCCATCACTTTCGAACTCTGAAAGATGCTGTCGAAGCCACGCAACTCCTGCTTGCGCACATTGTAGATGCGCTCGCCTACCCGGTCGGCGCGGTGCAGCGTCAGCACCGCACCGGCCATGGCCTCGCTGTCGTCGTGCTCCGATTGCAATGGTGCGATGTCGGCCAGAAACACATCCCCCTTGACCTTGACCCGCAGCCCGTTGATCCGCGACTTGTTGGCGCGCACCAGTTCCGGCAAATCGAAATCTTCGGCGTACCGCGACAGGGGAATACCCGGCACCTCGTCGACCCGCACTCCGAGCAACTGCGCCGCTGCCCGGTTGGCCGCGACAATGGAACCGCCCATGTCGATCGACAGCACCGGAAACTCCAGCGCACCGAGCAGTGCATTGAGCTCCATGTGCCGACGCTCGCTGGGCATCAGCCCTACACGCTTGACGCCAAAGACCCCGGCAATCGCTTCGAATTTCGGACGCAAGGCCTGGAACTGAATGTTGATCAGGTTCGGGCAATGCAGGTAGATGGCGTTGCCATGCTCACCGCCCACCTCACCGCGGGCCACGTTGATCCCGTACTCCACCAACAGATTGAGAATGTCGCGCAGGATGCCTATGCGGTTCTGGCAGTGGACTTTGATACGCATATAAAAGGTCCAAACAGTGAAGGACGAGGCCAATGGCAGGGATTTTTCTGCGTGGGCGCTCAGATAGTCGTCAAGATTATGTGACAGGAAAGGCGCTTTTCAAACCCGAAAATCTCAGCCAGTACACGACAGCCGATCATTCGTAACGAAAACTTTACGATTATCGAGGATTTTTCCTGCGTGTGACGCCCCGCAGCTGCTGCAACGGTGCAATCCATGGAGTATTTCTAGGTCTATAGATAGCAGTACATAACAAGAACGAATCCCCCTAGCAGGAGAGCAGCATGAAGCAGACGCAATACGTGGCTCGCGAGCCCGATGCGCAAGGTTTTATCGACTACCCCGCCGAAGAGCACGCGGTGTGGAACACGCTGATCACTCGTCAACTGAAAGTGATCGAAGGGCGTGCGTGCCAGGAGTACCTGGACGGTATCGAAAAACTCGGTCTGCCCCACGACCGCATTCCTCAACTCGGCGAAATCAACAAGGTCCTCGGTGAAACCACCGGCTGGCAGGTTGCCCGGGTTCCGGCACTGATTCCCTTCCAGACCTTTTTCGAATTGCTGGCCAGCAAGCAGTTTCCAGTGGCGACCTTTATCCGCACCCGCGAAGAGCTTGATTACTTGCAGGAGCCGGACATTTTCCACGAGATCTTCGGTCACTGCCCGCTGCTGACCAACCCGTGGTTCGCTGAATTCACCCACACCTACGGCAAGCTCGGCCTCAAGGCTTCCAAGGAAGAACGCGTGTACCTGGCGCGCCTGTACTGGATGACCATCGAATTCGGCCTGCTCGACACCCCGCAAGGCCAGCGCATCTACGGCGGCGGTATTCTGTCTTCACCGAAGGAAACCGTTTATTGCCTGTCGAACGAGCCTGAACATCAAGCCTTCGACCCGCTGGAATGCATGCGTACGCCGTACCGCATCGACATCCTGCAACCCCTGTATTTCGTTCTGCCGAACCTCAAGCGCCTGTTCGATCTGGCCCACGAAGACATCATGGGCATGGTCAAGCAAGCGATGCAGATGGGTCTGCACACACCGAAATTTCCGCCAAAACCAAAAGCTGCGTGAACCGCGACTTTTGCTGACAAGTGAGTCTGTCAGTCACCGTCGCTTTGGTTTAGCGTGACGGCACTGTCGACCGATATAAAAACACTCGATTACAGGAAACACACCATGTCTACCTTGAACCAAGCCCATTGCGAAGCCTGCCGCGCCGACGCCCCACAAGTCAGCGATGAAGAACTGCCGATCCTGATCAAGCAGATCCCGGACTGGAACATCGAAGTACGCGACAGCATCATGCAGCTGGAGAAGGTCTTCCTGTTCAAGAACTTCAAACATGCGCTGGCCTTCACCAACGCCGTCGGTGAAATCTCCGAAGCCGAAGGCCATCACCCGGGCCTGCTGACCGAGTGGGGCAAAGTGACCGTGACCTGGTGGAGCCACTCGATCAAGGGCCTGCACCGCAACGACTTCATCATGGCCGCGCGCACCGACGAAGTGGCGAAGGACGCCGAGGGCCGCAAATAATGCATTTCGACGCCATCGGTCGAGTGCCTGGCGACCCGATTCTGGGCCTGATGGAGGCCTATGCGCAGGACCCGAACCCGCGCAAGTTCGATTTGGGCGTGGGCGTCTACAAAGACGCCCAGGGCCTGACGCCGATTCTCGAGTCGGTGAAACTTGCCGAGCAGCGCCTGGTGGATCAGCAGTCCACCAAGACCTACATCGGTGGTCACGGCGAACCGGCGTTCGGCAAGGCCATCAATGAACTGGTGCTGGGCGCTGATTCGAAACTGATCAGCGCACAACGCGCCGGCGCCACCCAGACTCCGGGCGGCACCGGCGCTTTGCGCCTGAGCGCGGACTTTATCGCCCAGTGCCTGCCAGGGCGTGGCGTGTGGTTGAGCAACCCGACCTGGCCGATCCACGAAACGATTTTTGCCACCGCCAAGGTCAAGGTCAGCCACTACCCCTACGTCGGCAGTGACAACCGTCTCGACGTCGATGGCATGCTGGCGGCGCTCAATGAAGCCCCCAAGGGTGACGTGGTCTTGCTGCACGCCTGCTGCCACAACCCGACCGGTTTCGACCTGTCCCACGACGACTGGCACCGGGTGCTGGAGGTAGTACGCAAGCGCGAACTGCTGCCACTGATCGACTTCGCGTATCAAGGATTCGGTGATGGCCTGGAACAGGACGCCTGGTCGACCCGGCTGTTCGCCGCCGAGTTGCCGGAGCTGCTGATCACCAGTTCCTGCTCGAAGAACTTCGGCCTGTACCGCGACCGCACCGGCGCACTGATTGTCTGCGCGAAAACCGCCGACAAGCTCACCGACATCCGCAGCCAGTTGGCCAACATCGCCCGCAACCTGTGGTCGACACCGCCGGATCACGGTGCGGCCGTGGTCGCGACCGTCCTCGGCGACCCGGAGCTGAAAAACCTCTGGGCTGACGAAGTGGAAGGCATGCGCCTGCGTATCGCCCAACTGCGCAGCGGTCTGGTGGAGGCACTGGAACCTCATGGTTTGCGCGAGCGCTTTGCGCACATTGGCGTGCAACGCGGGATGTTCTCCTACACCGGCCTGTCGCCGGATCAGGTCAAGCAACTGCGCGAGCACCACAGCGTGTACATGGTCAACTCCGGCCGGGCCAACGTCGCTGGCATTGATGCAACACGCCTGGACCTGCTGGCCGAGGCGATTGCCAAGGTCTGCAAGTAACTCACAAACACTGCAAATCCCCTGTAGGAGCGAGCTTGCTCGCGATGAACGCCAGAACACCGCGGGGTGTCAAGCACCCCTGTGTTTTCGTTGACGTTTTTCGCGAGCAAGCTCGCTCCTACAGTTTTTCGTGTCCCCATACAAACCTGTCTAGACAACCCCATCCGTCGAAACAAATGGATATAAAAGTCCGTTTGTCATTTTCAGTGCTGTATCCTGCCCAGGCTTTTTCAAAGCGCGGATCTACCAGATCTATCAACAGACTTAGCGAGGAGCGCAACCATGCACGAGATTCCTAATCTCCCCTTCCCAAGCCTGCACGTACCTGAGCAGACGCCCACGCAGCAAGCCGGAGCCCGACAGCCCGAGCCGAAAGAAGCCACTGACCGCCGCCAGGCTGACAGCGAAGACTGAAACACCCGCCGCACAGACCGTGTGGAAAGCGCTAACATGCGCTTTCCACACTGCCTGAAACGAGCTGGCACCATGACCGATGAACTCAGCGAAACCTTTGATGAAAAGCAGGCCAGCGTCCTGATCGGCACTGCCGAGAAAATGATCGAGATCTGGAATCGCCTCCCCCCCGAGAAACAAGCCGCTTTACTCGCCCGCTTCGGCAGCGAAGAAAATGCGCTGGCCGCCCTGGTCACCACGCAACTGGTCGCTCCCGCCAAACCTGAATGACACCTCCCGGCAAATAGTTTTACTTTTTCATAACCTGTGACCGTCCACACCGCTATCATAAGCAGCCTATCTATCCTGCTTTACCGTGGACCTTTACCCATGCCTGAAAACCAGCGCCCCCTGGCGGTCACGCTGCAAGTTGTTTCCATCGTCCTTTTCACCTTCATCGGCTACCTGAACATCGGCATTCCCCTGGCCGTATTGCCCGGTTACGTCCACAGCGACCTGGGCTTCGGCGCTGTGATCGCGGGCCTGGTGATCAGCATGCAATACCTGGCCACCCTGCTCAGCCGCCCCTATGCCGGGAAGATCATCGACAATAAGGGCAGCAAACTGGCAGTGATGTATGGCCTGGCCGGTTGCGGCTTGAGCGGTGTGTTCATGCTGATCTCGGCCTGGACCCAGAGCCTGCCGACCTTGAGCCTGATCAGCCTGTTGATCGGCCGTCTGGTGCTCGGCAGCGCGGAAAGCCTGGTGGGCTCGGGCTCGATTGGCTGGGGTATCGGCCGGGTAGGTGCAGCGAACACCGCCAAAGTCATCTCCTGGAACGGTATCGCCAGCTACGGCGCACTGGCCGTCGGCGCGCCCTTGGGCGTGTTGATCGTCCATCGACTGGGCTTGTGGAGCATGGGCGTGAGTATTGTGTTGCTGGCCGTGCTCGGTCTGCTGCTGGCCTGGCCGAAAACCGCCGCGCCGATCGTTGCCGGTGAGCGCCTGCCGTTCATGCACGTGCTCGGGCGGGTCTTCCCCCACGGCTGTGGCCTGGCCCTCGGCTCCATCGGTTTCGGCACCATCGCCACCTTCATCACCCTGTATTACGCCACTCGACACTGGGATAACGCCGTGCTGTGCCTGAGCCTGTTCGGCGCCAGCTTCATCGGCGCGCGCTTGCTGTTCGGCAACCTGATCAACCGCCTCGGCGGCTTTCGCGTCGCCATTGCCTGCCTGTCAGTGGAAACCCTGGGACTGCTGTTGCTATGGCTGGCACCGGATGCCCATTGGGCGCTGGCGGGTGCGGCGCTGAGCGGCTTCGGCTTTTCGCTGGTGTTTCCGGCGCTGGGGGTGGAAGCGGTCAACCTGGTACCGGCCTCCAGCCGTGGCGCAGCCGTTGGCGCCTATTCGCTGTTCATCGACTTGTCGCTGGGGATCACCGGGCCGGTCGCCGGGGCCATTGCGGCCGGGTTCGGTTTCGCTTCGATCTTCCTGTTCGCTGCCCTTGCCGCGTTGAGCGGATTGACGCTGAGCCTTTACCTGTACCGACAGGCACCGAAGCAACGCGAGGCACGGGACGCCCGCTAGAAGTCGACCTTGCCGCGCCCGGCCTTGATGTTGCCGCGCTTGCTCTTGGATTCGAGGCGACGGGTCTTCGAGCCGAGGGTCGGCTTGGTCGGACGGCGTTTCTTCTCGACCTTGGTGGCACTGAGGATCAACTCGGTCAGCCGCAACAGCGCATCGGCGCGGTTCTGCTCCTGCGTCCGGTATTGCTGTGCCTTGATGATCAACACACCTTCGCTGGTGATGCGACTGTCGCGCAGCGCCAGCAGCCGCTCCTTGTAGAACTCGGGCAAGGACGACGCCGGAATGTCGAAGCGCAGGTGCACGGCACTGGAGACCTTGTTGACGTTCTGCCCACCCGCCCCTTGCGCGCGAATGGCCGTCAACTCGATCTCGGCATCCGGCAGATGCACGTTGTTGGAAATGACCAGCATGGAAAAGCGTCCGTATTCAGTGTGTGCAGGATAAGGCATGCGAGGAAAAAATGTGGGAGCGGGCTTGCTCCGGGCGGCGTTCCGACGAATGCGTCAGGTCAGCCAACAAAGATGTCGACTGACACGCCCTCTTCGCGAGCAAGCCCGCTCCCACAAAGAGATTTATGTGAACCCTGTAAACAACAAACCCGGCACATGGCCGGGTTTGTTGTTACTGCGCTCTGCGCTTACTTCACTGAAGTGCCGGCAGCGTACAGCGCATGTTGCGCACTGCGCTTGTTCTTGATGCCGTAGCAGACCCACATGAACACCAGCCACACCGGAATCGCATACACCGATGTCTGAATCCCCGGAATCAACAGCATCACGCCAAGGATGAACACCACGAACGCCAGGCAGATGTAGTTGCCGTATGGGTACCACAGAGCCTTGAACAGCGGCGTCTGCCGGGTCTTGTTCATGTGCTGGCGGAACTTGAAGTGCGAGTAGCTGATCATCGCCCAGTTGATCACCAGGGTGGCCACCACCAGCGACATCAGCAGTTCCAGCGCGTTTTGCGGGATCAGGTAGTTCAGCAGTACCGCGATCAGGGTCACGGCGGCCGAGGCCAGGATCGAACGCACTGGCACGCCACGCTTGTCGATCTTCGCCAATGCTTTCGGCGCATCGCCCTGCTCGGCCATGCCCAGCAGCATGCGGCTGTTGCAGTAGGTGCCGCTGTTGTACACCGACAACGCCGCGGTCAGGACCACGAAGTTGAGGATGTGCGCAGCGGTGTTGCTGCCCAGCATCGAGAACACCTGCACGAACGGACTGCCGCTGTAGGAATCACCGGAGGCGTTCAGGGTGGTCAGCAGGCTGTCCCAAGGGGTCAACGACAGCAGGATGACCAGTGCACCGATGTAGAAAATCAGGATCCGGTAGATCACCTGGTTGATGGCTTTCGGGATCACGGTTTTCGGCTTGTCGGCTTCGGCTGCGGTGAAACCGAGCATTTCCAGGCCGCCGAAGGAAAACATGATGAACGCCATGGCCATGACCAGGCCGCTGACGCCGTTCGGGAAGAAGCCGCCATGGGACCACAGGTTGCTGACCGCTGCTTGCGGGCCGCCATTGCCGCTGACCAGCAGGTAGCTGCCCAGGGCAATCATGCCGACGATGGCCACGACCTTGATGATCGCGAACCAGAACTCGGCCTCGCCAAAGACTTTGACGTTGGCCAGGTTGATGGCGTTGATCAGCACGAAGAAGGCCGCTGCGGACGCCCAGGTCGGGATGTCCGGCGCCCAGTAGTGGATGTACTTGCCGACCGCGGTCAGCTCGGACATGCCCACCAGAATGTACAGAATCCAGCAGTTCCAGCCCGACAGGAAGCCGGCAAAGCCGCCCCAGTACTTGTGCGCGAAGTGGCTGAAGGAACCGGCCACCGGATCTTCGACGATCATTTCGCCCAGTTGGCGCATGATCATGAAGGCGATGAAGCCGCAGATGGCGTAGCCGAGGATCATCGACGGGCCGGCGGATTTCAGTACCCCGGCCGAGCCGAGGAACAAGCCGGTACCGATCGCGCCACCGAGGGCGATCAATTGAATGTGGCGATTTTTCAGGCCGCGCTTCAGCTCGCCTGATTGCGGGTGTTGTCCACTCATGAAAAGGGTCTCACGCAAGGTTTGATGATATTCAGTAGACGTTGCTGCTCAGGAAATCCGTTAAGCGGCACCGATCAAACCCCAGCGCAAGCACCAGGAGTTCAGCGTATTTACAACGGTCATGCGTCACCTGTTTGTTTTTATCTGTGACGAAATCGAACCCGACACGCTCGTGACGCGACGGAGTGAACAAGGCGGATAGCCTTGAGGTTTGCGCTGATGCGCAGGAGGTCACAGGTAAAACGCGGCGCATTGTACACCTGTAACCCCCTGCTGCCAGACCCGCTGGACAAGCGCGTCTATGGCCGGGATTGCCTGTGTCCGCCCCGAGCGGTTCGGGCGGCTGCAAAAAATGAGTCAGACCCTTGCGGATCATCGACGGGAAAGGCAGGAAAACCGCCTCTCGCAGAGAGATGGAAACGGATTGCGGCGTTCATTGCGCCTCCTTTTTGTTATGCACCTGCACGACAGGCATGGCGCGCATCTGACCCTGCCAGGGCGTGTGAAACAAGCGGGCTAGACCGCAGGAAGGAGGAAGGAAGGCGCTGATGTGTAAGCGTTTTCTTACGGCATCCAGGGCATGGCGATTCCACGGGGTTAATCCGTGGATTTTGTCAGGCTTTCTTTACAGGGCGTAACATCGGGTTTCCATTTGGGAGAGCGTGGTGTTGCCGCTGACGTCTTCGCGGGCAAGCCCGCTCCCACATCTATGGATCCCCCCATTTCTGCAATACTGTTTTTGATGCGTGTTTGGCTTGCTTTCATCTATCCGGCGTCTGGGTGGCGACCCTGCGCCTCGATGAGAATCGCGCCTGACGGCCCTTCATAGAAAGAAGGCTTTTTCAGCCTTGTGGGAGCCCAGGGTAGTCGTCAGGCCGGTTGGCCGTTCACGTCATCTGTTATCCAGCATCGCAAAACCAGGTGGGTGGTGCTCGGGTGGCAGCGAGGTCAAGCGTTCATCGCGCTTGACCCGCCTTGAATTCATCGTGGTGACGGCGATCGACCAGGCGATTCTTGCCAGTTTGTTGGCCAAGGCGCAGACCACACGGTTGGAATGATGGCGAGCCAGCAGTTGGCGGACCCAATCGGCCAGCGCTCCTGTCTGTCGTTCCAGCCCCATCAGATACACACGGGCGCACTGGATAAGCAGCCGTCTCTGATTCCGGTCACCGCGTTTGCTGATCCCCAAAAGTACCGTCTTGTCGCCGGTGGAGTGTTGCTGGGCACCAACCCAATCGAGGCTGAATAGTCTCGACCGCATGAACTGCTGACCGTTGCCCAACTCCGCAGCCAGGACGCTGGAGGTGATCGGACCGACGCAAGGAATTGTCATCAGGCGAGAAGCCAGATCATCTTCAGCGGCCTGGCGTTCAACCTGCTTGTCCAGTGCCTTGACCTGCCCGTCCAGATAATTGAAGTGCTCACGCAGCCCCAGCAGGATTTGTTTGATCTGCGCAGAAAATGAACACGCCTCCAGCAGCGCTGGCGGTTCCTTGATGGCGTGAAAGCCTGGGGACAGGCTGATACCGACCTCTAACAGGCCGGCGTGAATCCGATTGACGCTGGCCGTACGCTCCTTGATGTAGGCGTCGCGTTGCGGGTGAGCATGGCCAGCGCTTGTTGCGCTTCGGTTTTAGGGGCACAAAACGCATGGTCGGGCGGCTCGCCGCCTCGCAAATCGCCATGGCATCGGCGAAGTCGTTCTTGTTGCTTTTCACGTAGGGACGCACGAGGTGGGGGGCAATGAGTTTGGGCACATGGCCCCATTTTGCCGCTTCCCGCGCCATGTAGTGGGCGCCACCACAGGCCTCCATCGCCACCGTGCACGGTTCAAGGTTGGCCAGGTGCCTGGCCAGACCTGCGCGATTGAATTTCTTGTGGTAGAGCTCATGACCGCGATCATCTTGCGCGTGCAGATGGAAGGTATGTTTCCCTAGATCGATAGCGACAATGGCAACGTTGTTCATGGCAATAGCCTCCGTAAGACACCCTGTGAAAGCTTAGAGAGCGATCACAGGGTGTGGGGAAACCATTTCATTAGGAAACTCCAGCGAACGCATTTTTTGTGTACGAAACAGATCACTGTGGGAGCGGGCTTGCCCGCGAAGAGGCCCTGAAAACACCTCATCGCTAAAGCCAGACGAAAAAAAACGCCAACCCGAAGGTTGACGTTTTTATGAAGTGCTCAGCCGATTACTCCGGTTTGCGACGACCAAAACCCGGACGCTGCCCGGAACCGGCCGGTGCGCCACGGCGCTTGCCCGATGGCGTGTCACCGTCGACCAGCGATCCCCGGACGCTTCGGCGCAGGCTTGGCCGGACGCTTGGTGTCGGCCGGACGATCGGCTACCGGCGTACCACGACCTTCGCCACGCTCAGTACGGCCATTGGCCGGACGTGGCGTGCGTGGAGCGCGTTCGCCGTCCTGACGCGCAACAGGCTTGCGACCTGGACGCTCGCCTTCGATCTGCGGCTCGCGGCTGGCACGTGGCGCGACTGGCGCGTCAGTGGCTGGACGCAGGGTACGCACGCGCTCGGTCTTGGCCATCGGACGCGACGACTTGCGCTGCATCCGCTCAAGCTTGTCTTTGCTCTTGGCATTCATCTGCGGCATCGCGACCGGCGTCAGACCGACCTCGGCACTCAGGATGTCGACTTCGTACTGGCTCATTTCGCGCCAGCGGCCCATCGGCAGGTCGGAGTTGAGGAACACCGGACCAAAACGCACGCGCTTCAGACGGCTGACTACCAGCCCCTGGGATTCCCACAGACGACGAACTTCGCGGTTACGACCTTCCATCACCACGCAGTGATACCAGTGGTTGAAGCCTTCACCACCTGGCGCCTGCTTGATGTCGGTGAACTTGGCCGGGCCATCTTCAAGGACCACGCCAGCCTTCAGACGCTCGATCATCTCGTCATCGACTTCGCCACGCACACGTACCGCGTATTCGCGGTCCATTTCGTAGGAAGGGTGCATCAGGCGGTTGGCCAGTTCACCGTCGGTGGTGAACATCAGCAGGCCAGTGGTGTTGATGTCCAGACGACCGATGTTGATCCAGCGTCCCTCTTTAGGGCGCGGCATCTTGTCGAACACGGTCGGACGGCCTTCCGGGTCTACACGGGTGCAGATCTCGCCATCGGGCTTGTTGTACATGATCACGCGGCGGACCGATTCGGCGGCCTCTTCGCGCTTGATCACCTTGCCATCGATGGTGATGGCGTCGTGCATGTCGACACGCTGGCCAAGGGTGGCGTCTTTGCCGTTGACCTTGATACGGCCGTGGCTGATCCAGGCTTCCACGTCACGGCGCGAGCCGACGCCGATACGGGCGAGGACTTTCTGCAGTTTTTCGCCTGCTGGGCCGATTGGCTGGTCGTCTTGCTGGTCTTTGATACTCATCTGGGCACCTCCCGGTGTGGTCTGAAAACTGGGTACTTGGGCGAAGGGATCGCCGAAGGGTCGCGAATCATACGCGCATGCGGGCGTTTGCGCATCAGAGACTAGCTGATCAAGGCAAGGTAATTTGTTTTTCCGCCGGCCGGTGGCTCGCGGTTTTGCGGTGAACACAATTCCCCCCTGTGGGAGCGGGCTTGCTCGCGAAGAGGGCGTGTCAGTCGACATCTTTGTTGGCTGACCTGACGCATTCGCGAGCAAGCCCGCTCCCACCATGGATCTCCACAGTTCTCAAGAATCGCATCAGTCCTCGAACTGGCGGCGCTCTGCCTCGATGGCTTCGGCCAGGGCCAGGGCTTCGGCCTCTTCGTCGGACAGCTCTGGCTCGGGCTTCGGCTGCTCGAGGGCAGCCACGGCGGCCAGGAGCTTTTCCCGGGCTTGGGCAACGCCGAGGATGTCGTCTTCCTGCTCTGGCTCCGTCTCGTCTTCAGGCTCCGGCGCGATCTGCACAACGTCGGATTCCGGCTCAATCGGCACAGGTTCCAGATCGGTCGGGAACTCGGTGCCATCGCGCAGCAAGTCGTCGAAGTCGGTCTTGAGCCCCTCCTCCATGCTGTCCAGCTCCAGCAACAGCGTATGGAAACTGGTTTCTTCCTTCGGCTCTTCCGGCTCGGCGCTGGCGTCGGCCAATTCTTGCAGACCGGCGGGTACGGGTGCGTCGTCGAAATCGAGCACCGGGTCCGGTTCCAACTCGCGCAGTTCCGCCAGCGGCGGCAGGTCGTCGAGGTTTTTCAGGTTGAAGTGATCGAGGAATGCCTTGGTGGTGGCGAACATGGCCGGTTTGCCGGGTACGTCACGGTAGCCGACGATGCGGATCCACTCGCGCTCCATCAGCGTCTTGACGATGTTACTGTTGACCGCCACGCCCCGCACGTCTTCGATCTCGCCCCGGGTGATCGGCTGGCGATAGGCGATCAGGGCCATGGTTTCGAGCATGGCACGGGAGTACCGCTGCGGGCGCTCTTCCCACAGACGCCCGACCCAGGGTGCAAATTTCTCGCGAATCTGCAGGCGATAACCCGAAGCCACTTCCTTCAGTTCAAAGGCGCGGCCATCGCAGGACTTCGCCAGAATCGTCAGGGCCTTCTTGAAGACCGGCGGCTCGGGGCGCTCGCCTTCTTCGAAGAGTTCGAACAGGCTTTCCAGGGATTGCGGCTTTCCCGAGGCCAACAGAAAGGCTTCAAGCAAGGGTGCCAGATCACGGGGTTCAGTCAGGTTCATGTTTCGACTCGTTATTCGGCTCGGGCTCGCACGTGGATCGCGGCAAATGGCTCATTCTGCACCAGCTCGACCAGGGATTCCTTGACCAATTCAAGGATCGCCATAAAGGTCACCACCACGCCCAGGCGCCCTTCTTCAGCGGTGAACAGCTCGACAAACGGCACGAAACCGCCGCCCTTGAGGCGTTCCAGCACATCGCTCATGCGTTCGCGGGTCGACAGCGCCTCGCGGCTGACCTGATGGCTTTCGAACATGTCGCCACGGCGCAACACCTCGGCCATGGACAACAGCAACTCGGACAAGCGTACGTCCGGCAACAGCTTGCGTGCCCGCGCTTCCGGGGCGTCAAGCCTGGGCACCACCACGTCGCGACCGACCCGACTCAGGCCATCGATGCCTTCGGCAGCAGCCTTGAAACGCTCGTACTCCTGCAGGCGACGGATCAGTTCGGCGCGCGGGTCCTCCTCTTCGTCTTCGACGGTTTCGGCACGCGGCAGCAGCATCCGCGACTTGATCTCGGCCAGCATCGCGGCCATCACCAGGTACTCGGCGGCCAGTTCGAGGCGCACCGACTGCATCAACTCGACGTAGCCCATGTACTGGCGAGTGATTTCCGCCACCGGGATATCGAGGATGTTGATGTTCTGTTTGCGGATCAGGTACAGCAGCAGGTCGAGCGGGCCTTCGAACGCCTCGAGGAAGACCTCGAGGGCATCCGGCGGGATGTACAGGTCCAGCGGCATTTCCATGACCGCCTGGCCGTAGACCATGGCGAAGGGCAGTTCCTGCTGGGCTCCGGCCTGACTGTCGACGGGTTCTACTGCGGACATCTAGGCCTCGACCATGAACGGCGCAGGGTCGCCGCAACCAACGCGAATGACTTCCGGCTCGCCGTCGGCGAGGTTGATCACGGTGGACGCCTTGATCCCGCCGAAACCACCATCGATGATCAGATCGACCTGGTGTTCGAGCAGTTGGCGCATTTCATGGGGATCATACATAGGGTCGGTTTCACCGGACATGATCAGACTCACGCTCATCAACGGCTCGCCGAGCTGCTCCAGCAGTGCCAGGGCAATCGGATGACTGGGTACCCGCAGGCCAATGGTGCGTTTTTTCGGGTGCAGCAACAGTCGCGGCACTTCGCGGGTGGCGTTGAGAATGAACGTGTACGGCCCCGGCAAGTGGGCCTTGAGCAAGCGGAAAGTGCCAGTGTCGATCTTGGCAAACAGCCCCAGCTGCGACAGGTCGCAGCAAATCAGCGCGAAGTTGTGCTTTTCATCCAGCCCGCGCAAACGTCGCACGCGCTCCACAGCCACTTTGTCGCCGATCTGGCAACCAATGGCGTAGGAAGAGTCCGTGGGATAAATCACCACCCCGCCCTTGCGGATGATCTCGACCGCCTGTTTGATCAGGCGCGCTTGCGGGTTTTCCGGATGAATCTGGAAAAATTGACTCACATTCTCTACCTGTTCAGACGGCGGCAATAACTGGGTCATGTTTGAATCGACACCATAGCGGTGGCAGATCCTCCGGGACGGGTCGGTATTCACCGATTTCCGACCAGCCTCCTGGGCCATGAAAATCACTGCCGGCACTGACCAGCAGACCGAATTCGCGGGCCAGAATGGCCAGGCTGCCCACTTGCTCGGCAGGCTGATAGCCATTGACCACTTCGATGGCGTGGCCCCCTGCTTGAATATAGTCGGCAATCAGGCGACGACGCTTGCTTCGGGTGAATTCGTAGTGCCAGGGATGCGCCAGACTGACCCAGGCCTTGGCCGCGCGCAGGGTTTCGACGGTTTCATCCAGGGTCGGCCAGTGTTGCTTGACGTCGCCCAGCTTGCCGGCGCCCAGCCATTTGCGGAATGCCTCGGCGCGATCCTTGACGTAGCCTTCACGCACCATCCAGTCGGCGAAATGCGGGCGGGCTGGCGCGTTACCGCTGTCGCCCAGCTCCTGCTGGATCTCCCGGGCACCGTCCAGCGCCCCCGGCATGCCTTTCAATGCCAGTTTGCGGCTGATTTCCTCGGAGCGCAGCCAACGGCCATCATGCAATTTGGCGATGGCCTCGACCAACGGCGCGGCGTTCACGTCAAAACCGTAGCCCAGGACATGAATGGTCGCGCCCCCCCAGGTGCAGGACAATTCGACGCCGTTGACCAGTTGCATCCCCAGCGCGGTAGCCGCGTGCCGGGCCTCGTCGAGGCCTTCAAGGGTGTCGTGATCGGTCAAGGCCAGGACTCGCACGCCTTTCTCGAACGCCCGCGCCACCAGTATCGCAGGCGCCAGGGCGCCATCGGAGGCCGTGCTATGGCAGTGCAAATCAACATTCACAGGGCTTTGTAACCTCAAATCAGCTGGCGCTATCGCGCGCCCATATGTTTGTTATTATGCCGCCACATCCTGCTTCTGGCTGCCACTGTGAAACAATTCATCGATTTCATCCCGCTCCTGCTGTTTTTCATCGTCTTCAAAACCGATCCACGGGTCGTCGACATCGCCGGCCATGAGGTCACTGTAGGCGGTATTTACAGCGCCACCGCGATGTTGATCGTCAGTTCCCTGGTGGTCTACGGCACACTGTTCATCAAACAGCGCAAGCTGGAGAAGAGCCAGTGGCTGACCCTGGTCGCCTGCCTGGTCTTCGGCAGCCTGACCCTGGCGTTCCACAGCGAGACGTTCCTGAAGTGGAAAGCGCCGGTGGTCAACTGGCTGTTCGCCCTGGCGTTCATTGGCAGCCACTTCGTCGGTGACAGCCTGCTGATCAAGCGCATCATGGGCCACGCGCTGACCTTGCCGGAGCCGGTCTGGACGCGCCTGAACATCGCCTGGATCGTCTTCTTCCTGTTTTGCGGCGGCGCCAACCTGTTTGTCGCGTTCACCTTCCAGAGCTACTGGGTCGACTTCAAGGTCTTCGGCAGCCTGGGCATGACTTTGCTGTTCCTGGTCGGCCAGGGCATCTACCTGTCCCGCCATCTGCACGATGCCGACACCACTACGCCAAAAACCGAGGACTGACATGCTTTACGCAATCATTGCCACAGACGTCGCCAACTCCCTGGAAGCCCGCCTGGCTGCACGGCCTGCACACCTGGAGCGCCTGCAAGTGCTCAAGGGCGAAGGTCGCATCGTATTGGCCGGCCCACACCCGGCCGTCGACAGCAATGATCCGGGCGCGGCGGGTTTCACCGGCAGCCTGATCGTTGCCGAATTCGACTCCCTGAGCGCCGCCCAGGCCTGGGCAGATGCTGATCCGTACATCGCCGCGGGCGTCTACGCCAACGTTCTGGTGAAGCCGTTCAAGCAAGTCCTGCCGTAAAATCCTGCCCCGCGATGAACCTTGTCGGTTCATCGCGTTCTCAATCGCTCATTATTCTCGTTTGCCGGCCGACAACCTGCCCAATACTCGTATTGGAATCAGGAGTCGCGATGCGCAAGGGTCCGTTGTGTCTGATGTTGGTCACGTTGTCGGTCGTGGCACCCGCCCACGGTGAAGAAAACGCCGAGGGTGGAAACTCGACGCCGCTTTCCTTGAGCGCCGGCAGCCAGATCACCGAGTTGCAGCAACGCTTGAAAGAAAGCGAACGGCAACGGGAAGAACTGGGCAAACAACTGCAAACTGCCGATGGTGAACGCGAAAGCCCGCTGCTGGCCCGGTTGCGCCAGGAAAACCAGCGATTGAAGCTGCAACTCAAGGAAGCCCAGGCCAGCAGTCCGCTGCCGCGCCTGCTGACCGACCAGCAACAATGGTTTGTCGTTGGCGCCGGGGTAGCGCTATTGGCTCTGCTCTGCGGTATCTTCGCCAGTGGAGCAAGTCGCAAACGTCGACAATGGCTAAATTGAGTGAGTCATGAGCGAGCTGTTACTGATTGATGATGACCAGGAGCTGTGTGAGCTCCTGAGCAGTTGGCTGAGCCAGGAAGGGTTTCAGGTGCGTGCCTGTCACGACGGCCAGAGCGCACGCCGCGCGCTGGCCGAAACCGCCCCCGCAGCCGTGGTGCTGGATGTGATGTTGCCCGATGGCAGCGGGCTGGAACTGCTCAAGCAGTTGCGCAGCGATCACCCGGATTTGCCGGTGCTGATGCTTTCGGCGCGGGGCGAGCCCCTGGACCGGATCCTGGGCCTGGAACTGGGCGCAGACGATTACCTGGCCAAGCCCTGCGATCCACGGGAACTGACCGCCCGCCTGCGCGCGGTCTTGCGTCGTAGCCACCCGGCGGCGGTGTCCAGCCAGATGGAACTGGGTGACCTGTGTTTCAGCCCGGTACGCGGGGTGGTCAGCATCGACGAGCAGGAGTTCACCCTCACCGTTTCCGAAAGCCGCCTGCTGGAAGCCCTGCTCAAGCAGCCCGGCGAGCCCCTGGACAAACAGGAACTGGCGCAGATCGCCCTCGGCCGCAAGCTGACCCTGTACGACCGCAGCCTGGACATGCACGTCAGCAACCTGCGCAAGAAGATCGGCCCACACCCCGATGGCCGCCCGCGTATCGTCGCCCTGCGCAGCCGCGGTTACTACTACAGCCTGTAGGAGCGAGCCCGCTCGCGATGGAGTTCAACGATTACGCATACTGTCTGGTAAAAAGCGCTGCCTGTGAGTCCATCGCGAGCAAGCTCGCTCCTACAATCATCCGGACGTTTTGTCAGGATCGCTGAAAACAGTCTTTACCCAAGCTTTACGCTCCGCTGACCGCCGCTGACCTTGATCTGCGTAATCTGTACTCATCCGGAACGTACCGGGAACGAGACAAGGAGATACACCATGCGCAAGACCCTTATCGCTCTGATGTTCGCTGCTGCCCTGCCGACCGTTGCCATGGCCATGCCTGAAGGCACAGGCCCGATGGACGGCCCGATGGACGGATCGCGCCACGGCGGTCAGATGCACGGCATGCACGGCAAGGGCCCGTACAGTCAACTGGACCTGAGCCGCGAACAACGCGAGCAGATCCGCAAGATCATGGGCGAGCAGATGCACGAGCGTAAGCAACTGGTCGAGAAGTACCTGGAGAAACTCTCACCAGCCGACCAGAAAGCCATGAAAGACGAAATGGCGGCCAAGCACCAGAAAGCCGAAGCTGACGTGCGCGCCGTGCTGAAACCGGATCAACAGAAGAAATTCGACGAGATCCAGAAAAAACAGGCTGAACGTCGCGCTGAATGGGCCGAGTTCAAAGCCTGGAAAGCGCAACAACCGCAAAAAGCGCAATAATGCGCTGACCCTGGACCCGACGGTTTTTCACCGCTGGGCCTGGCACCACACAATTCACTGTGGGAGCGAGCTTGCTCGCGATAGCGTCAGCACGTTCAACATCAACGTGACTGAAAGACCGCCATCGCGAGCAAGCTCGCTCCCACATTAGTTGCGTTTGTTCGAGGACTTTCCGTGCGTTCATTGTTCTGGCGTATCCTGGCCAGCTTCTGGCTGGCCATCGCTCTGGTTGCAGGGCTTTCCATCCTGCTCGGGCACATGCTCAACCAGGACGCATGGATTCTCAGCCGCCACCCGGGCCTCAACACGCTGGCCGAACAGTGGACGCAAACCTACGAAAGTCAGGGCGAAGATGCTGCCCAGGACATTCTCCAGCAACGTAAACGCCAGTATCACATCGACGTTCAGGTGCTTAACGAGAGCGGCGACCCGGTCGTGCGCGGCACCTTCCCGAAACGTGCGGCAGCCTTTGAGGCGCGACAGAACAATGAAGACCGGCGCCTGCCATGGCGGCGCCTGACCGATGAATTCACCAGCGAAAAAACCGGCGACACCTACCTGTTCATCTACCGCATTCCACACCCGGAACTGGACGCCTGGCACCGCGAGAGCCTGCTCTGGCCACTCAGCGCACTGGGGATCGCCCTGGTGGTGCTGACCCTGTTCAGCCTGCTGGTGACCTTTTCCATCACTCGCCCGCTCAGCCGCCTGCGCGGAGCGGTGCATGACCTGGGACAAACCGCTTATCAACAGAACAGCCTGGTCAAACTGGCCAACCGCCGCGATGAGTTTGGCGTGCTGGCCAACGACTTCAACCGCATGGGCGCGCGCCTGCAGAGCCTGATTGGCAGTCAGCGGCAATTGCTGCGGGACGTGTCCCACGAACTGCGTTCGCCCCTCGCCCGCCTGCGTATCGCGCTGGCGCTGGCCGAACGGGCCACCCCGCAAGAACGGGAACAGCTCTGGCCGCGCCTGACCCGTGAGTGCGACCGACTGGAAGCGTTGATCAGCGAAATCCTGATACTGGCTCGGGTCGACTCCGATAACGCCAGTGCGGAAGAGGTGGATCTGAATGCCTTGCTCAATACCCTGCAAAAGGATGCGCAACTCGGCTCACCCGAGCAACTCGTTCACCTCGAAGCCGAGTCGCAACTGAATCTGAAGGGCTGGCCGACCATGATCGAGCGGGCCGTCGACAATTTGCTGCGCAACGCACAGCGCTTCAATCCGGTGGGAGGCCTGCCGATCGAAATGCAGGCGCTGCGCCAGGGTGAACGGATCGTCGTGACCGTGCGCGACCACGGGCCTGGGGTCAGTGCCGAACATTTGAGCCAGCTCGGTGAGCCGTTCTATCGGGCACCAGGGCAGACAGCGGCCGGACACGGCCTGGGCCTGGCCATCGCCCGCCGCGCGGCGGAGCGACACGGGGGTAGCCTGGTGCTGGCCAATCACCCGGAGGGCGGGTTCATTGCCAGTCTGGAATTGCCTCTCGTCCCTGGAGCAGTAGTCCAACCTTGACCCCTGTGGGAGCGAGCCTGCTCGCGAAAGCGCTGGGTCTGACACTTCAATGCCGGATGTGCTGACCCCTTCGCGAGCAGGCTCGCTCCCACAGGAGAATTACGGTGTCAGGCCTTGCCAGGCCAGGCACTGACGAACTCGGCCAGGTCGACTTTCTCGGCCACACGCGGTTCTTTCTGCGGTGTGCCCAGATACAGGAAAGCAATCACTTCTTCCCCCTCCGCCAGGCCCAAACCCTTGGCCACATGGGGCGAGTAAGCCAGGTCACCGGTACGCCACACCGCGCCGATGCCCTGGGCATAGGCCGCGAGCAAAATCCCGTGGGCCGCACAGCCCGCCGCCAGCATCTGCTCGGACTTCGGATACTTGACGTGATCCTGCAACCGCGCAATCACCACCACCACCAGCGGTGCACGCAGTGGACCATTGCGCGCCTTGTCGATGGCCGCTTCGCTGACTTCGCTGTCCGAAAGCTTCGCCGCTTCGGCCAGCAACTCGCCCATTTGCTCGCGCGCCGCGCCTTCGACCGTCAGGAAACGCCAAGGCTGCAAGTGACCGTGATCCGGGGCGCGCATGGCCGCGCCGAACAGCACCTCGCGCTGCTCGGCAGTGGGTGCCGGGTCAATCAGTCGTGGAACGGAAACACGGTTGAGCAAAGCATCGAGAGCCTGCATCGGCCACCTCCTGGAAAATTTGTGCGGCTATTCTAGCTGTAACTGCCACAGCAGTGCCGGTTTACATGCCTTGCCTCGCGGGTAGAATGGCGCCCTTTCCACTATCAGCCGAGCGGACCTCATGGCGTTGCCGACCTTACGGATCATTGGTTTCATCATCGGCATCTTCCTGATCACGCTGGCGATCTCCATGGTCGTCCCCATGGCCACGCTGGTCATTTTCGACCACACCGGCGATCTGCCATCGTTCCTCTGGGCCAGCATGATCACCTTTGTCGCCGGCGTGGCCCTGGTGATTCCCGGTCGCCCGGAACACATTCACCTGCGCCCCCGGGACATGTACCTGCTGACCGTCAGCAGTTGGCTGGTGGTGTGCATCTTCGCCGCACTGCCGTTCCTGCTGACCCAGCACATCAGCTACACCGATTCATTCTTCGAAAGCATGTCCGGCATCACCGCCACTGGCGCAACCGTGCTCAGCGGCCTGGACACCATGTCCCCCGGCATCCTGATGTGGCGCTCGTTGCTGCACTGGCTCGGCGGCATCGGCTTTATCGGCATGGCGGTGGCGATCCTGCCGCTGTTGCGCATCGGTGGCATGCGGCTGTTCCAGACCGAATCGTCGGACCGCTCGGAAAAAGTCATGCCCCGCTCGCACATGGTGGCGCGGCTGATCGTGGCGACCTACGTCGGCATTACCATTGTCGGCAGCCTGGCATTCTGGTGGGCCGGGATGAGCCTGTTCGATGCGATCAACCATGCGATGTCGGCGATTTCCACCGGCGGTTTCTCCACCTCCGACCAGTCTTTGGCCAAGTGGCCGGAGCCTGCGGTGCATTGGGTCGCGATCGTCATCATGATTCTCGGTGCCCTGCCGTTCACCCTGTATGTTGCCACGTTGCGTGGTAACCGTCGGGCGTTGATCAAGGACGAGCAAGTGCAGGGTCTTCTCGGCATGTTGCTGGTGACCTGGCTGGTGCTCGGCACCTGGTATTGGTGGACTACCCAGCTGCATTGGCTGGAGGCGTTGCGGCATGTGGCGCTGAACGTGACGTCGGTCGTGACGACGACCGGTTTCGCACTCGGGGATTACAGCCTGTGGGGCAATTTCTCGCTGATGCTGTTTTTCTATCTGGGATTTGTCGGCGGTTGCTCCGGCTCGACCGCGGGCGGAATCAAGATTTTCCGCTTCCAGGTGGCCTATATCCTGCTCAAGGCCAACCTTAACCAATTGATTCACCCACGGGCGGTGATCAAGCAGAAGTACAACGGTCACCGCCTCGACGAAGAAATCGTGCGTTCGATCCTGACCTTTTCGTTCTTCTTTGCAATCACCATCTGCGTGATTGCGCTGTTGCTGTCGCTGCTCGGCGTGGACTGGATGACCGCCCTCACCGGTGCGGCCAGTACCGTGTCCGGCGTCGGTCCGGGACTCGGCGAAACCATTGGCCCGGCGGGCAACTTCGCTTCCCTGCCGGATGCCGCCAAGTGGATTCTCTCCTTCGGCATGCTGCTGGGCCGACTGGAGATCATTACGGTGTTTGTGCTGTGTATTCCGGCATTCTGGCGTCATTGACCGCTTCAGATGTTTGCAGCAGCCGCATCCGGTACTCGCCGGGTGTGGCAGCGAACCAGCGGCGGAAAGCGCGGAAGAAGTTGCTCGGATCGGCGAACCCCAGCAAGTAGGCAATTTCCAGCAAGGTCATGCTCGGTTGCGCCAGGTACTGCTCGGCCAGTTCGCGCCGTGTGTCGTCCAGCAACCTGAAAACTCGTGCCCTCCTCCTGCAAGCGCCGTTGCAAGGTGCGCTGGGAAAGGTGCAGCGCCTGCGCCACGGCGTCGCGCTTGGGCTCGCCCTGGGGCAACAGGCGGCACAACACCTGCCGTGCCTTGTGGGTCACGCGGCTTTCGGAAAAGCGCGCCAGGTACTCGCCGGCAAAGCGGTCATGCAACAATGCCATGGCCTCGTTGGCCGTCGGCAGCGGCGCTTGCATGTCAGCGCGTTCGAAAATCAGCGCATCGTATGGCGCATTGAACACCAGCGGTGCATGGAAGGCTTGTTTATAAGGTTCCAGATCGGCCGGCTCGGCGCCTTGCAACAACACTTTGCGTGGATGCAGCGTACGCCCGGTCAACCAGCCGCACAGTGCCAAGGCACAGGCCATTGAAGCTTCGGCGCTTTGCCGGGTCGGCGGCAGATGGTCGCCATGTACCGTCAGAATCAGCGCGTAGCCTTCTTCCAGCAGTTTGAAACTCAGGTCGGCACTTTCGGCGATGATCCGCTGATAGCGCACCAGTCGCTGAAAGCCTTCGCCCAGGGTCTGGCTGGACATCAAGGCGTAACCCGCCACATGAAACTGCGCCGGGCGCACCACCTTGCCCATGTTCAGGCCGATGGCCGGGTTACCGGACAGATCGATCGCGCGTTGCCACAGCCGTGTCATGGAATCCTGCGTAAAGCGTGCGTCCGGATCATCCAGTGCCGCGTAGTCGAGCCCCAGCTGTTTGAACAGAGCCCGGCAATCCAGGCCGTCCATCTCCAGCGCTTTGACAATCCCCATCGCCCAGCTTGCAGAAGTCGTTCGTTCGCTCATGGCGTTTTCTTACATGGTGAGCCGCATGCTACGGCTATTGACCGAAGGATATTAAAGTGGCGCCTATTGTCACTGCCTGATGCCATTGATCACTCTAGACTCAAATAAGCTACCCGCAGAACAATAACCACAGAGATCGCAGTCGTGGAAAACATCAAACGCTTCAACAGCTTTGCCGAGTTTTACCCTTACTACCTCAGCGAGCACAGCAACAGTACCTGCCGCCGCCTACACTTTATCGGCACGACACTGGTTATCTTGATTCTGGCTCTGACCGTTGGTCGCGGGGTTTGGATGCTGTTGTGGGCCCTTCCTGTGGCGGGTTACAGCTTTGCCTGGGTCGGGCATTTCTTCTTCGAGAAGAACCGCCCGGCAACGTTCCAACACCCCGTCTATAGCCTGCTCGGCGATTTTGTCATGTACCGGGATATGGTTCTCGGGCGCGTTCCGTTCTAGATGACATCCGTCACAAGAGAGTGCCTATGAATGCCAATGCCCGCTTCACCCACATGAAGGACGGTACGCAGGAAGACTGGGCGATCATCGCCGCGGACTTCAGTGCCTACGCACGACAATTGCCGACAAGGATTGTGGCGCACCTGAAGTTACTGGAGGGTGATTTTGGCGGGTTCCCGGTGGATCGCCTGACCCATTCCCTGCAAACCGCCACCCGCGCCTGGCGCGATGGTCGCGACGAAGAATACGTGGTCTGCGCCCTGCTCCATGACATCGGCGACACCCTGGGTTCCTACAACCACCCGGACATCGCGGCGGCGATCCTCAAGCCGTTCGTCAGCGCCGAGAACTTGTGGATGGTGGAAAAGCACGGGATATTCCAGGGCTACTACTTTTTCCATCACCTGGGTATGGATCGACATCTGCGTGAGCAATTCCAGGACCATCCGCAGTACCAGGCGACCGTCGAGTTCTGTGCCAGGTACGATGCGGCGGCGTTTGACCCGGCGTACGACACGCTGCCATTGAGCTTTTTCGAGCCGATGATGGAGCGGTTGTTTGCGCACCCCAGGAACTCGATCTACAAGGCGGCGATGGAGGATCACGCGCCGGCCTGACAGATCCAGCGGGACCGCTTCGCGGTCCATTCGCGGGCAAGCCCGCTCCCACAGGGGTTGCGGTGCGAGCAGATTCTGTATGCACCACAAATCTACTGTGGGAGCGGGCTTGCCCGCGATGAGGCCAGTACAAACAGCGAATGACTGTCAGGCCAACTCGGCAACCCTGGCCGCCTTCAACTGCGCCTCACGGGCCTGGGCATCCGCCAGGCGATACAACTCGATCGAACCATCCCAATGCTCGATCAGCGCGGTGCACGATTCCACCCAGTCGCCGCAATTGAGGTAGTCCACTTCGCCGACCTTGCGAATCTCGGCATGGTGAATGTGCCCGCACACCACGCCGTGCAGCTCGCGCTTGACGCATTCATGGGCGATGGCTTCTTCGAAGTCACTGATGAAGCTGACCGCTGTTTTCACCTTGTGCTTGAGATAGGCCGACAGCGACCAGTAGCCGTAGCCATATCGCGCGCGCCAATGATTGAGCCAGCGGTTGAGGGTCAGGGTGAATTCGTAGGCCGAGTCACCCAGAAAGGCCAGCCAGCGATGGTAACGGGTGATCACATCGAACTGGTCGCCGTGAATCACCAGCAGGTGCCGGCCGTCGGCGGTGACGTGCACGGCTTCGTCCACCAGCTGGATATTGCCCAGAATCAGCTTCGAATAGCGGCGCAGGAATTCGTCATGGTTGCCGGTGACGTAGATCACCTCGGTACCACGCTTGCTCATGGTCAACAGGCGACGGATCACGTTGGTATGCGCTTGCGGCCAATACATGCCACCGCGCAGTTTCCAGCCGTCGATGATGTCGCCGACCAGGTAGATCTTGTCCGCGTGGTAGCTCTTGAGAAACTGCGACAGGTGTTCAGCCTGACAATCCCGGGTGCCCAAATGCACGTCGGAAATCCATAAAGTCCGTACGCGTTGCTTACGGGTGGGTTTGGCGAGCTCGGCGCTGGTCATGGGCAACCCTCTGGCAAGTTTTGCCAAGTCTGACCCGGCCCGGTTAATGGTCCATGACAGCGTCAAGTCAGTCCTGTGACAACGCTGGCAGGCTCGCTCGGTGTAGACTGACGCCCTGAACCGGGAGACCTGCGATGAGACCGATCCTCACGCTTCGCCAATACAGCCACGACCTGATCGTCCACAGCCACGACCACGCGCAATTGGTGTTCGGGCTCTCGGGCGCCCTGGATTTCGAGGTCGACGGCCATGGTAGCCAGGTGGTCCAGCAGAGTTTCGTGGTGGTACCCTCCGGAGCGCATCACGCGTGTGGCAGCGCCAATGGCAGCCGCTGCCTGGTGCTGGATGTACCCAGCGAACAATGGGTTGCCCAGTCGTTGGGCGATCACGCCGAGTCCAGCCGACGCTTGCTCGACAACGCCGGACGCCTGCCCCTGGACGCCGGGCAAAACCAATTGGTCAGTTGGCTGGCGAACAGTCCGGTCGATGATCCGCTGATCGCACAACAAGGCGCGGTGCTGCTACTGGCCAGTCTCAACAACGCCAGGCCCGACGCCGTCGGCGGTCGGCGCCTGCCCTATGCCGCGCTGAATGCACACATCGATCAGTATGCGGCGTACCCGCTGCAGGTGGCCGACCTGGCCCGGGTGGCCGGCCTGTCCAGTGCCCGTTTGCACGCACGGTTCGTGGCCGAATGCGGGCAGACGCCGATGGACTACATCCGTAGCCGACGCCTGCACATCGCGGTGAGTTTGCTGCGCAACTCGGCGCTGCCTATCGGCGAGATTGCCAGCCGCGTCGGCTACAGCTCCCAGAGTGCCTTCGCGGCGGCGGTGCTACGCGAGTTCGGGGCATCGCCCGGGAAGCTGCGGCGCGAGGCTGGCGACAAAAAACGCTAGTTTGCCGACAGACTCGAGGGGCGATTACGCGCTTCAATGATGCCTCTGTTCGTTTGCCGTTAAGGATTGCGATGACTCCCCGTACTGCCCTTGGCGCCCTGCATATCGGCGCATTGATGTTCGGTCTGACCGGCGTGTTCGGCAAACTGGCTGCCGCGTCACCGGCGATCATCGTTTTCGGCCGCGCCGCTTTTGCTGTGCTTGCACTGGCGTTTTTCGCACGGTTCGCCAGCCAGACGCGCTGGCAGAAACTCGAAGTCGTGGACTGGCGTCGACTGCTGCTCAGCGGCTTGTTGCTGGCCGGGCACTGGGTGAGTTTCTTCATTGCGGTGAAAGTCGCGGGCGTGGCGATCGCAACGCTCGGTTTCGCCAGCTTCCCGGCATTTACCGTGATCCTTGAAGGGTTGATCTTCCGCGAGCGCATTCGCGCCAATGAAATTGTGCTGGTGCTGCTGGTCAGTGTCGGGCTGGTGCTGGTCACACCTGACTTTGATCTGGCCAGCGGAGCCACCACCGGCCTGTTGTGGGCCGTGAGTTCCGGGTTGCTGTTCGCGCTGCTGTCACTGACCAACCGTGCCAGCTCCGGGCGCGTCCCGCCCGTGCAGGCAGCACTGTGTCAGAACGTGGTGGTTGCCCTGTGCCTGCTGCCGGTGGCGGCTCCCCAATTGAGCGAAGTGCGGGCCATCGACTGGCTGTGGATCGGCCTGCTCGGTGTGTTCTGTACCGGTGTCGCCCACAGCCTGTTCGTCGCCAGCCTCGCGGTGATCAAGGCACGCACTGCCGCCGTGGTGTTCGCCCTGGAGCCGGTCTACGGCATCACCGTCGCCTGGCTGCTGTTCAACGAAAACCCGACCCTGCGCATGTTGCTGGGGGGCGCGCTGATCATTGTGGCGATCGTGGTGTCCAGCAGGTTCTCAAGTAGCTCAAGCAGGAAAGCCGTTACCGCCGAGGCTGCGTCTCACTGAGCGCGGTCGTTGTGCCCCAGGTCGCGATCCGGGTCGATCCGGTCGCGGACCCGCTGCTTGAGCACTTTGGCCTCGGGGAAGCCGCCGTCCGCCTTGCGCTCCCAGATCTGCACGGCGTCACAGTAAACATGAAAGACCCCGCCGG
The DNA here is from genome assembly GCF_034541995.1 of Pseudomonas sp. BIC9C. NCBI lineage: Bacteria > Pseudomonadati > Pseudomonadota > Gammaproteobacteria > Pseudomonadales > Pseudomonadaceae > Pseudomonas > Pseudomonas sp. BIC9C. The sequence goes on from NZ_JAWDGM010000001.1 coordinate 719,573, forward strand.
TGCCTGGCACCAGGGAGACTTTACCCAGGTCATCCCCAAAGGTGCTGAGCAGTTCCTGGGCCAGCCAGGCCGCACGCAACAGCCACTGGCATTGCGTGCAATAGGTGATGACGATTTCCGGTTTGCTGGCGCTCATGATGGGACTTGACTCCAGAATTTGACGATGCCGCTATGATAGCCCGCCCGGTGGCTGCCGAGTCGGCGGAACAGGTTGCGCCTCCAACTCGAACACAGGCTCGAACATGGCCAGGGCAGCCGACGGCTTGTTCTCGTCCGGGCTGATCACGTCCCAACTCGACGCCATGGACAGTTCCTCCAGGTTGAGTTGGTACACATCGTCAGTGGCGACCGGGATGGCACGACCGCTATCGACCCGCTCAAGCCCATCGATGGCTGGCAGCCCGTCGCGATGCGCAGTGGCCGGTTGCATGGCGGGGGGCCACATTACTGGCTCGGTAAATAGCTCAGCTAGCGGTTCATGTGACGATGGCAGAATCACTGACGTTGTGGCCTGATGTTGCTGATGCCAGCGGCGAACAAACCAGCCCAGCGCCAACAACGCCATCAGCGCTGACACGCCAGCAATCGGCAGCCAGCCCATCCCGGGGTTTTCAGCAATAGCGGTAGCTGGCGCCCCTGCATCAGATGCCATTGATTGCGCCTTTACTTTCCTGAGCTCCGTCAGTTGGGTGTGTAGCTCGGCCAACTGCTGTTTCTGGCCGACGATCAGCTCATCCTGCTCTTGAAGCTTCGCGTTGAGCTCATCGACCGTGGTTTGCAACGAGTGGTTTTGCAGGACGCTGGCGGCCAGCTGTTCGACAGCAGGCTCAACCACGGGGGCGTCGGTTTCTGGTGTCGTCCTTGCCACGGGCGACAGCGGTACGACCGGTTGAACACTGGGGAATGCAGACGCAGGGGACCTGGAAACCGGTTCATCGCTGACGGGAACAACGCCCGACGAGCCTGGCGGATCGATCAGTACCGTGTACTCGCGTAATAACCGACCTTTGGGCCGATCGAGCTGCACGAGGAAATTCAGGAACGGTTCACTGACCGGCTTGCTGGACGTCACCCGGATCACGCTGCGGCTACCGCGCAGGATCGGGGAGAACCTCAGGTTGTCAAGGAAAACTACCCGGTCGACCCCGGCACGGTTGAACTCGTCTGCCGTCGCCAGGCTCACCGACAGCTCGTTCTCCTCCAGGCCAGCCGCATCCACCAGTGCGATATCAGCACGCAGCGGTTGATTCAGCGCCGAATGCAGGGTGATTTCACCCAGGCCCAGCGCAGGTGTCCATGCCGAGTAAGTGACTGCGACCCCGACCAGCAACCACTGAGAACCACCGCGTAAAACCAATCGCCAACACTTGAGCATGAGCATCCTTGAGATCTACAGAAACCATCCGCACGCGTTCGTACATCCGTTACGAACACGATATTGCCGAGTAGTTCTTATAGTTCGCCCAATGCGCTCTCTCAAAAATCTGGCGTTCGGTTATGCCTCAGGATTTTTCAAGGTTGCCCAGGATGTGTCCGTGAACCCGCATGCACACCTTCAAGTCCGCCTCATCGACGCCTTCGAACAGTTCGTGACGCAGCTGCGTGGCAATGGTTTCAATTTGTTCGATCAGGGGACGCGCCGGCGCGCAGAGAACGATTTTCTTCGCCCGGCGGTCTTCCAGCACTGCCTGGCGTTGCACCAGCCCCTGGCTTTCCAGGCTGTCGAGCAAACGGGCCAGGGTCGGGCCTTCGACGCCGACGCTTTGTGCCAGCTCACGCTGGGTCGGTGCTTCATCGAAACGTGCCAGGTGCAGCAGCACCAGCCAGCGCGCCTGGGACAAGCCCATGCCCGCCAGCCGGCGGTCCAGTTCGGCACGCCAGCCGCGGGACATCTGGGCCAATTGCATGCCAAAGCGGTGTTGATCGGTTAACGGCATAAAACACTCATGATCAGACTGAAATAAATTAAAACTAATTATTAGTCAGCTAAGCATGAGCCTCGACTTGAGGCAAGACTTGATCTGTACTGAATCGTTACATCAGCACTACAGATGTCTCAAATCTCGAATTCCGACTGCAAGGCAGCCCGTACGCAGTACAAAACCCCTTCCGGCACCCGGCCCGCGAACAGCGCAGCGATCTCGGAAACCGGCGGCAACTCGCCTTCGCCGTCGAGGAAAGCGTCCTGGACTTCCCCCATCAGATCTTCAGGCAGGTCCAGCGCCTGCTCCAGCGACAACTGCTGCTTGCCGATCGCCTCGGCCAGCATGGTGTAGACGTTCTTTTCCGAGCACTGCAACTGACCGGCAATCTGCACCGGCGTCATACCGGCCCGCGCCAGAGTGATCAGCTCGTGACGCACGTCGGCCACCACTTTCGGCGCCTCGACCTGGCCGCCGAGCACTTCGAGGAAGGCCTCGCCATAACGCTCCAGTTTGCGCGCACCGACGCCACTGACCCTGGCCATTTCCGCCAGCGAGGTCGGCTGGCTGCGGAGCATTTCCAGCAAGGTCGAGTCGGGGAAGATGACGTACGGCGGCACGCCATGTTCTTCGGCGAGCTTGCGCCGCAGGGCACGCAGGGCTTCCCATTGTTCGCGCTCCTCGCCTCGGACCAGTTGGCTTGCCTGGCTCTTGCTGCTTTTCGCCACGGTTTGCGCCTTGAGATCGCGGCGCAATTCCAGGGTCACCTCGCCCTTGAGCAGCGGCCGGCAACTGTCGCTCAGGCGCAAGCCGCCGTAGCCTTCGAGGTCGATGTCGGCCAGACCACGGGCCACCAGCTGGCGGAACAACGAACGCCATTCGCCCTCCGCCATCGCCTTGCCGACCCCAAACACCGAGAGGTGCTGATGGCCGATGCCGCGGATTTTTTCGTTGTCCTTGCCCAGCAACACGTCCACCAGGTGTCCGACGCCGTAGCGCTGGCCGGTGCGGTAGATCGCCGACAGCGCCTGACGCGCAGGCTCGGTGGCATCCCAGGTCTGCACACCGTCGACGCAGTTGTCGCAATGACCGCAAGGCTCGGGCATGTCTTCGTCGAAATAGGCCAGCAGCGTTTGCCGGCGGCAGTGGGTTTCTTCACAGAGCGAGAGCATGGCATCGAGCTTGTGTTGCTCCAGGCGCTTGTGGCGCTCGTCGCCTTCGGAGTTCTGCAACATCTGCTTGAGCATCACCACGTCTTGCAGGCCGTAGGCCATCCAGGCGTCTGCCGGCAGGCCGTCACGGCCGCCACGACCGGTTTCCTGGTAGTAGGCCTCAAGGGATTTCGGCAAATCGAGGTGCGCGACAAAACGCACGTTGGGCTTGTCGATGCCCATGCCGAAGGCCACCGTCGCGACCATGATCAGGCCTTCCTCATTGAGGAAGCGTTTCTGATGGTAGGCCCGCAGATCGTTGGGCAGACCCGCGTGGTACGGCAGCGCCGGGAAGCCTTGCTCGCTGAGGAATGCGGCGACCTCCTCGACTTTCTTGCGCGACAGGCAATACACGATGCCCGCATCGCTACGGCGTTCGGCGAGGAACGCCAGCAACTGCTTGCGCGGCTGCTCCTTGGGCACGATGCGATAAAAGATGTTCGGCCGGTCGAAGCTCGACAGGAAGCGCTCGGCGTCTTGCAGGTGCAGCCGGGTGACGATTTCTTCCCGGGTACGCTTGTCGGCCGTGGCGGTCAGGGCGATGCGCGGTACGTCGGGGAACATTTCCGCCAACTGGCCCAATTGCAGGTATTCCGGACGGAAATCGTGACCCCATTGCGACACGCAGTGTGCTTCGTCGATGGCGAACAGGGCGATGTTCAGCCCTTGCAGAAATGACAGCATGCGCGGCTGGACCAGTCGTTCCGGTGCCAGGTAGAGCATTTTCACTTCACCGCGGCGGATGCGGGCGGCGAGGTCGCGCTGCTGTTCGGCGCTGAGGGTGGAGTTCAATGCGGCGGCGGCCACGCCCAGCTCTTCGAGGGTGGCGACCTGATCGTCCATCAGCGCGATCAGCGGCGAGACCACCACCGCCAGGCCTTCGCGCAGCAGCGCCGGAACCTGGAAGCACAGGGATTTGCCACCACCGGTAGGCATCAGGACCAGGGCATCGCCGCCACTGGCCACGCGCTCAATGATTGCACCCTGGCGGCCACGGAAACTGTCGTAGCCGAAGATGTCCTTGAGGACGCGTTGAGCCTGTTCGAGCATAAAAACTCCAAAAATCACCGAAACATCCCTGCAAGGCTGGTTCAGAACCCGCAAGGCTGCACCGACAAATCGTAAGTGCGCATTGCATGTCGCTTCACATTTCAGCCGTGAGGCCAGCAGGGCATCACAAAACGCGCGAGTATACCCGAGCCCCGTCCGGCAAAGGGCACCGCTGAGAAGACACATCGATGCGCAAATATGCCGTGCGGCTGGCCCAAGCGCTCAAGAAGGCCTAGAATTCCCGCATCGAACATTCCCCAAGGTAGTCCTTTAATGTCCTTCGCTGAGCAACTAACCCGCCTGCAAGTCTTCCTCGACGCTGATGAACTGCATGACGAGGCGCTGGACTACGTGGCCGCCCACGGCTACCTCACTGCGCTTTCGATCTGTTCCGAAGCGGTTCCCGAGCGTGAATGGATCGACGCACTGTTCGCCGAAGAGCCGCACTACAGCAGCGAGGCCCAGCGCGAAGAGATCGAAGCCACGCTGATCGGCCTCAAGGCCCACATCGCCCGCCAACTGGCCTCCGACGAAGAGTTCGAGCTGCCGTGCGACCTGGACCTGGGCGATGAGCCGGACGATTCCGAACTGCGTGGCTGGTGCATCGGCTTCATGGAAGGCGTGTTCCTGCGCGAAGAAGCCTGGTTCGAAACCGCCGAAGACGAAGTCAGCGAAATGCTGCTGCCGATCATGGTCGGTTCGGGCCTGTTCGACGAGCAACCGGAGTTCTCCGACATTGCCGCCGATGCCAACCTGATGGACGACATGATCGTGCAGATCCCGGAAGCCCTGACCGCGCTGTACCTGCTGTGCAACGCACCAGACGAAAAACCGGCGATTCTCAAGCCCCGTCACCACTAAGGTTCTGCCTATGGACAACCCCATAGGCAACCGCCCCCTGATGTTGCGCTACGTGCTGCTGGCCATCGGCTGGCTGAGCGTAGCGCTGGGGGTGATCGGGATTTTCCTGCCGGTATTGCCCACCACCCCCTTCCTGCTACTGGCGGCCGCCTGCTTCGCCCGCAGCTCCCCGCGCTTCTATCAATGGCTGGTTGAGCATCCACGGCTTGGCCCATGGATCCGCGACTACCTCGACGGCAACGGCATCCCGCTCAAGGGCAAGGTCTACGCCATCGGCCTGATGTGGGCGAGCATCCTGCTCTCCTGCTATCTGGTGCCGCTTCCCTGGGCTCGGGGGTTCATGCTGACCAGTGCGGTGCTCGTGACGATCTACATCCTCAGGCAAAAAACCCTGCGTAACACCTGAAGTCTCCCTGGCTATTTGTGGCGAGCCCCGTCCGACGACCTGCCCTGCCCCGGCAAAAACTCCACCTAAACTTCACCCATCTACACTCGAGCAGCCAGACATGGCCCGCAGTCTGCGTAGTCCAGGATGGCCAGCGCTCCGACTTCGGCTCGGCGGCTGGTGGCTGCTGGCGGGTTTGCTACCCACCGTATTCAACGGGGTCCGGGCCGATTGGGATTTCGCACAGATTCTGCAACCCGTTGAAAAACGCTACGGCCCGTCGGGACCGGCACGAAACCGGATCGAGGCGTGGAGTCAAATGCTGCAAAGTGCACGCGGCGCGCCCGAACGTGAGCAGCTCAACGCAGTGAACCGCTTCTTCAATCAGCAGTTGAATTTCCAGGACGATACGCGCATCTGGCAACAGGCCGATTACTGGGCCACCCCCGTCGAAGCCCTGATCAAGGGCGCCGCCGATTGCGAGGACTATGCGCTGGCGAAGTATTTCAGCCTGCGCCAACTCGGCATTCCCAGCGAAAAACTGCGCATCACCTACGTCAAGGCCCTGAGCCAGAACCAGGCGCACATGGTGCTGACGTTCTACAGTTCGCCCACGGCCGACCCAATGGTGCTGGACAACCTGATCGGCGAAATCCGCCCTGCCTCCCAACGCAAGGACTTGCTGCCGGTGTACGCCTTCAACGCCGAAGGCCTGTACCTGCCAGGCAAGAATGGCGGCCAGCGCAGCAGCGACTCGAAAAAGCTGTCGCGCTGGCAGGACGTGTTGAAAAAGATGCAGGCCGAAGGGTTCGACATCGGCGACGGCTGACCGCCAGGCAAGGAGCGATGTATGACAATGCGTAAACAGTTGTTCCTGGCCATCTGCCTGTTCCTGCTGGTGGCGTTCAGCGGCAGTTTTTTTGTCAGCCTGGAAAGCTCCCGCGAGCAAACGCTCAGTCAGTTGCGCGCCCACGCCCAGGATGCAGCCACCGCGCTGGGGCTGTCGCTGACGGCACAGGTCGATGACCCGGCAATGATGGAGCTGATGGTCAGTTCGATTTTCGACAGCGGCTATTTCAGCAGCATCCGCGTCATCAGGCTCCAGGATAAGCAACCCCTGGTGGAACGCAACACACCGACAAAAATCGACGGCGTGCCTGACTGGTTCGTCAATCTGGTCAACCTGCGCCCGGAAGGTGGCGACGCCTTGGTCATGCGCGGCTGGGAACAACGGGCACGGGTTGAAGTGCTGAGCAATCCGCAATTCGCCCTGGCCAAGCTCTGGGACAGTACCCTCGGCAGCCTGATCTGGCTGCTGTTGTGCGGGCTGTTCAGCGCCGTGATTGGTGGATGGATGCTGCGCCGGCAATTTCGTCCCCTCGACAGCATGGTCCGGCAAGCTGAAGCCATCAGTAACCGCGAGTTTCTCAGCCTGCCGAAACTGCCACGGACACCGGAACTGAAACGGGTGGTGCTGGCCATGAACCAGATGGTCGAGAAGCTCAAGGCCCTGTTCAGCGAAGAAGCTGCGCGCAGCGAAAAACTGCGGGCCGAGTCCTATCTGGACAGCCTCACGGGCCTGGCCAACCGGCGCCTGCTCGACGAGCAACTGGCCGACCATTTACGCGAGTGCGAACTGAGCCGCGATGGCCATTTGCTGATGTTGCGGATCAACGACCTGAACGGGCTCAACCAGCGCCTGGGCGGCCAGCGGACTGACGCGCTGATCGGTGCCGTAGGCGAATTGCTCAAGCGTCTGACTCAATTGCCCGAGCGTCGTACCTGGCTGGCGGCACGCAATCGTGGTGGCGAATTCAGCCTGCTGACACCGGGTCTGGACGCTGAACATGCCGTGCGCCTGGCCGCCGATGTCAGCGTCAGCCTGGAGAACCTGCGCCTGATCGGCGCCAGCGATTGCATGCCCGTCGCCCACCTGGGCGTTGTCGCCTACCGCCCCGGTGAGCCGATCGGCACCGTACTCCTGCGCCTGGATCAGGCACTGACCGAATCCCGGCAACATCCCGAGCGACCCTGGGTGTATTTGAGCCATCGTGACACCGCGCCGAATCACACCCAGCACGACTGGCGTACCTGGATCGACGATGCCCTGACCCAAGGCAAAATGCAGTTGTACTTCCAGCCCGTCGTGCAATGCGCCAACCCCGGCCAGGTGCTGCATCACAAAGTACTCGCACGCCTGCTCGACCCACAGGGCGAGGCGATTGCCGCCGGGCATTTCCTGCCGTGGATCGAGCGTCTCGGTTGGTCGGCACGTTTCGACCTGGCGATGCTCGAGGCCACGCTGGACGACCTGGTGGCCAAACGCAGGCCCTTGGCACTGAGCCTGTCCGGGAGCACCCTGCGCGACCCGGTGCAATGGCGAACAATCCTCGACCTGCTCGACTCCCTACCGGAACTGGCGCCGCTCCTGACCCTGGAAATCGACGAAAGCCAGTTGCCCACCCCCGACGAACTGCAGCGTCTGAGCCACAGCCTGCTAGACACTGGTTATCGAATGGGCCTGCAACACTTTGGCGGGCGCTTCAGCCAGATCGGCAACCTCACCCAATTGGGCTTGGCGTATCTGAAAATCGACGGTGCGTACATTCGCGGCATCGACGAGCAGACTGACAAGCGACTGTTCATCGACGCGATCTTTCGTGCGACCCACAGCATTGATTTGCCGCTGATTGCCGAGATGGTCGAAACGTCGGGGGAGTTGGTGGCCATCACAGAGCTGGGTGTTTTCGGCGCGATGGGGCGGTTGATCGGGCCGCCGGAGTCAACCTGACCAGGTAGCCAACTCAACTTCAGCCAAGGCTTCCCGGTCAGACTGGCTCCCTCAATAAACCCGCCACCCCTTCACAGGGTGGCGGTTTTTTTAGTGGGCCTTCGGGTCACACGGTATCCACCTTCAGCGAGTGATCGTTGAGCATGCCGTTGATGATGGTCGCAGTGTCATGCCCGCCCGCGATCACCCCACCCGCCCCCGGCGTTACACCGTAATAACTGGCGAGGTTGACGCCGGCCAGGTCGATGGTCTGGTTCGGCGTGGCCCCGGCCATGGCGCTGACGCCGATGCTGGTCACTGTCGACGGCCCGCTACCGGTGACGGTGAAGTGCAGGTAGTCATCCAGCGACGCCGTGGTGCCGTTTTCCCCTTGCAGCAGCTGCGACAGGTCGAGCTTGTCGGTGCCGGGCGTGAAATCGGTGATCACATCGTGGCCACTGTTGCCCTTGAGCCACTGGAGCATGTCGGCCCCTGCCCCGCCGGTGAGGGTGTTGTTGCCCAGGCCACCGATCAGCAAATCATCACCGCCTCCGCCGTTGAGGATATCGTTGCCCAAGCCGCCGTTGATCACGTTGTTATTGTTGTCGCCGGTCAGGGTGTCGTTGAAGTTCGACCCGACCAGATTTTCGATGCCCATCAGAGTGTCCGTGCCCGCGCCGAGGGTGTTTTGCGCAGCGAGCAGGCTGAGATTGACCGTCACCCCGGCGGTGGCGTGGGCATAGCTGGCGGTGTCGATGCCCGTACCGCCGTCGAGGATGTCATTGCCCGGGCCGCTGTAGAGCCAATCATTGCCGGCGCCGCCGTGCAGTTCGTTGTTGCCGGAGCCGGCGGTGAGCACATCGTTGCCATCGCCGGCATTGAAGATGTTGTTGCCCGTGCCCGCCACCAGTACGTCATCCCCGCTGGTGCCAGTGAGGGTGTGCCCATCCTGATAGCTGATGGTCAGGTTGGCCGAGTCGCTGCCGCCATGATTGTCGTTGGCGGTGTAGGTGCCGTGGTAGTCCGGGGTGACATCGTGTGCTCCGGCGTAGTTGACGGTCATGGTCAACTGATAGTTTTCCGCCGCATTCGTATTGCCGTTACCGGGGTCGGTGATGTTGGTCATGTGGATCTGGTAAGTGCCGTCCGCGCTTGCGGTGATGGTGCCGCCATCGGCGATGTTTACGAACGCCCCACCGTTGAGCGAATACTCCATCGTGACGTGCCCGGCTGCCAGGTTGTGATCAAGGTTGAGCGTCTCACCTTGTTTCAGCTTGACCGTGATGAGGTCTTCATCGTTTGCATTGGAGTTGGACACTGCGCCGAGATAGCCACTGACCACCAGCACCGCCGTCATGGTCGCCGCGTTGGCCGCAAAGGCATTGCGCACGTTTGCCAGACTCTGGTTGGCGGAGTTGTTGTTGGTGCCGGTAAAGCCGATCGCGCCGGTGCCGGTGAAGTCCGCGCCCTTCGCTATCCAGCCGGTGTTGAAGGAGGTCGGTGTCGCCGAGAGTTGATCGCCATTGGGGTCAGTGTCGTTGGCCAGCAACAGTTCGCCCGGCACCACGATGGTGCCCGAAAGCACGTTGGTGATGACGTTATCGTCGGCGGCCACTGGCGGTGCATTCGGAATGACTTTGACCGTCAGGGTGGAACTGACCAGGTCACCGTCGTTGTCGCTGGCGGTGAATCCGATGTTCTCGGTGATCAACACCGACGTGGTTTTCTGCGAAATGTAGGTGTAGTCGCCGGTATCCAGGTTGATCAGCAAGGTACCACTGTTATTGGTGGCAATACTCAACGTATTGTCCAAGGTGTTGAACGTGCCATGGTTGAGCCCGCCGCTGAAGTTCAGTGAGCCCTGATTGCTGTTGCCGCTTGGATCGTAGGTGTACGTGGTGCCGTCCACCGTAATGGTTTTGATAAAGCCGCCATCGGCGCCGAATGAACCGCCCTCGCCCAGCAGCGAACCGGTCACCGGTGCGCCGATCACAGTGCCGGACAGCACCGAGTTGAGCTGGTTGAGGTCGGTCACCACCACCGCATTGGTGTCGGTGTGGCTGCTGCCGTCATAAGCCAGTGGATTGAGGTTGGCATTGGTCACGCCGCTGCCCAGGCCGATCGCGTAGTTCTTGATGTTGTTGGCATCGAGGAAGACTTTCAGCGCGGTTTCGTCGGCGGTGCCGATTTCCAGGCCGGTGTTGGGCTTGCCGTCGGAGAAGAAGTAGCCGACGTTTTGTGCACCGGTCAGTTTGCCGGAGGTAATGAACGCGGTCTGCATGGTCGCCACGGCAGCGTCGTAGTTGGTGCCGCCGTTCGCGGTGAGGCCGGCGAGCAGTGTCTTGGCGGTCGCGACATCGACCCACACCGAGGTCATGTCGGTGGCACTGCTGCTGAAGGTGACGAGCTGCACTTTCACATCGCCAAGGTCGTCGTATTTATCCAGCAAGGCGCTGATGGCCTGCTTGGCCAGAGCCAGCCGCGACAGGCCCGACACGCCGGAAGGGTCGGCCATGCTGCCGGAGACGTCGAGCACGATCAGCAGGTTGGAATCGATCTCCACCGCCGCCACAGAGCGATCCGTTGCCACCGCCTTGGGCACGTCATCGACAATGTTGACCACGATCGTGCTGGTGCTGCTGTTGCCCAGCGCATCGGTGGCTTTGTAGGTGAAGCTTTCACTCAGGCTGTTCGGTCCATCGTTGGCATTCGGCGAAGTTTTTGGTGCCGAGGTCAGGGTGTAGGTATAGCTGCCGTCGGGGTTGAGCAGGATCTGCCCGTAGGTGCCGGTGGCGCTGCCGACCAGGGTGTAGGTGAGCGCGCCACTGCCACCCGAGACCGAACCGACCAGGGTGCCGGACGCGGTTTCGCCAGCGTTGCCCGGGGCGCTGCCGATGACCGTACCGGCGGCCAGGTCCTGGCCATCCTTGCTCAGGTCGAGGGCTTTTTCGTAGACCGTCACGTCGCCGTCGGGGTTGGCCTTGATCGTGCTGTTGGCGACGTCGATGGTGATGGTGGTGGTGCTTTCATCGCCATCGGAATCGCGCACGGTGTAGGTGAACGTATCAGTGGCCCCCGCATCGCCGACCGAATTCTGATTGCTGTGATACACCGCGTTGCCGTTGGCATCGAGGGTCAGGTAGCCATAGGTGCCATTGATCTGGTTGCCCAGCCCGCCGATCGCTGACGTCGAGGTATTGCTTCCGGCACGCACGCCGACCACCGTCGCCGGACCATCGGCGCCGCTGACGTCGTTGCCCAGCACACTGATGTTGACGGTGCCGCCCTCCACTACCGACGACGAATCAGGTTTGGCGCTCGGCAAGTCATCGACGATGTTGACGTTGATCTGTCCGGTCGCACTATCACCGTCCGTATCGGTGGCCACGACGTTGAAGTTCTCGGTCAGGCTGTTGGCGCCGTTGGCCGTTGGATGGGCTTCGTTATCGTTCAGGGTGTAGCTGTAGCTGATGACACCGCTAGCCGGGTTGAAACCGGTGACGGTCAGCGTGCTGCCCAGTGGTGTGGTGATCGATTGCGGGAAGCCAGCGGTCACGCCACCGGTGATCACGGCAATGCCGCCGACGGTCAGGGTTTGCAGGCCATCGAGGGCGGTCACGGTGAAGGTCCCGCTCTGCGTCAGGGCCGGCACGCTGGGGCTGCTGCCATCGCTGAGGTTTTTCTCGTAGACCGTCAGCTCACCGCCATTCACGTCGAGGCCGTTGAGGGTCACCGGATCGTCGTTGTTGTGGACGTTCAGCACCAGGTTCGCGGTGCTGCTGTCGCCGTCGGCATCGGTGATCATGTAGGTGAAGGTTTCGCTGCCGTTGCCACCGCCGTGCAGGGCCTTGAAGTCGGCATCGCTGGTGTTGAGGGTGTAGGTGTAGGTGCCGTTGGCATTGAGCACCAAAGTGCCGTAAGTCCCGGTGAAGGTGCCGGGGGTGATCGGGCCGGCGTTTGCGCCGAGCGCAACCCGGTCCGCGCCTTGCACGTCGTTGCTCAGCACGTTGCCACTGAGGGTCAGCAAGGTTTCCGAGGCGGTACTGGCGTTGCTGTCGTACACGCCCTTCGGCAGGTCGTCGACGATGTTCACGTCGAGTGAGCCGGTGGCGGTGGTGCCGTTGTCGTCGACCACGGTCACGGTGAACTGTTCAGGCAGGCTGTTGGCGCCGTTGGCGGCCGGGTGGGCTTCGTTGTCCACCAGGGTGTAGCTGTAGCTGACCACGCCGGTCGCCGCATTGAACCCGGTGATGGTCAGCGTACTGCCCAGCGGGGTGGTGATCGACTGCGGGAAGCCGGCGGCCACGCCGCCGCTGACTACGGCGATGCCGCCGACGGTCAGGCTGGTGACACCGTCCAGGGCCGTGACGGTGAAGGTGCCGCTCTGGGTCAGGGCCGGTGTGTCCGGGTTGCTGCCATCGCTGAGGTTTTTTTCGTAAACCGTCAGCTCACCGCCATACACGTCGAGGCCGTTGAGGACCACCGGATCGTCGTTGTTGTAGACATTCAGCACCAGGTTCGCGGTGCTGCTGTCGCCGTCGGCATCGGTGAGGGTGTAGGTGAAGGTTTCAGTGCCGTTACCGCCGCCGTGCAGGGCTTTGAAATCCGCGTCGCTGGGGTTGAGGGTGTAGGTGTAGGTGCCGTTGGCGTTGAGCACCAGGGTGCCGTAAGTGCCGGTGAAAGTGCCGGGGGTGATCGGGCCGGCGTTTTCGCCGAGTGTCACCCGGTCGGCGCCTTGCACGTCGTTGCTCAACACGTTGCCAGTGAGGATCAGCAAGGTTTCCGAAGCGGTGCCATTGCTGTCGTACACGCCCTTCGGCAGGTCGTCGACGATGTTCACGTCGAGTGAGCTGGTCGCGGTGGTGCCGTTGTCGTCGACCACGGTCACGGTGAACTGTTCAGGCAGGCTGTTGGCGCCGTTGGCGGCCGGGTGGGCTTCGTTGTCCACCAGGGTGTAGCTGTAGCTGACCACGCCGGTCGCCGCATTGAACCCGGTGATGGTCAGCGTACTGCCCAGCGGGGTGGTGATCGACTGCGGGAAGCCGGCGGCCACGCCGCCGCTGACTACGGCGATGCCGCCGACGGTCAGGCTGGTGACACCGTCCAGGGCCGTGACGGTGAAGGTGCCGCTCTGGGTCAGGGCCGGTGTGTCCGGGTTGCTGCCATCGCTGAGGTTTTTTTCGTAAACCGTCAGCTCACCGCCATACACGTCGAGGCCGTTGAGGATCACCGGATCGTCGTTGTTGTAGACGTTCAGCACCAGGTTCGCCGTGCTGCTGTCGCCGTCGGCATCGGTGAGGGTGTAGGTGAAGGTTTCACTGCCGTTGCCACCGCCGTGCAGGGCTTTGAAGTCCGTGTCGTTGGGGTTCAGCGTATAGGTGTAGGTGCCATTGGCATTCAGCACCAGGGTGCCGTAGATACCGGTGAAAGTGCCGGGAGTGATGGGACCCGCGCTTTCGTCGACCGCTACCCGGTCAGCGCCTTGCACGTCGTTGCTCAGCACATTGCCGTTGAGGGTCAGCAGGGTTTCCCAGGCCGTTGAAGCATTGCTGTCGTACACACCTTTTGGCAGGTCGTCGACGATGTTGACGTTGATCTGCCCGGTCGCACTGTCGCCGTCCGTATCGGTGGCCACGACGTTGAAGTTCTCGGTCAGGCTGTTGGCGCCGTTGGCCGTTGGATGGGCTTCGTTATCGTTCAGGGTGTAGCTGTAGCTGATGACACCGGTCGCCGCGTTGAAGCCGGTAATGGTCAGCGTGCTGCCCAGTGGTGTGGTGATCGACTGCGGGAAGCCGGCGGCCACGCCGCCGCTGACCACGGCGATGCCGCCGACGGTCAGGATTTGCAGGCCATCGAGGGCAGTCACGGTGAAGGTCCCGCTCTGGGTCAGGGCCGGTGTGTCCGGGTTGCTGCCATCGCTGAGGTTTTTTTCGTAAACCGTCAGCTCGCCGCCATACACGTTGAGGCCGTTGAGGATCACCGGATCGTCGTTGTTGTAGACGTTCAGCACCAGGTTCGCCGTGCTGCTGTCGCCGTCGGCATCGGTGAGGGTGTAGGTGAAGGTTTCACTGCCGTTGCCACCGCCGTGCAGGGCTTTGAAATCCGTGTCGTTGGGGTTCAGCGTATAGGTGTAGGTGCCATTGGCATTCAGCACCAGGGTGCCGTAGATGCCGGTGAAAGTGCCAGGGGTGATCGGGCCGGCATTTTCGCCGAGCGTTACCCGGTCGGCGCCTTGTACGTCGTTGCTCAGCACGTTGCCGTTGAGGGTCAGCAGGGTTTCCGAGGCCGTTGAAGCATTGCTGTCGTACACGCCTTTTGGCAGGTCGTCGACGATGTTGACGTTGATCTGCCCGGTCGCACTGTCGCCGTCCGTATCGGTGGCCACGACGTTGAAGTTCTCGGTCAGGCTGTTGGTGCCGTTGGCCGTTGGATGGGCTTCGTTATCGTTCAGGGTGTAGCTGTAGCTGATGACACCGGTCGCCGCGTTGAAGCCGGTAATGGTCAGGGTGCTGCCCAATGGCGTGGTGATCGATTGCGGGAAGCCCGCAGCTACACCGCCGCTGACCACGGCGATGCCACCGACGGTCAGGGTTTGCAGGCCATCGAGGGCGGTCACGGTGAAGGTGCCGCTCTGGGTCAGCGCCGTGGCATCCGGTGCGCTACCGTCGCTGAGGTTTTTCTCGAAGACGGTCAGTTCGCCACCCTCGACGTTCAATCCACCAATCGTCACCGGGTCGTCGTTGTTGTGGATTTGCAGCACCAGGTTCGCGGTGCTGCTGTCGCCGTCCGCATCGGTGATGGTGTAGGCGAAGGTTTCGCTGCCGTTACCGCCGCCATGCAGGGCTTTGAAGTCCGCATCGCTGGTGTTGAGCGTGTAGGTGTAGGTGCCGTTGGCATTCAGTACCAGGGTGCCGTAAGTGCCGGTGAAAGTGCCGGGAGTGATCGGTCCGCTGTTTTCCCCGAGCGTCACCCGGTCGGCGCCTTGTATGTCGTTGCTCAGCACGTTGCCGTTGAGGGTCAGCAGGGTTTCCGAGGCGGTGCCATTGCTGTCGTCCACGCCCTTCGGCAGGTCGTCGACGATGTTCACGTCCAGTGAACCGGTGGCGGTGGTGCCGTTGTCATCGACCACGGTCACGGCGAACTGCTCAGGCAGGCTGTTGGCGCCGTTGGCAACTGGATGGGCTTCGTTATCGACCAGTGTGTAGCTGTAGCTCACCACACCAGTCGCTGCGTTGAAGCCGGTGATGGTCAGGGTGCTACCCAGTGGCGTGGTGATCGATTGCGGGAAGCCCGCAGCTACACCGCCGCTGACCACGGCGATGCCGCCGACGGTCAAGGTGGTGACACCGTCGAGAGCGGCGACGGTGAAGGTGCCGCTCTGGGTCAGCGCAGTGGCATCCGGTGCGCTGCCGTCGCTGAGGTTTTTCTCGAAGACGGTCAGTTCGCCACCCTCGACGTTCAATCCACCAATCGTCACCGGGTCGTCGTTGTTGTGGATCTGCAGCACCAGGTTGGCGGTGCTGCTGTCGCCGTCGGCATCGGTGAGGGTGTAGGTGAAGGTTTCAGTGCCGTTACCGCCGCCGTGCAGGGCTTTGAAATCCGCGTCGCTGGTGTTCAGCGTGTAGGTGTAGGTGCCGTTGGCGTTGAGCACCAGGGTGCCGTAAGTCCCGGTAAAGGTGCCGGGAGTAATAGGTCCGCTGTTTTCACTGACCGGTACCCGGTCGGCGCCTTGTACGTCGTTGCTCAGTACATTGCCGTTCAGCGTCAGCAGGGTTTCCGAGGCGGTGCCATTGCTGTCGTCCACGCCATTGGGCAGGTCGTCGACGATGCTCACGTCGAGGCTACCCGTGACCGTGGTGCCGTTGTCGTCGACCACGGTCACGGCGAACTGCTCAGGCAGGCTGTTGGCGCCGTTGGCAGTTGGATGGGCTTCGTTATCGACCAGTGTGTAGCTGTAGCTCACCACACCAGTCGCTGCGTTGAACCCGGTGATGGTCAGGGTGCTACCCAGTGGCGTGGTGATCGATTGCGGGAAGCCCGCAGCTACACCGCCGCTGACCACGGCGATGCCACCGACGGTCAGGGTGGTGACTCCGTCGAGGGCGGCGACGGTGAAGGTGCCGTTCTGGGTCAGCGCCGTGGCATCCGGTGCGCTGCCGTCGCTGAGGTTTCTCTCGAAGACGGTCAACTCGCCGCCCTCAGCGTTCAATCCGCCAATCGTGATCGGGTCATCGTTGTTGTGGATCTGCAGCACCAGGTTGGCGGTGCTGCTGTCGCCGTCGGCATCGGTGAGGGTGTAGGTGAAGGTTTCAGTGCCGTTACCGCCGCCGTGCAGGGCTTTGAAATCCGCGTCGCTGGTGTTCAGCGTGTAGGTGTAGGTGCCGTTGGCGTTGAGCACCAGGGTGCCGTAAGTCCCGGTAAAGGTGCCGGGAGTAATAGGTCCGCTGTTTTCACTGACCGGTACCCGGTCGGCGCCTTGTACGTCGTTGCTCAGTACATTGCCGTTCAGCGTCAGCAGGGTTTCCGAGGCGATGCCATTGTTGTCATCTACTGCTTTGGGCACGTCGTCGATGATGCTGATATCCAGCGTACCGGTAGCGCTGTCGCCATTGCTGTCGATGGCCACCAGGGTGACGTGCTCGGTAAGACTATTGGCCCCCTCGCCGCTGGCATGGGTTTCGGCGCGGTTGAGGGTATAGCTGTAACTGACCACGCCCGTGGCCGGGTTGTAACCGGTGAAGGTCAAGGTACTGCCCAGAGGGGTGGTGATCGACTGCGCAAAACCTGTCGCCACACCGCCGCTGATCACGTTGATTGCGCCGATGCTGAGGCTGGTCAGCCCGTCTGGCGCATTGATGGTGAAGGTGCCGCTTCGCGTCAGCGAGCCATCGTTCCTCGCCGAACCGTCGGCCAGGTTGGCTTCATTGACGCTCCGCTCGCCGTTCTGCTGCGACAGGCCTTCGAAGGTGACCGGATTGTTCGGCGCCTGCGGAACCACCGGCGCCACCACAGGGGCAGCGGTCTCTACAACGTTGTTGTCCGGATTTGCGTTCAGGCGTTCTTCGGGAAGTACGGGAATGCCATTGAAACCGGCAGTGGGGAAGCCAATGGTTGGGTCGACTCGCCCGCCCACTTCTTCGAGCATGACGAAACTATGACCACTGCCCTGGATACCACCCGGTACACCGGTAGTCGTGGCAGGTCCGGCAGCGGTGGCTTCAGCGGTTTGGGTCGGGTCGTCGCCCGCCGCAATGGCTTTTTGCAGTTGTTCGACATCCGTCAGCTGAGTTTCGCTCGGCGTCACCGCTTCATGCGGGTCCACATGGGGAATCTGATTGGCGAGCAGCTGCGGTGTCATTTGCATGCTGCTGTCACGCCCGAGGGTCAGCTCCTGGCCATTTTGCAGATGCACCGCCACCGCGCCTTCAGCGCCGGTGCTCAGTTGGTCGCCGGCGAACAGCCGGTCCCCTTCGACCAAAGCACGCCGGGTGCCGTCGCTCGCGACCGCGAACACCTGACCGATGACCTTACTGACGATGCCGATGAGCGTAGCCATGTGCACTTCCTCCGCTGCCAACCGCTGTCGGCACCTTGTTTGCGCGAAGAACATGCTCATGGCTCAAACGGGTTGTCTGGCGGATCGTGTTCCGGGTACCGGTTTACATGAGTAAGCCGTGGCCCTGGCAACGATCTCGCCCAGCCAGTCGCTCACGGCGCTGTTTACGATTTTGGGAAAAACCCTCTGCAATCAATGGCATCGGATCCCTGTGCGCAACAACGTTGCCTGTGAGCGATGCGTAGCGATCCTGAATCACTCAAGTGACAAAAAACCGTCGCCACCAGATCGCTCGCGTCCCTCCCCTCCAGCACTTCTCCGCCCTATGTCGATAAGTGGATTGGAATTTTCCTCAAACCCCGAAAAGCGCCCTAGCGCCCATAAAACAAGGGCTTTCGCATTGAACAATGTGCTGGATTTCGCAGAGCGCATAAGTTTTTTTTTGCATAGTCGTTATGAAAAAAATTTCTTAGCTACGCTCCAGAATGTTCTTAGCTCTTTTGTTAAAGACGTGAAACAACTTCACCTATAAATATCGTCAAATTATTGGCGATTGATAAGCACCATCAGCAATCAGGGAGATGTACATGCGCCTATTAACCCCCCTCTGCAGCGCGGTTCTTTTGGCCATGGCCTGCTCGTCCCAGGCTCAGGCCATGACGCTGACCGAAGCGATCCAGAGCACCATCGCGACCCACCCGGAGCTGGCATCACGGGTGGACAGCCGCCTGTCGGCTGATGAGGACGTGAAGGTCGCCAAAGGGGGCTTTTATCCATCGGTTGATCTGAACGCCGCCTACGGGCGCGCGTACAGCGATAACACCAATACCCGGGCGCTCACCCCCAGCGGGCACAACACCGAAACCCTGAACTACACCCAGTCGGAATTGCGCCTGCGACAAATGCTCTTCGACGGGTTCAACACTTCCAATGAGGTCGAACGCACCAAAGGCGTGGTCAACTCGCGAGCCTATTACGCTCAGGGTACGGCTCAGGATCTGGCCCTGCGCACCACCGAGGTTTACCTCGAAGTGCTCAAGCGCCGCGAACTGGTGACACTGGCCAAAAACAACCTGCAAGCGCACTTGCGGGTCAACGACCAGATCGGCCTGCGCACCCAGCGCGGCGTGGGCAGCAACGCCGATGCCGACCAGTCCACGGCTCGCCGGGCACTGGCGGAAAACAACCTCGACACCGCCGAAGTGGATCTGGCTGACGCCGAGTCGAACTTTTACGCCGTTGTAGGGCGTATGCCCGATGAACTCGAAACCCCGCCATCGATTCGCGGCGAAGTCCCTGCCTCCCTGCCCGAAGCCCAGCAGAGCATGGTGGAAAACAACCCTTACCTGAAATCCGCCCAGGCCGATGTGCAATCGGCCGAAAGCCAGTACGAAGTCGCCAAGTCGCCGTACTACCCGCGCTTCGACGCCGAGGCGGCAGTGGGCGCGAACAACAACGTGCAGGGTGACGAAGGCCACGACAACGAATGGCGGGTCGGCGTGCTCATGAACTACAACCTGTTCCGCGGCGGCAGCGACAAGGCGCGCCTGGCCTCCGACTCGCACAAGATCAACCAGGCCATGGACATCCGTAACAATGCCCTGCGCCAGCTCAACGAGAACATTCACCTGGCCTGGAACGCCATGGTCAATGCCAAGAAACAGACCCCGACCGCCCGTGAATACGCCGACACCAGCAAGCGCGTACGCATGGCCTACCAGGATCAGTTCGGCCTCGGTCAACGGACTCTGCTGGACCTGCTCGACAGTGAAAACGAACTCTACAACGCTAACCGTCGCTACACCGAAGTGCGCTACACCGAAGAGTTTTCGATGTACCGCGTCCTGGCGAACATGGGCCAGTTGTTGAGCAAACAACGGGTCGTGCTGCCCGCCGACGCGATTGCCCAGACCGAAGTGAAAAACGAAGCTCGGCTGCCTGAAATGAAGTAGTGCATGGGAGGGTTCAATGACCAGCATGGAACCCGGCAACCCCGGTGTCGATCCGCGCCTGAGCTTCGATGACCCGCTTCTGGACGGTCTGTTGATCCTCTGCAAACTCCACGGCGCGACGGTCAGTCGCACCAGCCTGAGTGCCGGGCTGCCCATGGCACACCAACGCCTGAGCCTGGACCTGCTGCCCCGTGCAGCGGCCCGGGCCGGTTTGCAGGCGCGCTTGCTGCGTCGTGACCTCAAAGACATCTCTGCGCTCAACCTGCCCGTGCTGCTGTTGCTCGACAACGGCCGCACGGCCGTCCTGCGCCGTTATGGCGAGGATGGCAAGGTGCTGATCCTGCCCAGCGAAGCCGACGGCGGCGAACAATGGCTCAGCCCTGAGGAGCTGGCCAAACACTACAGTGGCCAGGCGCTGTTTGCCCGTCCACGCCACGAACTCGAAGACTTGCGCTCGCCGCTGGTGCCTCGCCAGGCCTGGTTCCGCGATACGCTGAAGCTGTCGAAATGGCTGTACAGCGATGCGATTCTGGCGAGTTTCCTGATCAACCTGCTGGGGCTGATGGTGCCGCTGTTCGTGATGCAGACCTACGACCGCGTGGTGCCGAACCAGGCCACTTCGACTTTGTGGGTGCTGGCGATCGGTCTGCTGATCGGCACTGCTTTCGAACTGGTGCTACGGATCGTGCGCGCGCACTTGCTGGATACCGCCGGCAAGAAAACCGACGTGATCCTGTCGGCCACACTGTTTGAGCGCATCACCGGCATGGCAATGAAAGCGCGACCAGCGACCATCGGGGGTTTTGCCCAAAGCATTCATGACTTCCAGGGCTTGCGGGAATTTCTCACCGCCGTGACCCTCACCAGCCTGATCGACCTGCCCTTCTGCCTGCTGATGCTGCTGGTGATCGGCCTGCTCGGAGGCTGGCTGGTGGTGATCCCGATACTGGCGTTTCCCATCACCATCATCTTCGCCATGGTGATCCAGGTACGCCTGCGCGACACCGTGCAGAAAAGCCTCAGCCTCGGCGCCGAACGCCAGGCGTTGCTGATCGAAACCCTCAGCGGCCTGGAAACCCTCAAGGCCTGCAGCGCCGAAAGCGAGCGCCAGCACAAATGGGAAAGCACCCACGGTGCCCTCACCCGCCTCGACAGCCATGCGCGCAACCTCTCGGCCCTGGCCACCAACGGCACCTTGTTCATCCAGCAGTTGTCCGGCATGGCGACCATCGTCGCCGGGGTCTACAGCATCATCGCCGGCAACCTCAGCGTCGGCGCCCTGGTGGCCAGCTACATGCTCGGCAGCCGGGTATTGGCGCCACTGGGGCAAATCGCCGGCCTGATCACACGCTACCAGCAAGCGCAACTGACCATGAAAAGCACCGACGCGCTGATGGGCCTGCCCCAGGAACGCGACGCCAGACAACGGCCGCTGGAGCGCACCCAACTGCAAGGCGCGCTGGATGTTGTCGGCGTGACCTTCCACTACAACGGCCAGAGCTCTCCCGCCCTGGCCAATGTCGGTTTCAGTGTGAAACCTGGTGAGCGCGTCGGCATCATCGGCCGCAGCGGCTCAGGTAAAAGCACCTTGGCGCGACTGGTGATGGGGTTCTATGAACCGGATGAAGGCCAGTTGCTGATCGATGGCCTGGACCTGCGGCAACTGGACGTCGCCGACCTGCGCCATCAAATCGGTTACGTCGCCCACGACCTGCCGCTGCTGGCCGGCAGCCTGCGCGACAACCTGACCCTCGGCGCGCGCTATATCAGTGACTCACGCATGCTCGAAGTGGCGGAAATGACCGGCGTCACCGAACTGGCCCGGCAACACCCGCAAGGCTTCGACCGGCCCGTGGGCGAACGTGGGCAACTGCTGTCCGGCGGCCAGCGCCAGGCGGTATTGCTGGCCCGGGCCATGTTGCTCGACCCGCCCATCATGCTGCTCGACGAGCCCACCAGCGCCATGGACAACAGCAGCGAAGACGTCCTGAGGCAAAAACTCCACGGCTGGGTCCAGGGCAAAACCATCCTGCTGGTGACCCACCGCACCTCGATGCTGAGCCTGGTGGATCGCCTGGTGGTGCTGGACAACGGGAGGATCGTCGCCGACGGTCCGAAAGAAGCGGTCATCGATGCACTGCGCAAGGGCCGCGTCGGCTCTGCGGCAGTCTAGGAGTCGTCCATGTCTGCCGATCAAGGGTCCCGTGGCTACTTCGACAGTTTCAACAAAAGTGCCGAAACCGAGTTCATGCCGGAAACCGCTGGCGCCTCGTTGCAGGACTCACCGCGCTGGTCGCGAATCACCGTGTGGCTGGCCGCCGCGCTGCTGGTCAGCGCACTGCTCTGGGCCAGGTTCGCCGTGTTGCAGGAAGTGACCATGGGTGAAGGCAAGGCGATTCCGTCGAGCAAAGTCCAGGTGATCCAGAACCTGGAGGGCGGCATCGTCACTGAAATTTTCGTTCGTGAAGGACAAATGGTGAACAAGGGCGACACCTTGCTGCGCCTGGATGACACGCGCTACCTGTCGAACAAGGGCGAAAGCGAAGCCGATCGCTTTGCCTTGACCGCGCAGGTCGAACGACTTTCGGCCGAAGCCGAAGGCCGGCCGTTCAAGCTGTCAGAAGAAGTGATCGCCAAGGCGCCGCAAGTGGCTGAAGACGAGCGCTCTCTGTACGAACAGCGGCAACGCCGATTGGCCAGCGAACAACGTACCCTGACCGAGCAACTTCGGCAAAAAACCCAGGAGTTGGCGGAGTTTCGCTCGAAACAGGGTCAATTCAGTTCAAGCCTGGCGTTGTTGCAGCAAGAGATGAACATGTCCGCACCACTGGTGGGCACCGGCGCGGTATCACCGGTGGAAATTCTGCGCCTCAAACGCAGCGCGGTGGAGATTCGCGGCTCATTGAACGCCACCACCCTGGCGATTCCCCGGGCGGAATCGGCAATCAACGAGATCAAAAGCAAGATCGACGAGTCGGAACAGACCTTCCGTTCGGAAGCCGCCAAAGAGCTGAATGAGAAACGCACCGACCTGTCGAAAATCACGGCATCGAGCATCGCCATCGACGACCGCGTGACCCGTACCACCGTGGTCTCGCCGGTTCACGGCATCATCAAGGTGTTGAAGGTCAACACCATCGGCGGCGTGGTCCAGCCCGGCAGCGACATGGTGGAAATCGTGCCGCTGGAAGACAACCTGCTGATCGAAGCCAAGGTGCGGCCACAGGACGTTGCATTCCTGCATCCGGGCCAGAAAGCCATGGTCAAGTTCAGTGCCTACGACTACACCATCTACGGCGGCTTGAGCGCCAAACTGGAGTTGATCGGCGCCGACACCATCACCGACGACAAGGGCAACAGTTTCTATCTGATTCAGGTGCGTACGGACAAAAACCATTTGGGCGGGGACGTAAAACCGCTGCTGATCATCCCGGGGATGGTGGCGACGGTGGACATCATTACCGGGGAGAAAACGGTGCTCGATTACTTGCTTAAACCGGTGCTCAAGGCCCGGACCGAGGCGATGCGGGAGCGGTAGTCCTTGTTCGAAAATTGCAGTGATTGAACCGGCCTCATCGCGGGCAAGCCCGCTCCCACAGCGTTTAGTGGTGTTCCACTTTTTTTGTGTACGACGCAACCCCTGTGGGAGCGGGCTTGCCCGCGAAGGGGCCGGCATTGACGACTACTTCGACCCATGATTACGCAGGTAAACCTCCTCCCCCATTGCCGCAATCTGCCCCTCGATCAAGGCTTCGAACGGCCTGAGCAATGGCGCAAAAGAGGTCGGTGCCTCAAGGGTTTCAAGCGCCTGCACAATCGCCTCCACCGTCGACAATGCACCCGGCCCCGGCGCCTTGCGCAGACGATAACGGGACACACCGCCCTCGGCCAGCGTCACCCTCGGCAACGCCGCCAGCAGCGGATTGAGGTGCAACATCTTGCGTGCCTTGCGCCAGGTGCCGTCCGGGACGACCAGCAACAGCGGTTCGTCTGTCGCGGCACAGGCTTGCATCGGTTGCGCTTCTTCGCCGGGAAACAACAAGCGCGCCTGATACCCCGGCCGGCTCAACAATGTCGGCAAATCCTCGAACACCTCCCCCACGATCAACTCGGCATTGTTCAAGCCCAACGCCGCCAGCCGCGCCGTATTCAGTGCATGGTTCACTTCGCTCGGATGTTGCAACAGCAACACGCGGGTGCGGCTGTCGAGGCTCGGGATCAATGGGCACAGGCAGTGGCTTTGCGGACGCAGGCACCGCGAGCATTGGATTCTGGACATCTTCTCAGGCCTGATTGAGTTGGGCTTTAAGCAAGTCACGGAACGTCTGGATCAGCGGCTCGCGGCTACGACCCCGACGCACGATCATCGAGAACGGCGCCTGATAACCGAAGGTCGCCGGCAGCAACACACGCAAGTCACCCTTGTCGGCCCAGGCCTGGGCGTAGTGCTCCGGCAGGTAGCCAATGTAGGCGCCGGACAGCACCAGAATCAACTGGGCCTCCATACTTTCCACGGTCGCGGCACTGTGCTTGAAACCGTGACGCGCCAGTTCAGCCTGACTCCAGTAGCCGCGACCGACCATGCGCTGCTGGGTGATGACTTGCTCGGGAATGCGCCGCTCGTTGAACAGCGGATGCCGCGTGCTGCAATACAACCAGTGTTGTTCACGGTACAGCGGCATGTACACCAGGCCGCTCATGCGCGTGGAAAACGCGCCGATGGCCAGGTCGAGGCGGTTGTCTTGCACCCCGAGTTGCAATTCGTAGGGGCTCATCACCGACAGGTGCAAGTGCACGGCCGGGTGTTCCTGGCTGTAGGCACCGATGGCTTCGGCAAACGGCAGGGCCTTGTCGCTGACGGTGGAGTCGATGACCCCAAGGTTCAAGGTACCGCGCAACTCGCCCTTGAGGGCCGCGGCGTATTGCTCGAAACCTTCGAGCTCGCCCAACAGACGCAGGGTTTCCTGATGAAACAGTTCGCCCTTGCTGGTCAGGCTGAAACCGCCACGACCGCGATGGCAGAGCACCAGGCCGAGGGCCGCTTCGAGCTGGCTCATGTAGGTGCTGATGGCCGACGTCGAGAGATTGAGCTCCTGCTGCGCGTTGGCGAAACCCTGGTGTCGCACCACGCTGACGAAGATGCGCAATAGTTTCAGGTCGGGTAAAGCGTTGGCCATGAGGGGCTCCAAACATTCAGCTGAATCTGGGTTGCGGCAGCTACGTTCCTGTAGGAGCTGCCGCAGGCTGCGATTTTTTGATCTTGCTTCGTTCGGCCATGAAACCGCCGAAAAGTAAAAGATCGCAGCCTGCGGCGGCTCCTACAGGGTTATTCATCAGCCATTACGTGAGTGGTGAAGTCTATCGCCGACTTCGCCATTAGTTTAGAAAAATCTGAACTAAGTATTTGCCCGTAGCGATTCTTCCCGGCCACTACATTTCGCAGAATCGGCGCCACAAGGTGCGCCCGTACTCCCGTGAACGGTGCAACCGACATAAATAAAACAACGACGATGAGGCCCTACCCGTGGACAAGATTCTTCACCAACCACTGGGCGGCAACGAAATGCCGCGCTTCGGCGGCATCGCCACCATGATGCGACTCCCCCACCTGGAAACTGCTGCCGGCCTGGACGCTGCCTTCGTAGGCGTGCCGCTGGACATCGGTACCTCGCTGCGCCCCGGCACCCGTTTCGGGCCTCGCGATATCCGCACCGAATCGGTGATGATCCGCCCTTACAACATGGCCACCGGTGCTGCACCGTTCGACTCGCTGTCGGTTGCCGACATCGGCGACGTGGCGATCAACACCTTCAACCTGCTGGACGCCGTTCGCATCATTGAAGAAGCCTACGACGACATCCTCGAACACAACGTGATCCCCCTGACCCTGGGCGGCGACCACACCATCACCCTGCCGATCCTGCGTGCCATCCATAAAAAGCACGGCAAGGTCGGCCTGGTGCACATCGACGCTCACGCCGATGTGAACGATCACATGTTCGGCGAGAAAATCGCCCACGGCACAACCTTCCGTCGCGCCGTTGAAGAAGGCCTTCTGGACCCGGACCGTGTCGTACAGATTGGCCTGCGCGCCCAGGGCTACACCGCTGATGACTTCAACTGGAGCCGCAACCAGGGCTTCCGTGTGGTTCAGGCCGAAGAGTGCTGGCACAAATCGCTGGAGCCATTGATGGCTGAAGTCCGCGAGAAAGTCGGTGGCGGTCCTGTCTACCTGAGCTTTGACATCGACGGCATCGACCCGGCCTGGGCTCCTGGCACCGGCACCCCGGAAATCGGAGGTCTGACGACCATTCAGGCGATCGAGATCGTTCGTGGCTGCCAAGGCCTCGACCTGGTCGGTTGCGATCTGGTAGAAGTCTCGCCCGCTTACGACACCACTGGTAACACCTCGCTGCTGGCCGCCAACCTGCTGTACGAAATGCTCTGCGTACTGCCTGGCGTAGTCCACCGCTGAGGATGGGCCATGAACGAACGTGATCAGGTTCTCAAAGCCGCCGCCGATCTGGTGTCCGCTTTTGCCCGTAACGATCGCGAAGCCTACTTCGGCGCGTTCAGCGCCGATGCCAGCTTCGTCTTCTACACCCTCGAACAGCCCCTGCTGTCGCGCGACGCCTATCAGGCGATGTGGGACAGCTGGCGCGCCGAGGATGGCTTCGAGGTGCTCTCGTGCACCTCAAGCAACGCTTTCGTCAGCCTGCAGGGTGACGTGGCGATTTTTATCCATGACGTAGCCACCGAGCTGCGCATGCAAGGGGAGCAGCACTTTAGCCAGGAGCGCGAGACGATTGTTTTCAGGAAACAAGCGTCTGGCCAAGAACAACAAGGCCTATGGCTGGCCTGTCACGAACATTTGTCCGCGATGCCGGAAGGGCTGCCAACCCCTTAGCCAACACAGGTGACGCTCACGCACGATGAGCGCGCCTTTATGATCGGAGCTGATCATGAATAACAACAACAAAGACCAAAGCCTTACGCAAATTGAAACCCACGGGGTCGAACAGATCCCGGACAACGAACGCACCGCAGGCCCGACGGACTTGTTCCGGATGATCTTCGGTGGTTCCAACACCTTTGCCACCGCCGTCCTCGGCAGTTTCCCGGTACTGTTCGGCCTGTCTTTCCAGGCGGGCGTCTGGGCGATTGTGCTGGGCGTGTTGCTGGGTTCGCTGATCCTCGCGCCAATGGGCCTGTTCGGCCCGATCAACGGCACGAACAACGCCGTGTCTTCCGGTGCGCACTTCGGCGTGCACGGACGGATCGTCGGTTCGTTCCTGTCGCTGTTGACCGCCATCGCCTTCTTCTCGCTCTCGGTGTGGAGTTCGGGTGATGCGCTGATCGGTGGCGCCAAACGCCTGATCGGCCTGCCGGAAACCGACCTGACCCTGGGCCTGGCCTACGGTCTGTTCGCGATTCTGGTGCTGACCGTGTGCATCTATGGTTTCCGCTTCCTGCTGTGGGTCAACAAGATCGCGGTGTGGAGTGCCAGCCTGCTGTTCCTGCTTGGCGTCTTCGCCTTCGCCGGTCCTTTCGATGTGAACTACGCCGGTAGCGTCAACTTGGGCCAACCCGGTTTCTGGGCTGCCTTCATCGGTGCAGCATTGGTGGCCATGAGCAACCCGATTTCCTTCGGTGCGTTCCTCGGCGACTGGTCGCGTTACATTCCGCGTGATACTTCCAAGCGTCGCATCATGGCGGCGGTGGTGATTTCGCAGATCGCAACGTTCATCCCGTTCCTGTTCGGCCTGACCACCGCGACCATCGTGGCGATCAAGGCGCCGGACTACATTGCGGCCAACAACTATGTGGGCGGCCTGCTGGCAGTATCCCCGACCTGGTTCTTCCTGCCGGTTTGCCTGATCGCAGTGATCGGCGGCATGTCCACCGGCACCACCTCGCTCTACGGCACCGGCCTGGACATGTCCAGCGTGTTCCCACGGGTACTGTCGCGGGTCAAGGCCACGCTGCTGATTGGTGTGATGTCGATTGCCTTCATCTTCATCGGGCGCTTCGCGGCCAACCTGGTACAGAGCGTGTCGACCTTCGCCGTACTGATCATCACCTGCACCACCCCCTGGATGGTGATCATGATCATCGGCCTGCTGGCCCGTCGCGGCTTCTACTGCCCGGATGACCTGCAAGTGTTCACCCGTGGCGAGAAAGGTGGACGTTACTGGTTCACCCACGGCTGGAACTGGCGTGGCATGGGGGCCTGGATCCCGAGTGCCGCGGTCGGCCTGTGCTTTGTGAACCTGCCGGGGCAATTCGTCGGCCCACTGGGCGAAATGGCCGGTGGTATCGACATCAGCCTGCCTGTGACCCTGGGCCTGGCCTCGGCGGTTTACCTGGTCCTGCTCAAAATGTTCCCGGAAGCCAGCGCTGTGTACGGCCCGCACGACCTTCGCAACAAGAGCACGGATTCGCTCGCTAAACCGGCGATGCAACCCGTCGCCTGATTAAACGCACTACCCCTGTGGGAGCGGGCTTGCTCGCGAAAGCGATCGGTCAGTCACATCGATTTTGAATGTGCCGCCGTCTTCGCGAGCAAGTCGAATCGTCGCACCGCCGCTCCCACAAGGGATTGATTTTCAGCCTCACATAAAAAAGACAATCGGAGACACGCCATAATGGCTTTGGATTTATTCGTTGTACTCATCTACGCCGCCGCGATGCTGCTTCTCGGCTATTACGGCATGCGCAAGGCCAAGACCAACGAAGACTTTTTGGTCGCCGGTCGTAACCTCGGCCCAAGCCTGTACATGGGCACCATGGCTGCCACCGTTCTGGGCGGCGCGTCCACCGTGGGCACCGTGCGTCTGGGCTACGTGCATGGCATCTCCGGTTTCTGGCTGTGTGCCGCACTGGGTTGCGGGATCGTCGCGCTGAACCTGTTCCTCGCCAAACCGCTGCTGAAACTGAAGATCTACACCGTTACCCAGGTGCTGGAAAAACGCTACAACCCGATGGCCCGCTCCGCGAGCGCGGTGATCATGCTGGCCTACGCGCTGATGATCGGCGTGACCTCGATCCTGGCAATCGGCACCGTTCTGCAAGTGCTGTTCGGCCTGCCGTTCTGGATCTCGGTACTGCTCGGTGGCGGCGTCGTGGTGATCTACTCGGCCATCGGCGGCATGTGGTCCCTGACCCTGACCGACATCGTCCAGTTCATCATCAAGACCGTAGGCCTGATGTTCATCCTGTTGCCAATCTGCATGTACCGCGTCGGCGGCTGGGATGAGCTGGTGATGAAACTGCCGGCGGCTAGCTTCAGCTTCACCACCATCGGCTGGGACACCATCATCACCTACTTCATGATCTACTTCTTCGGCATCCTGATCGGTCAGGACATCTGGCAACGGGTGTTCACCGTCAAGACCGCCAAAGTGGCTCAGGTTGCCGGTACCGCTGCCGGTATCTACTGCATCCTCTACGGTCTGGCCTGCGCCCTGATCGGCATGGCTGCACACGTACTGATCCCGGATCTGGACAACGTCAACAACGCCTTCGCCGCCATCGTCAAACTGTCCTTGCCGGACGGTATCCGTGGCCTGGTGATCGCTGCCGCACTGGCCGCCATGATGTCCACCGCCAGCGCCGGCCTGCTGGCCGCTGCCACCACCCTGACCGAAGACCTACTGCCGAAACTGCGTGGCGGTAAACAGTCGAGCCTGGCGATCAACCGCCTGTTCACCCTGTTGACCGGCTGTGTGGTTCTGGCCATTGCCCTGGTCGTGAACGACGTGATCAGCGCCCTGACCCTGGCCTACAACCTGTTGGTGGGCGGCATGCTGATCCCGCTGATGGGCGCCATCTTCTGGAAACGCGCCACCACCGCCGGTGCCATCGCCAGCATGGGCATGGGCTTCGCCACTGCGCTGCTGTTCATGTTCAAGGACGGTCTGGACGCCAATACCCCGATCTATTACAGCCTCGGCGTAGGCCTGGTGAGTTTCGTGCTGGTCAGCCTGTTGTCCCCTCGCCCGGTAACTGTGGCCAGCGCTGCCTAAGCTGAACATAACGACTTGATGCTTTCTTCGACGGGTGTGGCGTCGGTTGCCACACCCGTTTTTTTTCGTCTGGAGAAAACGTTTTATGAAAATTGTTTCTCGTGACCAGTGGTTCGAAGTGAAATCGCTCAGCGACGGCATCCGCCTGATCCACGAACCGTACATTCGGCCTTTCTACCGCTGCAACCTCTGGCACATCCAGGGCCGGGACAAAGACCTGCTGCTGGACAGCGGCTCGGGCCTGGTCAGCCTGCGCGAGCAATTGCCGTGGATCACCGAGCGACCTCTGGTAGCGGTGGCCAGTCACTGCCATTTCGACCACATCGCCGGGCATCACGAATTTCCTGAGCGCCTGGTACATCCCGCCGAGGCGGACATTCTCGCCGCCCCCGACGGTGATAACGACCTGAGCAAGGCCTTCGTCGGCGATGACATGTTCGAAGCCCACCCGGATTGCCCGCTGTGCTACGCCGAATACCGGGTCAAAGCCGCACCGGCCACGGGGTTTATCGAAGACGGAGATGTGCTGGACCTGGGCAACCGGGTGTTGCAAGTCGTGCACACGCCGGGACACTCGCCGGGGGGCATCTGCCTGTACGAAGCCGCCACCGAAACCCTGTTCAGCGGCGACATCATCTACGACGGCCCGCTTATCGAAGACGCCTACCACTCCAACCTTGACGACTACGCCCGCAGCCTGCAACGCTTGCGGACGTTGCCGATCCGCACAGTGCATGGCGGACATTTCGGCAGTTTTTCCGGGGCACACTTGCGCAGCATGATTGACGAATGGCAGCGCTCACACGGCTGAAGCCTGCTGTACTCAACCGCAGGAACTGCACCGGCACGGAGAGCCAAAACGACGTCCTCCTGGAAGAACGCTCATGAAAAAAGCTGCCGTTCGTGCTGTCGTGCATCGCTACATCAGCCGCCTGCTGGAAAGCCGGGATGACTTCGACGACAACGCCAACCTGGCGCAGTTGGGACTGGATAAGGAAGATATCGAAGAACTGATCTTCCATCTGGAAGATGAGCTGGGTGTAACGGCGTTTACCGCCGAGGAAGACCGGATGCTGAAATCCGCCAGGACGGCGAATGATTTGAGCCGGTTTTTACTGGAGATCGGACGGTATTGAGATGGGTTGCCAAATGCGCAGTCTATGACCATCAGGATTGAATGGCAGCATGCTGTTCTGTGCGAGGGGGCTTGTTGGAACAAGCCCACCCTTACTAGCGATCTGGAGTCTGCTTTACCGGCGACGTTGCTGGCGTCGACGCTGTTCGTCATCAGTACGAATAGGCACTGGTTGCAGTGGCGGCTCGATCAACCCGAGAGCGACGCCCAGGTCATGCAGCCAGTTTTGGATTTTCTCTTTCATGGTGCCCCCTTCAGGGTAGTGCCGAGCGGCCAAAATTCTGAAGCCCGTTCGCACTGATAATAGTCCGAAGTCCTACGCAATGCTCGTGCAAAGTCGCAATGATCTGTTACTGAATCCATCACAATCAGCCTGTGTTCAGGCAATTTCCTGCGTCGGCACCGGTGCCGGCGGAAATACCACCTGTTGCTGCTCGATCCAGGCATTCAGGTTGGCCCCGACCATGCCCTTGCGCCACATCAGCCAGGTGGTTGCGCTGGCGAACGGCTCGGCCAACGGATGCACCGCCACACTCTCACGGCCCGGCAAACTGGCGAGCATCGACTCCGACATCAGCGCCACACCGGAACCGGCAATCACACACGCCAGCATCCCCGGATAGGATTCGATCTCCATCGCCCGTCCCATGGCGGCGTGGTCATGGGCGAACCAGGCTTCCAGGCGCATGCGGTAGGAACAACCCTGGCGAAAGGTAAACACCGCGCGCCCTTCCACATCCAGCGCACTGCGCACCGGCGGATGATCGGCCTCGCTGATCAGCACCAGGCGCTCGTCGCACAAGGGCACCCCGTCGAGCCCGGCCAGCTCCATGGGGCCATCCACCAGCGCGGCATCGAGTCGACCGGTGAGCAGGCCTTCGAGCAATTCCCCGCTGGGGCCGGATTGCACTTGCAGGTTCACGGCCGGATACAAACGGTGGTAGCGCGCCAATAGCCCCGGAAGGTGAATCGCGGCGGTGCTGTACATGGTGCCGAGCACGAAGTCGCCCGCCGGTTGCCCGCCCTGCACTGCCGCGCCGGCTTCGTCGCGCAAGGCAAACAGCTTGGCGGTGTAGTCCAGCAAGACTTTTCCCGCAGGCGACAGCTGCAAACGCTGACGTTCGCGCAGGAACAGTTCGACGCCGAGTTGCTCTTCCAGCTGCTTGAGCCGGGTCGACAGGTTTGACGGTACTCGATGCAGCCGTTCGGCGGCTCGGGTGATGGACCCTTCTTCGGCCACCGCCTGGAAGATGCGCAATTGGCTGAACTCCACGACACTCTCCAAAACAGAACAAGTTACTCAATATTATTCATTTTTAAAGAAAGTCAATCAGTCCTAGCCTGACGGTCATTGATCCTCTGAACGGAATCCAGACCATGTCCCCCCTGATTCGCTTATCCGCCTGTTTTGTTGCCCTGATGATGGCCATGGGCATCGGCCGTTTTGCCCTGACACCGCAACTGCCGCATCTGCTCAGCGAAGGTCAGATCGACCTGACCGCCGCCGGGCTGATTGCCGCCGCCAACTACCTCGGCTATTTCATCGGCGCGGTGGACGCCATGTTTTCCCGGCGTCCCGCGCAAGTGCGCCAGCGCTTGCACGGCGGATTGTGGCTGTGCGTGCTGCTGACCCTGGCTTCGTTCTGGGCCAATGGTTTCTGGTCGCACCTGCTGCTGCGCTTCGGCACCGGTGTAGCCAGCGCCTGGGTGCTGGTGATGATCACCGCCCTGAGCCAACCGCTCGCGGCAGCGGCCGGTCGTCCTCGGCTCGGCGCCCTGGTCTTCGCCGGACCGGGCCTGGGGATTTTTCTGACCGGTTTGTTGGCCCTGGGCTCGAATCTGCTGGGCCAGACATCCGCCACCTTGTGGCTGGTGTACGCCGCTGTGGGGCTGGCCATGCTGTTGGGGATCCTGCCGTTCCTGCCACAACCGGCCGCCACCGCGACTGCTGCACCCAGCGCCAGCCCGTCGCCCACTCAAGGCATCGGTCGCCTGGGCTTGATCTATGCCTTGTACGGATTGGGCTACATCATCCCGGCAACCTTTTTGTCGCAAATGGCTAACGCGCAATTCCATGGCCAATGGCAGGCCGACCTGTTCTGGCCATGCTTTGGCCTGGCGGCGGCAACCGGTGTGGTGCTGGTGAGTTTGCGTCGGCAGAAGCCCGACGCCACGCGTCACTGGTTGATGGCGACGTTATGGCTGCAAGCTGCTGGCGTTTTCGCCTGTCTGCTGGGCAACGGGCCTGGCCTGGCGTTGGGTGTGATCCTGTGCGGCACGCCGTTCCTGGCCTGCATGCAACTGGTGATGCAACGCTCCCGGGAACTGGCGCCCCACGCCACCCAGCGCAATGCCGGCCTGCTGACGGCCTGCTTTGCCGTGGGTCAGCTCAGCGGGCCATTGCTGGCGGCGCTGAGCAGTCATTTCAGTGGCGGTTTGCAGCCGGCACTGGTGGTCGCCGGCTGCGGCTTGCTGATCGCCGGCGGTCTGTCGCTCCGCGCCGGTCAGTTCTGCCCCAGGGCTTTGCGCAAACGACGGCGCAACCACTGTTCAGCGCTGACAAACGTGATGCCCGCCAACACCAGCACTGCACCGATGATGAAGTTCAGGCTCAGCGCCTCGCCCAGCAGCACCACACCGAACGTGACGCCGAACAACGGCGTCATGAACGAAAACACCGCGAGGTTCGCTGCCAGGTAACGGCGCAGCAGCCAGAACCAGACCAGGTAACTGAAGAACGACACGACCACGCCCTGAAACAGCACACTGGCGACTGCCACGGAAGTCAGGCTGACGTGGGTGATCTGGCCACTGAGCAGCGCGATCAACAACAAACCGAAGAAACCGACGATCAACTGATAGAACAGCGTCAGGGTCACCGGCGCTTCCGACAGCGCGAGGCGCGCACCACCACCGTGGTCGCGCCCCAGGCTGCGCCCGCCAGCACACCCAGGGCATCGCCCATCAACATGCGGTAATCAAAGGTTGTCCCAGGACACTCCGCCGGCAAACGCGATGGCAATCCCGATAAAGGCCAGGACAATCCCCAGCCATTGCAAGGGTCGCAAACGCTCACTGGGCGGCAACCAGTGCACACCCAATGCGGTGAAGATCGGCGCGGTGTGAGAAACACTGACATGTGCGCCGCCGTGGTCAGTTGCAGGCCTTCGGAAATGAAGAAAAACTCAGGCCGAACAAGGCACCGGCCAACAGGCCACCGCGCCAGGTCGTCCCCACCTGGTTCCAGCCGCCCTTCCAGCAGATCAGCAACCCGACCAGCAACGCCGACATACCGGAACGTCCGGCCGCCTGCATCACTGGCGCGATATCGGCCGCCGCCCATGATCATCACCTGTTGAACGCCCCAGACCAGGCACAACCCGACCATCACTTGCAGGGCAAACCCGTCGGCGCTGCGCCGGGTGGCGCTCACCGGAACACCTCGAAGACACAATCCATGGCAAAGACTCGGCAGTAAAAGCAAAACCCCGGCCTTCTCACTGGAAAAGAAAACACCGGGGCGAAAAATCATGTTGTCGATTATCAATCAGAAGGCCAGAAAATGCCGCCTGTCAGAGACCTCTACTTCTCTGCTTGCGCCACCCTGGCTCTCTGTATTGTCAGAACATCAACTGAGTTCGATGCGATCGGCATGAATGACGATCTGGCCATTCTTGTACAACGCACCAATGGCCTTCTTGAAGTTGCCCTTGCTGACACCGAACAGGCTGCTGATCAATGCCGGATCGCTCTTGTCACTGACCGCCAGGGAGCCGTTGTTTTCGCGCAGCTTTGCGAGAATCTTCGAGTTCAGGCTGGTGGCCGCTTCCTGGCCGACCGGCTGCAGGCTCAGGCTGATCTTGCCGTCGGCGCGAACTTCCTTGATAAAGCCCTTTTCTTCTTTACCGGCGCGCATGAACTTGAAGATTTCGTTCTTGTGGATCAGGCCCCAATGCTTGTTGTTGATGATGGCCTTGAAGCCCATGTCCGTGGCTTCGGCCACCAGCAGATCCACTTCCTGGCCTGCGGTGTAGTTGGCCGGGGTCTTGTCCAGGTAACGATCCAGGCGCGCGGTCGCGGTGATGCGGCGGGTGTGTTTGTCGAGATAGACGTGCACCACCACATACTCGCCCGCCGTCATCTGACGCTTCTCTTCGGAGAACGGCAGCAACAGGTCTTTCGGCAAACCCCAGTCGAGGAATACGCCGATGCTGTTGACTTCAACAACTTTCAAACTGGCGAATTCACCGACTTGAACTTTCGGTTTTTCAGTAGTTGCGATGAGTTTGTCATCGCTGTCCAGATAAACAAAAACGTTGAGCCAGTCTTCATCTTCAGTAGGAATATCTTTTGGAATATAACGATTAGGCAGAAGGATTTCGCCATCCGCGCCACCGTCCAGATATAAACCGAAGTTAGTGTGTTTAACCACTTGCAAACTGTTGTAACGCCCGACTAAAGCCATGTCCAATACCCTCATTGCGTGGGCGGCATTCTACCCGGTTTTGAGCGCTGCGTTCGGCACCCGGCCCGGTGGCACGCGAAAATCCTCTGAAGGCCTTAATTTTCCCGGGTTTTCATCGCACACCTGGCCGCTCGTCAGACCGATCCGGGCATTTACGCCATGCCCAGGCAAGCGTAACGCGGTATTTTTCCAGGCAATGTTCTTAGTTAAAACAGCGGCTTAGACACCTATTTCGAATATTGGCCGATGATTAATTACCCCGACCTCACGATTATTGCGAGGGGATATTTGCCAAGCAATTACCAGGTGATTCCTGTACGATGCCTGGCCAAGTTAATTTTCTACAGGTTAATGGCCGCCATGCGCGTAAAAGCATCCACCAGCAAACCAAAGCCAGCTCCAGCCGTCGAAACCAGCGAATCGATCAACAGCCAGATCGCTGCGTTCCTCAAGTCCGGCGGTGAAATCCAGCAAATTGCCAAAGGCGTCAGCGGCCAGACATTCGGCCCGTCCAAGCAGATCACCCTGGGCAAAAAGTAATCCCCCTCGCTTCACCTGGTCCCAAAGCGCTTTGAGCTTCGAAGCGCTTGGACTGGAACTCTCGTTTCTCCCCGCCGATACTCCATCAAATCCTGTGAACATCGACGAGCGGCAGCCATTGCTCGGCTGAACTGTCAGGCTCATCCTGGGTTCACATAAGAATCAGACCCCGAAGACTGGCTATCGCAAGGATTCGCCCATGTCCCGCTGGTTCAAACATATTGCCGTTGTGCTGACCATCGCCCTCACCCTCGGCGCGTGCAACCGCATAGGCCTGGCCTACCGCAACCTCGACGTGATCATCCCGTGGACGCTCAGCGACTACCTGGACATGAACGGCGAGCAAAAAAGCTGGCTGAACGAACGCCTGAAGGAACACCTGAGCTGGCACTGCACCACCCAACTGCCCGGCTACCTCGACTGGCTGGACCGCCTGCAAACCATGATCGCGACCAACCAGGTCACCGATGCCACCTTGCAGGCACGCACCCACGAAGCCGAACAGGCGATCGCCGAGACCGCACGGGAAATCACCCCGTCGGCCATCGAATTGTTGCAGGGGCTGAATGACAAGCAAGTCGCCGAGATGAATGAAGCCTTCGCCAAGGACCGGCGCCAGCGCCAGGAGGAATACCTCAAGCCCTCCCTCGACCAGCAGATCAAGGAGCGTGGCGAACGCATGGAAAAGCGTTTGAGCGACTGGCTCGGGCCACTGAGCACCACCCAGCAACAGCGGGTAGCCACATGGTCCAGCGCCTTGGGCGAGCAGTACTCCCAGTGGCTTGCCAACCGGGTCCATTGGCAGAAGCAGTTCAGTGCAGCTGTTGCCCAACGCCAGAGTCCACAATTCCCACAACGCATCGAGATACTTCTGGTCAATCGTGAGAGTTTGTGGACACCCGCCTATCGTCAGGCCGTTGCCAACACCGAAGCCCAGGCGCGTTCACT
This sequence comes from Pseudomonas sp. BIC9C, assembly GCF_034541995.1. NCBI lineage: Bacteria > Pseudomonadati > Pseudomonadota > Gammaproteobacteria > Pseudomonadales > Pseudomonadaceae > Pseudomonas > Pseudomonas sp. BIC9C. The sequence goes on from NZ_JAWDGM010000001.1 coordinate 756,393, forward strand.
GTTCGTGGATCTGATGGCTGAAAGTACGCCGAACCAGCGTGAGCGTTTGCTGAAGAAAATCGAGGGTGTGAGGAAGGACTTCAGTGATCTGAAGTGCTTGAAAGCAGCGAAACAAGGCTAAGTGCTACACAAATCCCATGTGGGAGCGAGCCTGCTCCAGTACCTGTAGCGGGTGGTCATTGCCGGGAATACTGCTGTCGTTCAGCCGCGCTCTTACTGACGACCGACCAGCGGTATGTCGAATTCCACACAAGCCAAACGACTAGGCTGTGTAAGCCCCCTCCCCGCCCCACGCAGGAGAAAACGTCATGAACATCCAGAATCATCCCGTCGTGTCACGGGAAGAATGGCTCGCCGCCCGCAAACAGCACCTTGCCCACGAAAAAGCCTTCACCAAAGAACGAGACAAACTCAGCGCCGAACGCCGCGCCCTGCCTTGGGTGAAAATCGACAAGGACTACCGCTTCCAGGGGCCAAGCGGAGAACTGAAACTGGCGGACCTGTTCGGCGGCCGCAGTCAGTTGGTCATCTACCACTTCATGTTCGCCGAGGGCTGGGATGAAGGCTGCCCCGGTTGCTCGTACTTGAGCGATCACATCGACGGCGCCAACCAACACCTGGCCCACCACGATATTGCAGTGGTGGCGGTTTCCCACGCACCGTTCGCTGAATTCCAGGCGTTCAAGCGGCGCATGGGCTGGAAGTTCGACTGGGTGTCGTCAGCAGGATGCGACTTCAACTACGACTTTGGCGTCTGTGCCCGGGCCGAAGAGGTCGCCGCCGGAAAGGCTACGTACAACTACGAAAAAACCGACGGCGCCGAGGAAGAACTCCCCGGCCTCAGCGTGTTTTATCGCAATGACGCCGGCGACATTTTCCATACCTACTCCACCTATGCCCGGGGCCTGGACTTGCTGGTCGGCGCCTACAACTACCTCGACCTGACGCCCAAGGGTCGCAACGAGGACGAAATCATGGAGTGGGTGCGGCATCATGACAAGTATGAGGAACAGGAGAAGTCGAGCTGCTGTCATGGTGGTTAGCCCCAGACACCGAGGCGCGGCCTTCGCGGGCAAGCCACGCTCCCACGGGTTTTGTGTCGTACACAAGGTATGTGTTCACACCAGGCCCCTGTGGGAGCGGGCTTGCCCGCGAAGAGGCCCGACCATTCAACACAAAGTCCCCAGATAAAAAACAAGGCCAAGACAATGAACGTCACCCTCAAAACCCTGCCCCCGGCCCGCATCGCCTACCTGCGCTACACCGGCCCCTACGGCCCGGAAATCGGTACCTTCTGGCGCGAAACCGTAGCCCCGTGGATGATCGAAAAAAACCTGCTCAACCGCGTGCGCTACGGCATCGGCCACGACGACCCGAGCACCACACCGCCGCAATACTGCCGCTACGACGCCTGCGTCGAAGTGCCCGCCGACTTCGAGCCGAAATACCCGTTCGCCGTCACCCACCTGCCCGGCGGCCGCTATGCCGTTGCCCACTTCAAAGGACCGGCCAGTGAAATCCCGGCGGCGTGGGGTGAATTGTGCAGACAGTGGATGCCGGAAAGCGGATTGGCCTACGACCAGCGTCCGGGTTTCGAGCGGTACCCGGTGGAAGCTTCCTACGACGAGAATACTGGCGTGATGGAAATGGACATGTGCATCGCCATAAAAGACCAATAATCCCCCAAAACCCTGTGGGAGCGAGCTTGCTCGCGATGGCGGACTAACACCCGCTGCGAAGGTCGACTGACACACCGACATCGTCGATTCGCTGTTCTGTGCGATCAGCACTAATGTCGTGGGTCAGCGCCGCATCTTGCTCGGCCGTCAGGGTGACGCCCAGCGACAGGTTGAGTTCCTGTTTGCTGGCGATGGCGTTGTTCATCAGGTACTTGAACATGGCCTCGTCCGAGGTCAGGCCATCGAGAAAGCGTTGACCGGTACGGGCGACCACCGCTTGCTGAATCAGACGTTGTTCATAAAGGCCATCGCCGAGGCGCTTGGCGCTGTCGTCAGGATCGTAGCCGAGGTTGCCCAGCAGGTAGTCCGAGCTCATGAACTGCTTGAGGTCGGTGAGTACCGGGTTGGTTTCGATCAGGTATTTGTTAGCGTTGCTCGGCGCCTTGATGTCCGGTAGGGCGGTAATATGGCTGAAGGGTCGGTTGTCGGAAATTGCGGGCAGATTTATTTACTGGTCATGCACTATCCCCGCACAAAAAATTCCTGGTGCGATTCTTTATTCCGTCAACGCATGTATTGGAGGACCTAACAAGTAGAAAATAAAAAGTAGAGGTAGTTATCCCACAATAGGCGCTCTGTTTAGCTCCCAGAGATCAGGATCCATATGCTCAAGTACATCTTCAAACTGACTCCAGCCATTGGACTTGACAAACTGAGCCTCAGTTTCAAGCAGCGGAACTAACCACACCATTACAGTATGCGGCGAGGACTCTTTATAAGTAGAAAAGCCCTCATCAAACAAAACAGGAATAGAGGCATATAGAGAATTGACTGCCACCCCCGTAATCAATGGTGCACTAGGCCCTATAACGTCTCCGCGAAGCAATGCTTGATCCTTTGCCAAAACATAATCACAAAAGGAAAGCATAAAAGATGCAATTTCTTCAGCAGCAAACTTTTCATAAGCGGTAAAGACAAACTCTTGCCTAACTTTACGCCCCTGCGACATTTGCAATGGAGTATTACTCAGGCCAAGCGTGACATAAGTCACCGCGCCGTCGAAGGGTTGATTCCTGAAACGTACAACCTGTACTGGGCTGGAGTTTTCGCTAAAACTCCAGCCTAAGTCTAGCGCCCCAAGCGTCTGCTCAATGTGTGAGACTAAAGTCATTGATCAGCAGGCCTCGCCCCACGTGAACGGTTACAGCCCGGACATTCGAGCCTCGTACCGGTGTTGTATTCATCTAATACCTCTGAACGCGTTTTCCCGGAAAGGTCACGCTGACTCCAAGGAGGCTGGTGGTCTACATCCCAATCTCTTCGCCCCTGCCCTGGAGCAACACCCACATCTGTGCTGCAGGTAGGGCATGCTTTTGTCCCTGGTGCAGAACCAGTTGCTGCGTTATCCCAAGAATCTTGAACTGTTTGCTTTCTAAAACCGGATGGTCTCTTTGTTACATCTGCTACGCCATTGGCGAGATTGTCTACGGTCCCTGTAGCTTTTGCACCTCCTTCCGCCAACGCCGCACCGAATTTTTTCTCCAAGGCCTCCAGAATCTCTTTGCCTACCGGGCCAGAGATTGCCACCGCCGCTTTACCCTTCCCGGTTGGCGTGGGGAAAAACAGGTCAATGCCCAGCCCGACAATTTGCTCCGTCAGAGTCGGCTCAAAGAAAATTTCACGAAGATCCCCAGGAGAGAATTGATTCAGAAATTCAACAGTTCTAGGGTTCAGCTTCGCAGGGTCTTTTTCACCATCGGCAATTTTCTGCAGGTCTGCCAGTACATCCTGTGGCTGCAGATCCACAAACTGGTTTTGCTCATGCAGGGTAGCGAAGCCTTTCTCCAAACGGGCTGCTGCCTCTCTGTGCACTTGCTGATTGTAACGCTCGGCATTGCCCGCTACCCAGCTTGCAATCTCTGGATCGCCACCACCCATGGCGCCAGCCAGAACTCCGATAATCTGAGCGGTGCCCACCTTGAATTGATCATCGGTGGCAAAACGCGAATCCAGATAGTTACCTAAGGCCTCGGTTGTAATCGCATTCAGCCCCTCCACTGCCGCCCCCGCCAAGGCTCCAGTCTTGAAGTCGCCCCCCCTTGCCGCCGAAAGTGCACCTCCCAAGATTGCATGCATCAGTATTTTCTGTGCCGACCCTGGATCGACGTTCAAATGATCGGCAAGGTCTCCAACCTGTTTATTGCCAAAGGCAGCGGCAAGATCCAGCCCTTCAGAGACCAGGGAGGCACCCAGATTGTCTTTTAAACTGCCTCCGTTGATGGCTGTGTTGATAGAGCCTGCAACCAGTGCATGTGCCGTGCTACGCAGGACGTTCTGACTGATGGTGTTCCAATCCAGCATGCTTGCCGAGTAGCCGGGATTCATGATCCCGTCCGCTTTCAGAATGAGCGCTCCATCGGTACTCCAGCCACTCACCATCCCATCGAGACCATTCAATGCATAGCCGGTAGCAAATTGCGTGGCATAACCCTTGATTGCATCTTTGCTGACGGTGGCTTTCAGGCCAGCCCCCAAATCGCCACCGCTATTCACGGTACCCACGGTGAAGTTGGTGGCCACGGCTCCCATCATAGGACCGAGAAACATGCTGGCGACAATGGCAATGACTAACGCAGATGCAGCCCCGAGTCCGGAGTTGTCATACTTCCAGCTGTCATGGATTTCCTTGACCAGCCTCCAATCGACCTGACCGTTGGCTTCTGCCTGTTTTATCCACGCTAGTTCGGGCTCAACTTTCACCATTGCATCAATGGTTTCACTAACGGTTTTCTGATCAATCTGTTTTATGTCGATCGTGATTTTTCCTGCGGCCCTCATTGCGAGCTCGCCCTGAGCCACCAATTGACTTTGGCGCACGGTTTCGTCGGTATTGCCCTTACCCTTGGCGCTGGTCCAGGCTAGGTTGCTGCTACTCTTCTCGTGGCTCTCCTGGTGCAGGTCCTTGACCGCTTCGAAGGTGATACTGCCGCCGCTGTCCAGGGTCAGGTCCTGGCCACTGTTGAGCTTGGCGCCCTGGTAACGTTGATCGCCACCACTGATCAGGCTCAGGTCACCACCGGCTTGGATTTCACTGCCGAAGTTTTTCACATCGGTGACTTCATCGCGCTGGGTCTTCTTGCTACCGAAGCGGCCCTTCTTCTTCATGTCATACAGCGAGTAATCGCTGTCCTGTGCAGCCAGCAACTCAAGATTGCCGCCCGCCACCAGGTAGGCTTCATCACCGGCGCTGACCCGGCTGGAGAGCAGGGTCAGGTCCTGGCCGGCACTCAGGGCGACGTTGCCGCCGGCGGTGAGGCGGGTGCCGACCTGGCTGACGTGGTCTTCCTGCGTCGTGACTTTTTTGGATTTGCTGTAGCTATGCGCCTCGTCCGCTGCCGAGGCCAAAGTGAGGTTGTCCGTGGCGGCCAGGGCGATGTTGCGTTTGGCGTCGAGCTGGCTGGCGATGACGCTGATGTCGCGCCCCGCGTTGACCGAGAGGTCACGACCGGCGCTGACCGAGCCACTCATCTGGGTGATGTTTTGGTCGACAAAGCTGCTGCCGCTCGCAAGCTTATTTTCGGCCTGCGCGGAAACCAGATTCACATCCCGACCGGCGTTGATCGTAGTGTCGCGGCCGCTCTGTAGCATCCCGCCGATGTTGTTGACGTCACGACCGGCCTTGATGGTCAGGTCGTTGGCGGCTTCGATGCGGGCGGCGCTATCGGCGTACGCGCGGCCGGTGCTGAAATCACCATTGCTGGCTTGCGCGGTGGTCACGCTGCGCTCGTTGATCACGTCACCGTTGACGGCAGTAAGGGTGACGTCACGGCCCGCGATGATGCCGCCGGCCTTGTTGACGAGGTTGTTTCCCGCAAGCAGGTCGAGGCGGTTGCCGGCTTCGACCAGGCCGCTGTTGACCAGGTCATTGCCGGCCATGGCAGCCAGGTTGTTGCTGGCGCGCAGAGTACCGGCGTTGTTCAGGTCTTGCCCGGCGATCAGGGTCACGTCGCGGCCCTGGATCAGCGCCCCGTTGGGTGCCAGGCGATTGTTGGCGTTGGCCAGGTACAGCACCGGCACCAGCACGTCCTCGCCATTGACCTGCATGGTTTCCATCCAGACGATGTCGTGGGTGAGTGCTGCGACCTGTTCGGCGGTGAGGGATACGCCCAGCGACAGGTTGAGTTGCTGTTTGCTGGCGATGGCGTTGTTCATGAGGTACTTGAACATGGCCTCGTCCGAGGTCAGGCCGTCGAGAAAGCGTTGACCGGTACGGGCGACCACCGCTTGCTGAATCAGGCGTTGTTCATAAAGACCATCGCCGAGGCGCTTGGCGCTGTCGTCAGGATCGTAGCCGAGGTTGCCCAGCAGGTAGTCCGAGCTCATGAACTGCTTGAGGTCGGTGAGCACTGGATTGGTTTCGATCAGGTATTTTTGCGGTTTGGACTGACCGCTACTGCTCGGCAGGCCTTGCACCCGGGCGACGGTCTGGCTGGCTGCCGGGGTGATTTGCGCAATGGCAGGCGATGTCTGGCCGGGCAGCGGAGCTACGGCGGCGAGTTGCTGTTTGCTGGCGATGGCGTTGTTCATGAGGTACTTGAACATGGCCTCGTCCGAGGTCAGGCCGTCGAGAAAGCGTTGACCGGTACGGGCGACCACCGCTTGCTGAATCAGGCGTTGTTCATAAAGACCATCGCCGAGGCGCTTGGCGCTGTCGTCAGGATCGTAGCCGAGGTTGCCCAGCAGGTAGTCCGAGCTCATGAACTGCTTGAGGTCGGTGAGCACTGGATTGGTTTCGATCAGGTATTTTTGCGGTTTGGACTGACCGCTACTGCTCGGCAGGCCTTGCACCCGGGCGACGGTCTGGCTGGCTGCCGGGGTGATTTGCGCAATGGCAGGCGATGTCTGGCCGGGCAGCGGAGCTACGGCGGCGGGTTGACCTGGCAGCGGAGCGACGACACCGGGCTGACCCGGCAGCGGAGCGACTACTCCGGGCTGACCTGGCAACGGAGCGACTACACCGGGCTGACCTGGCTGCGGAGCGACGACACCGGGCCTACCTGGCAGCGCAGCGACGACACCGGGCTGACCTGGCTGCGGAGCGACGGCACCGGGCTGACCTGGCTGCGGAGCGATGACACCGGGCTGACCTGGCAGCGGAACGACGACACTGGGCCGACCTGGCTGCGGAGCGACGACACCGGGCTGACCTGGTAGCGGAACGACGACACCGGGCTGACCGGGTAGCGGAACGACGACACCGGGCTGACCTGGTAGCGGAACGACGACACCGGGCTGACCGGACAGGTTCGCGCCGGTTATATCGCTGACTACAGTAGCAGCGGGCGCATCGGCGCTGTGCCCCGGCACGACGACGCTGCCGGCACCGCCATCGCTCGGCGCCGTGACATTGATCGACGATGTGTTGCTGATAACGCCGGCACCTTGACGGGCGTCCGCGACCACCTGACGGCTGGCGGCCGAGGCCTGTGTGATATCGCTCAGTTGGATATCGCGCACCTGAGCATCCGGCACGGTCTGGTCGCGTTGAGCCAAGGCGAGACTGGCGCCACCGAAGGTCCAGCTTTGTGGCGCAGCGTTAGCCTGAGTTGCCTGGGCACCGCTACCGCCCTGCCCGCTCAGGCGGAACAGGCCGTTCTGGCCGGTTGGCAGGTTGAAGCCCGGCAGTGTCAGGGGATTGATCTGCTGTTGGGCCAGGTTGGGAGGTAGTTGGGCGTTGAGGTTGACGATGGTCGGGGCGGGCTGCCCATTGAGCTGGGTCGAGCCGACGCGTGATGCACCGGAACCGATGACCACTCCTTCGCGAATCACACTATTGGTGAGATTTTGCGACGCGGTGATGCTGACTGCACCACCTGCCTGCACAACCGCATTAGCGTAAGACGATGGGCTGTTGTAAGTCACCGTGGTGTCGAAGGGAATTGCGGACTGGATCGCGTCCGGTGCAGCGGTCCGAACACCGTCGCCGTAATGAGGAAGCGTAAAGTCGTACCATAAGGATCCAGCAGGCACGGTGATGTATACCGAACCAAACCTAATGTAGTTTTCCCCGTTTTTGCCGCCAGGGTGAGGTGCCACCTGTATTACGGATTCGGCTCCGGAACTGTTCCAGAAATGGAGGTTAGGCCTTGAGAATGTCGGGTTGCTGCCGCCAACGTATCCCAATGATCCCGGATCGTAGGAAGGATCATTGGCAGCGTTGTAAGCCATGATCGAATTCCATAGATTCAAATCGGTAGTCTGTTGCCCTGCAGTAAGAGCAATAGATCGCCGCACGTTATAGTCGCCTACAGAAGCCCCTTGATTCGTAAAGGTCTGCAGGTTGAACGTGAGGTTGTTTCCTGCGCTGATGGTCGACGCCTGATTGAGAAACACCCCGCCGTTTGCCAGAAAGTTACGACCAGCCGTCATACTGGCCGAGGCGGAATCCTGAGCAATCTGCGACTGGTAGTTTTCCACCCAGACCGCATAGCTGCTTAAGCCCAACGGGGCAAGAGGATCGAGCGAAGAGCAGGTGTAGCACTGCACGCCGATCTCGCCAGAGACCAACCCGCCTGTGGTCAGGAATACGTCCTTGCGGTTCTCGATGGAGCTGGACGCCAGGCTCAGGTCACCACCACTCTCGATGGTCGCCGACACGTTGGAGATCGACGCACTCAATCCATTGTTGTCGTCCCTGGCGATGCTGACGTTGCCGAGGCCATAGACATCCGCGTAGCGGTTGGTGAAGTTATCAGTGCGCAGCGCCATGTCGCCGCCGCTGAAGATCAGGCCATTCTGGTTGAGGATGGAGGAGGCGTTGACGCGCAGGTTGGCACCACTGCCCAGGGTGCCCTGGTTGTTCAAGTAGGCGGCATTGACGGTCAGTGCCCCGGCTGAAGTGAGGCGTCCGAGGTTGGTCAGGCTGCCACTGCTACTTACGGTTCCACTGGCGCCAGCCGTGATACTCGCCACAGGGGTAAGGTTGATCTGCGCAGCACTCAAACCAAGATTGCCGACACTGCTCACGCTGCCATTGCCGCTATAAACACCGCCCAGGTTGAGGGCAAGGCTACCGCTGCTGGCAATCAACCCATCGTTGTACCAATTGCCCCGCTCCCCGTGAAACTGTCGGAGGCCAGGAGTTGGCCGCCGGCGGTTTGGCTGAAGTTGTTGACGTTGACGTTCAGGCGCCCGGCCTGAATGACGCTGCTGTTGGTCCAGGTGTCCGCATTGAGCGTCAGGCCGCCACGGGTGACGATGCTGCCGCCGGCGTTGACGACGCTGGTCATGGACAGGCCAAAAGTGCCGGTGCCGACATGCAACAGGGTGCCGCCAGTGTTAAGGAAGTTGCCGGCAGCAAGGGTCAGGTCGCTGTTGGCGCTTTCGACGGTGCCATTACGGTTATCGAGCAGGCCACCGATGTTGAATTGGGTAGCGCCACCGGTGCCGAGGGCACGTAGTTGGCCCGTCTGGTTGTCGATACTCGCGGCGGAGATCGCCAGGGTACTGTCGCTTTCGATGATGCCCAGGCGGTTGTTCAGAGCACCGCTCAGGGTCAGGTCGATCTGGCTGCCGGCGATCTGGCCGTCATTGCTGCCGCTGTTGTCGAAGTTGTTACCAGTGACACTGACTCGGCCCCGGGCGTAAAGGCCGCCATTGCGGTTGTCGAAGTCAGCGGTATGAATGATCGTATCGCCGGCTTGCGCAGCGATACGCCCGCCGTAGTTGTTGATGCCAGCCAGCGCGGTCAGGTCCAGGCGCTGGGCCTGGGTGACGCCGCCCTGGTTGTTGTTGGTTGGGTCGTAGCTGTTTTTCAGTACGCCGGTGAGGTGGGCGGTGAACGCGCCTTGCAGGCTGGCCAACACGCCGCCGCGGTTGTCGAGGTTGCCGGCAATGACGGTCAGGTCGCTGCCTTGGGCGATGATGCGACCGCTATAGTTGTCGATGTCACCGGCGACAGTGAGGCTCAGCGAACCCTGGCTTTGCAGCACACCCAGGTTGTTGGCCAGGTTGGCGGCTTGCAGTTGCACGCCACCATTCTTGCTGTAGATCAAGCCATCGGTGTTGTTCTGCACGGTGCCCGTTGCCGCGAGCAATAGTTGACCGTTGGCGGCCACGGTGCCGCGATTGTTGTTGTCGAGGCCGCCGGTGAGCAGGGTCAGCAGAGACTGGCTCGCCAGTTGCCCACCCTGGTTGTTGATCTGGCTCGCACCTTGAATCAGTAGCGGGCCGGCACTGGCGAGTTTGCCGCTGGTGTTGGTCAAGACGCCGAGCAAGTCGAGGGTGACCGCGCCATTGCCAACCAGGCTACCGGTAGTGTTGTCCAGGTGGGTACCGGTGAAGCTCAGGCTCTGTTGCGCGTTGATCACACCCGCCGCATTGCCAAGGGTCATGGCTTGCACGACGAGGGCCGCACCGCTGTCGATCAGGCCATTCTGGCTGTTGTTCAGCAGGCCGCTGAGGGTCAGGGTCTGACCGGCGCCACTGGACAGGATGCCGCCGCTGTTGTCGAGGCTGGCGGCGTTGACGGTGAGTGCACTTTGGCTGACCAAGGCACCGGCGCCACTGTTGAGCAAGTCACCACTCAGGGTCACGCCGAGGTTGCCGTTGCGGCTGGAGAGCGTGCCGTTGTTGCGGTTGTCGAGGCTGGCGCCTGTCACGGTGAGGCCCTGCCAGCCGGAGATCAGGCCGTTCTGGTTGAGCAGGTTGCCGGTGGCGTTGAGGCTCAGCAGGTTGCTGCTGATCAGTTTGCCGCCATTGTTGTCGAAGGTGCGTCCGGCCAGAGCAACACTTTGGCTACTGGAAACTTCACCGCCCTCGTTGTTCAGATCACGCAGGTGGCTGATGTTCAGTGGACCCTGGGCGGTGATCAGGCCGTTGCGGTTGCTCAGGTCGCCGCCACTCAGGTTCAGGCTGATGCCGGCACTGCCGAGCAATCGACCACCATTCTGGCTCAAGGCGCCGAGGGTCAGGTCGATGTCGCTTTTTGCCGACACTTCGCCGCCGCTGCTGGAGTCCAGGCTGTTGGCAGTCAGGCTCAATCCGCCCTGGCTGTTGATCAGGCCATTGGCGCTGTTGTCCAGGGCCGCTGCGTTGATTGTCAGCGCCGTGCCGCCGAGCAGTTGGCCGCCCCGGTTGTTGAGGCCGGCGGAATTGAGGTTGAGTGTCTGCGCAGCGTTTATCAGGCCGTTGTTCTGGTTGCTCAACAGGCCATTGACGTTGAGCGCGAGGTTGCCCCGGCTGGTCAGGAGCCCGCCGCTGTTGTCCAGCGTACCGGCGCCTGTGTCGAGGCTGGTGGCAGCGATCATGCCGTTGATGTTGCTCAGTGCCTGAGTGACGCGCAGGGTCAGGCCCTGGTTGCTCAGAAGCTTGCCGCCGCTGTTGTCGAAGTTTTGCGACGCCAGGGTAAAGGCTTGGGCACTGGAGATTTCCCCACCCTGGTTGGCGACACCGTTGAGGTTGTTCAACAACAGTAGCGGTGCATTGATCAGGCCACCCTGGTTGTTCAACTGGCCGTTGTTCAAGTCGAGGGTCAGGGCGCTGTTGCTGAACAAGGTGCCGTTTTGCTGGTCCAGCTCCGTGAGGCTGACGGTCAGTGCATCGCTACTGCCGATGCTGCCACCTGCCTGGTTGGTCAGTTGTGCGGCGATCACGTCGAGGCGACCGGCGCTGCTGACCCGGCCACTCTGGCTGTTGTCGAAGGCACCAGTTTGAATCGAGACGGGGCCTTTGCCGCTGATCCGACCCTGCTGCCGGTTGTCGAGGCTGGCGCTGTGCAGGTTGAGGTCGGCGTCGGTGACCAGTTGCCCGCCCTGGTTGCTGATTGCCCCAGCGCTATTGACGCTCAAGCTACCGGCGCTGGAAAAGCTGCCTGCCGTGTTGATCAGATTGCCCACCCGCGCGCCGAGTGAACCTTCGCTGCTGAACAGGCCGAGGCTGTTGTCCAGCGTAGCGCCGAGGTCAACGTCGATGCTCTGCTGACTGAGCAAGGATCCGCTGGTGTTATCCAGCCCGGTGCCGGTCACGCTTAATCCGGTCTTGCCAAAGAGCAGGCCTTTGTTGCGGTTGATGATTTGATCGACTGTCAGCAGCAGGGTGTTCTGGGCAAGAATTTGTCCATTGTCGCTGTTATCCAGTTGCTGGCCGACCAGGGTCAGGTTGCCCTTGGTGGAGAGTTCGCCACCACGGTTGTCGACGTTGCCAACCTTGATATCCAGTGTGCCCGTCGCACCAACGAAGCCGTTCAGGCGGTTGTCCAGGCGATCGCCGGTCAGGCTCAGGTTACCTTGGGCGATCAGTTGCCCGCCCTGTTGTTGCAAGCTGCCAATGCTGGCGGTGACGTCTTGTTTGCCGGCGATCTGCCCCAGGCTGTTGTCCGTTGTAGCAGCGCTGAGCAGCAGTTTGCCGTCGGCGATCAAGGTGCCGTTGTGGTTGGTGAAGCTGTTGTCAACGGCCAGAGTCAGGCCGTCACGGCTGCTGATCAAACCGCTGCTGTTGTCCAGACTGGCGCTATGCGCGTTCAGCGCGGCAGCGGAAACGATGCCGTTGATGTTGCTCATCGCCTGCGCCAGTCGCAGCTTCAGCGCTTGATAACTGAGCAGCTTGCCGCCGCTGTTGTCGAGTGTTTGAGCGTCGACAGTAAAGGTTTGGGCGCTGGAGATTTCGCCATTGTTGTTGGCGACGCCATTGAGATTTTTCAGCAGCAACGCGCCGGGCGCATTGATCAAGCCACCCTGGTTATTCAACTGGCCGTGGTTCAGATCAAGGCTCAACGCCGTATTGCTGAACAGCTCACCGCCCTGCTGGTCGAGGCCCGTGACTGCTGCAGTCAGCGCCATGGCACTGGCAATCCTGCCAGTGTCCTGGTTGATCACTTGGGCGGCGCTCATGTCCAGGGTGTTGGCGCTGGTCAGGCGACCGCCGTGGCTGTTGTCGAAAGCACCGGTACTGACCCGGGTCGCGCCTTTGCCGGACAGCACGCCGCTGTTTCGGTTATCAAGACTGGCACTGTTGAGGGTCAGCCCGGCATCGGTGGTGATCGAGCCACCCTGATTGCTCAGTACGCCAGTGATCGTTACGGTCAACGCATTGGCAGCGGACAGACTGCCCGCACTGTTGTTCAGGCTGGCGGCGTTGACCGTCAGAGTCCCTTCGCTGCTGAGCAGGCCGGCGCTGTTGTCCAGATCGCCCGCAAGGTTGATAGCGAGACCCTGCTGGCTGGCGAGCGTGCCCCCGGCATTGCTCAGACTCTTGCCGTTGAGGCTGAGCGTGTCGCCGAACAGTAGCCCCTTGTTCTGATTGATCAGGCTCGCAACGCTCAGTCCCAGTGCGGTGCCCGCCAGTACCTTGCCGCCGTCGCTGTTGTTCAGTTGTTGGCCGACAATGGCGACATCAACCTGACTGGAGATTTCACCCCCGCGGTTGTCGATGTCACCGACATTGAGTTTCAGCGCTTTTGTCGCCCCGAACAAACCGCCCCGGCTGTTATCCAGCGTGGTGCCAGTCAGCGTCAGAGTGCCTTGGGCGACCATCTCGCCACCCTGCTGGGTCAAGGTGTCGACATTGGCAATCAGGTCGCTCTGACTGGCGATACGACCTGCGTTGTTGAGCACTACGCCTGCTTGCAGTTGCAGCAAGCCCACGGCGCTAAGCAAGCCGCCCTGGTTATCCAGATGCTGACCGGTGAAACCAATGCCGGCCTTGCTGCTGAGCAGGCCTTGCTGGCGGTTATCCAATTGATCGATGTAGAGCTGCACGTCCTTGTCGGCACGAATGACACCGCCGCGATTGTCCGACGAGCCATTGCGCAAGGTCAGCAGATTTTTGCCCGAGATGCGACCACCGCGGTTATCCAGGCTCAGGCTTTGCAGGTTCATCACACCCTTGGCCTGCACGCTGCCGCCGCTCTGGTTGTTCAGTAGGCCGCCGAGGCCGAGGTCGAGGTTACCGTCAGTCACCAGGCTGCCCGCCTGACGGTTATCCAGGCTTGCGGCGCTGATGCTCAGCCCTTGCCCGGCCCCCAAAGTACCGGCCTGGTTATCCACGGCGCCGCTGATCATCAGGCTCAGGCGCTGATCGGCCAGCACCTGACCGCCACCATTGCCCAGGCTCATGGCTACAAGGGTGGTGTTGCCGGCGCTGGACAGTTCACCGCCCTGGTTGAGCAGTGCACCAGCCAGTTGCAGGCTCAGGTCGGCATCGCTGCTGATGCTGCCGTTGCTGTTGTCGAGCCGAGCGGCGCGCGCATCCACACTCGCTGCCGAAATCAACCCTCCGACGTTGGTCAGGGCCTGATTGATGCGCACGGTCAAACCCTGGTCGCTGAGCAGCTTGCCGTCGGTGTTGTCGAGACTTTGCGCCGTCAGGCTGAACGCCTTGGCACTGGAAATTTCACCGCCCTGGTTAGCGACGGCATTGAGGTTTTTCAGCAGCAGGTGACCCGGTGCCGTCAGCAAACCACCCTGGTTGTTCAACTGGCCATTGCTCATGTCCAGGGTGACATCCGTGTTGCTGAACAATTGCCCGCCCGCGTGCTGATCGAGGCCGGTGACGGTTGCGGTCAACGCCATGGCGCTGGCGATGCGGCCAGCCACGCTGTTATCCACCTGGCTGGCCGTGAAGCTGAGCGCGCCAGTGCTGGTCAGGCTCCCGCCTTGCTGGTTGGTGAATGCGCCGGTGTTGAGTACCACGCCTTTACCGGCGATGCGACCTTGCTGGCTGTTATCGAGACTGCCGCTGCTCAAGGTCAGACCGGCGTCGGTCAGCAGGACGCCGCCCTGGTTGGCAATCGCGCCACTGCTGGTCACGGTCAATCCGCCCACGCCGGATACGCTACCGCCATTGTTGCCCAGGCTCGCCGTTTGAAGCGTGAGCGTGCCGTCGCCACGCAGGGTGCCCTGCGCGTTGTTCAATTGATTGGCGAGGGTCAGGTTGAGATTGCGTTTCGCGTACAGGCTGCCCGCCCCGCTGTTGTCCAGCTGCCCGGCGTTGAGCTGGACATCACGCTGCCCGGCGATCACGCCCTTGAGCTGATTGTTCAAGCGGTCGAGGCTCAGTGCGATGTCGCCGTTGGCCAGGATCTGGCCGTTGCTGTTGTCCACCTGACTGGCGCTTAACGCCAGATTGTGTTGAAAAAGTCGGATTTTCAGCTCGCCTGAACTCAGGCTCGGCCACCTCTGGAGAACCTATTCACCACGTTGCGTGGTTTTTCGGCCCTTCGTTAACCTTTACTGCTCGGTTATTGGGTTAATTTGAGGTTTTTGCTTCGTGCAGACGCACCTATCCCGTAGCAGGTGGCCCTTGAGAGGTAAATTTGGCCAGCCGTCGCAGGTTCTGCACCGCGGCGGCCAGCGTGAACTCATCGGACGCGCCACTCATACCACGTAGGCGCAAGCGATCCAGTTTCAGGATGCGCTTGAGGTGGGCAAACAACATTTCGACCTTCTTACGTTCGTGGCGAGCGCTGCGCTGATACGCCGGCGTCGCTGCGATGCGTCGAGCCACATCACGCGCGGCTTCATGGACGCTGCGGACGATCTTGCGAATCGAAGTGTTCGGGCAGCACTTGGCTTTCATCGGACAGGCAACGCAGTCGGTCTGCCGGGATCGGAAGATGATGGTGTTGGCTTTGGTGACGTGCGAACGCTCGTTCTTGAAGGCTCGCCATTCGCTGCGCAATACGTTGCCGGCCGGGCAGCGGTATTCCTCAGCCTCTTCATTCCAGTGGAAATCGTTACGAAAAGCTGTCGTTCTTGCGCTCAGTTTTGTCCCACACTGGCACATGCGGTTCGATGTCTTTGTCCTCCACCATCCAGGCCAGCATCGGCGCTGTGCCGTAAGCGGTGTCGCCGATGAGGCGTTCCGGTTTGATGTCGAACTGCGCTTCAACCCGATCGATCATCGTCTTGGTGCTCTCGACTTCTGCGGTGCGATGAGCCGGTGTGGGTTCCACATCCATGATCACGCCGTGCTCGGTATCGATCAGATAATTCGTGGAGTAAGCGTAGAACGCTGGGCCGCCTGGAGCCGCGGTCCAGCGAGCCTGAGATCCGTCAGCGACAGGCGCTTCGGTAGCGTTTCGGCCAAAGCCTCTTCATCGAGGCCTTCAAGGTACTCACGCACGGCGCGGGTGCTCAGGGCCGGATCGCTCCAGTTGATCGGTTCATCACCCGGTACGCCGCGCTGCCGACTCGCATCCGCTTTGATGATGCTGGCGTCCACGGCAAAGCCTTCGCCTTTAACCAGACCTGCGTCCATGCAGCGACGCAGCACTTCATTGAACAACCAGCGAAACAGCTCACTGTCCCGAAAGCGGCCGTGTCGATTTTTGGAAAAGGTCAGTGGTTGGGGACTTCATCGTCAAGGTTCAACCGGCAGAACCAGCGATACGCCAAGTTCAAATGGGCCTCTTCGCACAACCGCCGCTCGGGCGAATGCCGTAGCAATAGCCCACGATCAGCATGCGGATCATCAGTTCAGGATCAATCGACGGACGCCCAATCGGGCTATAGAAATCGGCGAGGTAATGGCGCAGGTCGTTCAGATCAAGACACCGATCAATGCTGCGCAGAAGGTGATTGGCGGGAATGTGATCTTCAAGGTTGAACGAGTAAAACAGCCGCTCCTGCCCACTCGATAACTGTCCCATCATGCTGCGTGCTTCCCTGCTGGCCAATGCAGAGATTTTGCCGCAGGCCAGACAGGGGAGCTACTTTTTCAACAGAATCGCCAGATCGCCGACGCTCGACAGTTGGCCGTTGCGGTTGTCCAGCGAATTGGCGCTGAGCTGCAGATTGCCGCCCACGTTGATCAGCCCGAACTGATTGAGCAGTGCTCCGGCAATGTGTGCGGTCAGCGCGCCAGTGCTGGTCAGGCTTCCGCCTTGCTGGTTGGTGAACGCGCCGGTGTTGAGTACTACGCCGTTACCGGCGATACGACCCTGCTGGCTGTTATCGAGACTGCCGCTGTTCAAGGTCAGACCGGCGTCGGTCAGCAGGGCGCCGCCCTGGTTGGCAATCGCGCCGCTGCTGGTCACGGTCAATCCGCCCACGCCGGATACGCTGCCACCATTGTTGCCCAGGCTCGCCGCTTGCAGCGTGAGCGTGCCGTCGCCGCGCAGGGTGCCCTGCGTGTTGTTCAATTGGTTGGCCAAGGTCAGGTTGAGATTGCGTTTCGCGTACAGGCTGCCCGCCCCGCTGTTATCCAGCTGCCCGGCGTTGAGCTGGACATCACGCTGCCCGGCGATCACGCCCTTGAGCTGATTGTTCAAGCGATCGAGGCTCAGTGCGATGTCGCCGTTGGCCAGGATCTGGCCGTTGCTGTTGTCCACCTGACTGGCGCTTAACGCCAGATCGCCGACGCTCGACAGTTGGCCGTTGCGGTTGTCCAGCGAATTGGCGCTGAGCTGCAGATTGCCGCCCACGTTGATCAGCCCGAACTGATTGAGCAGTGCTCCGGCAATGTGTGCGGTCAGCGCGCCAGTGCTGGTCAGGCTCCCGCCTTGCTGGTTGGTGAACGCGCCGGTGTTGAGTACTACGCCTTTACCGGCGATGCGACCTTGCTGGCTGTTATCGAGACTGCCGCTGTTCAAGGTCAGACCGGCGTCGGTCAGCAGGGCGCCGCCCTGGTTGGCAATCGCGCCGCTGCTGGTCACGGTCAATCCGCCCACGCCGGATACGCTGCCACCATTGTTGCCCAGGCTCGCCGCTTGCAGCGTGAGCGTGCCGTCGCCGCGCAGGGTGCCCTGCGTGTTGTTCAATTGATTGGCCAGGGTCAGGTTGAGATTGCGTTTCGCGTACAGGCTGCCCGCCCCGCTGTTATCCAGCTGCCCGGCGTTGAGCCGGACATCACGCTGCCCGGCGATCACGCCCTTGAGCTGATTGTTCAAGCGGTCGAGGCTCAGTGAGAGGTCGCCGTTGGCCAGGATCTGACCGCCGCTGCTGTTGTCCGCCTGACTGGCGCTTAACGTCAGGTCGCCGACGCTCGACAGTTGGGCGTTGCGGTTGTCCAGCGAACTGGCGCTGAGTTGCAGATTGCCGCCCGCGTTGATCAGCCCGAACTGATTGAGCAGCGCTCCGGCAATTTGTGCGGTCAGCGCGCCAGTGCTGGTCAGGCTCCCGCCTTGCTGGTTGCTGAACTCGCCGGTGTTGGTACCACGCCTTTACCGGCGATGCGACCTTGCTGGCTGTTATCGAGACTACTGCCGTTTCAAGGTCCGTCAGACCGGCGTTGGTCAGCAGCGCGCCGCCCTGGTTGAGCAGTGTACCAGTCAGTTGCAGGTTCAGGTCAGCATCGCTGCTGATGCTGCCGTTGCTGTTGTCGAGCCGAGCGGCACGCGCCTCCACACTCGCTGCCGAAATCAAGCCTCTGACGTTGGTCAATGCCTGATTGATGCGCACGGTCAAACCCTGGTCGCTGAGCAGCTTGCCGTCGGTGTTGTCGAGGCTTTGCGCCGTCAGGCTGAACGCCTTGGCACTGGATATTTCCCCGCCCTGGTTAGCGACGGCATTGAGGTTTTTCAGCAGCAGTTGACCCGGTGCCGTCAGAAAGCCGCCCTGGTTGTTCAACTGGCCATTGCTCAAGTCCAGGGTAACATCCGTGCTGCTGAACAATTGCCCGCCCGCGTGCTGATCGAGGCCGGTGACGGTTGCGGTCAACGCCATGGCGCTGGCGATGCGGCCAGCCACACTGTTATCCACTTGGCCGGCCGTGAGACTGAGCGCACCAGTGCTGGTCAGGCTTCCGCCTTGCTGGTTGGTGAACGCGCCGGTGTTGAGTACTACGCCTTTACCGGCGATGCGACCCTGCTGGCTGTTATCGAGACTGCCGCTGTTCAAGGTCAGACCGGCGTCGGTCAGCAGGGCGCCGCCCTTGCAATCGCGCCGCTGCTGGTCACGGTCAATCCGCCCACGCCGGATACGCTGCCGCCATTGTTGCCCAGGCTCGCCGCTTGCAGCGTGAGCGTGCCGTCGCCGCGCAGGGTGCCTGCGTGTTGTTCAATTGATTGGCCAGGGTCAGGTTGAGATTGCGTTTCGCGTACAGGCTGCCCGCCCGCTGTTATCCAGCTGCCCGGCGTTGAGCCGGACATCACGCTGCCCGGCGATCACGCCCTTGAGCTGATTGTTCAAGCGGTCGAGGCTCAGTGAGAGGTCGCCGTTGGCCAGGATCTGACCGCCGCTGCTGTTGTCCGCCTGACTGGCGCTTAACGTAAGGTCGCCGACGCTCGACAGTTGGGCGTTGCGGTTGTCCAGCGAATTGGCGCTGAGTTGCAGATTGCCGCCCGCGTTGATCAGCCCGAACTGATTGAGCAGCGCTCCGGCAATTTGTGCGGTCAGCGCGCCAGTGCTGGTCAGGCTCCCGCCTTGCTGGTTGCTGAACTCGCCGGTGTTGAGTACCACGCCTTTACCGGCGATGCGACCTTGCTGGCTGTTATCGAGACTACCGCTGTTCAAGGTCAGACCGGCGTTGGTCAGCAGCGCGCCGCCCTGGTTGAGCAGCGCGCCAGCCAGTTGCAGGTTCAGGTCGGCATCGCTGCTGATGTTGCCGTTGCTGTTGTCGAGCCGAGCGGCGCGAACATCCACACTCGCTGCCGAAATCAAGCCTCTGACGTTGGTCAGTGCCTGATTGATGCGCACGGTCAAACCCTGGTCGCTGAGCAGCTTGCCGTCGGTGTTGTCGAGGCTTTGCGCGGTCAGGCTGAACGCCTTGGCACTGGAAATTTCCCCGCCCTGGTTAGCGACGGCATTGAGGTTTTTCAGCAGCAGTTGACCCGGTGCCGTCAGTAAGCCGCCCTGGTTGTTCAGCTGGCCATTGCTCAAGTCCAGGGTGACATCCGTGCTGCTGAACAATTGCCCGCCCGCGTGCTGATCGAGGCCGGTGACGGTTGCGGTCAACGCCATGGCGCTGGCGATGCGGCCAGCCACACTGTTATCCACTTGGCCGGCCGTGAGGCTGAGCGCGCCAGTGCTGGTCAGGCTCCCGCCTTGCTGGTTGGTGAACGCGCCGGTGTTGAGTACTACGCCGTTACCGGCGATGCGACCTTGCTGGCTGTTATCGAGACTGCCGCTGTTCAAGGTCAGACCGGCGTCGGTCAGCAGGGCGCCGCCCTGGTTGGCAATCGCGCCGCTGCTGGTCACGGTCAATCCACCCACGCCGGATACGCTGCCGCCATTGTTGCCCAGGCTCGCCGCTTGCAGCGTGAGCGTGCCGTCGCCGCGCAGGGTGCCCTGCGTGTTGTTCAATTGGTTGGCCAAGGTCAGGTTGAGATTGCGTTTCGCGTACAGGCTGCCCGCCCCGCTGTTATCCAGCTGCCCGGCGTTGAGCCGGACATCACGCTGCCCGGCGATCACGCCCTTGAGCTGATTGTTCAAGCGGTCGAGGCTCAGTGAGAGGTCGCCGTTGGCCAGGATCTGACCGCCGCTGCTGTTGTCCGCCTGACTGGCGCTTAACGTCAGGTCGCCGACGCTCGACAGTTGGGCGTTGCGGTTGTCCAGCGAACTGGCGCTGAGTTGCAGATTGCCGCCCGCGTTGATCAGCCCGAACTGATTGAGCAGCGCTCCGGCAATTTGTGCGGTCAGCGCGCCAGTGCTGGTCAGCTTGCCTTGCTGATGGTTGTCCAATGTCCCAGCCACGTGCAGGCCCAACGTGCCTTGACTGACCAGCGAACCTTGCTGACTGTTGTCCAGTGCACCCGCGCTGACCTGTAGGTCCTGCTGGGCCAGGGCACGCCCTCCCTGATTATTCATCTGGCCACTGGCGGTGATACTCAGGCTCTGCCCGGCGCCGATCAAACCGGCAACGTTATCCAGAGCCCCCACCTGCACGGTACTGACTGCCAGGCTGGACAGTTCACCGCCGCTGTTATCCAGATAGCCGGCGTTGGCATTGAGGTTGCCGCTACTGGTGATCAGGCCGCCTTGGCTGTTCAACACCTGATTGGCGGTAACGCCCAGGCTGCCCTGGCTCAACACTCGACCTTTCTGACGGTTATCCAGGGTCGAGGTAGAGATTTGCGTGCTGCCTTGACCGTTCAGCGTCCCACCTTGGTTGAACAGGGTCTGTGCCACCGCGGCTTGCACCGAACGGCTGGCGATCACGCTGCCACTGTTGGTGAGGTTTTGCGCCGCGAGGCTTACATCACCGCTGGTATTGCGGCTGTTGTCGGCGTTGACGCCGGCTTCGATCACCGCCCGATTGCTCAGTCGCCCGCCGCTGGACAGGCTGATGCGGTCGCGGGCAGCGAGGTTTTGTTGTGTGTTGAGGTCTCCAGTGGCTGTGACTGCAAGGCTGGTGCCCGCATAAACCGGTCCCTGGGCATCAAGGCTCGCGGTTGTGACGTTGACTGCACCGGCGGCAGCAGTCTGGGCCAGGCTCAGATGACCATTGGCATCGATCTGGATGTCACCGCCACTGGCGGCCAGATTACCGGCCAGCTTCACCCCGACGCCGGCCTCGGTGCCGACCAGTTTGATCGCCCCGGCGTACATGCCGCCCAGCGCCGAACTGTCGATGGCCAATTGTGGTTTGGCGCTGCCGTCATCGGCGCGAGCAGTAGCACTGAGAGTCTGGGCGTTGACGTCGTTGCGACCGGCCACGATCGTCAGGTTTTTCGCTTGAATCTCGGCGTTGATCTTCGCGCTGCGAGTGATGATTTCGAAGCTGTCGACGTTGTTGGCATTCAGCCCTGCGCCGTCGATGGAGACACTGCCCTGATCCACCTGATAACGATCCACGCGCCCGTTTTCCAGCACGGGTTTACCGGTGGTCAATGTCACGCGCGGGGTATTGATGAAGCCGCAGCCGTTGCAGCTGATTCCATAGGGGTTGGCAACAATGACCCGTGCCGATTGGCCGGCCACTTCGGTGTAGCCGTTGAGTTGGCTCGGGCTGCCGCCGTTGACTTCGTTGAGGATGGTCTGCGCGGCGACCCCATTGAAGTTCGGGTTGCCGACGATGATCCCGCCCAGTTGGGTGGATTGAGTACGCGCGGTGGCGTTGTTGAGAATCACGCCTTGGGTGCCGACGTTGTAATCGTGGAACTGGTTATGCGACAGCCCGGTGCCATTGGGCGTGGCGATGTTGACGATCGGCACGCCGTTGCCCGCCTGACCGAGGCTGGTGCCCGGCGTGGCTACCACGATGCCGTCGGCCTGCGCCCACACCGGTTGCCAGAACATCACGTTCGCCAACAGGAACGCCAAACCGCGCTTGGGCATGCCCCAGAAGTGCTCGCGCGATTTCACTGCAGCGGAAGGCTGGCGGCTCAGGAAGGCGTATTGGCGGGCATCCATGTCGAAGGTCTCGGTGAGGCGAAATCAGAGAAAGAAATCCATCCGGAAATAGATCGGCGCTTCGCGCTCGGTCAGGGCGTCCGGACGTTCAAGGGAATGGGCAAAGGTCACACTGACGGCGAGGTGCTGGCCGCGAGCAAACACCTCCACCGAGTTGCTGGACATGCGCCCGTGCTGATCGCCGTTGTAGCGATCGTTCCGAATCACGCCCTGGTCGTAGCCGAGGCCGGTGCCGTATTCAGCGAACACCGGACGCAGCCAATCCAGGGTGACCTGGCGGCTCCAGCGCAGGTCGTTGCGCCAGTAACCGCCGCTGTCACCGGACAAGGATTGCTCCTTGTAACCACGGATCGACGACAACCCGCCAAGGCTGGTGCGCTGCGGGCCGAACAGCACGTCTTCACTGCGCTGGCCGGTCATCAGGCTGCTGAAACTGAGCGACTCGTCCCACAGCTTGAACGGCTGCAAGTAGCTCGCCGTGGCGGTGTATTTGCGGTAGCGCGCGTTCGGCTCGCCAGGGCCCGGGTGATCGTCGCCCTGCGCATCGAACGCACCGATACCCTCTTGCATCCCGAGGTCGAGGTTGACGAATGCGCTGCCGACTCGCCGACCGTGGTTGATCCCAAACTGTGCTTCGCTGATACGGTTACTGCTCAGTTTGAGCTTGCTGTCTTCGATGAAGTTGTTGGTGCGCAGGTACGACAGGCCGGTACTGAGCGAGGTCTTGCTCACGGCATCGCGATGGATCACCCGCTCAGCGTGTAGCTGATGGTTTTCGCTGTCGCCGGTCTGTTTGAAGTTGAAGCCGTTGGCTTGGGCCAACGAGCGATAGTCACTCTGGCTGTAGGAGTAGCTGAAGTTCCACCAGCCCCACGGCAGGCTGTAATTGAGCATTGCGTTACTGGAGGTGTGCTGGTGATCGCTCACCGCATCGTGACCACCTCGCAGATTCAACTGATCGGCCAGTCCCAGCGGGCTGTCCCAATCAAACGTCGTGCCCCACTGCTGCTCGCCGGTGCTGCGCAGGCCGTCGTTGCTGCGGGACAACCCGGCGCGCCAGGGTTTTTGCGGGGTGTTCTTGACCAGAACTTCGCTGCCGCCAACGTTCTGGCCCGGCGCCAATTCCATCTGTGCCTGATTCGATGGCAAGCGGTTGAGTTGATCGACCAGTTGCTCGATTTCGCGCAGGTTGACCAACTCACCGGTTTTTCCGGGGAATGCCATGCCCAGCTCTCGGTCCGACAGCTTGCTGCCCTCCGCACCTTTCAGTCCTTCGAGTTTGCCCTCGACCACCAGCACCTTCAGGTGCCCGCCGGACAAATCCTGCTGCGGCAAATAAGCACGGCTGGTGACCAGACCTTTTTCGATGTAGTGATCGGTGATGACTTTCAGCAGTTCGTTGAGCTGAGTGATGCCCAGGCATTGGCCGATGTAAGGCTTGAGCAGACGGTTTTTTTCGCTATCGGAAAGGCTGTCGGCGCCCTTGAGTTCGATGTCGGTGATGGGGAAACAACGGGTGTCCGCTGGCGCCGCGGGCTGAACGGGTCTGGCTTCCTTACCAGGCAATTCCTTGAGTTCTTCGAGACGCCGACGTTGCTCTTCGAGCAGACGATCCTGACGTTCGCGAATGAGATCAGTGTCACCCGGGGTGGTGGCAGCATTAGCGGAATTCAGTGGAGAAAGGCACAGCAAAGCCAGGCACAACCTCGCCACAAGGGCGGGTGAGTACATGTTCGATCCCTCGAATCGGAAGGTGATAGCACAATAGTGGCGCAATACTAAATGGCCATCATTCTGACGTCAAATAATGGATCCATTCAAAAAGCGCTTGCGGTTAAATCGGGCGTTTCCGACCGGTATGCAGGACGGCTCCTTTGATTGATCAGCGTTTGAAGGCGTTGCAGACAGCGGACAAGAAAGCCGAAAGCTGATTTATTGAGGAATTTCGAGCATAAAAAAACCGGACATCTGTCCGGTTTTTTTGGGGTCACTGCATTGGCTTATTCAGCAGCCGGCGCTTCCGGCTTGCGGCGCTTGAGCGGGGCCATGCCGTCCTTGCTGACCAGCGAATCGCTCTTCGGCCGATTGGCGCTCTTGCGCTTGGTCGGGGTCTTGGCGGCAGTTTTCTTCTTATCGCCCTTGGCGTCGGTCTTTTTCTTCTTCACGCCGACGGCCTTGCCCGAGGCCTTGACCTTTTTCGGTCCGCCGTAGGTGCCTTTGACTTCCTTGATGGTACGGCGCTCGAAGCTCTGCTTGAGGTAGCGCTCGATGCTCGACATCAGGTTCCAGTCGCCGTGGCAGATCAGCGAGATCGCCAGGCCATCGTTGCCGGCGCGGCCGGTACGACCGATGCGGTGCACGTATTCGTCGCCGCTGCGTGGCATGTCGAAGTTGATCACCAGGTCCAGACCGTCCACGTCCAGGCCGCGAGCGGCGACGTCGGTGGCCACGAGGATTTTCACGCCGCCCTGCTTCAGGCGGTCGATCGCCAGTTTGCGATCCTTCTGGTCTTTCTCGCCGTGCAGCACGAACGCTTTGTATTCCTGCGCCACCAGGCGGCCGTAGATGCGGTCGGCCATGGCCCGGGTGTTGGTGAAGACGATGGCCTTCTGGTAGGTCTCGTTGGCCAGCAGCCAATTGACGATCTGTTCTTTGTGCTGGTTGTGGTCAGCGGTGATGATTTGCTGGCGAGTGGTGTCGTTCAGCTGGCTGACCGCGTTGAGCTGCAGGTGCTCAGGGTTGTTCAGGACCTTGGCAATCATCTCGCGCAGGCCGGAACCGCCAGTGGTGGCGGAGAACAGCATGGTCTGCTGACGATTCGGGCATTCGTCCACCAGGCGCTGCACGTCTTCGGCAAAGCCCATGTCGAGCATGCGGTCGGCTTCGTCGAGCACCAGAACTTCGACTTCCTTGAGGTCGAGGTTGCCGGCGTTCAGTTGCTCGATCATCCGGCCCGGCGTACCGATCAGGATGTCCGGCACCTTGCGCAGCATCGCGGCCTGGACCTTGAAGTCTTCGCCACCGGTGATCAGGCCGGACTTGATGAAGGTGAACTGCGAGAAGCGTTCAACTTCCTTCAGCGTCTGCTGGGCCAGTTCGCGGGTCGGCAGCAGGATCAGGGTCTTGATGCTGACACGGATTTTCGCCGGGCCGATCAGACGGTTGAGGATGGGCAAAACGAATGCAGCGGTTTTGCCGCTACCGGTTTGCGCCGTCACCCGCAGGTCACGCCCCTGGAGCGCCAGCGGAATGGCCGCGGCTTGCACAGGCGTTGGCTCGACAAATTTCAGCTCGGCCACGGCTTTGAGCAGGCGTTCGTGCAGGGCGAATTGGGAAAACACGGGTGCTACCTCGAAGAAATGCAAAAAAACAGCTGCATAGGGTAACGGTTTCGAGCGCTCAGGCCGAGTTTCTTTATACAAATGGCGGTAAACAGTTGGTTTTTTGTTGCCTGATTTTGCCCCAAACGTAATACAAAGCGTCTTAAATGCTCTAATCGCCCCTCGCGCTCTACAGAAGAATCGTTTTAACCATGGATATCAAACAGCTCTGGATCAACGTCCAAGACCTTTGGGACGCCCTCGATCAGCACCCGCTCGTGCACTCCAGCCTGTCGCTATTGTTGCTCCTGGCGCTTGCGCTGTTCCTCGGACGGGTGGCGCGTTACCTCATTTTGCACGCGACCAAAATGCTCGGCCGCCAGCCGGCCTTGCATTGGGTCAATGATTTCCTGCAGAACAAGGTGTTCCATCGCCTGGCGCAGATCACGCCTTCGCTGGTGATCCAGTTCGGGCTCAATCTGGTGCCGGACCTGAGCAAAGCCAGCCTGAAATTCCTCGGCAACGTCGCGCTGTCGTTCACCTTGCTGTTTCTGCTGTTGGCGGTCAGCGCCCTGCTCAATGCCCTGCTGGACATCTACGCCCGCACCGAGCACGCCCGCACCCGCTCGATCAAAGGCTATGTGCAACTGGCGAAAATGGTGCTGTACGTGTTTGGCGCGATCATCATCGTCGCCACGCTGATCGACCGCTCGCCGCTGTTGCTGCTGTCGGGGCTGGGTGCCATGTCGGCGGTGATTCTGTTGGTCTACAAGGATACGCTGCTGTCGTTCGTCGCCAGCGTGCAGT
Source organism: Pseudomonas sp. BIC9C (assembly GCF_034541995.1). Classification (NCBI taxonomy): domain Bacteria; kingdom Pseudomonadati; phylum Pseudomonadota; class Gammaproteobacteria; order Pseudomonadales; family Pseudomonadaceae; genus Pseudomonas; species Pseudomonas sp. BIC9C. The sequence continues at coordinate 782,487 of NZ_JAWDGM010000001.1, forward strand.
TGACCAGCAACGACATGCTGCGGGTCGGCGACTGGATCGAGATGCCCCAGGTGGGCGCCGACGGCGATGTAGTGGACATCACCCTGCACACGGTCAAGGTGCAGAACTTTGACAAGACCATCGTCTCGATCCCGACCTGGCGCCTGATGTCCGAGTCGTTCAAGAACTGGCGCGGCATGCAGGCTTCCGGTGGCCGCCGAATCAAACGCAGCCTGTTCATCGACGCCAGCGGCGTACGCTTTCTGCGTGACGACGAAGAGCTGAAGCTGTCCCAGGTGCACTTGCTCACCGACTACATCACCCGCAAACAGGCCGAACTCAAGGCCTGGAACGAAGCCCAGGGCAACGTCGCGGCCATGTCGGCCAACCGCCGGCGGATGACCAATATCGGCACTTTCCGTGCCTATGCGCTGGCCTACCTGAAGAGTCACCCGGAGATCCAGCCGAACATGACCTGCATGGTCCGCCAGATGCAGACCACGGCCCAGGGTATTCCGCTGGAAATCTACTGTTTTACCCGCACCACAGCGTGGGCCGATTACGAGCGGATCCAGGGGGATATTTTCGACTACCTGCTGGCGGTGCTGCCGGAGTTCGGGCTGAGCCTTTATCAGCAGCCGAGCGGAACGGATTTGCGTGCGGGGATATTGCCGGCGGTGTTGGGCGCGAGCCATCTTCCCGAAGCCGAAAAACGCAGGATGTAACCCCACAAAAAACCTGTAGGAGCGAGCTTGCTCGCGATGGACGTCAACGATAACGCGTGCTGTCTGATTGATCGCGTTGTTCAGACGTTTTTCGCGAGCAAGCTCGCTCCTACAGGGGCAGGGGTACATCCATTTCAGCGTTTGCGGGTTACTTGACCTGCCGCTGCGGCGCCTTGTGCACCATGGTATAGGCGTAATCCACGCCCATGCCGTACGCGCCGCTGTGTTCCAGCACCAGTTCCATGACCGCCTCGTAAGTGTCCTTGTGCGCCCAGTCACGCTGGTATTCGAGCAGCACTTGCTGCCAGGTCACCGGTACCGCGCCGGCCTGAATCATCCGTTGCACCGACATGTCGTGGGCTTCTTTGCTGGTGCCACCGGAAGCGTCGGTGACGATGTAGACCTCGTAGCCTTCAGCCAGGGCTTCCAATGCCGGGAACGTCAGGCAGACCTCAGTCCACAGCGCCGCGATGATCAGTTTTTTTCGCCCCGTGGCTTTCACCGCGTCAACCAGTGCCTTGTCTTCCCAGGAGTTCATCGAAGTGCGCTCGATCGGCTTTTGATCCGGGTGCACAGCCAACAATTCCGGCCAGATGTAACCGCTGAAACTTTCGGTTTCAACCGAGGTGTAGATGGTCGGTACGTTGAAGATCTTTGCCGCCTTGGCGAGGCCGACGGTGTTGTTCTTCAGGGTCTGACGATCGATGGACTGAACGCCGAAAGCCATTTGTGGCTGGTGGTCGATCAGGATCAGGGCGGAGTTGGTTGGGTTGAGCAGTTCACGAATAGACATGGCGCGTTCCTTTTGATGTCGATACTTTCGAATGAGTTCAGGGTTAGTCGACGTTGCCGCAAGAGGCTTTGCTGTCGGCTTGGATGTCACTTTAGGGGCTGGCGATAAAAGGGACAATTACCTAAAATCGAGAATCATTGATTCTAAAATAGGGACAATATGGATCGCATCGAATGCATGCGTGCCTTCGTCGTCACGGTCGGCGAGAACGGCTTCGCCGCAGCCGCCAGGGCCATGGACGTGCCGCGCTCGAAAGTCAGTAAACAGATTCAGGCACTGGAAGAAGCCATCGGCGTGCAATTGCTGCAACGCACCACCCGCAGCCTGCACCTGACCGAGGCCGGGGCCGAGTATTTCGAAGCAGCACGGGAAGTGTTGGCGGCGCTGGACGAGGCCGAGCAACGCGCCCGTGACGGCATCGGCGAGTTACGCGGTGTGTTGCGGGTCAATGCGCCGATGTCGTTCGGTCTTCGGCGATTGGGGCCGTTGATTCCGCTGTTTCATGAATTGCACCCGAACATCGAGCTGCAACTGGTGCTCAGCGACCAGCAGGTCGACCCGGTGCGGGGTGGGTTTGACGTAACCATCCGCATCGCCAGCATGCCGGACTCGACGATGATCGCCCGGCAACTGGCGCCCGCACCGCGCATCATGGTGGCATCCCCTGCTTATCTCGAGCGCGCGGGCGTCCCGCAGACTCCGCAGGATCTGCGCGCCCATCAATGCCTGAACTACGGGTATCTACAGAGCGGTGTCAGCCTGCAACTGTGCAATGGCAAGGAAACCCAACGGGTGAACGTCACCGGCCCACTGCACGCCAACAACGGCGACTTGCTCGCCCAGGCCGCCGAAGCCGGCATGGGCATCGCCCTGCTGCCCGACTTCATCGTCGAGGATGCGCTGGCCGCCGGGCGGCTGGTGCCGGTGCTGTGCGAATGGCAGGCCCCGGCGATCACCATCAACGCGGTGTATTCGTCGGCACGGCGGGTGCCGCAGAAGACCCGGGCGTTTATCGACTTTCTGGTGGATCAATTGGCGCCCAAATGATTTTTTGGGCGCTGTCCGATCAAAAGTGATCAAGAACCCACTTTTGGACTTCGGGTGTATCGTTTATATCGCCATTAAAAACAAATGGCGGTTCATAACTTTGATTATTTCCTCGAGCTCGGCCTCTCCATACCTTTAACGGCAGCCAAAACCGAGCACCACTCGGCAGTGTTTGAGAGCCTATATCAATATAAAGTGTATCGCCGCTCGTTGGTAACCCGAAATGGACAACCCCCGGAATTGCGAGAACAACGTCCGCAAAATCTAGACAGGCACTCGCGCAAAAAGAGTCAGTAACCAGTGCAAGCTTGCCTTTAAAGTTTTTGGCGTTGAATCCTCTCGCCCCCTCCGGAGAGACCGAGGTTGTACTCGGTTGTCGTAACCAGTTTTTCTTCTCGTGAAGCGCGAACTCCATCGACCCGGTCAGACCAAGAACAAACTTATAAGCTTCGCTGTCTTTTCCATAATCACTCCCCATGGTTGTTAGAGCGTTATTGAGCGTTGACAGTGCAAAAGGAGAAACACGCCACATCGCATACGCACGAGATGGCTCGCCCAGGTTTTTTACCCATCGCGAGCCTAACAGTGCAGAAAGTATTTCAGCACCGACCAAACTGTTACCGCCGCGGTTGCCTCTTGTATCAAGCACAACCAGCTTGGCATCGTTAATACTCTTGATAGCCTCGAGCATTTTATCAAGGGAAGCATTCTCGGCTGCTGATGGCATGAAATTTGAGACATGTATCCAATATCGCCCTTCTCCCAAATTCTGGAGCGATTGAGGTGGTTGGGATTGGCGCAGGAAAGCCTTCAGCTGCCCGGAATCCTCTTGCCACAGCAACGCAAAGTTTTGTCTTTCTCCATTTGGAAGAGCAACCAAACAGTTTTTTGACAAGTCTCTCGCCAGTACGGGATAACTGGCATCATCGACAGTTAACTGCTGAGCCAAATGCAACCAAGTGGACTGTAGATCAAGTCTGCGATCAATATATGGAGATATTTCACTCTCTAGCTTTTCGCGGACCGATTTATTGTCACACGATATAACTTCGGAACCTATCGGCGGCAGCGGTACAGGCCAATTCTCAGCGATATGCCTTACAACAAAACTATGACCTCGCATATCTAAAATGAAACCTGCCCAGGACGAATTTCCTTTATCAGGCTGATTCAACCCTACGTGTCCATCCTTGAAGCCCGCGATGTAAAAATTAAGCACGGCCAAGGAGTCTTTCCTTGAGTTGACGCGTCTGGACAGCTGACTGGCATCCAGATAACCCCGTTCAACCCAGGCTGAAAAAGACTTGTTTTCACTGTCTATAGCGCCTGGATGAGAAGTAACTACCAGTTGTCGAATGACAGAAAGATCATTAACAGTAATCTCTCTCCAGTTTTTTGCATGTGCCTCATCAGCTAACACAAAAGACGGTAAAATAATAAGCAATAGAAGCATTAAGCATAAACGCTTCAAGAGAAACACATTAGCATTACACGTCATTTAAAAAACCAGACAAATGATGGTCAGATAGATGTCATCTGAGCATTGCGTACCAGTATGCCAACGCTCGCGGCTAACCGAATGCGAGCAGCTCTTCGTCAAAAAATCGCAGCCTGCGGCAACGCCTACACGAATCTGGTTGCGCGCCGTATACCCAACCGACTGATCCACACCGCCAGCAAAATCACCGAACCACCGAGCAACAACCGCCCCAGTTCTTCATGCTGGTTCCAGATCAGCAGATTGATCAGCAACCCCACCGGCACATGCAGGTTGTTCATCACCGCGAGGGTACCGCCGTTGACCAGGCACGCACCTTTGTTCCACCAGTAGAGTCCCAAAGCGGTCGAGACCAGGCCGAGGAACAGCAGCACGCCCCATTGCAACGGCGCTTCGGGCAGGAAGTTCTGTTTGCCGAACAACAGAAACGCCGGCAACGCCACCGCCAGTGCGCCGAGGTAGAAGAAGCCGAAACGTCGGTAATGCGGCAGATCGCTCGGATGGCGCGCGACCAGGTGTTTGTACAGCACCTGCCCGGCGGCGTAGGTGAAGTTGGCCAGCTGCAGCAACAGGAACCCCATGAAGAAGTCCGGGTTGATCCGGTCAAAGCGAATCACCGCCGCCCCCGCCACTGCCACCAGTGCCGCGACCAGGGCCCAGGGATTGAACCGACGATTCAATGCGTCTTCAATCAGGGTCACGTGCAGTGGCGTGAGGATGGTGAACAGCAGCACCTCCGGCACCGTCAGTACACGAAAGCTCAAGTACAGGCAGACGTACGTCACGCCGAACTGCAACGCGCCGATCAACAGCAGGCCACGCATGAACGCAGGTTCCACCGAGCGCCAGCGGGTCAGTGGCAGGAACACCAGCCCAGCCAGCAGCACGCGTACCAGCACGGCGAAGTAACTGTCGACGTGACCGGCCAGGTATTCGCCGATCAAACTGAAGGAAAACGCCTGGATCAGCGTGACAAAAAGTAGATAGCCCATGCTCGCCTCATTTCGAATGGCGGCGACGATAGCGGGTTTTGTCACTTATCGCGACTCGTCAGGCAACCCGAAACCTTGTGGGAGCGAGCCTGCTCCGGGCGGCGCTCCGACGAAGACGGTGGGTCAGACACATGGATGTTGGATGTGCCGGCGCTTTCGCGAGCAGGCTCGCTCCCACAGGAGACTGTGCAGGTACTTGCTAAATCGCAGGCAAAAAAAAGCCCGATCTCGCTAAAGCGTTCAATCGGGCAAGAGCACTCAGGAGCAACAAGTGCGAAGGGAGGTTCGATGCGCGTACAGGCTTGAAGGGTTGCGCCAGATCACTAGACCATCCAGCGATTATCTGGCGATTAACGGGTCAGGCCACTTGCGAAAGCCTGGCGTTGGCCTGGTTCAGGCCTTTCTCCTGGAAGTCACCGCCCAGGTTCATGCCTTCGGCGTGGATGAACGTCACGTCGTGGATGCCGATGAAGCCCATGACCTGACGCAGGTACGGTTCCTGATGATCGGCGGTGCTGCCGGCATAGATGCCGCCGCGAGCCGTCAACACAAAGGCGCGCTTACCGCTGAGCAGGCCTTGCGGACCGGTTTCGGTGTACTTGAAGGTCACACCGGCACGCAGTACATGGTCGAGCCAGGCTTTCAGGGTGCTGGGGATCGCAAAGTTGTACATGGGTGCAGCCATGACAAGCACGTCGGCGGCGAGCAATTCATCGGTCAACTGGTTGGAGCGTTCCAGGGACGCCTGTTCGATGTCGCTGCGCTGCTCGGCGGGTTTCATCCAGCCACCCAGCAGATTGATGTCCAGGTGCGGCACCGGCTTGACGGCCAGGTCCCGGACGGTGATCTGGTCATTCGGGTGAGCGGCTTTCCACTGGCTGATGAATGTCTGGGTCAACTGGCGGGAAACCGAGTCTTGCTGACGGGCACTGCTTTCGATGATCAGAACGCGGGACATGGGATGTAGCCTCCATCTGGGAATGCTGTAAGTCGATGGAGTGAAGGTTAAACAGAGTCATATCGATGAAAAAGCGCAAATAACTGCTATAACCCATCAATAAATTCGTTTATAAGCTCAACATACTCTGTGGGAGCGGGCTTGCTCGCGAAGCGGTGGGTCAACAAAAGTGATCTCGACTGACACGACGCCTTCGCGAGCAGGCTCGCTCCCACAGGGGGATTGATTTCATTTCGGGGTGCAGGTCAGCTCGATGCGCAGCTTGATGATGTTGCGGTTGAATTTGGCGGTGGCATTTTTGTGCTTGCCGGCCGGTACGTCGATCTTGCGGGTACGCGGCGCTTCCGGGCCATTGATGAAAACGGCCTTGCAGCTCGCATCGACGTCGCCGTAGTTGGCCACCTGGATGGAGCCGATGTCGTTATCCGTGTCGTAGGTCTGGTAATCGATCTTCATGCCGTTGAGGTCTTTTTTCACATCGATCGGGTAAGCCATCGCCGTCAGCGGCAGCAGCGCCAGCAGCACACAACAGAATTTTTTCATTCAGCAGCCTCCAGTTAGGGCTGCCAGCTTAGGACAAGAGGAGCTCAACATGAAAGCGCCCCGCGTGACCCTTGATCAATGGCGAACGTTGCAAGCCGTGGTCGATCACGGCGGTTTCGCCCAGGCCGCCGAGGCGTTGCATCGCTCGCAATCGTCAGTCAGCTACACCGTGGCACGCATGCAGGATCAGCTCGGGGTACCCTTGCTGCGCATCGACGGACGCAAAGCCGTGCTGACCGAAGCCGGCGGCGTGCTGTTGCGCCGCTCCCGGCAACTGGTGAAACAGGCCAGTCAACTCGAAGACCTGGCCCATCACATGGAGCAGGGCTGGGAAGCCGAAGTACGCCTGGTGGTCGATGCCGCTTACCCGAGTGCCCGCCTCGTCCGCGCCTTGACCGCGTTTATGCCGCAAAGCCGTGGCTGCCGGGTGCGTCTGCGTGAGGAAGTGCTGTCGGGTGTGGAGGAAGTCCTGCTCGAAGGCGTGGCCGACCTGGCCATCACCGGGTTCAGTATTCCCGGTTACCTGGGCGCGGAATTGAGCGACGTCGAGTTCGTCGCGGTCGCCCACCCGGAGCATCCCTTGCATCGCCTCAACCGCGAATTGAGCTTCCAGGACCTGGAAAGCCAGATGCAAGTGGTGATCCGCGACTCGGGCCGCCAGCAACCACGGGACGTCGGCTGGCTCGGTGCCGAACAGCGCTGGACGGTCGGCAGCCTGGCTACCGCCGCAACGTTCGTCAGCAGCGGTCTGGGGTTTGCCTGGCTGCCCCGGCACATGATCGAACGAGAACTCAAGGAAGGTACGCTCAAGCTGCTACCGTTGGACCAGGGCGGCAGTCGTAACCCGAGCTTTTACCTGTATTCGAACAAGGACAAACCGCTCGGGCCGGCCACGCAGATTCTCATCGAACTGCTGCGTACGTTTGACACCGCACCACTGGACGCACCGTTCGCCGCCCCCGAACAAGCCTGACACGGAGTGTATGCATGGCCTATTTCGAACACGAAGGTTGCAACCTGCACTATGAGGAATATGGTCACGGCTCGCCGCTGCTGCTGGTCCACGGTCTGGGCTCCAGCACGCTGGACTGGGAAAAACAGATCCCGGCACTGGCCACCCGCTACCGGGTGATCATCCCGGATGTGCGCGGTCACGGCCGTTCGGACAAACCCCGGGAGCACTACAGCATTGCCGGATTCAGCGCGGACCTGATTGCACTGATCGAGCACCTTGATCTGGGGCCGACACACTATGTCGGCCTGTCCATGGGTGGCATGATCGGCTTCCAGCTGGCTGTGGACCAACCACAACTGCTCAAGAGCCTGTGCATCGTCAACAGCGCGCCCGAGGTCAAACTGCGCAGCCGCGATGACTATTGGCAGTGGTTCAAGCGCTGGAGCCTGATGCGCGCCCTCAGCCTTGGCACCATCGGCAAGGCGCTGGGCGACAAGTTGTTCCCGAAGCCCGAGCAGGCCGACTTGCGACAAAAGATGGCCGAACGCTGGGCAAAAAACGACAAACATGCTTATCTCGCCAGCTTCAATGCCATTGTGGGTTGGGGGGTTCAGGAACGACTTTCGAAGGTCACCTGTCCAACCCTCATCGTCAGCGCCGACCGTGACTACACACCGGTGGCGCTGAAGGAAAACTACGTAAAACTGCTGCCCGACGCGCGGCTGGTGGTGATCGCCGATTCCCGCCACGCCACGCCGCTGGACCAGCCGGAACACTTCAACCAGACGCTGCTGGAGTTTCTGACCGCAGTCGACACCACCACTCAGGATCACTGACCCATGCTGAAAAAAATCGCCCTCGCCGCAGGCTCCGTCCTGTTTGCCGCCAACCTGATGGCCGCGACGCCGGAAAAGGCACCGCATGTGCTGCTGGACACCACCAACGGCCAGATCGAAATCGAACTGGACCCGGTCAAGGCCCCGATCAGTACCAGGAACTTCCTTGCGTACGTCGACAGCGGCTTCTACAACAACACGATTTTCCACCGGGTAATTCCTGGTTTCATGGCTCAGGGCGGCGGGTTCACCACCTCGATGCAGCAGAAACCGACCAAGGATCCGATCAAGAACGAAGCCAGCAACGGCCTGCATAACGTGCGTGGCACGCTGTCGATGGCGCGCACTTCCGATCCAGACTCGGCCACCAGCCAGTTCTTCATCAACGTCAAGGACAACGACTTCCTCGATCCGGGCCGTGACGCCGGTTATGCCGTGTTCGCCAAAGTGGTCAAGGGCATGGATGTAGTGGACATCATCGTCAACTCCCAAACCACCACCAAGCAAGGCATGCAGAATGTGCCTATCGACCCGGTGCTCATCAAGTCCGCCAAGCGCATCGACTGAGACTAAGCTGGACAAGGATGTCCGAGCCGTTGCCGGTGTTTGCCGGCAACGCTCAAACCGTTAAAAGGAGAGCCCGTTCGCGGGCGAACAACCGATGCTTTATCGCCGCTTTGAAAAACTGATCGATGTTTTCCGTGAAGCGCCGACGGCGTCTCCGCCGGACCGGGTTTTCCCTTTCTACACTTATTACCTCAAGCAGGTCTGGCCGAGCTTCGCCGCCCTGTTGATCGTCGGCCTTATTGGTGCATTGATCGAGGTGGCGTTGTTCAGCTACCTGAGCCGCATCATCGACCTGGCCCAAGGCACGCCGAACGCCAATCTGTTCCGCGAGCACGCCCTCGAGCTGACCTGGATGGTGGTGGTCGCCCTGGTGCTGCGCCCTATATTCGTGGGCTTGCATGACCTGCTGGTGCACCAGACCCTGAGTCCCAGCATGACCAGCATGATCCGCTGGCAGAACCACAGCTACGTGCTCAAGCAGAGCCTGAATTTCTTCCAGAACGACTTCGCCGGGCGCATCGCCCAACGCATCATGCAAACCGGCAACTCACTGCGCGACTCCGCCGTGCAAGCCGTGGATGCGTTGTGGCATGTGCTGATCTACGCCATCAGTTCGCTGGTGCTGTTCGCCGAAGCCGACTGGCGCCTGATGATCCCGCTGCTGACGTGGATCTTCGCCTTCATCGGCGCCCTCTATCACTTCGTGCCACGGGTCAAGGATCGCTCGGTGGTGGCGTCTGATGCGCGCTCCAAACTCATGGGGCGGATTGTCGACGGCTACACCAACATCACCACCCTGAAGCTGTTCGCCCACACCCACTTCGAACAGCAATACGCCCGCGAAGCGATCAAGGAACAAACCGAAAAGGCGCAATTGGCTGGCCGTGTGGTCACCAGCATGGACGTGGTCATCACCAGCATGAACGGCTTGCTGATCGTCTGCACCACCGGCCTGGCCCTGTGGTTGTGGACACAGTCGCTGATCAGCGTGGGAGCGATTGCCCTGGCCACCGGCCTGGTGATCCGTATCGTCAACATGTCCGGCTGGATCATGTGGGTGGTGACCGGCATCTTCGAGAACATCGGCATGGTGCAGGACGGTCTGCAGACCATCTCGCAACCGGTCACCGTCACCGACCGCGACCAGGCCAAGCCTTTGTCGGTGGCCCGTGGCGAGGTGCGCTTCGAACAAGTGGATTTCCACTACGGCAAGCAGAGCGGGATCATCGGCGACCTCAGCCTGACCATCAAGGCTGGCGAGAAAATCGGCCTGATCGGCCCATCCGGTGCCGGCAAATCGACCTTGGTGAACCTGCTGCTGCGCCTGTACGACGTCGAAGGCGGACGCATCCTGATCGACGGCCAGAACATCGCCGACGTCAGCCAGGAAAGCCTGCGCGAACGCATCGGCATGATCACCCAGGACACGTCGCTGCTGCACCGCTCGATCCGTGACAACCTGCTGTATGGCAAACCCGACGCCACCGACGCGCAACTCTGGGAAGCGGTGCACAAGGCCCGGGCTGACGGTTTCATTCCTTCACTCTCGGACGCCGAAGGCCGCAGCGGTTTCGACGCCCACGTCGGTGAGCGCGGAGTGAAACTCTCCGGCGGCCAGCGCCAGCGCATCGCCATTGCCCGCGTGTTACTCAAGGACGCGCCGATCCTGATCATGGACGAGGCCACGTCGGCACTGGATTCGGAAGTCGAGGCGGCGATCCAGGAAAGCCTCGAAACCCTGATGCAGGGCAAGACAGTGATCGCCATCGCTCACCGGCTCTCGACCATCGCCCGGATGGACCGGCTGGTGGTGCTGGAAAACGGCAAGATCGCCGAAACCGGAACCCACGCCGAGCTGCTGGCCCATGGCGGTTTGTATGCGCGGTTGTGGCAACACCAGACCGGTGGATTTGTCGGGATCGATTGATCCGCAGGATGGCCACATTACCTGTAGGAGCGAGCTGGCTCGCGATGGTCGTCAACGATAATGCTGGGAGCCTGACAGCCCGCGGCGTTCTCTAGTTCATCGCGAGCAAGCTCGCTCCTACAGGGGGGCAAGTGAAGCCGAAAGATTTTAGAAAACCGCCAGGGCCCGCCAACAAAGGGCCCTGGCGGTTTTTTGTGCCTGCTGGAATTCTGAAAAAACCGTGCTGTACTCACTTCAACCTTCTGGAGGTGGTTCTGCAGTCCATCGGCTGGATGCACAAGGCAGCATAATCTCGAAAGGGAACTCTCTCATGTCTCTGTTGAAGCGTTCGACTACTGAGTTGGTAGGCACGTTCTGGCTGGTGTTGGGTGGTTGCGGCAGTGCGGTATTGGCGGCGGCTTTTCCGCAGGTGGGAATCGGCCTGCTCGGAGTGTCCTTTGCGTTTGGCCTGACAGTGCTGACCATGGCTTTCGCCATCGGCCATATTTCCGGCTGTCATCTCAATCCTGCGGTGTCCCTCGGCCTGGTGGTGGGTGGGCGGTTTCCGGCCAATGAATTGCCGGCCTACATCATTGCCCAGGTCCTTGGCGGCGTGATTGCAGCCGCCCTGCTGTACTTCATAGCCAGCGGCAAACCCGGTTTCGAACTGGCGGGAGGCCTGGCGTCCAACGGCTACGGCGAACACTCGCCTGGCGGCTACTCGATGGCGGCAGGGTTCGTCTGTGAACTGGTGATGACCGCGATGTTCATCCTGATCATCCTCGGCGCCACCGATAAACGTGCCCCGGCCGGGCTGGCACCGATTGCCATCGGCCTGGGGCTGACGCTCATCCACCTGATCTCGATCCCGGTCACCAACACCTCGGTCAACCCGGCGCGCAGCACCGGCCCGGCGCTGATCGTCGGCGGCTGGGCGATTCAACAATTGTGGATGTTCTGGGTCGCGCCGCTACTCGGTGCAGTCGTCGGCGGCGTGCTGTATCGCTGGCTGGGCAAGGAAGACAACTGACACGCCATAAGGAGAAGATCAGCCTTGTCGATAAGGCAAGGCTGACTTCGCATCCTCTGCATAAGCCATCACCCCCAGCCGCTCCTGCTCCAGAAAGTCTTTCACCGCCGCTTTCAACCCTGGATGCCGCAGGTAGTGCCAGGAATGCATAATGACTGGCTCGAATCCACGAATCAGTTTGTGCTCGCCCTGGGCCCCGGCATCGAAACGCTGGAAACCGTTGGCGATGGCATAGTCCATCCCCTGGTAGAAACAGGTCTCGAAATGCAGGCGATCGAACTCCGCCAGGCATCCCCAGTAACGTCCATAAAAGCTGTCCCCACCTACCAGACTGAACGCCATCGCCACCGGCCGAGCCCCCTGTTTGGCCAGCACCACGCGAATCGACTCCGGCATGCGTTCGGCCAACAGGCTGAAAAACGCCCGCGTCAGATACGGCGCTTGGCGGCGCACCGCATACGTATTGGCGTAGCAGGCATAGACGAAATCCCATTGAGCCTGACTCAGTTCCCGCCCCTCCAGCCATTCGAACTCAAAACCCTGCCCGGCCACCTGCTCGCGCTCCTTGCGCATCTGTTTGCGCTTGCGCGAACTCAGCACGTCGAGGAAGTCCTGGAAATCCCGGTAGCCGCGATTCTGCCAGTGGTATTGACAGCCAACGCGCTGCAACCAGCCGGGCTGCTCGCTCAGTGCCGCGTCGGTGAACGGATCGGTGAAGTTGATGTGGGCACTGGAGAGTTGTTCTATCTCAAGGTAGCCCGGCAGGCTGTTCAATAATTCGAAGCCGTCTTCTACCCTGGCCGCCAACAACCGCGGCCCGCTGACAGGACTGAACGGCACCGCGGTCAACAGTTTGGGATAGTAATCGATGCCGGCGCGTGCACAGGCATCGGCCCAGGCGTGATCGAACACGTACTCGCCGTAGGAATGCCACTTGCGATAACTGGGCAGCGCGGCGATCAAACGCTCACCTTCAACGTGCAGCAAATGCTCGGGCTGCCAGCCGGAATGGGGGCCGACGCTGCCGCTGTCTTCCAGTGCGCTCAAAAAAGCGTGACGCAGAAAAGGCTGACTTTCCGGAACCAGGGCGTCCCAGGTCTGCGGGGCAATTTCTGACAGTCTTTGCAGGCGTTGCAACGGCATCACCGTCCTCACTCTTCATGGCGTGAAAGCCCCGCGAGTATCGCCTATCGCTCTGCAATGCACACGGGCAAAACGACGACAGTGCTCTAACTCAATAGTTCACGGCGACTTTGTATCGTCATCGACACGACATCACATCGCCACCGCTCTGTCATAAACCATCGCGATACTGGCGCCTGTTTTTAGAGCGCCGGGTTATACCCGGCCACTGTTTTCCGCCCCTAACGGTCGGTTGTGTCCCGGATGGCTCTGTCATCCCCTCTCATCTTCGGAGATTGATATGCGTCTTGCTTCCACGAAAACTGCGGCGGCCTTGTGCGGCGGCCTGTTGCTGGCCATGAGTGTTCCGGCCAGTGCCGCAGTCGACGCCAAACTGCTCGACATGCTCAAGGCTAACGGCTCGATCACCAACGCGCAGTACAGCGAACTGCAAGCCGAGCTGGCCAGGGATCAGAAAGACCAGCAGATCGCCCGTCAGGCTCAGCAAGAGACCAACGAGCAAATCGCGGCCACCGCGAAGAAAACCGACACCTTGAGCGCCTTCGACCAGAAGCTTGCATGGGCGGCAAAGACCCAGTTCAAGGGTGACGTACGTTTCCGTGAAGAAACCGTGCACAACGATGGCGTGCCAAACAACAAGGACCAGGACCGTCAGCGCATTCGTGCCCGCCTGGGTGCCTACAGCGAGATCAACCCGCAGGTCGACACCGGTATCCGTATCGCCACCGGCAGCAACGACGACGCTCGCTCGACCAACCAGGACCTGAACAACTACTTCGACAAGAAGCAGATCTGGCTGGACCAGGGCTACATCGACTACCACCCGGACGCGATCAAGAACCTGCACCTGGTTGGCGGCAAAATGCCACAACAATGGGTGAGCATGGGCGACATCATCTGGGATAGCGACATCAACCCGGAAGGTCTGGCCGTCACCTACAAGTACCCGCTGAGCGGCAGCACCGAGCTGTTCGGTAGCGCCGGCCACTACACCCTCAAGGACAACGTCGATGGTGAAGGCGTGCAGTTCAAGCACGACCTGCGTCTGTACGCCGGTCAGTTGGGTGCGCGCTTCGCCATCACCGACAGCATGAAAATGACGTTGGGCGGCAGTCTCTATTCCTACGACAACGACAGCAGCAGTGCCTGCCCTACCACTGGCACCGTCACTGCGCCATGCGCCCTGGCCGTCAACGGCAACAGCCCGGGCGAAACCTTCAAACTGTACGAAGGCTTCGGTCAACTGGACTTCAGCAACCTGCCGGTTCCGTTGTCGATCTACGGTCAGTACGTCAACAACACCGATGCCAGCAACGACCAGGACACTGGCTGGCTGGCCGGTGTGAAATCCAAGGTCTACGGCTTCAACCTGGACTACAACTACCGCGACGTGCAGCGTAACGCTGTGGTGGGTGCCTTCACCGACTCCGACTTCGCCAACGGTTTCACCGGTTCGCGCGGCAGCAAGCTGAAAGTGAGCTACGACCTGGACAAGAACTTCGCCCTGGGCGCGACCTACTTCATGGCGACCTCGGACCAGACCAACGCCAACATCAAGAAAACCGATTCGGACATCAACACCTTGCAACTGGATGCCGAAGCGAAGTTCTGATTCACCCCGCAACACGACTCGGGCAAGGAAGCCTGAGCCCTTTTTATAGCCTGGCGTTGATGTATCGGTCCCCATCATCCTCCGATACATCAACGCGAGACTGTTTTCACATCCCCGTCTGTACCCATTCAACTGTGGTGAGCGAGCTTGCTCGCGCTGGACTGCGAAGCGGTCCCGAACTCAGCCACCGCGTTTTACCGGACACACCACACCAGCTTGTCTTGCGACTGCTTCGCAGCCGAGCGGGAGCAAGCTCCCTCGCCACAAAAGCCAAACCAAAAAAAATCGCAGCTTTCGGCTGCGATCTTTTCATCTGCTGTAACAGTTAATTCAATTTCAGCGCTTGCGCAGCAACACGCTACCAATCGAATAACCGGCGCCGAACGAACTGAGCACGGCCAGCGAACCGGCGGGCAGATCGTCCTGGTTCTTGTGGAACGCAATCACGGAACCGGCGGAACTGGTGTTGGCGTAGGTGTCGAGAATCACCGGGGCTTCCTGTTCGGTGGCGTCGCGGCCCAGCAGCTTCTTGACGATCAGGTGGTTCATGCTGAGGTTGGCCTGGTGCAGCCAGAAGCGCTTCACGTCGCTGACGTTGAGCTGGTTCTCCTGCAGATGCTCACCGATCAGCTCGGCCACCATCGGGCAGACTTCCTTGAACACCTTGCGGCCTTCCTGCACGAACAGTTTGTCCTTGGCGCCGATGCCCTCTTCCGCCGCGCGGTTGAGGAAGCCGAAGTTGTTGCGGATGTTATTGGAGAACTTGGTCAGCAACTTGGTGCTGACGATGTCGAACTGGTACCTGGACGTCGCCAGATCGGCGCGCTCGATGATCACCGCGGTGGCGGCATCGCCGAAGATGAAGTGGCTATCGCGGTCACGGAAGTTCAGGTGGCCGGTGCAGACTTCCGGGTTGACCATCAGGATCGCCCGAGCCTGGCCCAGCTGGATGCTGTTGGCGGCGGTCTGGATACCGAAGGTCGCCGAAGAGCACGCCACGTTCATGTCGAAACCGAACCCCTGGATGCCCAGTGCTTCCTGGACTTCGATGGCAATGGCCGGGTAAGCACGTTGCAGGTTGGAGCAGGCGACGATCACGCCGTCGATGTCCGCCGCGGTCTTGCCAGCGCGCTGCAAGGCTTGTTCAGCCGCGCCGATGGCCATCTGGCAAAGCACCGACCACTCGTCGTTGGAACGCTCCGGCAGGCGTGGGGCCATGCGTTGCGGGTCGAGGATGCCGTCCTTGTCCATGACAAAGCGGCTCTTGATGCCTGAGGCTTTTTCGATGAATGCGGCGCTGGATTCGGTCAACGCCTCCACTTCACCGCGGGCAATGGCATCGGCGTTGTCGGCGTTGAATTGCGCGACATAAGTGTTGAAAGACTGGACCAGCTCTTCGTTGGAAATGCTGTTGGCCGGGGTGTACAGGCCGGTGCCACTGATGACGACTTTATGCATGGTCGTGTCTCTAATCTGTTCAGGCAGAAAGTATTGGCACCGTCGTACCAACACACAAAGGGTCTATTCCCATCCGGGGGACGCAAACCTGGCATCGCTTTATTCCGACCTGCCGACGACCGTGAAGGCTCAAAACCGCGGGGCCGGCGTTTATAGGCGCGAAGTTTGCCATAAACCTTGGGTTTTCGCCCCTTTTGCGAGAGCGACAACACACCTGTAGGAGCGAGCTCGCTCGCGATGGATTAAAGAACGCCGCGGGGTGTCAGGTTCCCAGCGATATCGTTGACGACCATCGCGAGCGAGCTCGCTCCTACAGGGGGGTGTCAGGCCTCTACCTGGCTCCACTGCTTGTTCAGCCGCTTGTCGGAGATCGGCACCTTGGTCCCCAGTTGCTGGGCAAACAGCGAAACCCGGTATTCCTCCAGCCACCAGCGATACAACTCCAGCTGCGGATCGCGCTTGCCTTCCTGGGCGTGTTTGCTGGCGCGGGTCTGGTATTGAGCCCACAGGCCGCCCAATTCACCGCTCCAGACCCGGTCGCGCTGCACCTGGGCGCCGATTTTTTCGAAGCGCTGCTCAATGGCCTTGAGGTAACGCGGTAACTCCTTGAGCCACTGCATCGGCGTTTCCCGGACAAACCCCGGATAGACCAAGTGGCTGAGCTGCTGCTTGATGTCGTTCAAGGCCACGGCTTGCGCCAGATCGATCTTGCCCTTGAAGCGCTTTTGCAAACCGTGCCAGAGCTTGAGGATTTCCAGGGTCAGCTTCGCCACACGCTCGGCGTGCTCGGTCCAGCCGCCACGCTTGCGTTCAGCCAGGGACGCCAGGCCGGCACCATCACGAGGCAGCGGGTCTTCGCCCTCAAGAATGCAGCTGTCGAGGCTGGCCAGCAGAATGTCTTCCACCAACGCATCGACACGCCCCATGTCGCGATACAACAGACCCAGTTCGGTCAGGCCTGGCAACTTGCCGCGCAGGAACTTCGCCGATTCGGCCAGTTGCTGCATCAGCAGGCGCTGCAGCGCACGGCGATGCTGGAACTCGGCTTCGGCCGGCGTCGAGAAACGTCCTTCCTTGACCGTGCCCGCCTCTTCCACCAGCGCCGGATACACCGTCATCGACAGCCCGGCGATCTTCTGCTGGGTTTTCTCGGCGACGGCGGCAAACACTTTCGGTTCCACCGGTTGCTGGCTCTTCGCGGATTGCGGGACGGCCAACGCCGCCTGGCTGGCTTCGGCGAAACGCGCAGTCAGCTCCGCCAGATCACGACCTTCACCGAGGAACTTGCCCTGGCCGTCGACGATTTCCAGGTTCATCCGCAGATGGCTTTCGACCTGCTGCGCCGCCTCGGCCCAGGCTTCATCGCTGACCCGCGCTCCGGTCATGCGCAAAAGCTCGCGCCCCAGGGCCTGGGACAGCGAACCCTCGGCAAAGGTCATGCGCTGCAGGGCCGCCTTGACGAAGTCCGGTACTGGTACGAAGTTCTTGCGCAAGGCCTTGGGCAAGTTGCGCACCAGCGCAATGCACTTGGCTTCGATGACACCCGGCACCAGCCATTCCAGGCGTTCCGGTGGCAGCATCGGCAACAGCGGTGCCGGCACGCGCAGGGTCACGCCGTCCCGTGGATGGTTGGGTTCGAAGTGGTAGCCGAGCGCCAGTTCCAGATCGCCGATGTGCAGCGTATCCGGGTAGTGCTGGGCGGTGACTTCACTGGCTTCGCGGGCCAGCACGTCCTCTTCGCGCATGATCAGCAACTGCGGATCTTTCTGGCTGTTGATCCGATACCAGCTGTCAAAGGTCGCCGTCTGATGGATCTCCGCCGGCAGTCGCGCGTCGTAGAAGGCGAACAGGGTCTCTTCGTCGGCGAGGATCTCGCGACGACGGGCCTTGGCTTCCAGTTCGTCGAGTTGCTCCAGCAACTGTTTGTTGGCGGTCAGGCACTTGGCTTTCGATTGGATCTCGCCGCGCACCAGTGCTTCGCGGATAAACAACTCGCGTGAAACCACCGGATCCACCGGGCCGTAATGCACCGGCCGACGGCCGACCACGATCAACCCGAACAGGGTGATCTGCTCGAACGCCACGACCTGGCCGCGCTTCTTCTCCCAGTGGGGTTCGAAGTGGTTTTTCTTGATCAGGTGCCCGGCCAGCGGCTCGATCCAGTCGGCGTCGATCTTCGCCACCATGCGCGCGTAGAGCTTGGTGGTTTCCACCAGTTCGGCGGTTATCAGCCACTGCGGACGCTTTTTACCGATACCCGACGACGGATGAATCCAGAACCGCCGCTGACGGGCGCCGAGGTAATCGCCCTCTTCGGTTTTCTGGCCGATCTGGCTCAGCAACCCCACCAGCACCGCTTTGTGCAGTTTCGGATTGTCCGCCGGCTCTTTATTGAGGCTCAACTGCATGTCGCGGCAGATCAGGCTCAGTTGACGATGGGAGTCGCGCCATTCGCGCAGGCGCAGGTAATTCAGGAAGTTCTTGCGGCACCAGTTGCGCAACGGGCTGGCGCTCAGTGCCTGGCGCTGCTCTTCGAAGCCGCGCCACAGATTGACCAGTCCAGCGAAGTCCGAATCGGCGTCTTTCCACTGAGCGTGGGCCTGATCCGCCGCTTGCTGACGCTCCGGCGGGCGCTCACGCGGGTCCTGGATCGACATGGCGCTGGCGACGATCAGCACTTCCTGCAAGCTGCCAAGCTTCGCCGCTTCCAGCAACATGCGGCCCATGCGCGGGTCCACCGGCAGCCGTGCCAGTTGACGACCGAGCGGCGTCAATTGACTGTTGCGATCCACCGCTGAGAGTTCTTGCAGCAGGTTGAAACCGTCACTGATGGCCTTGCCATCCGGCGGCTCGATGAACGGGAACGCGGTGATCTCGCCGAGGCGCAGATGCAACATCTGCAGGATGACCGCCGCGAGGTTGGTCCGCAGAATCTCCGGATCGGTAAATTCCGGGCGACCAAGGAAATCCTCTTCGCTGTACAGGCGCACGCAAATGCCCGGCTCGACCCGCCCGCAACGACCCTTGCGCTGGTTGGCACTGGCCTGGGAAATGGCCTCGATCGGCAGGCGCTGAACCTTGGCCCGGTAGCTGTAACGGCTGATTCGCGCGGTGCCGCTGTCGATCACGTAACGGATACCCGGCACGGTCAGCGAGGTTTCCGCGACGTTGGTCGCCAGCACCACACGACGGCCCGGGTGCGACTGGAAAATTCGCTGCTGCTCGGCCGGCGACAGGCGTGCGTACAGCGGCAGGATCTCGGTGTGCTTGAGCTGGGCCTTGCGCAGCATGTCGGCGGCGTCGCGAATCTCGCGCTCCCCCGGCAGGAACACCAGCACGTCACCGGGACTGCGGCGTTCGCTGCGCTCATAAGCGGCGATTTCGTCGAGAGTGGCGAGGATCGCCTGGTCCACCGTCAAGTCGTCCTCGACGCGGTTGCCCTCTTCGTCCTGCTCAAGCGTCAGCGGGCGATACCAGGTATCCACCGGGAAGGTACGGCCGGACACCTCGACAATAGGCGCATCGTCGAAGTGTTTGGAGAAACGCTCCAGGTCGATGGTCGCCGAAGTGATGATGACCTTGAGGTCGGGACGGCGCGGTAGCAGGGTTTTCAGATAGCCGAGCAGGAAGTCGATGTTGAGGCTGCGCTCGTGAGCTTCGTCGACGATGATTGTGTCGTAGCGTTCCAGATAGCGGTCGTTCTGGGTTTCCGCGAGCAGGATGCCGTCGGTCATCAGCTTGATCAGGGTGTTGGAATCGCTCTGATCCTCGAAGCGCACCTGATAGCCGACCAGCGCGCCCAGCGGTGTTCCGAGCTCTTCAGCCACCCGGCTGGCGACGCTGCGCGCAGCAATCCGGCGCGGCTGGGTATGGCCGATCAGGCCATGCTGGCCGCGACCGATTTCCAGGCAGATCTTCGGCAACTGGGTGGTTTTACCCGAACCGGTTTCGCCGGCGATGATCAGCACCTGGTGCTTTTCCAGCGCTTTCTTGATTTCGTCGCGCTTGGCGGCGATCGGCAGGCTGTCGTCGTAACGAATCACCGGCAGGCTGGCCTTGCGCGCCAGCACCTGATCAGAGGACGCCTGCAGGCGCGCCACCCATTGGGCCAGCTTGGCCTCGTCGGGTTTCTTGCGCAGCTCAAGCAACTGCCGCCGCAGCCGGTGGCGGTCGGCGAGCATGGCGTGATCGAGGTTTTTCAGCAGTTTGTCGATGGAGGGCGATTCGTCGGTCATCGGGTACGCAATTCGGTCGTCTAGTGGCGCAGGGTGGCGATTGTCGCAGATTTGGTTGCATCACGACGAATGCAACCTGATTTCGTGGCGAGGGAGCTTGGCTCAGGTTCCTACTCTTAATCCAGGCCCTTGCGCCGATACGGGAACACATCAATCACCTTCCCCGCCCGAATCGCCTCTTGCAGGCTCTTCCAGTAATCGGCGTTGTACAACTCTCCATGCAGTTGGTCGAACAACCGGCGCTGCCCCGAATCGGCAAACAGGAACGGCGGAAACTCTTCCGGGAACACGTCCAGTGGCCCGATCGAATACCACGGCTCGGAGGCCATTTCGTCCTCGGGGGTGCGCGGTGCCGGGATGTGGCGAAAATTGGCCTCGGTGAGGAAGCAGATCTCGTCATAGTCGTAGAACACCACCCGGCCGTGACGGGTCACCCCGAAGTTCTTCAACAGCATGTCGCCGGGAAAGATGTTGGCCGCCGCCAGTTGCTTGATCGCCAGCCCGTAGTCTTCCAGGGCCTCGCGCACCTGCGCCTCGTTGGCGTTTTCCAGGTAGAGGTTCAGCGGGGTCATGCGCCGCTCGGTCCAGCAGTGACGGATCAGCACTGTGTCGTCTTCCACCGACACCGTGGACGGCGCGACTTCCAGCAGCTCCTCAAGACACGCCGGATCGAACTTGCTCAGCGGGAAACGAAAGTCGGCGAACTCCTGGGTATCGGCCATGCGTCCGACCCGGTCGACGCTCTTCACCAAACGGTACTTTTCGATGACCGTGGCGCGGTCGACGTTTTTCGACGGCGAGAAACGGTCCTTGATGATTTTGAACACGGTGTTGAAACCCGGCAGGGTGAACACGCTCATGACCATGCCGCGCACACCGGGAGCCATGATGAACTGGTCGTCGGTGTTGGCCAGGTGATTGATCAACGCCCGGTAGAACTCCGACTTGCCGTGCTTGTAGAAGCCAATCGAGGTGTACAGCTCGGCAATGTGCTTGCCCGGCAGGATACGCCGCAGGAAGCCGATAAATTCCGCCGGCACCGGCACATCCACCATGAAATACGAACGGGTGAAGGAGAAAATGATCGACACGTCCGCCTCGTCGGTGATCAGCGCATCGATCTGGATGCCGCGCCCTTCGAGGTGCAGCAATGGAATTGCCAGCGGCCATTGCTCGTCGGTGGTGTAGATGCGCCCCACCAGGTACGCACCTTTATTGCGGTACAGCACCGAGGAAAACAGTTCGACGCTCAACTCCGGGTCCTTGCACACCCAATCCGGCAGGTTCTCGCGCAGTTGCGCTTCGAGGCGGCGCAGGTCCCCGGGCAGGTCGGCGTATTCTTCGCTGAAGCGGTAGTCGGCGAAAATGCTGGCGAGCATGGCCGACAATTGGCCTTGCGGCTTGTAGGTGCGGGTTTGCGCGGCCCGGGCACGGCGCAGGCTCGGCCGGGTGGTGTGGATGAACATGCAGCCGTCGCTGATCAGGTCATGGCTGAACAGCCCGCAGAAGATCGAGTTGTACCAGGTCTCGGACAGTTCATCGTCGAAGCGCAGGTCAATCAGGCTGATGTAGGCGCTTTTGACCAGCGGCCAGCAGCTGACGTCCAGGGTGCCTGGGTCAAACGCAGTGCGCAGTCGCGCCACCGTTTCACCGACTTTTTCTTCATACAGATTGATTCGTGCCGCCGACGCCGATTGCGTCTCTTGCCACAGGGCCTGCTCAAAACGGGCCCGGGCGCCGTCGGTGATCTGGCGAAAATGCTCGCGGTAATCGTCAAAGCCATCGAGGATCAAGCGGGCGATGTCGGCGGCTGGCCATTGCTGCGGCATGGTGAGACCTCTGCGGGAATTCGGAAGGCTTGAGCTTAGCCAGTGAAGCGGGTGCAGGAGAAGCGTAATTTTCCCGCCGAATTAAATGCCCGGTTTTCGGTTGCCATCGATCACACACTCAGCAACACTTTCGCCCCTCCCCCATGGAAGAACCGCCCTGTGAACCCCGTCGATATTTTCCGTTTACTGTCCCTGGCGGCCATTTGGGGGGCGAGTTTTCTGTTCATGCGCATCATCGCCCCGGTGATCGGCTCCCTGCCCACCGCGTTTTTCCGCGTGTCGATTGCCGCCGCCGGGTTGCTGGTGATTCTTGGCCTGATGCGCACCAGCTGGGATTTCAAGGGTAAACTCAAGACCGTGATGCTGCTCGGGGTGATCAACTCAGGGATTCCGGCGACGCTCTATTCGGTGGCCGCGCAGGTACTGCCCGCCGGTTACTCGTCGATTTTCAATGCCACGACCCCGCTGATGGGAGTGCTGATCGGCGGACTGTTTTTCCATGAAAGGCTCACTGGCGCCAAACTCGGCGGTGTGTTCCTGGGGTTGTTCGGCGTGGGCGTGCTGACCCGTGCCGGTCCGGTGGCGTTCGATATGGAACTGCTGATGGGTGCCGTCGCCTGCCTGCTCGCGACCACTTGCTACGGATTTGCGGGGTTTCTGGCCCGCCGCTGGCTCGATCAGGCCGGTGGCCTCGACAGCCGTTTGTCGGCATTGGGCAGCATGCTCGGCGCGACGTTGTTCCTGCTGCCGCTGTTCGGCTACAGCGTGATCAGCCAACCACCCGCGAGCTGGGGCGGCTGGAGTGTCTGGCTCTCGTTGCTGGGGTTGGGTCTGGGATGCACGGCGTTTGCGTACATTATTTACTTCCGGCTCCTGAGCTCGATTGGTCCTGTGAAATCGATGACTACGACCTTTTTGATCCCGCTGTTCGGCGTGTTGTGGGGGGGGCTGTTTCTCGATGAGCCACTGTCGATGGCGCATATCTATGGCGGGGTGTTGATTGCAGTGGCGTTGTGGTTGGTGTTGAAGCCGGCTGCTGTGAAACCGGGTTTGGTGGCGGACCGTTAGTATTGTTGCGTTGCGGATGACGCCAACAATCACAAAGGCCCGGAGCATGGCTCCAGGCCCTTTCGGGTTTACCCGCAATTACGCAGTTTTACGGAACACAAACACCAGACCGACGATGATCAACAGCATGCCGAACAGGCTCAACATCGCCAGGCGATTGCCGAAGATCAGATAGTCCATCACCGCCGTTACCGCCGGCACCAGGTAAAACAGGCTGGTGACATTCACCAGATTGCCTCGAGCGATCAAGCGGTACAGCAACAACGTCGCCAGCACCGACACCACCAGCCCCATCCAAAGCACCGGCAGGATGAAACCACTGCTGCGTTCGAAGTGAAACGGCTGGAAGGGTACGAAAACCCCGCACAACAACAGCCCCGCGAGGTACTGCACCGGCAGCGTGCCGAGAGGATTGTCGGTGATGCGTTTCTGCATGATCGAACCGAACGTCATGCTCGCCAGCGCGAGCAAACCGAAAAGCATCCCGGCCAGCGACATCCCGGCCAGCCCAATGCCCTGATAGACCACCATGATCAACCCGGTCAGCCCCAGGGCCAGACCGAACATCCGGCTCCAGGAGCGCTGACGCTCCATCAGCACCACGGTGAGAATCGGCTGCACGCCCATGATGGTCGCCATCACCCCGGGCGTGACCTTGAGGTCGAGGGCCAGCAGATAGAAAATCTGATAAGCCCCAACAACACCACGCCGGTGGCCATCGCATACAGCATCGGTTTGCCGCCCTTGGGCAACTTCAGCTTGAGCAACGGTACCAGCAACACCAAACCGCAGAGCGCAATGACGAAACGGAACATCAGGAAGGCGAAGGGTGACGCGTGGGCCAGCCCCCATTTGGAGAAAATCGCCCCGCTACTCCACAGCAGAACGAACAGGCTCGTGGAGGCCGCCGCGAGCGCGGACTTTTTCGAAAGGACAAACATGAATACCACCTGTAGTCAGGCAAAAAGCCAACTCAGCCGAAGCTGAAATTCAGTCGTTTTTTTTCAGGCAGGCAGGGGAACAGCAGAAAGCAGCTGATCAGCCCGAAATGCCAACGCCTGGCGGTGAGACCACCGCGCACACTGGCGTGCGACTGACAGGAGGGGGGTAATGACTGATCTGCCCGGGCTGCTGATTCCCGCACGGCACGACGCCAGCGTTGACCGCTGAATCGACTACCGCGTTGA
Source organism: Pseudomonas sp. BIC9C (assembly GCF_034541995.1). Lineage (NCBI taxonomy): Bacteria > Pseudomonadati > Pseudomonadota > Gammaproteobacteria > Pseudomonadales > Pseudomonadaceae > Pseudomonas > Pseudomonas sp. BIC9C. Next base: position 806,848 of record NZ_JAWDGM010000001.1, read on the forward strand.
TGTGGGATGCAGGCATTGGGCTGATCTTTGTTCGAGGAATAAAAAAGCGAGTCCGAAACTCACCGTACGCCGACTATAACCAGCGTTCGACATGGATTGCAACGACTTGGCCAAAAGGCCAGTAATGACAGTCGGCAGAGTCCGCATTGTGCAGTTGGGGGGCTCGGGATTCCGTGAAGAACCATAAAAAAACCGCTCACAACGAGCGGTCTCTTTTTGTTTCCGAGAGCGGATGTCAGCCAAACAGCCAATACCCCAACAACGTCAGCACCGCCACCGCCAGTACCGGGCGTAGTACACGGTAGGCCTTGGGATTGCGCCGCTTCCATTGCTTGACCACACCACTGAATTTATCGCTGGAGTTCTTGCTCCAGGCATAGGCCTGGTTGATCCCGCCCACACGCTCGTCATCCAGATTCTGCGGGGCGGTGGCGCGACCCAGCCAGGCGCTGATACTGCGATTGATGCGGGTCATGAAGCGATTGCTCAGTGGGCGCTCGATATCGCAGAACAGGATGACCCGGGTCTTTTCCGTTTCATTCTTGACCCAGTGCACGTAGGTCTCGTCGAACATCACGTCCTCACCATCGCGCCAGGCGTAAACCTGACCGTCGACAAAGATGCGGCAATCATCGGAGTTGGGGGTGGACAGGCCCAAGTGATAACGCAGGGAACCGGCAAACGGATCGCGATGTGGGTTGAGATGGCTGCCGCCCGGCAGCAGCGCGAACATGGCGCCTTTGACGTTGGGAATACTGCTGACCAATTCCACGGTTCTCGGGCACAAGGCTTCGGCAGAAGGCAGCGGTTTGTCGTACCACTTGAGATAAAAACGCTTCCAGCCCTTCTTGAAGAACGAGCCAAAACCGGCGTCGTTGTTCTTTGCCGCCGCACGGATATACCCCTCGTCGAACAGGTGCATCGCTTCGTCGCGAATCACCTCCCAGTTGTCCTTGAGCACATCCAGTTCCGGGAACTTGCTGCGATCCAGATACGGTTTGGAAGGCACACCGGAAAACAGGTACATCAAGGCGTTATAGGGTGCGAACAGTGCCGAATGGTTCACGAACTGGCGCAAAACCGGCAGACGCGCCTTGCCGCGTAAATGCACATAGAGGGTGCTGCCGAGAAACAGCAGCAACAACGAGGCCTTCGCGGCAAACGATAAGGTCATCAACAACTCCTTTGAAGATAAGCGACACGTGCACCACGTCCATTGCCTGACATGGCTGCTGGCATGATAAACACTACCGACCCGATGAAAAACCTGCACTTTTCAACATTCAATGTTAATAAATGTGCAACAAAGCATTTCTTAACATAAAACGCCTGAACGCTGGCTGATGCAGATCCATCATCAATCGGGCCCTGACAATGGATCGCAACCAGCGATAACGCCTCAACCATCAGCGCCGGCCACGATCCACCAATGTTCAGTGTCTACTGCTGATTCTCCTGCTCGGTAAACAGATCACTGAACAGCATGCTCGACAGGTAACGCTCACCGGAATCCGGCAGGATCACGACAATGGTCTTGCCTTGCATTTCCGGGGTCTCGGCCAATCTTACGGCCACTGCCATGGCGGCGCCGCAGGAAATCCCGGACAAAATCCCTTCTTCCTGCATCAAGCGCAAGGCCATGGCCTTGGATTCTTCGTCACTGACCAGTTCCACCCGATCAACGATCGACAAATCGAGGTTCTTCGGCACAAAACCGGCACCGATGCCCTGGATCTTGTGCGGGCTCGGCTTGATTTCTTCACCGGCCAGGGCCTGGGTGATCACCGGCGACACCGCCGGTTCTACCGCCACCGAGAGTATCGGCTTGCCTTGGGTATTCTTGATATACCGTGACACTCCGGTGATGGTTCCACCGGTTCCGACGCCTGCCACCAGCACGTCGACCGCGCCGTCGGTATCGTTCCAGATTTCCGGGCCGGTGGTTTTTTCGTGGATGGCCGGGTTGGCCGGGTTGTCGAATTGTGCCGGCATGAAGTACTTCGACGGGTCGCCAGCAACAATTTCACCGGCTTTCTCGATGGCGCCCTTCATGCCTTTGGCCGGCTCGGTCAACACCAGTTCGGCACCCAGTGCCTTGAGCACCTTGCGGCGCTCGATACTCATGGACGCCGGCATGGTCAGCATCAGTTTGTAGCCACGGGCGGCGGCCACGAAGGCCAGGCCGATACCGGTATTACCGGAAGTGGGTTCGACGATGGTCATGCCCGGCTTGAGTTTGCCACTGCTCTCGGCATCCCAGATCATGTTCGCGCCGATCCGGCACTTGACCGAGTAACCGGGGTTGCGCCCTTCGATCTTGGCCAGGATGGTCACACCACGCGGCGCAATGCGATTGATCTGCACCAGCGGCGTGTTGCCGATGGAGTGGGCGTTGTCAGCGAAAATGCGGCTCATGGCTGGGTCCTTAACGACAGCATTGAAATAGGGCATCAAGGTAAGCCTCTTGCCCGCAGGCGTCCAGTCAGGTCGGACGTCCGCTGATCAGTGCGGTCAATGGCTTTGGATCGAAGCCGGATGCAGGCTAACTTTTGCGCGTGACGATGTACCGGCCAGTGTCTTCTGCCGCACGGGGCGAATTCGATTGCTGTTGCAGGAAGTCCCACCCCAGGCAGGCCAAGGCTAACGATCGCGGCACAGTTTCGCGACCACTGCTGTATCGGGTGATGCTGCGGGTACCGACCCCCAGCGCTTCAGCCGCCTGATGAAGCGATAACCCGGTGCGAGCACGCCAATCAATAAAAATTCGGGTGTTTTCGTCGGTTGCATTTTGCGCCAAGGCATCCAGGTAGAGAGTGTCTGCGCCAATCTGGATATCAAGCTCAGGCCATTCGACACTCCAGCCATCGTCACCCAACACGGCATTGTCAAAAGCGACTCCCTGCAAAGGTTGGAGACCTGGATAGGCATGCAGGTCACGAGTCAAATCGAGCATCAGTTGCTGGCCATCGATAAACGTCAGCGCCAAACGATAATCCGACAACGCCTGCACTGCCGATAGCCGTGGTCGTTTCATGGGTAACATCGTTTCCAATCCTCCAGCAATTGAGTCTGGTGGGCTCTGACCCACTCCAGAGCTTCCCTGAGTATCAGCGGCGGTGCCTTGCCCACCATCACTTCGACGGTTTCCAGGCTCAGCATGACGTCCAGCCCACCACCCGTCAGATGAACGTGTGGCGGTGGATGATCCTTTTCGCGCAACTGAATGCGATACGTATCTCGAAATCGGTATTTAGTAGACATGCTCGGCATGCTATCGCCAATATGGCGATACAAAGATACTGGCCAACAGCCGATACTGAGTCAAGATGTGACGCCCCATTCAGAGACTGAATAAGCCGTCTGCGTTCACAGTCGACCGGGCAGCGCGTTATAGTCGGGGCTGACTCTTTTATTGCGCCCCCGCCCTGCCTCGTTCAGGTCGGCGTTACCGTTCGAGGATTAGCAGATGAAGTTCGAAGGCACCCAGGCCTACGTCGCCACCGATGACCTGAAGCTTGCGGTCAACGCCGCCATCACCCTGGAGCGGCCGTTGCTGGTCAAGGGCGAACCGGGCACCGGCAAGACCATGCTCGCCGAGCAACTGGCCGAATCCTTTGGCGCCAAGCTGATCACCTGGCATATCAAGTCCACCACCAAGGCCCATCAAGGCCTGTACGAGTACGACGCGGTCAGCCGCCTGCGCGATTCGCAGCTCGGCACGGAAAAGGTCCATGACGTTCGCAACTACCTGAAAAAGGGCAAGCTCTGGGAAGCCTTCGAATCCGAAGAACGGGTCATCCTGTTGATCGACGAAATCGACAAGGCCGACATCGAGTTCCCGAACGACTTGCTGCAAGAACTCGACAAGATGGAGTTCTACGTTTACGAGATCGACGAGACCATCAAGGCGAAAAAACGCCCGATCATCATCATTACCTCCAACAACGAAAAAGAGCTGCCGGACGCCTTCCTGCGTCGATGCTTCTTCCACTACATTGCCTTCCCCGACCGCGTGACGATGCAGCGGATCGTCGACGTGCACTACCCGGACATCAAGAAAGACCTGGTCAGCGAAGCGCTGGACGTGTTCTTCGACGTGCGCAAGGTGCCGGGCCTGAAGAAAAAGCCTTCGACCTCCGAGCTGGTGGACTGGCTGAAACTGCTGATGGCCGACAACATCGGCGAAGCGGTGCTGCGCGAGCGCGATCCGACCAAGGCCATCCCGCCGCTGGCCGGTGCGCTGGTGAAAAACGAACAGGACGTGCAACTGCTGGAGCGTCTGGCGTTCATGAGCCGTCGCGGCACCCGCTAAGAGGCTGATGCCATGCTGCTCAACCTGTTCAATGAAATGCGCGCAGCCAAGGTACCGGTCTCGGTGCGAGAGCTGCTGGACCTGATCAATGCGCTGAAACAGCGCGTGACCTTCGCCGATATGGACGAGTTCTATTACCTGTCCCGGGCGATCCTGGTGAAGGACGAAAAGCATTTCGACAAGTTCGACCGGGCGTTCGGTGCCTACTTCAATGGCCTGGAAAAACTCGACGACCACCTGCAGGCGCTGATTCCCGAAGACTGGCTGCGCAAGGAGTTCGAGCGCTCGCTGACCGATGAAGAGCGGGCGGCGATCCAGTCCCTCGGCGGCCTGGACAAGCTGATCGAAGAGTTCAAGAAACGCCTTGAAGAACAGAAGGAACGCCACGCCGGTGGCAACAAGTGGATCGGCACCGGTGGCACCAGCCCGTTCGGTTCCGGCGGTTTCAACCCGGAAGGCATTCGGGTCGGCGATGCCGGCAAGCGCCAGGGAAAGGCGGCCAAGGTCTGGGACCAGCGCGAATACAAGAACCTCGACGATTCGGTCGAGCTGGGCACCCGCAACATCAAGGTCGCCCTGCGTCGCCTGCGCAAGTTCGCCCGTCAGGGCGCGGCGGAAGAGCTGGACATCGACGGTACCATCGATCACACCGCCAAGGATGCGGGGTTGCTGAACATCCAGATGCGGCCGGAGCGGCGTAACACCGTCAAGCTGTTGCTGCTGTTCGACATCGGCGGCTCGATGGATGCCCACGTGAAGATCTGCGAGGAGCTGTTCTCGGCCTGCAAGACCGAGTTCAAGCATCTGGAGTACTTCTATTTCCACAACTTCATTTATGAATCGGTGTGGAAGAACAACATGCGCCGCACCTCCGAGCGCACCTCGACCATGGACCTGCTGCACAAATACGGCGCCGACTACAAAGTGATCTTCATCGGCGACGCCGCCATGGCGCCCTACGAAATCACCCAGCCAGGCGGCAGTGTCGAGCACTGGAACGAAGAAGCCGGTTACGTGTGGATGCAGCGGTTCAAGGAGAAGTACAAGAAGCTCATCTGGATCAACCCGTATCCGAAAGATACCTGGGGCTATACCTCGTCGACCAATATCGTTCGGGATCTGATCGAGGACCAGATGTATCCGCTGACGTTGCGGGGGCTTGAGGAAGGGATGCGGTTTCTTTCCAAATAATCTCTGCTGTCTGTTCAGACGCCTTCGCGAGCAAGCCCGCTCCCACAGGGATCTCATGTACAACAAAGATCCAATGTGGGAGCGGGCTTGCTCGCGAAGCTTTTAGCCTTTCAAAAAGCGCCGCAAATACTCGACCTGTTCGCGATGCGCCACTTCCTGCACCACCGGCCGCAACCGCACCTGCGCCCCCGGCAAACATTGCGCCAACCGCGCCAGCGCCAACGGCGTCAATGCTCCCAGACGCGGATAACCACCGATGGTCTGCCGATCATTGAGCAGCACGATCGGCTGCCCGTCCGGCGGCACCTGCACAGCGCCCAACGGGATACCTTCGGAAATCATCGGCTTGCCCTGGTACTGCAACGCCGGGCCCAACAGGCGAATGCCCATTCGGTCGGCACGGCTGTCGAGGCTCCACGCGCTGTTGAACGCATCGAACAGGCTCTGCCCGCTGAACTCACCGATCTGTGCACCGAGGACCAGGTCCATAGGCGCATTGAGACTCAGGTCTGGTCGCTGTTCTGGCGATAACTCCCGCAGCAACATCACCGAATTGCCCGAATAGCTCAAACACGCACCTTTGCCCAGCGCATGGCCCATTCCGTCCAGGCCGCCAAGCTCCTCACGGACCACCGTCGCGCTACTGCCCAATACTTTCGGTGCATCAAACCCACCCGGCGCCGCCAGATAGGCCCGGGCGCCGAGCAACGGCTGGGTGAATTGCAGACGCTGACCTTTGAGTAGCCTGAAACTGCGCCACGGTGCCAGCGCCTCGCCGTCCACCTGTGCGCCAAGATCCGCTCCGGCCAAGGCCAGCACGCATTCTTCCTCGGCAACGACGGTAAACCCGCCGAGGGTGATTTCGATCACCGGCGCCCCCAGTCCGTTGCCCAACAACCAGTTGGCCCAGGACATCGAACGCCAATCGGCCGCTCCACCCTGGGTCACGCCCAGATGCCGCACGCCGAATCGACCGGCATCCTGCAACAGGCACAGCGCTGTGCTCGCTTCAATCATCAGACGGCTCATGCCAGGGCCTCCAGTGGCGTATCGTCACCGCCCAGGTTTATGAACTCGGCATGGCCGACCGCTTCGAACCGTACGGTGTCGCCGGGTTGCATCAGGCTGTAGCCGTCACGGTTGCGATCGAACAATCTGGCCGGCGTGCGACCAATCAGGTTCCAGCCGCCTGGCGATACCACCGGGTAAGCCGCCGTCTGCCGTTCGGCGATGCCGACGCTGCCGGCGGCGACTTTCTTGCGTGGCGTGTTCAGACGCGGCGCGGCGAGCACCTCTTCCACCAGCCCCATGAAGGCGAAGCCCGGCGCAAAACCCAGGGCGAACACCTGATACTCACGCTCGCAGTGACGACGGATCACCTCCTCCACCGCCAATCCACTGCGCTGCGACAACAGGCTCAACTCCGGTCCGACGCTCAAGTCGTACCACACCGGCAACACATGACAGGTACCTCGAGTACGCGCATTGGGCGACAGATCGATCAACGCCTGGGCAATCAATTCCCGGGCCTGGGCGGGACTCAGTGCGGTCAAGTCGTAATGCACCATCAATGTGGTGTAGGACGGCACCAGGTCGATCAGATGCTTACCGAATGCCGTGTGCAGACTTTCACTGGCCGCCAGCATCCATGGCATGTTGGTTTCGGCAATTTCATCGAACAGGCGCACCATCAGGCAATCCAGCGCCACCACTTCCACCCGCAGCTTCATGACTCACTCTGCCGGTTCAGGGCTTCACGGATTCGTTGCACGGCAGCGACCGAACTGGCGTTGTCGCCGTGCACGCAAAGGGTGTTGGCCTGCAAATGCAGGGCGCTGCCATCGCTGGCGGTGAGCGGATCGCCACGGGCAATGGTCAGCGCCTGTTCGATGATCTTTTCCGGGTCGTGATGCACCGCTCCCGGCAGTTGGCGCGAGACCAGCCTGCCGGCGCTGTCGTAAGCCCGATCGGCGAAGGCCTCGAACCACAGCGTCACGCCATATTCATCGCCCATTTGTTGGGCGGCGCTGTTGTCTTTGGTCGCCATCAGCATCAATGGCAGATTGCGGTCGTAGGACGCCACTGCCTGTAAAACGGCACGTAACTGAGCCGGGTTGGCCATCATGTCGTTGTACATCGCGCCATGGGGTTTGACGTAACTGACCCGGCCGCCCTGGGCCCGGCAGATGCCGTCGAGGGCGCCGATCTGGTAATGCAGAATGTCTTGAAGCTCCTGGGCGGCATACGCCATGGAACGGCGGCCGAATCCCACCAGATCCTGATAGGCCGGATGCGCACCGACTTGTACACCGTGGCTGAGGGCCAGGCTGACGGTCTTGCGCATGACGCTCGGGTCGCCGGCGTGAAAACCACAGGCGATGTTGGCGCAATCGATGAAGGGCATGATTTCTGCGTCCAGACCCATGGTCCAACTGCCGAAACTCTCGCCGATGTCGCAGTTCAATAGCAGGCGGCTCACACTGAACACTCCTGTTGGCTTTATTCTTTTTTGCTGCGGGACATATCTGTAAGACAGTCCCGCAGGTTATCAGTTACTGCGCGTCGAGTTGCTTGCCACGGGTTTCCGGCAGGCTCAGGGCCGCGAGGATCACCACGCCATAGGAAACCGCCGCAAAGGCGCCGATGCCCACACTCAGCGGCACGGTCTGGCTGAGCAAGCCGATCAGCAGCGGGAACAACGCCGCCAGCGCCCGGCCGATGTTGTAGCAAAAGCCCTGGCCCGAACCGCGAATGCGCGTGGGGAACAACTCGGTCAGGAACGCCCCCATGCCGCTGAAGATCCCCGAAGCAAAGAAGCCCAGCGGAAAGCCCAGCCACAGCATCACGCCGTTGCTGACCGGCATTTGCGTGTACAGCAACACAATGGTGAACGAGCCGACGGCGAACAGGATGAAGTTCTTTTTACGTCCGAGGATGTCGGTCAAATAGGCGCTGATGACATAACCGACGTAGGAACCGACGATCACCATCGCCAGATAACCGCTGGTATTGAGTACGCTCAATCCGCGTTCGTTCTTCAGGAAAGTCGGCAACCAGGACGTGATCGCGTAGTAGCCACCCAGCGCGCCAGTGGTCAGCAATGAAGCGCGAATCGTGGTGAAAAGCATGCCGGGGGCGAAGATCTCGTAGAACTTCGACGGGTTGCTCGGCTCCTGTCTGGCTTTGGCTTCACGATAAATTTCCGGGTCCTTGACCAGTCGGCGGACGAAGATCACGAAGATTGCCGGCACGATGCCGAGGATGAACAGCGCACGCCAGGCGTCTTCCGGTGGCAATACCGAGAACAGTAGCGCATACAGAATCGCCGTCAGCCCCCAACCCAGCGCCCAGCCGGACTGCACCATGCCAACGGCCTTGCCACGGTCCTTGGCACGAATCACCTCGCCGATCAGAACCGCGCCGGCCGTCCACTCGCCACCGAAGCCGAAGCCCATCAGGGTCCGTGCGATCAGCAGTTGCTCGTAGCTCTGGGCAAAGCCGCAGAGAAAGGTGAAGAAGGCAAACCACAGCACGGTCAGTTGCAAGGTGCGCACACGACCGATGCGGTCGGAGAGAATCCCGGCCACCCAGCCACCGATGGCCGAAGCGATCAGCGTGCTGGTGTGAATCAGCCCGGCCTGGCCGGTGGTGATGCCCCACATGGCGATCAGGGTCGGCACCACGAAGCTGAGCATCTGGGTGTCCATGCCGTCCAGGCCATAGCCGATCTTGCAGCTCCAGAAGGTGCGGCGCTCCTGCTGATTGATGTTGCGATACCAGTCGAAAGGTCCCGGGCGGGCCGAGGCTTTCGGAATGGCAGTGGTGTCGGGCGCACTCATGGCAAATCTCCGCGCTGATTTTATTGATATTGTTCTGAGCCCCGACGACGCCTATCGTGGGAACCGGATGCGTCGATTCTTGGATGCGCACCCCTGCTGCGTCCAACTAATAAAAACCCGCCCTAGACATAAGAAATCTTTATCCCATGAACCTGAAGTTTCTCGAGACCTTTGTCTGGGTCGCCCGACTCAAGAGTTTCCGCCTGACCGCCGACAAGCTCTTCACCACTCAGGCCTCGATTTCCAGCCGCATCGCCGTGCTTGAAAGCGAGCTCGGGGTAAAGCTGTTTCTGCGTGATTCGCGCGGCGTGAGCCTGACGCCCGAAGGCCTCAAAGTGCTTGATTACGCCGAGCAGATGATGGACACCATGCAGGCGCTCAAGCAGTCGATCGAGACCCGATCGAGCAAGGCCGGACGCGTGCGCATCGGCGTGATGGACACGGTGATCCATACCTGGCTCAGCCCGTTGGTGGCGCAGATGACCGATCACTACCCGCTGGTGGAAATCGAGCTGGTGGCCGATACCTCGCTCAACCTCTGCGACCAGCTGCAAAAAGGCTTTCTCGATGTGATCCTGCAGACCGACCTGCTGCGCCAGGAAAGCGTGCGCAGCCTGGAACTGGCCAGCCACCCCATGGGCTGGATTGTCGCCAGCAATTCCCTGTACAACCGCGAGTATTCAGGCGTCGCCGATCTGGCGAATGAGCGGATCATCACCTACTCGAAAAACTCCCATCCGCATCAGGAAGTGCTCGCCCTGATGCAGGCCAATGGCGTGATGGCGCCGCGGCTGAACTGCGTGAATTCGGTGTCGGCGATTACCCGCTTGTTGCGCGATGGTTTCGGTATCGGTGCCTTGCCACCAGTGCTGGTGGCCGAGGAACTGGCGCGCGGCGAATTGACCTTGCTGGACATCGATCAGCGACCACCCGACTTGCAGGTAGTGGTGTCGTGGCGGGTGGGCGTTGAGTGGGTCGAGGAGATTGTGACGTTGTGTCAGCAGGTGTTGGAGGGGTATGCGCAGAAAGTGGGAGAGCGCTACATGGTCTTGAGCAAACCCATGGCCAGCCTCTGAAAACGAGATCGCAATATCATAAGTGTTAATCTCTATCATTTGCATTAATATTTTTAAAATGTATTCTCTGCGCGCATTTAGCTAATCACTGTCCAGAAGGAGTCGGACTCGATGCGCGCTTACACGCATAAACAGCAGCAATTGCTCTCAAACTGGAGCGAAGCCCTCGGCACTCCGGCCTTCCAGTCCCACCGCATCACCCTCGACCACTTGAGCAATGCCCTGGAGCCCGCCGCCCAGCGCTGCTTTCAACGCCTGATCCAGGCGTTGTTTCGCGAAGGTCTGATCAACCCCGAAGCCTGCGAATACGACGACAACAGCCGTTGCTGGCTGCCACTTGGCGACGGTGCGCAGCTTTGCTTCGATCACCTGTCGGGCGGAAGAATGAACAGCTGGGACGTTCGTGGCAGCATCGTCCTGCACACCCCCGACAGCCTGCCCCACAAAATCCAGTTGCCCAGCGAACTGCTCGCGCACCTCAGCACCCGGCTCAACCCGCCCGCCTCCCCGCAGGTACTGGAACGTCTGGCCCGCGAACTGGACGACAGCTACAGCAACGACACCCTGTGCCTGGCGTTCCACCATGGATGGACCGAGCGCCTGAGAGAGCAGATCGACACCGAGTACGACGACAATCTGCTTGCCTGGCTCAAAGCCAGCCCCGACCACCAGAACCCGACGTCATTGCTCGAACAATGGGGCACGCTCGGCCATCCCTGGCATCCGAACTACAAGACCAAACTGGGCTTGAGCGCTGCGCAGGTCATCGCTTTCTCGCCGGAATTCGAAGCGAGTTTTCCGATTGTGCTGTGCGCCCTGCACCGTCAGTACGCACATGTCGAATCACTGGCCGGCACCGCCGATTACTGGGACTGGTGGCAGGGCCACTTCCCGCGGGCCGCCGAACAATTGCAGCACCATTTGCAGCAACGGGGCCTGGAGGTAACGGACTACCTCCCGCTGCCGTCGCACCCATGGCAAGCCAATGAAGAATTGCCCAATTCGTTCGCCAACGAGATCGCCGACAACCTGCTGATCATCACCGACATCTTTGCCTTCACTGGTCACCCGACCATGTCCTTCCGCACGCTCGTACCTGAGGCCAGCCGCGTTGCGCCGATGGTCAAGCTGCCGGTGGCGTTGCGACTGACCAGCGTGCAGCGCACCGTGTCGCCGCGCTCGGCCCGAATGGGACCGCGCATCAGCCAATTGATACTGCAGATTCTCGATCATGAACCGCAGATTCAGCGCCTGCTGAACATCGTGCCGGAGCGCATCGGCGTGCATTACGCGCCACAACCGGCCAATGACGAACGATCCCGGCATGCCGCCGTGCTGTACCGCGACAACCCGCTGACACTGCTGCAAGAAGGCGAACTGGCCGTGCCGGTCGGCAGCCTGTTCGCCGTCAACGAATTCGAACAACCGTTGCTGCATGACTGGGTGCAACTGGCTCAGGGCCGTGACGACAGCGAGGCCATGCTGGCGTTCTTCGATGATTACCTGTCGATTGCCGTCCCGAGCCTGCTGGGTATCTACCTGATGTATGGCGTGGCGTTCGAAGCGCACCAGCAAAACAGCTTCATGGTGATGGGTGCTGACGGACAGTTGAACCGGCTGTTACTGCGTGACTTCGGCGACATTCGCATTGATCGCAAAACCCTGCACGCCAAGGGTCTGGATATCCAGCTGTACGATCCGAAAATGACCCTGTACGACGACGCCGGTTTTGTCCGCGACAAGCTCCTGCATACCACGTTCATGTGCCACCTCGGTGAGTTGACGCTGCTCTGCGCCCGCCACTGGAATGTGCCGGAAAACATCCTTTGGGAGCGCTTGGCCAGGCACGTTGAACAGTGCTTCGAGAGCGTGCGCGAGCACGTCGAACCGGCACGCTGGGCAAGCGAGCGTCAGGCTCTGCTGGAACAGGATTGGCCGGCCAAATCGTTCATGCGCATGCGCTTGCACGACAGCCACGCCGACATCGTCGGACGCCTGAGTAATCCGCTGCGAACCAACGCCGATGCTCGCTGATGGTCGTGCGTTGCGGCTGCTGATCGTCATCCAGTTTGTCTCCATGGGTGCCATGGAAATGAGCGGCCCGTTCTGGCCATTGCAGATCCAGCATCTGCTTGGGCCAGAGGGCGCCGGCTACACCGCGCTGCTATCGGCGCTGGTTTACGCCGGCCCGATGCTGGCGGCCATGCTGCTGACGCCCGCGTGGGGGCGTTTGGGTGATCGCACCGGACACAAGCCGATGATCGTTCGGGCGTTGCTGGCACTTGCGCTGTGCCAGGGGCTGGCGGCTATTACCCTCAACCCGTGGCTGCTGGTGGGCATTCGCGTGATGCAAGGCGCATTGGCCGGGTTTCTCGCCGCCGCGCAAGCCTATGCCCTGGCCTGCTGCGACAGTTCCCGGCGCGGTCACACCCTGGCCCGTCTGCAATCGGCGACCGCCGTCGGCTCGTTGATCGGCCCGATACTGGGCGGCTGGTTGATGGACATCTCGGGGTTTGCCCTGCTCTGTCATGGCGCGATGGCGATTTGCCTGCTGTGTGCACTGGGGAGTTTTTTCCTGCCGGCCGACAAGGCGCGAGCCTCGACGAAGAAACCAGTGGCGCCGGTAGCCCTGCCTAAAGGCTGGCTCGGTGGAATCCTGCTGGTGATCGTGCTGATTCAAGCCGCGAAGATGATGCCGCAACCCTTCTACGCGCTGTACGTCGCCGACATTCTGCACGCGCCGGGCTGGCTGATCGGTGCCACTTACGCGGCGAGCGCCGCAACGCTGGCCATTTGCGCACCGCTGTGGGGGCGTCTGTTCGACCGCTGGCAGCCGGCTTACACCTTACGCGTCATCGAAGGCGTTGCCTGGCTCTGCGCCCTGACACTGGCGGCCACGGCACTGGCTAACGAGTGGCTGGGCTTTCTCGTCAGCCGGCTGGTCTGGGGCATCTGGCAAGGCGCACTGCTTCCCGTTGCCTATGCACTGATCGCCAACACCGTGTCTTCAAGCCAGCAGGGTTTTGCCCTCGGCCTGGGCAACAGCGCGGCCAAGGCTGGCGCCCTGCTCGGTACCGTCCTCGGCGGGATCGGCATGGGGCTGGTCGGGTTGGCCCACAGTTTCTGGCTGGTGGCGTTGACCTACGCACTGGCCGCCATCGGGATTCACTGGGTGCGCTCGTTCACCGCCACACCCGGCCCGGCAATCGTATCTACCCACACTTATCACGACTAAAAAAAAAGACCAACTCATGACCCGCACCAAACTTTCCTTGTTGATTCCGCTGCTCGGCTCCGTCAGCGTCCAGACCTGGGCCGAGGACACCGAGCAGCAACCCGGCACATTGAACATGCAAGCCACCGTCGTTTCCGCGACTCGCAGCGAAGCGACCATTGCCTCGATTCCAGGTTCGGTCCAGGTGATCGACGAACAACAGATTCGCGAACAGAGTGGCGCGGGGCGTCGGGTCTCCGACATCCTGGGGCAACTGGTTCCCGGCCTGGCGCCGTCCAGCGGCGGGATGAGCAACTTCGGCCAGACCCTGCGCGGGCGCAACATGCTGGTGTTGATCGATGGCGTGTCGCAGAACGCCACGCGTGACAACTTCCGCCAGCTCAACAGCATCGCACCGGCCAGTATCGAACGCATCGAGGTGGTTTCCGGCGCCAGCAGCATTTATGGTGCTGGTGCTTCGGGCGGCATCATCAACATCATCACCAAGCGCAATCAGGGGCAGGACCTTGCCTACAGCAGCAAACTGGGCCTGACCAGCGGCAACAACCTCAACAGCAAGGGTTTCGCCTACGAGGCCTTTCAGAGTGCGACCGGGCGCAAGGATGCCCTGGACTGGTACGTGTCCGCCGACCTGACCCAGCGCAACGACCAGTTCGACGGCAACGGCAATCGCATCCCTCAGGACACCTCCCAGGGCAGCAACATGGACACCGAAACCTATGACCTGCAAGGTCGTTTCGGTTACGAACTGGATGCCGACAAAAAACTCAGCCTGTCGCTGCAGGACTACAAGGACCAGCAGGACACCGGCTACACCAAAGACCCGAAAAACTCGCAGCAAGCCGTGGCGGTCAAAGGGCTGAAACTCGACGACCAGCCCTACACCCATAACCAGGCGGCCAACCTCAACTACACCGACAACGACTTCTACGGCCAGGGCCTGCAAATGGAAAGCTACTGGCGCCGGGCCGACGCGCTGTTCTTCCCGGACCTGTCGCGGGGCAAGGCCGGGATCGCCGACAACAACAGCGTGCAGGATGTCTACGGCCTGCGTGCGGCCATCGACACGCCGCTGCCGGCCATCGGCAGCGCCACCGGCAACCTGGTCTGGGGCGCCGACTATGATCACGAACGCTCCCGCCAACGCGGTGACCAATACACCCTCAATGGGCTGACCTACACCAAGACCGGCACCACTTACGAGATGGGCCCGGATATCGAAACCACCACCAAGGCGTTGTTCGGGCAAATGTCCTGGGACATCGGAGACTGGACTTTGCGTGGCGGTGTGCGCCGCGAATGGATCGAAAGCGAGGTCTCCGACAGCATCGCTTACGGTCAGATTGTGCAGACCGGCGTACGCGCCATCCTGCCCGGGGACACCCTCAAATACGACGCTACGCTCTATAACCTGGGCGCGGTCTATCACCTGAGTGAGCATCAGGACGTTTTCGCCAATTACAGCCAGGGCTTTTCGCTGCCGGACATCCAGCGCTTCTTGCGTGACGTGAGCAGCACCTTCGACATCCAGAGCCTCAACGCCCAGGCCATCAAGGTCGACAGCTACGAGCTGGGCTGGCGCGGTGACTGGGACAAATGGCAGGCCGACGTCACCGTCTATGAAAACACCTCGGACGTGACCCAGTTCTACGATGCCAACAGCCGTGTCTTGCGTCTGATCAACCAGAAGGAGCGGGTTCGCGGCATCGAAAACAGCCTGACCTACCGCGCGACCGATCACTGGTCGGTGGGTGGCACCTATGCCTGGGCCAAGGGCGAGACCCAGCAGAACGGGAAATGGATCGATCTGCCGGCGACACGCATTTCACCGGCCAAAACCACGCTGTTCGTCGGCTACACCGAAGACGACTACAGCCTGCGCCTGCAGGGCATGCACCTGGCCAGTTACGACGCTGCCGCCAAGGACAACAACGGGCGCGACATCGAAGGCTATACGCTGGTGGACCTGCTCGGCTCCGTGTACTTGCCGGTCGGTCGTCTGGAAGGCGGGGTGTACAACCTGACCAACCGCACGTACGTCAACCTGTTCGCCCAGGCCAATGCCAAAGCGCCATTCCCCAACGCCGAAGGCCGTACCTTGAGCCTGACCTATTCGATAGATTGGTAATCAAGCAAGGAGCCGGCTTGCCGGCTCCCTTACGTTTGACGGTGTTACAAGCCGCGCAAATCCCGCTCTTCGATCGGCCGGCTCTGGCGCAGACGCTTGCCGCCCAGCACCACCCAGTCAATCAACCGGAACAGGCATTCCAGGCCAAACGACAGCAGCAAGGCGCCGCTCATGCCCCAGATCATCGCTTCGGGCGTCAGCAGGATCTGGTAGCTGTAGCCATTCCAGGTTTCCTTGCGGATGTCCGGATCAGCCGCCAGCACCACTTGCAGGAAGCGGATGTACCACGGTCCTTGCATCGCCTGGAATTGCTTGTCCAGTGCCAGTTGGCGGGTCAGCAGGTTGTTCAGGCTGTCGGCGTCGCTGCGAAAGATCGGGTCATCACTGGCGCGGTAATGGGTCACCAGGGCCTGCATGTCACCTTTGAAGAACTGATTGGCGGTGTTCTGAAAGCCGCTCAACCCGGCTTGCGCCTCGATCAGATGGGCTTCGACCCGCTTGGCGTAATCGCCGATGAAGCCCGGCACCTGGACACCGATCAACAGGCCCGCCGCAAACAACACCAGCCGTAGATAACTGAGCAACATGCAAGGAGTCCTTATTCGGTCGTGCCCTGACTGACGCATTCGCCGCGTCGCCACAGGCTCCATTGACCCGGTTCGTAACGGGTCCAGGTTTCGTTTTCGGTCAGGGGCTCGGTGGCGATGACGGTGACCACATCGTCAGGGGTGGTTTCGGCCTGAAAATCGACGATCACGTCGACATCTTTCAAGCGTGCCGGGCCAAAGGGTGCACGACGGGTGATCTGCGCCAGCTTGGTCGAGCAATAGCAGAACAGCCAGTCGCCGTCGCTGAGCAGGCAGTTGAACACACCTTTGCTGCGGTATTCGGCGCAAGCGGCCACCAGATCCGGCAGCAACGCTTCGACCTCGACCGGTTCGGGGAACGCCGCACGCACGCGGTTGAGCAAATCGCAGAACGCCGCTTCGCTGTCGGTATCACCCACGGGGCGATAGAAACTGGCTGCCGGCTGAAAGTCCGCCAACTGGCCATTATGGGCGAAACACCAGTTGCGTCCCCACAGCTCACGCACGAACGGATGGGTGTTGGACAGGCAGACCTTGCCGACGTTGGCCTGGCGGATGTGCCCGATCACCACTTCGCTCTTGATCGGATAGCGCTGCACCAGGTTCGCGACTTCCGACTCGCAGCTTGCCGCCGGGTCCTGGAACAGCCGCAGCCCACGGCCTTCATAGAAGGCAATGCCCCAACCATCGCGGTGTGGACCGGTGCGTCCGCCGCGCTGCATCAGCCCGGTGAAACTGAACACGATATCGGTCGGGACATTGGCACTCATGCCCAATAACTCACACATGCTCGGACTCTCGCTCAATCGCAGGGGCAAGGTTACAAACGGGGTTCGACTCGCATCCGCTGAGGATTGCTCGGCACGGGTGGACGACCGTAACGATCATCGCCGGCACCGCCGAACGGTTGATCATCCTCAGGCTCGTCGGCACGGACGGCGGCTTTGGCGACAGCCTCACGCTCCTTGCGGGCGTTGGAGGCGCGTTCGATGGGGAAACGGATCGCCACCAGCACCAGATAGAGGCCGAACGCGATCATGCCGTACATGAACAGATCGGAAATCGCCCGCCAGGCGTTGTTGCCGACCTTGAACAGCAGGTCGAGTGCAGTAATGGCGACGGCCGGTGCGACTTTTTCCTTGACCGGATCGATGATGGTCGGGCTGAACAGCAACACGGCCATCGCCAGCCGCAGCGGCTCACGCAGCCAACGCCACATCCAGCGGGTCAAGCGCATCCACACCAACAGGCAGCCCAAAGCGGCAAAGGCGTAGAGGCCCCAAGCGATCAGATAGTCGTTCTCGGTCATGGTGTCCATGGCAAGGCAGGCAAGTCGGGTAGAGACAGGCCATTACTGGCCTGCCTCCCCCTAAGAACCGTACGTGCGCCTTTCAACGCATACGGCTCAAGTCTTTAGAAAGCCCCTTGCGGAGCCGGTTTGTTCACTGTCAATCCACGGCTGTGAAGCTGTTGGTGACAAATAGGATGCAATAGTACCCGGTTATCTAGGGTGTCTCTACCGCCAAGAGTGCGGTGGATAATGTGATGGTCATGCCATCCCGTTTCCTTCGTAATCGGTTGTTTGCACATCAGACACAGTCCTTTCTGGCTTTGATAGAGACAGAGAATCTGTTTGCGATACTTCAGCTTTTTCAGCATCTGTGCCGTCCGCAGCTTCTCGCCCATTTCTTCCATGGAAGGGTCGAAGGGGTTGTACTCCCCACTAACCTTCCTGTGTCGTTCGATCGGTGTACTCGCAAGCGAATACAGAGCGACCTCCTTTTTCGTCCCGTTTTCCTCCAACATCGTGGTGGCAAACACCCAACTTCTGTTTCCTTGAGTTCGGAAATACTTCTTCCCGATCCATTGCAGTGACTTGTTCGGGTGCCGCCGCTTTGCCCAACGCCATAGAGCATAAAACAACACATTATCCATGCGGCTGTAGGCCTGCTTGGCTACTACAGGCTGGTGATACAGCGCCCAGCCTTTCAAGATGGGATTGAGCAATCGAATCAAATACTCCTGCTTCGCCATCTTGTTGGCGTCGATGACCTCCTTCACCTTGTGATAGAACGCCTTGACGTTCTTCTTACTCGGTTTGATCAGAAGCTTCCCGTCGTACTTACGGAAATTCCAACCCAGAAAGTCGAAGCCTTGATCGGTATGGACGATATGTGTTTTCTCAGGGGATAACTGCAACCCGCGTACTGCCAGGAATTGCTCCACCCAAGGTCTGATTTCGCTTTCCAGTACCTCTTTCGAGTTTCCAGTAATCACAAAATCATCCGCATACCGCACCACGTTGATCTTCAGCTTTCTGGCCCTTGTCACGCCCAGATACTGCTTGAGCTGTGTTTCCAGACCATCGAGCGCCATATTTGCCAAGGTAGGCGAGATAATCCCGCCTTGTGGCGTACCAGCATCCGTTGCCTGTAGCTGGCCTTTATGGATCACGCCAGCCTTCAACCATTTCCGAAGAATCGCTTTGTCCGTAGGGACGTTGGCGAGCATCCAGTCATGATTAATGTGATCAAAGCAGCCTTGTATGTCCGCCTCCAGTATCCATTGGGCCGAAACCTTCTTGGACAGGCAAACAAACAACTGTCCCATCGCATCCGCTGTAGAGCGTTCGATCCTGAAGCCGTAGCTGTTCGGATCGCCCTTGGTTTCTGCAATGGGTGCCAGAGCTAGCAAATACAGCGCCTGCATAGCCCTGTCAGTCATGGTTGGGATACCCAAAGGGCGTTCCTTCCCATTCGACTTCGGAATGAACACACGCCGTAAAGGTCGTGGCTTATATCCGTGACGCTTCAACCCATTTGCCGCTATCCATTTTGCGTCGGGTGTATCCCAGAGCACGCGGTCGACTCCCGCCGTGCGCTTACCCTGGTTTTCAGTGACTCGTCGTACGGCCAAGTATCTGGCCGATCGAGAGCGGGTCAGCATCCGTTGCAGGGCTTTCACCCTGCGCCATTTGCCTTCCCGACAAGCCTTCGCAATCCGCACCTGCATTGCCCGAACATTCCGCTGAACACGACACCAATCGATGTCATGCCATTGTTGCGGAGTGCCAGAAAGCGCAGGCACGGCCATTTGGCTGTGCTCTATCATGCTGCCTTCCTCTCAAGTTTCCCCGAGTAGAAGACGTACGCATCCCCTGACGGGAATGGACGCTCCCGTCAGGGTTGGATTAGTAGGAGACCCAATACTGCGGGTCTCTAAGATCATTGAGACAGGTTCAGTCAGAGTTCATGCGACGAAAGACCACGCAGAAGTCTGCCCGGTTTCCCGTGAGGTAATGTCCCAACCCCTATCCGAGCCATTACAGCCCGGCTTTCGCTTTCTCTGCGATCCCATACCCGCACAGCCAACAGATCCCCTTGCGGTTCACCTGCCCGAAGGCGGCCATACGGGCTTACCACGTTCCCTGCCTGTCACACGATTGGTTTAGGGCCTGCCTTTTCACCGATGGTCCTATGACGACGTACCTCAAGCCTCTACAGAGGTATCCGACCACGTGCCTTTTGGCTCAAGCCTGACAGCAGTTTTGGCTTGTTCATAATTACGGCGTTTATCAGCAGTTCACTTACGTTACCCATGCCAACCAGCCTAGCGTCTCAACCCGGCACTGCTCCGAGTATCTATGCTTTACCTCGCGGCAAAAGCACACCCTGACGGGGACTACATTGTGAGAAGAGCTTCACACCTCACCGTTACCAGTGACGCATGTCTTCCTAGGCTATCGTTGGTCGCACAACGAGTCCGCTGTCACCTTGCGAGCAAGGTAGATGGACAATGACAGACAGAGCTTTCGCTCATGTCTCCGGTTTGATGTGAGCAGGGACTGCCGAGGCAGCATGCCCAAAGAAATTGTTACCTCCTGTTTCAAAAGCAGGAGGGAACCCCAGCGGGGATTCTCTCCCGCATGGGTTTAGCCCTGAACAGGGCTGATGTGTAGTAGGCACTCCAGTACCGAAAAATCTGGTACTGCGGTCGAGCTACCGAGCGCTAATCGACCTTGAGTTTGCCACCGCCGCTGCGGCAAGTCCTTGAAGGCATTGGACTTCTGGGAGGGTTTTGTTTCTTGGGGTTGGGTACCCAAGCTCTTGGCTTCCTTTCGGAAGCCCTTCAAGATGACTCTACACCTCGAAGTCTTGGAGACACGCTACGCGTGTCGCACAGAGGCGCTTATGATAACGGCTTTTCGCCCATCAGGCTGCATCAATGCCTGACTGTTGGACGTTGTCCATGTGGGAGCGGGCTTGCTCGCGAATGCGGCTTATCATTCAAACATGATATTGACTGACTCAACGCCTTCGCGAGCAAGCCCGCTCCCACAGGTTGCCAAGCCCCTATTCCGTACACTGTTCGAGAGCCCTTCATGCCCCTATCCGCCAACACTTGCGACGCCCCGATTGCCCACAAGGCTGATGGCTCCGATCCGTATGCCTGGCTGCAAGAGCGCGACACCGACGCAGTGCTCGACTACCTGAAAGCCGAAAACCGCTATCAGCAAGCGCAGACTGCCGACCAGGCCGGGCTGCGCGAAACCCTGTTCGAGGAGATCAAGGGGCGGATTCTCGAGACCGATTTGTCCCTGCCCTCGCCGTGGGGACCGTATCTGTACTACACCCGCACCATGGCGGGCGATGAGTACGCCCGACACTACCGCTGCCCGCGCCCGGCCGATGACAGCCTGACCCTCGACGAAAGCCGCGAACAACTGCTGCTGGACCCGAACGAACTGGCCAATGGCGGCTTCTTTTCCCTGGGCGCGTTCAGCATCAGCCCGGATCATCAGCGCCTGGCCTACAGCGTCGACTCCAGTGGTGACGAAATTTACACGCTGTTCGTGAAGGAACTGTCCGACGGCCGCATCAGCGAGCTGGAATTCCAGGACTGTGACGGCAGCATGACCTGGGCCAACGACAGCCTGACGCTGTTCTTTGGCGAACTGGACGACACCCATCGCCCGCACAAGCTGTATCGCTACCGACTGGACGGCACGGCGGCCGAAGAAGTGTTCCATGAGCCGGACGGTCGCTTCTTCATGCATTGCTACCGTTCAAGCTCCGAGCAGCAGTTGCTGCTGTCCGTAGGCAGCAAGACCACCAGCGAAGTCTGGGTCCTCGATGCCTCCCAGCCCCAGCAGGCGTTCACCTGCCTGGCACCACGGGTCGAGGATCATGAATACGACGTCGACCACGGTGCGCTCGACGGTCAATGGACCTGGTTCATTCGCAGCAACCGTGACGGTATCAATTTCGCCTTGTACACGGCCGTCGATACCGGCGCCGCGCCGACCGAAGCCGACTGGCAGAACCTGATCCCCCACAGCGACACAGTGATGATCGACGGCATCAGCCTGAACACCGGGGCCATGACCCTGAGCCTGCGGGTCGGCGGCTTGCCGGTCATTGAAGTTCACCCGCAGGGCCTGGCGCCTTATCGCGTGCAACTGCCGGATGCGGCCTATAGCCTGCATGTGCAAAACAGCCTGGAATTCGAAAGCGAGCGGATTCGCCTGCGCTACGAAGCGTTGAACCGCCCGGCGCAAATCCGCCAACTGGACCTGGCCTCTGGCGAGCAGAAAGTCCTCAAGCAAACCCCGGTGCTCGGCCCGTTCGATGCCGACGACTACGTCAGCCAGCGCCTGTGGGCCACCGCGCCGGACGGTACGCAAGTGCCCATCAGCCTGGTGATCAAGCGCACAGACCTGGGCAAACCCGTGCCGCTGTACCTCTACGGCTATGGCGCCTATGGCGAAAGCCTCGACCCATGGTTCTCCCATGCGCGCCTGAGCCTGCTGGATCGCGGCATGGCGTTTGCCATTGCCCACGTGCGTGGCGGCGGCGAACTGGGGGAAGCCTGGTATCGCGCCGGCAAGCAGGAGCACAAGCACAACACCTTCAGCGACTTTATCGCCTGCGCCGAGCACCTGATCGCCCAAGGCTTTACCACTGCACCGCAGTTGGCGATCAGTGGCGGCAGCGCCGGTGGCTTGCTGATCGGCGCGGTGCTCAATCAACGGCCCGAACTGTTTGGCGCCGCCATCGCCGAGGTGCCGTTCGTCGACGTACTCAACACCATGCTCGACCCTGATCTGCCATTGACCGTGACGGAGTACGACGAGTGGGGCAACCCTGAGGAGCCGGGCGTCCATGATCGGATCAAGGCTTACGCCCCCTATGAAAATGTCACCGCGCAAGCTTATCCGGCGACCCTGGTGATCGCCGGTTACAACGACAGCCGTGTGCAGTATTGGGAAGCAGCCAAGTGGGTGGCGAAACTGCGCGCGACCAAAACCGACAGCCATCCACTACTGCTCAAGACTGAACTGGGTGCAGGGCATGGCGGGATGAGCGGTCGATATCAGGGATTGCGTGACGTAGCACTCGAATATGCATTTTTGTTCAAGGTTTTGGGCATTGCCTGAGGAACCTGAGCCGATGAACCGGTCTTAATTCCACACACTGGTAGCCGATACAACACAAAACCCATGTGGGAGCGGGCTTGCTCGCGAAGAGGCCGAAACATTCAGCAGAGATATTGACTGACACACCGCCTTCGCGAGCAAGCCCGCTCCCACAGGGGATTTGCGGTAATTTCAAATACGAGTCAGCAACAATCACAAAAAAGACCGTGACGACATGTCTGAATCAACCTTTCTGAACAACGAAATTCGCGACTGGCTGATGGATTGCGGCCTGTTCAATCAACTGCAGCCGGCGGACTTCGCCGCGGCTTCGGGCTACTTCAGTATCAGCACCATTGCCCAGGGCGAAGAGATCTTCCAGGAGGGCGATGCCGGAAGTTTCATGTGCATCATCCATACCGGTCAGGTGGCGGTGCAGAAAACCACCGCTGACGGCCAGCGAGTCACCATCGCCACGTTGCGCAGCGGCCGCTCGTTCGGTGAAATGGCCGTGCTCGACGGCGAACGGCGCTCGGCCAGTTGCGTGGCCGCAAGCAACTGCCAGTTGCTCAACCTGGGCAAGGACTCGCTGGAAAAGATGCTCAACGACGCACCGAAAATCGCCGCCAAGGTCATCCGCGCCCTCGCCGTGTCCCTTTCCAAACGCCTGCGCATGGCCGACGGTCAACTGCTTTCGCAGCAGGTCTAGCCGCCCGGCGATTTGACTTTCGGTGGATTGGGCTCCAGGCCCGGTATCGGCTGGTCCTTGGTCGGCGGGCTCGGCATTTCAATCGGCACCAATGGCGGACCGCTACTGCCGGGGCCGACTTTAGGCAAAGGCACCGGGCTGATTTGCGGGTATGGCGTGGGCGTCGCGGTGCCGGGCGAACCGGGCATCGGCGCGGGGCTTACGGGAATCGATTGCAACTGTTGAGCCTGCACTGCAGTTATCGAGAGCGCAGCCAGGGTAATGGCCGTTAGAATAGTGCGCTTCATCAATGGCTCCGTTGGCCTTGTCGTCATAAACAGGCTACTCCCAACTGCGTCTGTTTGCCCTCCCCCTGTGCAGCCAATTTTCTTCAAGTGAGCCCCATGAAACGTTTCGTTCTGCTGGACACCACCCCCATTCCTGAAAACGGCGGTGCCCTGTGCCTGTTCGAATACGGCGAGGATTTCGTCATCAAGATCCAGGGTGGCGATGGCGGACAATTGATGAACACGCGCATGCATGGCTCCGAAGATGCCCTGGCCGAGATCCCGTGTCGCAAGGTCGCCGGTCGACCGGACTCACGGGTACTCATCGGCGGCCTGGGCATGGGGTTCACACTCGCTTCGGCGCTCAAGCACCTGGGCAAAACCGCCGAAGTGGTGGTCGCCGAACTGGTGCCCGGCGTCGTTGAGTGGAACCGTGGACCGCTGGGCGAGAAGGCCGGTAATCCACTGCTCGACCCGCGGACAGTGATTCGCATGGAAGACGTGGCCAAAGTCCTGCAAGCCGAACCCCTGGGCTTCGATGCCATCATGCTCGACGTCGACAACGGCCCCGAAGGCCTGACCCAGAAAGCCAACAGCTGGCTGTACTCGGCCGGCGGACTGAGCGCCTGCGCCAAGGCCCTGAGACCCAAAGGTGTGCTGGCCGTCTGGTCGGCCAGTGCCGACCGGCAGTTTTCCGACAAACTGAAGAAGGCCGGTTTCAAGGCCGAGGAAGTGCAGGTCTTCGCCCATGGCAACAAGGGCACCCGCCACACCATCTGGATTGCCGAGAAGCTCAAGGGCTGAGCTAAACTTCGCTTAATACCGTCATTAGTCTTTCTACAAAGGTGAACCCATGAGTTCGTCCACCCCGACCAACACGTCCAAGCTGGATCGCATCCTCGCCGACAACCAGCGCGACAAGGAAATGGGCTACCGCGACAAGGCCCTGAAGATGTACCCGCACGTCTGTGGCCGTTGCGCCCGTGAGTTTTCCGGCAAGCGCCTGAGCGAACTAACGGTGCACCATCGCGACCACAATCACGACAACAACCCGCAGGACGGCTCGAACTGGGAGTTGTTGTGCCTGTACTGCCACGATAACGAACACTCGCGGTATACCGACCAGCAGTATTTCGACGAAGGCTCCCTCAGCACGCCGAAAATCGCCAAGGCCACGCATAATCCGTTTGCGGCGTTGGCGGGATTGATGAAAAAGAAGACTGAAAATCTTCAGTGCCTGAACTGGCCTCATCGCGAGCAAGCTCGCTCCCACATTGTTCTTCGTCCGTCAGGACACCTCGATCAACTGTGGGAGCGAGCTTGCTCGCGATAGCAATAGTCCTGACACCACAGATCTCCAACCTGAGCACCCCTCCCCCAATCCCCGTATAATCGCGCTTTTTTCCCGAAAGGCACCCCGCTCGTGGCAGACAAACGGTACAGCTGCATTGGTTTGTATAACCCCAAGTCACCGGAAAACGTAGGTTCCGTGATGCGAGCCGCTGGCTGTTATGGCGTGGCGTCGGTGTTCTACACCGGCAAGCGCTATGAGCGCGCCGCCGACTTCGTCACCGATACCAAGCGCGTGCACTACGACATCCCGCTGATCGGCATCGACGACCTGAAGAAAATCCTGCCCCTCAATTGTGTGCCCGTCGCCGTTGAACTGGTCGAAGGCGCTCGCCCGTTGCCGGAATACACCCACCCGGATCGCGCGATCTACATTTTCGGCCCGGAAGACGGATCGCTGGACAAAGAGATTCGCGACTGGTGTGAAGACGTGGTCTACATTCCGACCACCGGTTGCATGAACCTGGCCGCCACGGTCAACGTCGTGCTCTACGACCGCATGGCCAAGGGGCTCAATACCCGCTCCGGGCCAAAATTCCGCTGAATCGCCGCACATCCGATTGAACGAGCTGCCTGCCCGGGCAGTCAGCTTATCTATCGATCACTGAAGCCTGGAGACAGACCATGAGCGAACTCAAACCCGTCGAGCGTATCGAATCCACCCCGTTCCAGAGCCCCTCCGGGCAGAACGTGCAGGGCTGGGAGCGCATCGGCTCCCTGGCCGGCGGCGTGGTGATGGTGGGCAAGGGCCTGCGTCGTGGCGGGGTCTTTGGCCTGGTCCAGGTGGCCATCGGCGGCGTGGCCCTGGCGCGCGGCATTACCGGCCACAGTTCGGCGAAAAGCCTGCTGGAGAAAAGCCGTCAGGACATGAACAACGTGCGGGCGAAAATCCAGCGGGCGGGTGAAGAACTGAGCCAGTTGAAGGCCAACGCCGAGGCGGCGAACAAAACCGCCAGCGTTACCGACAAGCCTAAAGCCGGGGTTTGATCCGGGAATTTCGCTGAGGCAACCGGCCTCTTCGCGAGCAAGCCCGCTCCCACACTGGTTTTGTGTACAACGCGGACCAATGTGTGCGGGCTTGCTCGCGAATGGCGGTGTTACTGAATCAACTCGGTACTCAGTACTTTTGAAGAACCACCGATCACGCTCTCGCTGAGCTGAACAAACGCTGTGGTATCGATATCCCCTTGCCGCATCGCCCCGCGCAACACGTCGTCCAGCGAACGCTTGTTATGGGTTTTCAGGCGAATTTCGCGATCCAGCTCCTGCAGCAACACCACGGCCCTGGCCAGCTGCGCCGGGTTGATCCGCTCACTGCGCAGCGTAGTGACTTTCTGGCTTATCCTGACCAGTTTGCCGTGCAGGTTCTCGTAGCGTTCATCGCTCATGCCGCCGGCCCGGCGCACCAGTTCGATAGCGTAATACTCGGCAAAGCCTTCACTGATCCAGTCACTGCGCTGCGTGCCGTTGATCCGCCCGAACATCTGGGCCAACTCACGGACCAGGGCACTGGTGCCACTTTCGCTGACCAACGGCAGGTGACTGTTGAGATAGATCGATTCGTGCGCCGACTGACTGCCGCGCCACATTGAATCATTGGCCCCGACGATCAGCAATTTGCCAGGGTGACGCGGATACAGCGCCTGCACTTGCGGCCAGACGAAAGTCAGCAGCGTCAGCACATCCATACGACGCATACCCTGCCCCAGTGGCGAGGCGACGGTGACTTCCGTCTCGCCCAGACGAGTACGGCGGCTGCCAAGCTGGCCGGCGAGCATCCAGCCTGTGGGCCGGTCGAACAGCCGGGAAGGGTTATCGATACGGAATTTGTTCTGACCGATGCGTGGCCACGCGGTTTCAACGCTTTTCCAGCCAGCGGGCAGTTCGAATTCAAGGCGTGAAACCAGTTCGATGCCGTCCTGTTGGTCGAGTCTGGCCGCCGGTACCAGATCTTCGCCGCGCATCAACGCCCAGTTTGGCGTCATGCGCGTGTCGAAGCTGCCGCTCTTGCGCCCGTGGCTGATACTCACGCGGTAGGTCAGGCTGGCCTTGTCAGCCGTCGGGCGCCAGACACCTCGCGCCGCTTTGCCGGGGGTCAGTTGCCATTGGCCGTCAGCCTTGAAATCGCTGTAGCGGCTGCCGTCGCCGAGGTCGAAATCCAGGCTGCGCACTGCCGAACCCTGGGCGAGCGTCAGGCGTACTTCGGCCTGATCGCTCTGCGGCAACAGGTGCACGTGATAATCCAGATTGACCTTGTTCGCCGCCCATACGGGCGAATTCACGGCCAGAAATCCAACGACCCACGCCCGCCGCCATCCCCCAGCCATACACACTCCTGATGTGGCGAGCGAGCTTGCTCGCGCTGGGCCGCATCGCGGCCCCAAATCCTGGTTATCACTGGCGACTTTTTGAGTGCTAAGCACTGGTGCGCCAGCCCGGTCAAGCGGGAGCAAGCTCCCTCGCCACAAAAAAAGCGATGAGCATTAACCCGCTCGGAAAATCAGGTGATCTTCCCAATCGTCTTCCGGCACGCTGCCTTCGGCGAGCATGCGCCCGGACTGGGAAATCCGCTCG
Organism: Pseudomonas sp. BIC9C; assembly: GCF_034541995.1. Classification (NCBI taxonomy): domain Bacteria; kingdom Pseudomonadati; phylum Pseudomonadota; class Gammaproteobacteria; order Pseudomonadales; family Pseudomonadaceae; genus Pseudomonas; species Pseudomonas sp. BIC9C. The sequence goes on from NZ_JAWDGM010000001.1 coordinate 834,530, forward strand.
TGATGCACGGCATCGCGATCACCGCACACCAGGTGATGCCACAACGGCAGGTCCTTGCCTTCGCTGACCAGGCGATAGCCGCAGGTCGGCGGGAGCCATTTGAATTCGTCGGCCTTGCCCGGCGTAAGCTGGATACAGTCCGGCACGGAGTCACGGCGGTTTGGATAGTCCGTACACTGGCAGGTTTTCAGGTCCAGCAATTTGCAGGCGATACGCGTGTAATAGACGCTGTTGTCGTCTTCGTCTTCAAGCTTTTGCAGGCAGCACAATCCACAGCCGTCGCACAGCGACTCCCATTCCTCCTGATCGAGTTGATCGAGGGTTTTGCGTATCCAGAACGGTTCTACTTTGGCGGCCATGGTTCGAGCATCGACATCAGGTGGTGAAAAGGCCGCCAGTCTAGTGCCCGAAGCCCCTTGGGCCAAGCATTGGCGACTGTCGGTAGAACGGGCTTGTCAGTTTTTGCGTTGCCAAGTAGCTTTGCCAATCGCAAGGAGCCCTACCCGCGTGCCATTAACGCTCAACCGCGTTGCATTACGGTGAACTGCCACGGCTCCCGAAAAACCTCACGGCCCGGCTCAACTGCGCCCACAGGTTTCGGACAACCCTCACTTTCAAACGTAGCAAGGAATCTCTTGATGAGTGCCAACCCACGCGTTGCCGATTACGCCATTCACCCTCAGTTCACCGATCGCTGGTCGCCCCGCGCCTTTACCGGCGAAACGATTCCAGAGGAAACCCTGCTGAGCTTCTTCGAAGCCGCCCGCTGGGCACCTTCGGCCTACAACTCGCAGCCCTGGCGCTTTCTCTACGCACGTCGCGACACGCCGAACTGGGAGCGTTACCTGGGCCTGCTGAACGAATTCAACCGCAGTTGGGCGCAACATGCGTCGGCCCTGGTGATCGTGATTTCGAAAACCACCTTCACCGCGCCAGGCGCCACCGAAGAAACCCCAGCCCTGTGGCACACCTTCGACACCGGTTCCGCCTGGGGCCACCTGGCCTTGCAAGCGAGCCTGAGCGGCTGGCACACCCACGGCATGGCCGGCTTCGATCAGGAACTGACCCGCAAGGCGCTGAACATTCCTGAAGGTTATGCCCTGCACGCCGCCGTCGCGGTGGGCAAGCTGGGGGACAAGGCGAGCCTGGCGGACTACCTGCAAGCCCGTGAAGAACCCAGCCCGCGTCGTCCATTGAGCGAGTTGGCGGCTGAAGGTGACTTCACCCTGTAAGCCACACTGCCAGTGTCTGTAGGAGCGAGCTTGCTCGCGAAGGAGTGTCAGCTACCTTGGTGTCGACTGACACACCATCGCGAGCAAGCTCGCTCCTACAGCCAGGCAAGCGGCGAATCAATACCCGCGGTCGAAGTCCACTTCCCCGCGCAACGCTTCTCCCGCCTGATACGCCCGCAGGTTTTCGACAAACAGCTTCACCATCATCGATGGCGAAGTCGGTGCCGAACTGTGGCCGGTCAGCAGCAGGCCCCAGGCCGTCCAGAATGGATGACGCTGGGGCAATGGTTCCTGACGGCACACGTCAATCACCGCACCCGCCAGATGCCCTTCCTTCAAGGCCTCCACCAGATCCGCATCGACCACCGCCACACCGCGCCCGGCGTTGATGAACAACCCGGTCGGCTTGAATTGCCTGAACAGCGCCGCGTCGTAGATATCGTGGGTGTCCGGCGTGTTCGGCAGCAGATTGACCACGTAATCGACCTCACCGACCAGCCGCGGCAGATCCGCCAGTGAACCGACTTCGATAAACGGCGCCTGCTCCCGCGCGCTGCTGGCAACGCCATACAACTCGACGCCAAACGGCACGAGGAACTGAGCGACACTTTGACCGATATCACCGGTGCCGACGATCAACACCTTGCGCCCCGCCAGGCTCTGACCATGGCGACTGTCCCACTTGCGCTCGACCTGGCTGACCAGTCGCGCCAGCACTTCACGTTCGTGACCGAGCATATAGGTGAGCACGTACTCGGCCATGACCTGGCCGAAGATGCCGACTGCACGGGTCAACCGATAGTGCCGCGGCAAGCCATCGGCCAGCAGCGGCGTGATGCCCGCCCAGGTCGATTGCAGCCATTGCGGTTGATGGCCCTGGCGTAACAGGGTCGCCAGCAAATCAGGCTGGCCGAGCCACACCGGGCAATCGGCGGCCTGACTGGCCAGTTCGGCGGAGTCACCGCTGGTCAGCACCTCCAGATCCGGTGCCGCCTCGCGCAACAGTTGGGCGTACACGGGGTGGTCGTGTTCAGCAATCAGGACGCGCATGCTTCAAACCTTTCAAAAACGGTGCAGACGGCCGCCGACAGAGCGGTGCTCCGTCGATGCTGCCATCGCTAAAATCAATCAGTGTTTCATAACCACTCTGAACAGAGCCTGTCTGCCGCTCACACCGGGTCGTTGCGACGCAACAACTCTTCCGGCAAGTGCTCGATGTACTCGTCTTCGGCAGGCGGCATTTGCAGGTGAAAACCCTGTTTTTCGAGGTTTTCCAGCACGACCGCGATGTCCTCGCGCGACAGCTTGCGCTCGGGGCTCAGCACCAGGTCGAACGCGTGGATGGCCTTGCCGAAGGCTGCCATCAGGGCATCCGGCACACGCTCCAGAGCATCGCTCTTGAGCACATACAGGTACATTTCGTTTTTCTTTGAGCTGCGGTAGATGGAGCAAATACGTTTCAAGGCTGTTCTCCGGCGGTGGCCAGGCTGTCGAGCAGCGTCTGGCCCATCAATTCGCGACGCCAGCCACGCAGCGAATCAGGCAATTGGTAGGGACCATTGGGAAAGCCGCTCTTGAGCAGCGCTTCCAGGGTTTTCTTGCGCAGCATCAGTTCCGGCGCAATGTTCAGGCGCTCGGCTTCGGCCTGGCCGATGGCTTTCAGCTGTTTGAGTAGCACGGCAGCGTCCACCGGTAATGGCTCCGCCACGGCTGGCGGCCATTGATCAGGCGACACACTGCCAGAGCGCTTGATCAGATCAAGCAGAAACTCGCCGTCCTGACGCACGGTACGCGGGTGCATGTCTTCGATTTTCGCCAGGGCACCGAGGTTGTCCGGCTGCGTGCGCGCCAATGGCCACAGCGAATGCTCGCGGATAATCCGGTTGCGCGGCAAGTCACGGGCGCGCGCTTCCTTTTCGCGCCAGGCGCAAAGCTCACGCAAAACGGCGAGTTGGGCGCGGGACAGCTTCCAGGCCAGCTTGGCATCGCGATAGACCTCGTTCGGGTCGATCTCGCGGCGCAGGTTGGCCACCAGTTCGGCGCCGTCTTCCAGGACCCAGGCGTATTTTTCGTCGGACAGCTTGGGACGCAGCTTTACGAACACTTCAGCCAGGTGCACGGCATCTTCGGCAGCATAGCTGATCTGGGTTTCGGAAAGCGGGCGTTGCAGCCAGTCGGAACGGGTTTCACCCTTGGGCAGGTCGATGCCGAGTACTTCCTGCACCAGCCGCGAATAGCCCATGGAAAAACCAAGGTTCAGGTAAGCGGCAGCCAGCTGCGTATCGAACAGTGGTGCCGGCAGGCTGCCGGTCAGGCGCAGCAGGACTTCGAGGTCTTCGCTGCACGCATGGACAACTTTGAGCACGGCCGGGTTTTCCAGCAACGCGGCCAATGGTTGCCAGTTGTCGATGGTCAGTGGATCAATCAGGTAGGCGCGTTCGCCATCGCCGACCTGCAACAGGCCGGCGATCGGGTAGAAGGTGTCGACCCGCATGAATTCGGTATCGAGGGCAACGAATGGCAACTGCTGCCACTCGGCACACAACTGTCCGAGGCTATCGTTGTCGCGAATCCAGTGAATATCGATGGCCACACGGCTCTCCCTTGAAGAATGGCGCGCAGTATATATCGCCCCCGGCGATTTCCGCGCATCCACTGAACAAGAGCGTTAGCGAAAATTACTGCGTGACATACAGAATAGTCCGACAACGTCAGGCTAGCTGGTCTTACCCAGCACGTAGATCCGCATCCGCGCACAACCGGGCAAAAAGTCCTGATGGCTGAGCAAACGGAAACCCGCCTGCCTGAACTCGCTTTCCACCTCGGCCTTGCTCGGCAACGGCCCTTCCACGCCTGAACGCGCGCCCTTGAAACGACCGCCGAGGCGCACCGCGACAATCACCGTATCGCGACTGACCCGGCAAAACTCGCCAAGCATCGCCAGACGATGTTCCGGGTTGGCAAGGTGCTGAAACAGTTGCATGCAAAAGATGCAGTCAACCGCGTTCTCCGACAAGCCAATCGTGAACGCGGAGCTTTGAAAGGTCTTGACCCGCTTCAACAAACTCTGCGGATGATGTGTGCGGGCATGATCGAGGATCTCCTGGGACGGATCCGTCGCGAGAATCACCCGATTGGCATGTTCGGCCAGCACCGGCCAGAAACGCCCCACACCGCAGGCCACGTCAAGGATCAACCCCGGTTCACCGGCGGCCTTGAGTGCATTGCGCACCAGACGCTCCTCACGCCAGAGCGCCAGACGCCCGGCCAGACCCGGCGCTTGCGGCTGAAGGCAGACGCGCGCATGTTCCTGGTCGTAGCGCCGGGCAATCTCAAGCTCGATGGCGGATGGGGGCTGAGCGGACATGTGCAATGGCTCTTGATGAAAGTTCTACAGGCCGCAGGTCGGCGGCCGCCGCGTGAAACAAAACCGGAGCACTCAATCTTTAGCCAACGCACCGTCGACCACTGGACCACGACATCCGGCAAACATGTCCAGGTCCTGGTTGTAGACCTTGCTGTTGACCTCCAGCAGCCCAAGCATCGAATGAAACAGGTTGTCCTGGCTCAAGGGCTTTTCGCGACTCTGCTGCAGGCAATGGGTATCTACCGCAAACGACTTTTTATAGCTGTCGGAGAACCAGGCAAACATGGCTACATGCTTTTGCTGTTCCGGGGCCAGCATGTAAGGCGTGCCGTGGAGGAACAGGTTGTATTCACCCAGGGATTCGCCATGGTCCGACAGATACAGCATCGCGGTATCCACTTTGCCCTGGTTACTGCGCAACAGATCGATCAGGGTCGACAGCACATGGTCGGTATAGACCAGGGTGTTGTCGTAACCATTGACGATACTTTCGCGACTGCAATTGTTCAGGGCATTACTCTCGCAAACCGGGGTGAAACGCTCGAACTCTTTCGGATAACGCTTGAAGTACTCCGGACCGTGACTGCCCATCTGGTGCAATACCAATACGGTGTCTTTGTCCAGGGTATCGATGAAATGTTGCAATCCTTGCAGCAGGATTTCGTCGCGGCATTCACTGTTGGCACACAGCGCCGGATCTTTCAGATTGCTGACGTCTTCAATGGTGACGCGATCGCACGTACCCTTGCAGCCTGACTGGTTGTCACGCCAGATCACGTCGATACCTGCATGCTTGAGCACATCCAGCAGGCCTTCTTCGTTCTTCGCCTTGCTGGCGTTGTAGTCCTTGCGGCCCATGTTGGAGAACATGCAAGGCACCGATACGGCGGTTTCAGTACCGCAGGAATGCACATCGGTGAAGGCGATCAGGCCGTCTTCCTTACTCAGTTTCGGCGTGGTGTCACGGCTGTAGCCAAGGATGCCGAAGTTCTCTGCCCGGGCACTTTCACCTACGACTAGAACAGTCAGGGATTTGCGCCCGTGAGTTTGCCAGGCCGGATTGCGCTGGGCATCTTCCCCGATTTTGACAAAGGGCTGTCGCGCAGTGGCTACTTTTTCACGCAAGAAACCGGCCGAGGCACCAATGTAGTTGCTTGGCACCACCATCAGACGCAATTCGTGGTGATTGCGAAACAGCGAAGACAGGCCTTGGTAGTTAACCAATGCAACACCACCAATGACCGCTGCCGAGGCAAAAACCACCAGGACTTTACTCAGTAGCTCACGGTGCCAGCGACGGTAATCAATCGGCGTCTTCCACAACAGCCAAGTCGGTAAAACACCCAGTAGCACGATATAAACAAACAACTTGAGCGACAGTAAGTCGCGCACTTCCGTAGCATTGGTTTCCGCAAAGTTACGCAACATGCCGGTGTCGATCAGCACACCATACTGGCTCATGAAATACGCCACGCCCGCGCTGATCATGAACAGCAGGGTCAGGACCGGCTTGAGCACCGGCCGGAAGGCCAGCAAGGTCAGGACAATATTGAAGGCCGCGAAGATCATCACCCCGAAGGCCACGCGCATGACGATGCCTTTACCATCGGCTGCGGTGATTTCGAACAGGTGTTGCCAGAGTACAAAATTGAAGCCAACTAACAAAAATGCGCTGGCAATCAGTGTCACCCATTCGGGGCGCACGGCTTTAATCTTAAGCATGAGGTTCGGCGGGTCCTGAAAATAAATGCCTTCGGTAAATGTGAAAATTTCATTTACCGAGGCAGCTCTAATTTTAGGTTGCCAACCATCAATTTTTTGTGAAAAAGAAGCCAACAATTAGTTGGCTTATAAAACCCGCCTGAAACTTTCAGACTATTTGAGAATGGTTCAGCTCCGGTTCAGCGTCGACTCAAGCCTGGTGCAAGTACCACCGCCAGTCCTGCTCACCGACCTCCCCATGAATTGGCGATATTCGGCGCGTTTCACCGCCAGGTAGACACCGAGGAACTCCCCGCCGAACGATTCCCTGGCCCAACTGGAGCCTTCCAGTGATCGCAATGTGGTCAGCCAGTCTGTCGGCAACAGTTTCGCAGCCTGGGCGTAGCCATTGCCCTCCACCGGCGCACCAGGGTCAAGTTGTTCACGGATACCGCGATGAATACCGGCCAGTATCGCCGCAGCCGCCAGATAGGGTTGGCGTCTGCGCCACAAATCCGATGCTCGATGTGCCGGGAATACGCTGGCCCGCCGGGTACGCGCAGGCTCACGGTGCGATTGTCCACGCCCCAGGTGGCCGCCAGAGGCGCATAGCTGTTGGCCTGGAATCGACGGTAGGAGTTGGCGTTGGGGCAGAACAGCAACAGCGAATCGAGCAAGGTACTGAGCATGCCTGCGACAGCCTGCTTGAGCAGTGGCGTTCCATCCGGCGCTTCGCTGGCAAAGAGGTTGTTGCCGTCCTTGTCCGCCAGGCTCACGTGCATGTGCATCCCGGTACCGGCCAGGTCATCGAATGGCTTGGCCATGAAGCAGGCTGTCATGCCGTGCTTGTGCGCCACCCCCTTGACCAGACGCTTGTAGCGCACCGCTTCGTCCATCGCCTGCAACGCATCGGTGCGGTGCTCGAGGGTGATTTCCACTTGCCCCGGTGCGTATTCGGAAATGGCCGTGCGCGCCGGAATCCCCTGGAGCTTGCAGGCGCTATAGAGATCGGCCAGGAACGGTTCGATCTGTTCAAGCTCGCGCAAACCATAGACCTGAGTGCCGCGCGGACGCCCGCCATCGACATCCCGTGCCGATTGAGGCCGGCCGTTGCTGTCGCGTTGCTGATCCAGCAGGTAGAACTCCAGTTCCGCCGCCATGACCGGGTAATAGCCGTCAGCCTGTAAACCTTCGATGACTTTCGCCAGCAAATGACGGGGATCGGCAATGGTGGCGGGCATTCCTTGCGTTGGGTGCATGCTGACCTGCACGGCCGCGGTCGGTATCAGACGCCACGGCATGCGCGTGAGGCTGCCGCTGATCGGGTAGGCCCGGCAGTCGATATCACCGACATCCCAGACCAGCCCCGAGTTTTCCACGTCATCGCCGTTGATGGTCAGCCCGAGGATAGTGCTCGGCAATGGCCGCCCGCTTTCATACACCGCCAGCAACTCGTCACGATGCAGCAACTTGCCCCGTGGCACTCCGTTGTTGTCGAGGATGAACAGCTCGAACATTTCGATATCCGGGTTCTGTTCCAGAAAGGTCAGGGCTTCAAGCCTGGTGGCAAACGCGGTGGTGGCACTGCTCATGGGAATTCTCTTTTTCCGTGTCAGACGGGTACGCAAAAGCACCCGCACTTCAATCCCGGCATCAACCGGAACAGGTAGGGACAATCAGCGGAAAAAGCAGGAATCCGGCGGGCGCGCATGGCGGCAATGCCACAGCGCCCAGAAGGCCAGTTCCGAAGGAAGTGCAGAGAGGTTTGGTGCGGTGGCGGGCATGAATCGACGCCCAAGGCTCGACGTTCGAGCGTCGGTGGATGCCTTGAAGTGGATTGCGACTGGCCAACCGTCCATAGGGAGAACCACAGAAATCAGATGACCCGCAGCCTCACACGATGGGTCAAGTCGTTAAATCAGGATTTGTAGAACCTTGGATGTCGTTTGGCTAAACATTTCCCTGTTCAGTGGTGCCCCTGCGGGAGCTTGTATTTAATTTCCAAATACCACACCGGACTTTCTGATTTGCCGCCTCCAGGCTACGCGCGCCTAATCGGACCACTACTGTTCAAGGTCCGATCATGGAAAACACGCGCGCCACCGCCCACCCTGCCCTCTGGCTGATGCCCAGCGTTGTCCAGGTTGCCCTGAACCTGCGCCCCTCCATGCCGTTGCCCTTCAACCCAGGGCACTACACCCGCCACATCCATTGACCCGGAGCCCGCCATGAAAACCACCGGTATCGCCGCCGCTCACGCCAGTATGCTGCTTTGGGCCTTGTTGATCGCGGCGTCGTTTTCCGCAGCGGCGCAAGTCAGCCAGGCCATCGACCCGATCCTGCTGACCGGTTTGCGCCTGTTGTTTTGCGCCGTGGTGTTTCTGCCGCTGTTGCTGCTCAAGGGCGATGCCGTCATGACCGCCCGTGCGCTGCTCGGTCACGCCGTGCTCGGCCTGCTGCTGGCACTGTACTTCGGCTCACTGTTCGAAGCATTGCGCTACACCTCGGCCGTCAACACCGGGACGGTGTTCACGCTGGTGCCGCTGATGACTCTGGCTTTCGAAGCCGTGCTGACACCTGACGGCAGCCTGAAACAACGGATTGTACCGATGCTGCTCGCCGCTGCCGGCGCAGTGTTACTGATCATGAAAGGCAGCGGCCCCGGCGAGTTGCCATCGCCCTATGCATTGACCGTGTACGGTATCGGCTGCCTGGCCATGGCACTCTACGCTCCCCTCAGCCAACGCCTGAAAGCCAGTAGCCTCAAGGGGCGCGGGCCAGTGCCCATGACGTTCTGGAACATGCTGTTCGGTGCGCTGTTTCTACTCACGTTCTGCGGCTTCAGTGGCGGTTGGCGCTCGGCATCACTACTGACGCTCAACGATTTCTATTGGCTGATGTACCTGGCGGTGTTCGCCACCCTGGCGACGTTTTGGCTGCTGCACCGGGCCATAGGTGTGATCGCGCCGTCCTCGGTGATTTCCTACATCTACCTGAGCACGCTGTTCATCACCGTGTTTCACTGGCTTTGGGGGCGCCTGATGCCGCTGCCGCTGGAACTGGCCGGCGCGGTACTGGTGGGCGTCGGAATGTTCGCGCTGTTGATGTCCAGCCGCCGCGCCGTGTCGTCGATGGTCCAGGGCTGAAAGGGCCTTGGGCAAAACTTCCGGCGAGGCATTCTCCCTGTTCCCTCATTCCGCTAGGATCATTCGCTCATCCTTGCACAAGGTCAGCGCAAGGAACGTAGCGAGACGGAATGGATGCTGAACAGTAATTCACTTAGAAAACTCGACATGCAGGACCTCATGGTGTTCGTCGCCGTGTACGAGCAAAACAGCGTCACCGGCGTATCCGAGACGCTTTGCGTCAGCCAGTCCACGGTGAGTTACTGCCTGAAAAAACTGCGTACCGGTTTCGAGGACGAGCTGTTCGTCAATACCCGTACCGGCGGCATGCAGCCCACCCGCAAGGCTGGCGCGATGTACCCTCACGTGTTGAAAATCCTCGAAGGCATCAACCTGTGTCACGCCGGCTCACCCACGTTCGACCCAGGCCTGCAACCCGTGACCTTCAACATCTGCGCACCGGAATATTTCGAGCAACTGATCCTGCCGCGCTTGTTGAAAACCTTCGACCTCGCCGATCTTCCGGTGATGGTCAATGTGGTCAAACTCGAAGCCGATATTCCTGCACAGGCGTTGCGCGAAGGCAGCCTCGACCTGGTGATGTGCTTCGGTCCGAACTTTCATCGCCGGCACATCGATTTCAAATCCCGGACACTGCTCGAAGACGACCTGGTTTGTGTTTTCGATAAACACGCCACGCCGGCGGAACCACGCTTGAGTCTGCAAAGCTATGTCGAGCGTCGACACGTGTTTCCGACACCCTGGACGTCCGCCACCAACATGGTCGACGGCTGGCTCGCGCAGCAGACTCATCAGCGCCAGATCGTCGCACGCGCCAACAGCTACAGCGCAGCGCTGAAGCTGATTACCGGCACCGACTATGCCCTGACCCTGCCCCGGCGCATCCAGCGACTGCTGGCCAGTGCAGACACCTTCAATCACTGTGAAGCGCCCGAAGGCTTGCCGGGTTTCACCCTCGACATGCAGTGGAACCAGGGTGTCGATCAGGACAGCGCCAACACCTGGCTGCGGGAGCAAGTGATCCAGGCCTGTGTCGAGCAGGAAACGGCCTGATACTCAGTGGCTGATGGCGGTCTCGCTGTAGGAATCGCGATCGATGTCAAGAATCTCCACGCACAACTGGACTTCAATGCCGCTCGGCCATTCACACAGGTCCTGAACCACCGCCAGCAGGCTTTCAGACAGTTGTTTCTTGATTTGTGCGGAACGACCGCTCAACAGCGCCAGCTTCACATGCACGAACGCCCGCTCAGCCAGTGCCGTGCCCACCTTGAACGTCTCGACCTTGACCGCGCGGCTCTTGATGTCGAATTCGGCAGCAAACTGACCGGAACCCACCAACGTATTGTTCAACCGCATCAATGCCACATCGGCATTCAGATCAGTCAGGTTGGCGGTGTATTCCATGTGCAGGTGAGGCATGAGTCGCTTCCTTCAAGTGGGGTGCAAAGGTCGTACATATAACACAGCGCCACCCTGTTCATTCGGGCAGCGGCAATACGGCGCGCTCACTCATGAACGCCTCCAGGCGCGAACGCAGCCAGCGCTCGGCAGGGTCGCTATCGACGTGGCTGAGCCAGACCATGGATAAATCCAGGGTCGGAGTCTTGAAGGGAAAGGGCTCCTTGAACAGCACTCCCGATGCGGCCATCGCCTCGGCTGTATAATCCGGCAGGCTGGCAATCAGGTCGGTGCCGGCAAGCAGGGCCGGCAATGCACTGTACTGCGGCACCGAAAGCACCACCTGGCGCGTGCGGCCGATATCCGCCAGCCACTCGTCGGCATAGCCACTGACATTGGCGGTATGGGACACCAGCACGTGCGGTCGCGCGCAATATTCATCGAGGGTCAGCGGTGTGTCGGAGGCATCGGCGCGCAAAATGCTGGGCTGGATGTGCCGCAGCAACTTGCGCTTGGCATTGGCCGGCAAGCCGCGGGTCTGGCTGATGCCCACCGTGATATCGCCGGACGCCAGCAAGTCGGGAATTCGCCAGTAATCGACATGCTGCACCACAAACACCACGTTGGGTGCCTCCTGGCGCAGAGCTCGCAGCAATGGCGGCAACAGCCCGAATTCGACATCGTCGGACAACCCGATGCGGAACGACATCGTGCTGCTGGCCGGGTCAAAATCATGGGTCAGGCTCAAGGCCACGGACAAGGAATCCAGCGCCGGCGACAGGTGCTTGATGATCTCCTCTGCCCGCGCCGTCGGCTCCATGCGATGGCCAACGCGTATGAACAGCGGATCATTGAACATCGCACGCAAGCGGTTGAGCGCAGAGCTGATGGTTGGCTGACCGAGAAACAGCTTTTCCGCCACCCGAGTGACGTTGCGTTCGAGCATCAATGTCTCGAACACCACCATCAGGTTGATATCGGCCTTGCGAAGTTCGTTGCGGTTCATCCACTGTCCCCGATCCCCAAATCTGCTGACAGTTTAGGTAGCTGGCGCGACTGCCGTCTATCCAACTCAAGTTCAACTGCCTGATCAATGCATCTGCACAAAAACTGAATGTCACAAAAAAAGGTCCGTCCACGTTGGCCATAGACGGACCTTCCTTACAAGAGAGCAACGCCGGTCGCTCTTTTGTATTTGTGGCTTACGCCACGATATCCGTCATCGCAGCCTGGCCCACCGTGCCTAGGGCAAAGCCCGCCACACCCATGCCGTCAAGGTCGACATACAGGCTCGTCTGGTTGGTTTCAGCGAAGTAAGTCAGGACCGCATCACCCACATGGCCGGTGAAGCTGCTGACGAAGTTCAGCATTGCACCACCTGAAGCGAACTGCGAGAGGCCCGACAGATCAATCTTGTCCTGGCCACTGGTGAAGTCCATGATCCAGTCCGGTGCGTTGTAGTGGGTATCGCTGGCAGCACCAAACACAAAGGTGTCCGCCCCGCCCCGCCCCACAAGGTATCGCCGCCGCCACCGCCGTAGAGAATGTCGTTACCGGCGCCGCCTTCCAGCAGGTTGGCCATCGCGTTGCCGATCAGCAGATCATTTCCTGAACCGCCGAGAGCGGCTTCCACCGTCACGCCCTGAGCGATCGAGACGTTGCCCACCAGGCCGCCGACATCGGAGAACGAGCCTTGGTTGAGGTTGATCTTCTGATTCTGGGTGAAACCGGAGAAGTCCAGCGTGTCGTTGCCACCGCCATCCCACACCGAGAACACCACCTTGGAGGCCGCCGACGTAGCGCTGTAGAAGTCGCGATCGGCGTTGGAATTAAAGCCGTACACAGTGTTATCGGCACGGGTCTCCATATTGGCCCCGTAGAGCTTTTGCACGGCGGCGATGTCGTCCATCAAAGGTGCCGAGGCATAGGCGTGGCTGCCGTCCTTGCTGAAGTTCTGGTTGGTGTTGCTCTCGCTCCAGTAGCTCATCAAGCTGTAGCCGCGCGTGTCTTGCGCGTAGGTCGCATCGTTATAGGTCGGATTACCGTTACCCGCGTTATAGACGCCAGGGTGGGACAGGCCCAGGCTGTGGCCAATTTCATGGGTCAGGGTCTGCCGGCCATAGTTGCCATGGTCCGGGGTCTTGTTGACCTGATATTGGTCGTTGATCAGGTACCACGACTGACCGTCGTAGCTGCTGCCCGACGGTAGATACGCGAAGGCGGCGCCGCCAGTGCTGACGTTGTAGTTGCCGAAGCTCAGGTTACCGTCACCGTTCGCCGCGTCTTGTGTGAACGTCACGCTGGCCACGTCCGACCAGGATTGTAATGCGAGAATTGCCTGGGCTTTCTGCTGCGCGCTGAACTCGCTGAAATCCCCCAGTCGCGAGTCGTAATTGGAGGGCGAGGAGGTCATGAAACTGAAGCCCAGCTCGATCTTGCCATTACCGTCCTTGTCGCCCCAGGACATGTTCTTGCGCAGAATCGAATCGGCCGCCTGGTCGGCAGTGAACGACGGTTTGCCGTTGATCAGTTCCGAGCCACCACGATCGTACAAATGGTTGAAGGCATCGACTTGGCTGTAGGCCGAACTGACCCGGCCCGAGGCCTCCACCACTTTTTCTTTTGCTTTTGCCTGTGACATTGCTCACATCCTTGTTTCAAGTCGTCAATTTCGATAGACCACGACAACCCCTTCGCGAGATCGTCCTATCACTCGCCCTATTGAAGGCGATACAAAACTGACACAGTTTCAAGCAGCACAGCTATTGAATTTTTAGATAGCGCAGCGGACACCACAGAACACAGTATGCCGAGGACAAGTATTCACCTCCAAGTCACCAGCGTGGCCACCACAACCAGGTTGGTTGCGCTTACGCGCAACGCGCCATTCCGGGCGCCCCAAAGAAAAGCCCGGCATTTCTGCCGGGCTTTGCTTACTGCTTTAAGCGCGCTGTTTGAATGCGATCTTTGACCACAGGGTAAAGGCGACTGGTGGTGTCCAACCTGAGTTTGAAATGTGTTCTTGCAGGCACAAGTACTTATTGCCTTCGTAAGTCACGCCATCCTCTTTGCGATACCGATGGTTCAATTGCCATTCAGGATACTCTGGGTCTGTTATGTCTCCGGCAGTTCTAACACTCAGGCTCTTGCTCGGAAGCGATTCTTTTCCCGAAGAGTCTGTGGCCGTGACAAAGTAGCTGTACTGAGTGTTCGGCGTTAGACCTGAGTCCTCCAGCGTAAAGGCCGACGTATGGCCTATTGAAGTTCCATTTCGGTACAGCGTGTATACATCGATCGGACGAGGACCGGCTGAAGCCCCCCAATTCAGGGCGATGCTGGTTTCAGTCACGTCCCTGGCGGTCAAATTTGCAGGAGCTGTTGGCCGGTCACCAATACCTGATTCACCGTGAATCAAGGGAGCGTAACGATTGTAGAACTCCCAATCGTAGGGAACATTGTCCACGCTGATGCCATCATCCCAGTTGATCGACCAGGTCATCAGCCCTTTGATGGAATGGCCGGCAGCATCGAGACGTTTGAAAGCATTGACCACTGCAGCAGGATCAATCACATAACCTGTGGCCGCAGCGTCAACGTTGGCTGGTAAGCCAATAACAAATTTATCTGCAGGAATGGCGATGTAGTCCCGAGTGCCTGTTACCAGGCTTTCGGTCAGGTAGAAGAGAAAATCCTCTTTCATCGCATCATTGTTCTGCGCAATCCAGGCGCCTTTACCGTCGTTGGCCTCTTGAACCCAGATCCCGTCGCCACCTTGGTTGTAGTATTGAGGCGCAATGAAATCGTAGTACCCCTCGAGCGCCTGAATATACTCGACGTACTTGCCGTCACTCCTGAGATAAGGAAATTCAGGTGCCATGCTGATAATGAAGAGCTTTCCTTCGCCTTTATAGTGATCTTTCACCAGTTTCAAGGCTGCAGGCAGCACCGCCTTGTTGTCAGCAAAATCGATTGCGCTTTGCTCGAGGTCGATATCCAACCCATCGAAGCCGTAGATTTCAACCAAGCGGATGATCTCATTCGCCAGAGGTTGTTCATCCCCTTTGTGCAACTCGATATGAGCGTCGGCACCACCCAACGAAATCAAGACAGCCCTTCCCTGGCTATTCAGCACGCCTACCTGGCGGCGAAACTCGTCGTCGGATAGGTTGTAGGGTTTAAAGGTAGGAATGCCCTGGCCTTTCATAAAGGCCACAGCAACAACGTTGTAGTCCTTGGGGATATCCACCAAATCCAGATTGGCGAACTGCCCACCTTGATAACCGTCACCATGGCCAGCGGGCCAGTTATGCCAAAAGCCCATCAAGATTTTTTTATTGGCAATGCCAGGTATCAGAGATGCTGAATCACTTACTTTAGACTTCAGTAATGAAAAATCAATCTTGGACATTGTTCTATTCCTTCAGAACTGTATTAAGAACCATGCATGGCCCGAGCTTTATTTAAAGTTCACATCAAACGCCTGATAGAACGCATTGCCGGTATCAGCAACTACCCAAAGCAAGACAATGACATGATGGCCTTGCTTACCCAGTGGCAGCTTCACTTCATGCTCTATTTTTGCCTTCAATTCAGAGGAATGCTCGTAATACGGTATTTGAGTATAAAAATCATCATAGAAAGACTTTGGTTCAAGCTGAGCGCGGCTTATGCGTTTTTCAGGATCCCAGCCATCCTTTGTAATAAACCAGCTATAACCCCGAGTCACATGAGGCATGGCGTACACCCATTTAACATGAAACATCTGTCCCGGATCAACATTCAACAGAGGCCAGGTAAATGGGCGATTTAGCTTTTGACTCATTTCCTCGTTCGTGAAGTTAACGCAGTCGCGGGCATCTGTCTTGCCGCCGCTGAGGATATAACCATCGGCCGGTGGCACCACGCTCACGCTGTCAATCTCGTAAGGCCTTGGGAATGGACCCGCAGTCAATGATGGAAAGTTCTTACCTCCTTCCATTTCATTAGCTTGCCAGTCAAGGATAAGGCCTTCTTCTGTAGCAACAGCACTACGACTAGGAGGGGAAATTACACGACCGTGTTTAAATTTAGGACTAGATTCCGGCTTATTCATCACGCTCACTCCTTTGATTAGTTTATCTCTCCCTAGAGGAGAAATCTCAGGCTAGCGCAAGGTTTTAGATTGTCCACCAAAAAAATAAATACGGCTAAAAAGGCAGGAGAACAACAGCCAAACGAGCTCATCCAGCCCCCCACCTCTCTCTTCTCCACCAAAAACAAACGAATGAGTTAGTTTCATCAAGCAAACAGACACCTATAATCTTTCGAAATACATACCAAAAACAATATATCTTTATTTTATTAACCATGAAGGATGGACAGCATGAAAATGTCGGCTAATGTGAGATGGCGCCCAAATGAGCAACGTTGAAACTCCGATTGGCGAGAGAGTTCTCAGGACAATTGCGCAGAGCGTTGCGCATATTTTTTTTGCAAGGAGGCGTGCAACCATGGATACGATAAAGGGCTGTTCGGAACTTATTAGAACAACTGAAAAAACAAGACATTTTCAACTTTACAGAAAGGCTTCAATCTCCGATGGCCGCCGAGCACCGGAATGGGCGCTCAACGGATCTACGTATGCAGAACAGCAGACGAAGTACTAAACGCTGCGAATGAAGCACTATCGCAAGACTTTCGGATCACCGTCAGGAGCGGAGCGCATTGCTATGAGGGGTTCGTATCGAATCAGCTCAATCACGAAAAACCAGCAATTATTGGCGTGGTTGAACTCAAGAGCTTTTCTCACTCCGGAAGACTCCCTGGCCTGGCTATACGAGTGCCAATTATCCGTCGATCAGAGCTGCGGAAAACGTACGGGTGCCACCAAAAGCATTGAGCAGATAGCAGCCTGGGGCGGACTCACGCCATCATTTATTGCCCTAAAAATGCCCTAAACAAAATCTCGGAAACGAAAAAGCCCCCGTAATCTCTAACGATTACAGGGGCTTAGTCTTATTCAATAATGGCGGAGAGATAGGGATTCGAACCCTAGGTACCGGTGAAGGTACAACGGATTTCGAATCCGTCCCATTCGGCCACTCTGGCATCTCTCCAACGGCGCGCATCATAACAACACTTTCGCAGGAAGCGAACCCCCAAAGCGAAATATTTCTGTGCTTTCAGATGCTTGCGTCGGTTAAAGCGGTACGCCCAGACGATTGGCGACTTCTTCGTAGGCTTCGATGACATCACCGAGGCCCTGACGGAAGCGGTCCTTGTCCATTTTCTTGCCGGTCGCCTTGTCCCACAGACGGCAGCCGTCCGGGCTGAATTCGTCGCCCAGCACGATGGAGCCATCGTGGAACACACCGAATTCCAGCTTGAAGTCGACCAGCAGCAGGCCGGCGTCGTCGAACAGTTTGCTCAGGACTTCATTGACCTTGAGCGACAGTTCTTTCATGCGAACCAGTTGCTCGGCGGTGCCCCAGCCAAATGCCACGACGTGGGATTCGTTGATGAACGGGTCGCCCTTGGCGTCGTCCTTCAGGAACAGTTCGAAGGTGTAAGGGTTGAGCTTCATGCCCTCTTCGACACCCAGGCGCTTGACCAGGCTGCCAGCGGCATAGTTACGCACGACGCACTCGACCGGAATCATGTCGAGTTTCTTCACCAGGCACTCGTTGTCGCCCAGCAATTTGTCGAATTGGGTCGGCACGCCAGCGGCTTCGAGCTTCTGCATGATGAAGGCGTTGAACTTGTTGTTCACCATGCCTTTGCGGTCGAGCTGTTCGATACGCTTGCCGTCGAACGCCGAGGTGTCGTTGCGAAACAGCAGGATCAAACGGTTAGCGTCGTCGGTCTTGTAAACCGACTTGGCTTTGCCGCGGTAGAGTTCTTCACGTTTTTCCATGATGGGCTCCGCTTGCTAAGTAGATGGGCTAGGCGATGTGGCGCCAGTCGAGCCCTGAATCTTGATCGGCCAGTTGCAGCCAGTCCGGGTCGCACCCGAGGGTGTCGACAAAACATTGCCGGGCCAGCTGCGGCAGGTTGTTCTTGCTGCTCAGATGGGCCAGGACCAGGTGTTGCAGGTCTTTCCAGCCCAACTCGGCCACCAGGAATGCCGCCTGATGGTTATTCAAATGTCCCAGCTCACCGCCCACCCGTTGCTTGAGAAAGTACGGGTAATGACCGCGGGCCAGCATGTCACGACAGTGATTGGACTCGATCATCAACGCATCGAGGTCCCGATAGCCGTCCAGCACCTTGTCACAATACGAACCCAGGTCGGTCAACAGGCCGAAGCGCCGCTCACCGTCACTGAATACATATTGCGTCGGTTCCTGCGCATCGTGGGCCACGGCAATGACACCGATGCTCAAGTCGCCGATTTGCAGCTGCTCGCCGCCGGCCAGAAAACCTGCGGGTTCAATCGGTTTGCGCATCCCGCGCAAGGTCCCGCGACTGAGGTAGACAGGCAGATTGTAGCGCCGAGACAGCAAACCCACGCCATGCACGTGGTCGGCATGTTCGTGGGTCACGAGTATCGCGCTCAGCTGCGCAGGGTTCACACCCAGGCGCAGCAGGCGCTTTTCGGTTTCCCGCAGGGAAAAACCACAATCCACCAAGACGTACGTATCAGCGCTGGCTACCAGCGTGCCGTTCCCTTGACTACCACTGCCGAGAACGGCAAAACGCATAGGATCAGCCCAGGTTGTCCTGAATCTTGCTCAACACTTTACGCGCCACATCTGCTGGCGCCACGGTGTTGATGTTTTTCTCGACGGTGACCTGGACGTTCTCGCCAACCTTGCTCAGGCGAACCTGATAACGCTCGGCGCGGGCGTCAAGCTCTTCCTTGCTCGGCGCGCTGCCGAACAGGCTGCTGAAGAAGCCTGGCTTGTCGTCTTTCTTCTCGGCTTTTTCGGCCAGGTTGATGTAGTACAGGCCCAGGCTGCGGTTGATGTCTTCAACGCGCCATTCGCCTTGTTCCAGCGCACGACCGACGCTCGCCCAGGCACGATCCAGGTCGGTACCGACGTTCAGCACAGGGTTGCCGCTGCCGTCTTCGCTGAGGCTGACACGGCTGGGTGCGTCGAAATCACGCGAAGCCAGCATCGAGACCGAACCGCCCTTCTCCGAGATACGGCTCATGCTCGCGAGCATGTCGTCGACCAGCGCCGCGTCCAGGCCAGTGTTGACCGAACGGTTGGTGAATGCCACGTCAGCGGTGCTGCCGGCAGGACGCTCGGCGCTGACCACATAGACTTCACTGGTGTTGCGCTGCACGCCTGGCTCGATGCGCACCCGCACACGAGTTTCGCTGTCCGTGCCGACGCCGGCCGCGCTCAGGCGTTTGCCCATGGCGGCGGACAGTTCGTCGGAATGTTGCCAGGTCGTGGTGAATTCACCGGTTTGCGGACGCTGTTCATCCAGACGGAAGCCATTGTCCTGGAAGAACTGAACGGCCACAGGCCAGACTTCGGCTGGCGGGTTCTGGGCCAGGATGGAGCTGGAACCGCCGCTCTTCTGCAGGGAGTAGGCGCTGGCGTCGGCAGCAGCGGTGAGCGGCTGCGGCCGAGGCACGACGTATTCGCCCTTGGCGGTGTCATCAGCCACGTTGCGCGGGATCGGCAACAGCGGATCCAGACGCTTGGCAGTACGGACATCCGGTGGCATTTGCATCGGTGCAGTCTGTTGCGCGTCCAGGTAATCGCTACCGCGGTCACGGAAATAACCTTCCGGGCCCCAGATCCATCCGCAGCCACTGGTGCTGGAGATAATCAAGGCAAGTGCGGAAAGTCCGGCCATTCGCTTCATGCGTTGTACTTCCTCAATTAAACCAGGACGCTGCACTGGCGCAGGGCCGAGCGGAGCGTTTCGTGACAAGGTGCGCTCAGCCAGGTCAGCGGCAGGCGAATGCCTTCGTGCATCAGGCCCATTTCAACCAAAGCCCACTTCACCGGAATCGGGTTGGCTTCGATGAACAGGTCCTTGTGCAGCGGCATCAGTTTTTCGTTGATGGCCCGCGCAGTCTCGGCGTCACCCCGGAGGGCGGCCTCGCACAGATCGGCCATTTCACGCGGAGCGACGTTGGCGGTGACGGAGATGTTGCCCTTGCCGCCCATCAGGATCAGCTCGACCGCGGTCGGATCATCGCCGGAAAGGACGATGAAGTCCTTGCTGACGCCATCGAGGATGGCTTTGGCGCGCTTGAGGTCGCCGGTTGCTTCCTTGATGCCGATGATGTTCGGCACGGTGGACAGGCGGATCACGGTCTCGGCCTGCATGTCGCAGGAGGTGCGGCCGGGAACGTTATAGAGAATCTGCGGGATGTCGACCGCTTCGGCGATGTGCTTGAAGTGCAGGTACAGGCCTTCCTGGGTCGGCTTGTTGTAATACGGCACGACCAGCAGGCAGGCATCGGCACCGGCTTCCTTGGCGTTGCGGGTCAGCTCGACGGCTTCGCGGGTCGAGTTGGCGCCGGTACCGGCTATCACCGGAATGCGACCGTTGACCTGTTTGACTACGGCCTTGATGACGGCGATGTGTTCTTCGACGTCAAGGGTTGCCGACTCGCCGGTGGTGCCGACGGCGACAATGGCATGGGTGCCGTTTTCAAGGTGGAAGTCCACGAGTTTGCTGAGGCTGTCCCAGTCAAGACGCCCCTGTGCATCCATGGGTGTGACCAGTGCCACCATACTGCCCGCAATCATGAAACCGCTCCTGCCGGAAAAAGAGAGCCGTAATGGTACTGGCGCCAAGATGCTTGCACAAGCGAAGTACTGTGCTGCCGCCATTCCCCTTGGCGCCGGTTTTCGCTACCCTTCAGACTTTGATCGGTACTGATCAGCTTGTACGCCGGGTTCCAGCCTCCCTTTTCGGCCTCCCAGACCCCGTTTCAGCGTCGCCGCTACGCGTTCCCGCTATTATGGGAGCGAGTTGCACGCCGCAGACCGGGGTTTTCTGAATGGGCACGCGCAGGCGCACCCCGACGGCCAACGCCCGTCAACCTACCGACCGCTCATCGCTTTAGGAATGCTGCATGTCCACCCCCACAGTCCGCGAACAATTCCTTGTCATCAGTGCGCTCGGCGCCCACCCCATGGAGCTGACCAACGTCCTGTGCCGCGCCAGCCATGAAAACCGCTGCGCCGTTGTCACCTCCCGCCTGACCCGTCATGGCGAATGCAGTGCGCTGGTACTGGAAATCTCCGGTAGCTGGGATGCCCTGGCACGCCTGGAAGGCAGCCTGCCAGTGCTGGCCAAGCGGCATGCATTCACGGTCAACGTGGTGCG
Organism: Pseudomonas sp. BIC9C; assembly: GCF_034541995.1. Classification (NCBI taxonomy): domain Bacteria; kingdom Pseudomonadati; phylum Pseudomonadota; class Gammaproteobacteria; order Pseudomonadales; family Pseudomonadaceae; genus Pseudomonas; species Pseudomonas sp. BIC9C. Next base: position 855,655 of record NZ_JAWDGM010000001.1, read on the forward strand.
CAGCGCCGCCCTGGAAAACCGTCCCCAGTCCCTGCCGTACGTCGCTTATGTCAGCTCGGCCTACCGCTCGGACATCATCAACGAGCTGTGCCAGTTCTTCATGGACCACAATGTCGAACTGGAAAACCTGACCTGCGACACCTATCAGGCTCCGCAGACCGGCGGCACCATGCTCAATGCCACGTTTACCGTGACCTTGCCGCCCGGCGTGCAGATCAGCTGGCTGCGCGATCAGTTCCTGGATTTTGCCGACGCGCTGAACCTGGACGCCCTGATCGAACCCTGGCGCCCACAGAACCCAATGTAAGGAAGCTTTCATGGCCGTTGCCATCGACCAACCGGTTGCCGATTTCGAAGCCCCCGCCACCAGCGGGCAGACCGTCAGCCTTGCCGGCCTGAAAGGCAAGCAGGTGGTGATCTACTTCTACCCCAAGGACAGCACGCCGGGCTGCACGACCGAGGGGCAAGGCTTTCGCGATCAATACGCTGCGTTCAAGGCCGCCAATACCGAAGTGTTCGGCGTGTCTCGCGACAGCCTGAAATCCCACGAGAACTTCAAGTGCAAGCAGGAATTTCCCTTTGAGCTGATCAGCGACAAGGACGAAACCATCTGCCAGTTGTTCGACGTGATCAAGCTGAAAAAGCTCTACGGCAAGGAATACATGGGCGTGGATCGCAGCACGTTCCTGATCGACGCCAAAGGCGTGCTGCGCCAGGAATGGCGCGGCGTGAAGGTGCCAGGGCATGTCGATGCGGTATTGGCCGCCGCTCAGGCCCTGAATAAAGCCTGATGCCTCTAGCGCCTATCCGGACGCTTTCGCGGGCAAGCCCGCTCCCACATTGGACCGTGTTTTTCTGAGCAACTCGGTCAACTGTGGGAGCGGCGGTGCGGCGATCCGACTTGCTCACGAAGGGGCCATCAGCCCCACTGAACGATCAAACCCGCCCCTTAAAGCAGCGGCGCCACCGCTGGCTCCTTGCGCGGCCAGGCGTCCAGCACCGCCTTGAACAGCGTCGCCAGGGGAATCGCAAAGAACACCCCCCAAAAGCCCCACAACCCGCCAAACAGTAGCACCGCGCAGATGATCGCCACCGGATGCAGGTTGACCGCTTCCGAGAACAGCAAGGGCACCAGCACGTTGCCATCCAGTGTCTGAATGATCCCGTAAACCGCCATCAAGTAAATGAACTGATCGCTCCAGCCCCACTGGAACAGCGCAATCAGAAACACGGGCACAGTCACCACCACGGCGCCGACATAAGGCACCACCACGGAAATCCCCACCAGCAGTGCCAGCAACGCCGCGTAGTTGAGCTCAAGAACGACAAAGGCGATGTAGGTCACGCCACCGCAAATGAAGATTTCGATGACCTTGCCGCGAATGTAGTTGGCGATCTGCCGGTTCATTTCATGGGCGACCCGGGTGATCAACGCTCGCTCACGGGGCAGGTAACCACGCACCCACTGGCCGATCATGGCCCGATCCTTGAGGAAGAAAAACACCAGGATCGGCACCAGCACCAGGTAGATCATGATGTTCACAAGCAATGGCAGGCTCGACAGCGAGAATGTCAGCGCCCACTGACCAAACTTGCCGATTTCGCCCCGCGCCACCTCGATGGCCCGCAGCACCTGCTCGTCCGATACCAGATGGGGATAGCGCTCGGGCAACAGCAGCAACAGCGACTGCCACTTGGCGAGCATGCCGGGCAACTCGTTGAACAGGGTGATCAGTTGGTGCCAGAGCAACGGCACGACGACCACGATAAACACCAGCAACAACCCCATGAACAACGCAAAGACCAACCCCACCGCGACCCCGCCCGGCACCCGCAGGCGCTCGAGGGCCACCACCAGCCCCTGCATCAGGTACGCCAGCACCATCCCGGCGAGCACCGGCGCCAGCATACCGCCCAGGGTCAGCACGGCGGTAAACGCCAGAAACAGCAGGACAGCCAGCACCACCGCTTCTTCATCGGAGAAATAGCGCTGAATCCAGTCGCGTAACACTTTGAACATTAATAATCCTTAGGAGCAAACGCAGCCGATTTCAGGCTTTTTTCAACCAGTAGCGGTAAACACCCGCGTCATCTTCTTCACGAAGCAGGGTATGACCGGCCAAACGGGCAAAGGTGCGAAAGTCGCGCTGCGAACCGGCATCGGTGGCGATGACCTTGAGTACCGCACCACTGACCATCCGGTTGAGTTCCATCTTGGCCTTGAGCAACGGCAACGGGCAATTCAGGCCACTGGCGTCCAGTTCAACGTCATGGGCTACAGCGTCGGTCATTGCATCACTCCGGGTCAGGTGGTTGAGTCGCCTAGAATATCTGGTCGCAACGCCGGTGTCCGGCTACAGTAAGGTCTTTGTCGACTAAGGCTTTGTGCATGACATTTTTGCGCCCTACCCTGCTGACGCTCGCTTGCCTGCTCGCCTCACCGGGCTTCGCCGACGACCTGCCGTCACTCGGCGACGCCAGTTCTGCCATTGTCTCTCCGCAACAGGAATACCAGCTTGGCCGTGCCTGGCTGGCAATGCTGCGCAGCCAGGTTGCGCAGCTCAACGATCCGCAACTCAAGGATTACGTGGAATCCAGCGTTTACCGACTGGTGGAGACCAGCCAGGTCACCGACCGGCGCCTGGAGTTCATCCTGATCAACAGCCCGCAGCTCAACGCCTTTGCCGCGCCGGGCGGGATCGTCGGGGTCAACGGTGGCTTGTTCCTCAACGCACAGACCGAAGGCGAGTATGCCTCGGTACTGGCGCACGAATTGGCTCACTTGTCGCAGCGCCACTTTGCCCGGGGCGTCGAAGCGCAGCAACGCATGCAAGTACCGATGATGGCTGCATTGCTGGCCGGTATCGTGATTGCAGCCGCGGGCGGCGGTAACGCCGGGATTGCGACCATTGCCGGTACACAGGCTGCGGCCATTCAGGAACAACGGCGATTCTCCCGCCAGAACGAACAGGAAGCCGATCGCATCGGCATTCTCAATCTGGAAAAGGCCGGTTATGACCCCCGGTCGATGCCCACCATGTTCGAACGCTTGATGCGTCAGTACCGCTACGATGCCAAGCCACCGGAATTCCTGCTGACTCACCCGGTCACCGAATCGCGTATCGCCGACACCCGCAACCGTGCCGAACAGGCGCCAAAGGGCGGCGTCGAAGACAGCATGCGCTATCAACTGATCCGCGCACGCGTCCAGCTGATCTATGAAGAAACCCCGGGGCTCGGCGCCAAGCGCTTCCGCGCCCAGCTCGACGAGAACCCGAAAAACGACGTGGCGCGCTACGGCCTGGCGATCGCCCAGATCAAGGGCGGCCAACTCAACGAAGCGCGGGAAAACCTCAAGCAGCTGCTGGCCAAGGCACCCAACGAAATCATCTACAACCTGGCTCAGGTGGATCTGGACATCACCAACAATCGCCTGCCCGATGCCCAGTCCCGGGTTGACCGGTTGATAAGCCAGTACCCTGGCAACTACCCGCTGAATCAGGTGCGCGTCGACCTGCTGCTGAAGCAAAACCGCGCCGGCGATGCAGAGAAAGCCCTCGAAGGCCTGCTCAAGTCGCGTCCGGATGACCCGGACGTGTGGTATCAGGTTGCCGAGACGCGCGGCCTGTCGGGCAATATCATCGGCCTGCATCAGGCTCGTGCCGAGTATTTTGCGCTGGTCGGGGACTACAAACAGGCCATCCAGCAACTGGACTTCGCCAAGCGCAAGGCCGGCAGCAACTTCCCGTTGTCTTCGCGGATCGACGCGCGGCAACGCGAACTGATGGAACAGGAGCGCATGATCAAGGACATGATGGGCTGACGTCTTCGCACACAATAAGTCCGGACATAAAAAAACCGCCTCTTTCGAGGCGGTTTTTTATTCAACCGACAACCGGGTTATTCAGCCAGTTTGAAGGTGATGAAGCTCGCACGCCCCTGACGCAGTACCCGCATCGACACCGAACGGTTCTTTGGCAGCGCCTTGGCGATGTCCGCGAACTCCTTGGTGGAACCGATGGCCTGGTTGTTCAGGTGGGTGATCACATCACCCGGCTGCAAGCCGATCATGGCGGCAGGACCGTCCATCACTTCCTTGATCAGCACGCCACCTTTGAGGTCGTAGGTTTTCTTTTGCTCGTCAGTCAGCTCGACCACGGAAACACCGAGGCGATTGCTGCTACGTTCGATGCTGGATTTTGGCAGCGCATCCAGCTCCTTGCCTTCTTCCGGAATTGCGCCGACCGTCAGTTCGACATTCTTGCGCTTGCCGTCACGAATCACTTCCAGATTGGCCTTGGCGCCAGCCTTCAATGCGCCAACGAGATGCGGCAGGTCGGCCGACATGACGATTGGCTGACCGTTCATGCTCAGGATCACGTCGCCAACCTGCAGGCCACCCTTGGCAGCCGGGCCATCATCCTGGATCTGGGCAACCAGCGCACCCGCCGGCTTCTCCAGACCAAACGATTCGGCCAGGTCCTTGCTCACTTCCTGAATCACGACACCGAGCCAGCCACGGCTGACCTTGCCACCGGATTTCAGCTGATTGGAAACATCCATGGCCACGTCGATCGGGATTGCAAACGACACCCCCATGAAGCCACCGGAGCGGGTATAGATCTGCGAGTTGATCCCGACCACCTCACCGTTCAGGTTGAACAGCGGGCCGCCCGAGTTACCCGGGTTGATCGGCACGTCGGTCTGGATGAACGGCACATAGTTTTCGTTCGGCAGGCTGCGACCGACGGCACTGACGATGCCTTGGGTCACCGTGTGGTCAAAGCCGAATGGCGAACCGATCGCGACAACCCATTGGCCTGCCTTCAGGTCCTGGGATTTGCCGAGCTTCAGCACGGGCAGATCCTTGCCTTCGATTTTCAGCAGCGCCACGTCGGAACGTGGATCGGTGCCGATCAGCTTGGCTTTCATTTCGCTGCGATCAGCCAGACGAACGAGGATTTCGTCAGCATCGGCGATCACGTGGTTGTTGGTCAGGATGTAGCCATCAGAAGAGATGATGAAACCCGAGCCCAGGGACGTTGCCTCACGTTGACGATCGCGAGGTGAACGCGATTGCGGCGGCATGCCCCGCTCGAAGAATTCGCGCAGCATTGGCGGCAAGCCTTCGAGGTCGGGCATTTGCTGGCTGACTTTGCGATCCGGCAGCTTTTGCGTGGTACTGATGTTCACGACCGCAGGCGAGGCCTGTTCGACCAGTTGCGTAAAGTCAGGCAATTCGACCGCTTGGGCGGTGACCGCCTGACCGAGCACCAGTACGGTGGCAATTATGGAAAGGTAGGACTTCAAGCGTGGTATCGACATACGGCTCCCGTTACGACGAGCATGGTTAAGCGATATGGAGCAAGGAACACCGGGAACAATACGCCGGTATTTTTGTTCCGGGAACAACAAACAAGGCCAGAGCCGAGGGGCTCTGACCTATAAGAAATTTTGGGGAATTTTGCAAATTGAAATGCTCACGAAACATTTCGAATTTAGCTCACTGCTTGGTTGCAGCAGCGTCGGTACGCATCGAGAGCGCTATCCGTTCAGCAGTACCGACCGGTATCTCGCCGACGACGGTCACCATCATCTCACCCTGTGCAGTGGTCAAGCGCCGGGAAACCGCAACGGTCGGCCCCAACTGAGTACGGGTGTCGGTGACTGTTGCGCCATTCAACGGCTCGAGGAATACCGAGAAGCGCGCCAGACCATCGTCATACAACAGGCTATTGACCTGGGTTTTGGTCTCCGGATCCTTGCGAGCGGTGCTGCTGGTCAGCTCGAAGCCCGGCGGCAACCACTCGGAACGCCAGACCTGGGCAGTCTTGACGGCAGAAGCCTTGTCGCTTTCAAGGTTGACCGGCTTGCAATCGTTACTGGCCTGCAGGTCGTTTTCGGAAGGAACGTCAGCCGTATCCAGTTGCGTGAACTGGAAGCGCTCCAACAACCGCCCCTTGTCGTCCAATAGCAAAGACTTCAGAGGCAGAGCGGTTTCCTTATCCAGATGCAGTTCAAAACCGTAGCGGTGTTGATCGCGGGGTGTCAGCGATACGATCACTGCCGAACGCCCGGCGACACGCGACTTGCCGATCACGGCGAGGTCATACCAATTCTTGAGCTTTTGAGGATCGAGTGCACGGGCAGCGGAGTTGGGGGAGTCCCCAAGCCCTGCTATCAGTGTGCCGCTGACGCATTGAGTATGCCCATCAATGCGCACGACTTCCTGAGCGGAACCGTCGAGCTGGATCAATCGCTCGCGAACCTTTCCATCCTGGACACGGTGCCAGATGTTATGGGTAGAAAAACTACCGTTACGCTCGTAGACGAAAGTACCCTTGAAGCTTTGCTGTTGCTCTGCCTGGCCCAGGCGGGTCAACCAGTCCTGGGCATCATCGGCCTGGGCTGGAACGATGAACCAGCCGCTGAGCAGAAGCGAAAGTAGAGGTATGGCGCGCATGATCCTCCTTAACGGTTTTCCAGGCTTGCGGCACGAGCGTAAGGCAGCGCGCTCTCAGTACCTTTCAGTGCAGCCTGTTGTGCATGTTGGCGCAAGTAACCTGGCAGACGCTGATCGTGCCAGCCTGGCTGACCTTGCAAAACGCCGCTGGCCATTGGGCCGGTGGCTTCCGAACTCTCATTGTAGCCTGCCAGCACAGCAGGGCCTTTTACTTGAGGAACGGCAAGTGCGGGTTGACTGGATTGCTGGGCCAGTTCGACACCGGCAATCTCATCCTGGTTGTACAGACGCACACCGGCCAGTACCGCCAGGGTCACGGAAGCTGCGACCGCCAGACGACCCAGGCTGCGCCATGGACCGCGGGAAGCTTTTGCCGGTACGGCTTCGTCAGCCAGGGCAGCAGAAACAGCCGCAGCGATGTCCAGACGTGGAAGCAGCAGATCCTTGTGCATCACTGCCCGAGCGATCTGATAACGAGCCCAGGTATCACGGGTTTCAACATCGTCGCAGGCATTCAATACCCGACGCAATTCCAATTCGTCCGCTTCGTTATCCATCACTGCGGACAGCGATTCCTGCAGGGCTTCACGACTCATGGCGTTCCTCTCTTGGCTGTCGCCGCTGTCTTTAGTTTTCCTGCAACAACGGCTGCAGGGCTTTGTCGATGGCCTCCCGGGCGCGGAAGATCCGGGAGCGCACGGTGCCTACCGGACATTGCATGACACTCGCAATGTCCTCGTAACTCAGACCATCAAACTCACGTAAAGTTAAAGCCGTACGCAAATCTTCCGGCAGTTGCTGAATGGTTCGATGGACGGTGCCTTCGATCTCATCCCGCAGCAAAGCCCATTCTGGCGACTCGAGATCCTTGAGGCCATGATCGCCATCGTAGAACTCTGCATCCTCGGAACTGACATCGCTATCCGGCGGCCGACGGCCGCGTGAAACCAGATAGTTTTTCGCCGTGTTGATGGCGATGCGGTAAAGCCACGTATAAAACGCGCTGTCTCCGCGAAAATTTCCAAGTGCACGGTACGCCTTGATAAAGGCTTCTTGTGCCACATCCTGGGCTTCATGGGTGTCGTGCACAAAACGCACGATCAACCCGAGAATTTTGTGCTGGTATTTCAGCACTAGCAGATCGAAAGCACGCTTGTCGCCGCGCTGAACGCGTTCGACCAGCTGCTGATCCTCTTCCTGGGTTAGCATGAACACTCCTCGATGAGCTCGGAGGAGGATTGCAGAAGTAAACCACCAGACTTGCAAACATAGACTCGGGCTTTTCGCAAAAGTTCTCCCCCTCAGGCAAGTTTCCTGCGGGCTCTGATTTGGCACGCACGAAAAGCGCAGCGCGAGTTGACCCGGCTGCGCGAATAATCTTGTCATCGGACTCTTCGGCAAGGATCGAACCGCAATTCCTCACTGAAGCCGACGCTGTCCCTTGTTTCAGGCAACCGTCTATTGATCTTGGCCCTTTGGCAAAAGTTCCAAATATTTATAGCTGCGCCGAACCGACATTGTGCAACCGTGAAGCGAAAATGACTGTTAAATCGGCGATACAGTCATTCTCGTGCCCAACGGGCAGAAAAACATCCGACGAAGCGACCGATGTTTTGCGTCACAGTAGTTTCACAATGCCATGCTGGCTCGGGTATTGTGCCGCTCCCCCCCTCTATATACTAGTGGGCAGTACGGCCGACTCGACTCGCCAGTCCGGCTGCGCCACCCCCGACCCGGGTCGCTTTGAGCGGAATCCTGAAATGAGCCAACAGTTTCAACACGATGTTCTGGTAATTGGCAGCGGTGCTGCCGGCTTGAGCCTTGCGCTGACCTTGCCCGGTCATTTGCGCATTGCCGTTCTGAGCAAGGGCAACCTCGCCAATGGCTCGACTTTCTGGGCCCAGGGCGGCGTTGCAGCCGTGCTGGATGACACCGATACCGTTGAATCCCATGTCGATGACACACTCAATGCCGGCGGCGGCTTGTGCCATGAGGACGCCGTGCGCTTTACCGTCGAGCACAGCAAGGAAGCGATTCAATGGCTGATCGACCAGGGCGTGCCCTTTACCCGCGATGAACAGTCGAGCAACGAAGATGGCGGGTTCGAGTTCCACCTGACCCGCGAGGGCGGTCACAGCCACCGGCGCATCATCCACGCCGCCGATGCCACGGGCGCTGCCATTTTCACAACCCTGCTCGACCAGGCCAGGAAAAGACCGAACATCGAACTGCTGGAACAGCGGGTTGCGGTTGACCTGATCACGGAGAAACGCCTGGGACTCGAAGGTGATCGCTGCCTCGGCGCTTATGTGCTCAATCGCGGCACCGGCGAAGTCGACACCTATGGTGCCCGTTTTGTGATCCTCGCCTCGGGTGGAGCGGCCAAGGTTTACCTCTACACCAGCAACCCTGACGGCGCCTGTGGTGATGGCATCGCCATGGCCTGGCGCTCGGGCTGCCGGGTGGCGAACCTGGAATTCAATCAGTTCCACCCCACTTGCCTGTATCACCCGCAAGCCAAGAGCTTCCTGATCACCGAAGCCCTGCGAGGCGAAGGTGCCCACCTGAAACTGCCCAACGGCGAGCGCTTCATGCAGCGCTTCGATCCACGGGCAGAGTTGGCGCCACGGGACATCGTCGCCCGGGCCATCGACCATGAAATGAAGCGCCTGGGCGTCGATTGCGTCTATCTGGACATCAGCCACAAGCCCGAAGCGTTCATCAAGACGCACTTCCCGACGGTGTACGAACGCTGCCTGGAATTTTCCATCGACATCACCAGGCAACCGATTCCGGTGGTCCCGGCGGCGCACTATACCTGCGGTGGCGTAATGGTCGATCAACAGGGCCGCACCGATGTGCCGGGACTGTACGCCATTGGCGAAACCAGTTTCACCGGCCTGCACGGTGCCAATCGCATGGCCAGCAACTCGCTGCTGGAATGTTTCGTTTATGCCCGTTCGGCAGCCGCGGACATTCTCGAACAGTTGCCCCGGGTTCCGATGCCAGCCCCCCTTCCCGCCTGGGACGCGAGCCAGGTCACTGATTCCGATGAAGACGTGATCATTGCGCACAACTGGGATGAACTGCGGCGGTTCATGTGGGACTACGTCGGCATCGTGCGCACCAACAAGCGCCTGCAACGGGCGCAACACCGCGTGCAACTGTTGCTGGATGAAATCGACGAGTTCTACAGCAACTACAAGGTCAGCCGGGATCTGATCGAGCTGCGCAACCTGGCCCAGGTGGCCGAGCTGATGATTCTGTCAGCCATGGAGCGCAAGGAAAGCCGTGGCCTGCATTACACCCTCGACTACCCGGACATGTTGCCGGTCGCGCTGGACACTATTCTGGTGCCGCCCACCTACGTCGGCTGAATTTGAGCCGGACCCGCAGGCGTCGGTGCACCTCCGCCGCCTGCGCATCCCGGGGCACGCAAATGGCCCTGACCCGGCGCTCGCCACGCAGACGGAATCGCAGCACCACCACCAACGGCAGCGCCAGGCTGTCCGGCCTTAGTTGCACGGCTGCCAGCCCTTGGCCCGACTCCACAACTGCCAGCCATCGGCATCGCGCCGCAAGCCGCAAAATGCCTGCGGGTGCGTCAGCAAGATCTGCCGGGGCAACAGCCAGGCTCCGTGAGCCACACACAGCACGACACCGAGCAAGCTGGCCCAGACCGGAATCGACAGTAGACACAACGAACCCAACGCGAACAGCTGGGCCAAAAGATACGCCGCCAGCAACTGCCGTGAGGCATGCCAGCGGCATTCGAACCCGTTACTTGGGCTGGACACGATCCAGGATCATGCGGACCATGCGCTGCAGTTCAGGATCTTCGGATTCGCTGCGCTCCATGAACCAGCCGAACATGTCCTGATCCTCACACGTCAGCAGTCGGACGTACAACGCGCGATCCACCTCGTTGAGCGTTGCGTAAACCTCTTTCGTGAACGGCACCAGCAACACATCAAGCTCAAGCATGCCGCGGCGGCTGTGCCAAAAGAGGCGGTTCAGTTCAACATCTTCGACCATGGAGCGCTCCTCAAATAGGCCGCAAGTATACAGGCCCGCGCACCGTCGAACACTCGGCTTTGGTCGGCACCGGCATTCCTTTGTGAACTACCCATTTCGAAGGCGCCCCCTTATGATGTCCACCAGACTCTTTACCCTGCGATGACCCATGGCCGATTCTGCTTTTTTCTGCACGCTTTCTCATGAAGGTGTTCTCGCGGTCCGCGGCGCGGACGCCAGCAAATTCCTGCAAGGCCAACTGACCTGCAATCTCAACTACCTGAGCGATTCCCGGGCCAGCCTCGGTGCGCGCTGCACGCAAAAAGGCCGGATGCAATCGAGTTTCCGCATCCTGCTCGAAGGTGACGGCGTGGTCCTGGCCATGGCCGCCGAATTGCTCGAACCGCAACTGGCGGACCTGAAAAAATACGCGGTGTTCTCCAAATCGAAACTGACCGACGAAAGTGCCGCCTGGGTCCGCTTCGGCGTTGATCATGGCAACGCCGCACTGGCCAGCCTCGGTCTGGACCTGCCGACAGAAACCGACAGCGTCGTGCGCAGCGATGGACTGATAGCCATCCGTGTCTCGCCGGAACGCGCCGAGTTGTGGGTCGCCGCCGGTCAAGCCGATGCGGTCAAAGGCAAGCTGTCGGCCGTGCTGAGCGAAGGCGACCTGAACCAGTGGCTTCTTGGCCAGGTCCGCGCCGGGATCGGCCAGGTCATGCCCGGCACCCGCGAGTTGTTCATCCCGCAGATGCTCAACCTGCAAGCGGTCGGCGGCGTGAGTTTCAAGAAAGGTTGCTACACCGGGCAGGAAATCGTTGCGCGGATGCAGTACCTGGGCAAACTCAAGCGCCGCCTGTATCGCCTGCAACTGGCTGCCAGCGAGCTGCCTGAACCGGGTATCGCGCTGTTTTCCCCGACCCACGGCAGCTCGATCGGCGAAGTGGTGCTGGCTGCCCGCGCCGGGCAGAACATCGAACTCCTGGCGGTGTTGCAAGCCGAAGCAGCAGAGAGTGGAGACATCCACCTGGGCGCGCTCGAAGGGCCGTCCTTGCAACTGCTCGACCTGCCTTATGAACTGGACCGCGATCGCGAAATCCAGCAATAACGGCAGCACTTGGCGCAACACCTAGAGAGACTAAATGAGCGAGCTGGCGGAAAAGGTCCAAAAGGATTTGGTTGAGGCCATCAATAACGATGACCTGGTTCTGCCAACGTTACCGGAAGTGGCCCTGCAAATTCGCAAGGCCGCGGAAAACCCGGAAGTCAGCGTCAGTACCCTGAGCAAAGTGATCGGCCGTGATACCGCGCTGTCGGCACGCCTGATCAAAGTGGTCAACAGTCCACTATTACGCGCGACCCAGGAAGTGACCGATCTGCATACCGCGATCACCCGCCTGGGCATCAACTACAGCTGTAATCTGGCGATCGGCCTGGTCATGGAGCAGATTTTCCATGCCCGGTCCGACGTGGTGGAACAGAAGATGCGCGATGTCTGGCGTAAAAGCCTGGAAATCGCCGGTGTCAGCTACGCCTTGTGCCGCCGCTACACCCGACTCAAGCCCGATCAGGCGGCCCTTGGCGGGCTGGTGCACCAGATCGGCGTGCTGCCGATCCTGACCTACGCCGAAGATCACTATGAGCTGCTGTCCGACCCGGTCAGCCTCAACCATGTCATCGACCAGATTCATCCGCTGATCGGCGAAAAACTGCTCAAGGTCTGGGAGTTTCCCGAGATGCTGGTACAAGTGCCGCGGCTATACCTGAACTTCAAACGCCAGTCTGCGCAGGTCGACTATGTGGATCTGGTGCAGGTGGCCAGCCTGTATTGCCTCCAGGACACTGATCATCCGCTCGCCCGTACCGATGCGCTGAGTGTACCGGCCTACAGGGCGCTCGGAATCGATTTCGACGACGCGGCGATGTGCGCCGATCTGGAAGAAACACGCACGATGTTTTACTGATCCAAAAACGCGTTGCCCCTTCGCGAGCAAGCCCGCTCCCACACTTGATCTGCGGCGACCAGGTTCAATGTGGGAGCGGGCTTGCTCGCGAAGAGGTCCGAACAGGCGCTGCATCACTCCCCCGCAATAAAACTCACCCGCACCTTCAAACCCGCCTGCTCACCATCGTGCAGGCTGATCTGTGCCAGGTGCGCGCGACAGATCTCGCCGACAATCGCCAACCCCAATCCAGAACCGGCCACTTGCTGATTGCGTCGGTAAAAGCGTTCGAATACCCGATCGCGCTCTTCAAGAGGTATGCCGGGGCCATCATCTTCGACTTCCAGCACGGCGGGTGCCGAGACGCGCAGAATCACGTTGCCGCCTGGCGGCGTGTGAGCCAATGCGTTATCCACCAGGTTACTCAGCAGTTCGTTCAGTAGCGTTGGCTCGCCCCGCAACCAGACGGGTTCATCCGCTTCAAGCGCCAGCGCGATGCCGCGCTTGTGGGCCAAGGGTGCCATGGCCATGCCCAGCTCCCGAGCCAATTGACTCAGGTCGAGTAACTGCGCGCCGCCCTCGGCAATCGCCCGGGCGCCATTTTCGACCCGTGCCAAGGACAGCAACTGATTGGCCAGATGGGTCAAGCGATCAGTGCCCTGGGCGGCGGTCTCCAGCGTGCTGCGCCAGGTATCGGGCTCGGCCGAGCGCATGCCCAGTTCCAGACGCGCCTTGAGCGCTGCCAATGGCGTGCGCAGTTCGTGGGCGGCGTCGGCAATGAATTGCGCCTGTTTCTCGAACTGGCCGCGCAAGCGCTCGGTAAAGTGATTGAGTGCACGCACCAGCGGCCACAATTCGCGCTGCACTTCCACCAACGGCAAAGGGCGCAGATCGTCCGGCTGACGCTCTTCCACCGCCGTGCGCAAGCGCTCCAGCGGGCGCAACGCGGCGCTCACCGCAATCCACACCAGCATCAACGCCCCCATTGCCAGCATACCCAGGCGCAACAACGTATCCGCCGCCAGGCTGCGGGCCATGCTGACGCGCGCCTCATCGGTTTCCGCCACGCGGATTTCCGCCATGCCGTTCATGTTCGGCTCGCTCACGGGCTTGAGCAGGCTCACCACGCGCACGTTCTGCCCGCGGTACTGGGCGTTGTAGAAACGTGCCAGCGCCGGATAGTCGTCGGTGCGCGGCGTTCCTGGCGGTGGCGCGGGCAGGTTTTCGTAACCGGAAATCAGCTTCTGATTGATGTCGTTGACCAGGTAGAAAATTCGCCCGGCACTGTCGTAGGCAAACGTATCGAGGGCCACGTAGGGCACGTCGGCACTCAGGGAGCCGTCACGTTGGGAGACACCGGCGGCGATGGTCCGCGCCGAGGCCAGCAAGGTCCGGTCATAGGCCGTGTCGGCGGCTTCACGACCGTTCCAGTAGGCGCTCAACCCGCTGGCCAGCATCAACACCACCAGCAACAGCGCCAGGTTCCACAGCAACCGCCAGCGCAGGCTGCTGGGCTTATGCATCGCGGCTTTCCAGCAAGTAACCGAGGCCACGGAACGTCACGATGGCAACCGGCTGGCCATCGAGTTTCTTGCGCAGGCGGTGCACGTAGATTTCGATCGCATCGGGGCTGGCCTCTTCATCGAGACCGAACACTTGCGACGCCAATTGCTCCTTGCTCATCACCCGACCGGGGCGCGCGATCAGGGCTTCGAGTACGGCCCGTTCGCGGGAGGTCAGGGTCAGCAACTCTTCGCCAAGGGTGAAACGCCGGGTTTCCAGGTCATAGGCCAGCACACCGCAACGCTGAATGCGTTCACCGCCCAGCACGCTGCGGCGTAACAAGGCTTTGACCCGGGCTTCGAGCTCGGTCAGTTCGAACGGCTTGGCCAGGTAGTCATCGGCGCCGAGGTTGAGGCCGTGGACCCGGTCCTTGACGTCGCTGCGGGCGGTCAGCATCAGCACCGGCAGGTTCTTGCCCCGTGCCCGCAGGCGCGCCAGCACTTCGAAGCCATCCATGCGCGGCAAGCCGACGTCGAGGATCGCCATGGCGTACTCCTCGCTGCCCAGCGCCAGGTCGGCCGCCACGCCATCGTGCAGGACGTCCACGGTCAACCCGGTGCTCTTGAGTGCCTGGGCAACACTTTCGGCGAGCTGCAAATGGTCTTCGACGAGCAGGACACGCATGGATCTTTACCTCGTTCAGGGATGGTCGACGCCATTCTTTGGCGCGGAGTTTACAGCCGCAATCGCTACTGTGAAGCCCGAAAAACCGTGAAAGCCAGCTGAAAGCTTAGCGAAAGGTTAGCCCGTTACAGTCCAGCCACGGACAGTTTCGGCTGCCGTCGCTGCCGCCACACAGCGATAGGAAAAACGCCTCGAAGCGTTTTCGACAAATAAGAACAATAAACGGAGTAAGTCATCCATGCAGTCCTTGCAGACCCAGGCCATCGCGCCTGCCCGCCTCTCCCGTTTCAGCCACGCTGCGCTTGCCAGCGCTGCTGCCCTTGCCGGTTTTTCACCGTTGAGCCAAGCCGCATTCTTCGAAGACAGCTCGGCCACGTTCGAAACCCGCAACATGTATTTCAATCGCGATTTTCGCGACGGTACCAGTGCCCAACAGTCCAAGCGTGACGAGTGGGCCCAGGGGTTCATGCTCAATCTGAAATCAGGCTACACCGACGGCGCCGTGGGGTTCGGTGTCGACGCGCTGGGCATGCTGGGGGTCAAGCTCGATTCGAGCCCGGACCGCACCGGCACCGGTCTGCTGCCGACCGACGATGGACGAGCCGTCGACGAATACTCCAAGCTCGGCCTGACCGGTAAAGTGAAGATCTCCGCCAGCGAGCTGAAAATCGGCAGCCTGATCCCGGAACTGCCGATCCTCAAGCCCAACGACGGGCGCATCCTGCCGCAGACCTTTGAAGGCGGCATGCTGACCTCCAAAGAGATCAAGAACCTGACCTTCACCGGCGGGCGCCTGGACAAGGCCAAGGATCGCGACAGCACCGACTTCGAGGATGTTGCCCTCAACAACAAGAACGGCCGCTTCGCCGGAACGGTGGCCGGCGAACACTTCGACTTTGGTGGCGTGGACTACAAGTTCACCGACAAGATCACTGGCAGCTACCACTTCGCGCAACTCGATGAAGTCTACAACCAGCACTTTCTCGGGCTGATCGCCTCGCAGCCATTCGGCCCTGGCACCTTTGCCACTGACCTGCGGTTTGCCATCAGCGACGACCAGGGCGAGGCCCGTGGCGGCAAGATCGACAACAAGTCCCTCAACGGTCTGGTGAGTTACGCCTTGAGCGGGCACAAGTTCAGCGCGGGCTACCAGCACATGTCCGGCGACAGCGCGTTCCCGTATGTGGATGGCAGCGACCCGTACCTGGTGAACTTCGTGCAGATCAACGACTTTGCCGGCGCCGAAGAGCGCTCCTGGCAAGCGCGTTATGACTTCGACTTCGTCACCCTCGGCGTCCCTGGCCTGAGCTTCATGAGCCGTTACGTGAGCGGTGACAACATCAAGCTCAAGAACGGTGGCGAAGGCAAGGAATGGGAACGCAACAGCGAGATCAAATATGTTGTACAAAGCGGCGCGCTCAAGGATGTCGCCGTGCGTTTGCGCAATGCCACCTACCGCTCCAACTACTCCGCTCGCGATGCCGATGAAGTGCGTCTGCTGGTGAGCTACAGCGTTGCCCTTTGGTAATTCAGTACATCCAAAACAACAACTCCCAAGGAGACTTGAATGAACCTGTCAATGCGTAAAATCGCCCTCGCCGCCAGCGTCCTGCTGTTCACCGGCCAAGCGCTTGCCGAACCCAAACGCCCGGAATGCATCGCTCCGGCCTCGCCCGGCGGTGGTTTCGACCTGACCTGCAAACTGGCGCAAAGCGCGCTGGTCAACGAAAAACTGCTGACCAAACCGATGCGCGTGACCTACATGCCCGGCGGTGTCGGTGCGGTGGCGTACAACGCAGTAGTCGCCCAGCGCCCTGCCGATGCCGGCACCCTGGTGGCCTGGTCCAGTGGTTCGCTGCTGAACCTGGCCCAAGGCAAGTTCGGTCGTTTCGATGAAAGCAACGTGCGCTGGCTGGCCGCCGTTGGTACCAGCTATGGCGCCATCGCGGTGAAAAGCGACTCGCCCTACAAGACCCTCGACGATCTGGTTCAGGCGCTGAAGAAAGATCCGAGCAAAGTGGTGATCGGTTCCGGCGGCACCGTCGGCAGCCAGGACTGGATGCAAACTGCGCTGATCGCCAAGGCCGCCGGAATCAACCCGCGCGACCTGCGTTACGTTGCCCTTGAAGGTGGCGGTGAAATTGCCACCGCCCTGCTCGGCGGTCACATCCAGGTCGGCAGCACCGACATCTCCGACTCCATGCCGCACATCCTCAGCGGTGACATGCGCCTGCTGGCAGTGTTCGCCGACAAGCGTCTGGACGAGCCGGAAATGAAAGACATTCCGACTGCCCGCGAGCAAGGCTACGACATCGTCTGGCCGGTGGTGCGCGGCTTCTACCTCGGGCCAAAAGTCAGCGATGAAGACTACGCCTGGTGGAAAGCGGCCTTCGACAAACTGCTGGCCTCCGAAGACTTCGCCAAGCTGCGCGATCAGCGCGAGCTCTTCCCGTTCGCCATGACCGGCCCGGAGCTGGACACCTACGTGAAGAAGCAGGTCGCGGACTACAAAGTGCTGGCCAAAGAGTTCGGCCTGATCCAGTGATCGTCTCTGTCTAGCGGCTGCGGCGCCGTTTTGCGGTGCCGCAGCCCAGGAGTTCCTCATGCTCTTACAACGCATTTTCGCCTCGGTGCTGTTGCTGGCCTGTATCGGCCTGGCACTGATGGCATGGCCGTACCAAGCGGCTTTTTCCTACGAACCGGTGGGGCCTCGGGCCTTTCCATTGCTGATGCTCGGCCTGATGGGCTCGGCACTGCTGTACATGGTATTTCGTCCTGCGCCGATCAAGCACAGCGATGACGAGCCGCCGCTGGACCGCGAAACCCTGACCAAGATCGGCATCTGCGTGGTGCTGTTGCTGGTGTTCGCCGGCGCCTTCGAACCCCTTGGTTTCATCATCGCCAGCATCCTCACTGGCGTGCCGATGGCGCGCCTGTATGGTGGCCGCTGGGTACCCAGCATCGTGATCATCAGCCTGATGGCCGTCGGCCTTTACCTGCTGTTCGATCGCGTGATGGACGTACCGCTGCCCCTCGGCCTGCTCGACGTTCTGGAGAACTGACATGGATACTCTTGGCTATTTGGGTCAGGGCTTCGGCGTCGCGCTGAGCCCCTACAACCTGGTGACCGCCCTGTGCGGCACCCTGATCGGCACCGTGGTCGGCCTGTTGCCCGGCCTGGGCCCGATCAATGGCGTGGCACTGTTGATCCCGATCGCATTTGCCCTCGGCCTGCCACCGGAGTCGGCGTTGATTCTGCTGGCGGCGGTGTACCTGGGTTGCGAATACGGCGGCCGGATCAGCTCGATCCTGCTGAACATCCCGGGCGAAGCCTCCACTGTGATGACCACCCTCGACGGCTACCCGATGGCCCGCCAGGGCCTGGCCGGTGTCGCGCTGTCGCTGTCGGCCTGGAGTTCGTTCATCGGCGCCTTCATCGCGACCTGCGGCATGGTGCTGTTCGCCCCGCTACTGGCGAAATGGGCAATTGCCTTCGGCCCGGCGGAATACTTCGTGCTGATGGTATTTGCGATTGTCTGTCTCGGCGGCATGGCCGGTGATCGACCGTTGAAGACCTTCATCGCGGCGTTGATCGGCCTGTTCCTGTCGACGGTCGGCATCGACGCCAACAGCGGCGTGTATCGCTTCACCGGGGACAACATCCACCTGACCGACGGCATCCAGTTCGTCGTGCTGGTGCTGGGGCTGTTCTCCATCAGCGAAATCCTCCTGCTGCTGGAAAAAACCCATCACGGCCAGGAAGCGGTGAAAGCCACCGGCCGCATGATGTTCAACTTCAAGGAAGCGGCGTCGGTGTTCGTGGTGAACATTCGCTGCGGCGTGCTGGGCTTCATCATGGGCGTGTTGCCGGGTGCCGGCGCGACCCTGGCCAGTGCCGTGGCCTACATGACCGAGAAACGCATCGCCGGTGCCAGTGGTAAATTCGGCCAAGGCGACAAGCGCGGTCTCGCTGCCCCGGAAACCGCCATCGGTGGCGCGGCCTGCGGTGCGCTGGTACCGATGCTGACCCTCGGTGTGCCTGGCTCCGGCACCACGGCGGTGATGATCGGTGCACTGTCGCTGTACAACATCACCCCGGGCCCGCTGCTGTTCCAGGAACAACCCGACATTGTCTGGGGCCTGATCGCTTCGTTGTTCATCGCCAACATCATGCTGGTGATCCTCAACATCCCGATGATCCGCGTGTTCACCCGCATCCTCGCCGTGCCGAACTGGGCACTGGTGCCGGTGATCGCCATCATCACCGGGATCGGTGTCTACGCGGTGCACGCCACCACCTTCGACCTGTTCCTGATGATCGGTATCGGCATCTTCGGCTACATCCTGCGCAAGCTGGACTTCCCGTTGTCGCCGCTGCTGCTGGGCTTCATCCTCGGCGGCCTGATGGAGCAGAACCTGCGTCGCGCCCTGTCGATATCCAACGGTGCGCTGGAAATCCTCTGGTCGAGCCCGATCACCTTCGGTGTCTGGGTGCTGACGGCGATCATGCTGTTGATGCCGATCATCCGCATCTGGCGCAAACGTTCGGCCGCGCAACGCGCTATCGCCGATGTCTGATCGGACACCCTTCAGAAACTGGTGGGGAACCCCGCTGGTCGGCCTGCTTGGCGGTTACCTCGCCAGCCAGGTCGGCTGGCCTTTGCCGTGGATGGTCGGCTCGTTGCTGGCGATCATCCTCGTGCGCTGCCTGACACCCTGGCAATTGGCCGAAATCCCTGGCGGCCGCAAGTGCGGCCAGTGGATCGTCGGTATCGGCATTGGCCTGCACTTCACCCCGCTGGTGATGGAGCAGGTGCTGAGTCATTTCGGTCTGATCTTCTTCGGAGCGTTGGTCACCAGCCTGTCTGCGGCCGTCGGCGTATGGCTGATGCGCCGCACTGGTGAAGATCGGGCCACGGCGTTCTTTTCCAGCATGCCCGGTGGTTCCGGGGAGATGGTAAACCTCGGCGCCCGCAATGGCGCGGTGCTCAGCCGTGTGGCGGCGGGGCAGAGTTTGCGGGTGCTGGTAGTGGTGCTCTGCGTGCCGGCGGCTTTCAAGTATTTACTGGGCGATGGCGCCCCGATTCTACATGCCACCGCTGTGGACTGGCGCTGGCTGGCCCTGCTGTTCCCGGCAGGCGCATTGGCGGCCTGGATCTGGGAACGCCTGCGGCAACCCAACCCCTGGCTGTTCGGGCCGTTGCTGGTCAGTGCGGCAGCCAGCATCGGCTGGGATCTGCACATCGGCTTGCCCAATGGCGGCAGCCAGATCGGCCAATGGCTGATCGGTAGCGGGTTGGGCTGTCACTTCAACCGGCAGTTTTTCCGCCGTGCGCCATCGTTCATGGGGCGCACCTTGATCGGCACGGTGTTGACCATGTTGATTGCAACGGCGGCGGCGCTGGGCTTGAGTGCCCTGACCCACCTCGATTTGCGTTCACTGACTTTGGGCATGATGCCCGGTGGCATTGCCGAAATGAGCCTGACGGCGGAAACCCTGCAACTGTCGGTGCCGCTGGTGACGGCGATGCAGGTGATGCGGTTGTTGTTTGTGCTGTTTCTGGCGGAGCCGTTGTTCAAGTACTGGAACCGGGACCCGGATTCAGTCTGATGGACCGAGTCGCCCGATTCGCGAGCAAGCCCGCTCCCACAGGGTTCGCGTGATCCTTGTGGGAGCGGGCTTGCTCGCGAAGCTTTTCAAACCGGCGGCAACCGCCACTCGATCGGCGTCTCGCCATTCTGTTCCAGAAACTTGTTGGTCCGGCTGAAGTGCCCGCAACCGAGGAAGCCGCGATAGGCGGACAGCGGTGACGGGTGCACCGAGGTCAGTACCAGATGCTTGGTCGCATCGATCAGCTTCTGCTTGCTCTGGGCATGGGCGCCCCACAGCATGAATACCAGGTGCGGTTGCTGTTGGCTGACCACTTCAATGATGCGATCGGTGAAAAACTGCCAGCCCTTGTCCTTGTGTGCATTGGCGTTGGCGCGCTCAACGGTCATGGTGGTGTTGAGCATCAGTACGCCCTGATCGGCCCAGCTCTGCAGGTAGCCATGGTTGGGGATGTCGATGTTCAGGTCGCGTTTGAGTTCTTTGTAGATGTTCACCAGCGACGGTGGCGCCGGCACGCCGGGTTGCACCGAGAAGCACAAACCATGGGCCTGACCCGGGCCGTGATAGGGATCCTGACCGAGGATCACCACTTTGACCTTGTTCAGCGGTGTGGAATTGAGCGCGTTGAATATCATCGGCCCCGGTGGATAGATCTCCTTGCCGGCCGCCCGCTCCTGTTGCAGGAAGTTTCGCAACTCTGCCATGTAGGGCTGGTCGAATTCGGCACGCAGTGCCTCCTTCCAGCTCGGTTCGAGTTTGATACGGTCGTCAGCAGTCATGGTTACATCCGGCAAAAACAATGGGGCGAACCCTAGGAAAGCGCATCACGCTTGTCAATTGATCTGACACAGATCCGGCACTTTCCCACACAGCGATCATAATTAACCCTCAATTTCCCGATCGAGGTCACGATGAATCTGCACTTCGAAGAACTCACCGGCACCGACGGCGCCCGCATCGGCATCGCCAGCCTGGATGCCGAAAAATCCCTGAACGCCCTGTCCCTGCCGATGATCAACGCCCTGCGCGACCGCATGGAGGCCTGGGCCAAGGACCCGCAGATCGTCTGCGTCCTCTTGCGTGGCAATGGCGCCAAGGCTTTTTGCGCCGGTGGCGAAGTGCGCAGCCTGGTGGAAGCCAGTCGCGCCCATCCGGGCGAAGTACCGCCACTGGCCGCGCAGTTTTTTGCGGCGGAATATCGCCTGGACTTCAAACTGCACACCTACCCCAAACCGTTGATCTGTTGGGGCCACGGCTATGTGCTGGGCGGTGGAATGGGACTGTTGCAAGGTGCGGGCATCCGCATCGTCACGCCGAGCAGCCGGTTGGCCATGCCGGAGATCAGCATCGGCCTGTACCCGGATGTTGGCGGCAGTTGGTTCCTGTCGCGCCTGCCCGGCAAGCTCGGGTTGTTCCTGGGCCTGACCGGCGCGCACATGAACGGCCGCGATGCCATCGATCTGGACCTGGCCGACCGCTTCCTGCTCGACGATCAACTGCCGGCACTGCTCGACGGACTGCTGCAATTGAACTGGCAGGAACAGACGCCCATGCAGCTCAACAGCCTGCTCAAGGCCTTGCAGCAGGAAGCCGTGGCACAGATGCCCGAAGCCCAGTGGCTGCCGCGCCGTCAACAGATCGACGAGTTGCTGGATGTCAGCGACGTGCGTTGCGCCTGGAAGGCCATCAGTGCCTTGCGCGATCACAGCGACCTGTTGCTGAGCCGCGCAGCCAGGACCCTGAGCGAAGGCTCGCCGCTGACCGCGCACCTGGTGTGGGAACAGATCGTCCGTGCCCGGCACCTGTCACTGGCCGAAGTCTTTCAGATGGAATACACCCTGAGCCTCAACTGCTGTCGTCATCCGGAGTTCAGCGAAGGTGTACGCGCCCGGTTGATCGACAAGGATCAGAAGCCGCACTGGCACTGGCCGGACATCAACAACGTGCCGGATGCGGTGGTAGAAGCGCATTTCCACAAGGCCTGGGAAGGTCGGCATCCGCTGGCGGATCTGTCGGAGTACTAAAGTCCGGGCATAAAAAATGTGGGAGCGGGCTTGCTCGCGAAGAGGTTGTGTCAGCCAACATTGTTGTGTCTGACACACCGCTTTCGCGAGCAAGCCCGCTCCCACATTAAAACTGCGACGGACTATCGATGGCCGCCCCGCCCATCGTGATCGCCACGCCCGTCACGATGGTTGCGCCCTTCGTGACCGCGAAAGTCATTGTTCCAGCCTCCGCGGTCATGGCCATCCCAGCCATGGTTCTGATGCATCTGGTAATTGCCCCGAGATTGCTGATAGTAACGAGGGGCCGGCTGGTAATAGCGCGGGGACGGTTGATACATCCGCGGCTGCGAGTAATAGCGCGGTGTCGGCTGGTAATACCGCGCTGGTGGCATGTAATACCGAGGCGGCGGTGTGTAGTAACCATTGGAGTAATAGGAGCGGCCCCCGGCGTAATAGGTTGGCGCAGGCGAGGTATAGACTTCGGAACTGTAGTAACTGCCTCCTTCGTCGTAGTAAGGCACGCAACCACCAAGGGACAACCCCGATACAGCAAGCAAAAGGATTCGGCGCAGATTTTTTTGACAGTGCATGGCGGCCTCCTGGACCGCGGGCGAGCCACACCAGCGACGCTGGCAGGCGGCAGTCAAATGTTCACTGACTGTCGAAAGATCAGACATCGAATTCGGAATCTGGTGCGCTCCTGAAACAAGTAGAAACATCTGCCCGATGAAAGGTTTTTCATCCATTCACACCATGATTAACGGTGGCCACCGTGAAATCCACCGCCATGATATCCACCCCCGTGATAGCCACCGCCGCCGTAACCGTGACCACGGTAATGGCCATGCCCACCGTAGTAATAGGAGCGATAGCCGCCGTAATAACGCGGGCCGTAGTAACCGTAGTAGTAAGGCGAGTAGTAACCGGGATAGTAATAAGGTGCCGCGTAAACATCGGCAGGACCGTCGTAGTAGTAGCAGCCAGACAATCCAACACCGAGCAATGCACCAAACAACAATCGACGTAACATGACGGCCTCCGTAAAGACCTGTGACAGCAGCCAGCACAGACCGGCTGACATCTGTTTTGACTGGCAAATCCCTGCCAAGTGCAACGTCGCAGCCACCTTCTGATCAGCGGTGGATACGTTCCAATGCGGTGCGCCTGCGCACCATGACAAGGCAGTCCGCCTTGCCAATCCAACCCGTCGCCCTCCCTGCCCCCCGCGCCAGAGCGCTCGGCGCAACTTGGCACGCCTCTCGCTTTAGCAAGACCGTGCAGGAGTCACTACAGGTTCGCGGCACCACAATTTGAAAATGGCTGACTAGGGTTCCGGCTCGCAATCGCGAGTGACTGGTCCGAGAGTTGGCGACCTCCAGTTGAGGTTACACGGCGGGACAAAAGCCCGGGAGACAAGCCACCGCTAGCGGTGCCGCTGCCGTCCTGTCCGTCCTTGACCAACTGGAGAACCACCATGTCCCAGCTTCGTTTACCCGCCCTCTTCGCGGCTGCGTTTGCAGCCCTCGTGAGCTTCTCGTCCCAGGCTGCCCAGAAAGATCACTTCAGCGTGTGCTGGACGATCTATGCCGGCTGGATGCCATGGGAATACGCCGGCAGCCAGGGCATCGTCGACAAATGGGCGAAGAAGTACGGCATCAAGATCGACGTGGTGCAGCTCAATGACTATGTCGAATCGATCAACCAGTACACCGCTGGCCAGTTCGATGGCTGCACCATGACCAACATGGACGCGCTGACCATTCCGGCCGCCGGCGGCGTCGACAGCACGGCGCTGATCGTCAGCGATTTCTCCAACGGCAACGACGGCATCGTGCTCAAGGGCGAAGGCAAGCAAGTCGCCGACCTCAAGGGCATGGACGTCAACCTGGTGGAATTGTCGGTCTCCCATTACCTGCTGGCCCGGGCGCTGGATTCGGTGGACCTCACCGAGAAAGACCTGAAAGTGGTCAACACCTCCGACGCCGACATCTCTGCCGCCTTCAACACCGAACAAGTCAACGCCGTTACTACCTGGAACCCGATGCTCTCGGACATCAAGGCCAAGCCCGGTGTGAGCGAAGTGTTCAACTCCAGCCAGATCCCCGGCGAAATCATGGACATGATGGTGGTCAACAGTGCCACCCTCAAAGACAACCCGGCCCTGGGCAAAGCCCTGACCGGTGCCTGGTTCGAAGTCGTCGAATTGATGAACGCGAAAAACGCCGCCAGCAAAGCCGCGCTGGAACACATGGCCAAAGCCTCGGGCACTGACCTGGCGGGTTTCCAGGCGCAACTGGACACCACCCGATTGTTCGCCACGCCCAAGGAAGCCCTGGCATTCAGCACCAGCAAGCAACTGCCGGAGACCATGCGCAAGGTCGCCGAGTTCTCCTTCCAGCACGGCTTGCTGGGTGAAGGCGCCAAGGACACCAGCGCGGTGGGCATGGCCTTCGCCAACGGCGTGACCAGCGGCGACAAGGCCAACCTCAAGCTGCGCTTCGACCCGAGTTACGTGCAGATGGCCGCCGACGCCAAGCTGTAATCAGGAGAACTGGCCATGCGCCTGATCAACCGTCACCCGGACCGCCCGAGTCACCTGCTGTTGGTGATCCTGCCGTTCGCCCTGGTGCTGTTCGCCTACTTCACGGGCTCGGCCGAGCGACTGACGGACAACCCCAACGACAAACTGCTGCCCAGCGCCGTGCAGATGACCGATGCGGTGAAACGCCTGGCGTTCGTGGCCGACACCCGTACCGGCGAATACCTGCTCTGGCAGGACACGGCGTCCAGCCTGCAACGCCTGGCCATCGGCCTGGGCATCAGCGCCCTGGCTGGGCTCTGCCTGGGCATCACCGCCGGTACCCTGCCGCTGTTCGGTGCGCCGTTGTCACCCTTGCTGACAGTGCTGTCGATGGTGCCGCCACTGGCGATCCTGCCGATCCTGTTCATCGTCTTCGGCCTGGGGGAAGTGTCGAAAGTGATGCTGATCGTCATCGGCATCACCCCGGCCCTGGCCCGGGACCTGGAACAGCGCGCCGGGGAAATCCCCGTGGAGCTGCTGATCAAGGCCCAGACCCTCGGTGCCTCGACCTGGACCTTGATGCTGCGGGTGGTGCTGCCGCAATTGTTGCCACGGCTGCTGATCTCGCTGCGGCTGATGCTCGGCTCGGCGTGGCTGTTCCTGATCGCCGCCGAGGCCATCGCCTCCACCGACGGCCTTGGCTATCGGATTTTCCTGGTACGCCGCTACCTGGCGATGGACGTGATCCTGCCGTACGTGGTGTGGATCACCCTGCTCGCCTGGCTGATGGATTGGGGCCTCAAGCGCCTGACCCTGCGTGCGTTCCCCTGGCACCAAGGGGCCGCCAAATGAGCTTCATCACCGTTAAAAACGTCTGGCAGCAATACGCCGACCAAGTGGTGCTCGAAGGCCTGAGCCTGACCGTCAACGAGGGTGAGTTCTGCACGCTCGTGGGTGCATCCGGTTGCGGCAAATCGACCTTCCTGCGCCTGCTGCTCGGCCAGGAACGCGCCAGTCGCGGCGAGATCCTGCTCGACGGCCAGCCGTTGGCCGGCGAGCCGGATGCCAGCCGTGGCGTAGTGTTCCAGCGCTATTCGGTGTTCCCGCACCTGAGTGTGCTGGACAACGTTGCGCTCGGCCTCGAATTGCCACGCTCACCGCTGCTCGGACGTCTGTTCGGCAGTGCCAAAAAAGACGCCCGCGAACAGGCATCGCAGATGCTGCAAAAAGTCGGTCTGGGTCACTCCCTGGACAAGTACCCGGCGCAGCTCTCCGGCGGCATGCAACAACGGCTGGCCATTGCCCAGGCGCTGATCATGAAGCCGCGCGTGTTGCTGCTCGACGAACCCTTCGGCGCCCTTGATCCGGGCATCCGCAAAGACATGCACGCCTTGCTGCTGGAGCTGTGGAGCGAGACCCGACTGACGGTGTTCATGGTCACCCATGACCTGTCCGAAGGCTTCAGCCTCGGCACGCGCCTGCTGGTGTTCGACAAGGTCCGCCTCGACCCGCACGCCCCCGGCGCCTACGGCGCACGCATTACCTACGACATCCCTTTGAACAGCGACCGCCGCACCCACCGTGCCGCCGTCGACGCCTTGCCAGTGCAACTGGCGGGCTCACTTCGAACCGCTTGAGAGGGTTTTGCCCATGACTGATTCGACCCGACTGTTCCCGCCCTTCGCCGAAGAAACGCTCCCCGGCGGCGGCCATCGTTCCTTCGTGCTCAAGCGCGGCCAATTGCTGCGCCTGACCGACCTGCGCGGCGGCGCCAACGTCAGCCTGACGTTGCTCAACGCCAATGAAAAAACCGAACGCCTGAACCTGCCCGACAGCCTCAAGTGCCAACACACCGCCAAACTCACCGCCGGCCATTGCCTGTACTCGGACATGGGCCGCGTGCTGGCCGCCATCACCGCCGACACTTGCGGCTGGAGCGACAGCCTGGGCGGCGTGCTCTGCGCTGAGGAAGTGGCAGAAAAGTACGGCACGGGCCGCTATCAGGAACTGCGCAACGGCTTCTTCCGTAACGGTACCGACAACCTGTTGGTGGAGCTGGGCAAGTGGGGGCTGGGCCTGTCCGACCTGCTGATGACCCTCAACCTGTTCAGCCGCGTGAACGTCGACGACACCGGGCGCTTCCACTTCGTCGCGGGCAATTCCAAGGCTGGCGACTACATCGAGTTGTACGCGCCGATGGACACCTTGGTGGTGCTCACCGCCCTGCAGCACCCGATGGACCCGACCCCGGAATACGCGCCGAAACCCTTGAAGCTGAGCTGGATGAATGCCGACGCCAGTGTCGCCGAACACTGCCGCACCTCACGCCCGGAAAACGAGCGCGGCTTCATCAACACCGACCGTTTGTTCGCCTGAGGATCGCTGCCATGTCACTCGCTATCGCTTCCACTGCCGCTTCTAATGGCAATGCTGCAAACAGACAGCCCGAAACGGCGGTCTACCGCGCCACCATCCCCGCCGGTGAACCCTGGCTGATGGAGGTCAAGGCCGGCCAGACCCTGCGCATCCTCGATCTGGAAGGCAATCAGGCTGTCGATACGCTGTTCTATAGCGCCGCCACCCCCAAGGAGCGCTACGACGTGCAGCGCACCCTGCGCCGGCAGAACAGCGTGTACCTGAGCACCGGCAGCGTGCTGTATTCCAACCTCGGCAAGCCGATGCTGACCATCGTCGCCGACACCTGCGGGCGTCACGACACCCTCGGCGGCGCCTGTGCGCAAGAGAGCAACACCGTGCGCTATGCCCTGGAAAAACGCTACATGCACAGCTGCCGCGACAACTACCTGCGCGCCTGTGTCCATGATGGTCGCCTGGGCAAGGGCGATATCGGGCCGAACATCAACTTCTTCATGAACGTGCCGGTCACCGCTGACGGCGGCCTGACCTTCGAAGACGGCATCTCGGCACCGGGCAAGTACGTCGACCTGCGGGCCGAGATGGACGTCATCGTGCTGATCTCCAACTGCCCGCAACTGAACAACCCGTGCAATGCCTACAACCCCACCCCTGCGGAGCTGCTGGTATGGAACTGAGATTCCCGGGATTGCGCCGCTGGTTGTTTGCCCTGTGCCAGGCCCGTTCAGGCCAGTGCCTCAAACAGTAGAAACCGCCACCTCCCCCTGTAGGAGCGAGCTTGCTCGCGAAAAACCCAAGAGCGCCGCCGGGCATCCGGTTTCACGCGTAATCGTTCACGACCATCGCGAGCAGGCTCGCTCCTACAAGGGGCCAATGGTGTTTTGGAACGAACTGATTCTGCCGTCGGGGACGACCTCGGCGCCTGTCGAAAAACTGCGGGACGGCCCGCATCCCAGTCGAGGCTGATGCGCTATCGCCTCCGGGGGTTATGCCATGTTCGAAAAAGTCCTGATTGCCAACCGTGGCGCCATTGCCTGCCGCATCCTGCGGACCTTGCGCGAG
The DNA here is from genome assembly GCF_034541995.1 of Pseudomonas sp. BIC9C. Lineage (NCBI taxonomy): Bacteria > Pseudomonadati > Pseudomonadota > Gammaproteobacteria > Pseudomonadales > Pseudomonadaceae > Pseudomonas > Pseudomonas sp. BIC9C. The sequence continues at coordinate 883,841 of NZ_JAWDGM010000001.1, forward strand.
CTGCAAGTGCAGGGTGTTGCCCTGTACTCCGAAGCCGATGCCGCCAGCCTGCACATCCTGCAAGCCGATGAGGCCCACAGCCTCGGCGAAGGTGCGGCCGCCGGCACTTACCTGGCGGTCGATAAAATCCTCGCCATTGCCAAAGCCACTGGCGCCACCGCGATCCATCCCGGCTACGGCTTTCTCTCGGAAAACGCCGCGTTCGCCGAAGCCTGCGAGGCCGCCGACATCGCCTTCATCGGCCCGACGCCCGAACAACTGCGCGTGTTCGGCCTCAAGCACACTGCGCGCGCCCTGGCCAAACAGCACGGCGTGCCAATGCTCGAAGGCACCGGACTGCTCGACAGCCTCAATGCCGCGCTTCAGGCCGGTGAACAGGTCGGCTACCCGGTGATGCTCAAGAGCACCGCCGGGGGTGGCGGCATCGGCATGCGCGTGTGCCGCAGCGCGGCCGAGTTGAGCGAATCCTTCGAAGCGGTCAAACGCCTCGGGCAGAACAACTTCAGCGACGCCGGGGTGTTCATCGAGAAGTACATCCAGCGTGCCCGCCATCTGGAAGTGCAGGTATTCGGCGACGGTCACGGTGAAGTGATCGCCCTCGGCGTGCGCGACTGCTCGGTGCAACGCCGCAACCAGAAAGTCCTCGAGGAAACCCCAGCGCCGAACCTGCCCGACGGCATGGCCGATGAACTGTGCGCGGCGGCGATCAAACTGGCCAAAGCGGTGAATTACCGCAGCGCCGGCACCGTGGAGTTCGTCTTCGACAGCGATGCCCGGCGTTTCTACTTTCTGGAAGTGAACACCCGTTTGCAGGTGGAGCACGGCGTCACAGAACAGGTGTGGGGCGTCGACCTGGTGCGCTGGATGGTGCAGTTGGCGGCCGGTGACCTGCCGCCGCTGAGGGACCTGGTACAGGGTTTGAAACCGCAGGGCCATGCGATTCAGGCGCGGTTGTATGCCGAAGATCCGGGGCGCGATTTCCAACCGAGCCCCGGTTTGCTCACTGCGGTGAATTTCCCCGCTGCCGATGGCAAACAGCTGCGCATCGACACCTGGGTCGAGGCGGGCTGCGAGATCCCGCCGTACTTCGATCCGATGATCGCCAAGGTCATCAGTTGGGCGCCGACCCGCGAAGAGGCGACTGCGGATCTGCATCAGGCGCTGGGTGCCAGCCTGCTCTACGGCGTGGAAACCAACCGCGATTACCTGCGGCAGATTCTACTGGATGCACCTTTCGCCAGCGGTCAACCGTGGACCCGCTGCCTGGAAGGCCTGGTCTATCAGGCCAACACCTTCGAGGTGCTCAGCGCTGGCACCCAGACCAGCGTTCAGGACTATCCCGGCCGCCTCGGCTACTGGGCGGTCGGCGTGCCGCCTTCGGGGCCGATGGACAGTCGCGCGCTGCGTCTGGGCAATCGTTTACTGGGCAATGACGAAGGCGCGGCGGCGCTGGAAATCACCATGAGCGGGCCGTTGCTGCGCTTCAATTGCGAGGCGGTAGTGGCGGTAACCGGCGCACAGATTCCATTGCTGCTCAACGGTGAAAACGTGCCAATGAACACCGCGCTGGCCGTTACGGCGGGTGCGAAGTTGAGCCTCGGCACCATTGCCGGCGCAGGTGCCCGTAGCTACCTGTGCCTGCGCGGCGGCCTGCAGGTGCCGGACTATCTGGGCAGCAAAAGCACCTTCACTCTCGGCCAGTTCGGCGGCCATGGCGGGCGCGCATTGCGAGCCGGTGATGTGTTGCACCTGCCAGCCCTGAATGACCGCAGCGTCGGTCAACAACTGGCTGAAGATCAGCTCACCGGGCTGCCAGCGGTTCGGCAGATTCGTGTGATCTACGGCCCCCACGGCGCCCCGGAATACTTCACGGAAAACTACATCGGCACCTTCTTCTCCACGCAGTGGGAAGTGCATTTCAACTCCAGCCGCACGGGCGTCCGCCTGATCGGGCCAAAACCGCAATGGGTGCGCGCCGACGGTGGTGAAGCCGGTTTGCATCCGTCGAACATCCACGACAATCCCTATGCCATCGGTGCGGTGGATTTTACCGGTGACATGCCGGTCATCCTCGGCCCGGATGGCCCGAGCCTCGGCGGGTTCGTGTGCCCGGTAACGGTGATCGAGGCGGATCTTTGGCAACTGGGGCAGCTCAAGGCCGGGGACAAGGTGCAGTTTGTGCCCGTTGACCTCAAGACCGCCCGCACCCTGGCCTTGAAATGGGATCACTGTGGGAGCGGGCTTGCTCGCGAAGAGGCCGTGTCAGTCAACATTGCTGTGTCTGAAGCACCGCTTTCGCGAGCAAGCCCGCTCCCACAGGGGATGGTGTCGCCCGTGGTATTGGATTTGGGGCAGGACGACACCCGGCTGGTCGCAAGACTGTCCGGTGACACGCATTTGCTGCTTGAAATCGGCGCCCCGGAACTCGATCTGGTCCTGCGTTTTCGCGCCCACGCCCTGATACAGGCCCTGGAAAGCAAACACCTGCAAGGCGTGATCGACCTCACCCCCGGCATTCGTTCGCTGCAAATCCACTATCAACCCGAGCAACTGCCACTGGCCGACCTGCTCGGCATAGTCGCCGGCGAATGGGATGCGGTGTGCGCAGCCAAAGACCTGCAAGTACCGTCACGCATCGTCCATCTGCCGCTCTCCTGGGACGACCCGGCGTGCCAGCTGGCCATCGAGAAATACATGACCACCGTGCGCAAGGATGCGCCGTGGTGCCCGAGCAACCTGGAGTTCATCCGTCGCATCAATGACCTGCCCAACCTCGATGAAGTCCAACGCACGGTGTTCGATGCCAGTTACCTGGTGATGGGGCTGGGTGACGTTTACCTCGGCGCACCGGTCGCCACTCCGCTCGACCCGCGCCATCGCCTGGTGACCACCAAGTACAACCCGGCGCGCACCTGGACGGCCGAGAACTCGGTGGGCATCGGTGGCGCCTACATGTGCGTCTACGGCATGGAAGGCCCCGGCGGTTATCAGTTTGTCGGGCGTACGCTGCAGATGTGGAATCGCTACCGCGAAGTCGCCGCGTTCGATGGTAAACCGTGGCTGCTGCGGTTTTTCGACCAGATCCGTTTCTACCCGGTCAGCGCCGATGAACTGCTGCGCATCCGCCGGGATTTTCCCCTCGGGCGCTTCGACCTGAACATCGAGCACAGTCAGTTGAATCTGGAGGAATATCAGGCATTCCTGGCACAGCAAGCCGAGAGCATTGCCGCGTTTCGCGATCAGCAAAAAAGCGCATTCAATGCTGAACGCGAACGCTGGATCGACAGTGGCCAGGCCCATTTCGACAGTGAAGAACCGGCCCCGGAGGCGACCGAAGAGGCGCCGTTGGCCTGCGGTCAACAGAGCGTCGACAGCCACATCGCCGGCAACCTCTGGCAGGTCCGGGTCGAGACCGGCAGCCGCGTCGAGGCCGGTGATGTGCTGGTGATCCTGGAGTCGATGAAGATGGAAATCCCCCTGCTCGCGCCAATGGCCGGCGTGGTGCGCGAGATTCGCGTGCAACCGGGTTCGGCGGTGCGCGCCGGACAACGCGTCGTGGTGCTGGAACTCGACTGAACCCATTTTGCCAAGGACTCATGCCATGAACATCAACCTGCAACTCGACGCCCTGCGCAGCGCCTACCGCGAAGGCAGCCTCACCCCCCGGCAACTGCTGCCGGGCCTGCGGGACAAAGCCGCGGCGCTGAACCCGGACTATCACCTATTCATCCACTTGCTCAGCGCAGAAGAACTGGAACCTTACCTCGCCGCCCTCGACGGTCGAGACCTCGACAGCCTGCCGCTGTATGGCGTGCCGTTCGCGATCAAGGACAATATCGACCTGGCGGGCATTGAGACCACGGCGGCGTGCCCGGCATTTGCCTACATGCCAGAGCGTTCGGCGACCATCGTCGAGCAACTGCTGGCCCTCGGTGCGATTCCGTTGGGCAAGACCAATCTCGACCAGTTCGCCACGGGGCTCAACGGCAGCCGCTCACCGTACGGCGCGTGCCCCAACAGCGTATTGCCGGAGTACCCGTCGGGCGGCTCCAGTGCCGGTTCGTCGCTGGCGGTGGCGCTCGGGGTCGCGAGTTTTGCATTGGGCACCGACACTGCTGGCTCCGGGCGCGTGCCGGCGGCGTTGAACAATCTGGTCGGCATGAAAGCCACCAAGGGCCTGATTTCGACGGCCGGCGTCGTACCGGCCTGTCGTACGCTCGATTGCGTCACCACGTTCACCGCCACGGCGCGGGAGGCCAGCCAGTTGCTGGCGCTCACTGCGCGCCTCGACCCACGGGACGAATACAGCCGCAGCAATCCGTTGTGGAACGACGGCTCGGCGTTCGGCACACCGCGGCCGTTCCGTTTTGGCGTGCCGCGTGCGCAGGACCTGCAATTCTTCGGCTGCCCTGAAGGCCCGCTGTTGTTCGGTGACACCATCGACCGCCTCAAGGCCTTGGGCGGCGAAGCGGTGGAACTGGACCTGTCACCCTTTCTGGAGGCCGCGCGTTTGCTCTATGAAGGCCCTTGGGTGGCCGAGCGCTACAGCGTGGCCGGCGAGTTGATGGCGCAAAGCCCCGAGGCCGTGTTGCCAGTGATTCGCACCGTATTGGCCAAGGCAACCACCGTCGACGGCGTGCAAACCTTCCGCGCCCAATACCGGCTACAAGCGCTCAAAGCCTTGTGCGACACCGCAATGGAAGGCCTTGACTGCGTCGTCACGCCGACCATCGGCCGCCCGGTCAAACTGGCGGAGCTGGAGGCCGAACCGGTGCTGCGCAACTCGGAACTGGGCTACTACACCAACTTCATGAACCTGCTCGATTACGCCGCCGTCGCCGTGCCCGGTGCATTCATGGACAACGGCCTGCCATGGGGCGTGACGCTGTTTGGCCGGGCCTTTACCGATCAGTACCTGTTGAGCGTGGCGGATGCCTTGCAGCGTCAGCAAGGCTTGGCCGCACCTGCACCGGTGACGGTTGCACGCCATGATCGGGCGCGGCTGGTGGTCTGTGGTGCGCATCTGGACGGGTTGGCGTTGAACTGGCAGCTCAAGCAACGCGGTGCCCGCTTGGTGGAAACGACCTTCAGTTCGCCGGACTATCAACTCTATGCCCTGGCCGGTGGCCCGCCGTTTCGTCCGGGCATGGTCCGCGTGCAGGATGGCGGCGTGGCGATTGCGGTGGAGGTCTGGGAGTTGCCCAGCCGTGAGCTGGGTTCGTTCCTGACCGGGATTCCGGCACCACTGGGGTTGGGCAAGGTGCAACTGGCGGACGGTCGCTGGGAGAGCGGGTTTATCTGCGAGGCATATGGGTTGGAGGGCGCGGTGAACATCAGCCATTTGGGCGGGTGGCGGATGTATCTGAAATCACTGGCTTGAACACACACTCCTGTGGGAGCGGGCTTGCTCGCGAAGGCGTCAGCACATTCACGATTAAAGTGCCTGACTCACCGCCTTCGCGAGCAAGCCCGCTCCCACAAGGACCACGCGCAACCTCTGTGGAATGCAGGAACGACCATTCGCGGCGCACATAGGGCAGTTATTTCCCCGCCGTGCAATTAGAATGCTCGCCATCGGATGACTGCCAATGGAACTGCCATGCCGCTTCGCTCGCCGCTGTATTCTCAACGTTCGTTGGTTCTCACGCTGGTCGCGTTGCTGGGCGCAGGTTTCCTCGCCACTTCCTTTCTCAGCTACTACGCCTCCCGGGCCTCGATCCGCGACAACATCGTCAACACCGAGCTGCCACTGACGTCGGACACGGTCTATTCGGAAATCCAGAAAGACCTCGTCAGGCCGATCCTGATTTCCTCGATGATGGCCCGCGACACCTTCATGCGCGACTGGGTGGTCAACGGTGAAAAAGACTCCGACCAGATGACCCGCTACCTCAACGAGGTCATGACCCACTACGGCGCCTACACCGCATTCTTCGTCTCCAACACCAGCCTGACCTACTACCACGCCAAGGGTGTGCTCAAACAGGTCAAGGCCAGCGAACCCCGCGACGCCTGGTACTTCCGCGTGCGGGACATGAAGGATCCGTACGAAATCAATGTCGACCCGGACCTCGCCAACAAGGACAACCTGACCTTTTTCATCAACTACAAGGTCTACGACTACAACGACCGATTCATCGGCGCAGCCGGGGTTGGCCTGACCGTCGACGCTGTGATCAAGCTGATCGACAAGTACCAGCAGCGTTATCAGCGCAGCGTGTATTTCGTCGACAACTTCGGGCGCCTGGTGCTCACCGGCGTCGAAGGGGGTCCGCAGGGTGCGCGCATCGGGCAGCAACTCGGTGAACTCGACAGCATGAAAGACCTGGTCAGTCGGCTGCCCAAACCCCACAGCGGCAGCTATGAATATTCCGTGCAGGGCCAGGGACATTTTCTCAACGTACGCTTTATCCCGGAGCTGAACTGGTACCTGTTCGTCGACAAACGCGAAGACAGCGCCCTGGGTGAAATCCGCCAGTCGCTGTACCTCAACCTGTTGATCTGCCTTTTGGTCACGGTGATCGTGCTGGCCCTGCTCAACCGGGTGATCAAACGCTTTCAGGACAAGATCCAGGCCCAGGCCACCCTCGACAGCCTGACCGAACTGCCCAATCGTCGCGGCTTCGACCTGCTGGCCGCACAGGCCATGCACGAAGCCCGGCGCGAGCCCAAACCGCTGACCGCCTTGCTGTTGGACCTCGACCACTTCAAGGCGCTGAACGACACCTACGGCCACCTGGCCGGCGACCAGGTACTGATCGGTTTCGCCCGGGATCTGGAAAGTTGTCTGCGGCACTCGGACATCGTCTGCCGCTGGGGCGGTGAGGAGTTCATCGTGCTGCTCAAGGACACTGATGGCAAGACAGGCCTGATGATCGCCGAGAAAATTCGCCAGCACGTGGAACAACAGCGCCATGCCTACCACGACAAGGCCTTGCAACTGACCGTGAGCATTGGCCTCACGATCCTGCAGCCCGATGACACCTTGCACAGCCTGCTGTCACGGGCGGATCATGCGATGTATCGGGCCAAGCAAAGTGGCCGTAACCGAACCTGCGTGGAAATATCTCACTCCGTCCATGAACCAGCCTGACCTCTGCCCCGCCTGCGGTGCCCCCAATGACTGCACCCTGGCCGACCCGCGAACCGCCGACCGCGCCTGCTGGTGCTACGGCGTCAGCATCGACCCGGCAGTGCTCCAGGCGCTGCCGGCGCAACTGCGCAACGCTTCGTGCCTATGCCCGCGTTGCGCCGAGGTCGAGACGCAGTTGCAAGCAGCGTCCGGGTCGATCAAGTAAGATGCGCCCCCCTTTCCTCACTGATCCCTAGTCATGCGTGTCGACCGATTCCTCAGCAGCCTGCCGCGCTTCAACCGTAAGCAGGTGCGCCTGTTGCTGGTGGAAAAACGCGTCAGGGTTGACGGAAAAGTCGTCAGTGACCCGCACAGCGAAGTCCGCGAATTCAGCCGCGTCGAAGTTGACGACGACGTGCTGCAAGTCGGCAAACCGCTGCGCCATTTCATGTTGCACAAGCCCGCCGGATGCGTCAGTGCCACGCGGGATCCGCAACACCCGACCGTGCTCGATCTGATCCATGAACCGGACAAGGACGAACTGCACATCGCCGGCCGCCTGGACTTCAATACCACCGGCCTGATGCTGATCACCAATGACGGCAGCTGGTCGCGCCGCCTGACCCAACCGCAGACCAAACTGCCCAAGGTCTATTACGTCGAAACCGAGCAGGAGATCGGCCCTGAATACGCGATCAAATTCAGTGAAGGGCTGTACTTCGCCTTCGAAGACCTCACCACGCAACCGGCCGGGCTAGAGCGGCTCGGACCGAAATCGGCACGCCTGAGCATTGTCGAGGGCCGTTATCACCAGGTGAAGCGCATGTTCGGCCACTTCGACAACAAGGTGCTGCACCTGCACCGCGAGCGCATGGGGCCGCTGGTGCTCGACGACGCGTTGAGACCGGGCGAATACCGCCCGCTGACCGACGAAGAGATCCGATCGATCTAAGCGCACGACCGCTCAGCAGAAAGTTGTCGAACAATTTATCAACGGCACTTGCGCAATGATGTGACCCCTGCTTGAATCAGGACGTCGGCCGAAATGTGACCGATGAGTCACCCCATACTTCCAAGAAACTTTTTGCCGGTAGGAACCCAAGGGTTCCGGCCTCACCCGGCAGACTGCCCGCCAATAACAATACCCGTCGACCGGACTGCATTGGATCGACATGGGCCAGCAAATTCCAAGGCATATGCCTACCTGTCACAAAGCTCGTGCAATCTCATTTGCGCGCATACCCGCTTGCCAGGAGTCTTATGACATGAGGCCAGAAATCGCTGTGCTGGATATACAGGGTCAGTACCGGGTTTACACGGAGTTCTATCGCGCAGACGCCGCAGAGAAGACCATTATCCTGGTCAACGGCTCGATGGCCACGACTGCGTCGTTTGCACAAACCGTGAAAAACCTCCATCCGCAGTTCAACGTCGTCTGCTACGACCAGCCCTACGCGGGCCGGTCAAAAGCCCACAACCTGCATGAGAAAATGCTCACCAAGGAAATCGAAGGGCAGATCCTGCTGGAGCTGATCGACCACTTCGCCGCCGAGCACGTGCTGTCGTTTTCCTGGGGCGGCGCCGCGACCATGATGGCGTTGTCGCAACGGCCACGGCGCATCGAAAAGGCCGTGATCAGCTCGTTCTCCCCGGTGATCATCGCGCACATGCTCGACTACCTCGAGCGCGGAGTCGAACACCTCGGCAACCTGGACCGCGACCGGGTTGGGCACCTGGTGAACGACACCATCGGCAAACACCTGCCGTCGCTGTTCAAGCGCTTCAACTATCGCCACGTCAGCTCCCTGGCCGAGCATGAGTACGGGCAGATGCACTTCCATATCAACGACGTGCTGCACAGTGACCGCCAGTGCTATCTGCACGCGGCGAAAAAAATTGATGTACCGGTGCTGTTCCTCAACGGCGAATGGGACGAATACACCGCCGCCGACGACGCCCGGTTGTTCGCCGGCCACGTGCAACACAGCACGTTCAGCACCCTTCAGGCCACCGGCCACTTTCTCGACATGGAGCACAAAGCCGCCTGCCGAGACAGCCGCAACGCACTGATGGGTTTCCTGAAACCGTCGCAACACGAAAGCCGACCGCGTTACCACAACGTCCAGGAACACCATGCATTGGCAAGCTGAAGTAGCGTCATCGCGAGCAAGCCCCGCCCTGCTGCGTTAAACGTATTGCACAGGCGCGAGGCTTGCCCGCGATCGACCGTCATGGGCTCCACGTTTTCTTGATACATCGTGTTAAACCCGCCCCACGTAAAGAAAAACTTCAAATCGCCGGCCGTATCTGGTACAAAGTCACCGCTCTGAGCGGGTGTCGTATAATGGCATTACTCCAGCTTCCCAAGCTGATAACGAGGGTTCTTAATCGGCCCCGTCCGTAGGTGCGTATTTGTAGTGGTGTTTCGCGGGTGTAGTTTAATGGTAGAACTGCAGCTTCCCAAGCTGCTAACGTGGGTTCGATTCCCACCATCCGCTCCAATACCCCATTACAAATCAAGAGCTTACAAACCTTCGCTCCGCAACTCCTCTCCGCAGATTCGCTTTCCCAGCAAGTCGTCCCTAGACCTCTCCAATACGCATCAGACTAAAAAGTCATTACGACAACTCCCATCTTCTACCCCCTTCCGTTGCTCACCTCTACTACCAACCTACACACCCCACGGAAAATGGTACGCCGTGAATTCAGTTGGCTTTTGGTTCGAGCAGGTGGGATATCTCAAGCGCGACCCATTACCAAGGAAAAAAAATGGCCCATCACGTCCCGCAAGCTGAATCCATCGCTCGCTGTCCACCGAATCATGAGATAGAAAGCGCGGATTGAGATCAGTCCAACCTGCCCAGACCACAACCCACCACACTTAAACTAGCCTCTTGCATTCTTGCAGCCGCGCCGCTAGTCTCGGTTCTGCGCTAGGTAGGCGCACCTCACCCGTCAGTGAAAGCTGGTAACGGCACTACCTTTAAGTAAACGATCTCATAGGCCATGATTTTTTTTGCGGCCCCAATAAGACGTAGGCGGGTGGCGTTGGATATGGGGTTGGAGAAAAAACATGAGCACCCTACCTACGCTCCAAAAGCAGCACTCCTCGCTCCACGAACAGCCTTCGACCCTTCGCGGTATCAAGAAAAAAGCCAAAGCTATTCGCCAAGCCGGACAGAAGCATGCGATGACGTTAGATCTTGTCGCCAAAGCTGCCGGATATCGCAATTTCCATCACGCCCAGCGTGAACTTTCCCCAGCCTCGCCGCAGCATCAGCAGCAACCTGGCAGACACTCTATTTTCATTTCAGCCTACTGGCGTGACAGAGACTCGTCTCCAAGATCTGCTGGGTGCGAAACCATCCAGATCCACTTAAGCCGCCCGGTGAAGGATCTGATGACAAGACATCAGGGCACATATGCTCGAAACCTTGAAGGGTTTCGCCTAGAGGCGCCTGATCATCTCGAAATGCGCGCTAACACGGATAGCCAAGCTCGGGCGCGTGAGCTCCTCGTACGTGCAGCACTTTCAATGCAATTTATGGAAGTCACAGGCCTACGCCCCGCAACTTCGGAAAGGAATTTTAAAGCGCTCGAAAATCTTGAGGGCTTTCCATCCAAAGATCACGTTTCGCTCTGGATTGACCCGAAATCAGGTGGATGGGTCGCACTTGATGAGCCCTATGGTCACGTTAACGAAAAGTCGTTAGTCAGCAAACGTGCCGAGTGGATTACTGACCACGCATTGCACCTGCACAAACCCACTTGGGGTGGGCTCTACTTCCCTGGGAATGCTGTACCGCACTTAATCGCTTCGGACGGGGAACTCCTGCATAGAGTTGCTAGCTCAGTGGAAGCGCTAGACCCGATAGCGGCTGTACCGTCAGACACGCAGCCATGGGATGGCACTTCCGCTCCCTATACTTCGCAATTTGTTAGCCCTGCCAGGAAGGCCAGCGGCGTTGCACGCAAACCTCGGCCTGGAACGACGTATGGGTACAGTAAGGGCGCGATTGAATACCACCGTGAAGCCGGCTACGCGTCTCTTTGGCGCCCTGAAACGCAAATGAGTCTGGAGGATCACTCGAAAATTGGGAGCGAGTTCCAGCGGCTTTGCATATCGCCGATGACCTTCAACGCACACAAAGTATTCCGGAGCTGGTGCTCCACGCTGGAGAATTGGATGTATGCGGAGTATCAGAAAAGCGAGCGGGACGACAAGTTCTACGACACTTATTACGGTGGCAACCCTGCACCATACGAGACTGTCGAGGATCAACAGTCGGCCATCGACCGCGTATGTAACATTGTTTTGGCAGGCTATGTCGACTGCAAGCCGCGAAGAGATCTGCTGAAGGATCTCAAATCAGCCCAGGCGATCATTGCGAAAGTTCTGCCCCGCTAAGGTTCACGATCGATCCTTGGTCTTTTTCCCTTATGCTCAAATAACCAAGGGTGACTAGCGAGCTGTAAAAGCCTACTCACCCCATGGTCAAATCACCATTGATGCAGGAAACCTCGTCACGCCCATCGAAGGATGCAAAGCATTTGGCAGCTTTCATCATCCACACTTGGGCGCACGGGGCCACTGTAGGGGCGTGAATGAACTCCCCCCCCGTGGGCACCCCGAGCATGGAGGCCCAGCACAGATGAAAAGTACCGCAGCCCGTTACGAGCGGCGCCTCCCCCCCCTCGATTGGACAAGTCGTAGGCTCGATGCTAGCGTTTGACTGCATCGGTCGACCTGGATCGAGCGGTCGGTTCGCAAAGGCAACGCCTCAGGTGCTCCCCATCTTTTCGCACGCATTTCGACAATAGTCAGCGGGCAGCCGACACCGTGACGTATTGGAGAACTGCTATGCGTATTCCAATCTATTCCGAAGATTTGCTGACCCGGGGCGGCTTCAAACGAATCGCAAAAAAACTTCAGCGCCAGTGGCCTGGTCAGAGCTCAATCAAGCTCTGGTTCGCTCGTGAGATTCTTTCAAAAGGGATGGGCTACCGCGACTATCACGACGTATTGATGTCATCCAAAACATGCCAGCTCGGAGCTATCGCACCTACTGAATGTCAAGTAAGGGCTGGTATAATTTCGACCATTTCTAACGCCCTTCGATCAGACAACAACATCACTATTGAACTCGAAGAGCTACAGCACTTTGTGGAGACGTTGCCACTGTATTCCCTCCTTGCGTTTAAAGACCAGTCCAGAGCACGGCCATTCGATAACACCCTCACGCCCCCTCTCCAACTTTGTAGTGATGATCAGAAAAAGATCGCAGCGGCTGGTCAAGACGCGCACCAGCTCCGGCAGGCAGCACCTGTCACTTACATCAAAAAACGTAAGTCCGTCGATGCGCATGTGAATATGATCAGCCAGGAAGCCATCCAAGCGATCCGCGAGATCTTGGAGCGTTCAGGCAGCCTTCGTGATCAAAGCCTGTATGTCATGATGCAGACAGGATTGCGTTCGCAAGTCATTCTCTCCACTAAAGCACGCTTCGAACCCGCCTTAAATGATCGAGGCATTATTCAGACCTTGAAGGCCCCCTTTCTAATATCCCAAGGCGCACAGGTTATTGGTCGATACATAGAGGCCGAAAAGCTGAAGCCGGATGATTACCTTTTCCCTTCCGATAGCGACCCTAAACGCCCAATGACTTCCCAGGAGCTGGGAAAAGTCTTTGCGTCCTGGATTTTGAAAGCGCAACTTGCCGGCGGGAAATTTACGCCACGCAACGTTCGAACATTTTCTATCGCGCACGCCATTAACACTTCAAAGTGGAGTCTAAGTCACGCCATTTACACTTCAGAGTTGAGTCTAAGTACTGGGCACATATCACGGGCGATGACTCAGCACTATGTTATTGCGGGAAATACCACGCCCGACAAGACCTGACAGCGCTTGGTGGTTGGTGCTCGAATTATATGAGTTGTTGGGCATCTACCATCGCAAATCTGAGCGAGTAAGTACTCCTACAAGACAGTCTGGGCTTCCTGCACCTTCGCACCACACGAAGGTGCAGGAAGCCTTTGTTTTCTTGCAAAGACCGTTAACGCATTCTGGTAGCTAGTAGTGACCCCATGCCGGGATTGAAAGAAAGCAGGGAGAAAAGAGGGAGAAAGAAATAAAGGAAATATCGTAGCCGGCAATGGCGAGCTCAAAACAGAACCAAACGGCGTAAACACAGCAAGGTAAATCGCTAAAAGTTATAGCAATTATCGTGCAAAAATACGTAACGATGCTAGCTTGATCTTGTATCAGACTACAGGCGGAGTGTCAATATATGTTTAATTCGAAAATATCCCCCACGCCCGCCGAAGCGCCCTGTCGCCAATGAAAAACCTAACGCTGCTACCGACAAACGGCGTTCCCCGGCTATACACGGAAGACGGTATGCCTGTGGAGGCCTACAACCGCTACACCCGTTATCTATTCTGCGAAAAAAAGGATCACTTCAGCCGTGCAACCAAAAAAGGCAATCACCAGAGTACCGCGAACTTTTTCGATTATTTGCACGAGCTGGGCATTCTAGGAGCAGAACTCAGACCTTCCCCTCGACTGGTTGAGGAATGGGTAAGCGGATACGGACGCTTTCTTTTAGAGGCCGACCAATCTGACGATCTAGTGTTCAGGCGCGTGGCGATAGCACTTGGAAGGAAGCCGATAAGCAGAAAAGCCTGCAAAGCATACCTGTATGGCGTGAATGGCTTCCTTAAGGTTGACGCTTTGCTGGAGAAACAGCAGCGCAGACTTGAAGAGTTGCTGAAAACACCCAAACCACACCATCAACCCTTCATGCCCATAAACCTTTCTCCTAGCTCGCCTCCCTCCATCGAAGCCAGCGGCATGATTCGCAGAAACAGCGTGCTGGGAGCCAACCTGAACATCTCTCACATTGAGGTACCCAGGGCAACGGGCATTTTTATTAAGGAACGTGGCAAGAATAGGACGCGAAAGGTCAAAGATTTCCCCGCGAAATACTTGATCGAGACCATTGAGAACATGACTTCAGCCCGCGACCGATGCTTTTTCGCAATGATAGGAGCGGGAGGTTTGCGTTTTTCCGAAGCATTGGCCATGCCAAACGATCTGATAGATATTCCCAATAAAACGCTGCGTGTTGAAGATCCGAACGACTGGCGACAATCCTCAAAATACCATGGCAGCGAACAGTACCCCTACAAAGGCAGAGAGACCGCCATTGTTTATTTGATACCGGAGCTGAGAAATTATTTATTCGAAAAAATAATTGAGTACAAAGCTGTTAGGCCCAGTAGCGAAAGCCACCTTTTGTTTGTCTATGAACAGGACGAGCGCTACGGCGAACCGATGTTTTGTACGGACATACAAAATCTTAACGGCCTGTTCAACTATAACTTCAAGCGAGCCCAACAAAAAACTTTCGCATCGCTCAAGGAAAATGATCAATTCAAGCCGAACTACACGGTTCACAGCCTGCGGCACTTTTATGGCATGTGGCTGAGAAACGATACGTACATCCCTGGGCGCAAACAGATCGGATTGGAACTGAGTGAAGTTCAAGTCAGGATGGGCCACAAGTTAATAAGATCCACGGAGATTTATGCCTACAGAAGACAGGAAATCCTGAATATCGACTACAGCATGTCTTGGCAACTCATGATAGGAAGACTTGGCTTACCTAATCTTATGGAGGCGAGAGCGGTAGCACTCGAAGCACTAGCAGCACATGTGAGATCAATGGAAAAAGAACAACGGGTGAGCCATGATTAACATATCACTCAACACCCTATATTTCAGACCTGAGTTCAACCAAAAAATTGTGAGCGATACAGCCGATTTTTTATGTGACCAATTATCCGCTTTACGCGGGCCGCTGCCAGACGACTACGAAACCGCTGAAAACTTTGAGAAGCGTACGCGCTATAGTTTTCAATGGCTAGTTTCACATCGTGAAAATACCCCGTTTAACCAAGAGGATCTACAGAATCTATTCAACATAGCTAACACACCAAAAACGGATAAAGCCGAACTTCGAGACCTATATATAAAATTGACAGGCAGACAACCTAAATACATTGACGATGTAAATGGATTAAAAGGGCCAATTAAGGCGCTGATGATCCTGCTTTGGTCAAACAAGCAATTATTGCTTCCGATTCTCTTTGACAAGAAAGGTATGAGCAAAGCCTTTCCAGACATCTATAATATTACTGACGGTTTTGTAGCAGAAATAGTTCTCCACTGCTCAAACCGACATTTGGTAAAGTACTTCAGAGCGTTCGTATACACCGTTGACTGGGCTAAGCCTAAGGATGTTACCTTTTTGGAGTTATGGGACGCGACACCTAAACTTCTGGAAGTAATCAAACAATATAAGGCTCTCAACCAATGTACGGAGTACCCCAGGCACTACTGCATATTGGGTTTTGCCGCTCTACTTGCAATTCGCCACCCTGGTATATTGACTTCTAAACAGATCATCTTACTGGAGAAGTATCTACAATCATTGTCGATCTCCAGACACCTAGAAAAAAACATATCAACGCCAGAAGAGTTCGAGAAATATTTAGCACTGTCGGCTGGCCATAAGCTACGTCACCGACAACAAATAAACGGCACAATTAAAGTCAAGCGACATCCTGGGCTTGAGCACGCATCGGACAATCCGGAAGAATACTTCGCTGCTCTGTCCACTCAAAAGCGTGGTGAAGGACTAAACTGGCTTAATGGAGGTTATTACAGATACCGTCCCGAGTTAGATCTATCCACCGCCGTTGAGTGGTGGAAACCGGCGATAGAAGATTATCAAAAGTATTTGAACGGCAGAGTAGCCAAGTCACGTCGAGGACAACTAAAATCGTTTTTAAACATCTTATGTGACTACGTATTCTGCTACATCCCGCATTGGTGCTACTTACATCCCGACAGTCCAGTACGTCCACCCTTGAAAATTGACGATTTTCATAGAGAATTGTTCTGGAATCGACAAGAGTATGAACAGGAGGAAGGCGAAAACTCATTTAGAGGGGTGGAACTCCCAAAAACTGCTATGGAGATGTTTAAGACAAGGCGATCACCCAATCAACTTACTCCATTTATCGTGGCAATAGACGACTTTTTTAAATACTGCATTTCTCATAGAAAACAAATTAAACTGTATAAGCGTCAGGCGATCAGCGATTCGTTTGACAACCCGGTTATACGTAAGTTTGAT
Source organism: Pseudomonas sp. BIC9C (assembly GCF_034541995.1). Classification (NCBI taxonomy): domain Bacteria; kingdom Pseudomonadati; phylum Pseudomonadota; class Gammaproteobacteria; order Pseudomonadales; family Pseudomonadaceae; genus Pseudomonas; species Pseudomonas sp. BIC9C. The sequence goes on from NZ_JAWDGM010000001.1 coordinate 900,116, forward strand.
ACCGAGGGAAGCGGCCCGCGAGGAAATACAGATAAAATCGTTTTGCCGCTGAAAAGCGTTCCCTACGCCGAAGCCTATACCCATATTTTGAATGCCATTGGAGTCGACCTTCAACGAAGGTTACTGGCGGGAGAACTGCAAGAACAAATCAAAATATATTATGGAAGCTCACACATTGATCTTGATGCTCTTAATTTAAAGTACACAATTGAGATTCCAGGCAATGAAGTCGGCAAGACTATTACGGTTCCGATTCATCGAATACCAAACTGTTATAGTTGGAAGCGAGGATCCTACAAGCGGGAGGATGGCTCGATCATTGAGGCAAAAATCCCCCACCTCGGGGTTTTGCGAATGCTAATGGTCGCCCTGCATGCCGGCCAGCGCGTGCAAAATAGCCAATGGTTAGATTTAGACACTTTCGATGAATACGAACGTTTTTCACCTGACAACACCAGTTTTCTAGCAACACTATTTATCAACACTGACAAAACCGATCCAGAACGTACCGTATCCATTCAGCGTTCAGTATTCAATATGTTACTGGAGGAAAAACGATTCCAACTCGAAGTAATGTTAGAGCCGCCAAAAAAAATCAAATACGAAAATGACGATTTCAGTCAATACAACGAGTACCGACCGTTATTCAGGAGTCCCTTCACAGGAAGAGGCTTACCCTTTAGCGATAACACATATTCCGACATTTGGGTAAAAATTCTTATAGGCCTACAGGATATCTATAACTATCAGAAACCAGAAAGCGAACATCATCACTTCGTTTATTACAATGGACGAGCCCATCGAGCAGTGCATACACCACATGCATTACGCACCACATGGGTTACCTGGATGCGCTTATACGGTGGTCTTGAATACGTCCTAATCATGAAGCAGGTCGGCCACTCAGAGATAACAATGAGTTTCCACTACACTGCACCTGACGTGCTGGAGACCAATACACTCATAGAACAAGCGTTCCATCAAAGGAACCAAGCGGCCTCAACGGAAAATCATTTTAACCTGATCACCAGTATGGCCACGCGACCGTCACTTGAAACATCCGCCTTACGATCAGGTCTTTTGTTTAATCCACAAGCCACTATCGAACAACAGCGCCTATTCAGTGTATCTAGCCAGTTTGTTGAATCTAAACAGACGGGCCTGGGAATGATTGACGTATTGAACCTAGGAAACTATGGATATTACGACGATTGCATTTGCCCGTTCAATGGCAAATGCCCAAAAGCACTTTTGAATTTTACAGGTATGGCGCGATGCTGCAGTATTTGTCCCTTTGCTATATGGGGGCTAGACCATCTGGAAGGAGTCGAGGCGAAAAAGCGCTTCTATCAACTGCGCGTCAATCATTTGCTACAGGTATTCGATCACTTGATCGAGCGGAAGGAGGAAAAAGCGGCTGAGGAAATTCGCGCAGATTTAAGCCTAGCCAGTTTAGAGCTGGCTGGATACCATCAGATTAGCAGTGTCATCCGATCTGAGCTCGAAAAGTCAGCCAACATAAAAAACTCCTTCGCGATGCGTCGCCCTGAAATCCTAGAGAAGCATTGCAAAATCCAGATTGATATAAATCATCCGGGTTGGAGGTATGTATCAAACCTTATTGACCTTAAGAACTATCCACAGTTTTGTGCTGACTCTTACTTACAGATCCTGAACCGGTTTTCTCGTAACTTGCCGCCACCTGGTATTAAGGATGAGAAACGTACTCCGTTGGATCGGGTACTCGCACAGATATCCGCAACAATGAAAAGTGAGGGCATCAATCTTTCACAACTGGCGGATCGCTTATCCAGCGATCAATATCGGATAGAGGCTGAGGAACATGAGTAACTTCACTCCAGGCCAGAAGGAAAAAGTAGAAGCAGGACTGGCTCTTTTGAAGAACATAGTCACCACGAAACTTAAACCAAACTACCACCCTCGGTTCATAACACACTTCATGGAAAATATGGCAGAGCTGTCAAAATTCGATATCTCTTGGCTCATTCGATCGGACAGTCCCTATCGAGAATATTTGGTCTCGGTATTTAATGGAATTAAAGACAAGAAAAGGCCTAACCAAACCACTGAACTCAAAAACAAAATCGAAAAACTTGAAGCCACAATCATGCTACAAAATCACAAAATAGAAATCCGGGATCGCATAATCGAGAATTTAAATATCTCACAGGTCGAATTCACAGATGACACCGGTGACTCATCGCCGAAAGTTAAAACTTGGCTCAAAGAATTTGAAGATACATGTCATGTCTTAAAGGCAATGGTTAATTATTTTTCCAGCTTGGGGGTCACGATCCACGACGGCAAGATTCTCGATATGGGAAACATAGACGGCATACCCAGGACAGTTGCAGCGGGAGCTCAACTGAAAGCCTACCTAAAATGGCTGGAAACCCATGAACTCCCTGCATCGCTACTTGACCAGCATTAATCCATCGAACCCTAAAGCGCAGCGGTTGCGTGGCTATCTGCTGGATTGCATTAGCGGAAAGTCGACCCTCCCAACCTACAGCGGTAAAATTAACTCCTCTGCCTTGGCGACGAAGATCAACTGCGACCGCCAGGCGTTCTATGGGCACAGAGGATCGAAAGAGCTCAAAGACATTTTTTCCGCTCTGCTGGTCGATGGACAAGAACTCATCACCGCATCCGCATCAACACCTAGACCCCAAAAGGCCAACACCCAAAAAACCAGAACCCAAGAAGACAAACCCAGGAAGAACAAATCCCCAGAATCTCGTAAGAAACGAAATATCCCCAGTGACCACCTGCAGTTGCTTTCGACCATTTCACAACTGGAATTGGAACTCGCCAGGAACAAGCAGCTGCGGATGGATGTGCTGTCAGGGAAGATTATCGTGCTATGAGAGTCACCTTAGTCACGATCACCCTGACAGCCATCGGCGAATATGTGGCCGTAGCAAAGGTGCGACAGGGCGCTCGTGCAATTTCCTTTGTCCTACCCACCCTTCTTGAATCCCAGACCTGCCTGTTGCCCGGCGAATCCTACGAGGTGACGCTTATAAAGGACAAAGTCAAGATGAGGTGTGCCGCCTCGATGACTCACTTGGCGCATACACCAGCCAGTTTCGCGGCAAGTCTAAAATATTTCGGTGTAATTCCCCGCAGAGGATTCAATCCTCGCTCCGCCCAACGCATTGCAAAGGCATTCAAGTCTCGCCCGGAAGCGTTACTCGACATCTTTCTTCAGGGAGCTTTGGAGCCTATCAGCGAAATTATAGGTGTCGTCCAAGCCCATTCATTGTTATCGGCTTTTCAGACCAGATGCCGTTTGATAGCGCTGACCAAAAAACTGATTCAACTCAAGATTTCGAAACAAGCCGCTCCCATCTTGTTAAACCTCCATGGGCACGATGCGCTGGAAAAAATCACGGAGCGACCTTGGCTACTCGTCCCTTTTGCACCAGCTGCTGTCACGATTGAGGGAATGACGGCAATCGAAAGAATTGGGATGGAACTGCTCCATTATCTTCGTACCCAGTCTACCAAAGGCTGCTTGGCGGTCTTGATATCCGCACTCCCCCCAAAGCTTGGATGCGCTGTTGATCTTTGCAAGCAAAGAGGAGCTATAGTTCAAGAGGGAGACAGTATCCAATTGGTCTCACATTTCATTCTTAAGGAAAATATCGAGCGAATGCTTTACCTCCTTGACGCGACGTTATCTCCTAAGTTCTTGGATTACGAAATTGAGTACAATATCGAGCGCCTAGAGATTTATCATGGACAACGCTTTAGTGGCAGCGACATCTCCATATCTAAACAAGTCATCAATCACCCCATCACACGCTTATACCACACGAATCCAATCACCATAGATCAAACACTGCACAACCTCTCCGAGGTTTATTCTGATATCTACAATGGTGATATTTATCGAGTTTATGCAGGCATAGTGACCAACGCAAAGCAAAACACACCACGCCTGCATCATTATTCATCTGTAATAAACTTCATCAGCAGTGGCAATGAAAAAATCCAAAATAGCCTCATGCTTATAATGGACGCCTCAAAACTCAGCCTCTCGGAACTTTACCTCATCCTTGAGAAAATTCATGCTTCCACGAAAATTTTAATGATCTACCACGAAACACCTAATCCAAATGCCAATCACTTACTGATCAACCGAATACTAAGTCGCTACCCCTTCACTTTAGACGCATTATAAAAGTCGACCATCATGATCCCGAGATGCTGCTTCTTCTAACCCTGATAGAGCAGCGGCGCCTTTCACAGCCGTAAGCCCTTGTACCGCTGGTCGGTATTACTCCTCCAAAAAAACGAACACAACCGATTACTAAAAAGCCAAATCATCGACTATGATTTTACTTACAAATCAATATACATACAAACCGATAAACCTCAACCAATTGATTTTTATAGAATTAAAAATTACTCAAAGACCCACACACATTCGCAATATTATAAACACCCATATCAGCCCAATTAGACCATCTTCAATAAACGCATAAATAGCTCCACCCTTTAAGTTATGGATCACGCAGTCAGACCAAACTCCTAATTGACAACCTGCGTAGACCATACTTCAATTCAAACACCCTCACCAAGAGTATCAGAAAATGCAATACTCTAGATTCTTCTACACAGAGCATGAATCGTCCGTGGATTCCAAGGAAGAAGGAGCTTTTACTATACTTTCGACACCCCAGAGTCGAGATATAAATTTTAATCTGCGCTCAACAATTGGATTACAGCGCGTAGCCATACTATGGGATGGCGGTATTGACACCCGAGTATTTCATCTATTGGAGCGTGCGCTAGTCATAAGCGTTCTATCACCAGTCAAAGTGCTTCATGCATCAGAAGGACTCTTACACGTTTTAATAGACAAAGAATTAAGCATCAAGAACCGAAGTCTATTTGAAGAGCTGTGGTGGGACTTGGCCACTCATGTTATCTATGACGAATGGACACTGTCAGTTTTCCCAGAGGATCAGATATTTACTCCGCTGGACGGTGGCAGAGTATTTAGAGATCATTGTAAGGATATTGTTTCCTCCCAGTCACTCGGAATTACTGACTATTCATACGACCTGTTCCTTTTCACTGATGAGTGGGAGCCCGAAAACCTGACTGTCGATCCAAGGCAGTTCAGATAGTACGACGATCAACTCTAAGGTTAGGGCTTCCAGGAGTGCCTTTGAAAAGACTCTACAATACTAAAAACGCATCCTCCTATCTGGATTGCCGGAACACTTTCTAGCCCCATTCCCACGGCTCAATTAAAGAAGATAAGCCCGCAGCCGCATTAATTGGGCAGGCAACCGCCTGCCTGAGTAATTGGGACACTCGCCATGCTGAAAGACTTCATGACGACAATCAGATGCCATTCGCGAAGAACTGGTACGTCCAGCAAATGCCCCGGAGCACTGTGCCTGATTTTTTCCCCGCTGGGCTTTAGCTAATCTTCCCAAATAGGTTGAGGAAATCCCATGAACAATTTGCTGCGTGAATTACTAAAAGAAAAACGTATGGCGCGTGGAATCAGCACCCCTCAGGCCGCTTGGTGGGCCGGGGTGAACGATCGCGCTTGGCGGTCGTACGAAACCGAGGAAGAAAACAGCTCTTCAAGGGTGCCATCGGAAAGTACTTTGAGGTGTTTTTTCCAACGCTCCGGAATCAAGATGCCGCCTGAATTCAGAAGGTATCTGGCCCCTCACGGTCAGGCCCGCACATTAAGCGTCACTACCTATAAGGGCGGGGTGGGGAAATCCCCTATCACCATCAACATCGCCGCGTGCCTGGTTTCCAAGGGATTCAAGGTAGCGGTTGTAACAGATGACATCGTTTTCCGATGCATGAATGCGGATGGAGAAGGCCCTGAGGCCGGCTCTCTCGTCAGTCAAATAAGCTTCTATGATGATCGCGACATTTTATTTTCTGCCTCTGAACTCAAGGCGCTAGCCAAAGAAATCCGAGATAACGTTACGAACGCACCTGCCGAGAAACGACTCGAACGGGAAGCCACTTATAGCCGGACAATTGAACGCTTACATAGAAAGCGCAAGGCGACACTGACGTTTAAAAACTTGAAACAGCGTTACGATTACATACTGCTAGACATGAGCAGAAATCTTGAGATTTTACGAAGACACGTCGAGTTGATTGCGTTGATTCTGGACAGTAATTGCTATCAATCTGTCGGTAGTGCCCTCAAATTTATTTCTCACATTAAAGAGATAGGCGGGAGAAGCGCCATGCCCAATCTATTTGGGTTAGTCACTCACTATAATGTTGGCGGAGAAAGCCAGGAGCTGATCGAGTTTGTGGGCGACCTTCAGGGCGTCCCTCAAGGCGTCAGAGACGAGCTGCAGTCGACGCGATTTGACACCTATCGTCACCGTGAGACCATCTTGGAAAAAATGAGGGTACTAGAGATTCCACTACTCGACACCCGGATGACCGCCGCACACGAGATTGTCATCGATATTTACAACAGTACCCGTGAGCTCATGAAAGGCTATTGCTACTTCCATTCGATCCTGGACATTGCTCCCAAGTCTTATGCTTGCGAAGAAGTGTTCCGACTCACAGAGGAACTGACCGAGCAAAAGCTCTGATGGTACTCCCGAACGCCAACCGCCGATCAAGTCGCGTGGAGGCGGTACAGACTAGTCGTATACCCGCGCGCTTTCAACAGAACGAAAGCTGGCAACGCCGCTGGCGGTTAGTTTCATTACGCCCCCGCACACGAGCATCCACCACTGCAACTGGCTAAAATCGAACTCACACCGGCGAACCCCAGGAGTGCTAATAGTGAATTATGTTGAGTTGATTCAGCGTCAAGCCGAGCGGATCTTTGGCAACAAAACGAAAGCTGATGTGTGGCTGAATCATCCAAAATCAGAATTTGGTGGTTCTACTCCAATGGAGCATGCTCAAAACGAAGCCGGTTTTCAGCAAGCCTGGGAAATGCTTGAGCGGATAGACCATGGGTACTCCTTCTGATTATGGGCATTCACATCCAGCGGATTGAACACGATCGGGGATGGGGAGAGCCCCCTGTGTTCTCCAAATTTGATGCGTGAATATCGAGCCATCGATGTGCGGGAACCATTTACATATTACTGGAGTTATCAGCTCGTGATTGGCGACGACAGATTGATTGCTGAGTGAGTCACTGCTCGACTCAACCGGACAATTGAGGGTATCGCGGCTGTCCTTGAGGTTTATTCGACTCGAAATAGTAATGCTTTAGCCCGGCATCCTGTTCCATCCGCATGTGAGTGACCGGAGTACTTACTCAACCCAAAATCCCCCGGCCACATAACGTCGGTGAAACACCTCGTGATTATCTAAATCGACCTTATGAGAGTCGATTGGTGACTCGCCTGGATCGACAGGGTACGCCTCAGGCTGCATCTCTCGAAGACGAATAAGCTCTTCAAAATTAGCCTGAGCAGTTGCACGACGTCTGGCAATGATTGTCTGAGCGATCTCGTTGAAAAACGGATCCGGGCCATTTTCCCAAAACCATTGTTTGAGGTCGTAATAAATCTGCTGGTGTCGACGGTCAAACCCACCGATGTGCTCGTTGATGTCAAACGGATACCGGCCGCTCTCATATTGGTAGAGAACGAAATCCTGCAACCTGCGAGCTGTTCCGTAGGTATCGTCCAGCAGGATGTCTTTATGCAATTCGTAGGGAGACAGAATCATCGACTGGATCTCGCAGGGTTCATATCAGCAAGTGTAGCCATCACTCCTCCAAAAGTGCGGTAGCTGTTGAAACGTATCTGCTCATGTTTGCACGACCCGATGCTTACCAGTTGGACTTCACTTCGGTGTATTCGCCTTTTTGGCAAAGGTTGACCAAGAGCACCTCGGTTTTGCTGTATTTGAAACCTGGTCGAAAGACTCGATCCACCGCTTCCACTGCAGCCTTTGTCATCATTCGCACGTCGTCCGTTGGATAGGGCAATCCACCAGAACACCGTTGGCGTACTTGGCCTCCTCCGGATTGAACATGCCGGTACGTATGCTGACCCTGATCTTCTTGCACAGTGAAAGCTGTGCACGAAGCTTTTCCGTCGCTCGCATCATGTAGGTAGCGACTTCCTCCTTGATCGGCGCTATCTCGGTAAGACGTTTGCCGAACATCCGACTGCAGCAGATCTCTTGCTTGGGTGGATCAGGCTCATCAAGGTCAAGGCATGGCGTACCCGCTAACTCACGAGCAGTCTTTTCGATCACCACGCTGAACTTCTTACGAAGCGTCCAGGGATCTGTTTTGGAAAGATCCCAAGCTGTCTTGATACCCATACCTTCCAAGTGCAAAGTCATCTTGCATCCGACAGCCCAGACGTCTGATACAGAGCATTTCTTCAGTACCCAATCGCGCTTGGTTTGGTCACGAAGATCAACAACACCGCCGCTCTGTGCCTGCCATTTTTTTGCTGCATGGTTGGCGAGCTTGCTGAGGGTTTTAGTCCCAGCAATACCTACGCCGACAGGGATGCCCGTGCTGCGATAAACCTGCGCACGCATCCGTCGCCCGAGCGCTTCGAGATCTCCCGGTACACCCGCCAAATCTGCGAAGGCTTCTTATCGATGCTGTAGACCTCAACGGCTGGCACCAAGGATTCGATCACACTCATCACGCGCTAACTCATGTCGCCATACAGCGCGTAGTTCGACGAGAAGGCCACGATGCCGTGCTGCTTGAGTTTGCGTTTGATCTGGATGTACGGCTCGCCCATTTTTATGAACGGCTTGCTGTCCGCGCTGCGGGCGATCACACAGCCATCGCTGTATCTGAAGGACGCTAACAGATAGTTAGATGTAAGAGCATGATCTATAACGAATTTTATCGACTAACGATTTTTAAGTATAACCATTCTCTGATAATCAGCGATTTCAAAATTGCTTCAGCCTGCTCGAGTCAGGTGGCCACCTACAGACGTAGCCGCTTTTACCCTGCCCGGAACTGACCACAAACTCCAGGTTATGTGATGGTGATCTAATCAAAATGAGGCCACGTTTATGTCACCGTAGCTACCCAAAGTCGCAAAAAAATTCATGCCCACCTGTCAATTTTACAGGATCAGGCTACGATTCTACTGGCTGTTAACCAAACGTTAGGACTGAGGACTGTATCATGTCGATAGGCACCAATGAGCTGGTCAAAATCTTAGACGAGGCGGTAACAAACGGAATGGACGTAGCAATACAAAAATACGGAGCAAATTTATCCAATGATGAAAAAGCTGGTTTGAAGTCGCTTACCCCCGAGCAGACAAAAGACGCACTTCTTAATCTCCTAGCAGCAAGCAAGGCACTCGGAAAGCCATTTTGGTTTGATAACAACAATAACAACCATTAAGGTGCACGCAATGGAGGGCTTTCATAGCTATGGGCTTGATCATAACGGGGTACTAACTACGGATGTTTTAATTATAAACCCCCCCATTGTTGACCCAACTATGCCTCCACACTTTGCTGCATACTTAGTCGGCGCAATGAAAAACTCTGGATTAGCTTGTAGCATTCGCTTCGACGATCTCAACGTGTCAATCTTAAATCACCTTACTAGCGCACAGGGATTTGATACGGTACAACGAGAGTGCGACATGCTCCTTGAAAACATAAAGAAAAAAAAAGAATTATCTAAATTAGACGAACTGCAATACAAACATATTTCGCAAATTTTTGGCTTGACTCACGAAGCGATAGCTGAAGCTCGTAGCATTTTGACATCGACAACTAAATTTTACGAGTTCGGTCAGTACCAAGGCGCTGCAAATTTAATATCTCGATACATTGACGCAACAACAGCAACAGCACTGCCAGGAATGTACTCTTTTTGGGAACTCGACTTATCAACCTATGGAGACCTATCATCTGCAGATGATTTATCTGACCCCACCTTTTTAGAACTGCTATGCAAACCTTTTCAACATTTTCTTGATCCGTACTTAGATAGCATTGCTGAGTCCAACCCCTGCCTAATAGGCATTTCGTGCAACTATATATCACAACTGCCATACGCAATTAATATCGCACGTAATCTATTGTCTAGAAACTGCAGCCTGAATATCTGTATCGGAGGGACAGAAATTACAGACATATATAAAAACATCAATAAACTCTCAGACTTATGGCGTATATTCCCTCCAGAAATAGCATTAGTAATAGGTGAAGGCGAAAGCGCATTTACCACGCTTGCAAAAGCCTGTCTAGGTGGTACTAAAGCTATCGAAGGGCATATTCACCACCCAAATATTGTCACATCCTTATGCCTCTCCCGAAAAAATTCTTCGTATGTTGAAGACATAAACAACATTGGAACCCCAGACTATTCCATCTATAAGATGGAAGACTATTGGTCGCCCGAGCCAGTTATACTTTACTCACCGACGCGCGGTTGCTACTGGAATAAATGTACGTTTTGCGACTACGGCCTAAATTTTAACTCTCCGACTTCACCCAGTCGCGAGAGAGACCTTTCAGGATTGCGCACAGACCTTAAAAGCATCGCTAAATTAGCAGAAGCCATGTATGTGGCAGTTGACGCAATTTCGCCAAAATTTCTTATGAAACTATGTGAAGAAATCAAAGAATCCAAGTTTCGGCTGAGCTGGAGTGCCGAGATACGACTGGAGAAGAAAATTGTAAGCCATGACTTAGCCAAAATATTAAGCGAAGGTGGCTGTGTAGGGCTTTCATTCGGATTTGAATCAGGCTCTCAGCGGATCTTAGATAAGATAAATAAGGGTGTAGATATAACATTAGTTCCAGATTTGTTGGATGCTGTATCCAACGAAGGAATACATGTGCAGCTTATGGGGTTTACTGGATTTCCATCAGAAACTGAGGATGAAGCCTCGGAAACATTTGAATTTCTTGAGCGCCACAAAGACAGCTGGACACTGTCTGGAATTGGAAGTTTTGTACTCACTCCAGGTTCCATTGTGGCCAAGTCACCATCTAATTTCGGAGTTGTTGAGACTAGATCAGATCATCGAGATATAATCAGGAGCTTACACTGGATGGAGGAAGGAGGACTCAATGTTGATGGCAGTCGTCACGATAGCGTTAGGTTAAAATATTCGAAAATGTCAACACGTGTATCGTTAAGTCGCCCATATTTTGGCGGCATAGATACAGCGCATTCAATACTTTACTTCAGGCGCTACCCCGGTGCCTCATCTATCATCAAGCTATTAAGTACTCCAAAAGTAAATCTCATTGACGAACATATTTTTGAATCTGAATTTTTGGATTTTATGCTTTTCCTGGAACCCAGCGATGTAAAACGTGATTTCAATTCTTCTGGAACAGGAAGATATAAGTTGCTAAAAGAATGGCTTTCAGTGACTAGGCCCGCTAAACGGTCAAATAGAAAATTTAAAATAACTTCAAGTGGTAGGATTTTTATAGTTTCAAACACGCCGTTGCCATCTTGGATATCGGCACATTTTACCTAATGCCAGCGAAGTTAGGATAGCGCTAGTGAAATATGAATCGACAGGATGCCGGTGGCACTTACATCATGGACTACACCCTCGGGAATATACAGCGCATCTCCTACCTGAAGAGTTATATTATTACTTGCAACTCCATCTTCCATGCATACAACATCATTCGGAAACACCCAATGTTTTTCGCCCTGAAGCTGAACTGCAAGAACATCGTGTTGATCATAATGCGCCCCAAACCTTCCCGCATCCCGGACTGCACAATAAAGGTTTGCGCTACTTTTAATTGGCAGAAGAGCCTCCACCCAATCACACAAAAAATTCACGCTGGGGAGTAGCGGGCCTATGTTATCCACAACGAGAGTACTGTCCCGATAAACAGCCGTGAATACATCATCATATGAAGCCCGCAATTGTAGCTTCCCGTCAGTGACACCTTTAAAACATCTTGGATCAAAAAATTTGTCACCGCAGAGTAGACGCAATCTTGGAGGAGCCAAATCGGCCCTTTCGATGATGTCTTTGAGGTCGGACATGTCTAACCTTACATCGCAGCAGTTCCGCCAATGTTGAGGGCGCCTAGCAACTCTAACCGATTCGACCAACAACGCACCATTTAATATCATATTAATTCACCCTAGTGTAACTTTTAACTATAGAATGCTCGTGCTTTATTGATCTAGTACCCTCCCCAACGTCCACCAGATTTTCAACTACTCCCCAAACATCCACTTGCCCACCGTAATTCTCCAACGTTCCAATTACAGTTCCTCGTATCCGTGCTTCGCCGCATGGCTCAACTACACACTTCCCTTTTATCGTACCTCCAAGCTCTAAGATACCGCCATTAATAACCACCACAGCTCCAAGTACTGTTCCCGATACTTCAAGTCTGTCGGCAACCTCTATGTCGCCCTTATGGATTCCTGAAATAGACATAGGACTTCCTTTCAATTGACGTTTAAGCGGATCATTCCCTATATGTTAGGTTGTCTTGTGCAATATGCTAGCGACAGGCTAAAGAATAAGCTCATCCTTTTCACCTTCGTCATCAGAAGCCCGCTGCCTTCTCCCGAAATTCACCGACCGCTCGACCGCCGGCATTCAAAGATTTTTGCCGACGTCGACCTATGGAGACACTGCAAAAATAGCCAACCGTCCCCACCCTTGGCACACTGAGCACCTTCAACCAGCCCCCTCTCCGTGAGCCTTGTTACGCGCGTGCAGAGGACCTTCTCCGAACTCGAATACACCGGCAAGAAAAAGCAGACTCGCCGCGATCGCTTCCTGGCTGACCTCGAACAGCTGGTGCCCTGGGCACAACTGGAGGCGCAAGTGGCGCCGTTTTATAGCGACACCACAGGCAAGCGCGGGCGCCCTGCAATTGGGTTGTCGCGCATGTTGCGCATGTATGTCGTGCAGCAGTGTTTCGGTTTCTCCGACGAAGGCACCGAAGATGCCGTCTACGACAGCCAGGCCATTCGTGGTTTTATCGGCATCGACCTGGGCCGTGAGTCGGCACCGGATGCCACCACCTTGCTGCGATTTCGCCGCTTGCTGGAAACTCATCAGCTGACGCGAGTGCTGTTTGAAACGATCAACCAGCATCTGGCCAGCCGGGGTCTGCTGCTCAAGGAAGGCACTATCGTCGACGCTACCTGATCGCCGCGCCGCCCTCGGTCAAGAACCGAGAAGGCAAGCGCGATCCTGAGATGCATCAGGCGAAAAAGGCAACCAGTGGCACTTTGGGATGAAGGCCCATGTCGGTGTCGACGCCACATCGGGGCTGGTGCACAGCCTGGTGGGGACGGCAGCCAACGTGGCGGATGTCACCCAGGTCGACCAGTTGCTGCACGGTGCCGAAACCTATGTTTCGGGTGACGCTGGATACACCGGTGCGGCCAAGCGACCGGAGCATGCTGAACGGGACGTTATCTGGTCGATTGCAGCACGGCCAAGCAGTTACAAGCACCACGGCAAAGGCAGCTTGCTGTTCCGGGTCAAGCGCAAGATCGAATACGCCAAGGCGCAACTGCGTGCCAAGGTCGAGCATCCCTTCCAGGTAATCAAGGTGCGTTTCAATCATCGAAAGGTTCGCTACCGTGGACTGGAAAAGAATACGGCGCAGTTGTTCAGTCTGTTTGGGTTGGCCAATCTGATGCTGGCCAAGCGGTATTTGCAACGGGCGGCGGGATAAATCCGTTTGAAAGGCGAGGCTGGCCCGCAAATCAGCAAAATGAGGGCAGAAATCGGCCCCAGAAACGCAGAATAAGGCCGATGGGTTGAAAAAAACGGCTTGAAAATGGAGGACGGCGCGAACGGGTTAATTGTTCAGCGTCTCCCTAGAATTCTGAGCGGCTTGACCGCATTGAAGCTGCTAGCGTACCTGGAAGTGGATCAATCACATCAACTTCCACCTGCGAAACGTATCTTCGAGACTCCTGAGCGGAATCATCGGCGAGCGCCAGGCTTCCTGACGCAATCCTAGATCCTGTAGCAAATCCGGCAACGCCAGCAGCAACCGAGCGTCCGCCCGTAAGCGTTCGAACAACCATTCCGGATCTGCCCTATGCGCGAAGCGAGCACACACTCCCCCCCAATCGACCGAACCTAGTCGTTCAATCTTTGTTGACCAGCGGGTAATCCGCACAACGCCCTCGATATCCAGCACCATGGGCGCAACATCGTAGATGGGTGCAAAACTCACTCGCTCCTTGCCCCGAAGGATCGAGAGATTTCCGCCATGGTTGTCGGTGTTCCCGACAGCCTGGTTGATCAAATCCCGTCTCAAGTATTCGCTAAGCATGTCCGGTATTTCAGACTCTTGGCCGGCAGCAATCCATGTTTCCGCTAGCCGATCCACGACGTCGAAATGATTCAAAAAACCACCTCGATTGCTGACGCCACATAATGAATACATTGACTCTACTGCGATGCGCTCCACTGCCCCCAGAGAGACCTTCCGATCGAATCTTTGCATCCAAATGCTAGGTATCTCCGCCGCTTCGTGGGCCAGACCATCAGCGGCGATCGTGTCGATCCCCAACTGGCCCAGCGCGCGGTAAAAGCAGTATTCGGAGTGCAGGATGTCACGGTCTAATTGACTGGCGGTGTTACGCGGGAATTTAACAAACCAATGTTGGCGCACATCTGAGTCGCTTAGCATCCCTTCGGGATAAAACCGCCCCGAAGCATCCTCGACCAGCAGCATCTTTGGAGCTTCACCGCCGGCCCCAAGAGCACCGCTTATTGCCATTCCCGATTCCCTGGCCTGGTCGAGAAAGCTCATACCTTCCTGAATAACCTCTTCTCGGGTAAACCCACCAGTCACCTTTTCTGCGGGATGCAGCATTCCGGTCGCACCTTTTATACGCAGGTGCCCAATGGGAGCAGCAGCGAATTGCTGAAGCAAAAAAAGATCAATCGACATATCCGGCGGTACTACCGTTCTCGACAAGATGTGTCGACGTGCAGCACCGGCCGGGATGATATCGCGCAAAAAAGCTGGGGCAGGCTCACGCCGAATATCCCACTCCAGTGGAAGGTTCGCACTGACAGCCGGCGCTTTAACCGTACCCAGTTGAACGAACTTATCCACAAGATATTCGGGCAGATAGTGGATGATGCATCGGCTCCGCAGGCTATCTCTAGACGAATCGAAGCTGACCACCAGTGCGTCGTGCCAATGGCCTTCCGAGTGAATCTGGAGCGTGATGAATTCCATACTTCTCGGCAAATTGCCGAACCCTCACTGCGCCTTGATCATTATGAATCTGAAGGGTTTCTTGGGGGCCTAAGTAGTCCCGGACGGCCGTGAAAATTTTCTCGATCAGCGTCGCTGAATCACTTCAATCGCGAGCAAGGCACTCCGCCCAAACCTGGAGCTTTTCCCTATCTCGCAACTACCTGACGAGCCCTGACAAATTTTCATGCAGCGCTGCGACAGCAGGCACACTCACGTGCTTTCTTGCACCACGGCCAGCCAGGATGTACAGCTTGTCCTTGCTTTCAAAAAAGCATCCGTGGAAGTCTTTCTGATAGCCAGTGACGAAACCATCGCTAGCTGGGACGCTGGCATCACTGTCGTACACAGCATGGCTGATGAAAAGTACAGTGGGCTGAAGTCCCTGCTTCCTCACTTCACGCTCCTGGACCTCGGCGAGCATGACGTCGAGTAGCATCCAATTCCGAACAATGCAAAATGGCTGCCCCTCGAACTCCTCACGCGCCAGTTGAATGAGCTCACCGTCTTCAAGCTGAGAGCCACCGAGCATCTGGGCGGGGCCATACAGCACATCTTCAATCAAATCTGCTTGCACACTGTTGCCTTGTTTTCTAAAGACTTTCAAAGCGACACGGTTCCAGACATCTAGACGCCGTGCATCGTGGGAGTTGGGTAGCCTTGGATGCCGATTGAAAAGCCTATAATTCGCTAGTGGATCATATTGATCTCGGGCATAGCGCCGTTCTCATGCCACCAGTGACAAACAACGTATCGGCTTCCGTTGTGAGTTTCACAAAGCTGATATCCCATAAGTTCGAACACCTTTACGAGCCTCGAAGTACGGATCGTTTTCCCGTCCTCAAACCGCCCGCGTGTTTCAGAAAAAACCACTCCGATCATGCAGAGAGGCTGGGACTCGGCGCAGCACAGGTAGCCTGTCACTTGGACGCCGAAATCAATTGTCTTGGCGTCCAAAACGCATGTTGGTAGAGCCATTTCTTTCTTTTCCTAAGCCTCTTTTATCGACCACGAGAAACCCACAAAGCACCTCAATGAACTCGATCGAAACGATCTAAAGCACCGTTCTGAAAAAGCCAGTGGGCAACGACAAAAATCCCACCATCGATTGTCGTAAAAACGTCGTAGCCTGCACGCTGGCTTCGACCTACAACGGGTAGTGCATGTATGGGTAAACCTTCCGGGTACCTTTGCGCTGGGTCACAGAACAGAAGACCTGTAATTTTTGGAGGGCGCTCCAGAGCGCACAAAAGGTACCCAACAACGTCTGGATCCGCGATTGCAACCCTTGCTCTCTCAATGACCGTTGGATACCTGTGAAACCTGAAGTCGGACAATTTTGCTCCGTACGTTTTGATCCAGTACATCCTGCCCCTCCTCCATCACCGATCAGATCTCTATCGTGAAATCCGAGATGAAGCCTGTTTCTTCTTGGGGGTAACCACGCGGATTTGAAATGAGCCGGCATCCTCCTAACTCCGTATCCACGGCACGATGTGTATGCCCAAAAATCCAAACGTCCACCATCGGCAAAAGTGCATTCCACCGGTTTGTATAGGCCGCACTCAAATGGCCGTCATGCTTATCACCTGCGACTTCTGGAACCGGACAATGGTGCGTCACCACGACGGTTTTCCCTTCAAACGGTTTGGCGAGCTCGGCGACCAAAAAATCAAAAGCTTCATGGTTTCGCTCGATCACGTCTGTCGGGCGTAGTCGTCGAAAGCGCTCTTCTGCTCTGATCACCTGAAAGTCATTCATCCACATTCCGCAGGTCACCATGGCTTCCACGGTGTCTCCGGTAGAGGAGAAATCCGTCCAGGACGTTGTGACCAAAAACCGCGTTTGGTTGCAAATCCAAACCTGATTTTCCAAAACGTGCACGTGCGGTGCATCTGACTCTCGCATTTTGCGAAGCGTGTGGTCGATGTGGCCTTTGTAAAACTCGTGATTCCCGCAGACGTAAATCACGGGGCAGCTGAAGGTCTCGTTGGCCCATTTCACGCCTCGCGCTTGGACGTCGATGTCACCTGCCAATACGACAATGTCGGCATCTGTGTCAGGCGGCTCGAACAGGGCGAACTCGTTGTGCAGGTCTGAGTAAATCTGGATTTTCATATCAAACCGTCGATTTCTTTTGGCTGGTGTATGGCGCCTTGCCTGCCCATTCGACTTTAAGTCGCACGGTCACGGGTGACGATCTGGATCAGTCATAAACCGCTAAAAACGCCGTGCCGCCAGCCTGAGCCGAAATCTGGAAACGCCATAAACCGAGTGAGTTTTCGATTTGGCCCTATATTGAATTCAGCATCCTCTAGGCCAAGAAACACATCTGGTTGGGCGCATCACGGTTGAACGTCCCGACTGAAGCAAGGGTGTAAAAGCGATTAAATCCCGCACGAATGATTATATGCATTTGTACGGGACTAGGCAATCGCGGCATATCGTTCTGTTTGAAGGGACGTTCGGCATGACGCTTCGCCAAGCCTTTGCAGTTGCCTTAAAGTTCGTACGCGGACGGCAAGGCCAATCGCAGCAAAAAATCTCTGGTTCGATGACTGCCTCATACGTCAGCCGATTGGAAGCCGCGCAGTGTTCAGTGACCGTTGAGGCGAGCGATGAGCTCGCGAAGGGCTTGAAGTTGCACCCTCTTTCGCTCATTGCTCTAGTCTATGCGGCCGAACAAAATTCGACGGCAGCTGAGGTACTCCTGCGCGTAAGAAGCGAGCTGAGAAGTTTGCAAATGCTCGATGCTCACGTAACCAGTGATGAGATCGCTCACCCGCTTACGGCAAAAGGGAGTGAGACAACACGCGAAGTCCTTGAGCTGAAGCATCAAGGATTGAACCAGAGAGAGGTTGCTAGAAAGCTCGGGATATCTACTTCGACTGTTGGCCGGCACTGGCATCGATCTGAGTGATAGAACAGTTCCTACGTCTTAGCGGCCGACAAACTGTTTGAAACGCTCTCAATCGAGTGAAACACTGAGTTCGCGTTCGAAATGTCTATGATCGAAGCCCAAGGACTGACGCTATCGTGACCCTCCCGCCTTCCGCTCAAGCCACATATCAGCCCGACTTTTCATTGCATACTCTCGGCTGGAAAGCGTTCCAAGATCTTTGCGCCCAGGTGTGCAGCGAATCCCTCCATCGGACAGTTTTGACCTATCGAGAGGCTCAAGATGGTGGCCAGGACGCAGTATTCCTGTTGCTGGATGAT
Organism: Pseudomonas sp. BIC9C; assembly: GCF_034541995.1. NCBI lineage: Bacteria > Pseudomonadati > Pseudomonadota > Gammaproteobacteria > Pseudomonadales > Pseudomonadaceae > Pseudomonas > Pseudomonas sp. BIC9C. The sequence continues at coordinate 918,554 of NZ_JAWDGM010000001.1, forward strand.
TCGGGGCAGTTCCAAGAGGCGACCATCCAGTGCAAATTCAGCGGCAAGGCCGAGCGCCGTTTGAAAGTCAGCGATATCCATTCTGAACTAGAGAGCGTGGCTGCTTTGGTTCAAGACGGTCGTGCAAGTAGTTACTACCTGATCACAAACATGGGAGTAGATGCCCCCGTAGCGGCGGCGGTAAGAGATCTTCTGCGGGCTCAAGGCGTTCAAGCCCCCCACGTATGTGGCAAGGAATGGCTGACGACCGAGATCCGCGCTAGTGCTCGCTTGAGAGCCTTGGTACCCAGGGTATACGGCTTGGGCGACCTGTCATCGATTATTGATGAGCGATGTGCTTCACAGACACGTGCACTGCTGGGGCATCTTCTCCCCTCCCTTCGAATCTACGTCCCAACAGATGCGCATCGAGCAGCAGTCAAGGTGCTCGGGGAGCATCGACTCGTATTGCTTCTGGGAGCACCGGCGGCAGGTAAGTCCATGCTCGCAGCTATCCTCGCGACGATGGCGGCAGATACTGATCAGTTGGAGTGTTTCAAATGTGACGGCCCATTGGAGATCAAAACGTATTGGAACCCTAACGAGCCCAAGAGGCTTTTTTGGGTCGACGATGCATTTGGCCCGAACCAGATGAGGGAAGATTACGTCGATGCATGGATCGAATTCCTTCCCAAGATGAAGACCGCATTGGAACAGGGCTGCTATTTCATACTCACCTCCAGAACGCATATCTGGAATGAAGCCCGGCTTCGTCTTGGAACTCGGAACCACCAACTGCTTGCTAGCGGGAAAGCGACCGTACAGGTGGGAGAGCTTCTTGCGAGCGAGCGTGAGCAAATTCTGTATAACCATATCAAGGCAGGTCAGCAATCTCACGACTGGAAGCGTCAGGTTAAACCTCACTTGGCCGGTATTTCTGAAGACCTAAACTTGCTGCCCGAAATCGCACGGCGTCTAGGCGATCCCACCTACACATCCGCTATCAACAAGCTTCCGGATGACCTGGTTCGTTTCATCAATCATCCACAAGAGTTTTTGAAAGACACGATTAACGAGTTGGCCGCCCCCCAGCTAGCAGCCATGACCATCGTGTTTCTTGCCAGGTCGCGCCTACCAATTCAAGGCGAGCTTGATGGCATCCAAAAGGTTGCTGATAAGTTTGGAACCTCTGAAGCCCTTATCACCCAAGCTCTTCTTCAACTGAAAGACTCCTTTCTGACGCAGAAAGAGGAAAACAACGAGATCTACTGGTCTTTCATCCATCCGACTTTTGCAGACGCCATCAGCAGCATACTTAGCGCTCGTCCAGACCTAGTGGGTTTCTATCTGAAAGGCGCGAAGACTGAAACGATTCTGACGGAGGCCGTCTGCGATGGCGCGCAGAACGTAAAAGACGCCGTGTTGATTCGCACAGCGCATTTTGAAACGTTGGCTGAGAGGTTGTTGGAGGTTCCAAACGAACCCAAGCAGAACGAGAATCTGTTTGCCTTTCTCGGCAGGCGAGCTCCCCTGACCTTTTTGAAACGACTAATTGAGTTGGAACCTGAGCTTCTACGCCGCAGAGGTCGAACCGATCCATGGTACAAAATTGCATGGCGGGCTGAATACCGAATGCTCGCCCAGGCGCATTCGTTGTTACTCCTTCCTGATGACATTCGAAGCCGGTGCTGCTTTGAACTGGAGCAGGCCGCGCTCAAAAAATGGGACATCTCGTTCCTCCCTAGCGAAGAGATACTGACCCTGTTCAGGCCCCATGAGCTGATCACTCTGACCTTAAAGATTCTTGATGTTATAAATAATTACATCTCAGAAGAGATCGCGAATATAGAGCTGGATGTGGATCTCGATTCCGACATCGAGGATCAGTTTTCGAAGGTCACCTCGTTCATAGAAAACGCGGAAATATTAGGCGTGAATGACGACGATCTTAAGCAACAGTTGCACAATCTTTCGAGTGATGCCCGCGAAGCGATATCTGCATGCGAGCGTAGGCAGTCAGAGGATGAGGGCACGAGCGTGTTCTTAGACATGCCCACGGCAGAAGCACCATCCGGCAAGGGTCAGCGCTCTACGTTCAGTGACATTGACGAAGATTAAGCTGACGCCGTGCACTAAGCCGCACAATACCTTTCAGTGGTTCACCAGGTCTGTAAGCGCACATGAGCAATTTATTTTCGTCAGGCCCCCGTCTGCTAGATCCATCTGGAGACCCAAAGAGGCAGGCTGTTGATGCCCTCCGGGGGTATGCATATCAGCTCTATGTCAGCGCGCTTGCGTGGATCCGCTTGAAGCCGGGTGAACGGCTTTATCTTGAGGTGGCAGAAGATTATGCGATCGCGGCTGAGGACTCTTTAAAAGGCGTCCAAGTCAAGGACACTCTCGGATCCGGAAGTATCACGATCAACTCCCAGGACGTGCGGGAGGCTCTGGACAACTTTGTCGACTTAGTCGAGCGCAACCCGGACACCCAAGCCACCCTTCGCTTTCTCTCCACCTCACCTATCGGCCGTGAGCGAGAAATCAGCCACCGGGTAGATGGCCACGCAGTACTCGATTACTGGCAACAAGCAGCGCGCAATGCTGAGGTGAAACCACTACGTGATGCGATTTTGAGAGCCGAAATCTCTAACCGCGTGAGATCGTTTATTCAAGCTCGCAGTGATGAAGAGCTACGGCTGGATTTACTGCAGAAGATAACTTGGGATTGCGGTGAGCCTGGGCTTACGGACGTGAGGCTGGAGTTGTCAGGTGCGCTCGTGTCTTATGGCAGTGACCGGCTTCGGCTTTTGCCAAGCGATTCAGAACCTCTATCAGCAGTTGTACTGCAATCGGTCTTGGACTGTGCTCTTCGCACGGAGCCGAAGGCACGGTATTTGGATTCCGCCGCGCTACTGAATTTGTGCGCAGATGCCGGTCGCTCATCACTACCCAATAGCTTGCTTGAGAGCATCATGGCTCAGCAGACGGGCCAACATCAGTTGCAAGACCTCGAACTGCCGGCCACGTTAGAAACCTTAGATGTTGTGCCACTGCCCACTCTTCTATTACCGCGACAAGACGTTGTCCAGGCTGTAACCAAAATCCTAGAATCGACCTCCGTCGCCATCCTATCAGCCGGTACTGGCATGGGTAAATCAGTGGTGGCCAGGCTCTCCGCACGAGCCAGCGGCGGCAAATGGATGATGGTTGATCTTCGAGATGTAGCTGCTGAAGTGTGTGAATATCGGCTAAATAAAGCTTTGGGTGAAACAGCCGCAACCCCTCTGGCTGGCATCATCCTGGACGACCTTAACGAACTAAATACACCGAAGGTCACTGCGGCTCTCGCTCGGCTGCTCCGCAGCCTCAAAAGACACAACTCAGCCTGCATCGTGACCTGCTACAAAGACTTGTCTTTCCGCGCACTTGAAAAACTCGACTTGGATGCTGGAGCAAGCCTCCGAATCCCCGCGCTGAGTCATCCTGAAGTTGCCAGCCTTGTACAAATGATCGGAGGGGATGCCTCCCGATGGACGTCATTTGTGCGATACGCGGGCGGCAACGGCCACCCGCAATTGGTTAGGGTGGTACTCACTGGATTGAAGCAAAGGGGATGGCCAACCACGGACATTGATGACCTCACCAGAACTGAAATTGGTGTCGACATCGAGGAAGAGCGGGAGGCGATCCGTCAAAACTTGGTAAACGCTCTAGATGTTGAACCAAGGAAATTTTTGTATCGAACAAGTCTGGCCGTTGGCCGCTTCAAGCGAAAGAGTGCATTGCAATTAGGAGAGATCGAACCCCAAATCCACTCTGCCGGCGAACACTTGGACACTTTGATAGGCCCTTGGATCGACAAACTCGGCTCCGGATTGCTGAGGGTGTCCCCATTGATTGCTAATGCGGGTGAAAACACACTTCTTCCTACGGAACAGGTAGCAGTTCATCGAGTGCTTGCTGAAAGTCTTTTTGAGACTGGCAAGCTCGACGTGACGACCGTGGACGATCTGTTCCTTCATAGCATCAAAGGGAAAAGTAATAATATTTTAGTCCAGTTAGGCGGAGCGCTACTGAGAGCAAAACACGAAGAACTAAAGATCATTGCAGAGTGGTTCCCTAGCCTGCGCTTTGCATCTCTTGACTCATCAATTGTTCCCAAAGATCCAGCAATAGCAATTCTATTCAGGTTGAACCAGTTCGCTATTGCTGCATCTCTTGACAACAAAACATCGCATCCATCAAACGTGTGGAAAACCCTTGAATCGGAGATAAAGAAATCCGACCCTCAAGATGAAGGCATGTTCCAGTCGATGGCAATGGGCAAAGCATTATGTCTCAATGACCTCCCCACGATACTCCCAAACTGGTTCAGCCTTCTCCGAAAATTTCGAGCTTCCATCGCAAAAAAAACAGAGTTCCTCCCCTCCATTAATAAATTGGATCAAAATGGTGGGCTGTTTATCGCGCAAGCTATACGAATTGGCAGCGTGCATGCACAGCAAAACTTATTCGATGAGTTGCATCACTTAGATCGGCAGGAGCGTGAGGAATATCTTGGCTTTACCCTTACTACTCGTGAAGGAACCGCTGCACTAGTAAATGGCCCTTGGCTTGAAGAAGTTCGCTCAGGCAAAATCGATGGTCGCAGCGCCTCCAAAGTTATCAGCAGATGGCGCAACTCACCCGTAGTTGGGGTCATGCACAACTCACAATTTTTCTCCTGGTTGCAGCGAGCATCATGCTCGATGAATACTCAGGGGATCCTGACAGCGCCCTTGAGTTAATCAAGCAAGCAGAGACAGAGTTCGGGACTGTTATCGACTTAGCCAGAGCACGATCAAAGATCTATCTTCGCCAGCGCAAACACCATGACGTCATTTCGATAGTGAGGGATATTGACTCTCAAGTTGATGAATTCGAACCGTTAGAACGAATGTTTTTGCGTAGAGAAACAGGTATTAGCTTCGCCGAAACAGGCGACTGGAAAGCGGCGGCGTCTCAATTTTTTCAAGCACACAAAGATGCGTTGGCAGTAGCAAGCGGATCCTTTAACGCTATAGCTCTGGGGTTGAAGGCCGACTATGCTCTTGCACTGTTCAAAGCAGAAGATCTTGGCATGGCTGTCGATATATATCGAGAAGTGATTGAGCAGCTTCCAGAGATTGATTCAGAGGACTCGTTACAGGCCGCGTATTGCAGTCGTGTTATACGCCATGGATTACTGTGGTTGCACGTACAAATAATCGGCGCGGAGAATGAACCCCTCATCAACGGCGAACCTACATCAATGCTTGCGGGAATGTGTAGTAACCCGAATCCACCTGCGGATATAGTTAAGCTTCCGCGAGCATCCCTAGACACCACTTGGTATCTCTTTGCTACAACGGAGTCTGAGGCAGTAGGGCCTACACAGGCACTTAGCAACCTAGTAAGAAGATTGAATGGAAAAACTGCTCCATCCTTTGAGTTGACTTTTAGATCGTACATTCTCAACAACTCGATAAAGAATTTAACCGTAGACGGATTCGCCGACCAGCTAAATCGCTGGTTGGATTTCGTATCCTACGCCTTCAACCAGGCGAATGGAGAAACTCTCACGGCTACGGAAGTCCCTGCATTTGCCATCGTACCAATAACATCGAAAGATACTTTGCAATCGGAACGACTTGTAAGATTTCAAAGATCCGCAATTTACGCATTCGGTATTTCTGCCGCTCTATCCGGTAACATCTCAGATTTGAAAGCTCTACGAGAAAACATTGAAAAGCATAACAATTTAAGTGGAGCAGTCACTTGGATTGATAAAATCCTGTCGCCTGATCCTGATGACGAAGCCAATGACATTACAAGCACAATCCATACGGCTCTCACACGTTCTGATTTATTCCTAACTCAGTTGTTCGAAATAACAGTTCGTTTCTTGGAAATGGCAGCGCAATCTCAGTTCCGAACCGCGCTTGAAAAGCCGCTCACTCGATGGTGCCAAGAAAAGTGGAAAAAACAAATTGAATCAAAACTAGCCTTCAACAAAGCCAATTTAGTCATACCAGAAATTCAGAAGTCGTTTGAATTCCCAGGTATTGCAGGCGTCGCTGCGATAATATTAGCTGCGGAACCAGGCGTTCCCATACAACTAAATACAAAAATGCGTGAGTTCTTTTCTGAAATCATGAAAGCCTTACCGGGAAATTATTGACAGCATGATCTTTGGTTAAAGTATGACTTGAGCTTCACTTAAGTAAATATTGAGATGACACACTCCCAATACGCCGTTAAGCCAATTATTAAAAGTGAGTACTGAGCTTGGATTTTGAATTATCTGAACCAAAAACATTACACTCACCCTTCCGCAGGTTGTCTATTAACGTCAAAATGAGGCGCTATATATCTCATCTAAGCGGACACTCATGCAGCTTCCCTGGCTGCAATGAAAACTTGACGTTAAATGGTGCATCATTTATCGGTCACGTAGCTCAAATCGAGTCTTCTAACCCTTTTAGCCCAAGATATAATTCAAACTTGGACGAGGACGCGTTACCGGATCCAGATAACTACCTGCTGCTATGCCCTAATCATCACGCGATTATTGATCGCCAACCTGAGGTATACAGCCCGCAGTGGTTAAAAAAAGCTAGAGACCAACACCTAAAAATCATCGCTCTAGTTACCAGCAGCCCTTCAGCTGAAGAGGTCAAACTTGATGACAACGTCCAATTATCGATCACAGAGGCTTTAGACGTTTGGCGAAAAAATCGCGCAAACGCATCAGAAGAATTCTGGCAACGGCTACTGGAACGTTGCCCCACAGTTTTAGCTCAATCGTTCCCCACAAGCACGATTAAATTCGGTAGCAAATGCTATGTCGGTGGTAAAAGCGTAAATAATAGCGGAGGAAACATTATTGACTTCCTATACACAAACAAAACAACTGGAAACGTTATCCTTATTGAAATCAAAACACCTAAAACAAGACTTTTAGGAAAACACTACAGAACTAACGCCTTTTCTATTAGTGAGGATCTAACAGGTTCAATTACACAGATTTTGAATTACAAGGAGCAGATCACTATGGAATACCATAGCCTTGTTCGGGATTCGGTCACGTCCTTCTCCACTTTCAATCCAAAATGCCTCCTTGTAGTAGGCGACATCGAAGCAGAGCTAACAACCTCAACAAAAATTAAATCCTTCGAGTTATTTAGGAACACCCTGAAAGATGTCGATATCATAAGTTACGATGAGTTATTTCAGAGAGCACAGGATGTACTTGAAATTATGAGCTAACCACGGCTGATAGACTCCACGTTCGACGGTTGATATGCCTTCTTATGACGAAGAGCTGTAGCACTTTTGACCGATCCACGAGGTGACCAAATCCTCCAAAGTCGCGGCTTCATCTTGGTCGAGGTCAAACGGAGGTTCGCCCTCAATGAAATACGTAAATTTCTCAACGTCGTAACCAAGCACTTTAGCCTCAACCACCCGCCCCTTAACGTAGTTCTGTTTCCCCCTACTGGCAGGATGGAGCTCTAGCAAAAGGTTGGAGACGTCTGCAGGGCTCAAGACATAGGGTCTGTTATCAATCATGATTGTCAACATTCCCCCTGACTGCATAGGGAATGAGAAACGCTTGTCTTTCCTCGCATGAATTCTAAATGGATAGAGGAGCTTGTTTGCGCTTTTGAATCGCTCATAGAGCTCAGTAACCGGAGGTAGATCCACAAAATTAGAGTGAATAATCTGATTACGGAACCTTCGCAACTCATCGGCTTCTACCAGAAAATCAGACCAAAGCTTCGGCAGTTGAGGATAAAGAGGAAAATTAGGCAACCTGTTTTGGATAGCCATATTCAGCGTTTCTGATTTACCAGGAGATGGTGAGCCTTTCAACATAAGGTAGTCGAAAATTGACCGTTCAAACTCTACAGTTTCATATCTCAAATCATCGAATGAGATGCTGTAGGAGCCCGGCTTGTCGGTGTAATTCCGTTCGATAAAATCAATTCGACTCAGCGGTTTCTTCTTAAAAGAAAACATGATCTCTGTCCTTGGTAGAAATGAGGTATCTACCCCAGTACCCCGGGTTTCCGTTAGAGTGGACACGAACCGTACGCACAGATGCACTTTTACCGGCTAATCAGCACGACTTCGACTCAATGCATTCCACGTTCGAAATGTGCCATGACTGCCTTCTTCTTCGGTCAGTTGGAAGCCAATGGTACGCAGTCTAGGCCGATGCATACCTCACACACCGCCCCCTGCCCATGCGGTGCGTACGCTTCATATCCCTTTGGGGTCAATTGGTTGATAGCCAGGGGGGATGTAGCTCTCCCCCCTGTGGCGAAACCAACGAGTATTAATCCTCCCTTTCGCCGTCATTATTAACGTCAGCGTGTAAGACTACCTTTGACAATCCCGCGACGAAATCATGGGCATCCAGTATTTGACTGACAACACCGAAGCTTTCCAGCTGCAAAAACTTAGACCCAAATACCTCCGATGGTATCTTCAGCTTGAGCAAATCGAAAAAATTCTCATCGTGTGTTGATATGATTATTTGCTTATCAAAACGCAGCGAGACATTCCGAAGGAGATCAATAACCGCAAGGATATTAATAGAATCCATTGACTGAATAGGGTCATCGATCAGTATGACGTCTAACGGAACATCCTTCTCGTCCCTTGCATGTAGGGCGCTGGCCAGAAACACACTAAGACTAAGTATATTAAGCTGAGCCGAACTAAAGTAGAGCATCGGTGAAATCAAATCACCTTTACCATCTTTAAGTATAATATTCAAACCAGGTTGATTCGAACCATCAAAATCAGGAATAAACTCTACTTTCTTAAATGAAGGGTGGGGGTCAATTTGGCTATAAATCGCGTTAATTAAATCCGTAAAAAAGAAAGATCCAATTCGCGCCCGAAGTTCGTCAAATATGATCTCTCGTTCTTCCGATAGCTTTTTGTCGACCAACTGATGTTCAGAGAGCCTACGCTCTATAACAGAAAGACGTTCGCGCAAGACCAGGCTGTCCAGATAGGGCTTGAAGGCTTTCAATTGCTCAGTTAGCAGGTCAAATTTATCGATTTTAGCAACCAAATCGGCGGATTGCGCAGTCGATGATCCCAGAGCCGATGCGATTTCCGAACGAATCATATCTGGACTGGCAGTGAGCTCCTTGCCAAGCAATCTACCGAGACTTGCCAAGAACGATTCCACGGCGAACGTTGCGTCGCTAACGGATTTAGAAGCTGTATCTCTCTGGATGGCTAACTGCTGAAAATCTATCCAATTTCCATCTTCGAGCATCACCTGTTGGAGCTCATGGCATTCCACAGACAGCCTTTCAAGTTGCGCCGAGCTTTCGCCCAGGGAACGACTGAGCTGGTCACGTTTTTGACCACAATGCGCCGAGAGATCCGTAAACTCACTAACCGCCTCCTTCAGTGCGAAGGCCAATACTTTGTTGTATTGATCCTTTGATGTGATGCTCTCCCGAATAAAGCGCAGCTCCTCTAACCTTGCATTGACTCTTTGCAGCTGGGCCTGAAAGCCAACTACAGCATTACTGACCAACTCAAGCTGAGCGGCCTGGGACACTCGAATACTAGAAAGACTATTGAGTTCAGCTCCTGCCCGAGCGTGTAATTCCTCGGAACTCAGATTCCAAACTCTCAGTTGGAGTGCTTCGATTGTTTGCTGAGTCGCGCTGTTTGAGGCTATAAGAGAAGAACATTCTCGCTGAACTTTATTGATTTTTAGAGAAAGTTGATCAAGTTTAGTTCTAAGTTCGATCACCTTCTTACCGAGTCGATCCTTTGCTTCAGCAACCGCCAAGTTAATAACGCTCTTAAGCACCGTCACCCGAGACGTAATCTGCTCAAGCTGGATTGCGTTTTGTCTTGCTGCCTCAGTCAGGAGATCGTTGTTTTTTATGGCGGACGTCAAGGCCTCAGGAGAAGCGTGTACTGCTCGGCAAAGTGGGCACTTATCGCTAGGCCATTCACCAAGATAAGTTAGCCCTTGAGAGACTATACGCTCAACACCCTCTTTTTGCCGGGTAAGCGCTATTTGAGTATTCCTGATCGTATTATCATGCTGCTGTAGTAAGTCTAACTCTTGATGAGCGGAGTAGACTTCAGAGAGACGGTTAGTTGGTAGTAGGGGGAGACTCGTACCTTGCTCCAGCAAGGTCTTGGCGTTTATTGTTATCGCAGAGAGCTTAGTTAGCTCAACCGTCATACGCTCGTGGTCAGCCCTGTCGACCTGAATCGTTGCCATCCTGCTCTGCAGGTCTGTTTGCTGACCAGACAGACCAGCCTGATGCACTGCAATCTCTGCATGAACAGCAGGGCTATTTGACAGCATCGACCGCAAGGCCAATGATCGCTGATCAGACTTACTAAGAGCATCACGATGTAGCTTTTCAGATTCTTGGGCCGTTCTAAGCTCTACGGCGATTCCGCTCTGCTGCTGTTCTAGTGTGTTTTGCTCAACTGACGCTCTTTTACGTTCCGATTCGTCAAAGAGGAAACTTGGAAGCAATTTTTCTATCGTTTCCAGTTCCGTGAGTTCGCCAGTCCATTTTTGCCAGTCTGCGAGGTTTTTGCTGTGAGCAGCGGAAAGAGACTGGTAATTTTGCGAGTCTTTAACACCTTTCGCCAGCCCTGCCAACCGAGGACTTTGTTCGGAAATCACATCAAGATGAAACTGCAACTCTTCAAGCCGAGAGGACTGCTCCAATAGAGCAGTCTCACGTTGACGCTGCGCCGTATGGAAAGCCGCTAACGTATGTTTTCGTTCAATGATAGATGCAAGTAATTGATGTTCTAAACTTGCATTAAAATTCGCAGAAACTAGAGATATTGACTCCCCACCCTGGTTTAGGCTCACAGCTAGCGCGTTGAATTTATCAAAAATTGCAGTATCGACCGGGGCGTTAAGCTCTTTCTTGACCTCAGTCCGCTGCTTCCGAAGAGCATCCAAAGTCAGCTTATTTTCAGTTATAACTGCGGTAAGCTCTTGGCGTAGAGCCTCGGCTTCACCGCCAAAGTGCTGCATGAACAGCTCATACCGCTCTTGCGGCTTAGCTTCGCGCAAGAAACGATCAATAGCATCTTGGGAAAGTATAATTTTGCTAAATATTCTGGCTTCCTTACCTTTTTTACCTTTAGAAACGCCTAAGGCCAGATCAGTCGAATTCCACTTCAACTTCGGGAGCTCCCTAGGAAAATTCCCACGAGTAGTCACCACTTCCACTCGGGTTAAAACCTCATCCGAAACATCTTTGTTGCGCAAGATCTTCAAAGGTATCCGATCTTGTTTAGTCCCACGGGCTGCTATTTGGTTATTTTTTTTATTATGCTCACCCGCGTACCTCTCCAAACTGTCCGTTAGCGCCCATTCTACAGCATCATAAAATGAGCTTTTCCCAAACCCATTCGGAGCGTAGATCGCAACAAAATTAGATGGTATATCACCATCAAGGGTAAAATCGAAGTTCCCATCCTTTTTATATTTATAGGCGCGAAAACCTTCAATCTCAACTTTCTTTATTTTCATCTCGCCTATAATACTCGATTAGTTTATTTACAATTTCGCCCCGTTTTTCTTTCGACTTGCTTGTAGCGTCTATAGGCGCATTTTTAATCAATGAAGCAATGGAAAGTTTTACTCCCGCCTGGAGCTTAGGAAGTGTCTTCTGAAGCTTCAAATTAGCTCCGAGCAACTCCACATTGATCAACTTTTCAATACTTTCAATAGTTGGACGCTCCCCCTGGTTATCCAGAACTACTTTTCTAGCCGCATACCGATCATTTTCAATAACATATTTCTCGCGAACTTCCAAGCGATCTGGGCACAACATGACCAAGTAAATATTCCATCTGGAAAATTTTGCTTCAGGCTTAAACTTGACCGACACTATACTTTGAATAGCCTTCCAGCTCGCGACCATTTCTTCAGAAGAGCCAAACCAGCAAACTATGCAATTAATGAATTGCAACTGATCACAGGAGTAGAGTTCAAACTCTACCTCTTTGAACTCCGACTTCAGAAAACCCAGATCATGAGCCGTCTTTGATAGCGCTACCATAATAACCCTTGAATTTTGTCAGCTGACTGCCGATATTGACGCTTCCATACTCTCGGTGCTTAGCCAAAACGTATTTATTACGAAGCCCTTTTAAATGCGCCACTGAGTAAGTACCCCATAATTCGACATGCGCGCTATCAATTCTGGCTAACTCTCTGAATTTTGGCGAGGAAGCGATATCATCGATAACCTCATTAAGGTCATCTGAGTCAGGTACGTCTACTGCATTTTCTTCAGGAGAGTTAATAAGCATAGCGCCATTGGCCTCAAGCATGCCTTTCGCAGCCTTGAATATATCTGACAACCTCCGTATCCAGTTGTCACCGCTACTGGAATACATAAATCGACACTTACGATCAAGTAATTCTAGATAGGCTTCATCCACAACGTAAACATCATCAAGTATTGAGCAGACAATCACAAACTCAAAGTAAGCTACCCAGATTTCTCTACTCAACACGGTATCGCTAGGCTCATCATCACCTATCAGAAGTTCTCTTCGATACCGCATCATCAAATCATGAGGCGTAGGCATCCCATGTTCGATCAACCACTCTGCCTGTTCATTTAGCTTCTGACGTAGCTTTTGAACGTTCGCTGGATTTGCAGCATTAAAATCAAATATATCGCCTTTGAAGTTCGAAAAGCACCCCATGTAATAAGGTGCGATTTGCAAAAGATCATTTGCCTCGATAATCTCTTCAAAACGACTGATGGGAAAGCAACGGATTCTCCCATATCTCGCATCTGGATCTTCGTCGTCCATCCGAGCTTCGACGCCCCACAAATGCGCAATATCACCATCAATGTGGTAGATCGCCCCACCGGACATCCCTTCAATCGATTCCTGTCCAGGGTTGCCTGTCAAATTACAAACAATGACCTGGTGTGCGACGTCGTTAGAACTTCCTGTGTAAATCTTGAAGGGTCTGTCCGTTTCATGATTCGATCTTGGGTAACCGACATAGGAGATCCCAGAACCTGCCGGCAACGCCTGCATCAAAGTACGCTGTTTGATGTCAGCTTGAAACTCGACTTTGATAATGGAGCAGTCGACCTCGGAATGGTGATAAGGGGATCCGATAACATTAATCACTCGCCCGTTCCGACTGATCTCCGCACGCTCCCCTACCACATGGCGAGCCGTTAAAACATACGAATAGTCTTGCGATAATGTACTTATAAGAACGCCACTACCCGTATTTACTTTAACGGCGTAAGAAATAATTTGCTCATCAGTCGTCATATTAAAGAACAATCTCTTCACAGAGTCCTATTAGGCGCTCGGAATAGGCGTCTTCTTCATGACTCAACAATATCTGCCCAATGATTTTACTATAATTAAAGAAAATACTCGCGTCGCTACCAGCCAGAATTCTAGCTATCACCCTCTTATTTGGCAGCCCATGGATCGACCCATTGGAAGAAATCATAAAACGGTCGCTCGCCACCAGTTCAAGAAATTCTCGGCTTGTGTTGTACTGGCTTCCATGATGCGAAACTTTCACCAAATCAACCGAGAGTTTCGAATCGGTGCTATAGCCCAGCGTGCGTAGCATTGATATTACTGCTCCGTCATGCGCGTCACCCAGAAACAGCATAGTTTTGTCGTCGGCCTTGAGGATAAATGCGATCGAACTACCATTTGGTATAGATTTGTCCGCCTCAAACGAGTCGTTAGCCAAAATTTCCTCGAAGCTCAGCGCATAGTCCGTTTCTCGGGAAGTTTCGGCAGGGCTTTTTTCTCTAGGCCAAACACAAAGAAGTTTCTGAAGCTTCTCTTCGTTTGGTGACAAAATCGTAAATGTAAAAGGGCCGTTCTGAATAGTCTGACCGGCCATCACAAGAGGAACGCGGTCACAGCCAATTTCGTCCAACAGCGTCTCGAACAATTTGCCTTGCCTAACGCTGGTCTCAGGCGCGTCGCCACTCAGATAAAGGTCGTTCGCAGGTATTGCCGGCGCATTGAAATGATCGGTAATCAGCCGTGAAGAGTTAAACCATATGGACTTGACCATATCACTCAGATACCCGGGGGCCTTGAATGCTCGCAGTAACCCGCCAATATGATCATCGTCAATATGGGTCAAAATCGCGAGATCGATGTGTTGGCCTTTAGCTTTCAGCTCATCGAGAACGATGCAGAGTGCTCCCTTGCGTATCGGTGGAGAGCCGTACTTGAAGGTAGCCGCATTCCCACCATCGATCAGCAGGTTAAACACGCCATCCGGGCCCTCATGTGTGACCAAGATGCAATCGCCGTGGTTCGCTTGCAGGATGCGTACGCTGATGCCCATCCAAACTCCCTGTATCGCCAGGATCATTCCGCAGAGGACGACCACACTGTCATAGTGCCAGTAAAATAGCGCGTCCCAGTACATCTTCCAAGCGCTCTGGTTCCAACGGTATTTGAAGCCAAAATGCAGCCTCAAGATTGTCCGTCGATTGCTTGTCAGTAGTGAGGATATTAGCTGTAGGAGAGTTCTCTATTTTTCAGCTGCCACCTCTTGGTTTCCTACCTCAACTCGCCAAAAATTCTCTTCAAGCGGTAGCAGTAATTGCTGTTAAAAGTCCTTACCTGTCCATGAGTTACCAAAATAATGGACTTTACCGAAATCATGCCAACACATTGATATGTATAGATTTTTTGTAGATTTTGCTCGAAAACTCACTACTACCTTCTTTCGGAAATGCAAGGAGGCACTACCTCGGAACCAATACGCACCTGGGTGCGGATTGGTAGTACTTGGAAGAGTGCGTCTCTCACGCCCAGTCCTAGAAGGGACAAACGTTTGTAGTAGACATACACACCTACACACATTTTGAGTGGCTACCCCCCGATTAGGGGTTCGATTCCCTTCACCCGCTCCAATCGAATTCAGTCTCACGTCAGGATGGTTTTGACGGGGGATGCAGAGACAGAAAAAACCGGTCCAAGTGACCGGTTTTTTTGTGGGCGGGATTTGGGTCAGTGTCTCCAAACCCTGAAAATTAGCGTTTCCGCGCAAGATCCAGGTTTTGTTAACGCTTTCTCGTCCCGATAAAAGATTTCCTCCACGACATCAGAGATTGCAACTCTCCAATACTCAGACTAACATCTCCCAAAACGGGAGGACGCACAGTGCGTGTGATTGCAAAAGGGACATTGCGGGAGTTCTGGGAAAGTAGCCCGGCTTATGCTGACTCCGAAACACCACTGGTTGAATGGTATCGGCACATGGAAAAAGCCGTGTATGGCACGCCGCAAGAGGTCAAAGCGGAGCTGAGAACGGCCAGCATCCTCAAGGGTGGCAGGGTTGTATTCAACATCGGTGGCAACAAGTACCGGGTGATTCTGGCAATCGATTATCAGCGCCAGCTCGGTTTCATACGATTCGTTGGCACCCACGCCCAGTACGATCAGATCAACGCGGAGACCGTGTGATGAACATTAAACCTATTCGCAGCCAGGAAGACCTGACCGCTGCATTTGCTCGTGTTGAGCAGTTGTGGGGGGCTGAAATCGGCTCGCCTGAGGGCGATGAGCTGGATATTCTGGCGCTGCTCATCGAAAAGTACGAAGACGAGCATTACCCGATGCCTCCCTCCGATCCCATTGAGGCAATTAAATTTCGCATGGACCAGCAGGGCCTGACCCCTCGCGATCTGGAACCCTTCATTGGCACGAGCGGACGCGTGTCCGAAGTACTGAATCGCAAGCGTAAATTGAGTCTATCGATGATCAAGCGCTTGCATGACGGGTTGCGGATTCCTTACGAAAGTTTGCTAGCAGGTGTTGCCTGATAGCGTACACCTCCCCCCAACTCCAACCTCAGAACAGGTTGTTTGACGGGAGATGCAGAGAAAGTGGAAAACCGGTCCAAGTGACTAATGCCGATCAGTTAAGCCTCGTCGCTTGACCTTTGGCCGCAAGAAATCAAAATCCGATGCCTGAATAGGCATCGGATTTTTTTATGCGTCTGGCTCGGGCACTGGAACTAACCCACAACTTCGTCTCGACTCCCAATTCCATTGAGGGATTGGACTCGTTGCTTGATCCCTCTCTGGTCGAGCAAGCGTTGGAACAGGCCGGCGTAGCCACCCTTCGCAAGCGGCGTCTGCCCTTGGAAATGATGCTCTGGTGCGTCATCTCCATGGCGTTTTTCCGGCGCATGTCGGCGTGGGATGTGGTCAGTCGCATGAACATCATGCTGCCCGGGCAACGCCCACTGGTCGCACCCAGCGCCGTAGTCCAGGCCCGTCAACGATTGGGTAGCGAGGCCGTACGACAAGTCTTCGATCTGACGCAGAAAAGCTGGCATGAAGCGGCCGGCCATCCGACCTGGGCCGGATTGCGTTTACTGGGGGTCGACGGTGTCGTCTGGCGAACGCCCGATACACCCGAAAACCGTGCGCGTTACGACTCCGCCAGCAACCAGCATGGCGATACCGGTTTTCCTCAGGTGCGCATGGTTTGCCAAATGGAGTTGACCAGCCATTTGCTGATCGGCAGTGCTTTTGATGGCTATCGCAGTAACGAAATGAAACTGGCAGAGCAACTGATCGACACCACGCCAGATCACTCGCTGACGCTGTTTGATCGCGGTTTCTACTCCTTGGGGTTGCTGCACCAATGGCAGCAGGCCGGCACTGAGCGGCATTGGCTGATGCCGCTGCGTAAAGGTGCGCAGTACGAAGTGATTCAGCGCTTGGGGCGTCAGGATGCGGTGGTCTCGCTCAGCACTTCGCCGCAGGCCCGCAAGCAGTGGCCAGGCTTGCCAGAGCGCCTAACCGCAAGGCTCCTAAGCAAGACCGTAAAGGGCAAGGTCTGTCAGATTTTGACGTCGATGGTCGATCCGCTGCGTTTCCCATCCGATGAAATCGTCGACCTATACAGCCATCGCTGGGAAATCGAATTAGGATTCAGGGAAATGAAACAGACACTGCTCAACAGCAGCTACACGTTGCGTAGCAAGACGCCCGAGATGATCGAGCAAGAGTTGTGGGGCGTGTTGCTGGGCTACAACCTGTTGCGTTATCAGATGGTGGAAATGAGCCGCCATTGTCCGGGCATCCATCCGTGCGAGCTAAGCTTCACCGCGTGTACTTGGGCGATCCTGGGTTTTATCAATGGCGTTTCTGCGGATCGCTCAGGGAACATCCCCAAATACCTCGCCGAATTGCATGCCTCGGCCCCGCACTATGTACTGCCGCATCGCCGGGAAGAGCGGGTTTATCCGCGAGCTATCAGGCTGAAATCCCCGAAGTATCCGATCAAAAATAAAAATGCCAGTCAGCTTAACTGACTGGCATTAGTCCAAGTGACCGGTTTTTTTGTGCGGGGGATCTGGTGATGCGCCTGCCAACGCTAGCGTTAAGGCCCTCACTTTTAGGAGCCAAAAGGAGATCAAGGCTAGAAAAAGCAGCGTCCTGCACGACACTGGGAAATGTCCGTTCACTTGCGCATTGCTGTGCTTTTGCCACGAGGCCTATGGTCCGAGCGCACCCAAAATGGCGTTTAGGGTTTGGCGACCTGAAGTGGAATACAAAAGCGCACTGGCTTGCTTGCAGGCATTTTTGCATCTGTAGAGTTGTGTTTTCTGGCAGCTGTGCGCAGGGGATCTTCGGATCTGCCGGCTTCCACTCCGGTTCGCCAACCCGGCACTGGCGGAAGAACGGGAGCGGCCAATGATGATGCTGGTCGGCGTTCAGCGTGGATAAAAAAGGGACAAATCACGCTGCCCCTTTTTGCATCAACGGGTCGCGACGATAAACAGTCGCGGGAACGGCAACAGCACCGAACCATCGGACAAGGCCGGATACGCCCGCTCGATAGCCGCCTGATACTGCTTCAGATACTGCGCCCGCTCCGCCTCGTCCAGCGGATCGAGGAACGGCCGCAAACCGCTGCCCTTGAACCACTCCACCACACCAGACGCACCGCCCGCGAGGGGATGATGGTAGGTGGTGCGCCACACATCGACGCGGGTGCAGCAGGCTTTCAGTATCGAGTAGTAACCGCTGGCACTGTCCATCTCCGTGCGCTGCCCGGCAGCGCCTGCCAGTTTGCCCACCCATGGACCGTCCGCGGCCACATCGCGCATCAGTCGGTGTGAAGGTTCATAGAGGTTGTCGGGCATCTGGATCGCCAGGCTGCCACCCGGTGCCAACTTATTCACCAATGACGGCAGCAACGCTGCGTGATCGGGCACCCACTGCAACACCGCATTGGCGAAAATCACGTCGAACGGGCCGCTGTCGTTCCAGGTGTCGATGTCGGCAACATCGAACTGCACATTCGGCAGGCGTTTGCGCGCGGCCTCGATCATGTCGGTCGAACTGTCCAGTCCGCGCACCGTGGCGTTGGCAAAACGCTCGACCAGCAACTCGGTGGAGTTACCGGGGCCGCAACCGATATCGATGGCCGAATGCACGTCCCCGGCGTGGATGGCCGCCAGCAGGTCACGGGCGGGACGGGTGCGCTCATCTTCAAAAGCGACGTACTGCTTGGCGGACCAACTCATTGCGTTCTCCTGTCGGTGTGTCGTTCTGGCCGAGGCCAGCAACCGGATCGCTACGATACATCGACTGGTGGATTCAGCTCTATTCCACCTTTGGTGGAAAACGTTGGTGAGTGCTTCAGAAAAAACCGGCCCTATTGGCTCTACTGGCCGGTTTTTTTCATCACAGGAAAAACATCTTTAATCGTAATACCCGACAGTCTTCTTCAAATGATCCGAGTACTCGTAAATGTCATCGACGGAATTGATTGCATGCCGGGTTTCGTTCTTCTCTTCGTCAAATATGCCGATGTATTTCTGCGATCGGTTGAAGTGCAGTCGGCAGATCGGCTTGCGGTTGTTGTCGTCGAGCAGGATGCCGAAGTAACTCTGTGTGTCACGCTGAACAATCCGTTTGGCATCAACAACCGATCGAACTACGGCTCGGACGATGTGATAGCCCTCCAGTTCTTCCAATGTCGTCAGAACCTTGTCCCCTGACTCATCTCGAACATCGGGTTGTTCCGTGTCACCCGTAGCGACCGGTAAAGAGGCCAGTGCAGGCTGGATGGCGCCACTCATAGCCGACTTTAGCCGGTCATTGATTTGGTCATTGAGAAACTGCACCACGGCCTTTTTCGTGAGCTCATGGAACTGCTCGCGGACCTTTTGAGTTATCACTCCATCGTAAACACGTGAAGCAAAGACTTTCACAAAATCGTCGTCCGGCTTGCTGACTTGAGAAGCAATGACCTTTTTGATTTGGCTGACGTACTTCAACTCACCTGCAGCACTGATGATCGATTCCACATCGAATGCAGACTTGGTGAGCTTCACCAATTCGGGGACGGAATACTCGTCGATATCCAGCAGGTCGAGCTCAAGAAACGGTTTCTCGTCCATTTTGTTTGGCGCATCCAAGTCAGTGAAAAACTTATAGACCTGGCCATTGGTGAGAATGGAGATTCGAGCGCTGGTGACATGGAAATAGCGGAACAGCTGGGAGGCATGATTGATGTGCAGTGGCTCACCAATTTTTTTGCACTCGATTAGGATCTGAACCTCGCCAGCCTTCATGATTGCGTAGTCAATTTTCTCCCCTTTTTCGTTCCAATATCGCAAACGAATTCAGGTGTCACTTCCGTTGGATCGAAAACATCGTAGCCCAGTACCGTGCTGATAAAGGGCATGACAAAAGCATTCTTGGTCGCTTCTTCCGTTTGAATGGCAGCGCTCTGCAAACGAACTTTGGCAGCGAGACTTGCTAACTTTTCGAAGAATTCCATGAGTAGCCTCTTTTCCGGTTTCGATCCGTGTGAACACATGCTGGCAAATTGACTGCCATTGATACTAGACACAAACCGGTACAAAGGAAGATTCCCACCAAAAATTAAGATCTTGCCCACCGCCATGCTTCATTGGGTTGCAACCCCAGCCGAATTTTCATCTCGCCACCTATGTCTGAACTTCAGGTTCTTCAAAGAAAAACGGCGCGTGACCGAAGCCCCGCGCCGTTTGTGTTCAAATCTTCCGCTCAACTCCTCGCCTGCAACGCCTTGGCCATTTGCAGATGATTTTGCAATTTTGGCAGGGTTTCTTCGGCGAATGCCTTGATTTGAGGCACGTCGGTGGTCTGCGCTTGCTGCTGCAACTGATCGATGGCTTCCTGCGTGGTCTTCACCTGGCTGGCTGTATAGGCCTCATCGAAGGTCGCCCCCTCCATGACTTGTGGCATCAGGGCTTTGGCCTTTTCGACAATTTCTTCGCGCGGGGCCACCGGCAAATCCAGTTGCCTGGCGATTTTCGCCAAGTGCTGGTTCGCAGTGGTGCGGTCGTCGATGACGACGATGGTGTAGTCCTTGATCTCTTTGGACTCGGATTTCTGGTGCGCCAGGCGACTCGCTTCAATATCGGCGATACCTTTTGCCGAGGCCTCGTCGATGAATTCAGCGGGGGACTGGGCAAAAGCGCTGCTGGCTAACAGGCCCAGTAACATGGCAAAACTGGCATTGCATAATCGGGTGGCCATGCGGTTCATGGTCGCGCCCTCCTTTTTCCAATTCAAACGGGAGCTTTCGCCCCGCCTCTCAATCAAAACCACCAGCATCCTTTAGCGGGATTTCTGACCGCCCTTGCGGCCCATGTCGGGTTTCGCCGGGTCTTTATCGACGGTCGTGGTGGTGGTTTTCCCACCCTTGCGACCCGCTTCAGAGGCCTTCGTTCGGTCGTTGGTGAAGTTTCCCGAGTTCGAGTTTCTTGAGTCAGGCATGATTCTCTTCCTCTTGGTGATGATCGCGGCGAGCCTGCGCCCGCATAGAATCTGAATTTGCGCGTCGCAAAAGGTTTAGAAAATTGCGTGGATACCACGACGAACGGTGCCCGGCTGTCAGACCATTCGCAGGTGGTGCTCGCGTTTGGCGCAATACATCGCCTCGTCGGCATGCCGGAACAACTGCTTCTCTTCGGTGCCGTGATCGGGGTATCGGGCGACGCCGATACTCGGCTGGATGCTCAGGTTATGCCCGTCCAGACGCAGGGGCTGGGCCAGCACCTGACGGATTTTTGCGACCACGATATCGGTGTCTTCCGAGGCGTGAATGCTGTGCAGCAGCACCACGAACTCATCGCCGCCAATGCGGGCCACGGTGTCGGTTTCCCGCACGCAGCCCTTGAGCCGGTTGGCCACCGCCTGCAGCAGCATGTCGCCAACCGCGTGGCCATGGGTGTCATTGACTTGCTTGAAGCGGTCGAGGTCGACGTACAACAGCGCCATGTACCCGCCGTCTTCACGGGCCAATCGCAGTGACGCCTTGAGCCGGTCACGAAGCAGCTCACGGTTGGGTAACTGGGTCAGTTGGTCGTACTGGGCCATGTGTTGCAGGCGGGCGTGCAATTGCTTGCGCTCGATGGCGGTCGCGATCTGGGCGCAGACGTATTGCAACAGTTCCATGTCTTGCTCGGTGTAGCGTTCGCCGCCCGGAATGCTTTTGACGATCAACGCGCCGATGGTGCCATTTTGCGAGTTCAGCGGCACACCCAGCCAACAGGGGCCGTTCTGCCCGGTCACCAGCACTTCGAATCCGGCAGGCGGTGTGCACTGGTCTGGAGTCAGCAGGATCGGCTGCCCCGTGCGGATCACTTCGGTGCACAGGCGCCCGGTCATGGTTCCGGGTTGTTCGGGCTGTGGCTCGTGGTCATCGACGTGATAAGGGAAATTCAGTTGTGCGCAGTGCTCGTCGTACAGCGCCACGGAAAAATTCAGTGCCGGCAGCCATTCACCAATGATCAAGTGGATGCGTTTGAACAACGCCAGCAGATCCTCTGCCGCATGGGCCGCCTCGGAAATTGCATACAACGCGGCCTGCCGGGATTCGGCCTGCTTGCGTTCGGTGATGTCGCGAGCCACCGCGATGCGCAACTGGTCGACCTCGGACCAGCGTGCCGACCAGAGGATGTGCACCACGCGGCCATCCTTGCGCAGGTAGCGGTTTTCGAAGTTGAGCTTGGGCTCACCGCCCATGATTTCCCGGGCGGCGTCGAGGGTGCGCTGGCGATCGGCCGGGTGCACCAAATCGATCATCGGCTGGCCGATCATCTCATCGGCGCTGTAGCCGAATATGCGCTCGCACGCCGCACTGACAAAGACGAAGCGGCCCTGTTTATCCACCGCACAGACGGCGTCCAGCAACAGATCGATATAGCTCGCCAGCGGCGCGGAATTTCGGTTTTCCATGATTCAGCGTGGGTGCCCCGATAATGCAGCGCTCTTCAATCATCCCTGCCCCGTCAGCCTTGCATCCCTGTGATTATATTCAAGCCTTGTCCGGCATCAGCCCCGGCAACGCATGGACCAGCGCATTGATGGCGAAACCGATGAACATTACCCCGCACAATCGGGTGATTGCCAGTTCATGACGCTGGTACAAGGTGCGCACTCGCCGTGCACCGACGATGCCAATGAGAATAGCGTAGGCGAGCAACCCGCCGACGAAGCTCAGGCCGATCAGTGTCGGCAGCATTGACCAGTGGAGCAGTTCCGCGCGGCTCGACAACAGCGCCGTGAACGTCGCCACCGCCACCGGATAGGCCTTGGGATTGGTCAGGCCAAACAGGATGCCGTGCCAGAACGGCTGCCGCGCCGCACCCTGTGGCGCATCACCGCTGCTGCGCCGGGCACGCACCGCACGCCAGCCGAGCCAGAACAGGTACAGGCCGCTGAGCACACCGAGCACGTCGAACGCCGTACTGCCGATCTCCCGCGCACCGACAATCGCGATCAGCGCCGTGCTGCACCAGACCACATCACCGAGCAAATGCCCGCACAGAAACCCTGCCCCGGCCCGTCGCCCATGGGCCGCGCCAATGCCGAACACCGCCAGCACACCCGGCCCCGGGGTGATGCCGTAGATAAAACCCGAGGCAAGCACGGCCATTAGCAACGATGGGGTCATGGGGAGTCCTTTTGAACGGCTTGGTGAATGGTGGCCAGTCTATATCAGGTCATTGCCTGTCGACTGAAACATCTCGACGGACGAACGGGCTGGTCCAACCCCACCAATGACGGTGTAGTATGTTGTATTACAAACCACTACATCGAGACCACCATGTCAGTTATGTCCCTGCGCATACCAGACGAAATCGCCGATACCCTCGCGAATCTTTCTAAAGCAACGGGCCGCAGCAAATCATTTCTGGCCGTGGATGCGTTGCGTGAATACCTGGCCCGTGAAGCGTGGCAAATCGAGGAAATTCAGAAAGCCTTGAAAGAAGCCGATGAAGGTGACTTCGCGACACAAGAAGAAGTGAACGCCATTGCTGACAAGTGGACGGCGAATGCGCGTTGAGTGGTTGCGTACGGCGTTAAAGAATCTGGATGACGAAGCCGCGTACATCGCCATCGAAAATCCAAAAGCTGCAGCAGATTTTGTCCAGGCAATTCTCGCCAGTGTCGATCACCTTGCCCGATTTCCAGCGACGGGTCGTGAAGGACGCTTACCCGGTACTCGGGAATGGGTCATGTCTGATCGCCCCTATCTGATTCCCTACCGTGTTCGCCAAGGTCGGCTTCAGGTACTACGAATTTTTCATACGCGTCGCCTGCCACCTTCCAATTGGTAAAGGCCATTTGGAAGAGTCTCTAGCATTCGATCCCCTCCCCAATCCTCCGATTCAACCAGTTCAACGCCTGATCCCCGCCCCGGCGCTTGTGCCAGACCAGTACGAAGGTGAACGACGGGATGTGAAACGGCGGTGGGACGACAATCAGTGATTGCTCATCGATATCGCGCAAGCCTCGCGACGCGACCGTGAGAATCAGGTCGGTTCCACTGATGAATTCCGGGGCGACGCGCCAGTGCGGCAGGCTGACTGCTACACGACGACGTTCGCGCAATGCAGTCAATGCACGCTCGATTTCCGGGGTGCCGCTGCCGCGCATCTCCAGCAGAACGTGAGGCCGTGCCAGGTAGGTGGGCAGGTCGAGGACACCATCGGCGGGCAGGCTGTTGCGGTCCACCAGGCAGGCGTACTGCTCTTCGAACAGCGGCGTGCTGCGCAATTCGTTGGGCATTTCCGGGAACACACCCGCGGCGATATCAATGTCACCGTTGAGTACCCCTTCGAGCACGCTTTCGCGGCTGCCATGGCTGATTTGCAGGTCGATGCCCGGCGCTTCGTGGCGCAACGTACGGATCAGTCCCGGCAGGACAA
Organism: Pseudomonas sp. BIC9C; assembly: GCF_034541995.1. Lineage (NCBI taxonomy): Bacteria > Pseudomonadati > Pseudomonadota > Gammaproteobacteria > Pseudomonadales > Pseudomonadaceae > Pseudomonas > Pseudomonas sp. BIC9C. Next base: position 942,822 of record NZ_JAWDGM010000001.1, read on the forward strand.
TGGCGGCGCCATAGTCGGACATCGCCAAGCGGAAAGTACGCTGGGTGGTCTTGGGATCGAAGGCATTGGGCGCCAGCAGCGCTTGCACCTGGGCCAGGGCTTCGGCCAGCGGTGCCACCAGTTCCAGCGCTCGCGGCGTCGCTACAAGGCCGGCCCCTGCGCGCACCAGCAGCGGGTCGCCGAGCAGGTCACGCAATCGCGCCAGCGCATGACTGACCGCTGGCTGGCTCAAGTGAAGACGCTCGGCCGCCCGGGTCACGTGTTGCTCGCTGAGCAAAGCGTCGAGGATCACCAGCAAGTTGAGGTCGATACGTCGAAGATCATTCATTTGCTGCATGTTCTGGATAACAAAACGGAATTTAAATCTGCGCGACGAATACCCTAGAGTCCAGCAAAACCTGTTGGAGATCGATCATGAGTACGTTGCATTGGGCCGGTTGGTTGCTGCTGGCCGCCTTCGCCGGGGCGGTGGTGCCGTTTCAGAGCGCAATCAACGTCAACCTCGGACGCGGCTTGGGTCATCCGCTGTGGGCGACGCTCGCCTCGTTGCTGGTGAGCGTTGTGGTGCTGTTGCCGATCATCGTTGCGATGCGTTTACCGTTGCCGTCTCTGGCATTCATCAGCCAGGCGCCACTCTGGATGTGGGCAGGTGGCGCTTTTGGGGTGTGCTTTATTTCGTTGGCGTTGGTGCTGCTGCCCAAACTCGGTGCCGCAGGGTTCATGGCATTGGCGCTGGCGGGGCAAGTGGTGGCGTCGTTGTTACTGGATCACTTCGGCTGGTTTGGGTTGGTGGAGCGGCCAATCAGCTTGCCCAAGGTGTTTGGGGTGGTGCTGCTGATGGCCGGGGTGGTGTTGATTCAGTTTTTTGATGCACCGGCCAAAGGTTTGGCGACGGCGGGTTGAGGGGGGCAACTGAAAGTGCGATGGCGCTTTTCAGTCAGTCATCGCGGGCAAGCCCGCTCCCACAGTGACCGCGTCGGCCATAACTTTTGTGTCCGCCGCGTACCCTGTGGGAGCGGGCTTGCCCGCGAAAGCGATGTATCTGACACCGCAGCTATCAAACCTTGTCCAACGTCCGCAACTTCTGCGGCAACCCCCACAGCAACAGCGCCACGGCAATCAGTGCGCAAACACCAATGACATACAGCGCCGGCGTGGTACTGCCGGTCAGGTCCTTGATCCGGCCGACCATCACCGGGCTGACAATGCCACCGAACTGGCCCAGAGTGTTGATCACCGCGATCCCGCCGGCAGCCCCGCACCAGCTCCGGCCAACAGTTTCGGCGGCAGGGTCCAGAAGCTCGGGATGGAGGCGATGATCCCGGCACCGAGCAGGCCCAACGCGACAGTCAGGAAGGTCGTGTGGCTGGCGAAGATCCCCGCACAGAAGAACCCGACCGCACCGACCGCCACCAGACCGGCGACGTACTTGCGCCGCTCGCCGGAAGCATCGGACAGGCGTCCGATCACCACCATGCTGATGGCGCCGCAGATGTACGGAATGGCCGTCAGCAAGCCGATCATCACCGGACTTTCGGTGCCGGCGCTGCGGATCAGTTGCGGCGCCCAGAAATTCAAGCCGTAGGACGCCACCTGAATCAGGAAATAGATCAGCCCCAGTGTCAGGAAACCCGGGATCCGCAGGGCGGCGAGCAGCGAACCGCCGCTTTTGTGCGGCTCATGCTGAGCGATGCGGCTGGCCAGCAGGGTCTTCTCCGAAGGCGTCAGCCAATGGGCGTCTTCGATACGGTCCTTGAGCAGGGTTAACACCAGCAAACCGAGGCCGATGCACGGCACGCCACCGAGCAGGAACAGCCAGTGCCAGCCGCGCATTTGCAACACACCGTCGAGGTGTTGCAGCACAAGGCCGGAGAAGGGCGCGCCTACCAGGCCGGCGAACGCCGACGACAGGAAGAGCATCGAGGTGATGCGCCCGCGATAGTGCTGCGGGAACCACAGGGTCAGGTAATACAGCACGCCCGGGGCGAAACCCGCCTCCATCGCGCCGATCACGAAGCGCAGCACATAGAACTGCCATTCGCTGTTGACGAACACCATGGCTGCCGTGGCCAGGCCCCAGGACATCATGATCCGGGCGATCCAGCGCCGGGCGCCGACCTTGTACAGCATCATGTTGCTCGGCACTTCGAAGATCACATAGCCGACCACGAACAACCCGGCGCCGAGGCCGTAGGCGGTGTCGCTCAGGCTCAGGCCGGCCTGCAGCTGAAACTTGGCGAAGCTGATGTTGATGCGGTCGAAAAACGCGAACAGGTAGCAGACCATGATCAGCGGCATCAGACACCAGGCGACTTTGCTGACCAGGGCTTTTTCGGTGTCGTGGCTAACGGACGGGCTCACACCCGCCTCCAGTGCATTGAGGCTCATTGCGGTTCTCCAGGCGGACTTCCCGTGGGTGTCCGATTGTTTTTGTTGTCTGGTAAATGTTCGATTTCACTGTAGGAGCGAGCTCGCTCGCGACGAACCTGAGATCGCCGCGGGGTATCTGGCATCCAGAGTTATCGTTGACGTCCATCGCGAGCATGCTCGCTCCTACAGGAGGGCAGTTTGCTCAGGAAGGCACGGGGTGCAGGTCGCAATTGCGCCCGGCCTTGGCCAGTTGACCGGGTACTTCGTGGCCGAGCAGCGCCGGCAGTCCTCGGGACAGTTTCAGCAGCAGCGGCAAATCGATACCGGTATGAATGCCGACTTCATCGCACAGGTTCACCAGATCCTCGGTGCAGATGTTTCCCGATGCTCCCGGTGCGAACGGGCAGCCGCCGAGGCCGCCGAGGGCCGCATCGAAGCGCCGGGCACCGGCCTCGTAAGCGGCCAGCACGTTGCACAGGCCAAGGCCGCGGGTGTTGTGAAAGTGAAGGGTCAGGTCTGATGAGGAGACCCTTTGCAGCACCCGGCGCACCAGCCGGTCGACCTGGCGCGGATTGGCCATGCCCGTCGTGTCGGCCAGGGTAATGCCCTGGATGCCGAGCTCCTGATAGGCTTCGACGATTTGCAGTACGCGGCCCTCGTCGATCTCGCCTTCGAAGGGGCAGCCGAAGGTGGTGGCGATGCTGGCGTTGAGTCGCACAGGGCTGTCGCCAACGAAGTGCACAATCTCACCGAACGCCGCCAATGAATCTTCGCAACGCATGCGCATGTTCGCCAGGTTATGGGTCTGGCTGGCGGACATTACCAGGTTCAGCTCATCGGCCCTGCACGCCAGAGCCCGTTGTGCGCCCTTGAGGTTGGGGATCAACGCGACGTAGATCACCCCCGGTTGCCGGTTGATGCCCTTGAACACCAGTTCGCCATCGCGCAGTGCCGGAATGGCCTTGGGCGACACGAACGAACCGGCTTCGATACGGCTGAATCCGGCCTGCGACAGTTGGTCGATCAAGGCGATCTTGTCGTGGGTTTCAACCCAGGTCGGCTCGATTTGCAAACCGTCGCGCGGGGACACTTCCTGCACGATCAGGTGGTCGGAACAATCGGTGATCATTGCACCACTCCTTCGACTTTCAGGCGTTCGATGTCTGTTGCGGTCAGGCCCAATTGCGTGAGGATGCCGTCAGTGTGCTGGCCCAGCCCGGGCCAGACCAGTTCACGCCGCCGGGTGTCTCGGAAAGTTTCGGCACGATGCCCGGCATCTTCACCGTGGCACCACCGGGCAGCTCGGCATCGAGCAGCATGTCCCGCGCCTGATAGTGCGGGTCGGCGACGATGTCGGCCACCGAATAGATGCGTCCGGCCGGGACTTCGGCAGCTTCCAGCGCGGCCAACACCTCGTCGATGGGCAGGCTGCTGGTCCAGTGGGTGATGGCGGCGTCGAGCAGATTGCTTTTGGCTGCACGCCCGTCGTTGTGGGCGAACTCCGGCGCTTCGGCCAGATCGGCGCGGCCGATGGTTTGCATCAGGCGCCGGTAGATCGGGTCGCTGTTGCCGGCAATCACCACGTAGGCGCCGTCGGCTGTCAGGTACGTGTTGGACGGCGCAATCCCCGGCAAGGCACCACCGCTGCGTTCACGCACATGGCCAAGCATGTCGTATTCCGGCACCAGGCTTTCCATCACGTTGAACACGCTTTCGGCCAGGGACACATCAACGATTTGCCCGCCGCCCTGCCCGGTCTTGACCCTTAGCAGCGACATCAGCGCGCCGATCACCGCATGCAGCGAAGCCAGGGAATCGCCAAGGCTCACACCGACCCGCGCCGGCGGCGAACCGGGCGTGCCGGTGGTGTAGCGGATCCCGCCCATGGCTTCGCCTATGGCACCGAAACCCGGACGATCGCGGTACGGGCCGGTCTGGCCGTATCCGGAAATCCGCACCAGCGTCAGGTTGGGGTTGAGCGCGTGCAACACGTCCCAACCGAGGCCGAGCTTTTCAAGGGCGCCGGGGCGCAGGTTCTCGATCAGCACATCGGCGCTGGTCGCCAGTTGCTTGACCAGTTCGATGCCTTCAGGGGATTTGAGGTTCAGCGCCAGGGACTTCTTGTTGCGTGATTGCAGGTACCACCACAACGAGGTGCCTTCGTGCAGCTTGCGCCATTTGCGCAGGGGATCACCCTGGCCCATGGCTTCGATCTTGATCACCTCGGCGCCGAACTCGGCCAGCATGCGCGCCGCAAACGGCGCGGCGATCAGCGTGCCGATCTCGATCACTTTGATCGCACTCAAGGGGGCAGTCATCGCGGGGTACCTCTTGTTCTTGGAATATGAGCCAAGGCTAGAGGACCGGAGCCTCGGGAATCCAACCTTCAGTTGGCAACGGGCGTTCGCGAAATGCGAACGCTCTGGAAGATTGTCCTGACCTCAGGGCCGCCTTCGCGAGCAGGCTCGCTCCCACAGGGGATTAATGAGCGACACAGGTCCAGTGTGGGAGCGAGCCTGCTCGCGAAGAGGCCGGCCAATTCAGCCGAGAACGATCAAACCGCCCCACGCAAATGCTCAAACAACATCCGGCTCACCGGCGACAGCAACGCCTCATCCCGCACCACCAGAATCAACGCCCGGTCCGACCATTCGTCCGTCAATGGCACCGCGTGCAAACCCAGCGCCCGGCCAAACAACTCATAGGCCCGCTGCGGCAGGATGCCGATCCCCATGTTGGCCTGGATCATGCGGCACATGGCGTCGAACCCAGGCACATGAATGCGCACCCGCAACACCTTGCCGGCCTGGCGGGCGGCGGCGTGGGTGCGCATGTTGATCGAACTGGCGGCATGCAACCCGACGTAATCGCTGTCCAGCGTATCGGCGAAAGCCACGCTCGAGCGGCTCGCCAATGGATGGTGCGGCGGCATCAACACCACCAGTTTGTCCTGGCGATACAACACGCTGTGCAGGCCCTTGATATCGCTGTCGATGGAACAGATGCCGAGGTCGGCCACCCCGTCGAGCACGCCCTGGATCACCCCGGCGCTGGGGCGTTCTTCGAGGTCGGTCTTGACCTGTGGGTGACGCTCGGAAAAGTCCCGCAGGTCCTCGGGCAAAAACTGAATGATCGCCGACAGGTTGGCGAGCATCCGCACATAGCCGCGCACACCGTGGCTGTGCTCGCCCAGTTCAAGGCCCATTTTCTCGACGTTGAACAACATCTGCCGGGCATGGTGCAGCAGCGTTTCACCGGCCGGCGTCAGGGACATGCCCTTGGCCTGGCGCACGAACAGACTGATGCCCAGTGCCTCCTCCAGTTCCATCAGGCGCTTGCTCGCCGCCGAGACGGCAATCGCTTCGCGCGACGCCGCGCGGGTCAGCGTGCCCTCTTCATGGACGGCGACGAACAGTTGCAGAGTGATCAGGTCGAGACGGCGGATCAGGCTTTTTTGCAGCATCGGGTACTCGGCGAAGTCGGCTCGGGCGAAGTCGCAGCATAGCGTTCTTCACCCCAGTCGTACCGTGGTCCGGGCACCCGCTCGTGATAAAGTCGCCGCCCATAGACCTTTTGCCGTGAGACGAAGACCGCAATGACCGATTTCCAGGATGTCGATGCCCAACTTGAAGACTGGAACACCTTGCGCAGCAGCACTTCGTTCAGTGGTTTGCTGGTGGGCAACGGTGCCAGCCGCGCGGTGTGGGACGATTTCGGCTACGAGTCGCTGTTCGAAAACGCGCGTACCGTTGAAGAAAAACCCCTGAGCCCGTCCGAACTCAGTGTGTTCGATGCGATGCAGACCCGCAGTTTCGAACAAGTTCTGAGCGCGTTGAAAACCACCAGCCGGGTCAACAAGGCCCTGGCTGTCAGCTCCGCCGCCCCACGCAATCGCTACTACGCGATCAAGGAAGCGCTGATCAACACCGTGCATGCGGTGCATATCCCGTGGCGGCTGGTAGTGCCTTCGACGCTGGCAACCATCCATCAGGAACTGGCCAGCTACCGCACGGTGTTCACCACCAATTACGACCTGCTCAACTACTGGGCGGTGCAACACCAGCCTGAAGCGATCACCGATCTGTTCCAGGGTGCCGAACCCGGTTTCGACCTGAGCGACACGGCCACCGACAAAACCCGCTTGCTGTACCTGCACGGCGGACTGCACCTGGTGCGCAACCAGGACGGTACGGCGCGCAAGCTGATGTCGACCGAGGGCACGTTGCTGGGCAATTTCGCCATCAACAACACGATCAAGACCCTCGACGACGTGCCGCTGTTCGTCAATGAAGGCCCGAGTGCGGACAAGCTCAAGACCATTCGCAGTTCGGACTATCTGTCGTTCTGCTACGAGCAGTTACTCGGTCACGGCCAGGCGCTGTGCATCTTCGGCCATGCGCTGGGGGAGCAGGACAGCCACATCATCCACGCCCTGCGCCTGGCGAAACCGCAGGTGGTGGCGATCTCGATTTACCCGCGCAGCAAGGCATTCATCCAGCACCAGAAGCGGCATTACACGAAAGTGTTCGAGGGGACGGGGGTTGAGTTGCGGTTTTTTGATTCGAAGAGTCATGCGCTGGGTGGCCCGAAGCTGGCGGTTCCAGTCGAAGTTTAGCGGCGACTGATCCGACGCATTCGCGAGCAGGCTCGCTCCCACAGTAACCCGGTTCCGACAGGAGAAATGCAGCCAAATGTGGGAGCGAGCCTGCTCGCGATAACGGCCTTTCAGTCAACATCAATGTTGAATGTTATGGCCTCTTCGCGAGCAAGCCCGCTCCCACAGGGAGATGTGTGTTGATCTCAAAGCACCGGCAACGTCTTGTCTTTGATCACCTTGGTCGAGCCGTTGGCCTTCACGCTGGCGATGCCTTTCTCCATGGCGGCATCGGAGGAATAGGCCTCGCTGCTGCCGATGATCTCGTGGTTACCCGCCTTGAGGTTGAAATACGGATGGCCATCCTTGGTGGTTTTCTTCTCGTAACGCTCATCCAGCGGGCTGTTGGCCTGGACCGAGGCGATGCCTTTGTCGGCGGCGGCGTGGGTGGTGTACAGCTCGCTGGTCAGAATGGTCTCGGCGTTGGCCGCCTTGAGGACAAACCTGAACTGGCCATTGCTGCTTTTGCTCACTTCATACCATCCGGACATGCTTTTTCTCCTTGGCGATTGAGAGGTGGCGCGCTTCAGAGTAAAGACCAAGCCGGGATTTCTGTCGCCTGTACGGCCCCCTTCGTCGGATCGCCGCCCGGACCAAGCCCGCTCCCACAGGTACAGCGTGATCCGTGTGGGAGCGGGCTTGCTCGCGAAGCGGTCGACGCAATGCCGGCTATTTCACCACCGCGCGCACCACCGACAACTCCGGCACCTGAGTCCGCCGCTGACTCAGGTAGCGCGTACAACTCACCCGCAAGAACGAGGCGAAATTGACCACTTCGCCGCGATAGTCCATCACTTCTTCATACAGCTTGGCGATCAACTGATTGGTGGTCATGCCGTCGACCTCGGCGATTTCGCTGAGGATGTCCCAAAACTGATTTTCCAGCCGCAGGGTGGTGACCACCCCGCAGATGCGTAGCGAGCGGGAGCGCGATTCGTAAAGAATCGGGTCGGCTTTGACGTACAGCTCGCACATGGACATGTCCCTCGTTACAGCGTGATTCTGGTACCCAGCAGCCCCAGGAAACCGGCCAGCCAGTTCGGGTGCGCAGGCCAGGCCGGAGCCGTGGCCAGATTGCCCTGAACATGGCCGTCCGTCACCGGAATATCGATATACGTACCGCCCGCCAGTCGCACTTCCGGAGCGCAGGCCGGGTAAGCGCTGCATTCGCGACCTTCGAGAACACCCGCTGCCGCCAGCAACTGCGCACCATGACACACGGCGGCGATCGGTTTGCCGGCTTTGTCGAATGCGCGCACCAGCTCCAGGACCTTTTCGTTCAGGCGCAGGTACTCCGGCGCACGGCCACCCGGAATCAGCACGGCGTCATAATCGGCGGCGTTGACCTTGGCGAAATCGAAGTTGAGGGCAAACAGGTGACCGGGTTTTTCACTGTAGGTCTGGTCGCCTTCAAAGTCATGGATCGCCGTGCGCACGGTCTGGCCGGCGGTTTTACCCGGGCAAACAGCGTGCACTGTGTGGCCGATCATCAGCAGCGCCTGGAACGGCACCATCACTTCATAGTCTTCGACGTAATCACCGACCAGCATCAGAATTTTTTTCGCAGCCATGGGGAGGACTCCTCTGGAAGTGGGCGTGCAGGAGTATTCAAGGTAGTCCTTATCCGGCAGGTCGGGTAACAACCGGCTATTACCTGATGGACCGCGTTATCGTTCTTCGCGGGCAAGCCACGCTCCCACAGGATTTGCGTTGACCGCAAGAACGACACAGGACCTGTGGGAGCGAGCTTGCTCGCGATGGCGGCCTCAAACTGTACGGATATTTCTGTAGCCAGCTGTAAGCGCCAAAGCCCGGGGTTTATGGCTAGATAACGACATCTCCCACCCTCCAAGATTCTGGTTGCCATCATGTCCTCGCGCGAAAACACCGGCATGGCCCTGGGCCTGCTCGGCGTTGTGATCTTCAGCCTCACTCTGCCCTTCACGCGGATTGTCGTGCAGGAACTCCACCCGCTGCTCAACGGCCTTGGCCGGGCGCTGTTTGCGGCGGTTCCGGCGGCGTTGCTGTTGCTGTGGCACCGGGAAAAATGGCCGACCTGGAAACAAGTCAAAGGCCTGACGCTGGTGATGGCCGGGGTGATCCTGGGTTTCCCGGTATTGTCGGCCTGGGCCATGCAAACCTTGCCGGCGTCCCACGGTGCGCTGGTCAACGGGTTACAGCCGCTGTGCGTGGCGCTGTACGCCGCGTGGCTGTCCCATGAACGTCCTTCGAAAGCCTTCTGGGCCTGTGCCGCATTGGGCAGTGCGTTGGTGCTCGGTTATGCACTGATCAGCGGAGCCGGCAGCATTCGGGCCGGTGACCTGCTGATGCTTGGAGCCATTGCAGTGGGCGGGCTGGGGTACGCCGAGGGAGGCCGACTGGCCAGGGAGATGGGCGGCTGGCAGGTGATCTGCTGGGCACTGGTGCTGTCGACGCCGCTGCTGATCGGCCCGGTGGTGTACCTGGCGCTGCAACATCAGGGCGAGATTTCCGCCAGGACCTGGTGGGCCTTTGGCTACGTCTCGCTGTTTTCGCAGTTCATCGGCTTCTTCGCCTGGTACGCCGGGCTGGCCATGGGCGGCATTGCCCGGGTCAGTCAGATCCAGTTGCTGCAGATCTTCTTCACCATCGCCTTCTCGGCGCTGTTCTTCGGTGAACATGTGGAGCCGATTACCTGGCTGTTTGCTGGCGGGGTGATCGTGACGGTGATGCTGGGACGCAAGACTGCGGTGCGCCCGGCGCAACCGGGCACATTACCGGCCGGAATTCAGGTCAAACCTTAGCCGCGAGGTAACCGTCAGCGCGCAGCAACGTTTCCAGGCAATGCTCGCTGATGTGATAAAAATCCTTCAGCTCCTGGATTTTCGCCAACAGTTGAGCCGGATCGACCGGCTCGGCGCGCTTGACCGCCAGGATCATCTTGTTCTTGTTGGTGTGGTCCAGTGAGATGAACTCGAACACCTTGGTCTCGTAACCGCAGGCCTCAAGGAACAACGCGCGCAAACTGTCGGTGACCATCTCCGCCTGCTGGCCCAGGTGCAAGCCGTATTGCAGCATCGGTTTGAGCAGCGCCGGGCTCTGGATTTGCAGGCGGATCTGTTTGTGGCAGCACGGTGAACACATGATGATCGACGCGCCGGAACGGATGCCGGTGTGGATCGCATAGTCGGTGGCGATATCACAGGCATGCAGGGCGATCATTACGTCCAGTTCGCTCGGCGCCACGCTGCGCACGTCACCGCACTTGAACACCAGGCCGGGGTGTTCAAGCCTGGCGGCCGCGGTGTTGCACAGGGTGACCATGTCTTCACGCAGCTCGACGCCGGTCACTTCGCCTTCGGCCTTCAAGGTGTTGCGCAGGTAATCGTGGATGGCGAAGGTCAGGTATCCCTTGCCCGAACCGAAGTCTGCCACACGCACCGGTTTGTCCAGTGCCAGGGGTGACGAGGTCAGCGCATGGCTGAACACTTCGATGAACTTGTTGATCTGCTTCCACTTGCGCGACATCGCCGGGATCAACTCATGCTGCTTGTTGGTCACACCCAGGTCGGTGAGAAACGGCCGGCTCAGGTCAAGAAAACGGTTCTTTTCACGGTTGTGCCCAGCCAATGGCACTTCGCGCAATTGCTGAGGTTTGCTCTTGAACAGCGATGACTTGCCCTTTTTGCTGTATTCGAGCTGGGCTTCGTCGGTCAACGACAACAAATGCGCATTTTTGAACAACGCTGGCAGCAGCCCGGCAATGCTCGCCACGCCTTCAGCCAGTGGCAGGTTCTTGGTGATATCGCGAGTCTTGTAGCGGTAGACAAAAGACAGGCAAGGCTGCGCCTTGACCGTCACCGGCTTGATGATGATCCGCTGCAGGTCCGTTTCATCGCCCGCGTACTTGGCCAGCACCAGTTTGATGAACGCATTGTGCTCGAGGCTGGTTCGCAGCAGGTCGATGAACTGGGCGTGATGATCCGGCGCGAGGCTGGCGGGAGTGGCGGTGACGGACATGGAAAAACGGCCTCAGGGCGATGCAAATCGAAGAATGCCGGTATTTTAAGGGGGACGAGGACTTTGGGCACGGGGTTATTTTGTGGCAGGTCCCAGTCATGCGGCCCAGGACCTCAATACAACCAATGAAACCTCAGGGTTCCACCAGTCGAAGCCTGCGGTTGTTCGGCGAGTTGATGATGTGTTTGACGATCAGCCCCACTGGCACTGCCCAAGTCAGGCCATTGGCGGGGTCAGTCACCACGGCAACCGTTTCGGAACTTGCATCGATGTCGAGGCGACGACGGTCGTTGCACGATTTGAGTACGCCGTAGGCACGGCTAACCAGCCTTTCCGCCAGGTACATCGGTACATCCATATTCTGCAAATGCTTCACCGCACGACAAAACAGGACTTGATCGTCGATACCCCCTTCACTTTCATGACGCCCCAGAAACGCCTGGGCTATAGCCAATAGTTCCTCATTCAGATCTGCATCTTCATCGGTGACCTTCATGTTCACGCCTCCTGCGGCATTTCTGTCATGGCAGGACTGACTGCAACAGGCCCGGCGGCACGGCGCAAATCGGGTCCGGCGCAAGGCAGGCGTACGGCCGGATTAGGCATGCCACTGGGCGAAAGTTCATGGGTCATTTCAAATTCGGCACGTACCGACCAACCGCACGCTTCCGACGTACATTGCAGATACGCCACCCGCAGGAAAATATGTCGGCCCTCGCTGGTGCGGATGCGCATCCTGTTCAAGCAGTGCGGGCACACCATTTTATAAGTACTCATACTTGATTCCCGAGGGTCATTGGGTGGCAATCAACCTGATCAAACGCAATACTGCTTGAGAGGTTCGTTGTGGTGTTCCGGCCTTGTGAACAGTGTCTGCCAGACATAAGGAAGTGCATCGGGCAGACCTGTAATGGGTTCGAGCCAAGCTCGTAGGAAATCACCCTGATACCATTAGGAAGTTTCGACATCGTATTCTTCTGCCTCATCTTTAATGATTGATTACCTATAAGAAAAAAAGTACTCATTACGCATAAATTAGGCACTCAAAAAGCATATGTCAAAAGGAAGAGGCTCAAATTGCGTAGCAAAAAATCACAAGCTGTTCTGGCTCGCCTGAAGCAAATTACCGGCACAAAAACCGATGCTTCTTTGTCTTCCGCGCTACAGATCAGCCCGCAAACCCTTAGTAGCTGGCGAGGCCGCGACAGCACACCGTACTCATTATGCGTAGATATCGCTCAAAGCCGGGGCATCTCCCTTGACTGGCTGCTGCTGGGTGAAGGGCCGATCCTGAGACAAACAGTTACTAATTCTTCGGAGGCTGATCAGGAATGCACAACACGGGAGAACACCATTCTCTCGCTCTGGCGGTTGCTCGACGAAGATGATCGCTGCGTCATACAAAACGCACTCGAGGAAAAGCAACGACTGCGCGATATGGAACTCAGACTTTCCGAAATGGCCTCTATTCTGGCAACACTTAAACCTTCGAATGAAACTTGATGACCTCTATCATCCGAAGTTTCATTGCTCCAGGACGTGCCACGGGCCACCCTTTCACGAACCATCATTTTCTCCCTCGCAGGTGTCGAATGATTTCGCCGATACCGGCGCTATCGATCCATTGCATGAGTTTGATGCTGACGGGAATAACGATAAGCGCACAAAGAAAGGCTGTTACGCCTGCTGTCAAAAAAGGCGCCAGCGGATGCGCGACAGGCGTAAAGAGGTAACCGACACCTGCAGACAGCAACCAGGAACCGATGCGCTGCCAGGCCTTGAAGCCAGTGCGAGTGGTAGTGACCAGCCACGCTCCGAGCATTGCACCGAACAATACCTCGCCATCAACAACCGGCAGTGTTGCAATCCCCATTCCCATTATGAGCCCACTGATACCGTTGTAGATCGAATCAGTCACGCTCATGCGCACCTCGTGCAACCACCGAATCCACGATGATCGCTCCCGACTCGATCGCCTTGAGCAATGCGCAAGTGCGAGAGCTGACGTCGAACTTTCGGCGAATATTGGCGAAGTGAAAATTGACGGTAGATTCCGCGCAATTCTCGATCCTGGCGATTTCCCAGGAAGTCTTGCCCTTGAAACACCACATCAGGACTTGTGTTTCTTTCGCCGTCAGCTTCGCCGTTGGCGTACTTTCCTCTCCGCCAAGAGCTACCCGTGCCAAAGAGTCATTCGATTGTTGGGTTGACATAAGAATCCCTCTACGCGGGAACACCCGTCGCTGGGCGTCCACTGTTAGAGAGAAATACTGACGACAAGGCCGAACCCGGACAATTGACGGGAGTTGTAGCCGCGAGCGCTACACAACGCCATGCCAGGACCTAGCCGAGCACCACCAACCGGTTCGGCAACTCATTGCGCACATGGGTCACGGGTACATGCACCTTGAGCAGCTCGCCGCAGGCTTCGACACAGCTGATAAAACCTTGCAGCGTCTGCCCCTGCTTCACCTGCTGGGTGAACGTGGCGACGATGGCGTCCCAGTTCTTGTTGTCCAGGCGACTGGATATCCCTTCATCCACCAGGATCTCCACATAACGCTCGGCCTCTGAAACGAAAATCAGCACGCCGGTGCGGCCTTCGGTGTGGTGCAGGTTCTGCTCCAGAAACTGCCGGCGCGCCAGGTTCGAGGCGCGCCAGTGGCGCACCGAGCGCGGGATCAGATGGGTGGTGACTTTCGGCAGGCGGAACACCAGGCACAGGATGATGAAGAGGGCCCATTGCACCATCAGCAGGCTGTGCATGGTCAGCCAACCGGTGAGGTAGTGCACGACGCCCGGCACCAGCAGCGCCAGCAGGCTGGCCCACAGCAACGGGATATAGGCATAGTCGTCGGCGCGGGCCGCGAGCACGGTCACCAGTTCTGCATCGGTATCGCGCTCGACCCGGGCAATTGCCTCGGCGACTTTGCGTTGTTCGTGTTCAGTCAGTAATGCCATGTCGTGAATTGCCTGCTCTTTTTATTATCACCAGCCGCCGGACGAACCGCCCCCGCCGAAACTGCCCCCGCCGCCGCTGAAGCCTCCACCTCCACCGCCGCCGCCAAATCCGCCACCGCCAAAGCCACCCCCGGATCCACCGGAGCCACCCCGGCCGGCGGGAAGGATACCGAGCATCTGGCACACAAAAACAGTCAGGATGAACAACATCACCAAAAACACGAACAACCCGGGATGCCGCGAGACAAAATCGTCCCCCGGATCGCCCCTGGATTCATATGCGGTCGACGATTCGTCCAAGGGGTTGCCGCCCAGCACCACCAGCATCGCCGCCACGCCGTCACTGATACCTTTACTGAAGTTGCCGGTCTTGAACGCCGGGGTGATAACCCGGTTGATGATCACCGAACTCTGGGCGTCCGTCAGTCGGTCCTCCAGGCCGTAGCCGACTTCGATGCGAAGTTTGCGCTCGTTGCGGGCGACGATCAGCAAGGCGCCGTTGCTCTTGTCCTTCTGCCCGATGCCCCAGTGGCGACCGAGTTGGTAACCGAAGTCGGCGATGTCGGTGCCTTGCAAATCCGGCAAAGTCACTACCACAAGCTGTTCGCCGGTGGCTTGCTCATGGGCCTGAAGTTGCCGGGTGAGTTGCTCGCGCACCGACGGCTCGATCATCTGCGCATTGTCGACCACCCGTCCGGTCAGCGCCGGGAAGCTCAGCTCGGCCCGGGCCGTGATCGTCACCACCCACAACAACAGCAACAGGCCTGTTTTCAGGACGCGCATGGGCAACCTCTTGCGTGGTGACGCCGATTACCGCTGTTCAGAATTTGACCTCGGGGGCCTTTTCCGACCCAGGTGCAGCTTCGAAGGTCTCGCGCACCGGCAGATTGCTGTACATCACGCTGTGCCACAGGCGTCCGGGGAACGTGCGGATCTCGGTGTTGTATTTCTGCACCGCGAGGATGAAATCACGCCGGGCCACGCTGATCCGGTTCTCGGTGCCTTCGAGCTGCGATTGCAAGGCGAGGAAGTTCTGGTTGGCCTTCAGGTCCGGATAACGCTCGGAAACCACCATCAAACGGCTCAAGGCGCCGCTGAGCTGATCCTGGGCCTGCTGGTACTGCTTGAGTTTTTCCGGGTTGTCGAGGGTCGAGGCATCCACCTGGATCGACGTGGCCTTGGCCCGGGCCTCAATGACCGCAGTCAGTGTCTCTTCTTCATGCCTGGCGTAGCCCTTGACGGTTTCCACCAGGTTGGGAATCAGGTCGGCGCGCCGCTGATACTGGTTCTGCACCTGGCCCCAGGCGGCCTTGGCCTGCTCGTCGAGGGTCGGGATGTTGTTGATGCCGCAGGCGGTCAGCAACGTGGCCAGCATCAGCAGCGTGACGACCTGCAAACGCGAACGGTAGGTTGGACTTACATTCATCAGAATGACGCTCCCTTGTACATTTCATGAAAAAACCGACCGTGAAACCTTCTGAGCCGGGTCTTGGGGCATAATCGCCCGCGCCTCTGGATTGCAACGGGCCGATGGGCTAAAAAGAGGCCCGGCGCAAAAACGCATCCGCCCGCTGGCTGTCGTTTTTGGCTCTGGTTTGTTGAGCCGGCACCCGAACAACAATAGACGCTCCCTAAATTTTGGCTGGCCGGCGTGTACATCGCCGTTTGGGCCCTTGAGAAAACTATTCATGAAGAAGCTGTGTTTGCTGGGCCTGTTCGTCAGCCTGGCCAGTCATAACGTATTGGCCGCCACGACACCCGCACCCCTGGAGAACAAGGAAGCCTTCGTCAGCAACCTGATGAAGCAAATGACCCTCGATGAAAAAATCGGCCAGTTGCGCCTGATCAGCATCGGCCCGGAAATGCCGCGCGAAATGATCCGCAAGGAAATCGCGGCAGGTAACATCGGCGGTACGTTCAACTCGATCACCCGCCCGGAAAACCGGCCGATGCAGGACGCGGCCATGCGCAGCCGCCTGAAGATCCCGATGTTCTTCGCCTACGACGTGATCCACGGCCACCGCACCATTTTCCCGATCCCGCTGGCCCTGGCCTCGAGCTGGGACATGGACGCCATCGGCCTGTCCGGGCGCATCGCCGCCAAGGAAGCCGCGGCTGACAGCCTCGACATCACCTTCGCGCCGATGGTCGACATCTCCCGCGACCCACGTTGGGGCCGTACTTCCGAAGGCTTCGGCGAAGACACCTACCTGGTGTCGCGCATTGCCGGTGTAATGGTCAAGGCGTTCCAGGGGACTGGCGCGAACGCGGCCGACAGCATCATGGCCAGCGTCAAGCACTTCGCCCTGTACGGCGCGGTCGAGGGTGGCCGCGACTACAACGTGGTCGACATGAGCCCGGTCAAGATGTACCAGGATTACCTGCCGCCGTACCGCGCCGCCATCGATGCTGGCGCTGGCGGGGTCATGGTCGCGCTGAACTCGATCAACGGCGTGCCGGCCACGGCCAACACCTGGCTGATGAACGACCTGCTGCGCAAGGAATGGGGCTTCAAGGGCCTGGCGGTCAGCGACCACGGGGCGATATTCGAGCTGATCAAGCACGGCGTCGCCGCCGACGGTCGCGAAGCGGCGAAGCTGGCGATCAAGGCCGGCATCCACATGAGCATGAACGACACCCTGTACGGCAAAGAACTGCCAGGGTTGCTGAAGTCCGGCGAGATCCAGCAGAGCGACATCGACAACGCCGTGCGCGCGGTATTGGAAGCCAAGTACGACATGGGCCTGTTCAAGGACCCGTACCTGCGTATTGGCAAGGCCGAGGATGATCCGGCCGACACCTACGCCGACAGCCGCCTGCACCGTGCCGAGGCCCGTGATGTGGCGCGCCGCAGCATGGTGTTGCTGAAGAACCGCAACGAAACCCTGCCGCTGAACAAGACCGCGAAAATCGCCCTGGTCGGCCCGCTGGCCAAGGCGCCGATCGACATGATGGGCAGCTGGGCCGCCGCCGGTAGGCCGGCGCAATCGGTGACCCTGTTCGACGGCATGACCAACGCCCTGGGCGACAAGTCGACACTGATCTACGCCCGCGGCGCCAACATCACCAGCGACCCGAAAATCCTCGGCTACCTGAACTTCCTCAACTTCGACGCCCCGGAAGTGGTGGATGATCCGCGTCCGGCGAACGTGCTGATCGATGAAGCGGTGAAAGCAGCCAAGGATGCTGACGTCGTGGTGGCAGCAGTCGGCGAATCCCGTGGCATGTCCCACGAATCGTCGAGCCGCACCGACCTCAACATCCCGGAAAACCAGCGCGAGCTGATCCGTGCCCTGAAAGCCACCGGCAAACCGCTGGTGCTGGTGTTGATGAACGGCCGTCCACTGACGATCCTCGAAGAGAAAGAACAGGCCGACGCGATCCTGGAAACCTGGTTCACCGGCACCGAGGGCGGCAACGCCATCGCCGATGTACTGTTCGGCGACTACAACCCGTCGGGCAAACTGCCGATCACCATCCCGCGTTCGGTAGGCCAGATTCCGACCTACTACAACCACCTGACCATTGGCCGGCCGTTCACCCCGGGCAAACCGGGCAACTACACCTCGCAGTATTTCGATGACACCACGGGTCCCCTGTACCCGTTCGGCTATGGCCTGAGCTACACCGAGTTCAGCCTGAGCGACATGGCGCTATCGTCGACCACACTGAACAAGACCGGCAAGCTCGACGCCAGTGTCACAGTGAAAAACACCGGCAAGCGCGATGGCGAAACCGTGGTGCAGTTGTACATCCAGGACGTGGCCGGCTCGATGATCCGCCCGATCAAGGAACTGAAGAACTTCCAGAAAGTGATGCTCAAGGCCGGCGAACAGAAAGTCGTGCACTTCACCATCACCGAGGACGACCTGAAGTTCTACAACACCCAGCTCAAGTACGCGGCAGAGCCGGGCAAGTTCAACGTGCAGATCGGCCTGGATTCAGTGGACGTGACGCAGCAGAGTTTTGAGTTGCTGTAATCCCTGAAACACCGCAAAACAAATGTGGGAGCGGGCTTGCTCGCGAAGACGGAGTGTCAGACAACGATGATGTCGACTGACAGACCGCTTTCGCGAGCAAGCCCGCTCCCACATTGGATCTCAGTGTTTTCGGAAATCGGACACTAGCCCCTTCGATCCAGCAGATTCACCACCACTCGATCCACCCATCCCCACACCCGCTGCTTGACCCGCCGCCACAGTGGCCGCCGCTTCCACTCTTCCAGGCTGACTTGCTGGCTCAGGGCGAAGTCGTGCTCGAAACTCGCGGCTACCGCTCGGGTCAATCCGGGGTCCAGTGCTTCCAGGTTGGCTTCCAGGTTGAAGCGCAGATTCCAGTGATCGAAGTTGCACGAACCGATGCTCACCCAGTCATCGATCAAGACCATTTTCAAGTGCAGGAAGCACGGCTGGTATTCGTAGATCTTCACCCCGGCCCTGAGCAGTCGCGGGTAGTAGCGATGGCCGGCATAACGCACGGATGGGTGATCGGTACGGGGGCCGGTCAGCAACAAGCGCACATCGATGCCCCGGGCAGCCGCCCGGCGCAGGGAACGGCGGACTTTCCAGGTCGGCAAAAAGTACGGCGTGGCCAGCCAGATCCGTCGATGGCCACTGTTCAGGGCGCGCACCAGCGATTGCAGAATATCCCGGTGTTGACGGGCGTCGGCATACGCCACCCGCCCCATGCCCTCGCCCTGGGACGGCACACGGGGTAACCGCGGCAAGCCGAAATGCGAGGCTGGTCGCCAGGCACGTCGGTGGCGGTTGGCAATCCACTGCCGATCGAACAGCAGCTGCCAGTCGAGCACCAGCGGGCCGGTGATTTCCACCATCACTTCGTGCCATTCGCTGACGTCTTCGCCCGGCGTCCAGAACTCATCCGTGACGCCTGTGCCGCCGACCACGGCCAGGCTCTGGTCCACCAGCAGCAGCTTGCGATGATCGCGGTAAAAGTTGCCGACCCAACGTCGCCAACTCAGGCGATTGTAAAAACGCAGCTCCACACCGGCGGCCATCAGTCGCTGACGCAAGGCCAGGGTGAAGGCGAGGCTGCCGTAATCATCGAACAGGCAACGCACCCGCACACCGCGCTCGGCGGCCTGCACCAAGGCCTGGACCATGGCTTCGGCGCAGGCGCCCGCCTCCACCAGATACAGCTCCAGCTCGACCTGTTCTTCAGCCCGTGCAATCGCTACCAGCATGCGTGGAAAAAACTGCGGACCGTCGACCAGCAGTTCGAAATGGTTGCCTTCACGCCAGGGAAAAACCGGACCGGCCATGTCAGCGCGCCGTGAAAATCAGTACCGCACCCACCGGTACCGACAGACTGATCGCCGACAGGTCGGCCATTTTGCGCAAGGCTTCCAGGCCGGGAGCCAAATCGAAATCTTCGGCGTTGATCACCAGCGGCTCGAGGGTCACCACCTGAAAGCGCCGGTCGTCCAGACGGGTCGCCAGCAGTTGGGCCGGGTACTCGCGCTGTTTGCCGTGCAGGTCGACCGTCAGCGGCAGGCGCAACTCCAGCTGTGCGCCGGGAGCGAGGTCGTTGATCGGGCGCAGATCGATTTTCGTGGTGATCAGGGCCTCGGGAAACCGGTCGATCTGGAACAGTGCCTTGCGCATGCGCTCATCGCGCAACGGAACGCCGCTATTGATCGACTCCAGCTCGACCTCCACCTGCGCCAGCCCCTCCGGATCGACCTTGCCGTGCAGCACCAGAAAGCGCTGCACTTCGGAAACATTGGCGTTTTTGGTACTCACAAACGACAGGCGCGAAGACTCGCCATCAAGGTACCAATCGGCACGGGCCGACAAAGCGGCGCCAACCAGTAGCAGGAACGCGAGGGGTTGGAGGGTGGAGCGCATCAACATAAAGACTCGTGGGGCAGATAAACCTGTGCTGAACCTTAACCGGCCTTCAGCGCATTGCAAGCCGTCTACTGCTACAAACATGCCTTAGTGGCGAGGGAGCTTGCTCCCGCTCGGCTGCGAAGCAGTCGTAAAACCGCCACCCGCGTAAAGTCTGAAGAAACCGTTTGACTGAGTTAGGGAGTGCTTCGCACTCCAGCGGGAGCAAGCTCCCTCGCCACAAAAGCGCTCGCCCCAACCAGTAGAATCATTGTGTTCAAGGCTGCAAGCGACAGCCCTGACGCTCGCCGCCCCATACGGCGCTGTTGCTGCGGCCCATGCCGCTGACCGTGACATGCTTGCCGGCCGGGTCATCGGTAAAGCTGCTGGCGGGCAGCCACTGTTTCACATAACGGTGGCAGTACTCGACGTCATTGTTCATCACGTAGCGGCACGAACAGTATTCCTTGGCCGTGTAAGCGCTGATGATGTCGGGGAACGCCCACAGCGCCAGCCGTTCGTGCCAGATCCAGCCGAGCAAGGCGATCAACAGGATCAGCAACAAGGAACTGACCGGTCGACGGCGAATGAAACCGGTCATGGTTGCACCTTCCCGGCAAAGGCGTTGAGCGCGAGCTTGAGCAATTCGTTGTGCCGGTAACTGCCGTCGCGGTCATCGCCGTAGCGGACGATCACCAGGTGTTCACTGGGGATCACATACATTGCCTGCCCCCAATGACCCAGCGCGGCGAAGGTGTCGGCGGGGGCATCGGGCCAGGGTCGTGCCGCGCTCTCAACAGCTCGATTGAGCCACCAATGGCCGCCGGGAACGGCATCGTCTTGATGGGCGTGATAGTGAGCGAACGGCTCGCGGTTGAACGTCACCCAGTCCTTGGGCAGCAGTTGTTTGTCTCCCCAGCGACCCTCGCGATCCATCAACAGACCGACCCGGGCCAGATCCCGTGCAGTGAGGTAGGCATAGGACGAAGCGACGAAAGTGCCCGTGGCATCGGTTTCCCAGACGGCATGGTGAATGCCCAGCGGTTCGAACAATGCGGCCCACGGATAGTCGGGATAGCGGCTGGCGCCAACGATGGTTTTCAGCGCGGCGGACAACAGATTACTGTCACCGCTGGAGTAGCGAAATGCCTGGCCCGGTGCCGCGTACGCAGCATGGGTTGCGGTGAACGCGGCCATGTCGTGGTGACCGTGGGTGTAGAGCATGGCCACCACCGAAGACTTCAGCGGTGCGTATTCATAGTCCTCCTGCCAATCCAGGCCCGAGGCCCAGTGCAGCAGGTCGGCCATGGTCATGTCGGGGTGTTCTTGCAGGGGCGGATAAAACTTCGCCACCGGGTCGTCGAGCTTGAACAAGCCTTCGCCATAGGCCACGCCGAGGACCGTGGCCATCAGGCTCTTGCTGATCGACCAGGTCAGGTGCGGTGTCTCGGCCGTCGTCGGACCGGCGTAGCGCTCGTAGAGCAACTGGCCGTCGCGGATCACCAGCAAGGCATCGGTGCGAATGCCCTGGCGAGTGGTGTCGTCGCGGGATGGGAAGGCGTAGGCCTCCAGGGCTTGAAGCGCCGGGCCGCCCGGCGTCGGGGCGATCGGCCATTGCTCGGCGGGCCAGTATTCGGCCTGGGTCGTGAAGCTGAGCAACAGCATGAAAATCAGGGACAAGCCTTTGGGCATGGCGGGGCTCGGAGTTTGAACTTGCTGAGCCTAGTCGAGGCTGATGACAGTTTTGGAGTTTGTGTTGCCTTTGAGGGCGCCTTCGCTGGCAAGCCAGCTCCTACAGGTTCTGCGTCGAACACAACATTTGTACACGACACAGGTCCCTGTGGGAGCGGGCTTGCCCGCGAAGAGGCCAGTCAGGGCAGCGAAGATTCCGCCAACGCCTTGGCCAACCGCTTGCCCCGCGCCCCCGCCGCCAACTCCATCACCGCGCGGTCGCGCTGCCACATCACCGCCCACTCCGGTGGCCCTCCTGCCAGTGCCTCGTTCACTTCAGCCTTGAGTCCTTCGAACTGTGCAAACAACCCGCCCAGCACCACATGCCCGGCCAGACTGGTCGGTGGCTGGCGGCTGGTTTCCGCGCACCCGGCCAACAATCCCAGCAGACGCAATTGCAAGGATTGCGGCCAGGCACAGTCCTGACCGATACCGTACAACCACGCCGTCATGGCGCTCAGTACATAGATGTCTTCCAGCGTGCGGAACGGTTTGACGTAGGCGTCCCAACCATCCCCCGCGAGCAACTCGCACAGCGCGTTATCCAGATACAACCGACCATGGCTGATGTCCGGCATCAACGGGATCGGCGCCAGTTTTTCCACCCGCACACCCGGTTCATCGCGATAGATCACCGCCAGGCTCAAACGCGGATCGGCGCCGGGCGCCTCGCTACGCACCGCCACCAGCAGCCAGTCGGCGGCATCCCCGGCGGTGACGAAATCCTTGCGTCCATTCAGGCGCAAACCGCTCAGCCGGGTTTGCATGTCGGCCGGGCGCAGGCTGCGCTGCTCGGTGGCGCACAACGCGCCGAGGCTCAGTGGCGCGCTCGGCCAGAGCATGCGCAAGGCCGCCTGATACCCCACCAGAAACGCCAGCCCCGGCGTTGCCATCAACCGCCCGCCGAGCACGGCCAGTTCAAACGGCGTGACCGTTCCCAACTGCTGCAACAAGGTCGCGAAACCTTCGGCCAGATCCGGGTTGGCGGGCAAGCGATCACGGCGGTTCAACAGGGTTTGCCAGGGCATAAGAGGCTCCTTGAGGGCTGTCATATAAGCATCACCAAAGCTTAATGGCGATGACACCGGGGCTACATAGCCTGACTTTGCACAACACGGCTAGACAAAGAAAGTCGATTCGCTGTAGCCCAAAGACGGGTGAGCAGCCCGCACGGAGATTCGCCATGACTCAGATCGCCCGCATCAGCGACACCGGCAACGAACGCCGCCTGCAAGCCGAACGCCTGGTGGGCGCCGAGGCGCTGCAGGAAGCCCAGGCCTTGCGCTTCAACGTGTTCAGCGGCGAATTCAACGCCAGGCTCAAGGGCGCTGAACTGGGCCTGGACATGGATGACTACGACGTTCACTGCGCCCACATCGGCGTGCGTGACTTGAACACCGGGCGTCTGGTGGCGACCACCCGCTTGCTCGACCACACGGCTGCCAGCAGCCTGGGCAAGTTTTACAGCGAAGAAGAATTCAGCCTCCACGGCCTGGTGCATCTGCAAGGCCCGATTCTGGAAATCGGTCGCACCTGCGTCGACCCGGCCTACCGCAACGGCGGCACCATCGCCGTGCTCTGGGGCGAACTGGCCGAAGTCCTGAACCAGGGCGGCTACAGCTACCTGATGGGTTGCGCGAGCATTCCGATGCAGGATGGCGGCGTGCAGGCCCACGCGATCATGCAGCGTCTGCGCGAACGCTACCTGTGCACCGAACACCTGCGCGCCGAGCCGAAGAATCCGCTGCCAAGCCTGGACATCCCGTCGAACGTGATTGCCGAAATGCCACCGCTGCTCAAGGCCTATATGCGCCTGGGCGCGAAGATCTGCGGCGAGCCATGCTGGGACGAAGATTTCCAGGTCGCCGACGTGTTCATCCTGCTCAAGCGCGACGAGCTCTGCCCGCGCTACGCCAAACACTTCAAGGCGGCTGTGTAATGGGCCGGTTAAGGGTGTACGCGCGAATCGCGCGAGTGCTGATGGTGGTGACGCTGGGCCTGGGCATGGCCAGTGTGTTCGGGGTATTCGAGCGCCTGGGCATGGCCCATTCGATGGCGCGCCGGCAACGCTGGTCGCGGTTTTTCATGGCCCGCCTGAGCAACGCCCTGCCCTTTGACGTGACCGTCCACGGCGAGCTGCCGAAGGCACCGATGCTCTGGGTCAGCAACCACGTGTCCTGGACCGACATCCCGCTGCTGGGCATGCTCACGCCGCTGTCGTTCCTGTCCAAGGCCGAAGTGCGCACCTGGCCAGTGGCCGGCTGGTTGGCGGCCAAGGCCGGCAGCCTGTTCATCCGCCGTGGCTCGGGTGACAGCCAGTTGATCCGCAAGCAGATGACCCGTCACCTGGAACAAGCCCACCCGCTGCTGATGTTCCCGGAAGGCACCACCACCGATGGCCGTTCGCTGCGTACCTTCCATGGTCGCCTGCTGTCCGCCGCCATCGATTCCGAAGTGGCGATGCAGCCGGTAGCGATTCGTTATGTGCGTGACGGCGAGCCTTGCGCGCTGGCGCCGTTCATTGGCGACGATGATCTGCTCTCGCACCTGATGCGTCTGTTCGCCAATGACCGCGGCGGCGTGGAGATTCATCTGCTCAAGCCCATCGAGTGCCAGGGCCGGGAACGCGCGGCATTGGCGTTCGAAGCGCAGCAGGCGGTGCAGAAGGCGTTGTTCGGGGCTGCTCCGGAAAAACAGCAAGTGCCAATGCGCCCAGCTATAGCCGCTTGAAAAACATTCCCTGTGGGAGCGGGCTTGCTCGCGAATGCGGGTGTCATTCAGCTCAGATGTCAGCTGATACACCGCATTCGCGAGCAAGCCCGCTCCCACATGGGTTTTATGTCGTTGGATAGCTCCGGGCAAAATCCTGCAACTGCGGATAGAACAACCGAAAGTCCTCGCTCAACGGTTCATACAACCGCCGCAACTCCGGCATCGCCGCCGCCAGTTCCTCCGGCCGGGTCAGGCGGCGCGAGATCCCGCGCAATACCTGCTCCAGCACTTCGAACTCCTGATACGAACCCAGCCAGTCATTGGCCACCATGTGCGGTGCAATCTGCGCCAGCCGCCCCGGCAATTGCCGTTCGCTGGACAGCACCCGGTAAACGTCCGAGGTGAACAACGCCAGGGGCCGGTCGGCATACAGCGCCCAGTCCCGGGCCAGGCAATGGTCGAAAAACACGTCGAGCACGATCCCCGCGTAGCGACGACGGGTCAGGGAAAAACGCGACAACGCGACATCCACCAGCGGATGGCGATCGGTGAACACGTCGATGCTGCGGTGCAACTGGATAGCGCCCTCGATTTCCGGAGCGAACTGCCCTTGCAGCCGTCCCTTGACGAAATCGCCATACAGACTGCCGAGCAATTGGCCGGGACGCTGGCCACCGAGGTGAAGATGTGCGAGATAGTTCATGGGCGCAGCTTAGCACTGCCCCCTTGTCTTGTTACACTCAACATATCGTTATAACTCGATATATCGAAATGTGAGTTGGTCAGAGCCAAATCATATTTGTATATCGCGAAATACCGATTTAAAGTTCGCCTCATCGCGATATAGCGTTTTAAACATCACGAGCCCACATCATGACCATCAATCTCGACGAAATAATAAAAGCCCTGGCACACCCAGTCCGGCGAGACATCCTGCACTGGCTCAAGGACCCGACCGTCGAATTTCCCGACCAGTCCCACAGCAACGAGCACGGCGTTTGCGCCGGGCAGATCGATCAGCGTTGCGGCCTGTCGCAATCCACGGTGTCCGCACACCTGGCGACCCTGCAACGCGCCGGCCTGATCAGCAGCCGCAAAGTCGGCCAGTGGCACTTCTTCAAACGTAACGAGGAAACCATCCAGGAGTTCCTCCGCACCTTCAGCAAAGAGCTCTGATCCTTAGAGCCGAAAAGGAATCAACAATGCCCCTCTCGCTACTCATCCTGGCCTTGAGCGCCTTCGCCATCGGCACCACCGAGTTCGTCATCATGGGCCTGCTGCCCAACGTGGCGGCTGACCTGGGTGTATCGATTCCCGGTGCCGGCTGGCTGGTGACCGGTTACGCCCTGGGCGTGGCCATCGGCGCGCCGTTCATGGCGCTGGCCACCGCCAGACTGCCGCGCAAGGCTGCGCTGGTGGCGTTGATGGGCATTTTCATTATCGGCAACCTGCTCTGTGCAGTGGCCAGTGACTACAACGTGCTGATGTTTGCCCGTGTGGTGACAGCCCTTTGTCATGGCGCCTTCTTCGGTATCGGCTCAGTCGTGGCTGCCGGCCTGGTGCCTGCCAACAAACGCGCTTCGGCCGTGGCCCTGATGTTTACCGGCCTGACCCTGGCCAACGTCCTCGGCGTGCCGCTGGGAACCGCCCTCGGTCAGGAAGCCGGCTGGCGTTCGACCTTCTGGGCCGTGACCGTGATCGGCGTGATCGCGCTGATCGGCTTGATCCGCTTCCTTCCGGCCAAGCGTGATGAAGAAAAACTCGACATGCGCGCCGAACTGGCCGCACTCAAGGGCGGTGGCATCTGGCTGTCCCTGAGCATGACGGCACTGTTCGCCGCCTCGGTGTTCACCCTGTTCACCTACGTCGCGCCGCTGCTGGGCGAAGTCACCGGCGTCTCGCCCCGTGGCGTGACCTGGACCCTGATGCTCATCGGCCTGGGCCTGACGGTCGGCAACATCATCGGCGGCAAGATGGCTGACAAAGGCCTGGCGGCCACGTTGATCGGCGTGTTCATCACCATGGCCGTGGTGTCCACTGTGCTGACCTGGACCAGCGTCGCGCTGATCCCGACCGAAATCACCCTGTTCCTCTGGGCCACCGCGTGCTTTGCCGCCGTACCGGCCTTGCAAGTGAACGTAGTGACCTTCGGCAAAGCCGCACCGAACCTGGTGTCGACCCTGAACATCGGCGCTTTCAACATCGGCAACGCACTCGGTGCCTGGGTCGGCGGCAGCGTGATCGCCCACGGCTTCGGCCTGACCAGCGTGCCCCTCGCCGCAGCGGTCCTGGCGGTACTCGCCCTGCTGGTCACCCTGATTACTTTCCGTCAGAGCGGCAATCCCGATCTGGCCCCTGCTACCAACTGACAGACCATTACCTCACGAGGGTTGCATTAAATGACGAGTATTTTCGATCCGATCAAACTGGGCGACCTCGAGTTGGCCAACCGCATCATCATGGCGCCACTGACCCGCTGCCGCGCCGACGAAGGTCGCGTGCCGAACGCGCTGATGGCCGAGTACTACGTACAGCGCGCCTCCGCCGGCCTGATCCTCAGTGAAGCCACGTCGGTTACCCCGATGGGCGTCGGCTACCCGGACACCCCGGGCATCTGGTCCAACGATCAGGTGCGTGGCTGGTCCAACGTGACCAAGGCTATCCATGGCGCGGGCGGCAAGATCTTCCTGCAGTTGTGGCATGTGGGTCGCATTTCCCACGGTTTGTACCTGAACGGTGAAGCCCCGGTCGCCCCGAGCGCCATCCAGCCAAAAGGCCACGTCAGCCTGGTTCGTCCGTTGGCCGACTTCCCTGTCCCGCGCGCCCTGGAAATCGCTGAAATCGCCGACATCGTCGACGCTTACCGCGTCGGTGCCGAAAACGCCAAGGCCGCCGGCTTCGACGGCGTGGAAATCCATGCCGCCAACGGTTACCTGCTCGACCAATTCCTGCAAAGCAGCACCAACCAGCGCACCGACGACTACGGCGGCTCCCTGGAAAACCGTGCGCGCCTGTTGCTGGAAGTGACTGACGCTGCCATCGAAATCTGGGGCGCCGGCCGCGTGGGTGTACACCTGTCGCCACGCGCCGACTTGCATGACATGGGCGACGACAACCTGGCCGAAACCTTCACCTACGTCGCAAGCGAACTGGGCAAGCGTGGCATTGCCTTCATCTGCTCGCGCGAGAAAGAAGGCGCCGACAGCCTCGGCCCACAACTCAAGGAAGCCTTCGGCGGCCCCTACATTGCCAACGAGCGTTTCACCAAGGACAGCGCCAACGCATTGCTCGCCAGCGGCAAGGCCGATGCAGTGGCCTTCGGCGTACCCTTCATTGCCAACCCTGACCTGCCGGCACGCTTGCAGGCTGACGCGCCGCTGAACGAAGCGCGTCCGGAACTGTTCTACGCCAAGGGCCCGGTCGGCTACATCGACTACCCGACGCTGTAACCGGCAACCGTTGAAACGCAAAAGCCCCGACTCGAAAGAGCCGGGGCTTTTTACTGCCTGCAGGGGCGATATACGGATATCTCACAGGCTCGACACAAAATCCCTACAAAATACTGAGCTTGCTACCTGTCATCCCGCCCGGGGTACGTATATAAAAGCACCCCATTACGGCACCTCGATTCACAAACAGGCCCCGGGCTGACACACGCCGACCCAATTACGCTTTTTGTTTCATTTGCGCAGGCTGGGGCTCAAGCGCAGCATATCCAGCCCGGTATCAACCCAACGCTCGGCTTCGGTGTGCAATTCAAAACTGTCGGGGGCCAGCAACCACTTGTACAGGATGCCGTCTATATAAGCATGCAAGCCGATCGCGGCGCGGGCGGTGTCGAGGTTTTCCGGCAACTGGCCGCGATTCACGGCATTACTCAGGGCCAGGCCGATTCGTATATTGCATTCGAGGTTGGCCGACACCCGTTGTTGGCGCAGGTCGCACATTTCATCGGTGAATTCGCACTTATGAAAAAGAATCTCATTGATGCGTCGGGTTTTCGGGTCCAGCGCAATTTGATGAAACAAATGAATCAACAGTTTGCGCATGCAGCCCAGGGGATCGAGTTCGTCTTCGCTTTCGCTGGCCTTGGCCATTTCTTCCAGCGGCTCATGCAAGGTGTCGAGCATGGCCTGCACCAGATCCGCCTTGTTGCTGAAGTGCCAGTAAATGGCCCCGCGAGTAACGCCGGCCAGGGTCGCGATGTCCGCCAGGGTCGTGCGCGCCACGCCTCGCTCGAAAAAGGCCTTTTCGGCCGCCACGAGAATTTGCGCGCGGGTTTCCTGAGCTTCCTCTTTGGTACGACGGACCATGGCAGTACAACCTCAATCAGGGTGCTTCAGCGATGTCTGAATATCAGCTGAATAAAAGTGGGGCGAACGTTCTGGGGATTCGTCCCCGGCCTACAATTCCAACCTTCAAACGGTTTGTGTAACGGCTTGTGTAACGGCGTTGATACGCAGCCTGGGTATTTACAAACAGCCATGTACGTAAGTATATTCCTTAGCAAGCTACTTATCCACACGGCATACACTTTTCAACCTTCCACCTTTCTAGTGCGCTCCTTGCGCGCCTGACCCGAGGATTTTCATGCAATTCAAGCCAGCTGTTACCGCTCTGGTCGCCGCCGTCGCCCTGGCATCGCTGCTCAGCGGATGCAAAAAGGAAGAGGCAGCACCGGCCGCCCCACCACCTCAGGTCGGCGTCGTGACTCTGCAACCCCAAGCTTTCACCCTGACGTCCGATCTGCCCGGCCGTACCAGTGCATTCCGCATTGCCGAAGTCCGTCCTCAGGTCAACGGCATCATTCTCAAGCGCCTGTTCAAGGAAGGCAGCGACGTCAAGGCCGGCCAGCAGCTCTATCAGATCGATCCATCGATCTATGAAGCAACGCTCGCCAGCGCCGAAGCGAACCTGCGTTCGACCAAGTCGATTTCCGACCGCTACAAGCAATTGGTCGACGAACAAGCCGTAAGCCGTCAGGAATACGACACCGCAGTAGCCAACCGCCTGCAATCGGAAGCCGCGCTGCAAACCGCGCAGATCAATGTGCGCTACACCAAGGTCAACGCCCCGCTGACCGGCCGCATCGGTCGTTCCTCGGTGACCGAAGGCGCGCTGGTCAGCAATGCCCAGGTCGATGCGATGGCGGTGATTCAGCAAATCGACCCGATCTACGTCGACGTGACGCAGTCCTCGGTCGAGCTGCTGCAACTGCGCCGCGAGCTGGAAAGCGGTCGCCTGCAGAAAGCCGGCGACAACGCGGCCTCGGTCAAGCTGACCCTCGAAGACGGCAGCGACTACAAGCTGGACGGCAAGCTGGAGTTCTCCGAAATCTCGGTTGACCAGACCACCGGTTCCGTCACCCTGCGCGCCATTTTCCCGAACCCTGACCACACCCTTCTGCCTGGCATGTTCGTGCACGCCAAATTGCTGGCCGGTGTGAACAGCGCAGCGATCCTGGCCCCGCAGCAAGGCGTGACCCGCGACCTCAAAGGTACGCCGACCGCACTGGTTGTCGGCCCGGACAACAAGGTCGAACTGCGCCAACTCAAGGCCAACCGCACCGTCGGTAACCAATGGCTGATCGAAGACGGCCTGAAGGCCGGCGATCGCCTGATCACCGAAGGTCTGCAATTCGTCAAACCTGGCATCGAAGTCAAGGCCAGTGAAGCGACCAACGTAGCCGCAAAGAACCCGGCCCCCGCCCAGGTAGCTGATAAAGCCTCTGGCGGCAAAGGGGAGTAAACCATGTCGAAATTTTTTATCGACCGTCCGATTTTCGCCTGGGTAATTGCCCTGGTGATCATGTTGGTCGGGGCACTATCGATCCTCCGGTTGCCGATCAACCAGTACCCGAGCATTGCGCCTCCAGCGATCGCCATCTCCGTGGCCTACCCGGGTGCTTCGGCACAAACGGTTCAGGACACCGTGGTTCAGGTGATCGAGCAACAGCTCAACGGTATCGACAACCTGCGTTATGTCTCGTCGGAAAGTAACTCCGACGGCACCATGACCATTACCGCGACCTTCGAGCAAGGCACCAACTCCGACACCGCGCAGGTCCAGGTCCAGAACAAGCTGAACCTGGCCACCCCGCTGCTGCCGCAAGAAGTGCAACAGCAGGGTATCCGCGTCACCAAGGCCGTGAAGAACTTCCTGCTGGTGATCGGCGTGGTGTCGCGTGACGGCAGCATGACCAAGGACGACCTGTCCAACTACATCGTGTCGAACATGCAGGACCCGATCTCGCGGACCGCCGGTGTCGGCGACTTCCAGGTGTTCGGTTCCCAGTACGCCATGCGTATCTGGCTCGACCCGGCCAGGCTGAACAACTACAACCTGACCCCGATCGACGTCAAAACCGCCATCGCTGCGCAGAACGTCCAGGTGTCGTCCGGCCAGCTCGGCGGCCTGCCTGCCCTGCTCGGCACCCAGCTGAACGCAACGATCATCGGCAAGACCCGCCTGCAGACCGCGGAGCAATTCGACAAGATCCTGCTCAAGGTCAACAAGGACGGTTCCCAGGTACGCTTGAGAGATGTTGCCGAAGTCGGCCTGGGGGGTGAGAACTACAGCATCAACGCCCAGTTCAACGGTGCCCCGGCTTCCGGCCTGGCCGTGAAACTGGCCACCGGTGCCAACGCTCTCGATACCGCCAAAGCCCTGCGCGCGACCATCGACAACCTCAAGCCGTTCTTCCCGCAAGGGATGGAAGTGGTGTTCCCGTATGACACCACTCCGGTCGTAACCGAATCGATCAAGGGCGTGGTTCACACCCTGGTCGAAGCGGTCGCCCTGGTGTTCCTGGTGATGTTCCTGTTCCTGCAGAACTTCCGTGCCACCATCATCACCACGATGACCGTGCCGGTGGTATTGCTCGGTACGTTCGGCATCCTCGCGGCCGCCGGTTTCAGCATCAACACCCTGACCATGTTCGGCATGGTGCTGGCCATCGGCTTGCTGGTGGACGACGCCATCGTCGTGGTGGAAAACGTCGAACGGGTGATGAGCGAAGAAGGCCTGTCACCGAAAGAAGCCACCAAGAAGTCCATGGGCCAGATCCAGGGCGCACTGGTCGGTATCGCCCTGGTGCTGTCGGCGGTTCTGCTGCCAATGGCGTTCTTCAGCGGTTCCACCGGTGTGATCTACAAACAGTTCTCGATCACCATCGTCTCGGCCATGGCCCTGTCGGTACTGGTCGCGCTGATCTTCACCCCGGCGCTTTGTGCGACCATGCTCAAGCCGATCCCGAAAGGCGAGCACGGCACCCCGAAACGCGGTTTCTTTGGCTGGTTCAACCGCAATTTCGACCGCGGCGTTCGCAGCTACGAACGCGGTGTCGGCAATATCCTGCAGCGCAAGATCCCCTATCTGCTGGCGTATCTGCTGATCGTGGTGGGCATGATCTGGCTTTTCAGCCGCATTCCAACGGCGTTCCTGCCTGAGGAAGACCAGGGTGTACTGTTCGCCCAGGTGCAAACCCCGGCCGGTTCCACGGCCCAGCGTACCCAAGTGGTCGTCGATGAAATGCGTGAATTCCTGCTGCGTCCGGGCAAGGATGGCGGCGAAGGCGATGCGGTGAACTCGGTGTTTACCGTGACCGGCTTCAACTTCGCCGGCCGTGGCCAGAGTTCGGGTATGGCGTTCATCATGCTCAGACCCTGGGACGAACGTAACGCCGACAACAACGTGTTCAAGGTGGCGGCCCGTGCCCAGCAGCACTTCTTCACCTTCCGCGATGCCATGGTATTCGCCTTCGCGCCACCGGCGGTACTGGAACTGGGTAACGCCACCGGTTTCGACGTGTTCCTGCAGGACCGCGCCGGTATCGGCCACGAAAAACTGATGCAAGCGCGAAACCAGTTCCTCGGTATGGCCGCGCAAAGCAAGATTCTGACTCAGGTGCGTCCGAACGGCCTGAACGACGAACCGCAATACCAGCTGGAAATCGATGACGAGAAGGCCAGTGCCCTGGGCATTACCATCGCCGACATCAACAACACCCTGTCGATTGCCCTGGGCAGTAGCTACGTCAACGACTTCATCGACCGTGGTCGGGTGAAGAAGGTTTACGTGCAAGGCAAGCCAGGCGCTCGAATGGGCCCTGAAGACCTGCAGAAGTGGTACGTGCGCAACGCCAGCGGCACCATGGTTCCGTTCTCGGCGTTCGCCAAGGGCGAGTGGATTTACGGTTCGCCGAAACTGGCTCGCTACAACGGCGTGGAAGCGATGGAAATCCTCGGTTCCCCAGCGCCTGGCTACAGTACCGGTGAGGCCATGGCCGAAGTCGAAGCCATTGCCAAGAAACTGCCGGCGGGTGTCGGTATTTCCTGGACCGGCCTGTCGTACGAAGAACGCCTGTCCGGTTCGCAAGCGCCGGCGTTGTACGCCCTGTCGCTGCTGATGGTGTTCCTGTGCCTGGCGGCGCTGTATGAAAGCTGGTCGATTCCGATCGCGGTGATGTTGGTGGTGCCGCTGGGGATCATCGGTGCACTGATGGCCACCAGCCTGCGCGGTCTGTCCAACGACGTGTACTTCCAGGTAGGCCTGTTGACGACTATCGGTCTGGCGGCGAAAAACGCCATTCTGATTGTCGAATTTGCCAAGGAACTGCACGAACAAGGGCGTAGCCTGCGCGATGCCGCAATCGAAGCCTGCCGCATGCGCCTGCGACCGATCATCATGACCTCGCTCGCCTTCGTGCTGGGTGTGGTACCACTGGCGATTTCCACGGGCGCAGGTTCCGGTAGCCAGCATGCAATCGGTACCGGCGTGATCGGCGGTATGATCACGGCCACTGTGCTGGCGATCTTCTGGGTCCCGCTGTTCTTCGTCACCGTGTCGTCCATTGGCCAGCGTAAAATTGCCGACCAGGATGACGCTCTTGAAACTTCTAAAGAGGCTGGCTAATGAGCAAGTCGCTACTCTCCCTGGCAGTCGCCGCCTTCGTGCTCGGTGGCTGCTCGCTGATACCTGATTATCAGCAGCCCGAAGCACCGGTGGCGGGGCAGTACCCGCAGGGCCTGGCGTACTCGCCGGCCCAGGCACCGGCGCAAGCTGCCGCCGAACAGGGCTGGAAGCAGTTTTTCCATGACCCGGCGCTGCAACAGCTGATCCAGGTGGCCCTGGAAAACAACCGTGACCTGCGTGTCGCGGCCCTGAACATCGACGCGTTTGCGGCGCAGTACCGTATCTCCCGTGCCGATCTGTTCCCGGCTGTCTCGGCCAACGGCACCGGCAGCCGTCAGCGCGTTCCGGCTGACGCTTCGCAGACCGGCCAAGCCGGTATCACCAGTTCCTACTCGGCCACGGTCGGGGTCAGCGCCTATGAACTCGACCTGTTCGGTCGCATTCGCAGCCTGAACGAAGAAGCGCTGCAGAAGTACTTCGCCACCGAAGAAGGCCGTCGCAGCACGCAGATCAGCCTGGTGGCCAGTGTGGCCAATGCCTACCTGACCTGGCAGGCCGACAAGGAACTGTACAAGCTGACCCAGGACACCCTGGCCACCTTCGAGGAGAGCTACAAGCTCACCGCCCGCAGCAACGAAGTCGGCGTCGCCTCGGCCCTGGACCTGGCGCAGTCGCGCACCTCGGTGGAAAACGCCCGTGCGCAACTGGCCAAGTACACCCGTCAGGTCGCCCAGGATGAGAACAGCCTGGTGCTGCTGCTCGGCACCGGAGTCCCGGCCAACCTGCAAGCGGCCAAACCACTTGACGACGACCTGCTGAGCGACGTTCCACCCGGCCTGCCGTCGGACCTGCTGCAGCGTCGTCCGGACATCCTTCAAGCCGAGTACAACCTGAAGGCCGCCAACGCCAACATCGGCGCGGCGCGGGCTGCGTTCTTCCCGAGCATCAGCCTCACGGCCAATGCCGGCACGCTGAGCCCGGACCTGTCCGGTCTGTTCAAGGGTGGTTCGGGCACCTGGCTGTTCCAGCCGCAGATCAACCTGCCGATCTTCAACGCCGGCGCCCTGAGCGCCAGCCTGGATTACTCGAAAATCCAGAAAGACATCAGCGTGGCGAACTACGAGAAGTCCATTCAAACGGCCTTCCAGGAAGTCGCCGACGGCCTGGCCGCCCGCCAGACCTACGTCCAGCAGTTGCAGGCACAGAAAGATTTCGTCAGTGCCAACCAGGCGTACTACGGCCTGGCCGAGCGTCGTTACCGCATCGGTGTCGACAGCAACCTGACCTTCCTCGATGCCCAGCGTCAGCTGTTCAGTGCGCAACAGGTGTTGATCACCGACCGCCTGGCGCAGCTGGTCAGCCAGGTCAACCTGTACAAGGCCCTGGGTGGTGGCTGGAACGAACAGACGGCGCAGAACGAGCCGTTGAAAGAAGCAGCGCCGAAGATGAAATATTTCTGATAGCGCTGTGAACACAAGGAGCCCACCAATTGGTGGGCTTTTTGTTGGCTGCGAGAAACAGTGGTGCCAGAACTGGCCTCTTCGCGAGCAAGCCCGCTTGTATGGTAGGACTTGAAGGGAGGAGGAGGGACAAAGCCCGATTCTGACTGTTGACGCAGTACAGATCCGTGGGAGATTTCGCCCCTCCTCCTTTCACCCAAGCGCCGATAAAGAATGCATCTGGCTAGACCGACGATAGGAACAAGCCTGCGCCTCTGGGTGAGCCCTTCAAGTGCTCAAAACCATATCCCGGAGGAAATTTAATGGCAATGCCGGTTTCTGTCTCAAAGCCGATCGCAGGCGTGGATGTCGCCAAGAATGAACTGGTGATTTATCACGCCGAACTTGACCTGCTTGAAACGATTCCCAACAACAAGGCAGCCATCAAGCAGTGGCTGAAGGACTTGCCGAGGACAGTGGCCATCGCCATTGAGTCGACCAATATCTATCACCTGGAGTTCGCCGATCTGGCCTACGAGGCCGGCTGCGTGATTTACATGGTGGGTGGCTATGAGCTGAGCCATTACCGCAAAGGGGTGAATGTCCGCGCCAAAACCGACGCGCTGGATGCCAGGCTGCTCGCTCGCTACCTGAAGAACGAAGGTGACGATCTTCATCCCTGGACCCCGCCATCACCGCTGTACCGTCAGCTCTTGAGCCTTTTTCGCCGCCGGGCGGCTCTGGTTCAGGCACGAGTGGGCCTGGTGCAAAGCTGGGCGAATGAACCGCTGTTGAAGACCGCTTTCGCCGAGCAAGTGAAATCCATGCAACAGCTTGAGGCGCTGGTCGAAAAGACGATTAAGGATTATCTGAAAGAAGCCGGTTTGCTCGGTCAGTTGAAGCGCTGTCTGAAAGTTGAAGGCATCGGATTTTTGACCGGAGCCCGCTTGATCGCAGCATTCCAGCGAGGCGATTTCAGAAACGCAGATGCCTTCATCGCCTTTCTGGGAATGGATTTGCGGGTGGCGAAGTCAGGACAAAAAGACGGTCGCCGAAGCTTGACCAAACGAGGTGATCCGGAAGCTCGCCGACTTCTGCACAACGCAGCCATGTCGGCCAGTCGTACACCAGCCTGGAAAGATTTTTACGCGGCACAAAGAGCTCGAGGGTTCAGCACCACTCAGGCACTGGTGATACTGGCTCGCAAACTTGCTCGGGTCGTATTCGCCTTGCTCAAGGGGCAAAGCGAATACCAGCCAAAAGTCGGTTGAGGGCTTCCCCTCAACCATAGAATCTCCCACATTTAACCGGGTTCTTTCAGAAAGAAACGCGGTCGAATGTGGGAGCGGGCTTGCTCGCGAAGAGGCCGGCCAACACACCACAAAACCCGAATAAATGTTGCGTTCGATAATCGCCCAAAACCTGCTTTCACCGATTGAACCATCTAGTACATTCCATTCACCATCCGACCCACAAAACCAATAACAACAGGTTCGACACCATGCCCCCGCGCCCCGCCCTCTCCGGCTGATCCGCTTCGTTTGTGCTGATTTCCGATGTTCGTCTGCAACCCCGGGTTGCGGCATCACCCCGCTTCATCCCCAAGAATTAGAGAGACCCGAGTCCATGACGCCTTCCACCGCGCAATATTTCGTTCCCGGCCTGATCGCCGCCGCCCTGGCCAGTGCCGCCCTGCCCGCCTGCGCCGAAGAGCCGGGTTTTGTCGAAGGCGCCAAGGTCAACCTGAACCTGCGCAACTTCTATATCAACCGCAACTTCACCAACCCGACCAAGGCCCAGGGCAAGGCTGAAGAATGGACGCAGAGTTTCATCCTCGACGCCAAGTCCGGGTTCACCCAGGGCACCATCGGGTTCGGCATGGATGTGCTCGGTTTGTATTCGGTGAAACTCGACGGCGGCAAAGGCACCGGTGGTACGCAACTGCTGCCGCTGGACCACGACGGCCGCCCGGCGGACAACTTCGGCCGCACCAACGTGGCGTTCAAGGCGAAGCTGTCGCAGACCGAAGTCAAGGTTGGCGAGTGGATGCCCGTGTTGCCGATCCTGCGCTCGGACGACGGTCGCTCGTTGCCGCAAACTTTTCGTGGCGGCCAGATCACCTCAAAGGAAATCAATGGCCTGACGCTCTACGGCGGCCAGTTCCGCCAGAACAGCCCACGCGATGACAGCAGCATGAGCGACATGTCGATGACCGGCAAAGCCGCGTTCACCTCCGACCGTTTCAACTTTCAGGGCGGTGAATACCTGTTCAACGACAAACGTACCCAGATCGGTCTGTGGAACGCCGAGCTCAAGGACATCTACAGCCAGCAGTTCATCAATCTGATCCACAGCCAACCGCTTGGCGACTGGACCCTGGGCGCCAACCTCGGTTTCTTCTACGGCAAGGATGACGGCAGCGCCCGGGCCGGCGAGTTGGACAACAAAACCCTGTATGGCTTGTTTTCGGCCAAGTACGGCGGCAACACGTTCTACGTCGGCCTGCAGAAACTCACCGGTGATAACGCCTGGATGCGGGTCAACGGCACCAGCGGCGGCACACTGGCCAACGACAGCTACAACTCCAGCTACGACAATGCTCGGGAAAAGTCCTGGCAAGTGCGCCACGACTACAACTTTGTCGCCCTCGGCGTACCGGGCCTGACCCTGATGAACCGCTACATCAGTGGCGATAACGTGCACACCGGCAGCATCACCGATGGCAAGGAATGGGGGCGTGAATCGGAACTGGGCTACACCGTGCAGAGCGGTGCGCTGAAAGACCTGAACGTGAAATGGCGCAACTCGACCATGCGTCGCGACTACAGCAACAACGAGTTCGATGAGAACCGCCTGATCATCAGCTACCCGATCAGCCTGCTGTAAAGTTCACTACCGTTATCGCGAGCCTTCTACAGAAAAGCACCGGACACAAAAATGCATGGCCAGCCTGGCCGAGAAGTCCTGCAGGTTTACGCTTGCAGGGCTTTTCGGTCAGGCTGGCCATCTCATTAAACCCCTCTCTCGAGGGGCTCTTTGTGAAGCAGCATCAACCAACACGCATCAAGTCATCTGAATGATGGTCTGCATGATGGTGCTCTGGGTGGAGATGGTCTTGGCGTTCGCCTGATAGTTGCTCTGCGCCTTGATCAGGTCGACCAGTTCGTTGGTCAGGTTGACGTTGGACTCTTCCAAGGAGTTGGAAACGATCGAACCCAGGGTGCCGGTTTCCGGTGCATCGTAGCCCGGGATGCCCGATGCGTAGGTTTCTTTCCAGCTGGTGCCGCCTACCGGCTGCAGGCCTTGCTCGTTGGTGAAGCTGGCCAGGGAAATCTGGCCGATCGGCTTGGTCTGGTTGTTGCTGAAGTTGGCCAGCAGCACTCCGCTGCCGTCGATGGTCAGGTTGGTGATCTGGCCAGTGGCGTAACCGTTCTGTGCCGGAATCGAACGCGCGGTGTCGGCGTTGAACTGCGTGGTGTTGGCCATGGCGATGGTCAAACCTGCCGGGTCGGCTGCGGCGCCGTTGGCTGTCCAGACGCCATTGGTCACGGAGCCCGGAGTCCAGTTGGTGATCTTCAGGTCACTGCTGATCACCGAAGTCGGTGGCGTGGTTGGCGGCGTCACGGGGGTGCTGACCGAAGTCAGTTTACCGGTGGAATCGAAGGACATGGTCGAAGCAACCGGAGCGGTAACCTTAGGATCACTGCCATCCGGGTTGCGGCCATCGATCAGTGTGTAGGTGTCCCACGTATTCGCGCCAGTCTTGACCATGTATTGATCCATGGTGTGCTGGTTACCCTGAGTATCGAAGATCGGGGTACTGAACGACTTGGTAAAGGTCTCGGTCTTGGACGGGTCGAACTTGTTGGCCGCAACCGTCTGGTCGATCACCGCCGAGGTGGAGTTCAGGTTGATCGTCGACGACACGGTGCTGGTGGACTTCGGCGCCAGGTTGGAGGTATCGATCCGCAGGTCGGTCAGCACCCCGTTGACGATCTTGCCGTTGGAATCCACACCGTAACCTTGCAGGCGGGCAGTGCCGTCGCTGTTGGTGACGTAGCCTTCCTTGTCGGTCTTGAACGTACCGGCACGGGTGTAGGTCAGGGAGCCGTTATTGCTCAGGACAAAAAAGCCATTGCCCTGGATACCCATGTCGAGCACGTTGCCAGTGTTGCTCACGTCACCCTGGCCGAACTGCTGGGAAACGTTGGCCAGGCGCACGCCGTTGCCGACGGTCTTGCTGCCGGTGCCCAGGCGGGTCGCCGAGTACACGTCTTCGAATTCTGCACGAGACGATTTGAAACCGGTGGTCGCGACGTTGGCGATGTTGTTGCCGGTCACGTCCAGTTGTTTGTTGGCTGCATAGAGACCGCTAAGGCCGATATTGAAAGACATCATCACTCCTTTGTGCCGTGTTAGTCGGCTCTACATACCAATGGTTTGTACTTTGGACAGGGCAACGCTGCCCAGCCCGGCCAGATTGAGCATCAACTCACCGCCGGTCTGGCTGATGGTCACGCTGTTGACGGTCGCGGGCAGGTTGGTGATCAACGCAACGGACTTGCCATCGATCGTGGTCGTGGCGCCAAAGGTGTAGGTGCCCGCAGGTACCGTCTCACCCGCATCGTTCTTGCCGTCCCAGATGAAGCTGGCGTTGCCGGCCTTCTGCGAGCCGAGGTCGATAGTACGCACGGTCTTGCCGCTGGCATCGGTGATCTTCAGGGTGGCGGACGCCACCGAAGACGGAACCACTACCGTACCGCTGAGGCTCTTGGTGGTATCGACCACGGCCTTGTCGCCCGGTGCGATGACCGAACGGCCCACCAGCGACGATGCCTGCAGTGCCTGGGACGAGTTGTAGTTGCTGGCCAGGCCGCTCACGGTGTCGTTGAGCGTGGTGATGCCTTCCAGGCTACTGAACTGCGCCAGCTGGGCCACGAACGCGCCATTGTCCTGGGGCTCCAGCGGGTTCTGGTTTTTCAGCTGGGTCACCAGCAACTGCAGGAACGCATCCTTGCCCAGGGCCTTGTTGCCCGTGGCACTGCCGGTTGCCGACGCGAGGCCGTCAGTCGTGGTGTTGGTCTTGATCGAGGAGTTGGCCAGGATGTCGTTGAGGCTCAAACCACTGGTGGAATCGGTAACACTCATCTGAGTCGCCCCTTATCACTGACCGAGGGTCAGGACCTTCTGCATCATGGTCTTGGCGGTGTTCATCATTTCGGCGTTGGTCTGAAACGAACGGCTCGCGGAAATCATGTCGGCCATTTCTTCAACCACGTTGACGTTCGGGTAGTAGACGTAGCCCTTGGCATCAGCCGCCGGATGGTTCGGCTCGTAGCGCGCCTCGAGGTTGCTCTGGTCTTCGACCACCCCCAGTACCTGCACGCCCTGACCGGCGGCGTCCTGGCTCTGGAACAGCGAGTCGCTGCCGCCGCTCTGGCCGCCCTGGAACATGGTGGCGAACACCGGGTGGCGCGCGCGGTAGGTCTGGTCGATGCTCGACGAGACGGTCTCGGCGTTGGCAATGTTCGAAGCGACGGTGTTCAAACGCGTGGTCTGCGCACTCATGCCGCTACCGGCAATGTTGAAAACACTGGATAGAGACATGGCTTACTCTCCGCGCAGGGCTGATACCAGCCCTTTGAATTTGCTGTTGAGCAGGGTGAAGCTGGCCTGGAAGCCGATCGCGTTTTCCGCGTAGTTCGACTGCTCCAGCTGAGCATCCACGGTGTTCTGGTCGATCGACGGTTGCATCGGCGTGCGATACAGCAACGACTCGTCGCCATTGCCCAGACCTTCAGCTTCGATATGACGGCTGTTGGTCATGTTCAAGGCGAAGGTGCCGTTTTTGGTTTTCTCGTTCTGCTCGGCGAGCACTTTCGAGAAATCCAGATCCCGAGCCTTGTAGTTCGGGGTGTCGGCGTTGGCGATGTTGTTGGCCAGGACTTCGGCACGCTGGGCGCGGAAGCCCAGGGCTTGTTCGTGGATACCGAGCGCTTTATCGAAGCTGATGCTCATGTCGGGAAACCTTCGGGTGACCTGATTTTACGTAGGATCAACTTAGCAAGCCCCATGCCAATTCAAAAAAGCCCGGAAACCGGGGCTTTGCCGGCCATGGCAATGCGGCAATGCCAGAAAAGCGGCAACGGGTTTCCGCCGGATGCCGCTTTTCTGCCGCTTCCTCCATTCGCAGAACACCATCTGACCCTGTGGGAGCGGGCTTGCCCGCGAAGGCGTCGTATCAGCCGATATCAACTTTTCTGGTCCACCGCTTTCGCGGGCAAGCCCGCTCCCACAGGGGGTGGCGGTGCCCGCAGAAAATCATCAGGCATAAAAAAACGGGAGCCCATGAGGACTCCCGTTTTCGATGACACCAGCAAAAATCACTTCGCCTGGTAAATGATCCCCGGGCTGCACTGGACCATCTGGTAATGATCCGGCAAACCGTTCAGTGCTTCGGAAGCACCGAGGAACAGGTACCCCCCCGGCTTCAACGTACTGTGGATGCGCAACAGGATGTCCTTCTTCACCTCGGCGGAGAAGTAGATCAACACGTTGCGGCAGAACACGATGTCGAACTTGCCCAGGCTCACGTAGCTGTCCAGCAGGTTGAAGGAACGGAACTCCACCCGGCTCTTGATCGGCGCCTTGATCGCCCAGCGCCCCGGCCCTTTCGGGTCGAAATAACGCTGCAGGCGCTCTGGCGACAGACCACGGCCGATGGCCAGGCTGTCGTACTCGCCAGTCTTGCAGTTGGTCAGCATGGTGCCGGACAGGTCGGTGGCAACAATCTGCACGCCCATCCTTAACTGACCCATGTTGACCCGCTCGAACTCGTCGATGGACATCGACAGCGAATACGGTTCCTGGCCTGAGGAGCACGCCGCCGACCAGATGCGCAGGCGCTGGCCAGGACTGGCCTTGATCGCTTCGGGCAGTACCTTGTTCTTCAAGACTTCAAACGGGTAGGTGTCACGAAACCACAGGGTTTCGTTGGTGGTCATGGCGTCTACCACCTGCTCGCGCAAACCGCTGCGCGGCTGGGTCTGCATGCGCTGAACCAGCTCACCCAAAGACTTGATGCCTTGCTGTTCCATCAGTTTGTTGAGACGGCTGGAGACCAGGTACTGCTTGTTTTCACCGAGCAAAATGCCACAGGCTTTTTCCAGGAACACCCGGAACTGTTCGAAATCCAAATTACCCGTAGACAATGATGCCGCCTCTTAAATCGTGTTGACTGCCAGGGGCGCAGGCCCCTAGCTGATATCTGCTGCCTTGATCCGGTCGACTACCCGGGATGCCAGGTCATCAGGACGGAATTTGGCCAGGAAGTCATCGGCACCGACCTTCTTGACCATCGCCTGATTGAAAACCCCCGACAACGAAGTATGCAGGATGATATGAAGCTTTTGCATGCGCGGGTCGTTGCGGATTGCCGCCGTCAGGGTGTACCCGTCCATCTCCGGCATCTCGATGTCGGAGATCATCATCAGGAACTCTTCTTCCGGTTTCTTGCCCTCATCGACCAGTTTGCGCAGGTAGTCCAGCGCTTGCCGACCGTCGTTCAACGCCACCACTTCGACACCGACCGTTTGCAGGCAACGGGTGACCTGCTTGCGTGCCACCGACGAGTCGTCGACCGTCAGCACTCGCAACGAAAGCGCCTTGTGCTGGGTTTCGACATCCACCACGCCGACGGAAATCGCTTCCGGCGTCGGCGCCACTTCCGCCAGCACTTTCTCGACGTCGATGATTTCGACCAACTGATTGTCGACCCGCGTCACTGCCGTCAGGTAGTGATCGCGTCCGGTGCCCTTGGGTGGCGGATGGATCTCCTCCCAGTTCATGTTGACAATGCGTTCCACCGAGCGGACCAGGAAACCCTGGGTCTTGGTGTTGTACTCCGTGATGATCACGAAGGGATTGTTCTTGTCCTTCAAAGCACCGGAGCCGGTCGCCATCGCCAGATCAAGGATCGGTATGGTCGCCCCCCGGATGTTCGCCACACCGCACACGACAGGACTGGATTTGGGCATCAGTGTCAGTTGGGGGCATTGCAGCACCTCCCGAACCTTGAACACATTGATCCCGTACAGCTGCTGACCGTCGAGACGGAACAACAACAGCTCCAGGCGATTCTGCCCCACCAGTTGCGTGCGCTGGTTTACCGAATCCATTACACCAGCCATGCCCAGACTCCTACACCAACGCCAAGTGTTGTTGCGACGCGCCTTCATCACTAAACGGCACGGCGCTTGCTTTTTTAATCGTTATGAACACAGAACCGACATTTTTTCGACGCCTGACCACACCCTGCCGCAAATGGCTCGGCGTGCTGGCGGCTGTTTGCCTGTTCAACGCTGGCAGCCCTGCCCTTGCTGACGCGGTTACCTTGCCTGACATGCTTATCGGCGTCACTCAGGGCTTTCTTGAATTCACCGTAGAAGACTATCTCGCCACCAGTCAAACGGAAGGTCGCTACGAGATCCAGGTCAACCCGCTCGATCCGCGCATGCACATGCCGATGTGCGACAAGGAATTGACAGCAACCCTTGAGAGCCCCAAGCCGCTGGGACGGGTCACGGTCAAGGTCCGCTGCGAGGGCGCGGCCCCCTGGACCGTCTTCGTGCCCGCTCAAGTCCGGCTGTTTCGCGATGTCGTGACCACCGCCCGACCACTGCGCCGCGCCGCCATTGTCGAGCCTGGGGATGTGGTCCTGCGCGAGCGCGATATCAGCCTGATCAGCCAGGGCTACCTGACCTCCCTTGATCAAGCGGTCGGGCAGCGACTGACCCGACCAACGGTCGCCGACCAGGTGATTACCCTGGTGCACATCGAACAGGCCGAGGTCATCCGCAAGGGTGATCAGGTAGTGATTACCGCCCGCAGCGGTACGCTCAGCGTGCGCATGCCGGGCGAAGCCCTGTCAAACGGCAGCCTGAGCGAACAGATCCGGGTGAAAAACCTCAACTCCCAGCGAGTCATCAAGGCGCAGGTCATGGCGCCGGGGCAGGTGGAAGTGTCCATGTAAGGCTCTCGGTTCACCGGAATGTGGCGCTTGCCGCGGCTGTTCCCTAGACTGTGCTCCATGCAGGGCAAGCGCTGACGCGCGCGAGGTTCATTG
The DNA here is from genome assembly GCF_034541995.1 of Pseudomonas sp. BIC9C. Lineage (NCBI taxonomy): Bacteria > Pseudomonadati > Pseudomonadota > Gammaproteobacteria > Pseudomonadales > Pseudomonadaceae > Pseudomonas > Pseudomonas sp. BIC9C. Next base: position 986,574 of record NZ_JAWDGM010000001.1, read on the forward strand.
ATAAATGGACCTAAAGTTTTCCAGGGAATGGCCGAAACCATGGCAAGCGTCCAAATTCCCAGAGGTTTTTTATCATGGTCATCGATTTCAGCCGTTTGAACAGCTCCTCGTCCCTTACGGGCAGTACACGTACCAGCGCCAGCAAGGAAAGCGCCGAAGCCGGCAAATCCGCGCCGCTGGAGTCCGCGGCCGAACAGGCCGGTACCGTCAAAAGCGGGGAATCGGTACACCTCAGCGAAGAGGCTCAACAGTTGCAGAAGGTCACTGACAAGCTGCGCGATCAGCCTGCCGTCGACAAAGCCCGCGTGGCCGAGTTGAAAGCAGCGATTGCCGATGGCAGCTATAAGGTCGACAGCAACCGTGTAGCCAGCAAACTGCTCAACTTCGAAGCCCAGCGCTAGGCCACCGCCGGCGCCAGGCTTTTGGACGCTTAAAACCCAAGGCCAGCCATGCACGACACTCATTTACTGCAACTGATCACCGACGACTTTGCTCCAGCGCAACACTTGCTGGAATTACTGCAGACCGAATCCCTCGCATTGCATGGCCGCGACATGCCATTGCTCGAGGACATCCTGGCGCAGAAACAGGCATTGGTCGTCTTGCTCGAACAGCATGGCCGCAAGCGCAGTGAAGTTCTCGCCAGCCTCAACCTGCCGACCAACCGTGCCGGTCTTGAGCAATTGGCCAGTCAGTCGAGCATTGGCGACCAGTTGCTGGCGCAAAGTGACGTGTTGACCGATCTCCTGGCCCAGTGCCAGGCCATCAACGCCAACAACGGTCAGTCGATCCTCACTCAGCAGGCCGCTACGGCCACCCAGCTGAAAATCCTCACCGGCGGTGAAACCCCGGCGCTTTACGATGCCAGCGGTACATTCTCCAAGCTTGCCAAGCCACGCCCGCTCAGTCAGGCTTAGCCCGCTCGATGAGCCCGCTCTATCCAAGACGCGAAAGATGCTGGCAAAATGCTGGCTAGCCGTAGTCAAATTTTGTCTGGAGATTGATTAACCGTGTCCAATGCCTTATCCGTGGATGATGCTCCGCAGCCACCCAAGGTGCTCTCCACGCCCTTGGAAATCTCCGGCAACCTGCGCCAGCTGCTCGAAAGCCATGACCCGCTGATCATCACGTTCCACGAGCGCAGCCAGCGCTTCCAGAGCTATCTGGTGGATCTTGACCGTGACAGCAACATGATCGCCCTGGACGAAATGATCCCCCGCGATGGCGAGCGCTACCTGCTGGCGGGCGAACCGTTCAAGGTCGAAGGCTTCCACGAAGGCGTGCGCATTGCCTGGGAAAGCAACGGCCAATTGAACATCGACGAATCCGGTGGCAGTCGCTGCTATCGCGGCACCCTGCCCGATGAAGTGGTGTACCACCAGCGCCGCAATGCGTTCCGTGCGGCACTGAAGCTGGCACAACTGGTCAACGTCAACCTCGACGGCGAAAAGCTCAAGGCTCCCATCAGCGGCAAGTTGCTGGATATTTCCGCGACCGGCTGCAAACTGCGTTTCGACGGCGACATCACTGACAGCCTGCAACTGGGCCAGGTGTACGACCGCTTCAGCGCCGACCTGCCCTTTGGCAAAATGACCGCTCCGGTCGAATTGCGTTATCTGCACTTCGAAGAAAAGATTTCCACCACCTTCGCCGGCGTTCGCTTCCACAACATGAGCGGCCTGGTGCAGCGTCAGGTCGAACGCTTCGTCTACCAGTTGCAACGCGAAGCACGCCGCTTCGACAAAGACGACATCTGATAGAGCGCCAAAAAAAACGGGTAGCCCTTGCGGTGACTGCCCGTTTTTGTGCCCGGGATTTAAGGCCTGACCTCGCTGAGGTTTGGGTCCCGCCCTGCATCAGGATCTTCCGGCGGCTGATCGGATTCAGTTTCGGTGACAGTTTCAGGTTCTGATTCAGGCTCTGGCCCGGTATTCACCGGAGTGTGCATCTGATCCTGCACCACCTGCTCGTCAACACGCGGGTCGAGGCAGGCCACCAGCGGTGAGCTCGTCATGTTGTCCGGCATGGCCACGTGATGCAGCGGCGCATCTTCCACCTGATGCAGGTTGGTCACCGCTTTCGGGCGAATCCGCCACACCAGTACCAGCGCGAAGAAACTGAAAAACGCATAAAGCATCTGGCTGCCGAACAACTTCATCAGCACGCCTGCCACCAGCGGCCCGATACTCGCGCCAACGCCATAGGTCACCAGCAGCATTGCCGTCAGGGACACCCTGCGATCGCCTTCGACATGGTCGTTGGAGAACGCGACCGCCAACGGATACAGGCAGAACTGCACCAGCGAACAGACGAAACCGGCGACAAACAGAATCTCCAGCGGCACCTGCGGCATGATCGCCAACGGTAATGCCGCCAGGGCCAGGCTGAATGCAAAACTGCGGATCAACACGGCCCGATCGTAGCGGTCGGACAACCAGCCCAACGGCCACTGCACCACCAGCCCGGCAAAAATGCAGCACCCCATGAACAAGCCGACCTGCTCCGTGGACAACCCTTGCTGCGAGGCATACAGCGGCGCCAGACCGTAGAACGAACCGACGATCAGGCCTCGCCCCGAGCACCGTGCTCAATGACTGTGGCACGCGCTTGATAAAGAACCGTGGTTCCATGGGCGCCGGATGCAAGGGTGCAGGGTGAATACGCCGGGTCAGGGCCACGGGCACCAGGCACAGGGCGAAACACAGGGCGACCAGCATCAGCAGCTCCAGCCCCAGCGCCGGGTGCATGACCAGAATCAGCTGCCCCATCACCAGGCCCAGGTAAGAGGCGATCATGTAACCGCTGAACACCAACCCGCGCTGCCTGGCTTCGGCCTGCTCGTTCAGCCAGCTCTCGATCACCATGTACTGGCACATCATGCCGAGGCCGACGATCACCCGCAGGAACAACCAGGCCGGCAGCCAATCGATCAGGCCATGGCCCAGCACCGCCGCGCCGACAATCCCGGCACAGGCCGAGTAGGCCCGGATATGCCCGACCCTGGCAATCAACCGGTGACCGATCTTGCCCCCCAGCACCAGGCCGAAGTAGTTGGCCGCCATCAATGCACCGACCCACAGGCTGTCGACATGATCGGCAGCCAGGCGCAAGCCCAGGTAAGTACTCAACAGGCCCGAGCCGATCAACATCATCAGCGAGGCGAAATACAGCGCTCGAAAGGATTTCCAGATTTGGCGCATCGGCGTTCCGAGCGGCTCCTTGCAGTGAGAATCGGCTATCGCTAAACGATAGCCGGATGTCGACGGATCGTCAGGCCTGGGCTGCTAAAACACGCCTTTCCCAGGGAGTAATTTCATCCTGGAAACTGCTCAGCTCCAGGGTCTTCGAAGCAATGTAGCCTTCGATGAATTCCGCACCGAACAGTTCCTTGGCCAGCTGGCTACGTTTCAGACGCTCAATGGCCGCATGCAAGGTACACGGCAACGAAAGATTGTCCGGCACTTCGAATTCACCCTGGATCGGCGCGCTCGGTTCCAACGCGTTCTCGATACCATGCAACCCTGCCGCCAGGCTTGCGGCAATCGCCAGATACGGATTGGCATCGGCGCCCGGCAAGCGGTTCTCGACCCGACGGGCCACCGGCAGACTGGCCGGAATGCGCAGGCCGGCCGCCCGGTTGTCGTGGGACCAGCAGGCATTATTCGGTGAGGCGTAAGGGTGGCACAAGCGCTGATAGGAGTTCACGTTCGGCGCAAACAGCGCGGTGAAGTCGGCCATGCACGCTTGCTGACCAGCAATGAAATGGCGGAAGGTGGCCGTCTCCTGCCCCGCCTCATCACTGAACACGTTGCGCCCCGAATCGATCTCGACGACGCTCTGGTGGATGTGCATCGAACTGCCCGGCGTATGCGCCAACGGCTTGGCCATGCACACCACGCTCAGACCATGCTTGAGGGCAACTTCCTTGAGCAAGTGCTTGAACAGGAACGTCTGGTCGGCCAGCAACAGCGGATCACCATGCAGCAGATTGATCTCGAACTGGCTGACGCCCATTTCGTGCATGAAGGTATCGCGGGGCAAGCCCAACGCAGCCATGCATTCGTAGACTTCATGGAAGAAGGGGCGCAATCCATTGTTGGAGCTGACGCTGAACGCCGACTGGCCATCCTCGCGACGACCATCCAACCCCACTGGCGGCTGAAAAGCCTGGGTCGGATCAGTGTTGGGGGCGAAGACAAAAAACTCGAGCTCGGTCGCCACCACTGGCGCCAGGCCGCGGGCTGCGTAACGGGCAATCACCGACTTGAGCTGACCACGGGTCGACAGATTGCAGTGGGTGGTGGTGCCCAGTTCATCCGCGTCACAAATGGCGAAAGCTCGCGGCGGATGGCTCCAGGGCAGACGGTGAATTTGTGCAGGGTCCGGGATCAGCGCCAGGTCGCCATCATCGCTGCCGTAAAATCGCGCCGGCGGGTATCCGCCCATGATGCATTGCAGCAGCACGCCCCGCGCCATCTGCAAACGTCGACCGTCGAGAAACCCCTCGCTGGTCATCACTTTGCCCCGTGGAACGCCATTCAAATCCGGCGTGACACATTCAACTTCATCAATGCCCGTCAATCGCTGCGCGAGTGAACTCAGGCCAACGGTGGTCATGACACTATCCTTGTTATTGTGCGGGCCGCGAACGGCGACCGTACAAAATAGGCTCCGCGTGTTCGGAATTTCAAGCAGCGTCGATAAATATGCTGCCTGTCAGGGCAGGTAAAGACGGAACACCCCGCCGCCCAACGGCCCCCCATTGCTGATTTCGGTGCGTCCGCCGACGCCGTTGCGCTGATGCAACGCAGCAATTCGTCCGGCAAAGTACAGGCCCAACCCGGTGCTGCCGCTGCTTTGATTGATGCCCTGCACGTAATCGGCCTGACGCTCGATCATCTGCGTCGGATACCCCTCGCCATCGTCATTGATGGTCAACACCAGTTGCCCGGCTTCGTCGCTGACGCTGATCAACACGGCATGTCGTGCAAAGCGAATGGCGTTGTTGATGCAGTTGGCCAATACCGACGCGATCAACTCTCGGTCGAAGAAACCCAGCGGGCTCAGCGGGTCCACTTCATAGGTGGCCATGATGCCGCGGCTGGCGAACACCTCCTGATGGCAAGCCAACTGCGCTTCGATGAAGTCGTCCAGTTCATGGTAGGCCGGTTGCAACGGCATCTGGTTGACGCCGAGTTTGTACAGCCCCAGCAACTGCACCAGCATGCCGTTGAGGTGGGCGAACTCGAAGTCGATCACACCCTGCTCCGGCGTCTGCTGCGCCGACTCCGGCAATCGCGCCAGCCACTGGCTCTGGGCCTGCATCAGCATGGCCAGCGAGTTCTTCATGTCATGCACGGTAGAGGCGATCACCGTGGAGAAATCCAGTGCCTGCCGGTTGTCGTTCATTGGCCAAACGCCTTGCTGTTGAGCTTCTGGTAACGCGGATAGCGCGCGTCGGTGTCGGGCATCAGGCCAACCATTTTCAGGCAGGTCCGGCATTCTTCCAGCTCCGCTGAAGGAGCGCCGGTATCGGTGCCGTGCAACAACGACTGCGCCAGGTTCAGGGCGATACTGATGTTCTTCGGCTGCATTGCCAGGGCCTTGCGAAAGACCTGCCGGGCCTCCGCCAGATTGCCGGTCTTGTACACGCGCACGCCCTGACGATTGAGCTCTGCAGCGGCGTTGCCGGAATTGAGGATGCTCGGGTCGTCGGTCTGTTTGGCGATGTCCTTCATGACCGCCGGATCGTCGCCGTAGATTTCCACGCAGTTTTTCAGCATCGCGGTGCCGGCCTCGCTCTGCCCGAGCATTTTCAGTTGCTTGGCCACCAGCAACGCCGCTTCGGCGCTCATGAATTGCTCCATGCCATCCAGGCGCAGCAGGGCTTGCTCGGTGAGCTTGTCAGCCGTCTCGGCATCGTTGAGCAACAGACTGGTGGCCTTCATCAGGCGCGCGCGGATTTGCAGGCCCGGGTCGGAGGGGTTTTCCTTGGCCACGGCGCTCAATGTGGTGTTGATTTCCAGTCGGGTTCGCGTGTCCAGCCCCCTTTCGCTGCCCTTGCTGATCAAGGCGTGGGCCAGGCCGAGGTTGCTCTCGGCATCCTTGAACCGCGATTGCGCGCCCTGGCTTACAGCCTGGCGATAGGCCTTGGCCGCTGTGTCGAAGTCCTCGTTGGTCATCGCCAGCTTGCCCAGCAACGCTTGCCGGCGCACCGCCAGCGGCGACAGGCGAATCGCCTCTTCCAGAACGCGCTGTGCACCTTTGGTGTCCCCTTCGGCGACCAGCACGTCAGCCATGCCGTCATACAGCGACGGCATCATCGGGAAGACTTTCAGGGCTTTTTCGTAAATGCCTTTGGCCTGCCCGACCTGACCACGCTTGAACAGCAACTTGCCCAACCCGGCAAACGCCCATGGCAACGGGCGGTCGGCGATGATGCCGTCGTACAGCCGCTCCAGCGCTTCGTTCTGATTGAGGTCGCGCAGGGCATCGGCGCGGTAGCGCAGGCACAGTGGCGAATAGCGGATGTCTTGCTTGCACAAGGCGATGCAGGCGTTGAGCACCTCCATCGGCTTGCCGCGGTCAAGGGCCTGCAGGATTGGCTTGAGCAGGGTTTTGCGCTGCTCCAGGCGCTCCAGTCGCTGGGCCAGGCTGGAACGGTTGAAGGGTTTGGTCAGATAGGCATCGGGCTCGTGCTCCAGCGCACTGAGCACCATGGCCTGGCTGGTTTCGGCGGTGACCATGACGAACACCGCTTCATGGCTGATCAGCTTTTCTTCCATCAGGTCTTCGAGCACCTGCTGGCCGTTTTTCTTGCCGTCACCCAGGTGAAAGTCCTGCAGGATGAAGTCGTACTGCTTCTGCGAACACATTTTCAGCGCCTGTTCGCCGGTATCGGCAGTGTCCACTTCCTTGACACCCAGTTCGCGCAGCATCGACCGAACCGAACTGCGGAAGTCCGAGAAATCATCGACGATCAGAAAACGCTTTTGGTGATACGACAGCATCGAAGATTTCCAGGCAATTTAAGAAGAAGAACCCAAAGGCAAATACACGGACGGACTCAGCTTCGCAGCCCCTGTTTTGGCGCGCAGATGATAACGGGTGGCACTAGGCTATCAAACACCTTCTCACAGAGATGAGGCCCCCCAAGCCAACCGCAAAAGGCAAAATGGCCCCTGACTGCCCGTGTTATCGGCCAGCAGTGGTATTCCCTTGAGAAGCTTCCCCAACGCTCACTCCGGATAGGAGAAGGCGTTACTGAAAACGAGACATCGTGCACAAAAATGTATGGTCAGCCCATCTCCTGCAACCTCATTGGTTGTTTTCGGTAAAGCTGGCTTGCGCTAATGTATTCGGGCTCATGGTGAGCGTTGCTGGAACAACGCTCGGCCCTCGATGAGTAGCCGCTCCCGACTGTCCTGAAAAAGCCCTCAGCCTCTAAAGCTGAATTTTTGTGCCAGGTCCTCAGTCGGGCCGTTTGCCGTTTACTGTCATCAGTCAGTGACGTCGCAAAAGCCGGTGATAACGCTGTACGTTCAAGCGTTCGGATGTGGGTCGTACTGGCCGCCTTTGGCCAGTACCGCCCACGATTCGCGCCAGTTTGTTGGCCAACGCGCACGCTACGACATTGGAATGTCGGCGCGTCAGCAGTTCTCGAACCCAAGGCCCCAGGGCATCTTCCCGCTTGTCGATATAACGCATGATGGCTCGCGCGCCCTGCACCAGCAGTTGGCGTATGTGCTTGTCGCCACGCTTGCTGATCCCCAATAGCACTGTTTTCCCTCCCGTTGAATACTGCCTCGGCACCAGTCCTAATGAAGCGGCAAAGTCGCGTCCACTTCGATAGTTCGACGCATCGCCCACATCCGCCAGTACTGCGCTGGCAGTGATCGGGCCGATGCCTGGAATACTCTGCAAACGACGCCCGGCATCGTCTTCTTTCAGCTGCTGCTTCAGGTCGGACTCGATGTCCTTGATTTCATCATTGAGCTGTTGAATTTGACGATAAAGACGCATCACCACGCCCTTCAAGCGCACAGGAACGGGGTGTTGTGGATCGTCCAGCAGCGCCGGCACGCGGTGCAACGCAATAACGCCAATAGGCAGGCTGATCCCGAACTCCAGCAGAAAGCCATGAATCTGATTGGTCGCGACAGTGCGATGGCCAATCAATGATTCGCGGACACGGTGCAGCGCTGAAAGCGTTTGCTGCTCTTGGGTTTTGATCGAGCAGAAGCGCATCGCGGGGCGGCTCGCCGCCTCGCAAATCGCTTCGGCATCAATGAAGTCGTTTTTGTTGCCTTTGACGAATGGTTTTACGTACTGCGGGGCGATCAGCTTCACCTCATGGCCCATTGCACCGATCTGTCGAGCCAGCCAATGGGCGCCACCGCACGATTCCATCACCACCGTACAGGCCGGCAGCTGGGCCAATGTGCTGAGCAACTGAGCGCGGCTGGTTTTCTTGCGTAAAACCTGATGACCTTTGGCGTCCTGGCCGTGCAGGTGGAAACTGTGTTTTCCAATGTCGATACCGAGAAGCGTCATCGTGTTCATGAGAGATCCTCCGCCGAAAACGAGAAAAGCCCTGCAAGCGTAAACCTGCAGGGCTTCTCGGTCAGGCTGACCATCTCATTAAGCCCCGCCGGAATCAATTTTCCGACGGGGCCTTCTGGACAGCAAAGTGCTGATAAAGATGGTGTCCCAGGGCAGGTTCGAACTGCCAACCTTCCCCTTAGGAGGGGGATGCTCTATCCAATTGAGCTACTGAGACACATGTCGGCCGCAACGAAACGCGGCGCGATGGACGGCGTGCATGTTAACGGCCGGGCCGGCTTTTGTCATGTCGTCCGTAGGGCTTTTTAAGTGTAGGCAGACGCCTCAGCCGGGGGCGGACCTGTTTACCGTGCAAATTGCATCACTGCAAAAAGCCACCCTTGCAAAATGCAATAGGGTGCTTTACCAAAAATAACTTAATTCATTGTTTTTAAAGATTTTATTTGCCGATAGACTCTGGCATGCGCGCTGCTTCCACTGGTCTCAAGAGCAACCGAGGCCCGCGCCATGAACAGCGTTCTTTTACTCTCGAATGCAATCGCACTGGCAGTTTTACCGGGATTTCATTTTATTCCCGAGAGCAGCGTTACACAGGTTGCCCAACGAATGCCGCATTAGCTTCAGTTGCAGAAGGCGCGGCAAATAGCGGTATTGAGTGATCGGCACGGATTTGTCAGCCAGCAAATGAGCCAGGAAAACATCCTGCTACCGGCGCCATCATCCAAACGTTTGGTATTTTGAATCCCCCACCAGGAGCACAGCATGTCCAGATCGGCCGCGAGTTTCTTCATCCTCGCCTTGTTGAGCGGCATTTTTCATCTGTCATTGACCCAGGACATGGTCATCACCCTCCCCCTGATTGCCTGTGCTGTCTTCACCGGTCTGTTCGTGCTCGCGCTGATTGCCGGACGCAAGATCAAGTTTGATCCGGTACTGCGTTAATCCCGGCCCGGCAGATCCGCTGCAAGGACCTGCCATCCATCCCGAATTCTCCCCCTCCGTACGACTGCCCCTAGTAAATCGGCCATTTGCCACTATTCTGTAAAGGCAAGGAACGGGGATCGAGTCCGCTTATTCCTCCTCTCAGAAACCTTTCGTCGGGAGGAGGCTGCATCAAGCGTTACGGCCCGGTCGAACTTTTCAAACCAGTCCGCATTTCTGATAATGGGTGCTGGCAGAACGCCTTTATACCGTTCAATATTTGTCATAGAATTGACGCCAAGGATCTGGCTGGTTTGAGGCATGATGTGCGCCTCTATCAATTCAGGTTGAACATTTGGTCAGAGCGCTTGTCCTATCAGACATCCTGCGGCCAATCCCGAAAACCGCTCCCCTGAACTAACCGGTTAAATATATGCGCCCATTGAAACAGGCAATTTATTCCAGCCGTACGGCTGACAAGTTCGTCGTACGTCTGCCAGACGGAATGCGTGAACGCATTGCCGAGGTGGCTCGCAATCATCATCGCAGCATGAACTCCGAAATCATTGCGCGCCTTGAGCAGAGTCTTATTCAGGAAGGCGCACTGGGAGAAGAGTTGAGCATGCGCCTGGACAGCCCGGAGCTTTCCTTGCACGAACGGGAGCTGCTGCAGCGCTTCCGCCAACTCTCCCATCGACAGCAGAACGCCCTGGTTTCGCTGATCGCGCATGATGCTGAAATGGCCGCCGACCCGTCCTGATTCAAGCAGAACGCTCAAGCCAGCTTGATCGCTGGCTTTTTTTTGCCTGAAATTCAGGCCCCAAAAAAAACCCGCCAAAGACGTGATGGTGTAGGAGCGAGCTTGCTCGCGATGGACTCAAGAGCGCCGCGTTTAGTCAGTAAACACGCGGCATCGTTAACGACCATCGCGAGCAAGCTCGCTCCTACAGCAATACGCCAAAGGCGGGTTTTCAATGAACGGGGCTTCAGAGCAGGAAGATTGTCGCCAGCCCGAGGAAGATGAAAAAGCCTCCGCTGTCGGTCATGGCGGTAATCATCACACTGGCGCCCATTGCCGGATCGCGACCCATCTTCGCCAGGGTCATCGGGATCAAAACCCCCATCAACGCCGCCAGTAGCAAGTTGAGCGTCATCGCGGCGGTCATCACCACGCCCAATGACCAACTGCCATAGAGCAGGTAGGCAACCGCACCAATCACCCCGCCCCAGATCACGCCGTTGATCAACGCGACGGCCAATTCCTTGCGCATCAGACGCGAGGTATTACCGGTGCTCACCTGGTCCAGCGCCATGGCCCGAACAATCATGGTGATGGTCTGGTTGCCCGAGTTACCACCGATCCCCGCCACGATCGGCATCAACGCCGCAAGTGCCACGAGCTTCTCGATCGAACCTTCAAACAAACCGATGACCCGAGAAGCCACGAACGCGGTAATCAGGTTGATCGCCAGCCAGGCCCAACGGTTACGCAGGGATTTCCAGACCGACGCAAAAATATCTTCTTCTTCACGCAGACCCGCCATGTTGAGAACTTCGCTTTCGCTCTCTTCACGGATCAGGTCGACCATTTCATCGATGGTCAGACGACCGATCAGCTTGCCGTTCTTGTCGACCACGGGCGCGGAGATCAAGTCATAACGCTCGAATGCCTGGGCCGCATCGTAAGCGTCTTCGTCCGGGTGAAAACTCACCGGATCGCTGGCCATCACCTCGGAAACCTGCTTGTCCGGATCGTTGACCAGCAAACGCTTGATCGGCAACACACCCTTGAGGACGCCGTCGTAATCGACCACGAACAGTTTGTCGGTATGGCCCGGCAACTCCTTGAGACGGCGTAGATAACGCAAGACCACTTCAAGGCTGACATCTTCACGGATGGTCACCATCTCGAAGTCCATCAACGCACCGACCTGTTCCTCGTCGTAGGACAGTGCCGAACGCACGCGTTCGCGTTGTTGCTGGTCGAGGGTCTCCATGAGCTCATGGACGACGTCTCGCGGCAGCTCGGAGGCCAGGTCAGCGAGTTCGTCGGCATCCATGTCCTTGGCCGCAGCCAGGAGCTCGTGATCGTCCATGTCGGCGATCAGCGATTCACGAACCGAATCGGATACTTCAAGAAGGATGTCGCCGTCGCGATCGGCCTTGACCAATTGCCAGAGCGTCAGACGGTCGTCCAGCGGCAAGGCTTCAAGGATGTAGGCGACGTCGGCGGAGTGCAGGTCATCGAGCTTGCGTTGCAACTCGACAAGGTTCTGCCGGTGGACCAGGTTCTCGACCCGGTCATGATGCGGGCCTTCCTGGCGGTGAGTCAGGTCTTCTACCACACGCTGGCGCTGCAGCAACTCAACCACCTGAGCCAGGCGATCCTGCAAGCTTTCCTGCGTTTTCTTTACTTCAACATCGGACATAGGCGAACTCCACTCCCAGCAGCGGGGCACGCCGGAAGGATCAATCAGTCAATTCATGATTGGTAAAACGGGGTACTGAGTAACTACTGGGTAAGTCCATGGAGGTATTCCACAAGCCCCGGCGGGGCTGACGGGCGCAATGATACACCGCCTGACGGTTTTAAACGTTAAAAAATCGTGGCTGAAACAAGCGCTTGCACAACAATCTTGAGCATCGTCCTGATCCATCAAAATGCGACGACGTATTCTGAAAAGAAAACACACCCCCGCTCGAAAATTGTAGCCGCTACCCTTAAAAAGGAACGTCATGGAGGACGCCTGATGCCATCGATTTCACAACTCCTTTTACTGCTCAGCCTGCTCGGCCCCCTGCCCCTGGCGCTCGCCACCACCATTCAACGCTGCGAGGCGGCCGATGGACGCATCACCTTCACCACGCTGAGCTGTGCCGCAGGCGAACGCGTTTCACTTCAGGACGTCCGCGCCTTTGCACCTGGCAGCACGATGGTGCTTATGCCGCCGGCCGAACCCCGCGAAACATCAGCAATGAACATCAAAAGGAAAGAGCCAACCGTGGTCGGTCAGACGCAGGACAAGTGTGGAAACCTGATCAGCGCCAGGGAGCGCCGAGAGGCGATCATCAATCAGCGAGTGGTCGCGGGCATGAGCCAGCAAGACGTCGAAAGCTCGCTTGGCAAGCCAGACAGGATCAGTATTCGCAATTCAGCCACGACCTACCGTTACGACACCAAGAGAGGTCGCAGCGCACAGGTGGAGTTCGACGAGAGGGGATGCACGAAAGGAAAAGCCAAATCCCGGACGGCAAAAAGCCCGCATTAAATGCGGGCTTTTTGTTGTATGGTGCACTCGACAGGATTCGAACCTGTGACCGCTCGGTTCGTAGCCGAGTACTCTATCCAGCTGAGCTACGAGTGCATTTGTTGCCGCGCATTATAGGCCGTTTAATCTCTATGTCAAACACTTTTTCTAGTAATTTCAACAACTTACCGAAGAAGCCAGATTACAACGTACTAAGCAAATAATGGCGGAGAACGGGGGATTCGAACCCCCGACACCCTTTTGAGGTGTACTCCCTTAGCAGGGAGCGCCTTCGGCCACTCGGCCAGCTCTCCGCAACACGGGGCGTATATTAACCAGCTTCTTCCCCGTTTGCAAACATAAAAAACGATAAAAATTAATGGCTTGGTTCTTCGTCCTTCTCTTTCTTGATACGCAGGTAAATTTCCTCCCGGTGAACAGCCACCTCTTTGGGAGCATTAACACCGATGCGCACTTGATTTCCTTTGACGCCGAGCACGGTCACGGTGATTTCGCCATCACCGATAATCAGGCTTTCTGCGCACCGACGAGTCAGAATCAGCATACCTTTCTCCTCACGCATTTCATTTCAGGGACAACAGTCTGCAAAAAAAAGGCACTCGACCCACAACCGGAGCGGTCACAGCCCTACATGCCTGAGTATTGACTAGCGCGAGCAAAAGAACAGGCCCGGGGGCACGCCATTCAAAACAAAGGCGCGGTCAGACCGCGCCTTTGGCAAACGCATCACTCGCCCTGGCGGGCCGGTGCGTCCAGTTCGAAAGCCGTGTGCAGAGCGCGCACAGCCAGTTCCAGATACTTCTCTTCGATCACTACGGAGACTTTGATTTCCGAAGTCGAGATCATCTGGATGTTGATGCTTTCCTTGGCCAGGGATTCGAACATGCGGCTGGCGACGCCTGCGTGAGAACGCATGCCAACGCCGACGATCGATACCTTGGCGATCTTGGTGTCGCCCACGACTTCACGGGCACCCAGCTCGCCAGCGGTTTTTTCCAGCACGGCTTGCGCCGCCTGGTAGTCGTTGCGGTGCACGGTGAAGGTGAAGTCGGTGGTGTTATCGTGCGCGACGTTCTGCACGATCATGTCGACTTCAATGTTCGCGGCACTGATCGGGCCGAGAATCTTGAATGCAACGCCCGGGATGTCTGGCACGCCACGGATGGTCAGCTTGGCTTCATCGCGGTTGAAAGCGATACCGGAAATGATCGGCTGTTCCATGGTTTCCTCTTCATCAATAGTAATGAGGGTGCCCGGACCCTCCTTGAAGCTGTGCAGTACGCGCAGCGGAACGTTGTACTTGCCGGCGAACTCGACCGCGCGGATCTGCAACACCTTGGAACCGAGGCTGGCCATTTCCAGCATCTCTTCGAAGGTGATCTTGTCCAGGCGCTGAGCCACGGACACCACACGCGGGTCGGTGGTGTAGACACCGTCGACGTCGGTGTAGATCTGGCATTCGTCAGCCTTCAGGGCTGCTGCCAGCGCCACACCGGTGGTGTCGGAGCCGCCACGACCGAGGGTGGTGATATTGCCGTGCTCGTCGACGCCCTGGAAACCGGCGACCACTACCACACGACCTGCCTTCAGATCACCGCGAATCTTCTGGTCATCAATCTGCAAGATACGCGCTTTATTGTGCGCGCTATCCGTCAGAATCCGCACCTGGTTGCCGGTGTAGGACACCGCAGGCACGCCACGCTTGATCAGTGCCATGGCCAACAGGGCAATCGTCACCTGCTCACCAGTGGAAACGATCACGTCCAGCTCGCGCGGAACCGGTTGACCGTCGCCACTGATTTGCTTGGCCAGATCGATCAGACGGTTGGTTTCGCCGCTCATTGCAGACAGCACAACCACCAGGTCATCGCCGGCATCGCGGAATTTCTTAACCTTGTCGGCGACCTGCTCGATTCTCTCGACAGTACCGACCGAGGTGCCTCCAAATTTCTGTACGATCAAAGCCATTTCAAAGCCGCCTCTGCCCATGAAGGGCGCCCAAATAATCACTCAAACAGCGTTGCGGCCCGCCACTAGACTGCGAGCCGCAAGTACTGCCTTATAGACCCTGTTCTACAAACGGAACGGTCAGGGCCAGTGCCGCATCCAGTGCGCCGGCGTCGGTACCGCCGCCTTGCGCCATGTCTGGACGACCACCACCCTTCCCGCCCACTGCCGCAGCGGCTTGCTTCATCAAATCACCGGCTTTGAGTTGGCCAGTCAGGTCTTTGGTTACGCCTGCAACCAGAACGACCTTATCCTCATGGACACTGCCGAGCAGGATCACTGCGCGGCCGAGTTTGTTTTTCAGTTGATCGACCAGCGCCAGCAGCGCCTTGCCATCCTGACCGTCCAGACGCACGGCCAGCACTTTCACGTCCTTGACGTCCAGCGCCTGGGCCGACAGATCGTCGCCCGCGGCACTGGCAGCCTTGGCTTGCAACTGCTCGAGTTGCTTTTCCAGCAGACGGTTGCGCTCCAGCACAGCCGACAGCTTGTCGATCAGGTTATCGCGGCTGCCCTTGACCAGGCTGGCCGCTTCCTTGAGTTGTTCTTCCGCCGCATTCAAGTAGGCCAGCGCTTGCGCACCGGTGACAGCTTCGATACGACGCACACCCGATGCCACACCGCCTTCGCTGATGATTTTCAGCAGACCGATGTCGCCGGTACGGTTGGCGTGGATACCGCCGCACAGTTCGACGGAGAAATCGCCCATGCTCAGTACGCGCACGTTGTCGCCGTACTTCTCGCCGAACAGCGCCATGGCGCCTTTCTGCTTGGCGGTTTCGATGTCGGTTTCTTCGGTTTCAACTTCGGAGTTCTTGCGAATCTCGGCGTTGACGATGTCTTCCAGCGCTTTCAGTTGTTCAGGCTTGATGGCTTCGAAGTGGCTGAAGTCGAAGCGCAGGCGCTGACTGTCGACCAGCGAACCTTTCTGCTGAACGTGATCGCCCAGCACCTGACGCAATGCGGCGTGCAGCAAGTGAGTCGCGGAGTGGTTCAGCGAAGTCGCGTGACGCACTTCGGCATCGACATGAGTCTCGACCGGAGCACCCACAATCAGGCTACCCGAATCCAGCACACCGTGGTGCAGGAACGCACCGCCGGTCTTGGTGGTGTCGCGCACGTCGAAACGCGCAGCGCCAGCCTGGAGGAAGCCGCAATCACCGATCTGACCACCGGATTCGGCATAGAACGGCGTCTGGTTCAGAACGACCACGCCCTCTTCGCCTTCATTCAACACGTCGACCGATTGCCCGTCCTTATAGAGAGCAACGATTTTTGCCGAACCGCTGTGAGCGGTATAACCGGTGAACTCGGTGTCCACATCGACCTTGACCAGGCTGTTGTAGTCCATGCCGAAGGAACTGGCGGAACGGGCACGGACGCGCTGGGCTTCCATCTCGCGTTCAAAACCTGCTTCGTCAATGGTCAGGCTGCGCTCGCGAGCGATGTCGCCGGTCAGGTCCATCGGGAAACCGTAGGTGTCGTAGAGTTTGAACACCACGTCGCCCGGCACCACGTCGCCTTTGAGTTCAGCCAGATCCTGCTCGAGGATCTTCAGGCCCTGCTCCAGGGTCTTGGCGAATTGCTCTTCTTCGGCCTTCAGCACGCGTTCGATGTGCGCCTGCTGGGATTTCAGTTCCGGGAAAGCTTCGCCCATCTCGGCGACCAGGGCCGCAACGATCTGGTAGAAGAAGCTGCCCTTGGCGCCCAGCTTGTTACCGTGACGGCAGGCGCGACGGATGATCCGGCGCAGCACGTAGCCGCGGCCTTCGTTGGACGGCAGCACGCCGTCGGCAATCAGGAAACCGCAGGAACGGATGTGGTCAGCCACGACTTTCAGGGAAGCCTGATTGTCGTTGGTGCAGCCGATGGCCTTGGCCGATGCGCTCAGCAGGCTCTGGAACAGGTCGATTTCATAGTTCGAGTGAACGTGCTGCAGCACGGCACTGATCCGCTCAAGACCCATGCCGGTGTCCACCGACGGCGCTGGCAGCGGGTGCAACACGCCATCGGCGGTGCGGTTGAACTGCATGAACACGTTGTTCCAGATCTCGATGTAACGGTCGCCGTCTTCTTCCGGCGAGCCCGGTGGGCCGCCCCAGATGTCGGCGCCGTGATCGTAGAAAATCTCGGTGCAAGGACCGCACGGGCCGGTATCGCCCATGGTCCAGAAGTTGTCGGAGGCGTACGGCGCGCCCTTGTTGTCGCCGATGCGCACCATACGCTCGGCCGGAACCCCGATTTCCTTGGTCCAGATGTCATACGCCTCGTCATCGCTGGCGTAAACGGTGACCCAGAGCTTTTCCTTCGGCAGGTTCAGCCATTTGTCGGAAGTCAGGAAATTCCAGGCGTAGGTGATCGCGTCACGCTTGAAGTAGTCGCCGAAGCTGAAGTTACCCAGCATTTCGAAGAATGTGTGGTGACGAGCGGTATAACCGACGTTTTCCAGGTCATTGTGCTTGCCGCCGGCGCGCACGCATTTCTGGCTGCTGACCGCGCGGGTGTACGCGCGCTTTTCCTGGCCCAGGAAGCAGTCCTTGAACTGGTTCATCCCCGCGTTAGTGAACAGCAGGGTTGGGTCGTTGCCCGGAATCAAAGAGCTGGAGGCTACACGGGTGTGGCCTTGCTCTTCGAAGAAGCGAAGGAAGGCTTCACGGATTTCTGCGCTTTTCATTAGGTTCTTCCACGGAGGCTGCGGCCAAAGGCCTGTTCGAAACGTCAACAGACGAAGCGACGGCAAAGGGCCGCATTATATCGGCCCTGCGCGCGGGGTACAGCGTGTTTATACGATAGAAACGGTCAATTGGAACGCTAACGCTATCACTTGCGCGAAAAGTCGACGAATGTCGCGACGACTTGCCCGATTTGCGCACGGCTGACGTCCATGTGCGTGACCATGCGCAGACGCGCAGCGGCACTGAGCTTGATCCCGCGTTCGGCGGCAAACGCCTTGAGCGCCTCGGCCTTGTCGCCCATCTGCACGTAAACCATGTTGGTCTGCACCGGCTCAACCTGATAACCCGCCGCATGCAGGCCTTCTGCCAGCAATTGTGCGTTGGCGTGGTCGTCGGCCAGGCGCTCTACGTTGTGATCCAGTGCATACAGGCCCGCCGCCGCCAGAATCCCGGCCTGGCGCATGCCGCCACCGACCATTTTGCGCAGGCGCCGGGCCTTGCCGATCAGCTCGGCCGAGCCGCACAACACCGAACCGACCGGTGCGCCCAGCCCTTTGGACAGGCACACCGAGACAGAATCGAAATGTTGGGTGATTTCCCGGGCATCCACACCCAATTTCACCGCCGCGTTATACAAACGTGCGCCATCCAGGTGCAATTGCAAGCCATGCTCGCGGGTAAAACTGCGCGCCCGCGCCAGGTACTCCAGCGGCAGGACCTTGCCCTGCATGGTGTTTTCCAGCGCCAGCAATCGGGTGCGGGCGAAGTGGAAGTCATCCGGCTTGATCGCCGCCGCGACGTGGGCCAGGTCCAGCGAACCATCGGCCTGCACTTCCAGCGGTTGCGGCTGGATCGAACCGAGCACCGCTGCACCACCCCCTTCGTACTTATAAGTGTGGGCCTGCTGGCCGACGATGTACTCGTCACCGCGCTCGCAATGGGCCATCAACCCAAGCAGGTTGCTCATGGTGCCGGTCGGCACGAACAGTGCCGCGGCAAACCCCAGGCGCTTTGCCAGATCAGCTTCCAGACGGTTGACCGTCGGATCTTCGCCATACACATCATCGCCGGTGGCGGCGTTGGCCATCGCGTCGAGCATGCCGGCGGAAGGTTGGGTGACGGTGTCGCTGCGAAGATCGATAACGCTCATGAATCTGGCCTCGGTAAGCAGGGGAAATCCCTTTCAGGAAAGAATTACTGCGGGCATGGCGACGATTAATCAACCCTTGCGTAGGAAAAGCTGATTAAACCAACGGAAAAGTCGATGACAATCATCCAAAAGGGGCCATGCGCATACCGGAAATATGTGATAAAAACGCTGCGCCGCCAAACATTCCGGCGGCAAAAACGTTCTCAGGGCGGGGTGCAACTCCCCACCGGCGGTAATTGCGCGCAATGCGCATAGCCCGCGAGCGCTTGGTGACAGCACGGCTTCGGCGGTGCCTGGCAGCAAGGTCAGCAGACCCGGTGTGATCCCGGGGCCGACGGTCATAGTCCGGATGAAGAGAGAACGGGATTGACAGCAAAGGGCCGTCCGTCGGCATTCGTGCGAGCGTGCGCCCCCTTGAATCCCCTTCGATTCATAACGCCCTGTTTTTCACACAAACAGGAGTCAGAACATGCAACCCACTGCAATCGACAGCAAAAGCAAACACCATCAGGGCGAGCGCGTTGCGTTCATCCAGGCCTGCTGGCACAAGGAAATTGTCGATCAGAGCCGTAAAGGCTTCGTCGCCGAAATGATTGCCCAGGGTTATCAGGAGTCCGACATCGACTTCTTCGAAGTCGGCGGTGCCTTTGAAATGCCCCTGCACGCCAAGTTGCTGGCCAAGACCGGTCGTTATGCCGGCATCGTCGCGGCAGCCCTGGTGGTGGACGGCGGGATCTACCGTCACGAATTCGTCGCCCAGTCGGTGGTCAGCGGCCTGATGCAGGTTCAGCTGGAAACCGAAGTACCGGTGTTCTCGGTGTCCCTGACCCCGCACCACTTCCATGCCGGCGAAGAGCACCAGAAGTTCTTCTTCGAGCATTTCGTGCATAAGGGCCAGGAAGCGGCGAAGACGTGTGCGGATACGTTGTTGAAAATCCGTGCTCTGCGCCGCACTGAACCGCGTGCCGTAGCCGTCTAAACACCGAAAACCTTGTAGGAGCGAGCTTGCTCGCGATGGTCGTCAACGATAACGCGGGAAACCTGGCACCCCGCGGCGTTTTCGGGTTCATCGCGAGCAAGCTCGCTCCTACAGTGGAAAGGGGTAAGTCAGGCCAGGTTTTCGTCTGTGGTCGGCACGATCAGAATGCCGGCACGCAGGCCATTTTTCACCCTGGGGTTCGGGAAGATGATCCGGGCGCCCTCTTCCTCGATGATCCAGCGGGTATTGGCGATGTCTTCAGCCAGCAGATAACCCACATCCAATTCGGAAAAATTCTCGATGTCCGCCGGCAGGTTCAAGCGGAAGCTGTCGCTGTGCTTGATGATTTCCCGTGCCACGCTGTACAGCTGCAAACCGTCCAGTGCCGCGTCCGTCAGTTCCGGCTCGGCACCTTCGATGATCTGCTTGAGGCGTTCCTCCAGCAGCGAGACATTGACCCCGGCGTTTTGTCCGAACGGCCGCGCCTTGCCGAGCTCCAGGGTGAAAGCCTCTGCACCGAGCTTGTCGTAGGTGTAGGCGCTGAACACGATGGACGGCTTGTTCTGCAGCAACACCGCTTCCATACCGGCGGCGCGCAAGCGAGCCAGTTCCAGGCGCGAATGCTGGCGCCCCTCCTTCCAGGGGTACAACGCGAACTGCTCGATCTTCGAGCCACGGATCGCGGTATGCAGGTCGTAGTGCAGGCGCTGGCGATCCGGCAGGCTGAAGAAACTCGCGGCCAGGCGCTCCAGTTCACAGGCGCGCAGGGCTTCGGAACCGCTGCTTTGTTCGTGACGGCCATTGAACAGCCGATTGACGTCCTGTTCGATGAAGCGCTCGCCTTTGCGAATCGCTTCGGGGTTGCCGAACAGGAACAGAATACGTGCGCGCGGCTTCAAGTCGCCGCGGGCGATGTCATGCAACAGGCGATCGAGCAACTCGATCGGCGCTGTTTCGTTGCCGTGGATCCCCGCCGACAGCAGCAGGTCCAGGCCGTTGTCACGCGCTTCGGGCGGCCGGACTTCCAGCGCACCCTCGCTCAACCAGCGCATGCGCACGCCTTCGACAGTCAGTTGAGTCTTCTCCGCCGGTTCACGGCCGGCGAGGGTCAGTTCAAGCAGTTTGCCGAGGGCGAGCATAGAGCGGTTTCCTTAGTGGTCGTGGTTGCAATCCGGGCCGTGAACGTGTTCCTCGTCGGTGAGGTCAGCCGGTTCCATCTCCAGTTGCAGACTTACCAGATTAGTCGCCAATGGGCGCAGCAGCAGGTTGGCGTATTCGGCATCGCCTTCTTCGACGTCCACGCCGATCAGCAGTTGGCCGCGGCCATCGTGCTGGATCCACAGCTCTTTGCCTTGCCACATGACCGCAACGCGGGTGCAGGAGGTTTCCAGTTGCGTGCCGTCAGTGTCTTCAAGGATCAGCTGCAGTTTGTCGCTCATGTAATTACGCTCTCGTTTGAGATGAAGCGACGCGCTGCCATGCGGGGCAGCGCGCCGTCGATCAATTGATCTGGAATGGATAAACCGCGCCCAGTTTAAGGATTTGCGTCAGTTCATCCAGTGCCGTCCGGCACTCAAGCAGCAATTGCGGGTCCGCAAGATCGTTTTCGCTCATGCGGTCGCGGTAGTGCTTCTGGACCCATTCGGTCAGTGTGCCGTACAACGGTGCCGTCATGATAACCCCTGGATTGACGGCCGCCAGTTCGGTTTCGTTGAGTGCGACACGCAACCGCAGGCAAGCCGGGCCACCGCCGTTCTGCATGCTCTGCTTGAGATCGAAGACTTTCACTTCGCGGATCAGGCCGCCGGAGCTGGTCAAACCCTGCAAGTACTGCCAGACACGCTCGTTGCCACGGCATTCTTCCGGCACGATCAACAGCATGGAACCGTCAGGACGTGACAGCAGTTGGCTATTGAACAGGTAGGAACGAACCGCGTCCTCCACTGTTACCGCGGAACGCGGTACGCAGATTGACTGAAATTTCCCACCGGCTTTGGCGAGTTTGCTCTGCAGTTCGGCCAGCATCTGCTCGGTCTCGAGGAACGCGTCCTCGTGATAGAACAGTACTTCACCATTGCCGACGGCGATCACGTCGTTGTGGAACACACCCTGATCGATCACCGACGGGTTCTGCTGGGCGTAGACCACGCCGTCATCGCTCAAGCCATGCAAACGGGCAACGGCCTGTGACGCTTCGAGGGTCTGGCGCGCCGGGTACTTCTGTGGAGCCGGGTAGCGGGTGTCGAACGCGCTGCGGCCGAACACGAAGAACTCAACGCCGGCTTCGCCGTACTCGCGGCAGAAACGCGTGTGGTTGGCCGCGCCTTCGTCACCGAACTGCGCCACGGCCGGCAAGGCGGCGTGGTGGGCGAAGTGTTTCTGGTCAGCGAACATCGCCCCCAGCACGCGGCTGGTGGTCGGGTGTTCGATGCTGCGGTGATATTTGCAGTTGAGGTTGGCGGCGGTGAAATGCACGCGGCCATCAGCGGTGTCAGCGCTCGGGCTGACAGTAGCGGCGTTGGCCACCCACATGCTCGAGGCCGAGCAACTGGCCACCAGCAGCGGCATCGCGTCTTTGGCAGCGCGCTCGATCACTTCAGCGTCGGTGCCGCCAAAGCCCAGGCGACGCAGGGCGGCCACATCCGGGCGTTCTTGCGGTGCCAGTACGCCTTGCTGGAAACCCATTTCCATCAGCGCTTTCATTTTTGCCAGGCCTTGCAGCGCCGCTTCCTTGGGGTTCGAAGACTGCTGGCTGTTGCTCTGGGACGCGACGTTGCCGTAGGACAGGCCGCCGTAGTTATGGGTCGGCCCCACTAGACCGTCAAAATTGACTTCATAGGATTTCATCAGCGAGGCTCCACGAGAATCTGTTGTTATAGGCTTCAGTAACTGTTCTTTGAGACCGAGGCGTGGCCATCGCTGGCAAGCCAGCTCCCACAGTGATTGCGTTGTACACAAGATGTGTGAACGCCACCGAACCTGTGGGAGCGGGCTTGCCCGCGATGGGCATCACGCCATCTTCACGCCCGGCGTGAGGGCCGCTGGCAAGACCAGGCTCGGCGTTTCCAGCGAGGCCACCGGGTACGCGCAGTAATCTGCCGCGTAATAGGCGCTGGCGCGATGGTTGCCCGAGGCGCCGACGCCGCCGAATGGCGCACTGCTTGCCGCACCGGTCAGTTGTTTGTTCCAGTTGACGATACCGGCGCGGCTTTCCAGCCAGAACTGCTGGTAGCGTGCTTCGGAGTCCGACAGCAGACCGGCGGCCAGACCGTAGGCGGTGTCGTTGGCCTCAGCGATCGCCCCTTCAAAATCAGCGTAGCGGATCACTTGCAGCAACGGGCCGAACAGCTCTTCGTCAGGACGATCGGCGACGGCGGTCACGTCCAGAATACCCGGGGTCAGCAGGGCCGATCGAGCCTGTGGCTGGGTCATTTCCAGCAGTGCCACGGCACCATTGGCCAGCAGGTGTTCCTGTGCATCCATCAGTGCTTTCGCTGCGCCGAGAGAGACCACCGAGCCCATGAACGGCGCCGGTTGCTGATCGAAGGCACCGACTTCAATAGTCGCGCTGACCGCCACCAGGCGCGCCAGCAGCGAGTCGCCCCAGGCACCCTGCGGCACCAGCAAGCGGCGGGCACAGGTGCAGCGCTGGCCGGCGGAGATGAACGCCGACTGAATGATGGTGTAAACGGCGGCATCGAGGTCCGCGACCTGATCGACCACCAGCGGGTTGTTACCGCCCATTTCCAGCGCCAGGATCTTGTCCGGACGACCGGCAAACTGCTGGTGCAGGTGATTGCCGGTACGGCTGGAACCGGTGAAGAACAGGCCGTCGATACCCGGGTTCGCCGCCAGGGCGATGCCGGTTTCGCGAGCGCCCTGCAGCAGGTTCAATACGCCGGCCGGCAGACCGGCTTCGATCCAGCACTTGACCGTCAGTTCGGCCACTTTCGGCGTCAGCTCGCTCGGCTTGAACAGCACGCTGTTACCCGCCAGCAATGCCGGCACGATGTGGCCGTTCGGCAAGTGACCCGGGAAGTTGTAAGGACCGAACACCGCCACCACACCGTGGGGTTTGTGGCGCAGCACGGCGGTGGCATCGCCCAGCGGGCCGCTCTTCTCGCCGGTACGCTCGCGGTAGCTCTGCACCGAAATGGCGATCTTGTTGACCATGCTGGTCACTTCGGTCGCCGCTTCCCACAAAGGCTTGCCGGTTTCTTCACCGATGGTGTGGGCCAATTCGTCAGCGTGATTCTTCAGCGCCGCCGCAAAGGCTTCCAGCACCGAGATACGTTCTTCCAGGGTACGCCGCGCCCAGCCCGGGAACGCCTGACGCGCTGCTTGCACAGCCGACTCGACCTGAGCGGCGGTGGCACCGACGCCAGACCACAGCACCTGTTGGGTCACCGGGTTCAGCGACTCGAAGGCTTCGCCCTGACCGGCCAGCCATTCACCTGCGATGTAAAGCGACTTCATTATTTCGACTCCCGAGCTGCGGACAACGCCACGGCGCGCACTTGATCGCCAGCGTTGAGTTGAAGACGTTTGGCGGTCAGCGGGTCGACCACCAGGGTGCCGGCGGCCAGACGTGCCGGAGCGGCAGTGATGCGGCAGTCTTCGCGCTTGCGGTTGTGAATGATGAACGGCGTGGCGTCGTCACCCGGGGTGCCAACGGCCAGCACCAGCGCCTGGCTGTCACGCACGGCGCGGATCTTGCCGGTTTCGCATTCGATGGCCGGGCCGGCGTCGAAAATGTCGACGTAACCCTGGTAGCTGAAGCCTTCGCTCTTGAGCATGGCCAGCGCCGGCTCGGTGTCCGGGTGAACCTGACCGATGACGTTACGCGCATCCGGCGACAGGAAGCAGGTGTACAGCGGGAATTTCGGCATCAGTTCGGCGATGAACGCCTTGTTGCCCACGCCGGTCAGGTAGTCGGCCTGGCTGAATTCCATCTTGAAGAAGTGCCGGCCCAGGCTTTCCCAGAACGGCGAACGCCCGGCTTCGTCGGAAACACCGCGCATTTCGGCAATGATCTTGTTGCCGAACAGTTGCGGGAATTCGGCGATGAACAGCATCCGCGCCTTGGACAGCATGCGACCGTTGAGGCCGCTGCGGTAATCGGCGTGCAGGAACAGCGAGCACAGCTCGGAGTTGCCGGTCAGGTCGTTGGCCAGGAACAGCGTCGGGATTTCACGATAGATGTTCAGCTCTTGCGAAGCGCTGACCGTCAGACCGACCCGGAAGTTGTACCAGGGCTCACGCAGGCCGACGGCGCCGGCAATGGCGGAAATGCCCACCACGCGAGCGTTGTCGTCCTCGAGGACGAACAGGTAGTCCGCATCGCCCCGCCCGGCTTCGCCGCGAAAGGTCTTCTCGGCCCAGCCGACCCGATGGGCCAGCCGCTCTTCGTTGGCCGGCAAGGTAGTCAGGCCGGTGCCGGTGCTGCGGGCCAGGTCGATCAGAGCGGGTAAATCGCTGCTGCGTACGGGACGAACGATCATGCTATCTCCTCAAACGGGCCGCTTGCGCCACCCGTGAAACTTCGCTGCTTTCTAGGCAAAACTCTCTGGCGATCAGAGCAGGCGTCAAACCGCTACCAGGCGCACGCTGGCGCCTTCACCGACACCCAGGGCTTCGGCCGCTTCCAGGTCCAGGGTCACCGGTTTACCCGGCGCGTAGTCAAGCTCGAGCATGACGGCGCGGTAGTCCTGCAACTGGGCATTGGCAACCAGATACTGGCGACCGACACCTTTGACCGGCTCGCCGATCTTCACCGGCACCACACGGCTCTGGGCGATCGAACGGATCCCCGAGACACGGGCATGCAGGGTCGGGCCGCCGTCGAAGATGTCGATGTAGTGATCGGTCTCGAAGCCTTCGCGCATCAGGATGTCGAAGGTGATCTGCGCCCGCGGGTGTACCTGGCCCATCGCTTCTTGCGCGGAGTCCGGCAGCAGGGGCACATAGATCGGGTAATGCGGCATCAGTTCGGCGAGGAACGTACGGCTCTTCAGGCCGCACAGACGCTCGGCTTCAGCGTAGTTGAGGTCGAAAAAGTTGCGGCCGATGGCGTCCCAGAATGGCGAGTCGCCGTTTTCATCGCTGTAACCGACGATTTCGGTCACCACGGAATCGGCAAAACGCTCCGGATGGCTGGCCACGAACAGCAAACGGCCACGGGAATTGAGTTCCGACCACGGTGAACCCACCAGATCGCGCTGCACGTAGAAACTGGTCAGCAAGCTGTTACCGGTCAGGTCGTGGCACTGGGAGAGCACGTGGATCTTGTTGTGAATCTTCAGCTCGCGGGAAGCGTGCACGAAGGTTTCGTTGCGGAAGCTGTAGAACGGCTCGGAGTAACCGGCCGACGCCACGATGGCCGAGCAACCGACCAGTTTGCCGGTGGCGGTGTCTTCAAGAACGAAGAAATAGCTTTCCTCACCGTTGAAGCTCACTTCGGCGGCGAACGAGGCTTCGCTTGCCGCGATCTTGTCGCTCAGGCGCTCAACGTCATCCGGCAAGGAAGTGACACCAATCGGACTGTCCGCAGCCAGACGCTGTACCTCGCCCAGATCAGCCATTTGCGCGGGGCGCATCACCAGCATGGTGTCACTCCTTTCTTAAACTCTTTTGAGGGAAATAAGCCGGCCCCTTGTAGGAGCGAGCCTGCTCGCGATGGTGGATCAGCAACAATGATGTCGACTGACACACCATCGCGAGCAGGCTCGCTCCTACAGAAAAGCGGGGCCGGCATAAAAAATTCGGTTCGACGCCTGAAAGCCAGGCGTCGAAGGGTCTATCAGGCTTGCGTCAGTTTTGCTGCGGCACGTTCGAAACGGTCCAGGCCTTCGTCGATGTCCGCGTCTTCAACCACCAGGCTCGGCGCGAAGCGCACCACGTCCGGGCCGGCTTGCAGCACCATCAGGCCTTCTTTTTCAGCGGCGTTGAAGATGTCCTTGGCCTTGCCTTTCCAGGCATCGCTCAAGACGCAACCGATCAACAGGCCCATGCCACGGACTTGGGTGAACAGGCCGTATTTTTCGCCGATCTGCTCAAGGCGCGCCTTGAACTTGTCGTGCTTGGCGCTGACGCCAGCCAGCACTTCAGGAGTGTTGATCACGTCGATGACAGCTTCCGCGACAGCACACGCCAACGGGTTGCCGCCGTAGGTGGTGCCGTGGGTACCAACGACCAGGTGCTTGGCCAGGTCTTCGGTGGTCAGCATGGCTGCGATCGGGAAACCGCCGCCCAGGCTCTTGGCGCTGGTCAGGATGTCCGGGGTCACGCCGTAATGCTGGTAGGCAAACAGATGGCCAGTACGGCCCATGCCGGTCTGCACTTCGTCGAAGATCAGCAGCGCGTTGTGCGCGGTGCACAGTTCACGGGCGCCTTGCAGGTACTCGAGTTCGGCCGGGATTACACCGCTTTCGCCCTGGATCGGTTCCAGAACCACAGCGCAAGTCTTGTCGGAAATGGCGGCTTTCAGTGCGGCCAGATCGTTGTACGGCACGTGGGTGATGCCGGTGATTTTAGGACCGAAGCCATCGGAGTACTTCGACTGGCCACCGACGTTCACGGTGAACAGGGTACGGCCGTGGAAACTGTTGAGCGCGGCGATGATTTCGTACTTCTCGCTGCCGAAACGGTCGTGACCGACACGGCGGGCCAGCTTGAAAGCGGCCTCGTTGGCTTCGGCGCCGGAGTTGCAGAAGAAAGCGCGGTCGGCAAAGGTAGCGTCGACCAACTTATGCGCCAGGCGCAGGGCCGGCTCGTTGGTGAACACGTTGGACACGTGCCACAGCTTGTTCGCCTGCTCGGTCAAGGCACCGACCAGCGCCGGATGCGCGTGACCCAATACGTTAACGGCAATCCCGCCGGCAAAGTCGATCAGCTCGCGACCGGACTGGTCCCAAACGCGGGAACCGGCGCCACGCACAGGAATGAATGCGGCAGGCGCGTAGTTAGGAACCATTACCTGATCGAAATCGGCGCGTTGTACCGCAGCGTGCTCAACGGACATCGGAGTCTCCTGAAGAGAAAACACTCGCCTGAAACTGGCGAGCGATGGGGGGATTGTAAGGACAGTTTTCAGCCCGGCCTTGCCGCCAAGCGACAACTTCTTATAGCGCAAACCCCGGATTTTCCCGGGTTTACGGCAATGCGACATATAGGGTCGCAAAGGCGCAGTTTAACTGTCTGACAAGGTTAACGGCAGGGTTGCCAGGATTAGATTTGCCGAACCGGCTCGCGCTCCGACCCTGCGCCACAGCTTTATCATCGCGCGCGGATTTGCCTGGGCATTGTTCAGCGCCCAAGGATTGGCACGACACCAATGTATAAAGATAGAAATTGAACAAACCCTCGCGCAGGTCATGGGCGCTCAGCCCATGCCCCTTGTCAGCCGAGGGTTAACTGCGTTCCGACGGCACCGACGACAATTCGAACGGACTGCTGCTGCGTCGCTGGTTGCGATCTTCCCGCGGCGTGGCACCGAAGAAATTGCGATAGGCGCTGGAGAAATGCGGCCCCGAGGAGAAGCCACAGGACAGGCCGATCTGGATGATCGACTTGCTGGTTTGCATCAACATCTGCCGGGCCTTGTTCAGGCGCAGCTCCAGGTAGTACTGGCTCGGCACGCGGTTGAGGTATTGCTTGAAGATCCGCTCCAGTTGCCGACGGGACACGCACACGTGCTGGGCGATTTCGTCGGTGGTCAGCGGCTCTTCGATGTTGGCTTCCATCAACAGCACGGCTTGAGTGAGCTTCGGATGACTGGAGCCGAGGCGGTTCTGCAACGGAATGCGCTGGCGTTCACCGCCCTCGCGGATGCGCTCGACCACCAGCTCTTCCGACACCGCACCGGCCAGTTCCGCACCATGGTCACGGGCCAGCACCGCCAGCAGCAGATCGAGCACCGACATGCCGCCGCACGCGGTCAGACGATCGCGGTCCCAGTCGAACAGGTGACTGGTGGCGATGACTTTCGGGAAACGCTCGGCGAAATCGTCCTGCCAGCGCCAGTGCACCGCCGCACGATAACCGTCGAGCAAACCAAGCTGCGCCAACGGATAGACACCGGCCGACAGACCGCCGATCACACAACCGGCACGCACCAGTTGTTTGAGCGCACTGCTGAGCGCCGGCGCCAGTGCGGTCGGTGGCTCGTCAGCGAGCAGGAACAGTTTCTGGAAGTTTTCGAGCTTGCCGGTCCATGCTTCACCCGGTAATTGCCAGGCGCATTCGGTCGGTGGTTCGGCCAGAGCTTCGGCATGTAGAAACGACAGTTCGTAGACCACATCAGGATGCACACGCTGGGCAACACGCAAGGCCTCCTCAGCCAGCGCAAGCGTCAGTGCTTTAGTGCTGGGCCAAATCAGGAAACCAATTCGATGGGCAGTCATGGGCGAGCGATCCGAAGCGAAGAACAGTGATGAAGGCATGGGCCAATGCTAGCCCGTAAAAGAACACAAATCGCAAAACCGGCAAAGATCAAATGTGGGAGCTGGGCCAGCCTCTGAATTGCGAAGCATGCACTATCCCGGTGCACAACGGCAGCTCTGATTACTTCAGGCTACCCGAGAGGAATTGCTGCAAACGCTCGGATTGCGGGTTCACCAGCACTTCGCGCGGGTTGCCGCTTTCTTCGACCAGACCTTTGTGCAGGAACACCAACTGGTTCGACACTTCACGGGCGAAGCCCATTTCGTGCGTCACCACCACCATGGTCCGGCCTTCCTGGGCCAGGGCCTGCATGACTTTCAGCACGTCGCCAACCAGCTCCGGGTCCAGTGCCGAGGTCGGTTCGTCGAACAGCATCACTTCCGGCTCCATCGCCAGCGCACGGGCAATCGCCACGCGCTGCTGTTCGCCGCCGGACATGTGGCCCGGGTAGGCGTCCTTGCGATGCGCCACGCCCACCTTGTTCAGGTAGTGTTCGGCTTTCTCGCGCGCCTCAGCCTTGGACACGCCCAGCACGTGCACCGGCGCTTCCATGATGTTTTCCAGCGCGGTCATGTGCGACCACAGGTTGAAATGCTGGAACACCATCGACAGGCGCGAGCGCATGCGTTGCAGCTGTTTCGGGTCGGCGGCCTTCAGCGCGCCGTCCTTGTTCGCCACCAGCTTCAACTCTTCGTTGTTGAGCAGGATCTTGCCCGCGTGCGGCTGCTCAAGCAGGTTGATGCAACGCAGGAAGGTACTTTTGCCGGAGCCACTGGAGCCGATGATGCTGATCACATCGCCGGCTGCCGCTTTCAGGGACACGCCCTTGAGCACTTCGTGACTGCCATAGCGTTTATGCAGGTCTTGGACTTCAAGTTTGTACATGCGGTCGGTTCTCACAAAAACAGTCAGTCAGTCGTTGAGCAAGCGCCCGTGACGCAGCGCTTCGCGCCCCGCCACCTTGGCCAGCCAGAAACCGGGTTGGGCATAACGCAGCCGTTCAATGGCAAACAGCACCCCGGACGTACCAGCACACACCGTGCTGACCCGATCCGCCAACGGATCGATCACTTCAAAAATCTCGTCGCCCGCTTCAACCCACTCACCGGGTTTGCGCAGGAAACTCACCACACCGGGGTGTGGTGCCAACAACAACTCAGTGCCTTCGAACGGCATGCCTTCGCAAGGATCTTGCGCAGGTTTCGGCCATTCACCACCGATCAGGCCTTGCTCGGCAAGGAACGCCAGAATGCCTTCGGCGTGGGCGCAGGCTTCAGCGCGACCGGTGTCGGCCTGCCCCCCTAATTCAATGGTAGTCGCCAGACAGGCCAGCGGAATTTGTGCATCCGGGAACAGACGCGACAGACGCAACCACGGCAACGAACAGGCTTCGTCGAACGAACTGCCGCCGGAATCTTCCGCCAGCAGACCGACCCGCACATTCAGGTGCGCAGCCAGCGAACGCCACTGCGGCCAGTGCTGCGGCAAGGCATACATGTGCAGCGCCGCTTCGGCATCGCAATGCAGATCCAGCACGACATCGGCGGTGCAGGCATGGCTGAGCAGCACACGCTGCATGCCTTGCAACTGGCTGCTCGCCTCTGGCAACGCGGCCAGATGATCAGCCATCGCCTGACGGATCAGGCGAATGTTGGCGTGCGGATCCTCACCGAGGCTCTCTGCCAACGCAGCCGCAACCGGCGCGCTCAACTCGACGAAATCGCGGTTGAAGTTCTTGCCGCTGCCGGCTTCGAAACGCCCTTGATGATTACCCTGCAGCAGTTGACCGAGGCCCAGTGGATTGGCCACCGGCACCAGTTCGATCACACCGTTGAGCAAGCCCTGGGCTTCGAGTTCGACCAGACGCTTTTTCAGCTCGAACGCGGTGCGCATGCCCGGCAGTTCATCGGCGTGGAGACTGGCCTGGATGTAGGCCTTGCGCTCGCCGCTGCCGAAGCGGAACACCGAGATCCGGCGTTCGCTGCCCAGGTGGCTCCACGGCAAAGCATGATCGATGCGTTCCATATCAGTGCTTCCGCGGGGCCAGGTAGCCCAGCCAGCGACGCTCGGCCATCTTGAACAGCTTCACCAGGATGAAGGTCATGCACAGGTAGAACACGCCGGCGGTGATGTACGCCTCGAACGGCAGGTAGAACTGGGCGTTGACCGTACGCGCGGCACCGGTGATATCGATCAGGGTCACGATGGACGCCAGACTGGTGGTCTGCAGCATCATGATCACTTCGTTGCTGTACTGCGGCAGCGCGCGGCGCAGGGCCGACGGCAGCAGGATGCGCTTGTACATCTTGATCCGCGACATGCCCATGGCCTTGGCCGCTTCGATCTCACCGTTCGGCGTGGCACGCAGGCTGCCGGCGATGATTTCGGCGGTATAGGCGCTGGTGTTGATCGCGAATGCCAGGCACGCACAGAAGGTGGCGCTGGACAGCCACGGCC
This sequence comes from Pseudomonas sp. BIC9C, assembly GCF_034541995.1. Taxonomy (NCBI): domain Bacteria; kingdom Pseudomonadati; phylum Pseudomonadota; class Gammaproteobacteria; order Pseudomonadales; family Pseudomonadaceae; genus Pseudomonas; species Pseudomonas sp. BIC9C. The sequence continues at coordinate 1,018,035 of NZ_JAWDGM010000001.1, forward strand.
AGAAGAAGCTTTCACGCACCGCTTCGAACTGCGCCAGACCGTAGTAGATCAAAAACAGCTGCACCAGCATCGGCGTGCCGCGGATCACGTAGGTGTAGAGCCAGGCCGACATGTTGACGACCGGGTTCTTCGAGACGCGCATCAGGCCCAGCGGCAATGCGCACAGCAGGCCGAAGAACAGCGACAGTGCGAGCAGTTTGAGGGTGGTCACCAGGCCGCCGAGGTACAGCGGCAGGGCCTCCCAAATGACGTTGTAGTCGAAGATCATAGATCAGCCGCCCTTACGCCTACCGAGTAGCGCTTCTCAAGGTGACGCAATGCCAGCAACGAGACGCTGGTGATCACCAGGTACAACGCCGCCACTGCGAGGAAGAAGGTGAAAGGCTCGCGGGTGGCATCGGCCGCCTGCTTGGCCTTGAACATCATGTCTTGCAGACCCACCACCGAAATCAGCGCGGTCGCCTTGGTCAATACCAGCCAGTTGTTGGTGAAACCCGGAATCGCCAGGCGAATCATCTGTGGCACCAACACCCGGAAAAACACCTGGAAACTGCTCATGCCGTAGGCCATGCCGGCTTCGGCCTGACCCTTGGGGATCGCCATGAAGGCGCCACGGAAGGTTTCCGACAGGTACGCACCGAAGATGAAGCCCAGGGTGCCGATACCGGCCGCCAGCGGGTTCAGGTCGATGTACTCGTCATAACCAAGCATCGGCGCGACGCGGTTGAGCAGGTCCTGGCCGCCGTAGAAAATCAGCAGGATCAGCACCAGGTCGGGAATACCGCGGATCACCGTGGAATACAGGTCGCCCAGCCAGGCCAGCCAGCGCACTGGCGAAAGACGCAGTGCCACGCCGATCAGACCCAGGACAATGGCCAGGGCCATGGACGACAAGGCGAGCTGAAGCGTCAGCCAAACGCCATCGAGGATGACAGCCCCGTAGCCTTTCAACATGATTCAGGTCCTCGAAAGTTGGGATGAAAAAATGGCGCAAACCTCAGAGATCCTGTTGCTTGCGCCATTTCGGACTTGTCGCTTGGACGTATTACTTGCCGTAGATATCGAAGGCGAAGTATTTGTCCTGGATTTGCTTGTACTTGCCGTTCTCGCGAATGGCCGCGATGGCGGCGTTGAGCTTGTCCAGCTCAGCCTTGTCGCCCTTGCGAACCGCGATACCTACGCCGTCGCCGAAGTATTTGACGTCGGTGAACGCAGGGCCGACGAACGCGAAGCCTTTACCGGCGTCGGTTTTCAGGAAACCGTCATCCAGCAGCGTAGCGTCTGCCACGGTGCCGTCGAGGCGGCCGGCAGCCACGTCGAGGTAAATTTCGTTCTGCGAACCGTATGGCTTGATCTCGGCACCCAGCGGGGCCAGGACTTCGCGGGCGAAACGCTCGTGGATCGAACCACGCTGCACACCGATGTTCTTGCCCTTGAGCTCGGTCAGGCCTTCGCTGACCTGAGTGCCGGCCTTCATGACCAGGCGAGCCGGGGTGTTGTAGTACTTGTTGGTGAAGTCCACGGACTTCTTGCGATCTTCAGTGATCGACATGGACGACAGGATCGCGTCGATCTTGCGCACTTTCAGCGCCGGGATCAGGCCGTCGAACTCTTGCTCGACCCACACGCACTTGACCTTCATCTCTTCGCACAGGGCGTTGCCGATGTCGTAGTCGAAACCCACGATGCTGCCGTCCGGCGCTTTCGACGCGAACGGAGGGTAAGCCGCCTCGATACCGATTTTCAGAGGCTTTTCATCGGCGAAGGTTGGCAGGGACAGCACGGACAGTGCCAGGGCGCCAAGCAGCACGAGTTTCTTCATCTTGGGACTCCATCGGTAAAGGGCTAAAACGGCAGAGTGAGCGACAGCCCAATATGCGAATGAGTGGAACCGGAAAGCGTTGCTGCGTCCTGGGAAGCGGGCGTTGAAATTCAACACGGGCAACGACGAGCGAGTGATCGGCATTCTAACGACAGGCCCGAAGCCGATATTTCTTCAATGCGACAACTAATTACAGAAGCACTGAGAATGCCGTTTCGGCACGTTGACAGCCCTGCAAAATCATGCAAAGGCAAAAGACATTGAACCGATCTATGCTGCAAATTGCGGGCCTATTATTGGCAAACCCTTCTAATCCGGCAAGCACAGCGTAGGGTCTTATTTTTTATCCGTGGTTCTGAGGCCCTGATACAGGGCCTGGCGTTTCCCAATGCCCCGTACTGGCGCGATGCGGTTACACAATCAGTAACCTGAAAGATCGCGGGTAACAGTAGGAAAATGCCGACAGAGGAAACCGATATTTATTGGTAGATGTTGCTGTATTGCCTGACAGATCGCTTTCGCGGGCAAGCCCGCTCCCACAGGTTTTTGTGGTGTGGTTCGGATCGCATTTACACCGCGAATCCCTGTGGGAGCGGGCTTGCCCGCGATGAGGCCAACCCAAACAACACAAAACTCAAGCCCAGAAAAAAGCCCCACCCGGCGCAATGCCAGGCGGGGCTCCAAGTGACTCAGAACCGCTACTTAAGCAACATTCATCGTCTTGTGCGTATCAATCAAATGCTGCACCACACCCGGATCAGCCAAGGTGGAGATATCGCCCAACCCCTCGTACTCAGCCGTCGCAATCTTGCGCAGAATCCGGCGCATGATCTTGCCCGAACGGGTCTTCGGCAGGCCCGGCGCCCACTGGATGACATCCGGTGAAGCAATCGGGCCGATCTCTTTGCGCACCCAGTTTTTCAGCTCCAGGCGCAGTTGCTCGCTCGGCTCTTCGCCATTTTTAAGGGTGACATACACATAAATGCCCTGCCCCTTGATGTCGTGCGGCACACCGACCACAGCGGCTTCGGCGACTTTCGGGTGAGCGACCATCGCGCTTTCGATCTCGGCGGTGCCCATGCGGTGGCCGGACACGTTGAGCACGTCGTCCACTCGACCGGTGATCCAGTAGTAACCATCGGCATCGCGACGGGCGCCGTCACCGGTGAAGTACATGCCGCGGAACGTCTTGAAGTAAGTGTCGACGAAGCGGTCATGGTCGCCATACAGCGTACGCGCCTGGCCTGGCCACGAATCGAGAATCACCAGGTTACCCTCGGCCTCACCCTCGACGATGTTGCCCAGGTTATCCACCAGTGCCGGCACCACGCCGAAGAACGGACGCGCCGCAGAGCCCGGCTTGAGGGCGTGCGCGCCCGGCAGCGGGCTCATCATGTTGCCGCCGGTTTCGGTCTGCCACCAGGTATCGACGATCGGGCAACGGGACTTGCCGACGTTCTTGTAGTACCAGTCCCAGGCTTCCGGGTTGATCGGCTCGCCGACCGAACCCAGCAGGCGCAGGCTGCTGCCGTCAGCGCCTTCAACAGCGGCCGTGCCCGAGGCCATCATGGCGCGGATCGCGGTCGGTGCGGTGTAGAGGATGTTGACCTTGTGCTTGTCGACGATCTTCGCCACCCGGGTGATGTCCGGGTAGTTCGGCACGCCTTCGAACAGCAGCGTGGTCGCGCCGTTGGCCAGCGGGCCGTAGACGATATAACTGTGGCCGGTGACCCAGCCGACGTCGGCGGTGCACCAGTAGATTTCACCCGGGCGGTAGTCGAACACGCGCTCGTGGGTCATGGCCGCGTACAGCAGGTAGCCGCCGGTGGTGTGCTGCACGCCCTTCGGCTTGCCGGTGGAGCCGGAGGTGTAAAGGATGAACAGCGCTTCTTCGGCGCCCATCTCTTTCGGCGCACAAACGGTGCCGGCCACTTTCATCAGGTCCTCGAACCAGATGTCGCGATGCTGGTTCCACTTGATGTCGCCACCGGTGCGCTTGCACACGATGACTTTCTGGATGCTGCTGGTTTCCGGGTTGGTCAGCGCGTCGTCGACGTTGGCCTTGAGCGGGATTTTCTTGCCGGCACGAATGCCTTCGTCGGCAGTGATCACCACTTTCGAACGGCAGTCGATGATGCGACCGGCCAGGGCTTCCGGCGAGAACCCGCCGAACACCACCGAGTGAATCGCGCCGATCCGGGTACAGGCCAGCATGGCGACCACGGCTTCGGGGATCATCGGCATATAGATAGTCACCACGTCGCCGCGGTGCACGTCCTGGCCACGCAGGGCGTTGGCGAACTTGCAGACTTGCTCGTGCAGCTCGCGGTAGGTGATGTTGCGGCTTTCGGCAGGGTCATCGCCTTCCCAGATGATCGCGACCTGATCGCCGCGCTCGGCCAGATGACGGTCCAGGCAGTTGTAGGAAACGTTCAGGGTGCCGTCGGCGAACCATTTGATGTCGACATGGTGATCGTCGAAGGACGTCTGCTTCACCGTGGTGAAAGGCTTGATCCAATCGAGGCGCTTGGCTTGCTCGCGCCAGAAGCCGTCCGGGTTGACGACCGACTGCTGGTACATGGCCTTGTAGGTCGCCTCGTCGGTCAGCGTGTTAGCCAGAACCTCGGGACGAACGGGATACAGGGAAGCCGCACTCATCTTTCTTACCTCGGTGGAATAGTTGTTTTTGTATGACCCTGTTGTAGCCCGGGCCGGGCCTATAGAACCATTCGACGATGGTAGTAACAAGCCCCTACAAAATGTCGTGAATACCCACCAAACATCACACAACACCTGTAGGAGCGAGCCCGCTCGCGATGGTCGCCAACGATAACGCGCCCAACCTGACACCCCGCGGTGCCCTCTGGCTCATCGCGAGCAAGCTCGCTCCTACAAAAAAGAAGAGGTTATTCAGGGATTGTTACAGGATCTGTCAAAGGTGTTTATCAAAACCACGGCTATATGAACTTATCCGCCACCCCTAAAATCTGCCACGCCAACCCGGCAACCTGAGTTAACCAAGTTACAGCCCCCACGAAGGCAGTTAACCCAAACCCAGTAGTTCAGCTCCACACGCAACCCCAAAAAGGTTGCGTGAACCCACTCGACCTTAGAAAGGTAAAACTCAAATGAAAGCTTTATTGGTTCTGGCCCTCAGCAGCGTGTGCGTAAGTGCCATGGCAGCCGAGGTCCCGACTGATGTCGCGCAGCAACAACCGCCCATTGAGGAATACACTTACTCGATGAATCTGGACATCGCCAAAGTGATCTCCATGAGCGAAGCCCCGAATGTTTGTGAAGTCGTGCCAATGAAAATGGAATACGAAGATTCCAGCGGACAACGGCATATCCTGCGTTACAGCGCGATGGGCAACGGTTGCTCTAACGGCTGATCCCCTGCTTCACCCCTCCCCCAATAAGGTTCGACCCATCCGCCACGATCAGGCAGATGAAGCGCCGAACCTTAATGATCGATTATATCGATTGTTTTAAGCATTTATTTGCGCTTTTTAATCGAATTAGTCGGCGTAAAATCAACTACAACCCAAGACAAACGACGCCCAAGAATCTGGAGCACTGACCATGAAAACCCAACTGATCCTCGCCCTTACCCTCTCCGTGCTGGCTGCCAACACCTTCGCCGCCGATGGTTACGACCGCACCGGCTCGGCTGCTTACACCACTGAAGCGGCTGTCGCCTCCGACGGTTACGACCACACCGGTTCAGCGTCCTTCGCCGCCGATGGCGCAGACCACGTTGGCGCAGGCAAACTCGCTGCCGACGGCGCTGATCACACCGGCGCTGCCCGCCTCGCCGCCGATGGTGCCGATCGCGTCGGCGCCGCTCGCCTGAGCTGAGCTGCCAGCGCGACTTCATGGCCCGACTTCGGTCGGGCTTAGTTGTGTCTGGAGCCTGAGAAAACCCCACCGAAACACAAGATGTAGTGAAAAAAGCCTTTTTTGGTTATTTCTTGAGCAAAAATAATCCAGGGCAAAAAATCAGGAAAAAAAATCTTCCCCCGCCAACATCGTTCAAAGCCCTATAAACCCTCGCTCTGACCGAAAAACGGTCGCCGTCGACCGATCCGTGAGCCATTTCGTCGCACCACAGCACGCAAAACTTCCCTATAATGCGGGGGTTAAACGGGCCTGCAATATTCCCTTACAGGAATGAAAAGCCAGTCTGAAGCCCCGCACAAGCGATCAAAGCTTGCTGCGCCCATCAGTGGCTCTCGGAACCCCGTACAAAATTCTGTTTGATGCCTGCGTATAGCTGCTGCAAAAAACGATTCCTTTAGATCCAACGCGGCCAGTAAGGCCGTGTGAAAAACCGACCTATCCATTTTCACACGGGCACACTGGCCCTCACGCAGGAGACGACACGTCATGCTGAGCTGGGACGAATTCGACAAAGAAGACACGGAAGTAGCAGTCAAGAGCGCCAACGCCGGCCACGCCACCGAAGCCAACATGGACCGTCTCGACAGCGCTGGCGGTGCCGCCGCCCTGGAAGCCCGTGCCGTGACCGCCGCTGACTCCGCCGCCGTTGCCCGCGCCAAAGCCGCCCTGGACTCCCTCGACGTCGCCGAAGGCCTCGCCGAACTCGAAGGCGCCTCCGCCCGTGTCGCCGTTGACGAAAAGCGCATGATCAACTGCCGCGCCGACCTCAACCAGCTCGTACCCTTCAAGTACGACTGGGCCTGGCAGAAGTACCTGGACGGCTGCGCAAACCACTGGATGCCGCAAGAAGTCAACATGACCGCCGACATCGCCCTCTGGAAAAACCCGGAAGGCCTGACCGACGACGAGCGCCGCATCGTGATGCGCAACCTCGGCTTCTTCTCCACCGCCGACTCCCTGGTTGCCAACAACCTGGTCCTGGCCGTGTACCGCCTGATCACCAACCCGGAATGCCGCCAGTACATCCTGCGCCAGGCTTTCGAAGAAGCGATCCACACCCACGCCTACCAGTACTGCATCGAATCGCTGGCCATGGATGAAGGCGAAATCTTCAACATGTACCACGAGATCCCGTCGGTCGCGAAAAAAGCCACCTGGGGCCTGAAATACACCCGTTCGATCTCCGATCCGAAGTTCGAAACCGGCACCGTCGAAACCGACAAAGAACTGCTGCGCAACCTGATCGCCTACTACTGCGTTCTGGAAGGCATCTTCTTCTACTGCGGCTTCACCCAGATCCTCTCCATGGGCCGCCGCAACAAAATGACCGGCGTCGCCGAGCAGTTCCAATACATCCTGCGCGACGAATCCATGCACCTGAACTTCGGCATCGACGTGATCAACCAGATCAAAATCGAAAACCCGCATTTGTGGGATGCCGAGATGAAGGAAGAAGCTTCGCAGATGATTCTGCAAGGTACTCAGCTGGAGATCGAATACGCTCGTGACACCATGCCTCGCGGCGTGTTGGGCATGAACGCGGCGATGATGGAGGATTACCTCAAGTTCATCGCTAACCGTCGTCTGTCGCAGATCGGTTTGAAGGAAGAGTATCCAGGGACGACTAACCCGTTCCCTTGGATGAGCGAGATCATGGACTTGAAGAAGGAGAAGAACTTCTTTGAGACGAGGGTTATTGAGTATCAGACTGGTGGGGCGCTGAGCTGGGATTGATAGCCTAGCTCATCCCGATTTGACGGTTAAACTTGAATCGGCAAATCGAAAAAACAAAAGCCCCGATCTGATCGGGGCTTTTTATTGGGAAAGGATTGAGCCTTTTTCATCCCCTACACCACAACGCTAAAAGTCCTACGGTACTTACAGCAGCCTCCGAATTGATGCGCATCCGATGCACATCTAATCTCTATCGCAGGTGCCTAAGAAACGCCCAACGTAGAAAGCTTGGCCAATTGCATAGACTCGTAATCACCCTCGGTGATTTATCGATCGGATATGTGAAAGCTTTGCCCGTTGGAGTTTCTTAAGTCCAATCTACGTTGGGGGTCAGGCTCTCAATAACCTATACGTAGAGGTACTGGATATGCCTGCCCCCTCGTCTGTAACAGTCTTCACCCGCCACAAACTCCCCCTCCACGCCATCCTCCTAGAAAACCAGCCATGGTTCTGCGCCCGCGATATCGGTCGTTTGATGGGTTTCCATCTGAGTGAGCGCGTGGTCAACAAGCTAGACAAAGACCAGCACCGCACGCTGTGGATTGAGTATTACCAGCAACCGGAAAAACAGCTGATGCTCAGTGAGTCCGGAGTTTATGCGCTGTTGGTGTATCACTACGCCCCAGGAAATCGGTTGCTGCGGGAGTGGATCACCCATCAAGTGGTGCCGGCCTTACGTGATGCGGAGCAGTCGGACAATTCGGATCGGCCGATGTTGAGTTTGTTGGATTGGCCGGAAATGTCGCTGAGCTTGCTGCACTGGCAGGATGAAGGTTGGATTCGGCTGCGGGACATGCCTTATCTATTGCTCGATCACACGCAACGTCGGATTCCGGTGACTAAGCCTTGGTGGCGGAAGGTTGTGCGGGCGTTTCAGTTGTCGAAGCAATCGGTGGGTTAGGTGACGTGCTTGTAGGATCGCTTGCGAGATTCGTCTCCGTTTTGTGTAGGAATTTTCGTAGACAGTTGTAGTGGCCACTCAGTATCGTCCGAGGGTATTTCACCCTCGGCGATTGTATGGATACGGAAAAGAACAACAGCGATTGGAGTGACGTAGAGATTCAGGCTGCGGTCGATGCCTACCTAAGCATGCTTTCTCGCGAGCAGAACGGTCAGGCGATCAACAAGGCTCATGAAAATCGCGTGCTGCGCGAAGGTGCTTTGGCCGGTCGGACTAAAGGCTCCGTTGAGTTTCGGATGCAGAACATTTCTACCGTGTTGGTTGAACTCGGGCGTGACCGCATTGAGGGCTACAAACCCGCCAAGAATGTCGGCGCCAATGTTGCGAAGAGCATTCGTGAAGCACTCAATGCTCCAGGACCTGTAACCCCCGAAGACTTTGCCCCGACAGCGGACGAAGCGACGCTGGAGCGGCGAGCTGCAAAGCTTGAGCGACAACCGATTAAAGTCGAGCCGAAGGGGATTGAGAAACCAGAGCAAACTCAGTCCAGCGGAAAGTCGTATGTTCGCGATCCGGAAGTGAGAGCGTGGGTTCGCCAACAGGCTGAAGGTAAATGCGAAGGCTGTGGCAACCCAGCTCCGTTTGAAAAGTCGGGCAGTCCGTTTCTTGAGGTTCACCACGTTAAGCATTTGGCCCAGGAAGGTTCGGACCGTCCGAGCAATGCTGTAGCGCTGTGCCCGAACTGTCATCGACGTTGTCACCATTCGAGTGATCGGGAGGAGTTCACAGCTTTGCTTTATACAAGGGTGAAACGGTTGAAGCCGGAATAACCGAGCGGAACAAAACCTGTGGTGAGGGGCTTGCCCCGTACGGCTGCACAGTAGTCGTAAATCCGCAAAATTCGGTTTGTCTGATGCTCCCGAGTTGCAGCATTTGGGGCCGCTTTGCAGCCCAGCGGGGGCAAGCCCCCTCACCACAGGGTTGGTGGTTGGCTTGGTTGTTGTGTTGATTGTGCGAATCGCAAGCAGGCTCGCTCCCACAGGGGTTCAGCGGCTGGCTTGGAAACGTCTGTGTATCAGGGCCGCAGGATTTTCTTGTGGCCCTTTTCTTTGGCTGTGACTGCAGTTACGAGATCATTTCCCCAACCCACTAATCCGCCAAGGACACACCGCCGCCCTAACCCCACTCGGCCCAACAATCTCCGGCGTCTGCCCCAACGACTTCGCGCTCAACACTCTCCCCACCCGCTCAATCAACTGATCAAACCCCAACGTCGCATCCTCCTGATGCAGCTTGCGCAGTTGCTCAACCAAGGCATAGGTGAAGGCGCCGTAGTGGTTGGAGCCCACCACACATTCACTGGCTTTTTCGTTTTCCCGTGCGGCGTAGAGCATCAGCGGCATGTAGGGCCCGTGGTGGCCGTAGAGTTTGCCTTGGCGCAGCAGTTGGGCTTTTTTCTCGGGGCGCAGGCCGGTGGCGGCGCCTTGGGTGGTGCGGGTGCGGGTGAGGCCGCGGGTTTTGTTGTCTTGTTCGCTGAAGTCGCGGCGGTCGGCGTCGGTGGCGTAGACGCGGCGGTCCCAGTCGCCGGCGTAGGGGTCCCAGCGCAGCATGCGGTGGCGGATGTCGCTGGGTGGGGTGATGCCGCGCACGCGGCCGTTGCCGCGGGTCATGCCGCCGGCGTAGCAGCAGTCAAACATGACGGTGAGTTTGGCGCCGTGGCCGTCCGGGTCGAAGGGCAGGTGGCTGTAGAACTGGCGGAACAGTTTGTCGGTGAAGTGGGTGCTTTCGTCGTCCCAGTCGAAGTCGTGAAGCACCAGGGTTTCGTCCATGCAGTCGGCTTCGCCGCTGCTACTGTAGACCGGCAGTTGAGTGCCGTGGCCGGAGTAGAACAGCACGCGCTCGTCCCCGGCGCGGGCGCCTTCCACCAGCCATTCCAGGCGCTCGACGAAGTTGGCCCGGGTCGCTCGGGCGTCGTGCAGCAAACGGATGTCGCCGGCGTCGTAGCCGCTTTCCTGCAGCATGCGGCTGATCAGGTAGGTGTCGTTGATGCAGCCCTCGAGGCGTGCGCTCGGGTCGGGGTAGTCGTTGATGCCGACCACCAGGGCGCGACGTTTGCGTTGGCCACTGCGGGACAGGAATGCCGGCACTTCCAGCGCTCGCGCCGCCACCACATCGCGGGCCAGTTGCGGCCACAGGCCGGTCTGGCTGGTGGGTGACAACAAGTAGGCCTGGGCGGCGTGATTGAGGTCGAGCAGGTCATCACGCAGCGGCACGCTGAATTCGGTTTGCAGGTCGACCCGCGCGGAATCCGGCGAGGTGATGGGCCGGGTCAGCAAGCCGTCGTTGGGGTTGTGGAGATGGAACCAGCGGCGGATGCCTCGGCCGTTTTCGCTCAGGCGCAGAACCCGCCCGCCCCACACTTCGCGCATCACCAGCGGCAGTGCGATCGGTGAGCCGAAGCTGACGAACACTCGGCCATCGATGCGCTTGAGGGCCGAACCTTTTTCGCCACCGACCGGCGCAAGGCGTCGTAGCCGATCAGGCTGCCCAGCCCTTGGGCGAAGATGATCTGTGGGTTGAATGCCTCGATCTTCGCCAACAGATGTTGAGTCAACGCAGTGCGCAACTCGGCGTCTTCGATCCATTGCACGATGGCGCCAACGGTGGTGCGCAACATCTGATTGACCGGCAGGCCCCAACTGCCGAAATTCTCGTCGGCCTTGCCCCTGGCGTCGGCGCTCAGCATCGCCAGGCCTCGGGTGATCTGGGCGAAGTCCGGTCCCTCCTTGAGTTGCCCGTCGAAGGACAGGAAGTCGATGTCCTGGTCATCGATGGGGCGACCGTTCTGTGCCAGTTGAGTACGGATCAATGTGCGCCACTGGTCCTGCCAGTTCGCATCGATGCCGCCCTGCCCTTGGCCGGCTGGCGTGAACCCGACACCAGGCAGGCACAGGACGCGTAGCCGCGTTGGCGCGACTTCCGCTCCCGGCTCCGCCAAGGCTTTGCTGGCAGGCACCGCAACGGGGCGAACCGTTTGCCCTTGGGCGGTGACCATCAAATCCTGCAAGCGCCGCAGTTTCGCCTCCAGGCTGTCTGCACTGGGTGCGGCGGGCGTGAGCGCGGCCTGACCGGGGTCGGCCAGGGCTCGGCTGCGGTTGCCGAGAAAACCGCTGACCCATTGGGCGCTGCTCTTCCAGATCTGCTCTGGATCGAGGCCGTCGAGGTAACCGGTGGCGCTGTCCACCACCTGCCGACTCTGGGTCGCCAGTTCGGACTCGATCAATGGCAACACGACGCGAATGGGCACCACGGTGGCCGCCAATGTCGGCGCAGCCGTTACGCCCGGTGCAGCACGCCAGATGGGTGCATTGCCGAAGTGCTGCGCGGCGATCACCCGAGGGCCGAGGGCACTGCGCGGCAATTTGAAGTGATCGCAAAGAAATGCCAGTAGGCTGGTGTGATCGTAATGCTGGGCCTGGACGTTGCCCGTCCAGGGAATCAAGCCTGGCTTGAGCCACGGCGAAGCCAGGATCGCCGGAACCCGAACGCCGAGGCGGGTGAATGGATTTTTCCATGGGACATCGACCGCTGAACCGGTCGCCACGCAAGTCGGCGGCACCACGTGGTCATGAAAGCCGCCATGTTCGTCGTACAGCAGCACGAACAGGGTTTTGTTCCAGACAGCGGTGTTGGCCGACAAGGCATTGAACACCTCGCCGACAAACTGATCGCCAAAGCGCAGGTCTTCGGGTGGATGATGCGACACATTGGGCCCGAGTTTGCCGTTGAGCAGGCCATAGCTCGGTTCGATCCAGGCCAGCTCAGGGAGCTTGTCACCGGCGACGTCCGACTTGAAGTCGTCGATGCTCAGGTGCTGCAAACCACCCCTGACCAGCGCCGCCAGCGGAATCGCGCCATCGGAATAAATGCGCGCGTCGTGGCCGTTGTTGCGCAGCAGCGAAAAAATACTCTCGCCGCCGAACTGTGCGATCAGGCTTTTGATGCCGGCCAGCACCGTACCAGTGGATGGCATCAGCAGGTGACCATTGCAACTGCCGAGCATGGCAAAAAAACGGTTCGGCCAGGTGGGGCCTGGCACCGAGGAAAACCAGCGGTCGCACACGGTGAAATTGCGCGCCAACCCCTGGATTGCCGGCAACGAATCGTCCGCTGGCGTGGCGCCGAACGGGATGTAGTTCATCGCGCGTTGGGCCATGGACTGCGACCAGGTTTTGTACACCTTCAGGTCGGTGCGGGCCTTGTCGTAGGCATCCTGGGCAAAACCGGCGAGCGTAGGGTTGGCCGGGCTGGTCTTGAAGGAGACGCCCAGTTGTTTCTCCACGTTGACGAATTCGTGGCCAAGGTCGAAACCCTCGCTATTGCCCGGCGGCAGCGCCGGAGGCAGAGGAGGCGGCGGCGCCCACAAACTGTAGTTTTCCGGGAACTCCGATGCCTGGGTGATCACCGTCGAATTGCCATTGGCCAGCTTCAGCGGGTTGGTGCTGGGCGCCTTGCGGTTGATGCCGTCACACGCGGGATTGATGCTTGTGTAATCCCCCAGCAAATGGTCGAACGAACGGTTTTCCATCATCAGCACGACGACGTGCTCAATCCCGGCGGGCCAGTTGTTCGGCATGGTTCGCTCCTTGATGTGAAGTCTCTATATCGATCTCGCGGTTTTCACGGCAATCCGTTCCCTTCATCTTCCCGCTCCCTGTAATCCACCTGATAACTCGCCACATAGCTCTCCACAGCCGTCCCGACCGTAGGAAAAAACGCCGTCTCCCCCAGCCGCGCAAACAACCCGAAGCGCTTGAGCTTGTCCTTGACCGGGTCTTTCATCTCGGCAAAGCACAACTCGATACCCGCCGCGTGCAGGGTGTCGTCCAGTTCGGCCAGCATGTCGGCGGAAGTCACGTCGACGCTGGTGACCGGTTCTGCGGCGACCACCAGCCAGCGCACGGGCGTGGGCGATGCCGCCACGGCGTCCAGCACTCGTTCGCTGAACAGCTCGGCGTTGGCGAAAAACAACGGCGCATCCCAGCGAAACAGGACCAGGCCAGGTATCAGGCGCGCGTTGGGATAACGTTTGATGTCGTGGTAGCCCTTGACCCCATCGGCGCGCCCCAATACCGCGGAATACGGGCGCCAGCCATCCCAGAGGAATTCAATGACTGCAATCACGATGGCCAGGCCGATGCCCTCGATCGCGCCGAACACGGCCACGCCGACCGTGCAGACAATCGATAGCCAGCATTCCCAGCGCTGGATGCGATAGATCCGGCGCAGGTCGCTGATTTCGATCAGGCCAATGGCCGAGGCGATCACGACCGCCGCCAGTGCGCTGGACGGTAAATGTTGCAGCAGGTCCGGTGCCACCACCAGCAGCAAGGCCACCGCCAGTGCGCCGACGACGCCGGTCAGTTGGGTTTTGGCACCGGCGGCCTCGGCCACGGGAGTCCGTGACGAGCTGCTGCTGATCGGGAACCCCTGAAAAAATCCGGCCGCCAGGTTGGCGATACCGAGGCCCACCATTTCCTGGTTCGGGTTGACGTAAGTACGGGTCCGCGCCGCGTAGACACGGGACAGCACGCTGGTGTCGGCGAACGAGACGAGTGCGACGGCGCAGCCACCGATCAAGACCGGGACGATATCGGCGCTGGTGATCCAGGGGATGGCGAAGCCGGGCAAGCCTTGGGGGAGCGAACCGAGGACCGACACACCGGCGCGTGTCGCAAGGTCGAGTCCCCCCACGGCGACCGTCGCGCCTGCCACGGCGATCAGGATGCCCGGCCATTGCGGCCTTCTTTTGAGCAGCAGGATCACTGCCAGGGTGAGCCCGCCGACCATGAATGTGGTCCAGTTGACCTTTCCCGCCATCACCGCCGAGGCGATGGCCCCCAGGTTTCTCAACGGACCGCCAGACTCAATCGAAAAACCGAACAGCTTGGGCAGTTGGCTGATCAGTACGGTCAGTGCGATGCCGTTCATGTAGCCGTAGCGGATCGGCTTGGACAGCAGCTCGGTGATAAAACCCAGGCGCGCGATACCGGCCAGGATACACACCGCTCCCGAGACGATCGCCATCATCCCTGCAAGGGCGACGGCTCGCTGCGGGTCGCCGCCGGAGAGTTGAATGATGACCGCAAGAATGACGGCCACCAGGGAGGAATCCGGCCCCATCACCAGAATCCGGCTGGGGCCGAACAAGGCATAGAACAACAGCGGAACGATAGTCGCGTACAGGCCGTAAATGCCGGGCACGCCTGAAGCCACCGCATAGGCGATACCGACCGGCACCAGCATCGTGGTCAGCACCAGGCCGGCCACGATGTCGTAACGCAACCATGCCGGTTGGTAGTCGCGCAGCATGCCCAGCCCCGGTAGCCAGCCGCGCCAACCGCTCTGTTCATCCCGGCGAGCTATCCGGCCCGGCTCCGGGAGGGGCGGCGAAGCATCTGAATGGCTCATGAAACCGCTCTCTTTGATGGACTGTGCAGACCCGGCGATCTTGAAGTGATCTCAGTGTAGCTATTGCTTCGAATGCGCCATCACTGGAAGCTGTTCGCATAAAGGATTTGGAACCCGACATGAAATTCGACCTCGCCTACTGCCTCAGCCTTAACGACAAATTGTCGATCTATGACGTTCGGGATCTGAATTTTGACGAGACGATGGCGTTCGATTCGGCCAAGGAGCATTTCCAGTGCCCCAACGATGCTTGTCGTTTGGCATTCGATGCGGCCAATGAATTGGGCACGTTCAACGCGAAGAATGTGAATTACGTGCGCACGCCGCACTTCAAGAACCTGCCGAGTACGCGGCATGTCGAGGGGTGCCCTTATGCGAGCCTGAAGACGCCGGCGTCGGGTGTGGAGGATGCGGAAACGGATGACAGTCGCGAGGAGCATTTCCCGTCGGAATTGTTACTGACCAGGCGCGAGTATGTGCGCAAGCCGTCCAGTCCGAAGGTCGCGGCGGACGGGGTGCGGGATGAGCCGCCAACGCTTTCGGTGGCAAGCAACGTCGAGCAACCGGGCAGGGAATCGGCACCGGACAAGACCAGCATCTTCGCCCACCCGGTGGAATGTTTTGTGTCGAACTTCGACGACAAGGATTTGCTCAAGCGTGTGCCACTGAAGATTGGCGAGCACACCGCGCCCTACGGGTCGTTTTTCAAGAAGATCGAGTACCTGCAAGACAACAAGGGGCTGATTTACTGGGGCAAGGTCAAGGAGATCAAGGACTACACCCAGAGTTTCCGCATCGATTTCGAGAAAAAGGTCTGGTTCGAGAAGAAGCCTTACTCGGTCAATGTCTACCTGAGCAAAAAGCTGATCGACAGCTACCGCAAGCGCAAGGCGTTCCTGGAGGAGATCAAGCACGCCATCGAGAGCGGACGGGAGTTGTACTGCTTCTTTTATGGGGTGACTCCGGAGTTGAAGCAGGTGCCAAGCAAGAAAAACCCCGAGCAGACGTTCGGGGTGTTCAGCGCCAACATCGAGAATCTGGATCACTTTATCGTGCGGGAAGCGCCGGGGTTGGCGGGCAAGTAAGCGCAGCGCCGTTCGTCTGCCTGAAAAGACAAATCAAAAAATGCGTTTGATCCGGGCTCAAAACAACTGTACAAAAACACAGTATGTTTTGAACCAACACTCTCGAGCCCGGAGAACACCATGGCCTCTCAAGCGATGAAAATCACCCTGGAACGTATCGCCCTCTTCCAATTCACCCCGCCCACTGCGCCCAGGCCCGAGCGATGCTGGGCTGGAGTGTGGAAGAGCTGTCGCGGGAGTCCCGAGTCTCGGTGGAGGCCATTCAACGTTTCGAGGCGCGCCAGGAAGTGCTGGATGTCACGCGCCTGGCGCTGGCCTATCGGCTTGAAGCCGAAGGGTTGGTGTTCTTCCCGGGGTTTGCGCCGGGTCGAGGGATGAATGTGAAAGGGTCGACGCCGAATCCGGTGGGGCGGGCGGATTTTGCGATGGTGGAGTGAGCCAACTCATCGATTGACTATAAATGCCCCCTGTAGGAGCGAGCTAGCTCGCGATGGACGTTAACGATAACGCGTGCTGTCTGAATGATCGCGTTGTCCAGATGTTTTTCGCGAGCAAGCTCGCTCCTACAGAGGCCATCACTCTACGCGTTCTGCGCCACCACCCGATCACTCTCCCCTTCCACCGCCAGCCACCACGCACCACCGCGCTGCGGATGCATCAAGTTGAACGCCTCTCCCATCTGCGGTGTGGTGATCGATACATTGCGCTCCCAGGCCAGGGCCAGGATGCGGTCGAAGGGTTCGTACCAGGCGTGCATCGACAGGTCGAACGTGCCGTTGTGGATCGGCAGTAGCCAGCGGCCCTTGAGGTCAAGGTGGGCTTGCAGGGTTTGTTCGGGTTGCATGTGCACGTGCGGCCAGTCGACGTTGTAGGCGCCGGTTTCCATCAGGGTCAGGTCAAATGGGCCGTACTGTTCGCCGATGCGCTTGAAGCCGTCGAAGTAGCCACTGTCGCCACTGAAGAAGAGGCGTGTGTCGCCGTCGATCATCACCCACGAGGCCCAGAGGGTGCTGTTGCTGTCGAACAGGCCACGGCCGGAGAAGTGCTGCGATGGGGTGGCGATGAACTGGATGCCATCGACTTCCGTGCCTTGCCACCAATCCAGTTGGCGAACTTTGCTGGCGTCGATGCCCCATTTGATCAGGGTGTCGCCTACGCCCAGCGGGGTAAGGAAGTGCTTGGTCTTGTCCGCGAGCTTCAACACAGCCTGATGATCCAGGTGGTCGTAGTGGTCGTGGGACAGGATCACCGCTTCAATCGGTGGCAATTGTTCCAGGCTGATCGGTGGCTGGTGAAAACGCTTGGGGCCAGCCCATTGCACCGGCGAGGCCCGCTCGGCGAAGACCGGGTCGGTGATCCAGAACTTGTCGCGTAACTTGAGCAATACCGTGGAGTGGCCCAGGCGATAGACGCTGTGGTTCGGCGCTGCGATCAGCGCGGCTTGAGTCAGGGCTTGCACCGGGACGGGCGCGCTCGGGCGGGTGTTTTGCGGTTTGTGGAACAGCGCGTTCCACAGGATGCCCATGGTTTTGCCAAAGCTTAGACGTTGAATCGGCGTGAAGTTTTGATACTGCCCTTGAGCCTGTCGGGACGCTTCAGGCGTGGAGGCGTTGTCCGCCGGGAAGTTTGAATTGGCCATGACTGAATGACTCCAGAAAAACCGCGCATGACGCGATTCTCCGCTTTGGGACGATAAATGGCCAAGGCACGCACGCATCAGCCGGACTTTCTATTTTTTACTGGGCAGGATTAACAAAACATTACACTGCACAGTGTAGTTTCTAGGTTGCATCAAAGTCGATGACAAGTAAACTACCGAGTGTAATTTTCCCCTTCTTCCTGCCGAAGCGTACTTATGACAGCTCCACAGCGCCTCACCGACCGAAAACGCCAAGCGATCATTCAAGCCGCGATCGACGAATTCCGTGACAACGGTTTCGAGATCACCAGCATGGACAAGATTGCGGCCACTGCCGGCGTGTCGAAGCGCACGGTGTACAACCACTTCCCCAGCAAGGAAGAGTTGTTCGCCGAGATCCTCAAACAGTTATGGACCCGGGTGACGGCAGAACAGGAAACGGCCTACCGTCCCGACTTGCCATTGCGCGGCCAATTGCGCGTATTGCTGATGGCCAAACTGCAAATGTTGGGCGATGACAATTTTCTCGACCTGGCTCGGGTGGCGATAGCGGCGGCGATTCATTCCCCGGAGCGGGCGCAGGATATGGTGGCGCGAATGGGCGAGCGCGAAGAAGGACTGACGGTATGGATTCGCGCCGCTCAGGCCGATGGCCGGTTGAAAGCCATTGCCCCTGATTTTGCCGCACAACAGGTGCAGGGCCTGCTCAAGTCTTTTGCATTCTGGCCGCAGATTTCCATGGGCAAGCCGGGTTTGCCACCCGAAGAACAGCACCGGGTGGCCGAATCCGCACTGGACATGTTTCTGGCCTGCTATCAGGTGTAATAAATGACAATGTCGACGGTGGTGTCGAACGATTGATGGCTCCGATTTGAACGGCCCATGTGTTTCAGAATGAAACTGGCGCTGAGGCTATAGTGAGCCTCAGCCCCAGCGACAAACAGAGAGCATCATGACCACCACGAGCCAAGCAACCGCCGCCCCTGTCGATCACCTGCGTTTCCATCGCCCCCATGCCCACCTGGCGCCGACCTTTGGCAATGACAAGTTTGCCCTGCGCGCAGAAGCCTTTGCCCGATTCTTTGGCACCCCGACCTTTCTTGGCGCACAAACGCTGATCGTGGTGGCCTGGGTGTGCCTGAATCTGTCCGATTTCACCCACTTCGATGCGTACCCGTTCATCCTGCTCAACCTGGCTTTCAGCCTGCAATCGGCCTATGCCGCGCCATTGATTCTGTTGGCCCAGACTCGTCAGGCCGCGCGGGACAAAGCCCAAACCGATGCCGATGCGCAGCACCGCGAAGCGCTGGCGATCGCCAACAGCGAACGGCAGGCAGAAGCCGCGAAAAACACACCGCGCAATTGATGGAACTGCTTGAGCAGAACACCCGCCTCACGGAGATGACCAAGGCCCTCACCGAGCGCATCGAAAGCCTGACCACGGAAATGCATCAACACTTCGTGCGCAAGGATGTGCCAGAAGCCTGAACGGCCTCACGGCAGTTTCAGCGCTCGCCCCAACTCATCGAACAAGGTGACCACCGAGCGCAAGGCGCGGCAATCGGGACGCGTCAGCAGCCACAGTGCGGTGTCGTATCCGTGCAATGGCTCACCCAGCGGCTGTAATCCGTCGCCGATCAAAAAGTCCGGCAATGCCGCGACGCCCAGCCCCGCCCTGACCAGTTCGGTAACCGAAAGCATGCTGTTGCAGCGATAGCCCGGCGTTACGCCCGGCAAGGCCCGGCGACGCCAGGTAACGGTCGGGTGATCGGGCAGGAAATCGTCCGGGGCGATCCAGGTCAATGAGGCCAGGTCTGTGGTGTTGACCGATTGCAGATACCGCTCGCTGGCGCACACGCGGTAGGAAATGTCCGCCAGGCGCCGTCCTACCAGGTGCTCCGGTGGCGTGCGCGTCAGGCGCAGGGCGATATCGGCATCCCGACGGCTGAGGTTGGCAAAATCGTTGGACGTGCTCAGTTCGAGCGTCAGCGCCGGATAGTTCGGCATGAATTGCGCCAGCGCCGGCAACAGCAAACCTTGCAGGACCGAATCGGTACAGGTCAGGCGCACGATACCGCTGATCACTTCACCGCCCTGCTCCACACCGATGCGCGCCGCCTCCAGCGCCTGCTCGGCGCGCTCGGCCTGTTCAGCCAGGGACTGCGCCAGGGTGGAGGGCAAGTAACCGGCGCGGCTCTTTTCGAACAGTTGCTGACCCAGTGCAGCCTCCAACCGGCGAACCGCTCGAAACACCGTCGAGACATCCACCTTCATCAGCTGTGCGGCCCGGGCCAGAGAGCCACCGCGCACCAGCGCGAGGATCAGGGCCAGGTCGGGGTAATCCAGTCGATAGTGCGTCGCTGCATTGATCACTTGGGAAAACGCCAATATTGAGTGCGTGAGCGCCAATCTATAGTGGGCACCAGGAATCAACAAGTGCAGAGGCCCCTCATGGAAACCCACCCGATTCGCATCGCCCTGATCGGCGACCACGACCCACAGGTTACCGCCCACCAGGCCATTCCCATCGCGCTCGAAAAGGTCGCCGCTCACACCGGCCTGAACCTGCAATGGCAATGGCTGGCCACCGATGAAATCCACGCCGAGACACCGCTGCACAGATTCGACGGTTTCTGGTGTGTACCGGCCAGCCCGTATCGCAACATGGACGGCGCATTGCTGGCGATCCGTTTTGCCCGCGAACAACGGCGACCGTTCCTCGGCACCTGCGGCGGTTTTCAACACGCGGTGCTGGAATATGCGCGCAATGTGCTGGGCTGGTCGGATGCCGAACACGGCGAGACGGCGCCAGATGCAGCACGGGCGCTGCTGACACCGCTGACGTGCGCGCTGGTGGAAGCGGTCGATAGCATTCATTTGCGTGCAGGCTCGTTGATCGCCGAGGCGTACGAAAGCGTCGAGATTCGAGAAGGCTATCGCTGTCGTTATGGAGTGAATCCGCAGTTCGAAGGGGAGCTGCTCAAGCGTGAACTTCACGCCGTCGGCCACGATTCGGAACAAGGGCTGCGCGCGGTCGAACTCAGCGGCCATCCGTTCTTTGTCGCGACCTTGTTCCAGCCCGAGCGGGTGGCGCTCAAGGGCGTCTTGCCGCCGTTGATTGGTGCCTTTGTCGCCGCCTGTGCAGGGCGGTCGTCATGATCGCCGATACGCCAGCAACACCTTACTACGCGGTGATCTTCACCTCGGTGCGCACCGAGGGCGACCTGGGTTACGCCGAAGCGGCCGCACGGATGCTGGAACTGGCCCGTGAACAGCCGGGGTTTCTCGGGGTGGAGTCGGCTCGGGGCGAGGATGGGTTGGGAATAACCGTGTCGTACTGGGCCAGTGAAGCGGCGATTCTGGCGTGGAAGCATCATCCGGAGCACAGTGCGATTCGCGAACGTGGGCGCTCGACCTGGTATGCGCGGTGTCATACGCGGGTGTGCAGGGTTGAGCGGGCCTACGGGTTCAGCTTGTAGATGATGTGGTGTGCTTGAGGCCGTCTTCGCGGGCAAGCCCGCTCCCACAGTGTTCTGTGTCGGGCACATTACTTGTGTACACCCAAGATCCCTGTGGGAGCGGGCTTGCCCGCGAAGAGGCCAGAACGGTCACCGCAAAAACTCAGCCCTGAACCAGACTGCGCACCGCCGAAATCTCCGGCACATCCCGCCGGTTCATGTACACCCGCAAGGGCTCGGTGATGTTGATCCGCTCATCGATGTTCTGCTCCAGCAGCAACTGAATCAATTCGCGCTTGAGCGTCATGGCCTGCCCGGGCCCCGCGACCCAGACAAACTCGCTGGTCGGGATGATGCCGTCGTCCGCCACGTCCATGCCGAACGAGTCTTCGCTGAAGCGCACGATGTAGTGCCCGGTCTTGCGATTGAGGCCGACGAAGCCTTTGAGTTGGTCGGCAGCCTGGCAGATGAGCTGGGAAGTGATGCGCATGGTAAACCTCACATAAGGTCGCAACGGACCGCTGATCGATGGTTTACACACAAGGCAGGTGCATGGGTTTCCCTCTGCCGGGGAAATGGCCGAGGCCAAGATTACTGCAAAGAACCGCACAAAGGCGCTGAAAAAATTCTGCATTGAACAGGTTTGTGTCGCTCTCGCGATAGCCTGTGCAATGATCAGTTGTTAAAAGGAACCACCCCTCATTACGAAAGGATCTCGACCATGCCTGCACCCTTTACTAAAAGTGCCCTGTTACTGAGCCTGTTGCTCGGCTTCGGCCAGGCACAGGCCACCAGCGAACCCGGCCCCACGGCGCTGGCAACCCGTTTGGGTATTCCGCATCCAGCGGTGATCGCCCACCGTGGCGCGTCTTTCGATGCACCGGAATCCACTGCCGCCGCCTACAAGGCTGCCCGCGACCTGGGTGCCGACTACCTGGAAATGGACCTGCAGCGCAGCAAGGATGGCGTGCTGTTTGCCCTGCACGACAACAACCTGCAACGCACCACCGACGTCGCCAGCAAATTCCCCGAGCGCAAGGACAGCCCGGCCAATGCGTTCACCATGGCCGAGCTGAAAACCCTGGATGCGGGCAGCTGGTTCAACGCCGCATACCCGGATCGCGCGCGCCCGGCCTTCGCCGGCCTGAAGATTCTGACCCTTGATGAAGTCATCGACATCGCCGAGGGCAACGCCTTGCACAAGCCCGGTCTGTATATCGAGACCAAGGAGCCGAAGCAGTTTCCCGGCATCGAACGCGACCTCAAGGAAAAACTTCAGGACCGTGGCTGGCTGAGCCCGACCGGTTCGAAACTGGCGAAAAGCGAACTGGCGGTCGGCCAAGGCAACGGCAAGGTGGTCCTGCAGACCTTTGAGAAGAGCAGCCTCGAACTGCTGCAAAAAGAAATGCCGACGGTGCCGAAGATCCTGCTGTTGTGGGTGGGTGAAGGCAGTATCGAGCCCAAGTCCAAAGTGACATTTGCCGAGTCCGGCGAAAAGGACAAAGCCACTTACTACGCCAGACAGCAACCGAAGGACAAAGCCGAATTCCAGCAGTGGGTCGACTACGCCAAGGCCCAGGGTGCCATTGGCACCGGACCGTCTGCCGCACTGACCCAGGGTGGCGACCAGAGCTATTCGGACCTGGTGCAACCGTGGATGAACCAGTACACCCACAGTCAGGGCCTGCTGGTACACGTCTATACCGTCGACGAGGCAGTGGACTACCAGAAAGTCATGGACGCCGGTGTCGACGGTATTTTCACCAACCGCGCCAGAGAGTTGTTGGCGTTTTATAAACGTCCGGCGGCGAGTGTCGATCAGGTGCTAAAGAACAACGGCTACTGATCCAGAGTCGCGCAAAACCCTGTGGGAGCGGCGGTGCGGCGATCCGACTTGCTCGCAAAAGCGGTTTGTCATTCAGCAATGATGGTGGCTGACACACCGCCTTCGCGAGCAAGCCCGCTTGTATGGTAGGACTTGAAGGGAGGAGGAGGGACAAAGCCCGATTCTGACTGTTGACGCAGTACAGATCCGTGGGAGATTTCGCCCCTCCTCCTTTCACCCAAGCGCCGATAAAGAATGCATCTGGCTAGACCGACGATAGGAACAAGCCTGCGCCTCTGGGTGAGCCCTTCAAGTGCTCAAAACCATATCCCGGAGGAAATTTAATGGCAATGCCGGTTTCTGTCTCAAAGCCGATCGCAGGCGTGGATGTCGCCAAGAATGAACTGGTGATTTATCACGCCGAACTTGACCTGCTTGAAACGATTCCCAACAACAAGGCAGCCATCAAGCAGTGGCTGAAGGACTTGCCGAGGACAGTGGCCATCGCCATTGAGTCGACCAATATCTATCACCTGAGTTCGCCGATCTGGCCTACGAGGCCGGCTGCGTGATTTACATGGTGGGTGGCTATGAGCTGAGCCATTACCGCAAAGGGGTGAATGTCCGCGCCAAAACCGACGCGCTGGATGCCAGGCTGCTCGCTCGCTACCTGAAGAACGAAGGTGACGATCTTCATCCCTGACCCCGCCATCACCGCTGTACCGTCAGCTCTTGAGCCTTTTTCGCCGCCGGGCGGCTCTGGTTCAGGCACGAGTGGGCCTGGTGCAAAGCTGGGCGAATGAACCGCTGTTGAAGACCGCTTTCGCCGAGCAAGTGAAATCCATGCAACAGCTTGAGGCGCTGGTCGAAAAGACGATTAAGGATTATCTGAAAGAAGCCGGTTTGCTCGGTCAGTTGAAGCGCTGTCTGAAAGTTGAAGGCATCGGATTTTTGACCGGAGCCCGCTTGATCGCAGCATTCCAGCGAGGCGATTTCAGAAACGCAGATGCCTTCATCGCCTTTCTGGGAATGGATTTGCGGGTGGCGAAGTCAGGACAAAAGAAGACGGTCGCCGAAGCTTGACCAAACGAGGTGATCCGGAAGCTCGCCGACTTCTGCACAACGCAGCCATGTCGGCCAGTCGTACACCAGCCTGGAAAGATTTTTACGCGGCACAAAGAGCTCGAGGGTTCAGCACCACTCAGGCACTGGTGATACTGGCTCGCAAACTTGCTCGGGTCGTATTCGCCTTGCTCAAGGGGCAAAGCGAATACCAGCCAAAAGTCGGTTGAGGGCTTCCCCTCAACCATAGAATCTCCCACAGGTTATGTATTTGTGCTTGTGTGTCCGAACACAGTCCACAGGCATTGATGCAAGACACGCAGGGGGGTTTAAGGGTGGATTAAGTTACTCACGCTAACCTGATCTCACTTGAACGGATCGCCCAAGGAAAGAAGCCCATGAAGACCCTGACTGCTTTGTTGACCGCTGCAACCCTGACCCTCAGCGCGGGCCTGGCCCAGGCCGATGTGCGGGTCGATGAGATCCCGCAACTGGTCAAGGACGGCAAGATCAAGCCGCTGGAAGATCTGAACAGGATCGCACTGGATCTGCACCCGGTGCAACGATCACCAAAACCGAACTGGACAACCACTTCAACGGTTACGAGTACGAAATCGAACTGCGTGACGCCAAAAACGTCGAGTGGGATGTGGACATCGATGCCTCCAACGGCAAGGTCCTGAAAAACAAACAGGACACCTGATCGCGAAACACACAAAGGCCGCACGATTGAAAAGTCGTGCGGCTTTTGTGCATTCGGGATTCAGGCCAGATCGACTGTGTACCGACGCGGCAAGGAACCCGCTACACAGTCATTGGCATCAAGCGCTCAGCCGCGCCGTCACCTCGTTCAACTGCCCCGACAAACCGTGCAGGTTGTTGCTGGCCGCTTCGGTACGCTGCACGTTGTCCAGGTTGGTGCTGGCGATGCTGGTGATCTCGGTAAGGTTGCGCGAGATGTCTTCGGCCACCGAGGTTTGCTCTTCGGCGGCCGTGGCGATCTGGCGGTTCATGTCGCGGATGGCTTCCACGGCCAGGGTAATGCGTTCGAGCATGGCGCCAGCCTCGGTCACTTGCTGCACGCTTTCTTCGCTGCGCGACTGACCGCTTTCAATCGCCTGGGCTGCTTCGATCGCACCGGTCTGCACGGTCTGGATGATCTGGTTGATCTCGATGATCGACGCCGCCGTGCGCTGGGCCAGGCTGCGCACTTCATCGGCCACCACCGCGAATCCGCGTCCGGCCTCACCGGCACGGGCCGCTTCGATGGCCGCATTGAGCGCCAGCAGGTTGGTCTGTTCGGCGATGCCGCGAATCACCTCCAGGACCTTGCCGATGCGCCCGCTGTCGGTTTCCAGTTGGCGGATGACCGTGGCGGTATTGGCGATTTCACCGCGCATTTGGGTGATGGTGTGGATGGTGCCCTGCATGACTTTTTCGCCTTGTTGGGCGGACTGGTCGGCATCGTCGGCGGCCCGCGCCGCTTCGGCGGCATGCCGGGCAACTTCCTGTGCGGTGGCAGACATTTCGTTCATGGCCGTCGCCACCTGATCGGTGCGGTTGAACTGCTCGTTGGTGCCGCCTGCCATCACGGTGGCAATCGAATTCAACTCGCCGCTGGCGCTGTCCAGATCCGACGCGCTGCGCTGCAAACGGCTGAAGGTTTCAGCGAGGAAATCACGCAGGGTGTTGGCGGCCATCGCCAGTTTTCCCAACTCGTCCTGACGGGTGCTGGCCACGCGCTCGGCAAAACGTCCCTGGCTGAGCTGCGCCACGTATTCGATCAGTTTGCGGATCGGCTCGACCAGGTTGCGGTTGACCAGCCACAGGCTCAGCAGGCCAATCAGCAGCCCCGACACCAGCATCACGACAAGCCCCAGCAACACCGTGCGATCGGCACTAGAGCTGATCAGGGTCGATTGCTCGGCGCCCTGCTTGCGCAACTCGCTGACCAATTCACTCATTTGATCGCTGGTGGCACGGTCCACGCCCTTGACCGCCGTGTCGCCCGCCGTCGGTTCGCCGCCTGCGGCAACGAACGCGTCCCGGCCCTTCTGATAGGCCGCACCCAACTGACGATGTTCGTCACGCAAGCGTTCAATGCGGCGCTTGAGTTGAGGGTCGATGCCCTTCTGCCCGGCCAGTTCGCCAAGGATGTTTTGCACATCGCGCTGACGGTCTTCGAATTGCCCCCAGTACTTGCTCAGGTCCGCCGGTTGCTTGCCGCGCAGCAGGACGTTTTTCCATTCCTGCACCTGCACCTTGAATTGCAGGTTGGCTTCATCGATCAATTGCGAGGTGTGCAGCGGGCCTTCGATCAGATTGGCGTAGCTCTGCACGCCGCTGGACAGGAAGTGAAAACACGCCAGGGCGATCAACAGCATCGCCAGCAGGCTGCCACTCAGCAGGGCGAGAATTTGTGCTCTCAGGGACTTTTGCAAAAGCATCGGATGGTACTCATGACAGGAATGAGGCACGCCCCGGTAAGGCGTGAAAGGTGTCCGGACATCCCTGTCTGCGATCACGGCCAATGGCCGGGGGCGCGCAACTTAACCCAAGCGTGATCGGCGTGCCAGAGCGGTTCTTGAGAAGAATCCGACCGCCGGTAGGGCAATCGTTTGCGTTATTTTCCCGTCACAAAAACGTCATCCCGGCTTGCGATGATGCCGCTCAAGTGAACCTGTAAAACATGTGACAGGCGCCTCCCCTTGCGAGTCCTCATGAACCACAGCATCGACCAAAGCCATCGCGACACGGATCTGTTCGGCCTGCTCTACGGTTTCAGTTTTCGCCCCGGTGAGGCCGGACGGGAAATCAATTCCGCCGAGGCCTTGCAGTACCTGCAACAACCGGAGAGCGACGAGCAATTTCTGTGGCTGCACCTGAACCTCGCCCACGCCGCGTGCGAACGCTGGATGAAGAGTCATCTGGAATTGCCCGAGGAGTTTTTCGAAGCGCTGCACGAAGGCTCGCGCTCGACGCGCATCGAGCATGTCGACTCCGCGTTGCTGGCGGTGGTCAACGACGTGGTGTTCAACCTCAGCAACATGGTGTCGTCGGATGTCTCGACGCTGTGGGTGTGCGCCCGCAGCCGGCTGATCATCAGCGCCCGCCTGCAACCGCTGCACTCGGTGGACAAATTGCGCTCGTCGGTGAAGGCCCGGGAATGCTTTCGCTCCCCGCTGGAACTGCTGGTGCATCTGCTGCGCGACCAGGGTGAAGTGCTGACCCAGATCGTGCGCAAGACCAGCCAGAGCGTGGATCAGATCGAAGACGAACTGCTGTCCTCGCGGCTGTCGACCAACCGCGCCGAGCTGGGCGCCAATCGCCGGGTGCTGGTGCGATTGCAACGGCTGCTGGCGCTGGAGCCAGGCTCGTTGCTGCGCCTGCTCAACCGGCCGCCGCAATGGCTGCAAAAGGAAGACGTGAAGGAATTGCGCAAATCCACCGAGGAGTTTGCGCTGATCATCAACGACCTCACGACGCTGGGTGAGCGGATCAAGCTGTTGCAGGAAGAGATCGCCGCCAATATCAACGAACAGACCAACCGCACGCTGTTCACCCTGACGGTGGTGACGGTGCTGGCGCTACCGATCAATATCATCGCCGGTTTCTTCGGCATGAACGTCGGCGGCATTCCGCTGGCCGGTGATCCGGAAGGTTTCTGGATCCTCGTGGCGCTGGTCGCGACCTTTACCGTGATCGCCGGGCGCTGGGCGTTTCGCAAGCAACAGGATTACTGAACGCTCCGGAACTCGGTGGGAGCGGGCTTGCTCGCGAAGGCGTCAGGTCAGTCAATATCAATGTTGAATGACACATCGCCTTCGCGAGCAAGCCCGCTCCCACAGTTTCAGGGTTCACTTTCACGGACCGGTGATTTCAGATCAGCGGCGCGCAAATCCCCCAAACACTGACCCAGAGCAGTCTCCCTGTAACAATTGGCAACGATTATCACTGGTACTCCTTCCCACCTCAGGAATGTCCGTGATGGCTACGCCCTCCTTCACCGCCGCCCCGGCACCCGCCAGTAGCGCCAGACCGCAATTCGACAAAAAACCCGGCCTGCTCACCATCGTGGTGTTTTTTGCCGTGCTGGCCATCGGCTTGTTGTTTACCGCCTACAGCCTGATGCACGACATGAGCGAACTCGGCACGGTGGTAACCACCTGGACGCCGTTCCTGCTGTTGGGCGTGGCGCTGTTGATCGCCCTGGGCTTTGAGTTTGTCAATGGCTTCCATGACACCGCCAACGCGGTGGCCACCGTCATCTACACTAACTCGCTGCCACCGAACGTCGCGGTGGTCTGGTCCGGTTTCTTCAACTTCCTCGGGGTGCTGCTGTCCAGCGGCGCGGTGGCGTTCGGCATCATCGCCCTGCTGCCGGTGGAGCTGATCCTGCAAGTCGGCTCGTCCGCCGGCTTCGCAATGATCTTCGCCCTGCTGATCGCGGCGATCCTGTGGAACCTCGGCACCTGGTGGCTGGGGCTGCCGGCGTCGTCCTCGCACACCCTGATCGGTTCGATCATCGGGGTCGGCGTGGCCAATGCCCTGATGCACGGCCGCGACGGCACCAGCGGTGTGGACTGGGCCCAGGCAACCAAGATCGGTTACGCGCTGCTGCTCTCGCCCCTGGTCGGCTTCGGCTGTGCCGCGCTGCTGTTGCTGGCCCTGCGCGCGTTCGTCAAGAATCGTGCGCTGTACAAGGAGCCAAAGGGCCAGACCCCGCCGCCATGGTGGATTCGCGGCCTGCTGATCATGACCTGCACCGGTGTGTCCTTTGCCCACGGTTCGAACGACGGTCAGAAAGGCATGGGCCTGATCATGTTGATTCTGGTGGGCACGCTGCCAATGGCTTACGCCTTGAACCGCACCATGCCGGCGGATCAAGCGCTGCAGTTCGCGGCGGTCGCCGAAGTCACCCAGCAAGCGTTGGTGAAAGCTGCGCCGCTGCCAGCGCCCGCCGACCCGCGCCCGGTGCTGTCCGAATACGTGCGTTCCAAGCAAGCGACCCCGCAATTGGTGCCCGCGCTGGCTGCGCTGACCGGCAGCATCGGCGCCCAGGTGAAAAGCTATGGCTCGCTGTCGAAAGTCCCGGCCGAGGCCGTGGGCAACGTGCGTAACGACATGTATTTGAGCAGCGAAACCATTCGCCTGATGGACAAGAACAAGGTCGGCAATTTCGACGCTGACACCAGCGGCAAGCTGCAACTGTTCAAGCAACAGATCGACAACGCCACGCGGTTCATTCCGTTGTGGGTGAAAATCGCCGTGGCCATCGCCCTGGGCCTGGGCACCATGGTCGGCTGGAAGCGCATCGTGGTGACCGTCGGCGAGAAAATCGGCAAGACCCACCTGACCTACGCCCAGGGCGCCTCGGCAGAAACCGTGGCGATGCTGACCATCGGCGCCGCCGACATGTTCGGCCTGCCGGTGTCGACCACTCACGTGCTGTCCTCGGGCGTGGCCGGGACCATGGTCGCCAACGGTGGCGGCTTGCAGATGAAGACCATCCGCAACCTGTTGATGGCCTGGGTGCTGACCTTGCCGGCGGCGATCCTGCTGTCGGGTAGCCTGTACTGGTTGTTCACGCAGTTGTTCTGAATGTGGGAGCGGGCTTGCTCGCGAAGGCGGCGTGTCAGTCGACATCGATGCTGAAGGTCAGACCGCCTTCGCGAGCAAGCCCGCTCCCACAGGGTACAGGTTCGAAGCACATCATCCCGGCGGGTTTTCCCGCCGGGATTTTTTCGTCCAGCGGCACGGCATTTGCTCACAAACTCGAGGGCTTGCGCTTTATTGACGCACCACGCCTCCGGCAGCCCTTCAGTTTGTTAGCGCGATGCCGACTCATAAGACACTCGATGTATTCAGGAGAGGAACCGTGAATCTGTACATCAATCAGCTGCAACAGAAAGCTGACTTTAAAGAAGCCATTTACGCGGGCGATATTTTCCTGAACACGCAGTTATGCGCCGCCAAAGAACTCTGTGCGTTCGCGCAGGAAAGCATCACGGCCGCCTTCGATGGCGAAACCAACCATCAGGCGCTGCACACGCTGATGCCGGTGGAAGAATTCGTGGTGCTGGTGACTCGCCTCAAGGGCCAGTTCACCAACAGCCTGCGTGCCAAGGAGCTGATCCGCAGCTTCACCGACGAAATCGGTGCCGCTCCCGAGGAATTCATTTTCGACGTACCGCGCATCCGTGTCGTGCCCAACTACGACTACCTGCACGCCGGCGTCAGCTACGCCTACAAGCCCCATCGCGATACCTGGTACGGCGGTGTCGACTGCCAGATCAATACCTGGATGCCGGTCTACACGATCCAGCCGGACCAGACGATGATGATCAACCCGGCCTACTTCGACGTCCCGGTGAAAAACACCTCGGCGCAGTGGAGCCTGTCTGACTGGATCGACGTACAACGCCAGCGCGCCAAGGACAACGTCAAGGAAGAGGCGCGCCAACACCCGGTGCCCACCGAAGCGATCAACGATGCCAGCGAACTGTGCATCGCCGGCAACACTGCCGAGATGCTGGTGTTCTCCGGTTCGCACCTGCACGGCACCGTGCCCAATTACACGCAACAAACCCGCTTCAGCGTGGACTTTCGCCTGATGCACCTCGACGACCTCAAGCACCGGCGCGGCGCGATCAACGTCGACAGCGCTTGCCCGGATGTCGGCGCCGGCTTCAAAGACTATTTCCACGTCCACGACTTTTCGAACTTCCGAGGAATCCAGCAATGACCAAGCGTCGCATCACGCCCGCCGAGGCCCAGTACAACGAAACCCGTTCCGGCGTCCTGAAACGAGTCGATGCCGAATACGTGGCCGACGCTCCGTTCGTCTTCGCCAACCGCATTGGCGTGACGGCTGCGTTGTCGCGCATGGAACTGTTCAAGAAGGTCGCTGAAGTACCGGGCGCGATCATCGAGTGCGGCGTGTACAAGGGCAACTCGCTGATGCTCTACATGCACCTGTCGATGATTCTCGAGCCGTATGCGATCAACCGATCGATCGTGGGCTTCGACACCTTCGAAGGCTTCCAGAGCATCGACAAGAAAGAAGACCCCGCCGACGTCAACGAAACCATGTTCGCCGACACCGACCAGTCGCTGATCCAGGACATGATCGACGCCAACGACCTGTTGCGCCCGGTCAATCGCATTCCGCGCTGCGAGCTGGTCAAGGGCGACATCGTCAAGACCGTACCGGAGTGGGTCAAGACCCGTCCGGACCTGGTCGTGGCCATGCTGATCCTCGACACCGACCTGTACGAATCGACCAAAGTCGCGCTGGAAACCTTCCTGCCGTACATGCCCAAAGGCGCGATCGTGGTGCTCGACGAAGTTGCCTACCGTAACTTCCCGGGTGAAACCAAGGCCCTGCGTGAAGTGCTCGACCTGAACAAGATCGAACTCAAGCGCCTGCCGTTCGATTCGTGCGTGGGTTACTTCCACGTTTGATCCAGAGGCACAAAAAACTGTGGGAGCGGGCTTGCTCGCGAAAGCGGTCTGACATTCGGCATTGATGTTGACTGATACTCCGTCTTCGCGAGCAAGCCCGCTCCCACAAAAAGCCTGGTCTCAGGCTTCTGAGCGGATCACCTCCCCCAGCCAGTCCATGAACACCCTGACCCGCAGCGGCAAATGCCGCTGCCGGGCATAGAGCAGCGATGCTTCCATGGACGGCGCGTTGAACTGCGACAATACCTCGACCAATTCGCCGCTTTGCAGGTATTGCTGCATGCCCATCCTCGGCGCCTGGATCAGGCCGAAACCACCCAGGCAGGCGGCCTCGTAGGCATCGGTGCTGTTGACCGTGACACTGCCGGCCATCGGCAATCGCTGCACCTGCCCCTTGGCGACGTACACAAACCCTTCCGAACGCCCGCCCAGTACGCCGACGTAGTGCACCAGCCGATGCCGCGCCAGGTCTTCCAGCCGCTCGGGCACGCCATAGCGCTGCAAATAGGCAGGGCTGGCGCAGTTGACCACGGTGAAGTCACACAGGTGCCGTGCCACCACCGATTGATCCGGCTGGGCGCCGATGCGCAGCACGCAATCGAAGCCTTCGGCGAGCAGATCGACCCGGCGATCGGTGCTGCTGATTTCCAGTTCAAGCAGCGGGTGCTGCGCCATGAACTGCGGCAAGCGCGGCATCACCACCCGGCGCGCGAGAATGTTCGGCAGGTCGATGCGTATGCGCCCGACCAGCGACGCTTCATCTTGGCGAAACAATCCCTCGATTTCGTCCATGTGCGACAACAGGTCCTTGCTGCGCTCGTACAACACCAGGCCATCCTGGGTCGCCTGCACTTTGCGCGTGGTACGTTGCAACAGCCGGGTGCCGAGCAAGGCCTCCAGTGCCTGCACATGCTCGGACACCGTCGAGCGAGGCAGACCCAGGCTTTCGCCGGCCAGGGTGAAACTCGACATCTCGCTGACACGGACAAAGGTGCGCAACAGTTCCAGTTTGTTCATCAGCCCGCTCTTTTATTGTTCGGATTATCCGATCAGTGATTCCGGTTTCACTCTGTTTATCACCACCAAGCGGATAAATAAACTTCCTCACATCAACCGCCCACTGCACCTGAGGAAGTCCCATGAACCGTAAAATTGCACTGATCACTGGCGCCAGCCGCGGCCTCGGCAAAAACGCTGCCCTGCATCTGGTCGCCCAAGGCATCGACATCATTGGCACCTACAACAGCCGCGCCGATGAGGCGCAGGCACTGGTGGCCGAGATTGAAAGCCTGGGCGGTCGCGCCGTCATGCTGCAACTGGACGTTGCCCGGAGTGAGCAGTTCGACGCCTTCGGCAGCGAAGTGGCGAAGGTCTTGCACAGCCACTTCGAGCGCGAACGCTTCGATTTTCTGGTCAACAACGCCGGGATCGGCCTGCACGCCAACTTCGTCGACACCACCGTCGAACAGTTCGACCTGTTGGTGAACATCCACTTCAAGGGGCCGTTTTTCCTCACGCAGACGCTGTTGCCATTGCTCAATGACGGCGGCCGCATCGTCAACATTTCCAGTGGCCTGGCCCGCTTCAGTCTGCCGGGGCACAGCGCCTACGCGGCGATGAAAGGCGCGATGGAAGTGCTGACCCGCTACCAGGCCAAGGAACTCGGCGCGCGCAACATCGCGGTGAACATCCTGGCACCGGGCGCGATAGAAACGGATTTCAGCGGCGGCGCCGTGCGCGACAACCCCGATCTGAACACGCTGGTGGCGAACAACACCGCCCTGGGTCGCGCCGGTTTGCCGGATGACATCGGCGCCGCGATTGCGCTGCTGTTGGCGCCGGGTAGCCAGTGGATCAATGGCCAGCGCATCGAGGCGTCGGGGGGGATGTTTTTGTAAGGCCTAATACTGAAAATCAAGCGGCACACAACCTATGTGGCGAGGGAGCTTGCTCCCGTTCGGCTGCGAAGCAGTCGCAAAGCTTGGGACCGCTTCGCGGTCCAGCGGGACGGTGCGGCGACCCGACAAGCTCCCTCGCCACAAAAACAGTTCTTAGCAAACCTCGCGAGCCATCACCATCCGCTCGCGTACCACGTCATACACCCAGTGATAGACGTAGGTGTACGGCAGGAAGAACAGCAGCACACCGATATCCAGCAGGAACGCCTGCCACAGGCTGACCTTCAGCCACCAGGCAATCAGCGGCACCCCGAGGGCGACCAGCCCGCCTTCGAATAACAGCGCATGCACCACGCGGACCCAGGCGTTGTGCACGATGGCAAAGCGCTTGAGCAGGCGGTCGAACAAGCCGTTGAAGACCACGTTCCAGGCGAGGGCCAGAGCGGCGATGAGGACGGTGACCATGCCCATTTCCAGCATCGGTTTTTTCATGATCCAGGCCAGCAACGGGGTACAGATCAGGATGGCCAACAGTTCGAAACCGATGGCCTGGAAAATACGTTCTGTAATGGACTTGTTGGCGCTCATGGCCGAACTCCCTTGAGTGACTGTGGTTGCCATGATCCGTCATCACACCGATACTTCATAACCAATAACCATCGATCAAGGCGATAGTTCATGGCCTCTCACGAAGTGTTGCTGGCGTTTGTCGAAGCCGCGACCCAAGGCTCGTTTTCCGCCGCAGCGCGCAAGCTGGGCCGCAGTCAGTCGACCATCAGCGCGGCGGTGGCCAGCCTGGAAATCGACTTGAACCTGACCCTGTTCGACCGCAGCAGCCGCAAGCCCGGACTGACCCCGGCCGGGCACGTCATGCTGCAACGGGCCGAGGACATCCTGGCCGCCACCAGTCGCCTGGAAATGACCGCCAGCCAACTGTCCCAAGGGGTGGAAGCGAAGCTGACGGTGGCGCTGTCCGATACCTATCAGTCGGACCGCTTCGAAGCCGCCCTCAGCGCCTTCGAGCAGCGTTACCCGGACCTGGAACTCGAATGCCTGATCGCCGAATGCGATGACCTGGTGTCCCTGGTGCAAAGCGGCCGGGCGCAGATTGCCTTCGCCGAAATGCAGGACAGCTACCCGCCGGACCTGGTCAGTTCGACGGTGGACGAGCGCACGGAAATCGCCTTGTTCGTGTCCCCCACACACCCTTTGGCGACGCTGGACTACGTCGATCAGGACGCCCTGCAGCAGCACCGCGAGCTGCGTCTGGCCACCATCATCAATCCCTATGAAAGTCGGGCGAAGGGCCGCGTCTGGTCGGCGCCGAGTTATCTGATGCTGCTGGAAATGGCCCAGGGCGGATTCGGCTGGGCGCCGCTGCCCCGCTGGCTGGTGGAGCGATTCGGGCCTGGCACATTGCAGGAACTGGTGGTGCGCGGCTGGCCGAAAACGGTGTCGGTGGATGCGCTGTGGTCACGGCTGAATCCACCGGGGCCGGCGGGGAGCTGGTTGTTGGGCAAGATGCTGGAATAGTGGTGCGGCCTTCGCGAGCAAGCCCGCTCCCACAGGTCATTGTGGGAGCGGGCTTGCTCGCGAAGAGGCCAGTAAGATCACATTACTCCAACGCCTTGAGCCGCCCTTCAATAAACCGCCGCTCCGGCTCTTGCCGGGTCAACGCCAGTGCCCGCCCCCACGCTGCCCGCGCTTCTTGCTTGCGGCCCAGTTGCCGACAAAATTCCGCCCGTGCCGAATGCGCCAGGTGGTAATCGAGCAGTTCTCCCCGTTCCAGAATGGCGTCCACCAACCTAAGCCCCGCCAGTGGCCCATCCCGTTTCGAAATCGCCGCCGCCCGATTCAACTCGATCACCGGCGACGGCACCGCTCGCAGCAGCACGTCATACAGACCGACAATCTGCGGCCAATCGGTTTCCCCCGCTGCCGGGGCTTCGGCATGCACCGCCGCGATGGCCGCTTGCAGGCAATAGGGTCCGAATCGCCCCATGCTCAGCGCCTTTTCGATCAGCGCGCAGCCTTCAGTGATCAACCCGGCGTCCCACAGCGAACGGTCTTGCTCATCCAGCACAATCAGCTCGCCGCTCGCCGAGGTCCTGGCCGGGCGGCGCGACTCGTGCAACAGCATCAACGCCAGCAAGCCCACCACCTCCGGCTCCGGCAACAACTCCACCAGTAACCGGCCGAGACGGATCGCCTCGCGGGTCAGCTCCTCGCGGATCAGTTCGGCCCCGACGGACGCCGAGTAGCCCTCGTTGAACACCAGGTAAATCACCCGCAATACGCTGTCCAGGCGCTCGGGCAACTCAGCCAGCGTCGGCACTTGATAAGGGATTTTCGCGTCGCGGATCTTCGCCTTGGCACGCACGATGCGCTGGGCGATGGTGGTCGGGGCCGAGAGAAAGGCCCGGGCGATTTCTTCCGTGGTCAGGTCGCAGACTTCCCGCAGCGTCAACGGCACTTGCGCATCCGCCGCCAGGGCCGGGTGGCAGCAAGTGAAGATCAGCCGCAGGCGATCGTCTTCCACGTCTTCAACACTCCAGTCGGCCTGTTCCAGCGCCTCCAGTTGCTCGATCAACAAGGGCTGCGACGCGGCAAAACGCGCACGCCGACGCAAGGCATCGATGGCCTTGAAGCGCCCGGTGGACACCAGCCAGGCCCGCGGATTGTCCGGCACGCCATCACGCTGCCAGCGTTCGACCGCGATGAAAAACGCCTCGTGCAAGGCCTCTTCGGCGAGGTCGAAATCCCCCAGCAAACGAATCAGGGTCGCAAGTATGCGCCGCGACTCTTCGCGATAGACCCGCTCGACCTGCGCCTGAACCGGCAGCCCTGGCATCTTAAGGATTCAACTGCCGAACGGGGCGCACTTCGACACTGCCGACCCGGGCCGCCGGAATGTTCCCGGCGACCTGGATGGCTTCGTTGAGGTCCTTGGCATCGATCAGGTAGAAGCCGGCCAGTTGCTCCTTGGTTTCAGCGAACGGGCCGTCGGTGATCGACAGCTTGCCGTTGCGCATGCGCACCGTGGTGGCGGTCTGCACCGACTCCAGCGCCTCGGCGGCGACCATCCGGCCGCTGCCCTGGATCGACTCGGCGTAGGCCATGCACTCTTCGTCCTTCGGGCTTTCCGGTAGCGAATGCAGCAGATGCTCATCGCTGTAGACCAGGCATAAATACTTCATCACGCTCTCCTTATCGAACGATCAACTATGGTCGCTGATTGGCATTCCGGCTCGGCTTCCCGACGATCAGGGCTTGAGGTCGAACAGCGTCGCGCCGCTGGTCATGTCGAACGGCGCCGACCAATGTTCGTGGACAATCTGCCACAGCCCGGCTTCCTGCCGATAGCAGGCGGTGACGCGCATCCAGCAGGACTGGGTTTCGCCCTTGTCGTTGGTGCCACCGCAATGTGCCAGCCAGTGAGCGAACGCGATTTCCTGGGACGGCTCGATGGTGACTTCGTGGAATTCGAAGATGTGCGGGCCGGGGCACATTTCCATGCAGGCCTGCCAATGCGCGCGATACGCCGGCTTGCCTTTGAATTGCAGGGCCTTGACCGCGTCGAAGGAGACGATGTCATCGGCATACAGGGCCATGACTTTTTCAATGTCCTTGGCCATGACCGCCTGACGATAGTTCTCGATGAGGTTCTGGATCTGGGTTTGCGAGTTCATGGTGGTTCTCCGTGGTTTTTATAGTGAAGACACCCTTAGTCGTCCGGCGATCCGGCAAATCGACAGGTGAAATAAAAATAATCCAAACGGCCAGACTCGCTAGAATCCGGGATTCATTCATGCAGGAAAAAGGACACTCCCGTGACAGCCCGACTCGTGCCTTATGAAAGCCTGAATACGCAGCAGCGCCAACAGGTCGAGGCCATCGAAGTGCATCCGCAGCAAATCAGGTTCTCCGGTGATATCCACGGCGCCCTGCACACCCTGCTGTCCCGACCCGGCCCCGGTGTGAAGGGATTCGCCCTGCTGGCTGAGGGTGTGCCCGTTGCGTTTCTGCTGCTCAAGCGCCCTCCGGTGTTGCCGGCCTGGGCCGATGAACACAGCGCCACCCTGCATGCACTGCAAGTCGATCAACGCGCTCAGGGCAAAGGCTACGGCAAGGCCTGCCTGCAGGCGCTGCCCGAGGCGGCGCGCCGGGCCTGGCCGGAAATCAAAGGGCTGGAGTTGTCGGTGGATGCCGACAACGAGGCGGCCATCGCTCTGTATGCCCGGTTTGGCTTTGTCGACAGCGGCGAGGCGTACAAGGGCCGGATCGGCTATGAGCGGCGGATGGGGCTGGTGTTTTGAACGCTCGATAGTCGCAACCGATTTTTCTAACACAACGCCGAACCTGTGGGAGCGGGCTTGCCCGCGAAAGCGGTCTGACAGTCGACATTTTTGTTGAATGTGATGCCGTCATCGCGGGCAAGCCCGCTCCCACAGGGGATCTGTGCTGGGTTTAGAGTTCCAGCACCATCTCATGCCACGCCATGCCGCCATGGTCGGACGCCGAGGGTTTGACGTAGGCAAAACCGAACCCGGCGTACAACGGAATGTGTCGTTCCTTGCACATCAGGTTGATGCTGACCTTGCCCATCGCACGCATGCGTTCGATGAACTCGCCCATCAGGCGCTTGGCCAGGCCTTGCCCCTGATAATCCGGGTGCACCACCACCGACATGATCACCACGTGCGGCCCGGCCGGGTCGTGGCCGATCAGTTCCTTGAACGCCTCGTCCGACATTTCCACCTGATACGCCGCCCCGGAATTGATGAAACCGGCCACTGCCCCGCCCACTTCAGCGACGATAAAACCCTCGGGCCAGGTGGCGATGCGGGTGGCGATCTTCTCGCGGGTGGCGGCTTCGTCACCTTCATAGGCAAGGGTTTCGATGGCAAAGCAGCGGTCAAGATCGGCTGGGGTGACGTTGCGGATGACGGTGTTCATGGCAGCTCGGGATCAGCGTGGGAAAGGCTGGGGATCATAAATCAGCCGCCGTGGGACATCGAGAGACGAATCGGCTGATCCGCCTCCCGCTGCCGGTGTCATGCCTTGATCGGCAACCAGATTTCCAGCTTGCCGGTATTGAGCCTGGGGTTGAAGTCTTCGCTGTAGCGCTCGAACTCCGGGGCCGCCAACAGCTCGTGGCCGGACTGCGGCAGCCACGTACCATGGATGTACTGAAAGGTTTGCGGCAGGGTGTCCAGCGGTCCCTTGTGCTCGAACACCACGTACTGCTGAGGCTGAACTTCTACCCAGCGGTACGTTTCCGGCAAGTCGTCGAGTTTGCTGATCTCGACGCCAGCGATGTAATCGAAGCCGCCCTTGCCGTCGAAATTACAGCAGACGCCGTAGGTCACTTCGCCCTTCTGTCCCGGAACATTGCCGATGTGGGGAATGAATTTATCCCAGAGTTCGGGAATGCCTTTTACCGTCTCTTGGGTAAATCGTCCGCCAAGTCCTGCGATCAGCAGAAAGTGTCCGTGTTCGAATCGGGGCTCCGTCACCTCGACGCTTGTTTGCTCATCCATGACTCTACTCCTGCGCTTAAAAGTGGGTTCGGCTCGGAGTATAGAAGCCAAACCCGATTCGCCCAATTACAGTGCGTGCAGCTGCTCGACGGCGGCGGCGCCGACGAACTCGTTATAGCCAGATAAAATCACGTAGACCGCGAAATAGCAGAAAATCGCCGCCGATGCCATGTAGGAGTAACGCAGCAATTTGTCGCCGAGCAACTTGCCGCCGTGGCTCGCGGCAAAGCACAGCCCGACACACCAGAGAATCCCCGCGCAAAGAAAACCGCCGAGAAACAGCGCCGAGCTGAGGGCACCACCGCCACCGGAACGGGCGATCAGCGTGCCACCCACCGCGGCGAACCAGAGAATCGCACTGGGCGACGACATGGCCAGGAAAATCCCGCGAAAGAACTCCTTGCGATGGGAGTTGTGCCCCACCTCGGCCGATTGCGCCAGCAACGCCTCGTGGTGAATCGCCGAATGGATCATCTTCGCCGCGAAGTACACCAGCAGCGCCGAGCCACCGATCCACAGCACCCAGCGCACGCTTTCGTACTGCAGCAACACGGTCATGCCGGCCAGCGCCAGTACCGCGTAGATCAGGTCGCCGACGCAGGTGCCGAGGCCCAGCGCAAAGCCCTGGAAATAACCGCGTTGCATGGCCAGGGTGATCATTGCGATGTTGGCTACGCCGATATCCAGGCACAGTGAAAGGCTCAGCAAGAAGCCACTGGAAAATTCCATCGACCCAATTCCTTCGGAAAAATTTGTTTACATGGAGGCTGGACAGTCTGCCACAGCTGCCCGTACATTCCGTCACAGGTCACCGCTGACCTGCGTCGCTCGGACGGTTCCGGGCGCTTACGTTATCCGAGGCAACAATGGCCGAACAAGGTTCGCCGCGCCGCTTTGCGCGCATCGATCGACTCCCCCCTTACGTGTTCAACATCACTGCCGAGCTGAAGATGGCCGCCCGTCGTCGTGGCGAAGACATCATCGACTTGAGCATGGGCAACCCCGACGGCGCCACGCCGCCGCACATCGTCGAAAAACTGGTGACGGTGGCCCAACGCGAAGACACCCACGGTTACTCCACCTCCAAAGGGATTCCGCGCCTGCGCCGGGCGATCTCCAATTGGTACAAGGATCGCTATGAGGTCGACATCGACCCGGAAAGCGAAGCCATCGTCACCATCGGTTCCAAGGAAGGCCTGGCGCATTTGATGCTGGCCACCCTGGATCAGGGCGACACCGTGCTGGTACCGAACCCGAGCTACCCGATTCACATCTACGGTGCCGTGATTGCCGGCGCCCAGGTGCGGTCGGTGCCGCTGATTCCTGGCGTGGATTTCTTCGCCGAACTGGAGCGGGCGATTCGCGGCTCGATCCCGAAACCGAAGATGATGATTCTCGGCTTCCCGTCCAACCCCACCGCCCAGTGCGTGGAGCTGGATTTTTTCGAACGGGTGATCGCCCTCGCCAAGCAGTACGACGTACTGGTGGTCCACGACCTGGCCTACGCCGACATCGTCTACGACGGCTGGAAAGCCCCGTCGATCATGCAAGTGCCGGGCGCCAAGGACATTGCGGTGGAGTTTTTCACCCTGTCCAAGAGCTACAACATGGCTGGCTGGCGCATCGGCTTCATGGTCGGCAACCCGGAACTGGTCAACGCCCTGGCGCGGATCAAGAGCTACCACGACTACGGCACCTTCACCCCGCTGCAAGTGGCGGCAATTGCCGCGCTGGAAGGCGATCAGCAATGCGTGCGCGACATCGCCGAGCAGTACCGGCAGCGACGCAACGTGCTGGTCAAAGGCCTGCATGAGCTGGGCTGGATGGTCGAAAACCCGAAAGCGTCGATGTACGTCTGGGCGAAGATTCCCGAGGCTTATGCGCACCTGGGCTCGCTGGAGTTCGCCAAGAAACTGCTGGCCGAGGCCAAGGTGTGTGTCTCGCCGGGCGTCGGGTTTGGCGAGTACGGCGATGATCACGTGCGCTTTGCGCTGATCGAAAACCAGGACCGGATTCGTCAGGCCGTACGCGGGATTCGCGGGATGTTCCGGGCGGATGGGCTCGTAACCAAATCCTGACACCCTACACAAAACACTGTGGGAGCGGGCTTGCTCGCGAAAGCGGTGTGTCATTCAACGAAGATGTTGTTTGACGCACCGCATTCGCGAGCAAGCCCGCTCCCACATTTGTCTTGCGCTGCTGTTTAGAACCTGTAGGAGCCGGCTTACTGGCGATCGCTTCGACTCGGTTTGACGTTGAACCGAGTCGCCTGCATCGCCAGCAAGCCGGCTCCTACAGAGGTTTGCATCAGACACAAAAAAACCGCATCGCTGCGGTTTTTTTGTGTCTGGCGAAACGCTTAAACGAACAACGACAACAGCAGGATAAAGCCCAGGCCCACCACCGACAGGATGGTTTCCATCGCGGTCCAGGTCTTGAAGGTTTCCGCCACGGTCATGTTGAAGTATTGCTTGACCAGCCAGAAACCGGCGTCGTTGACGTGAGACAGGATCAACGAACCGGCACCGGTGGCCAGTACCAGCAGCTCACGGTTCACACCTGGAATCATCCCCACCACCGGCACCACGATGCCAGCGCCGGTAATGGTCGCCACGGTCGCCGAACCGGTTGCGATACGAATCACCGCCGCCACCAGCCAGGCCAGCAGGATCGGCGAGATCTGCGCGGCCACCGCCATATGGCCGATCACGTCACCCACGCCGCTGGTCACCAGCATCTGCTTGAAGCCACCACCGGCACCGATGATCAGGATGATCGCGGCGGTCGGCGCCAGGCTCGCATCCAGCCATTTCAGGATCTGTTGGGAACCGATGCCCTGCTTGTGGCCGAAGGTGTACAGCGACAGCAGCAACGCCAGCAGCAGCGCCGAGATCGGGTGACCGATCAGGTCCATGAAGGTGCGGAAGAAGTTGCCGTCCGGCAGCACCACGTCGGCAAAGGTCTTGAGCAACATCAGGAACACCGGCGACAGCACGGTGACCAGGGTGATGCCGAAGCTCGGCAGATCGGCGGAATCCGACTCGCGCGCCAGTTGATCCACCAGCTCCTGATTCGGATGACCGGGGATGTGCTTGGCAATGAAGGTACCGAAGATAGGACCGGCAATGATAGCCGTCGGCAGCGCCACGATCAGACCGTAGAGAATGGTCTTGCCGATGTCGGCACCGAACACGCCGATGGCCAGCAACGGACCCGGGTGCGGTGGCACCAGGCCGTGTACCGCGGACAGACCCGCCAGCAGTGGAATACCAATCTTGATGATCGACACGCCGGTGCGGCGGGCGACGATGAACACCAACGGAATCAGCAACACGAAGCCGATTTCGAAGAACAGCGGGATGCCGACCAGGAACGCGGCGAACATCATCGCCCACTGCACCTTGTCCTTGCCGAAGGCGCGGATCAACGTCTGCGCAATCTGATCCGCACCGCCCGATTCGGCCATCATTTTGCCGAGCATCGTGCCCAGCGCGAGGATGATGCCGACAAAGCCGAGTACGCCACCGAAGCCGTCCTGGAATGCCTTGATGATGGTACCGATCGGCATGCCGGAGGTGAGCCCGAGGAAAGCGGCGGCAATGGTCAGGGCAATGAACGGATGGAACTTGAACTTGGTGATCAGGACGATAAGCCCGATCACCGTGACCACTGCATCGAGCAGCAGGAACGTCTCGTGGGACATGCCAAACATTGGGGGTGTCTCCTGGTTGTTGTTGTTATTAAAGCGGGTTGATCAGAAGTCGGAAGGACAGCGCTGTCTTTGCAAGCACACTCATACCGCCTGTTTCAGGCCGTTCGCCAGCCACCAGACATGAGCCTGGGCAGCCAGTTGCTCGACGCTATGGGTCGAAGCATCCAGCGCCAGGGTCAACGGTTCGCCCTTGGGCGATTCGAGGGTGGCG
The DNA here is from genome assembly GCF_034541995.1 of Pseudomonas sp. BIC9C. Classification (NCBI taxonomy): domain Bacteria; kingdom Pseudomonadati; phylum Pseudomonadota; class Gammaproteobacteria; order Pseudomonadales; family Pseudomonadaceae; genus Pseudomonas; species Pseudomonas sp. BIC9C. The sequence goes on from NZ_JAWDGM010000001.1 coordinate 1,060,757, forward strand.
AACTGGCTGGCGATCAGGGTCGACGGCATGAAGTGGCCCGGTCGATGGGACACACGGTCGGCGGCCACTTCGGGAGTCAGTTCCAGGAACACGAAGCCCAGGCCCGGCAAGGCACTGCGCAGGCGTTCGCGATAGATGTGTTTGAGCGCCGAACAGGTCAGCACCGGGCGCTCGCCCTTGGCGTCGACACGGCGCAGTTCATCGCACAGGCTGTCGAGCCAGCCGGCGCGGTCTTCGTCGTTCAGGGGGATCCCCGCGCTCATCTTTTCGATATTGGCGGCAGGGTGGAAAGAGTCGCCTTCAATGGCAGTGGCGCCGCTCAGTTGGCACAGGGCTTCGCTGACGCACGTCTTGCCGCAACCGGCAACGCCCATGATGACCAGGGCGGTGATGGGATGATTCATGTAACACCTCAGCGCGCAGACAGCGCTACCTTTGCCAGTTATGACACTAGACCAAAAGCAGGAGTTGCCGACGCCTTTCTTGTCATTTTGTGGGTTGCAGCAGGTTAAGTCCCAACACCAAAAAGCGAGGATCAGGCGAACCCCCGCTCACGCATTTGCAGCTGCATCGAGACAGCGCTACCTTAGTGCCTTGAATTTTGTTTGGCAAGCCATCGATGAACACAACCAAGAACGATAAAAATACCCGCACCACTGGCCGCCCTACCCTCAACGAAGTTGCCCGACTGGCCGGCGTCAGCCCGATTACCGCTTCCCGCGCCCTGCGGGGCGTCAGCACCGTGGCCACCGAACTGGTGGAAAAAGTGCAGAAAGCGGCGCTGGAACTCAACTATGTCGTCAACCCTGCCGCCCGTGCCCTGGCCTCGGCCCAGAGTCAATCAGTCGTGGTGTTGGTGCCGTCGCTGTCCAACCTGCTGTTCATCGACACCCTGGAAGCCATTCATCAGGTCCTGCGGCCCAAGGGATTCGAAGTGCTGATCGGCAATTTCCACTATTCGCGCGATGAAGAAGAAAACCTGCTGCGCAATTACATGGCCTATCAGCCGCGTGGCTTGTTGCTGACCGGTTTCGACCGCACCGAAAGTTCACGGCGGATGATCGAAGCCAGCAATATTCCCTGCGTGTACATGATGGAGCTGGACAGTGCAGCCGGGCTCAATTGCGTTGGCTTTTCACAACTGGCGGCCGGCGAAACAGCCGCCGAACACTTGCTGTCTCGCGGGCGCAAGCGTCTGGCCTACATCGGCGCGCAACTGGATCAACGCACCTTGCTGCGCGGCGAAGGGTTCCGCAAGGCCCTGCAAAAGGCCGGCCTGTATGACCCCGACCTGGAAGTGCTGACGCCACGCTCGTCTTCGGTCGGCCTGGGCGGAGAACTGTTCCTGCAACTGCTCGCCAGTCATCCCGATGTCGATGCGATCTTCTTCGGCAACGACGACCTGGCCCAGGGCGCGTTGCTCGAAGCCATGCGCAATGGCATCAGGATTCCCGAGCAGGTGGCGATCCTCGGCTTCAACGATTTGCCCATGTCCGAACACATGGTCCCGCGCCTGAGCAGCATCAACACCCCGCGCGAGGCCATCGGCCGACGTGCGGCGGAGCAGATGCTCACGCTGATGGCCGGCAATAGCGTGGCCAGGCCGGTGCAGGACATGGGGTTTGAGTTGAAGGTGCGCGAGAGTACGTAAGCACCTGCATCAATTCAGTCAGGCAAGGGAAAATGTGGCGAGGGGGCTTGCCGGAACGCCGAACCGCCCCCTCGCCACAGGGAAAGCCGCCACGATTCGCTGATCCGCATTTCGAAACATCATTTACCCTCCACGACCCGAGTGTCGAGTGCAAAATCCGCAAACTTTTTTCTCGCGGATATTCCTATGCACAAAGCGATTTTCCTGACCGGCGTGCTGACCTTCTCGCTCGGCCAAACGATTCAGGCACAAGCCTCGGAGCCGAACGACTGGACGCAGTTGCTGAGCGATCCTCGTTTCATGCCGGCAATCAAAAACTGCCTTGCCGCTCACCCGAAAGCCGAGGGGCCAGCCGTTGTAATGAACGTTTGGCATGCGAGCCTGGAAGCAGCCGGGGTCATGACAACCGACCTGAGCGGACGCAGAAACAGCTGTTTCGCCCACAAGGACACGGGTGTTGTAAGCCAGTCCCGGACGGTGTTTGACCTGCCCGGACCACTGTTTGTGTCAGTGGATCAAGCCAAAGTGGCGCCCAAGGGCGAGTGCATTGAATCAACTCCGGTGTACACCGACCAACGGCTTCAGGGCTGGATCATCAGGCAACCGGTCCTCTATCCGCACATCCCCAGTGCCTGTTCGTCCCCGATCTGGACCGACCTGTTGCCGGGCAACCAGGCTCGGCCAAGCGCCTGAAGTCCAATCAAGAGCAGAACGCGGGGCGTCAGTTGAGGCATTACCACGCGAAGCGTGGGAACGATCAAGGCGCCCATGCGACCGGATTTCAACTAACCTTTTAGAGCAACGTATGTCGCCCTGTGGCAGGCACACTGTTAGATTCCCGTAGCGCACCCATTCGCTAACGGAGTAGCTCTATGGAACACACACTGAAGATTCTGGGTAAAGCCTCGTCCATCAACGTCAGAAAAGTCCTGTGGACCTGCGAAGAACTGGGTATTGCCTACGAACGCGAGGACTGGGGCAGCGGCTTCGCGTCCACCCACAGCCCCGAGTTCCTCCGGTTCAACCCCAACGCCAAGGTGCCGGTGATCATCGACGACGCCGGTGTGCTGTGGGAGTCCAACACCATCTGCCGTTACCTGGCCGGCAAACACCACCATCATCACAACGAGTTGCTGCCCACTGAACCGGCGGCACGCGCCCGGGTGGAGCAATGGATGGACTGGCAAGCCACCGAGCTCAATCCATCGTGGAGTTATGCCTTCATGGCGCTGGTGCGTAAGGACCCGGAGTTCCAGGACGCCCATCGCCTCGAAGTCGGCGTCCGCGGCTGGAACCAGATGATGGGCATCCTCGAACATCAACTCGCGACCACCAAGGCCTATGTCGCCGGACCACGGTTTACCCTGGCCGACATCGTCATCGGCCTGTCGGTCAACCGCTGGCTGATGACCCCGATCGAGCGTCCGGACTACCCCGCCGTCGATGAGTATTTCAAACGCCTGGCGCAACACCGTGGTTTCCTGAAGCAATGCTGCAACGGCTTGCCTTGAATGGCCGCAGGTGGTCGACAAGTCCCCCGCCTCGCTTTAATCGATGCTTTTTTGTAGGAGCGAGCTCGCTCGCGATGGACTCAAGAGCACCGCGTTAAGCCAGAAAACACGCGTTATCGTTATCGACCATCGCGAGCAAGCTCGCTCCTACAGTGGGTCTGCGTTTTTTTGTAGGAGCGAGCTCGCGATGAACCCAAGAGCGCTGCGATCAGTTCAGTTGCAACGTCGAATTGAACTGACTGATTGCATCCACCACGTGGCGCGAGCCCTGCTGGATTTCCAGGATCACTTCCCCCGCCTCGTTCGCCAGTTCCACGCCCAGGCCGGTTCGACTCAGGCTCGATTGCATGCTCGACACCGCGCTGAGCGACAAATCGTGGTTCTTGCGCACCACCTCGACAATCTCCAGCGTCGCCTGACTGGTGCGCGCCGCGAGGCTGCGCACTTCATCGGCCACCACCGCAAACCCGCGCCCGTGCTCACCGGCCCGTGCCGCTTCAATCGCCGCGTTGAGCGCCAGCAGGTTGGTCTGATCGGCAATGCCGCGGATGGTCTGCACGATGGTGCCGATGATGTCGGACTGTTTGCTCACGGCATCGATACTCAGTGCCGCTTCGTTCAAGTCCCGGGAAATGTCCTGGATGATCTGCACCGTCTGTTGCACCACCTCGGAACCCTTGCGGGCACAGGCGTCGTTCTGCACTGAGGTGCTGTGGGCCGATTCGGCGGCGGTTTGCAGGGTGGTCATCTGGTGAGTGATGTCGCTGGCAAACTTGACCACTTTGTACAACCGCCCCTTGGCGTCGAACAACGGGTTGTAGGACGCTTCGAGGAATAGGGTCTGCCCCTGCTTGTTTCGGCGCTCGAAACGATGGGAGTGGTATTCGCCGCGGTTGAGTGACGCCCAGAAATTCCGGTAACCCTGGGACTCGGCTTCGGCACGGTGGCAGAACAGGCTGTGATGCTGCCCCACCACTTCGTTGAGCGAGTACTGCATGGTTTTCAGGAAGTTTTCGTTGGCGCTGATGACCTTGCCTTCGGGCGTGAATTCGATCACGGCCATGGAGCGGCTGATCGCGGCGAGCCGGCTTTCGCTTTCGCGCTCCTTGTTGACCCGGGCGGTGATGTCGGTGGCGACCTTGATCACGCTCTTGACTTGCCGGTCGGGGCCCAGCACCGGCATGTAGCTGGCTTCGAGCCAGATCTCCCGGCCGCTTTTGTGCAAGCGCAAAAAGGTCCCGCTCAGCGGTTCGCCCCGCGCCAGGTCGCGCCATAACCGGGTGTAGTCATCGCTGCGGTAATACTGCTCTTCACAAAAGATCCGGTGATGCTTGCCGCGCACTTCTTCGGCGCTGTAACCCATGGCACTGCAAAAATTTTCATTGGCATCGATGACGATGCCGTCCGGGGTGAATTCAATCATCGCCATCGAACGACCGATCGCCGCCAACCTGGCGTTGGCCTCGGTCAGCGCGCAGCTGAATCGTTCGATTTCCAGCAGGTCAGCCTTGTGATGTAGGTTGAACATTGTTGTATCACCTTTCGCGCGATTTCTTGATTGATGAAAGTTGCAGGTCTTTCAAATCCACCACTGCGTTCCGCAGGACAGGCACACGCATCCCTCCAAAAAGAAGGACTGGTCAGGTGATAAATGATGTTCGATCGGAAGGGTCCCTATTGCGACACTCTCATCAAGACATCCTTCTCTTGATAGCCCGCATGCGGGCCAGCCCTAACAGATTCAAGACAAATTCCATTTAGCGAACAGCTCCTTGTCATCAAGTGTCGGTGCCTTCGATTGCGCACTCTTGCGGCCAGACATCGACCACCTCATGGCGGTCGACATAGTTGGTTACACTTGATCATAGACAGCAACCTTGGGCTTGCAAGGCCACTAGTCGGCCACTATTGAGGACAAAATCGGTTCAGCGGCCGGCGGTTAAAGCGGCGCCGGCCGCCGAATTGGCGCAAGACTTCAGACCAATCGCGAGCAAGCCCGCTCCCACAGGGGATCGGCGGTGACCACAAGGCTTGTGGACATCAAAGATCCAACGTGGGAGCGGGCTTGCTCGCGATGGCAACCTTCCAGATATCAAAAAACTACAAGCTGGCACTCACCCTGGTCGCCACCTCCCCCGGCACCCAGCCCTTCCACACCTGCGGCTGCTCACGCAAAAACGCTTCGGCGACTTCACGGGGTTTCTGGCGCTTTTCACTCATCTGGCCCAAGGTCTGGTTCAGCAGATCAATCGGCAGGTCGACCTTTTCAAAGAACGTCACCAGGTCCGGGTATTGCGCCTTGAACGGTGCCGATACGCCGATGGCCAGGCTGGCCGGCATCGAGCGCGTGCCTTTGGGATTCGGGTTGTTGGCATCGGCCAGGGTTTTCCAGGCGTCGGCGTCGAACGGCGGTTCGTCTAGTTTCACCAGTTTTAAGCGCCCCAGCAGCGGTGTCGGCGACCAGTAGTAGAACAGCACCGGTTTGCCACGGCGGATCGACGACGCCACCTCGGCATCCAGTGCAGCACCGGACCCCGTGCGGAAGTTGACGTAGCTGGCCGTCAGGTTGTAAGCCTTGAGTTTCTGGCTGTTGACGATTTCCGAGGTCCAGCCGGTCGGGCTGTTGAGGAAGCGTCCGCGACTCGGGTCTTCGGGGTCGCGGAACACGTCCTTGTACTTCGCCAGATCAGCAACGGATTTCAGCTCCGGGGCCAACGGCTTGATGCCGCGCTCGGGATCGCCCTTGATCACGTACTCCGGCACCCACCAACCTTCGGTGGCGCCTTTGACCGTATCGCCGAGGCCGAACACCTTGCCCTCCGCGGCAGCCTTGACCCAGGCCGGGCTGCGTCCGGCCCACTCTTCACCGATGACCTGGATATCGTTTTTGGCCAGCGCCGCTTCAAGGCTGACGGTGCTGCCCGGCAGTGTGTCGGTCGGGTAGCCGTAACCTTTCTCAACGATCAGACGCAGGATTTCGGTGATCAGGCTGCCGCTTTCCCAGGTGATGTCGCCGAAGTGAATGGGTGCGGCTTTTTCCGTGGCCGAGGCCGGGTGGGACAACAGGCTCAGGGCCAGCAACGAACTGCCGAGCAGGGTTTTGATCGATCTCATGCGGACCTCTTGTTCTGGAGTGGACGGTTCAGGGATTGATTGGCGCTGTGCCGGTCGCACAGGGCCTGGGAACGGGTCATGTAGTCGCTGACCGAACGTAGCGAGATGCCCAGCGCAGCGGCAATTTGCGGATAGGTCAGGCCGTCGATCCGCGACAGCAGGAAGGTCGAGCGCACTTTGCCGGGCAGCCGCTGAAGACTGCGCTCCACACGGGTCAGGGTCTGGGACAACTGGGCCAGCGCCTCGGGCGATTCGGCGTGGGTCGGCCCGGCCTGTTGCAGTTGCTGTAGATATTGGCGCTCCAGATCACCTCGGCGCCAACGCTGATAGAGCAGGCGCCGGGCGATGGTGGTGAGCAAGGCACGGGGTTCACGGATTGCCGTCAGGCCAGGGGCTTCGAGCAGTTGCACGAAGGTTTCGCAGGCAATGTCTTCGACACCGGCGACATCGTTCAGAGACTGGCGCAGGCGTGTGCAGAGCCAGTGGTAGTGAGCGCGGAACAGTCCGTCCACGTGTTTGCGATGAAGAATATCGGCGCCGGACATAGGGGCTCCTGGGTTAGGGGTCGCTGAATGTCCGGTGGTCCGGTGGTCCGGTGAGGCGAATCCTAGCAAGGAGCCTTATTCATTAATAATACTTAAAACTTATTTTTATATTCATTTACGGAATTAAAAATCACTTACTCGCGAAAGAATGGATCTGTCGACCCAACACTCAGGCCTTATCGCAAAACCCCATACCCCAACGTCTCGGCTTCACGCTGATAGTCGAGCACCACCTGATAGTCGCTTTCGCTAGCCGGCAACACCTCAGGCAAGCCGAGGATTTCGGCGACGTCAGGCAACTCACGAAGCGCTTGATTCATCGCCTGCAATAGCGCTTCAGCGTGCTGATCGCTGACGGTGGCTGACGTGATGTAGGGCAACGTCGGGCTGAACGCACTGCGAGTGATCACGCGTAAACCGGCCACTTCGTCCGCAGCGTGGCGCGCCAGATAGGCAAAGGTCACGCTGTCGATGGCCGCCAGATCGGCCAGGTCTTCGCGCAACCAGCGCAGACTTTCGCGATGGCTGCCGCTGATACCGACCTGCGCAAAAAACCGCCCGTCACGTTGCAACGGCGCCAACCGGTGGCGCAGCAAATTCATGCCGCTGTTGGAGTCCTGGCCATTGATCACGCCTCGGCTGTCGCGAAACTCCGGCAGGGTTCGCCGTGCATCTTCGAGGCGTCCCAGGATCAGGCTGCAGTGATTGCCGCCACTGCTGTCCGGCAGTTCATGACGAGGGCGCCCCAGCACCCGGACTTTGCCGCGTAATGCCGTCATCAGCGGATAACCGCAGGTTTGCGTGAGCAGCAGGTGCGGCGACAACCACAGGTCCGCCAGTGACAGGCCTTCGGCATCACGGCGGGTTTCGCCCAAGTGCTCGAGGATGCGCGCCAGCCAGCGTTCGTTGGCCTGGTGGATGGGGTCGGGGGCGGTGTACATCAGTAGTTCGGCGATGTGTTGGGTCATCGTAGTTTTCCATGTAACAAGCCCCCCCTGTGGGAGCGAGCTTGCTCGCGATAGCGGTGTGACATATTGCATGGATGTTGACTGACACGACGCCATCGCGAGCAAGCTCGCTCCCACAGGGGAACTCAGTTGGTAGCAACAAATCAGTGAAACGGATGCCTCGGGCTGTCGATGGCCTTCACGCCATGTTCACGCCACAGCTGCCCATACCCCCGCACCAAGAATCCACCACTGCGCGCCAACCATTGCTCGCGGCGGGCCCTGTAGGCGCGGGGCAAGTCGTACCAGGGCAAGCCCGGCAACTCGTGATGCACCAGGTGGAAATTGAGGTTCAGGAACAACCAGCGCCACGGCCAGGCGGCTTCATTGAGCACGGTACGCTGTTCCGGCGCCGCCTGAGGTCGATGTTCATAGTAGGAGCGAATCATGGCGATCGACAGCGCTGGCACACTGATCAAAAACAGGTAATGCCAAACCGGCAATACGCTCAAGCGTGCGATGAACAGCAGCATCAACCCGGTCATAGCGCCGTGACTCAGCCACATCAGCCAGGCTTGGCGCTCACCGGCTGTCAGACGCTGCAGTTCTTCACGGGCCAGTGTCAGCAAGGCCAGCGGCGCGCCAAAAGCAAAGCGGCCGAGCACGGTTTTGTTCAGCCAGTGCAGGCTGCGCACCAGCCGTGAACCGCCCTGCCACTGCTCGGCGCTCAGGTAACGGCTTTCCGGATCGCGACCGGGGATCGTCAGGTCCTCGTCGCGGTGATGCTGCAAATGGTTATCGCGATACAAGGTGTACGGATACCAAACGGCAAACGGCGCGTAGCCAAGGATTTTGTTCAGGGTTGGCCAGCGCGTGGGATGACCGTGCAGCAGTTCGTGTTGCACGGACAACCACAGCACCAGCAAGGGGATCAGCAACAGCGTGCTCCACCACAATCCCAGCCGATGGCTGTTCAGCACGATGCCAAACCAGCCGCCATACACGCCGATCAGCAGCAACCAGGTCGGCCATTCGGTGCGTGCGGTGAAGCGTCGACGCAGGGTTTCGATTTCTAGTTGGTGGGCGCTATCGAAGTAATGGGGCATGGCGTTGCTCAGATCGGGGACCAGTCCCCTTCTGTGCAATGGCCTTGGGAAATCCTGCAGATTATTTTCAGGAGGATCGCTCCCATGTTGCATGGGAGCGATCAATCAACGCGGGATCAGTGACCGAATACGCCGACCTTTTTGGCTTTCTTGTCCGCACGCTTTTCAATGGCGGTTTTCACCGGTTTCTTTTTTGCCGCTTTCTTTGAATCCATACCTTTGGACATGATGCGTACTCCACTCACAGGGATGTGAAATCAGGTATACACCTATCCCGGCGCGTGTGTTCTTTTATAATCGCCCGCTTTGCATACCGACAGTCGAAAACCATGCCCGACACCCAATACACCTTGCTCGACGAGCCGTTATGGCCATTGATGAACAAGTTCTACCGCGCTCACCAATCGTCGATGAAAGCCGTGCGCGACGCGCAGTTGTGGGTGGCCCGGCGTGACCGGATTGTTGCCGCGCTGTGTTTGCGTCCGGTGTCCGGTGGGCATTGGCTGACCGGGTTGTTTGTCGATCCGGGGTGTCGCGAACAAGGGCTTGCCGCCGGGTTGATTGCCGCAGCGGTGAAGGATTGCGAACTGCCGGTGTGGCTGTTCTGTCATCCGGATTTGCGGGGGTTTTATGAGCGTCGCGGCTTTACTTTCGATCCGCCGATGCCTTACGCGATGGTTGAACGCTTGAGCCGATACGCACGCAGCAAGCCGATGATTGCGATGGGGCTGGACCCAGGCGTTTAACTTACTCAAGCCAGTTGGAGATCCAATGTGGGAGCGAGCTTGCTCGCGATGGCGGTGTGACAGATAACATTGATGCTGACTGACACGACGCTATCGCGAGCAAGCTCGCTCCCACAGGGTTTTGCAGTGATCTAGTCGTCCGCGTTGGGGTCCAGGTCCGGGAACATCACCTCGGTGAAGCCAAACTTGCTGAAGTCGGTGATTCGCGACGGGTATAGGCGGCCGATCAGGTGATCGCATTCATGCTGCACCACCCGTGCGTGAATCCCCGAAGCAATGCGCACGATGGGCTCGCCCTTGGGGTCGACGCCTTCGTAGCGAATCTGCTGGTAACGCTGCACCGCGCCGCGCAGGCCCGGTACGGACAAACAGCCTTCGAAACCCTCCTCCAGGGTCGGGCTCAGCGGTGTGATCAACGGGTTGATCAGGATCGTCTGCGGCACAGCCTCGGCATCCGGATAACGCTCGCTGTGCTCGAAACCGAAGATCACCAGTTGCAGGTCGACACCGATCTGCGGAGCAGCCAGGCCAACGCCTCCCACACTTTCCATGGTCTGGAACATGTCATCGATCAGTTGCCACAGCTCGGGGCTGTCGAACATCTCGGCCGGTACTGGCGGGGCAACGCGCAGCAGGCGCTCATCGCCCATTTTCAGAATTTCACGAATCATGATCAGGTTTCATCAATGGTCGGTTTGTGTGAGTGATCGCGCCCCAGTCCCGACACGTGGTGTTTTTCCTCATGGACGGGACCATGCTCGCCAGCCACTTTTTCGCCAGGGTCCTTGCCGTCTCGCGACATGTGTTCGATCACCGCGTTCATCTCTGCGCCCAGCAACAGCACCGCGGCGGAAATGTAGAAGTACAGTAACAGCACGATGATTGCGCCGATACTGCCATACATGGCGTTGTAGTTAGCGAACTCCTTGACGTACAGGCCGAAGCCCAGGGAGGCGATGATCCACACGACCACCGCCAGCACCGAGCCTGGGGTGATGAAGCGAAACTCCTGTTTGACATCGGGCATGACGTAGTAGATCAACGCCACCGCGACCATCATCAGAATCACGATCACCGGCCAGCGCGCGATGGTCCAGAGCGTGACGATAAAATACTCAAGGCCGACTTGCGCAGCGATCCACTCCATCACCTGCGGCCCGAGCACCATCAGTGCGGCGGCGATCAGCAGCATGCCGGCAATGCCGACGGTGTAGATGATCGACAACGGAAAGCGTTTCCACAGCGGGCGCCCTTCGACCACGTCGTAGGCAGCGTTCATCGCACTCATCATCAGCCGCACACCAGCGGAGGCGGTATATAGCGCAATCACGATCCCCACCGAGAGCAACCCACCCTTGGATTGCTGAAGCTGGTCGATCACCGGGTTGACCTGTTCCAGTGCCTGGGGCGGCAATACCAGTTCCGATTGCAGGCGTAGCCAGGAGAAGAAGTCGGGCAGATGCAGGAAGCCGATCAGGGCAATCAGAAACAGAATGAACGGAAACAGCGAAAACAGCATTTGATAGGCCAGCGCCGAGGCATAGGTCGACATCTCGTCGGCGACGAACTCGGTGACCGTGCGCATCATCACACGGTGCAGGGGCAAGCCTCTCATGTCCGGAAAAATCATTAGCGTCTCCATTCGCCGCATACGCATTTGGATTGAAGTCGTGGCGACTCTGGGGGCCGTTTCCTTCACCAAGGTAGCCCAGTTGGCGACTTTGAAACAAATTCAGTGTGCAAGTTCAGGCTGACACAAAAATGGCCATCCGGGGATGACCGCTTCTTCTTTTATTAAAGGCATTTCAATGGGAGGAAAAGTCGTTTCGTAAGGTTGACCGGGGGCTTTTGCAGGGCGTTTCATTTATTTCCACCACGACATTTCATCGCTCAGTGCAGGTTGCGCTTTATGTTTGCGGGCCAACCCCTGAGAATGCGCAACACATTCAGGCCATGGCGCTGAAGATCCAATCCCGTAGGAATGTTATGAAACTCGATAAAAAGCAGGCCATTGCCCGCAGAAACCAGGAGCTCGGCGGTGCTGTGCTTGGCGTCAACAACTGCCACTTCACCGAATTGAACCGTAACCGCAATATCTGGTGGTTCGACATCCCGGTATCGCGCCTGGCCGTGGGTCAATACGAGTGGGTTCACCTGCTGATGCACACGCCGGACACCGACGAGCTGCTGCACCTGAAAGTGCCGACCGTGTTCCTGCGCGAGAAGCTCGAAGGCCTGGTGGTGCGCAATGAAGGCAAGCGCAAGGCTGCATTGAGCCTGGAACTGAGCGCCGACAAGGACTCCTTCCTGCAGGACATGCGCCCGGCGGGCACCAACGTCAACTTCGCGCCGTTTCGCCAATAACCATCATTCCTGTAGGAGCGAGCTGGCTCGCGATGGACGTCAACGATGACGCGGGCTGCCTGAATGAACGCGTAGTCTGGAGGTTTTTCGCGAGCATGCTCGCTCCTACAGAGGATCGGTGTTGCCAGCCGACCAACAAAAAGCCCCGCATTTGCGGGGCTTTTTGTTGATTACGCGGTGGCTTTCTTCGCGTTGATCTTCTTCAACTCTTCATCACGCAATTCACGACGCAGGATCTTGCCGACGTTGGTGGTCGGCAGTGCATCGCGGAACTCCACGGAGCGCGGGACCTTGTAGCCGGTGACGTTGGCGCGCATGTGCTCCATCACCTGTTCCTTGGTCAGGGTCACGCCCGGCTTGGCAACGATGAAAATCTTGATCGCCTCGCCCGACTTTTCGTCCGGCACACCGATGGCCGCGCACTGCAGTACGCCCGGCAGGGTAGCCAGCACGTCTTCGAGCTCGTTCGGGTACACGTTGAAACCGGAAACCAGGATCATGTCTTTCTTGCGATCGACAATGCGCATGTAGCCATCGGGCTGAATCAGCGCGATGTCACCGGTCTTCAACCAGCCTTCGCTGTCGAGGATCTCGTCGGTGGCGTCCTGGCGCTGCCAGTAACCCTTCATGACTTGCGGGCCCTTCACGCACAGTTCGCCGATTTCACCCAGCGGCTGCTCGACACCGGCATCGTTGATGACTTTGCACAGGGTCGACGGCACCGGAATGCCAATGGTGCCGACCTGGATGTGCTGAATCGGGTTCACCGTCGCCACCGGGCTGGTTTCGGTCATGCCGTAGCCTTCGCAGATGCCGCAACCGGTCACCGCTTTCCAGCGTTCGGCCGCGGCCAGCTGCAGGGCCATGCCACCCGACAAGGTGACTTTCAGCGCGGAGAAGTCCAGCTTGCGGAAACCTTCGTTGTTGCACAGGGCCACGAACAGTGTGTTCAAACCGACAAAGCCGCTGAACTTCCACTTCGACAGTTCCTTGACCATCGCCGGCAGGTCGCGCGGGTTGCTGATCAGGATGTTGTGGTTGCCCGCCAGCATCATTGCCATGCAGTGAAAGGTGAACGCATAGATGTGGTACAGCGGCAGCGGCGTGATCAGGATCTCGCAACCTTCATTGAGGTTGGAACCCATCAGCGCCTTGCACTGCAGCATGTTCGCCACCAGGTTGCGGTGGGTCAGCATCGCGCCCTTGGCCACGCCGGTGGTGCCGCCGGTGTATTGCAGCACCGCGACATCGCTGTTGGCCGGGTTGGCTTCCGCCACTGGCTGGCCCAGGCCTTTGCTCAGCACGTCGTTGAACCTGACGGCTTTAGGCAAGTGATAGGCCGGCACCATTTTCTTCACATACTTGATGACGCTGTTGACCAGCAAGCGCTTGAGCGGCGGCAGCAGGTCAGCGACTTCGGTGACGATCACGTGCTTGACGCCGGTTTTCGGCACCACGGTTTCGGCCAGGTGTGCCATGTTGGCCAGGCAGACCAGGGCCTTGGCACCGGAGTCGTTGAATTGGTGTTCCATTTCCCGCGCGGTGTAGAGCGGGTTGGTGTTGACCACGATCAGCCCGGCGCGGATGGCGCCGAAAACGGCAACCGGGTACTGCAACACGTTGGGCAGTTGCACGGCGATTCGATCGCCGGGCTGCAAATCGGTATGCTGTTGCAGGTAAGCGGCAAACGCACCGGACAACTCGTACAGTTCACCGTACGTGAGTGTCTTGCCCAGGTTGCTGAATGCCGGCTTGTTGGCGAAGCGTTGGCAGGATTGCTTCAACACTGCCTGAATATTCGGATACTCGTCGGGATTGATGTCGGCAGCAATCCCGGCTGGGTACTTATCCTTCCAAAAGTCTTCGATCATGGAAGCCCACTCCTCAGCAACGCGAATTCAGCACCGCATTTGATGCGATTATTATTGGTGTTTGGCCATTGGTGAATCTGGCTGATAGAAGGCCGAGAAGTCACAAAGCGCGCCGAGAGTAGCAGCTTTGCAAAGGGTCGACTAGAGCCAAAAGCGGCCCATACGGTCACAATTGTGACTCAAGAATGACAAGCGGTCATTTTAGAGCAAAAATTCTATACACCCCTGAAAGCCCCGAAAATCGGGGCTTTCGCGCTAAAACTGTAGGAGCGAGCCTGCTCGCGATGGACGTCCGGACAACGCGATCATCCAGACAGGGCGCGTTATCGTTGGCGTCCATCGCGAACAGGCTCGCTCCTACAGGGATCGGCCAATCACCGATCAGGCAATATCACGCAACTCCCGCCGCAGGATCTTGCCCACCGGCGTCATCGGCAGCGACTCCCGCAGCACGATGTGCTTGGGTACCTTGTATGCCGTGAAGTTCTCCTTGCAGTAGGCCTTCAGCTCTTCAAGGCTGACGCCCGCTTCACGGGCCACCACGAACAGCTTCACCGCCTCCCCCGACCGTTCGTCTGGCACACCGATGACCGCACAGTTGGCGACTTTCGGGTGTGCCATCACTACGTCTTCGATCTCGTTCGGGTACACGTTGAAACCCGAGACAATGATCATGTCCTTCTTGCGATCGACGATACGCACGAAACCGTCCGGGTCGATCACCGCGATATCACCGGACTTGAACCAGCCCTCGGCATCCAGCACTTCAGCCGTGGCATCGGGTTTCTGCCAGTAGCTCTTCATGATCTGCGGGCCCTTGATGCACAACTCGCCGCGCTCGCCCAAAGGTTGTTCGACGCCGTCATCGCTGATGACTTTCAGCGCAGTGCCCGGCACCGGCAGGCCGACCGTACCGATCCGCGACTGGTCGCCATACGGGTTGGTACAAGCCACCGGCGAAGTTTCGGTCAGGCCGTAACCTTCGGTGATGCGGCAACCGGTCAGTTGTTCCCAACGTTCGGCTGTCGCCTTGACCAGCGCTGTGCCGCCGGAGTTGGTGAGCTTGAGGCTGGAGAAGTCCAGGGTCTTGAAGTCCGGGTGATCCATCAGCGCAACGAACAGCGTGTTGAGCCCCAGCAGCGCCGAGAAGCGCCAGTTCTTCAGTTCCTTGATGAAGCCGCCGATGTCACGCGGGTTGGTGATCAGCACGTTGTGGTTGCCCGTCACCATCATGCACATGCAGTTCGCCGTGAAGGCATAGATGTGGTACAGCGGCAGTGGCGCGATCATGACCTCCTGCCCTTCGCGCAACAACGGTTGCCCGTCACTGCCAAACTGTCCCAGACATGCCCGTGCCTGTTGCATGTTCGCCACCAGGTTGCCGTGACTCAGCATCGCGCCCTTGGCCAGGCCGGTGGTGCCGCCGGTGTATTGCAGCACGGCGATGTCGTCGAGACCGACGTTCAGCGGCTTGATACCCAGGCCACGGCCCATGCGCAACGCGCTCTTGAAAGAAACGGCCTGGGGCAAGGAATAGTCCGGGACCATCTTCTTGACCTTGCTCACCATCGTGTTGACCAGCCAACCCTTGGCGGTGGGCATCAGGTCGCCCATCTTCGCTTCGATCAGGTACTGGATATCGGTGTCGGGGAGCACTTCCTGGACTTTCTGGCCGAAGATGTTCAGGTACACCAGCGCCCGGGCACCGGAATCCTTGAACTGGTGACGCATTTCCCGCGCGGTGTACAACGGGTTGGTGTTGACCACGATCAACCCGGCGCGCAGGGCACCGAACACGGCAATCGGGTAATGCAGGACGTTGGGCATCTGCACCGCGATGCGGTCCCCCGCCACCAGGTCGGTGTGGGCTTGCAGATAACCGGCGAAGGCCGCGCTCTGGCGCTCCAGCTCGGCGTAGGTCAGGGTCACGCCCATGTTGCTGAACGCCGGGCGGTCAGCAAACTTCTTGCAGGAACGCTCGAACACCTCGATCACCGACTTGTAGGCTCCCAGATCGATATCCAGGGGTACACCGGCCGGGCGTTTGTCATTCCAGAAATCAGGTTGCATTGTTCTTGTCCTCTTTACCTGAATCTATCCGGGGCCACTTTTCTGTCACTTTTCAAAAAAAATGCAAAAAGCGGAGCTTCACGGACACTAGCAGTTATGACGTAGCAGGCAAATATGCCCACCGCCGTCATTGACCGTATGAATCTACTTGCCGTGGCGTAGGCTGATCAGACGCCCGGCCAAGGATGCGCTATAAACTGCAACGAGCTGTTTGCGACCAGGCAGCCTCATGCAAAGGAACCGCCATGATCCATGACACATTCTGGCTGACCACGAGCGACCACAGCCGCCTCTTCGTCAACCAGTGGCTACCCGACGGCAGCCTCAAGGCAATGATTCTGCTGGCCCACGGCATGGCCGAACACAGCGGTCGCTATGGACCCCTTGCGCAAAAGCTCTGTGATCAGGGCTATGGCGTGTGTGCGCCAGACCTGCGTGGACATGGCAAAACTGCCGAAAACGGGACACTCGGGCATTTCGCCGATGACAATGGCTGGTCCAAGGTCGTGAGCGACCTGGCCTGCCTCAACCAGCACATCGGCCAGCAGCACCCTGGCGTACCGATCGTACTGCTCGGTCACAGCATGGGCAGCTACGTTGCCCAGGCTTATCTGCTGCACCACAGTGCCAGCCTGCACGGGGCGATCCTCAGCGGCTCGAACTTCCAGCCTGTGGCGCTTTATCGCGCGGCACGGCAAATCGCCCGTTTCGAACGCCTGCGCCAGGGCCGCCAGGGACGCAGCGCATTGATCGAATGGCTGTCGTTCGGCTCGTTCAACAACAAGTTCAAACCGGCACGCACGCCGTTCGACTGGCTCAGCCGTGATCCGGCGCAGGTCGATCTGTACGTCAACGACCCGCTCTGCGGTTTCCGTTGCACCAATCAACTGTGGATCGACTTGCTCGGTGGCTTGCAGCAAATCAGCAAAGCGTCCAATCTCGCGCAGATCGACCCGGGCCTGCCGTTGCTGGTGATTGGCGGTGAATGTGATCCGGTGAGCGAAGGCAAGCGTCTCAAGGATCTGGCCGACGCGCTGCGGGCGGCCGGCAGCCAGCACCTGCAACTGACCGTTTACCCGCAGGCACGGCACGAACTGTTCAACGAGAGCAACCGCGATGAAATCATCGCCGATGTACTGAACTGGATCGCACAGGCCTTGAGCACGCCTCGACCGCACCGATCCGAATAGTTTTTTTGTGAATTTTTTAATTCGTCACAGGAATTGAGACAGATGACCCAGGTTACCAACACCCCTTACGAAGCCCTCGAAGTCGGCCAGACCGCCAGTTTCAGCAAGACCGTCGAAGAGCGCGACATCCAGTTGTTCGCCGCGATGTCCGGCGATCACAACCCGGTGCACCTGGATGCCGAATACGCCGCCAGCACCATGTTCAAGGAGCGCATCGCCCACGGCATGTTCAGCGGTGCGTTGATCAGCGCGGCGGTCGCCTGCGAGTTGCCTGGACCGGGGACTATCTACATCGGCCAGCAGATGAGCTTTCAGAAACCGGTGAAAATCGGCGACACCCTGACCGTGCGCCTGGAAATTCTGGAAAAGCTGCCGAAGTTTCGCGTGCGCATTGCCACTCGCGTGTTCAACCAGCGCGATGAGCTGGTGGTGGATGGCGAGGCGGAAATCCTCGCACCACGCAAGCAACAGAGCGTGACGCTGACGGAGCTGCCGGCCATCAGCATCGGTTGATTCGCCGCATATAACTGTGGGAGCGGGCTTGCTCGCGAAGGCGGCGTGTCAGTCACTATTAATGGCGACTGGCAGACCGCCTTCGCGAGCAAGCCCGCTCCCACAGTTACTTCAACCTGGCTTACGAACGGCACGCGCCTGGCTTACGAACGGCACGCGCCTGGTTACGCAGGGCCTTGACCTGATCGTGATTGCGTTGCGCGCCATGGTACTGACGTTCAACCAGGTCACGAATGCCCACCAGGTTGTGCTTGTTGATTTTCTCCATCGCGTCCCGGTAAGCCTTCAACGCATGGTCTTCACCACGCTCGGCTTCATTGAGTACGGCCTCCTCGCCCTTGCCGGTGAACATCGACTTCACGTCGACCCAGCGACGGTGCAAGTCACCGCTGACACTGGTGGAGGTTTGCGGATCGCCGCCAATCGAACGCACGGCGGACTGCAATTCTGCTGCAGCCGTAGCACAATCGGCCGAACGCGCGATAAACAGGTTTTTGAGTTCAGGGTGCTTGATGTCTTCAGCGCAAGTCTTGAACCCGGCCTGACCGTCCTTGCTGGTTTCAATCAGGTCGTTGAGTACAGAAATCGCTTCTTTGTTCATGTCGGTCATTTTTCAATTCCTTGCGGTGGATGAAAGGTGTAATGACCGTTGCACCCTGCATGCCAGCTCGGAACCGTTTAACTATCCGTTATTTTTCAAGCAGTTACCTATTATCCAAAAATCTGTATCCGTTTTATTTGCATGATCTGTCATTTGGCCTGCATGCAGAATGCCTGTATTTTCCAGATTGACTGAATCAAGACGACCGACCGATGAATCCTGAAAAGCTCGAACTGCTGATCACCCGCGAAATGCCTTTCGGCAAGTACAAGGGTCGAATCATTGCCGACCTGCCCGGCCCTTACCTGAACTGGTTCGCCCGGGAGGGTTTCCCTCACGGCGAGTTGGGCGGCCTGCTGGCCCTGATGCAGGAAATCGATCACAACGGCTTGTCGGACCTGCTCGAACCGCTACGCGCCAAACACGGCAAACCGGCCCCGCGCCACTGAATCACCTACCGAGTAGCCCATGCCTGACAACACCCGCCGCGCCCGTGATGAAGCCTTCTGGCAAACCTTTGCCGACCGCTACGATGTCGAACCCGGCCCGCTCAACCTGGAGAACGGTTACTTCGGTCGCATGTCGCGCACGGTGGTCGAGGAATACCAGCGCAACATCGAGCTCATTAATCGCAGCAACTCGGTCTACGTGCGCCAGCGCTTCGAACAGGGCGACAGCCTGAAGATCCGCGCGCAACTGGCCAGGTTGACAGGCACACCCGCCGACAGCATCGCCCTGACCCGTAACGCGTCGGAAGGTTTGCAGTCGCTGATCCGCAACTACAACCGGCTGCAGCCCGGCGATCAGGTACTGGTTTGCGATCTGGAATACGACACGGTCAAAGGCGCCATGCGCTGGCTGGCACGCAATCGTGGTGTCGAAGTGATCGAGATCGAACACACACACCCGGCAACCTTCGACAGCCTGCTCAATACCTATCGGGACGTCTTCGCGCGGCATCCGCGGCTGAAGCTGATGGCCCTGACCCACGTCACCCATCGCACGGGCCTGGTGATGCCGGTGCAGGCGATTGCAGCCGCTGCGAAGGAACAGGGCATCGACGTCATCCTCGATGGGGCCCATGCCCTCGGCCAACTCGAATTTGACCTGACCGGGCTCGGTATCGCCTTCGCCGGCTACAACCTGCACAAGTGGATCGGTGCCCCACTGACGCTCGGCTTTATCTACATCGCCCCCGAACGCCTGGCCGACATCGACCCGGACATGGGCGAGATGCACTTCCCGGTCACTGACATTCGCGCCCGTACGCCGTACAGCACACCGAACATTCCGGCGCTGCTGACCCTGCCGCTGGTACTCGAGGAGCATCACGCCATGGGCGGCGCGGCGGCCAAGGGGGCGCGGCTCAACTACCTGCGCAACCTGTGGGTCCGCTCCGTACGCGAACTGCCGGGCATCGAAGTCCTGACCCCGGACGACCCGCGACTGTACTGCGGCATCACGGCCCTGCGTTTCATCGCACAGACCGATCAGCAGGCGATGGTCGAGCGGCTGCTCAAGGACTACAACCTGTTCACCGTGGTGCGCACCGGCGCGGCGTGCGGCCCGTGCATCCGCATCACTCCGGGGCTGACCACCACCGCCGGGCACATGACGCGGCTGACCACGGCGCTGGCGCAATTGTGCTGACCTGCTCGCGATGGGCATGAACGATAACGCGGAGCGGCGCCTGTAGGAGCGAGCTCGCTCGCGATGGTCGTAAACGATGACGCGGGAACCCGATAGCCAGCGGCGCCTGGGGTTTTTCGCGAGCGAGCTCGCTCCTACAGAGGTGTTGATTGCCGCACGTTTTCGCGGGCAAAAAAAACGGTGCACCGACCAAGCGCACCGTAAAGCCGTAGAACACACAACGAGTGTCGGGTGAAGCGATCAGTCCAGCAGCGCCAAAGCCTCGGCGGTGCATTCCTGAATGCGGGCCCAGTCGCCGTTCTTGATCCACTCCGGATCAAGCATCCAGCTACCGCCCACGCACATGACGTTTTTCAACGCCATGTAGCTCTTGATATTGGCCGGGCCGACGCCGCCGGTCGGGCAGAATTTCACTTCACCGAACGGGCCGCCCAAAGCCTTGATGGCCGCGACGCCGCCGCTGACTTCGGCCGGGAACAATTTGAATCGGCGGTAACCCAGAGCGTAGCCTTCCATGATGCCCGAGGCATTGCTGATGCCTGGCAACAGTGGAATCGGGCTGGCAACGCTGGCTTCCAGCAAATCACGGGTAATGCCCGGCGTGACGATGAATTGCGAACCCGCCGCTTCGGCGGCAGCCAGCATCTGGCGATCGAGCACGGTGCCGGCACCGGTCACCAGTTCCGGACGCTGCTCGCGCAGAATCTGGATGGCCTTGAGGCCGAATTGCGAACGCAGGGTCACTTCCAGGGCCGTCAGGCCTCCGGCCGCGAGCGCGTCGGCCAGCGGCAGAACGTCCTGCTCGCGAGCGATGGTGATCACCGGCAGGATCCGCGCCTTCGTGCAGAGGCTGTCGATCAGGGCAACTTTGTCCGCCATGGAAACGGTCGGGGATGGGTTTGTCATAGCGGCTGTTCCTTGGCTCATGGGCACCAGTAAATCTCTAACGTGGGTTGCAGAAATGCGCGCACCGGCATTTCGGCGACATCGTCACCGGCCAGCGCGAAACTCAGGGTGGTCAGCTTGGACTGACCGGAAATCGACAGAATCTTATGTTTGGCCGAAGCCAGCAGCGCACGACTCATGGTCAGGCGCTGATGCGGCACGGTCGGCGCCAGCATCGGCCAGCAACGACGTGTGCCGTCGACTTTCAAGGCCTCGTCAAGGTTCGGGCTGTTGGGGAACAGCGACGCGGTGTGGCCGTCATCGCCCATGCCGAGGATCAGCACGTCGATCACCGGCAACTCGGACAGCAAGCGGTCGGCCTGCTCGGCCGCCTGTTCAAGGTTGGCACTGGCGCTGTACAGGCTCAGGAACTGCGCCTTGGCCGCCGGGCCTTGCAAGAGATATTTCTTGAGCAGGCCAGCGTTACTGTCGGCGTGCTCCACCGGCACCCAACGCTCGTCAGCCAGGCTGACCACCACGTTGGACCAGTCCAGCGCCTGCCTGGCCAGGTGCTGGAAAAACGCCACCGGGCTGCGGCCACCGGACACCACCAGCGTCGCTGTACCCTGGGCGTCGATTGCATCGCTCAATTGCTTGGCTACATTCAGTGCCAGGCTTTCGGCCAGCAGCACCGGGCTCTTGAACGCATGGGCGCTGACGCCCTGCGGCAGTTTCAAATCAGATATCGCCATACCATGACCTCCCGTCCCGCGTGATCAGAGCAATGGAGCTCATCGGCCCCCAGGACCCGGCCGCGTACGGCTTGGGCGCATCGCCGGATTTTTTCCACCCGGCGATCAACTGGTCACACCACTTCCACGCGGCTTCGATTTCATCTTTACGGACAAACAGGTTCTGATTGCCACGCATCACTTCCAGCAACAACCGCTCGTAGGCATCGGGAATCCGTGCGCTGCTCCAGGTGTCGGAAAAATTCAGCTGCAACGGACCGCTGCGCAGCTGCATGCCTTTATCCAGGCCTTGATCCTTGGTCATCACGCGCAAGGAAATGCCTTCATCCGGTTGCAGGCGGATAATCAGCTTGTTGCTGATTTGCAGGCGCTGCTCGGGAGCGAAGATGTAGTGCGACGGTTCCTTGAAGTGGATGACGATCTGCGACAGTTTCTGCGGCATGCGCTTGCCGGTACGCAGGTAAAACGGCACGCCGGCCCAGCGCCAGTTGCGGATGTCGGCACGCAGGGCGACGAAGGTTTCGGTGTCGCTCTGGGTGTTGGAATTGGGTTCTTCCAGGTACCCCGGTACTGCCTTGCCTTCGCTGTAGCCGGCGATGTACTGGCCGCGCACCACTTGAGTGGTCAGGCCTTCCGGGCTGATCGGCGCCAGGGCCTTGAGCACTTTGACCTTCTCGTCACGGATGCTGTCGGCGGACAGGTCGGCCGGTGGGTCCATGGCGATCAGGCAGAGCAGTTGCAGCAGGTGGTTCTGGATCATGTCGCGCAACTGGCCGGCCTTGTCGAAGTAACCCCAGCGGCCTTCGATACCGACCTTCTCGGCCACGGTGATTTCCACGTGGGAAATGTAGTTCTGGTTCCACTGGGTTTCGAACAGGCTGTTGGCGAAACGCAGGGCGATCAGGTTCTGGACGGTCTCTTTGCCCAGGTAGTGGTCGATGCGGTAGGTGCGGTTCTCCGGGAAGAATTGCGCCACGGCGTCGTTGACCTTGCGCGAGGATTCCAGGTCCGAACCGATGGGCTTTTCCAGCACCACACGGGTGTTTTGCGCCAGGCCGACCTTGGCCAGGTTTTCGCAAATCGCGCCGTATACGGCGGCCGGGGTCGCAAAGTAGGCGATGACCCGCTGTGCGGTGCCGGCAACTTCGGCCAGGGCCACATAATCTTCGGCGTTGAGGAAGTCGACGTGCAGGTAGCTCAGGCGCGCCAGAAAACGCTCGACCACGGCGGCGTCCAGCTCTTTGGCACCGACATAGCGGCGCAGCTCGGAGGCAATGAACGTCAGGTGTTCCTGCTCGCTGCCAGGCTCACGGGCCAGCGCGATAATACGCGTGTCCTCGTGCAACAGGCCGGCGCCGTCGAGTTGATAGAGGGCAGGAAACAGCTTGCGCAAGGCCAGATCGCCCAGGGCGCCGAACAAGGCAAAGGTGCACGGTTCAACCGTAATCGAGAGCATGATGTTTGTTCTTTTATCAAGTTAAGCTACAAATACCTTTTTTCAAGGCATCACTCAAGGGAAAATGTAGTAATAACCACAACATTTTCGCAAAATACAGATTCCGAGTGGTGGTCGGTCGGAGCCATCAGTAGGATAGGCCACCGTTACGGGCCTCACCAAAGGCCCTTTTTGCATTAGCCGCGCGCTTATCGGTGCCGGTGAATCAAGGAATCCCATATGGACCGCGTGCGAAATTTACTGGAACAAATCCAGAATCGCCTTGAAGAGCTGAACAAGGCCGAGCGCAAAGTCGCCGAGGTGATCCTGCTCAACCCGCAGCAGGCCACCCGGTTCAGCATCGCTGCCCTCGCCCAGGCGGCTTCGGTCAGCGAACCGACGGTCAACCGTTTCTGCCGTTCGTTCGGCGTCAGCGGCTACCCTGAGCTCAAACTGCAACTGGCCCAGAGCCTGGCCAGTGGCGCCGCCTACGTCAGCCGTGCGGTGGAAGCCGACGACAATCCGGAAGCCTATACCCAGAAGATCTTCGGCAGCGCCATCGCCTCACTGGACAGCGCATGCCAGGCACTGGACCCGAACCTGATCAGCCGCGCCGTCGACCTGTTGATCCAGGCCCGGCAGATCCACTTCTTCGGCCTCGGCGCCTCGGCCCCGGTGGCCCTGGATGCCCAGCACAAGTTCTTCCGTTTCAACCTCGCCGTCACGGCCCACGCGGACGTGCTGATGCAGCGCATGATTGCCTCGGTGGCCCACACCGGCGAGCTGTTCGTGATCATTTCCTATACCGGTCGCACCCGCGAACTGGTGGAAGTCGCGCGCATCGCCCGGGAAAACGGCGCATCGGTGCTGGGCCTGACCGCCGAGAACTCGCCGCTGGCCAAGGCCAGCACCCTGAGCCTGAACATACCGCTGCCGGAAGACACCGACATCTACATGCCGATGACGTCGCGGATCATCCAGCTGACCGTGCTGGACGTGCTCGCCACCGGCATGACCTTGCGCCGGGGCGTGGACTTCCAGCCGCACTTGCGCAAGATCAAGGAGAGCTTGAATGCCAGCCGGTATCCGGTGGGTGACGAGTTCAACTGACCGATCCTGAATCTTTATTGCTTGAAAGGACGCCTTCGCGAGCAAGCCCGCTCCCACAGTTGACCCGGTTCCGTCAGAACGAACGCGATCAAATGTGGGAGCGGGCTTGCTCGCGAAGGGGCCAGTTGCAACACCGCAGAATCAAGCCCCCACCCGCGCCTGCAAACTCAAATGCGCCCGCTCCCCTGGTTTCAGGCACAGGCTGTCTGTACCGCCACTCGCTGCTTCTACACAGACAAATTCGGATATCTCGTTCCAAGTCACGCCGAGCAACGGCCGTGAACCGGGATGCCAAACCACCGTGTCGGCCGTTTCGCCAGTGTCGATGCACAGCGCCCGCTGCCAGGCATGGTCGTTGAGCTGCAATTCGCCGTCATGCTGGAACACTCGCTGACAACCGCCGTCCACGCGCAACTCGCCTTCCTGCTGGCAAACCTGTCGGTTCAACTGGTCATAACCCTGGGCACCTTCCAGCCCAGACAGCGCTATCTCACTGACATCGCCAATACGCCAGTAAGCGTGCAAAGCCTGGCTCAACTGGCACGGCATGTCGTCCTGATGTTCGGTGCTCAGGCGCAACGCCATGCGCTCGCCC
Organism: Pseudomonas sp. BIC9C; assembly: GCF_034541995.1. Taxonomy (NCBI): domain Bacteria; kingdom Pseudomonadati; phylum Pseudomonadota; class Gammaproteobacteria; order Pseudomonadales; family Pseudomonadaceae; genus Pseudomonas; species Pseudomonas sp. BIC9C. The sequence continues at coordinate 1,085,413 of NZ_JAWDGM010000001.1, forward strand.
AGATGCGCGTGCAGATCCACCTGCCAGTCGCACAACTTCAGTTGCCAGTGCAATTGCACGCCATCGTCGTCACTGTTGCTGTCGAGCAGCTTCCAGTCGAGCAACCGCGCCCAGCCATGGGACGGCCAGGCGTTTTCGCTCGGATGCCGGCCATACCACGGCCAACACACCGGCACGCCACCGCGAATGGCACCGACCTGCGGCCACTTCGCCGCGCACCACAGCCAGGGTTTCTGGCCCTTGGGCTGGAAGTGCAACAACTGCGCGCCCTGACGGCTGAACACCGCCTGACACAGCGGATGATCGATCACCAGCACGTCGCGCATCTGATAGCGCTCCCACGCGAACACCGGACGCTCGCGCAAGGATTTGAAGAAGCGTTGTAGCGGATGCTCAAGCATGTGCCACGGTCCTGAAAATCATCTGTCACCGGGGTGCGCGGCCCGCAAAAAAAAGCGGACAGCCAGGGCTGTCCGCAAAAATGCGCACATTGAGGAGAGCTTATCGCAACAGCGTTAGAACACCGACTGAATTTTCAGGCCGGCCACCAGCGCGTTGTCGACTTCATCCACACCACCCGGGTGCGTGACGTATTGCAGGTTGGGACGTACGGTCAGCCAGTTGGTCACGTGGAAGCCGTAGTTGATCTCGTAGTTGTATTCGGTTTCACGAATGGGTGAGAACAGCGGATTGTCGAAGTCCGAAACACCGTTGGCCGCGTTGGTCAGCTCGGCGTTTTTCTTCACGTCATCGTTGACATGGATACGGGCGAAACCGATGCCCACGTCATCCTTCGGACGCGCGTCGAACGGGCCCTTGTACACAAACATCAGCGACTGGTAGTTGTCGATGAAGTTGGTGTCCTTGTCGTGGAAAGTGGCGTTGGCCGCGATGTTCAGACCGCGAGAAGCATCGCCGTTGTGGCTGGTGAGCTGCTGCTGCGCGACGAACCAGTAGCCGTGCTTGCTATCGTGGACGCGCAAAGGGTTGCCGGTGGTCGCTGCGTCCTGACCGTTGTCGTCTTCGCGAACGTCGTTGGCATCGGAGGTACTTTTGTAGTAACCGACGCGGTATTCACCTGGCAGGTTGTTGACCTTCGGCGACCAGACCAGCTCGACCGGCAGGACGGTGCCATTGGTCCCACTGCCGCTGAGCTTGAAGCCGTTACCGTGCTCCAGTTGCGACGTGTTCTGGTTGTACGCACCGATCTGGGCGTAGAGCTCGTCATTGATGTTGTACTTCACGCGGATCGCCGCCTGCATCACCGGCCAGTTGTACCAGATGTTGGTGGCCCAGTTACCCACCTGGGATCCGCAGAACGCCAGGTTCTGGAATTCGCACGGGAAGGTGTTGAAGTCTTCACCTTCGCCGAAGTAACCGGCTTTGACGTCCAGTTTGTTGTCGAAGAACTGATGCTGAATCCACAACTGGGTCAGACGCACCATATGGCCACGACCGAAGACTTCCTGGGAGGAACTCAGGGTGCCGGCACGCGGGTCGCCGATACGGTCGTTGGAGATGTTCTCACCGTTACGGTTGGTGAGCTGGATCTTGGCTTGGGTGTTATCCCAACCCAGCAGTTTTTGAAGGTCCAGTGCCGCTCCCAGGCCGAACTGGTCGGAGTAGCGCGCGGTCTTGTCATCGTTGAAACCGCCATGCAGGTTGGCGCCGACTTCACCGACATAATCCATCTTGATGTCGATGCCCTGCTCGATCAGTTTGGTACGTTCGCCACCCCAATCGCCCGTCATCCATTTGGAGTCGGAGCTGAACGCTTCATCGGCCATCGCATTGCCGGCCAGAACCAGTGCTGCCGCTGCTGACACTTGGCAGATCAACCGGGCCTTGTTCTTCATCTTCATCCCTACATCCTCGTTTTATTGTTATTAACTTTTCTTCTTTAACGCGGTTACATCAGTTGCGACGGATAACAATCCATCCGCCACATGTCCCCCACCTGTAGGAGCGAGCTTGCTCGCGATGGTGTATCAGCTGCATCGGTGCCAACTGACACTCCATCGCGAGCAAGCTCGCTCCTACAGTCTTGTTCTTCAGCGGCCTTTGAATTGCGCTACGTTGGCAGCATGTGATTCGGTTTTCGCTACGCCAGCGACACCCAGTCGCTCACCCGTTTTCGCATCGAACAACAGCACTTTCGCCGGATCGAATTGCAGGTTCAGGGTCTCGCCCACCGCTGGCGCCACGTCCGGCGCCATGCGGCAGCAGACCTTGGTGTCGTTGAGGTTGACGAAGACCAGGGTGTCGGGACCTGTCGGTTCGGTGACCTGGACTTCGGCACGAATGGTCGGCAAACCGTTCGCTTCGCCATTGGCCAGAACGATCTGCTCAGGGCGCATGCCGAGGATCACTTCGCGATCTTCAAGACCGGCGTCCTGCATGCCCAGCGGCAATTCGCATCGGGCCTGGCCGCTGTCGAGCAGCGCCAGCAGGCGACCGTCCTTGCGCTGCAAGCGCAGCGGGATGAAGTTCATCGGCGGCGAACCGATGAAGCTCGCCACGAACAGGTTGGCCGGGTTGTTGTAGATGTCCTTCGGCGTACCGAACTGCTGGATGATGCCGTCCTTCATCACCGCCACCTTGTCACCCAGGGTCATGGCCTCGATCTGGTCGTGGGTCACATAGACCGTGGTGGTTTTCAGGCGCTGGTGCATCAGTTTCATTTCGGTGCGCATCTCGACGCGCAGCTTGGCGTCGAGGTTGGACAGCGGCTCGTCGAACAGATAAATCTTCGGCCGCCGTGCCAGGGCACGGCCCATCGCCACGCGCTGTTGCTGGCCACCGGAGAGTTGGCCGGGCTTGCGGTTGAGCAGGTGTTCGATCTGCAACAGCTTGGAGACGCGGGCGACTTCTTCGTCGATTTCCGCGGTCGGCATTTTGCGGATCTTCAGGCCGAAGGCGATGTTGTCGCGCACGCTCATGGTCGGGTACAGCGCGTAGGACTGGAACACCATGGCGATGTCACGATCCTTGGGGCTCATGCCGCTGATGTCGGCGGCGTCCACCAGGATCGCGCCGCCGCTGATGGTTTCAAGGCCCGCGATGCAGTTCATCAAGGTGGATTTACCGCAGCCCGACGGGCCGACCAGGATCAGGAACTCACCGTCATCGATCTTCAGTTCGATGTTTTTCAGGGTGTCCGGCAAACCGGCGCCGTAGGTCTTGTTGACGTTGCGTAATTCGAGAGTTGCCATGTCTTTACCCCTTGACCGCGCCGGACGTCAGCCCACGCAGGAAATACTTGCCAGCGAATATGTAGACCAGCAGTGTCGGCAGCCCGGCGATCATCGCGGCGGCCATATCAACGTTGTATTCCTTGACCCCGGTGCTGGTGTTGACCAGGTTGTTCAGGGCCACGGTAATTGGCTGGGCATCGCCACTGGCGAAGACCACGCCAAACAGGAAGTCATTCCAGATCTGGGTGAACTGCCAGATCAGGCAGACCATCACGATCGGGATCGACATCGGCAGCAGGATCTTCCAGAAAATCGTGAAGAAGCCTGCGCCATCGAGCCGCGCAGCCTTGACCAGCGCATCCGGAATGCTCACGTAGTAGTTGCGGAAGAACAGCGTGGTAAACGCCAGGCCGTAGACCACGTGCACCAGCACAAGACCCGAGGTGGTGTTGGCCAGGCCGAATTTGCCGAGGGTGAACGAGGCCGGCAGCAGCACGGTCTGGAACGGCAGGAAGCAGCCGAACAGCAACAGGCCGAAGAACAGTTGCGAACCACGGAAGCGCCACATCGACAGCACGTAGCCGTTCATGGCCCCGACGAAGGTGGAGATCAGCACCGCCGGCACGGTGATCTTCACCGAGTTCCAGAAGTAGCCGCCGACCACGTCCCAGGCCTTGATCCAGCCGATGCCGTCAATCACGGTCGGCCAGCTCAGCAGGTTGCCGGTGCGGATGTCTTCGGGGGATTTGAAGCTGGTCAGCAACATCACCACCAGCGGGATCAGGTACACCGCCGCCGCCAGCAACAAGGTGGCGTAGATCGCGATGCGGCTGAAGCTCAGGGTTGGTTTGCCGAGTTGATTAGTCATGGCGTTTGCCTCGCAGCTCGGAGTACAGGTACGGCACGAGGATGGTCAGCACGGCGCCGAGCATCAGCATGGCGCTGGCCGAACCGATGCCCATCTGGCCACGGCTGAAGGTGAAGGAATACATGAACATCGCTGGCAGGTCGGAGGAGTAACCCGGACCACCCGCGGTCATTGCCGCGACCAGGTCGAAGCTCTTGATCGCGATGTGCGCGAGGATCATGAAGGCACTGAAGAACACCGGGCGCAGGCTCGGCAGCACGATCTTCAGGTAGATTGTCGGCAGGCTCGCCCCGTCGACTTGCGCGGCACGGATGATCGATTGATCGACGCCGCGCAGGCCGGCGAGGAACATCGCCATGACAAACCCGGAGGCTTGCCACACAGCAGCGATCACCAGGCAGTAGACGACGCGATCCTGATCCACCAGCCAGTCGAGACGGAAGCCTTCCCAGCCCCAGTCACGCAGCATCTTGTCCAGGCCCAGGCCCGGGTTGAGCAGCCATTTCCACGCGGTACCGGTGACGATCATCGACAGCGCCATCGGGTACAGGTAGATGGTGCGGATGAAGCCTTCCTTGCGAATGCGCTGGTCCAGCAGCACGGCGAGGAACACGCCCAGCACCAGGCTGATGCCGATGAACATGCCGCCGAACAGCGCGAGGTTCTTGCTCGCGACCCACCAGCGGTCGTTGTCCATCAGGCGCATGTATTGCTGCAGGCCGACCCATTTGTAGCTCGGCATGAAACTGGAGTTGGTGAAGGACAGAATGAACGTCCAGATGATGTAACCGTAGAAGCCAACCAACACGATCAGCATGCTCGGCGCGAGTACCAACTTGGGTAGCCAGCGTTGCAGCGCATCGAACGGTGAGGCTTTGCTGAAAACCGCCACAGAGCTCATCGGGATAATCCAGGTGGAGAAGTGAAATCCGGACAGAGTTCCCCCCTGCAGGAGCGAGTTTGCTCACGATGGCATCAAGAACACCGGGGTCTGTCTGGATGAGCGCGGTGTCTGGTAGTCCATCGCGAGCAAGCTCGCTCCTACAATGGGGCGGAGCTCTCTCTGGGGTTTGCCGCAGGATTCTCCTGCGGCGATTGCGAATTACTGGGCCGCTTTGACAGCCGAGGCCAGTTGGGCGCTGGCCTTGGCCGGGTCAGCGTCCTTGTCGTTCATGAAGTTGGTGACCACGTCGAAGATCGCACCTTGCACGGCCAGGGAGGTGGCCATGTTGTGCGCCATGCTCGGTTGCAGGCCGCCGGTCTTGTCGTCCGCGATGAAGTCCTTCGCCGACTTCTGGGCACACTCGTCGAAGCCGAGCTTGTCCATTTCGTTCAGCATGTCGTTACGCACCGGGATCGAACCCTTGTTCATGCTGAAGACTTTCTGGAAGTCGGTACCCAATGCGACCTTGGCCAGGTCTTGCTGAGCAGCGATATCACCCTTGCGATCAGCCTTGAGCTTGAACACCGCCAGGGAGTCGATGTTGTAGGTGAAGGCTTTTTCGGTGCCCGGGAACGCTACGCACTGGTAGTCCTTGCCGGCGATTTTCTTCGCGGCGGTCCATTCGCTCTTGGCCCAGTCGCCCATCATCTGCATGCCGGCCTTGCCATTGATGACGTCGGCGGCGGCGATGTTCCAGTCACGACCGGCGCGGTTCGGGTCCATGTAGCCGGTGATCTTTTTCAGCTCGGCGAACGACTGGGTCATCTCCGGGCCGGACAGGGTCTTCTGGTCCAGGTCGACCAGGGCTTTCTTGTAACCGTCGGCGCCCATGACCGAGAGCACCACGTCTTCAAACACGGTGCTGTCCTGCCAAGGCTGACCGCCGTGGGCGAGCGCGATGAAGCCTGCGGCCTTGAGCTTGTCGCCAGCGGCATAGAATTCTTCGAGGGTAGTCGGGGCTTTTTCGATCCCGGCTTTCTTGAACACTTCCGGGTTGATCCACAGCCAATTGACGCGGTGGATGTTCACCGGCACGGCCACGTAATCGCCTTCGTATTTGACGGTGTCGGAGACTTTCTTCGACAGCAGGCCATCCCAGTTTTCCGCCTTGGAAACCTCTTTCAACGCGTCGATGCTGAGCAGGCCAGTGCTGCCCCACTCCTGGATGTCCGGGCCTTTGATCTGGGCGACGCCTGGCGGGTTGCCGGCTACGGCGCGACTTTTGAGTACGGTCATGGCCGTGGAACCGCCACCACCGGCGACTGCGCCGTCCTTCCAGGTGAAGCCGTCTTTTTCGACTTGAGCTTTCAGGACATCGACCGCTGCTTTTTCACCACCGGAAGTCCACCAGTGAACGACTTCAACGGAACCTTTGGATTCGGCAGCGAGGACACTGAGGGGGAGCGCAGACAGGGAAGCGAGAGAAATGACAGTAGCGAGGCGAGAAATCGCATTCATCTAGGAGCACCTTTCTTGTTGTTATGCATGCAAGTCTGTTGCTTGCGCTGCATAGGATTCTAAACAGGGGATATCCCCTCGCAGGTAACGAAGGGATGCGCGAATGTCACCGCATGGTTACATAGAACCGCTCTGGGACAGATGCGCCAGCGCTGTGGCCATGCTTGGCGCCAGCGCCAGGCGCGGAATCAGCACGGCTTGCCAGGCGTGGTAAAGGTCCGGCTTGCCCGGCCAGATATCGGCACTCGGGCGGTTTTGCGGGTCGAGTTCGTGATACCAGCTGCCATCACAGCGGTCGATGAAATGACTGTCACAGAATTCCCAGAACAGTCGGTACCAGCGTTCGTATTGCTCATCACCGGTGCGCTTGAGTAGCGCGCTTGCAGCGGCACTGGCTTCGCAATGGGTCCAGTGCAGGCGATGACGGACCACCGCTTTGTTGTCCCAGTCCAGGGTGTAGACGATCCCCGGCGCACCATCGACGTCCCAGCCATGACGGCAGTTGTGCTCAAAGAGTTTTTGCGCGTCGGTGAGCAGCCAGCCCGGCGCGAGCATCCCCGCTCTGATCCGCGAAGCTTCGAGATGCAGCAACAGCCGCGCCCACTCGAAACCGTGGCCCGGTGTGGTGCCGTAGGGGCGGAAGCCGTCGGCCGGATTGTCGCGGTTGTAGTCCCGCAGTGGCTGCCAGGCGCGATCGAAATGCTCGATCACCAGGTAATCGTTGGCAGCGGCGTGACCATGGATCACCCGCTCGACAATCCGCTGGGCACGGCTGAGCCAACGGTTGTCATCAGTGACATCGGCCAGGGCGAGGAAGGCCTCGGTGGCGTGCATGTTGCTGTTGGCGCCTCGATAGGCTTCCTCCTCGCTCCAGTCACGGTTGAAGGATTCGCGCATGGCGCCCTCCTCCTCACTCCAGAAGTTCGTGTCGATGATGTCGATGGCATCATCGAGCAAGGCCTGCGCACCGGGACGCTGCGCGACTACCGCGGAACTCGCGGCCAGCGCGACGAAGGCATGCAGGTAGGCGTTCTTGCCGGTGTTGCCATCGCGATGTTCGGCAGCCGCGAACCAGCCGCCGTGAACCGCATCACGCAGTGGCCCGCGTAGCGCCGCGACACCGTGATCCACCAGCTCGGCAAAACCCGGCAGCCCCTGGATATGGGCCATGGCGAAGCTGTGGGTCATGCGCGCAGTGTTCATGGTCCAGGCTTGCGCATCGGCCGGGAGGCGACCTTTTTCATCGAGGTTGCCGAAGCCTTCGGGGAGCCTCGAAGCCTTGGCAAACGCCAGCAGGCGCAAGCCTTCGGTAGCGAGCCATTGCTGATGGGCAGGAGCATTGAGCCAACTGCTGAAGGCAGGTTGGAAGGTGTCCATGACGTACCTTTTTTGTTGTTATGACTGCTGGGCAGCATAAACAACGGACGAAGGCGGGCTTGTAACGAAGGGGGTGGGTTATGTCACCGGGTTGTGACAATTACCTTTAGGGCGATGTTGAATGTTCTGCCGCCTTCGCGAGCAAGCCCGCTCCCACATTAGAATGCGATCAAATGTGGGAGCGGGCTTGCTCGCGAAGAACGATAACGCGGTATTTCTAATCAGCACTACGCGGCAACTGCAACGTCACCCGCAACCCACCCTCACGCAGATTCTGCAAACTCACTTCACCACCATGGCTATGGGCAATGTTGCGCGCAATCCCCAGCCCCAACCCATAGCCCTGCTGCTGCCCGGCCAGGCGGAAGTGCGGTTCGAACACCTGCTCCAGCCGCTGCTCCGGCACGCCCGGCCCTTCATCATCGACATGCAGGATGAACGCGCTTTCGTCGTCGTCGATGTGCAGGTGTGCGTTCTGTCCGTACTTCAACGCGTTGTCGATCAGGTTGCCGATGCAGCGCTTGAGCGCCAGCGGTTTCCCCGGATACGCCGCCAGCGCCCGCCCCTGTTGGGTCACGCGACCGTTGCCGTTCGGTGCCAGATAAGGCTCCACCAGACAGTCGAGCACATGGTTGAGATCCACTTGCTCGATGTTCTCGTGGATGTCGGTGTCTTTCACGCATTGCAGCGCGCCCTTGACCAGCAGCTCCAGCTCATCCAGATCGCGGCCGAACTTGGCTTGCAGTGTTTCGTCTTCGAGCAATTCGACCCGCAGGCGCAGGCGGGTGATCGGCGTGCGCAGGTCGTGGGAAATGGCGCTGAACAACTGGCTGCGTTCGGTCAGGTAACGGCTGATGCGCTCGCGCATGGTGTTGAAGGCACGGCCGACTTCGACCACTTCACTGCCACCACCTTCGGCCACCGGCTCGACATCGGCGCCCAGCGACAAGTCCCGCGCCGCCCGCGCCAGGCGCTTGAGCGGACGGCTCTGCCAGTGCACCAGCAGGCCGATGAACAACAGCAAAAAACCGCTGGTCAGGACGATGAACCACACCTGCTGCGCCGGCAGGCCCTGCTCTTCAAGACTGGTGTAGGGCTCGGGCAACAGCGAGGCGATGTACAGCCATTCGCCCGGCGCCATCTGGATCTGCGTGACCAGCACCGGAGGATTCACCGGTTCCAGCGTCAGCGCGTAGTGCGCCCAGGAACGTGGCAACTCATCGAGCTTCAGGCCGCCATTGAAGATGCGCAGGTCTTCCGGGCTGACGAAGGTCACCGAGATGTCCGCGTCCTGGCCGAGGGACTGGCGCAGCACCTCGTCCACGGCTTTGAGCACCGCCTCTTTGCGCGGGGTGATGGGCAGCACTTCCATGCCCAGGGGTTTGTCGTTGAGCGTCACCACGAACCGGGTGCCACCCATGCTGCGCAACTGATCGAGCACCAGGGGCCGAAACGCCACCGGCAACGAACGGAAGTAACTGACACTGGCCGTCATCGAATGGGCCAGGCTGCGAGCGCTGGTGACCAGGCCCTCGAGCTGCGTGGCGCGCAGTTGCGAGACCCAGATCACGCTCGACAGCGTCTGGGCGAACAACACGGCCAGCAAGGTCAGCAGCAACATCCGCCCGAGCAGCGAACGCGGCATCGGTACCTTCGCCGCGAGCTTGCGCAACAGCTCAGTGGCCATTGCTGGCAACCACAGTGGCTGCCAATTGGTAGCCACTGCCGCGCACGGTACGGATCAGCCGTGGTGGTTTTTCGGTGTCGCGCAGACGCTGGCGCAAACGGCTGACCGCCATGTCGACAATACGGTCGAGGGGCATCAGGTCCCGTCCACGGGTGGCATTGCCGATGGTGTCGCGGTCGAGGATTTCCTGAGGATGATCAAGGAACAGTTTCAGCAGTGCGAAGTCGGCACCCGAGAGAATCACCTCTTCGCCATCGATGTGAAACAACCGATGGCTGACCATGTCCAGACGCCAGTCATCGAAGGCCAGTACCTCGCCACCGCTACGCTCCTGACCGAACTGCGCGCGGCGCAGCAACGCCTTGATCCGCGCCTGCAACTCCCGTGGGCTGAACGGCTTGCCCAGATAATCGTCGGCGCCCAGTTCCAGGCCGATGACGCGGTCAGCCTCGTCGGAACTGGCGGTGAGCATGATGATCGGCACCTGAGCCTGGCGTGGATGCTGGCGAACCCAGCGGCACAGGCTGAAGCCGTCTTCGTCGGGCAGCATCACATCAAGGATCACCAGATCACTCGGCGCCTCGTTCAGCGCCTGGCGAAAACCGGCGCCGTCGGGCGTGGTACGCACCTGGAAACCGGCACGGGTCAGGTAGGTGTCCAGCAACTCGCGTATCTCTTGATCGTCATCGACCAACAAAATCGACTTGTTGACTGAGCTCACAGGAAGGCGTCCTTGTTGTTGGAATTGGGCGGATTATGCCTTAAGCACTCAACTTACAAACACCACAGAAAAACTGTAGGAGCGAGCTTGCTCGCGATGGACTTGAAGGCACCGCGTGCATTCAGAAAGCACGCGTTATCGTTAACGTCCATCGCGAGCAGGCTCGCTCCTACAGGTGATTGCATTCAGGCTGGAATGGATTGCTCCAGCGCTACTCCAGCCCCCATCAACCCCGAATACGGCGCCGTCACCAGCCACACCGGTATCCCCTTGAAGTAATCGCTCATGCAACCCTTGTCGGCGAAGCAGCGGGCGAAACCGCTCTGCAGGAAGAAGTCGGCAAAGCGTGGAATCACCCCGCCAACGATGTACACGCCAGCGTGGCCACCGGTGGTCAGCACGTTGTTGCCGGCCACGCGACCCAGCCAGCAGCAGAACTGCTCAAGCACTTCCACGGCAATCGGATCGCCCGCCAGCCCGGCAGCGGTGATGGCCTCCGGGGTGTCGAGCACCGGCGTATGCCCGTCCACCGCGCAGATCGCCCGGTAGACGCGGGGCAAGCCGCCGCCGCTCAACGCGGTTTCAGCGCTGACGTGACCGATTTCGCTGTAGATGTGCTGCCAGAGTTGGGTTTCACGCGGGCTGCTCAGTGGCAGATCGACGTGACCGCCCTCCCCCGGCAACGCGGCGAACCGGCCCTCACCCAAATCGAGCAAAGTGCCGACGCCCAGGCCGGTGCCCGGGCCAATTACCACCGCCGGGCGCAACGGCTCCGGCGTACCTTCGCAGACCACGCGGAATTCACCAGGCTGCAAACGGGTCATGCCCAGGGCCATGGCCGAGAAGTCGTTGACCAGCAACAGTTGCTCGACCTGCAAGGTCTGGCAAAAGCCCTTGCGGCTCAGGCGCCAGTGATTGTTGGTGAATTTGAATTCGTCGCCACTGACGGGGCCGGCCACCGACAGGCACACCGAACCGATCGAGCCCGGCGCCAGACCCAGCCCGCTCAGGTAGAGGCTGATGGCCTCTTCCGGGCTGTCATGGTCGGCCGTCGCCAGCACCTGGACCGATTCCAGCTGCTGGTTTTTCCACAACGCGAAACGTGCGTTGGTCCCACCGATGTCACCGACCAAAGCCAGTTTCAATTAAGCGTCTCCAGGGCAGAAGTGAAGGCGCTGGCGCCCTGCTCCGCCGAGCTGAAGGCCATGCGCATGAAACCAAACAGTTCGCGACCGGTGCCGATGTTGTTGCCCAACAGGCCCTTGGCCGGCGTGCGCGCTGCGAATTCGTCGGCGTCCACCTTAAGCTCCAGGGTGCCTTTGACGCCATCGACGCGGATGATATCGCCCTCTTGCACCCGCGCCAAAGCGCCGCCTACATAGGCTTCGGGGCTGACATGAATGGCCGCCGGAATTTTCCCCGACGCGCCGGACATGCGTCCGTCGGTCACCAGCGCCACCTTGAAGCCGCGGTCCTGCAATACACCGAGGAACGGCGTCATCTTGTGCAGCTCCGGCATGCCGTTGGAGCGAGGGCCCTGGAAGCGCATCACCGCGACAAAATCCTTCTCCAGCAAACCGGCCTTGAATGCATCGGCCAGGTCCTGCTGATCCTGGAACACCATGGCTGGCGCTTCGACGATCTGGTTTTCCACGGCAACGGCTGAGACTTTCATCACACCGCGACCCAGGTTGCCTTCCATCACCCGCAGGCCACCTTCCGGCGAAAATGCGCGGGCAACCGGGCGCAGAATGCTTTCATCGAGGCTGTCGGTCACACCTTCGCGCCACACCAGCTGGCCATTGTCGAGGAACGGCTCCTGGGTGTAGCGGCTCAGGCCGTGGCCCATCACGGTGTTGACGTTTTCGTGGAGCAACCCGGCTTCCAGCAGTTCACGGATCAGGAACGACATGCCGCCCGCGGCCTGGAAGTGGTTGATGTCAGCTTTGCCGTTCGGGTAGACGTGGCTCAGGGTCGGCACGACTTCGGAGAGGTCGGCCATGTCCTGCCAGGTCAATTGAATGCCCGCCGCCATGGCGATGGCCGGCATGTGCAGGGTGTGGTTGGTCGAGCCGCCCGTGGCGTGCAGCGCCACGATGGAGTTGACCAGCGAACGCTCGTCGACGATTTCGCCGATCGGCATGAAGTCGCCGTTCTGCTTGGTCAGGCGGGTGACCTGGTGCGCGGCTTCGCGGGTCAAGGCATCGCGCAGCGGCGTGTTCGGGTTGACGAAGGACGCGCCCGGCAGGTGCAGGCCCATGACTTCCATCAGCAACTGGTTGGTGTTGGCGGTGCCGTAGAAGGTGCAGGTGCCTGGGCTGTGGTAGGACTTCATTTCCGATTCCAGCAGCTCTTCGCGGGTGGCCTTGCCTTCGGCGTACTTCTGGCGCACATCGGCTTTCTGCTTGTTGGAAATGCCCGACACCATCGGCCCGCCCGGCACGAAGATCATCGGCAGATGGCCGAAGCGCAGCGCGCCCATCATCAGGCCCGGCACGATCTTGTCGCAGATGCCCAGCAGCAGCGCGCCGTCGAACATGTTGTGGGACAGCGCCACGGCAGTGGACAACGCGATCACTTCGCGACTCGGCAGGCTCAGTTCCATGCCCGGCTCGCCCTGGGTCACGCCATCGCACATGGCCGGTGTGCCACCGGCGAACTGGCCGACGGAGCCAATCTCGCGCAGGGCCTTTTTGATCATCTCCGGAAAGACTTCGTACGGCTGGTGCGCCGAGAGCATGTCGTTATATGACGAAACTATCGCGATGTTCGCGGCGTTCATCATCCGCAGGCTGTGCTTGTCGTCGCTGCCGCAACCGGCCACGCCATGGGCGAAGTTGGCGCATTGCAGCTTGCCGCGCATCGGACCGTCGCTGGCCGCACCGCGGATCAATGCAAGGTAGGCCTCACGCGTGGCGCGGCTGCGGGCGATAAGCCGTTCAGTGACCTCAAGGACGCGGGGATGCATGTGTAGAACTCCAGGCTAACGGATGTGGCGACCTGATTGTCTATGCTGATCAAAGGCCGGTGTCGATGGGATGACAGACGGTTTATTTGACCATTCGGACCAGTTGATTCAGGTCACTCGTTGTAGATTGAACAAAATATTGCCATTAAAAAGGCTTGTTTTCTATTTTTTTGCGAATAATCTTGTAATTCCAACAACAAAACGACGGTAGCGCCGCACTATGACTCTTCGAATCGCAATCAATGGTTTTGGCCGCATCGGCCGTAACGTCCTGCGTGCACTCTATACCCAGGGCTACCGTCAGGATCTGCAGATCGTCGCCATCAACGACCTGGGCGACAGCGCGATCAATGCTCATCTGCTCAAGTACGACACCGTTCACGGCACATTCGATGCCGATGTCCAGCACGACCAGGAGAGCCTGACGGTCAACGGCGACCGCATTTCGGTCAGCGCCATCCGCAACCCGGCCGACCTGCCCTGGGCCGCGGAAAAGATTGATGTGGTGTTCGAATGCACCGGTCTGTTCACCGACCGGGCCAAAGCCGCCGCGCATATTACGGCGGGCGCGCGCAAAGTCATTATCTCTGCACCGGCCAAAGGCGCCGACGCCACCGTCGTTTACGGGGTGAACCACGACATTCTGCGCCAGTCGCACCAGATCATTTCCAACGCGTCGTGCACCACCAACTGCCTGGCTCCGGTGGCCCAGGTGCTGCACCGCGAACTGGGCATCGAAAGTGGCTTGATGACCACCATTCACGCCTATACCAACGACCAGCACCTGACCGACGTCTATCACGTCGATCCGTACCGCGCCCGTTCGGCCACCCAGAACATGATCCCGAGCAAGACCGGTGCCGCCGAAGCCGTCGGCCTGGTGCTGCCGGAACTGGCGGGCAAATTGACCGGCATGTCGGTACGTGTACCGGTCATCAACGTCTCGCTGGTGGACCTGACGGTGCAGCTCAAGCGCGAAGCGTCGGCCGACGAGGTCAATGCGCTGATGAAAGAAGCCAGTCAGCACTCGAAGATCCTTGGTTACAACACCCTGCCGCTGGTCTCCAGCGACTTCAACCACAACCCGTTGTCGTCGATCTTCGACGCCAACCACACCAAGTCCAGCGGCAAGTTGCTCAAGGTGCTGGCGTGGTATGACAACGAGTGGGGCTTCTCCAACCGCATGCTCGATAACTGCCTGGCGCTGTGCAACGCTGAATAAGCAGCACGCCCCCCCTTCCTGTAGGAGCGAGCTTGCTCGCGATGGATGTAGGGGCCTCGCGTTCATTCAGGCGCCCCTTGTCATCGTTAACGACCATCGCGAGCAAGCTCGCTCCTACAGGGTACGTGTCATTTCTGGAGCAACCATCGATGATCGGCATCACCTTTACGCAAAAGACCCTGGCGGCGCGCAAGCGTATCGCCCTGGTCGCCCATGACCACTGCAAGGTGTTCTTGCTGGACTGGGCCGAACGGCAAAAAGACAAGCTGGCCCAACATGATCTGGTCGCCACCGGCACCACGGGGTTGTTGTTGCAACAACGCCTCGACCTGCCGGTGCAAAGCATGATCAGCGGACCACTGGGCGGCGACCAACAGCTCGGTGCGCAAATCGCCGAGCAGCGGGTCGATATGCTGGTGTTTTTCTGGGACCCGTTCGAACCCCAGCCCCACGACCCGGATATCAAGGCGTTGCTACGGGTCGCGGCAGTCTGGAACATCCCGGTGGCCTGCAACGAATGCAGCGCCGACTACCTGCTCAGCAGCCCGCTGATGGATCAGGCACACACCCATCGAATACCCGATTACGCGAGCTATTTGCAGGGTCGTGCTTAAACCTTAACAAATCAGCCCTTGACCACTTGAGTGGATGATAAGCATTATCATTTGCTCGAAATGGATCAGGTCCTCCCGTGAGTCAGTCGCGCTTCAATCACGTTTTCCTCGCCCAGCGCACCTCCCTGCTGCGCACGCTGGAACGGATGGTCAACAATCACAGCACCGCTGAAGACCTCTTGCAGGAAACCTACCTGCGGGTGACCCGTGCATTGAGCGAACGGACCATCGATCATCTTGAGCCCTTTGTCTTCCAGACGGCGCGCAACCTGGCACTGGACCATTTGCGCACGCGGCGCATCCATTCGCGCACCATGGTCGACGACGTGCCGCCAGAGGTGGTGCACAGCGTCGCCGCCCCCACCAGCAGCGCTGAAGACGCCGCCCATGCCGAACAATTGCTGGAGCGCCTGAACGTGAGCCTCAGTGAACTCAGCACCCGCCAACAGCGGATTTTCATCCTCAGCCGCCTGCACGGGCACAGCTATCAGCAAATCGCCGACGAGCTGAACGTGTCCCTCAGTACCGTGCAGAAAGAACTCAAATTGATCATGTCGATCTGCATCGGTGTTGCCGATCGTTTGAACACCGATTAAGCATCAGGGTCTCTCCCATACACCGGGCCGACTGCGCTGAGCATCGGGCTTTGCTACCCTTGCCCCACTTTTTTGCGCTTCACTAAAAAAACAGCCGTGCACAGACACTGCCGAGGACACACCGTGACGGACAACCACCGCTCCCCTGGGCCTTCGCCAGCGCAGGACCCCGCAAGCGCGATGGACCAGGCCCTGGACTGGCTGATCGTGCTCGACAGTCCCGACGAGGAGCAGACCCGCCAATTCCATATATGGCTTGAGGCCGATCCGTTGAATGCCCAGGCGTTCGCCAGGGCCCAGGCGATCTGGGACGGTCCGCAAGTGGTGCAATGCGCGCAAAGCCTGGCCGCGCGGCCCGCGAAAGTCACGGTTCTCGCCCGTCTGCGTCCGCACTGGAAACCACTGGCCACCGCTGCCGTGCTGCTGCTCGGCCTGTTCAATTTCAGCAACTTGCCGATGCGCCTGCAGGCCGATCACCTGACCGTGGTCGGCGAGCGCCAGCGCCTGCAACTGGAGGACGGCTCCAGGGTCCTGCTCAATACCAATTCGGCGTTCTCAAGCACCATCAATGACCAGCAACGTGTTGCCCACCTGTATCAGGGCGAAGCGTATTTCGAAGTGCAGGCCAATCGCGGCCAGCCACTGGAAATCGACGCCGGCCCGGTCACGGCCAGCGTTCGCGATACCGCATTTGCCGTGCGTTACCTCGACGGCGTGGCGCAAGTGCGGGTGCAACGCGGGGATGTCGACTTGCGTGCCACCCGTGACGATGCACGGGTGCGCTTGTCCGCCGGGGAAAGCATTCGCATCGGCCCCAACGGCTTCGACCGCCCGGCCAGGCTGGATGCCGCCACTGACCTTGCGTGGGTCCAGGGGCGACTGGTGTTTGAAAACTGCCCGTTGAACCAGGTACTGGCAGAACTTCGCCGCTACTACCCGGGCTGGATCATCAACAATAACGAACAACTGGCCGATGTCGCCGTGACCGGCAACTATCGCCTCGATCAGCCCCTGGACGTGGTTCGCTCCCTGGCCCACATCACCTCGGCCCGACTCCAGGAGTTCCCGGCGCTGGTCATATTGAACTGAATGAGAATTATTTTTACTCGATAGCCGAATCCCGTACGTCTCGTTATAGCCAATGCAATTGATTCGCATCTCACCATGCCAATCAGCACCTATAAAGATTCGTGCGACACGGAGCGCTATCGATGTCCCCTCGCCTTACCCGCCCAACCTCATCACCCTCCCGCGTGCTGTCGCTGCTGACCGCTGCGATACTGATGGCCGGTGCTGCACCGCTCATGGCCGCCACCGCCCCCGAGCAACCGGCTCGCAAAATGGGCGACTACCCGTTCGCCATTCCCCAGCAATCTCTGGTGTCGGCACTCAATGCCTTTACCGCCGTCACGGGCTGGCAGGTCGGTGTGGCGTCGGAGCTGACGCAAGGCGTAGCCTCGCCGGGCGTCCGTGGTTCGCTGTCGCCGGAGAAAGCCCTGGATCGCCTGTTGGTGGGGACCAACCTGAGCTATCGCAAACTGGGCAATAACAGCATCGTCCTGGAAAAGCGCAGCGCTGGCAGCACGCTCAACCTGCAACAGGTGACTATCAGTGCCACCCGTAACGAACAGGATGTGAACAGCGTGCCGAGCACGGTCTCTGTCTATACGCGCGAAGACCTGGACCGCAACAACGTCAATACCATCAAGGAACTGGTGCGCTACGAACCCGGTGTTTCGGTGGGCGGCACAGGCCAACGCGCCGGCATCACGGGCTACAACATTCGCGGCATCGATGGCGACCGCGTGCTGACCCAGGTCGATGGCGTTCAGGTGCCCGACGGTTTCTTCAACGGCCCGTATGCCCAGACCAACCGCAACTATGTCGACCCGGAAATCGTCAAGCGTGTGGAAATCCTCCGGGGCCCGGCGTCGGTGCTGTATGGCAGCAACGCCATTGGCGGTGCGGTCAGCTACTACACGCTGGACCCGGACGACATCATCAAACCGGGCAAGGATGTCGGCGCGCGCCTGAAAACCGGCTACAACTCAGCCGATGACAGCTGGCTGACTTCCGGCACCGTCGCCGGCCGGACCGGCGAGTTCGATGGCCTGTTGCACCTCAGTCAGCGCAACGGTCATGAAACAGAGTCCTTTGGCGAAACCGGCGGCACTGGCCTGAATCGCACTGAAGCCAACCCCGAGGATGCGCGCACCACCAGCGTGCTGGCCAAACTGGGCTGGGATTACGCTGACGACGCGCGTTTGGGCCTGACCTACGAGCATTACAAGGCCGACCGCGATACCAACCAATTGAGCGCCGTGGGCGGCCCGTTCGATGCCGGACGCGGTATGGGCTTTTACAAGTCCCGTACCGGTAACGACACGATCACCCGCGAACGCTTTGGCCTGGAACACAGCTTCGGTCTGGACAGCGCACTGGCCGACAACATCAAGTGGTCGTTGAACTACCAGATCGCCAAGACCGACCAGAGCACCGAGGAAATCTACGCGCCGCCGTCACGGACGGTGCAGCGTAACCGCGATACCACCTACAAGGATCGCCAATGGGTATTCGACGCCCAGGCTGACAAGTCCTTTGCCATTGCCGACACCGATCACCTCGTCACCTATGGCACCACCATCAAGCAGGACAAAGTCACCGGTCTGCGTACCGGCACTGGCACTTGCCTGACCGTGGCCGGCACCTGCCGGGTCATCGGTGCCCCTAGCGCAAGCGACACGCTGAAACCCGCCAGTGACTTCCCGGACCCGACCATCAACAGCTACAGCCTGTTCGCCCAGGATCAGATCAGCTGGGGCAACTGGACCTTCCTGCCCGGTGCACGCTACGACTACACCGAACTCAAGCCGCACATCACCGAAGAGTTCCTGGCCACCGCCGACCAGAGCCGCAACGGCGAAGTGAGCGACAAAACCAAAACCTGGCATCGCCTGTCGCCGAAATTCGGCACCACTTACAGCTTCGACGACCACTACACCTGGTACGGCCAATACGCCGAAGGCTTCCGCACCCCGACCGCCAAGGCGTTGTATGGTCGTTTCGAAAACATCGCCGGCGGCTATCGGGTCGCGCCTAATCCGGACCTCGAACCGGAAAAGAGCAAAAGCTACGAGACGGGTTTGCGCGGCAACTTCGAGCAGGGCTCGTTTGATGTGGCGGTGTTCTACAACAAGTACCGCGACTTCATTAACGAGAACGCCATCACTCCGGGCTACACCGAGACCACGTTCAAAAGCAACAACATCAAACACGCCACCATCAAGGGCGCGGAGGTCAAGGGACGCCTGAACCTCGACGCCTTCGGCGCGCCGCAAGGCCTCTACACCCGGGGCTCGGTGGCTTATGCCTACGGTCGCAACGACGACAACGGCGAGCCGCTCAACAGCGTCAACCCGCTGACCGGTGTGTTCGGACTCGGTTATGACCAGGACACCTACGGCGGTCTGCTCAGTTGGACCCTGGTGAAGAAGCAGGACCGCGTCGACAGCACCAGCTTCAAATCCCCGGACGGCACCAGCACCCAGTTCAAGACCCCGGGCTTCGGCATTCTGGACCTGAGCGCGTTCTACAAGGTGACCGACGACGTGACCGTCAGTGGCGGCGTCTACAACCTGACCGACAAGAAATACTGGCTGTGGGATGACGTGCGCGGCTTTGACAGCGTCGGCGAAGCCGCGGTGACCCAACCGGCCAACCTCGACCGCCTGACCCAGCCGGGTCGCAACTTTGCGGTCAACCTGATCTGGGATATCTGATCCGCTCATCTCGCCGGGCGGTTTCATCAAGCCGCCCGGTGAGGATTTTTTACTGTCAGGCGCCTTCCTGTTCGTCTCGTTACCAAGCGCCTCTTTTTCCCCCAAGGAATTGCCATGACTACCCAGGCCACCGAACAACGCCCCAACCTGCGTTCGCAACGTTTGAACCAGATCACCAACGAGCCGCACAGCAAGCTCGATGCCCTGGTCAAGGCCCATGCTCCGTTTGAAACCCAGGCCAGTTTCGCCCGCTTCGTGGTGGCGCAATACCTGTTCCAGTCGGAACTGGTGTCGCTGTACAACGATGCCGAACTGACCGCCATCGTCCCGGACCTGCCGTCCCGCTGCCGTGCCGAGGCGGCCAAGGCTGATCTCGCGGACCTGGACACCGACGTGCCGGCACCTGTCGCCGGTGCCCTGAAAAACCCGACCAAGGCCGAGGCCCTGGGCTGGATCTTCGTTTCCGAAGGCTCGAAGCTCGGCGCAGCCTTCCTGATCAAGCGTGCCGTGGGCCTTGGCCTGAGCGAAACCTTCGGCGCCCGTCACCTCGGCGAACCGGCCGGCGGCCGCGCTGAAGGCTGGAAAAGCTTCGTCAAGACCCTGGACGGCCTGGCGTTCAGCGCCCGGGAAGAAGCCGAAGCGGAAAAAGGCGCCATCGACGCGTTCAACCGTTTTACCGTGTTGCTGGAGCAGGCTTACGCCACCGAAGCCGCCTGACCCAACGCGTTCCCCCTGTGGGAGCGGGCTTGCTCGCGAAGAGGTCATCAGCCTCAACATCAACGTAAACTGACACACCGCTTTCGCGAGCAAGCCCGCTCCCACAGGGACGAAGCAAATCCGTAAGATTTCGATCAGCCTCACATGTTGCCTTGAGCCCATGCCAGCCTCCTCCAGACTCTCCCGCCTCCTCTTCGGCCTGCTGGCCTATGTCAGCCTGGGTATCGGCCTGATCGCCATCGTCATTCCCGGCCTGCCCACCACCGAGTTCATCCTGCTGGCAGCCTGGGCCGCGACCCGAAGTTCACCGCGCCTGAGTGCCTGGCTGGAAAACCACCGGCTGTTCGGCCCCATCCTCCATAACTGGCGCAACGGCAAGATCATCGCGCGCCGGGCGAAAATCAGCGCCACTGTCAGCATGCTGTTATGTGCCGGTCTGATGTTGGCGATGCTCGATCACGGCTGGCCGGTCTACCTGGCGATTACCGGGATGGGGCTGGGCAATCTGTGGATCTGGTCCCGACCGGAATCAGTGCCGGAACCCTCCTGAACAATTCCGCGACTTTTCCTCGTTTTAAAGCGCTTTTCGGCACATTTTTCTGCGCAAACGTTCAACCAATACCGTTCGTCGGGTTGCCCCTCATGTAACCTCTTCGCCACGCCGATGTGCATTGACCGGCGCTAAACGGACTTAGCGAGTGAGCCGCAACGGCCCACAGCCAACACTTCATCCATTCGCGAGTTCGCCCTATGTTCGACTCAGTGTCCATCCGCCTGAAAATCGTCCTGCTGTCCGGTCTGTGCCTGCTGGGTGTAGTCGCCTTGATAGTGGGCATGAACATCTACCAGACCAATCAGAACGATGACCTGGTCAATGATTCCAGCAGCAGAATGCTCACCGCCAGTGTGCAGGACCTGCTCCAGGCCAAGGCCGCCGAGCAAGCGGTGCGGGTGCAGAAGACATTCGGTGAAACCCTGACGGTGGTGACGGCCCTGGCGGACCAGATCCAGGACATGCGCAACCTCGCCGCCAAGCGTTCGCTGGAGCCCGGTGCCCTGCGTGAAGCGTTGAACCAGAGCCTGAAAACCGCCTTCGAGCGCAACGGCAAAGTGCTGGGCATCTGGCTGGCATTCGAACCCAACGGCCTGGACGGCAGGGACAGCGAATTCGTCAGTGACGCCGCCCGTCAATCCAACGAGGCCGGGCGTTTCGCCACATACTGGAGCCGCGCCGGGGGTGAGTCGCTGAACACGATCATGGTCGAAGAGGACATGACCAAGACCACCCTGAACCTCAGCGGCACACCGTACAACGTCTGGTACACCTGCCCGCGGGACAGCAAGCGCACCTGCCTGCTCGACCCGTACGCCGATACTGTCGGCGGCAAGGAAGTGTTGATGACCACCATTTCCGTACCGCTGCTGGTGGATGGCAAGTCCATCGGTGTGGTCGGTGTCGACATCGCCCTCGACGCCCTGCAAGCGGCGGCGGTCGATTCCCAACGCGAGCTGTTCAACAGCGCCGGGCACATGCTGATCGTCTCCGGCACCGGCGTGATGGCGGCCTACAGCGTCGATGCAACGAAAGTCGGCAAGCGCATCGGCGACACCCTGGGCGCGGATGGCAAGGACATCCTGCAATTGCTCGGCAGTGGTGCACCGAAGATTCTCCAGCAAGGCGACCTGATCCGTGCGGTGTATCCGGTCAGCCCGATTGCCGATGCCAAGGCCTGGGCCGTGGTGATCGACCTGCCCAGACAAGTGCTGCTGGCCGACTCGGTGAAGCTGCAGGCAGTGCTCGACGATGCCCAGCAAAGCGGCACGATCAAGGCCTTGTCGGTGGCGGTGATCGCTGGTGTACTCGGTCTGCTGCTGATGTGGCTCACTGCATCCGGCGTGACCCGGCCGATCGATAGCGTGGCCCAGATGCTCAAGGCGATTGCCAGCGGCGACGGCGACCTGACTCAGCGCCTGCACTACAACAAGCAGGACGAACTGGGCGAACTGGTGAGCTGGTTCAACCGCTTCCTCGACAAGCTGCAACCGACCATCGCGCAGATCAAGCAAAGCATCAGCGACGCCCGCGGCACGGCCGATCAGTCGTCGGAGATTGCCCGCCAGACCAGCGAAGGCATGCAGGTGCAGTTCCGCGAAATCGACCAGGTCGCCACGGCGTCCAACGAGATGAGCGCCACCGCCCACGATGTTGCCAACAGTGCCTCGAACGCGGCCAGTGCCGCCAAGGGGGCCGACCAGTCGGCCCGCGACGGCATGCAGATCATCGAGCGCAGCACCCGCGATATCAATCAACTGGCCGACGAAGTCAGCAAGGCCGTGACCGAAGTCGAAGCCCTTGCGGTCAACAGCGAACAGATCGGTTCGGTGCTGGAGGTGATTCGCAGCATCGCCGAACAAACCAACCTGCTGGCCCTCAATGCGGCGATTGAAGCCGCCCGCGCCGGCGAGAGCGGTCGCGGCTTTGCGGTCGTGGCCGATGAAGTGCGCAACCTGGCCAAACGCACCCAGGATTCGGTGGAAGAAATTCGCCTGGTGATCGAACGCATCCAGTCCGGCACCCGCGGCGTGGTCGCCACCATGCATTCAAGCCAGACCCAGGCCCACAGCAATGCCGGGCAGATCCAGCAGGCGGTCCAGGCCTTGGGCAAGATCAGCGACGCGGTTACCGTGATCAGCGACATGAACCTGCAAATCGCCAGCGCCGCCGAGCAGCAAAGCGCCGTGGCCGAAGAGGTCAACCGCAATGTCTCGGCGATTCGCACGGTCACCGAAACCCTGACCGGCCAGGCCACCGAATCGGCCCAGATCAGCAGCCAGCTCAACGCCCTGACCACCCACCAGATGAAGTTGATGGATCAGTTCCGGGTGTAGTCATCACACCGCTAATCCCCTGTGGGAGCGGGCTTGCTCGCGAAGACGGCAGCCCATTCAACATCAATGTGGCTGACACACCGCTTTCGCGAGCAAGCCCGCTCCCACAAAGGGATTTCATCTGACCTGGAATTTTTTGAACTATGATCGGGCTCTCGCTCCGGAGGGCTCTTCAATGACTGATCTGCTCACGTCCATTCAAGCCGCACTCGGTTTGCCTCACACCCCGATTCCATTCACGTCCAGCGGCGCCCTGCCCTCGGCGTTTGCCGTCACTGATCTGGCCTGCGCCAGCGTGGCCGCCGCCGGCCAGGCCGTCAGCGAACTGCTGCACCAACAAACCGGACGCCTGCCCGACCTTGAAGTTGACCGCCGCCTGGCGTCCTTCTGGTTCGCCACCTCGATTCGCCCGATCGGCTGGAGCGTTCCACCGCTGTGGGACCCGATGGCCGGTGACTACGCCACCCGCGATGGCTGGATTCGCCTGCACACCAACGCGCCCCATCACCGCGCCGCGGCAGAAAGCGTGCTCGGTGCCTGTGCCGACCGTGCGGCGATGGCCGGCAAAGTGGCGCAGTGGACGAAAAACGAACTTGAGCAGGCGGTAGTGGATGCCGGTGGTTGTGCCGCCGAAATGCGGACCTGGGAACAATGGCAGGCCCATCCTCAAGGCCAGGCGGTCAATGCCGAGCCCTTGATTCAATTTGCCAACGACCCAAGCCAGAACCGCAAACCCTGGACAGGTTCAGTGGCGCGACCACTGGCCGGCATCAGGGTGCTGGACTTGACCCGGGTACTGGCAGGCCCCATCGCCAGTCGCTTCATGGCTGGCCTCGGCGCCGATGTCTTGCGCATCGATCCACCGACCTGGAGCGAGCCGGGGGTGGTGCCGGAAGTCACTTTGGGAAAACGTTGCGCGCGTCTTGATCTGCACGACAAGTCCGATCGCGCCGTATTCGAGTGCCTGCTCAAGGACGCCGACATTCTGCTCCATGGCTACCGTGCCGATGCGCTGGAACGACTGGGTTTGGGCACCAATGAGCGCCGGCAACTGAACCCGGACTTGATTGATGTTTGCCTGAACGCTTATGGCTGGAGTGGCCCTTGGCAAAACCGCCGGGGCTTCGACAGCCTGGTGCAGATGAGCAGTGGCATTGCAGAAGCGGGCATGGGCTGGAAGCAGACGGACAAGCCGACGCCATTGCCGGTGCAGGCCCTCGATCACGCCACCGGGTATTTGATCGCGGCCAGTGCGATCAGGCTGCTGGCAGGACGCTTGAGCAGCGGGATGGGTGGCTCGGCCCGGTTGTCGTTGGCGCGTACGGCGAAGTTGTTGATCGAGCAGGGTGCCGGCCCGGATGATCCGCTGCGCGGAGAAGATCAATACGATCAAGGGATACAGGTTGAGCAAACGCCCTGGGGCCCGGCGCATCGCTTGCAGGTGCCTCTGAAGATCATCGGGACGCCACTACAGTGGGCATTGCCAGCGACTGAACTGGGTTCACATCCCGCGCAGTGGTGGTGACAGTCATATCGCCATCGCGGGCAAGCCCGCTCCCACAGGTTCTGTGGTGCTCACAGATTTTGTGTACGACGCAGTCCCTGTGGGAGCGGGCTTGCTCCGGGCGGCGATCCGACGAAGACGTCAGGACTATGACTACAAATTCCGGATCAGCTCAGTCCGCCCGACTCAATGAAGTCCACAGCACCTGCGCCGCATACCCTCGATAAGGCCGCCATGCTTCACCCCGCAACAACAGCTGCTTCGCTGTCACCGGCCCCCCCTCCTGCGCCACCAGCGCATTGATCAGCCCCACGTCGCCATTGGGAAACCCGTCCATCTCCCGCAACTGTCGCAGCGCAATGTATTGCGCCGTCCAGTCACCAATCCCGTGCAACGCCAGCAACCGCGCCACGCCTCCTTCGCGACCGGGCTCAAATAGTCGCGGATCATCGAGCAGTGCCTGAGCCACGCCCGACAACGTCCGGCCCCGGCTTTTCGGCATGCCCAACGCCGCCAGATCGGCCCCCGCCAACACGTCAGCCGTGGGGAACACGTGGCTCAAACCCGGTAACGGTCTGCCCAGCGGTGCGCCATATTGCGCCACCAGCTTCCCCGCCAGGCGGATCGCCGCCACCACCGTAATCTGCTGCCCCAGCACCGCGCGGATCGCCAGCTCCAGCCCGTCCCACGCCCCCGGCACACGCAGCCCGGGGCGCTGGGCAATCAATCGGGCCATCAGCGGATCAACCGTTAAATGCCGATGGATCGTGGCGAGGTCAGCGTCGAGATCGAACATCCGCCGCACTCTTGCGACGATTTCAGGCACGGCGTTCGGGTCGGGAAAATCCAGTGTCAGCTCAAGGGCATCAGAGGTAGCAGGCCGAATGGAAAAGGTACCGTGCCCACCGTTCAGTTCGATGCCGCGCGAGTAAACGCCGTCAGCAACCGTTTCCAGTCCCGCAATCGCCCGCGCCGACAGAAAATCCAGCATCGCCGGCCAGTCATAGGGGGGCTGATACGCCAGCAGCACCTTCACAGACTCAGCAACCCGCTGTACAACCCATAAGCCGCCAGCCCGGCGCCGCCAATGACAGCGGTGAAAATGCCTTTCTCGATGACCGTGAACAAGGGCATGCCCTGCTCACGGCGTGCCTTGGCAAACAGGATCACGCCCGGCGCATACAGTAGCGCCGACAGCAGCAAATATTTCAGGCCACCGGCGTACAGCAACCACACCGCGTAACTCAAGGCGATGGCGCCAATGAGCAAATCCTTGCTTCGCTCGGCGGGCGCCTGTTGATAGGTTTCACCGCGCACGCACAACAACACCGCATAGGCCGCCGACCACAGGTACGGCACCAGAATCATGGAAGACGCCAGATAAATCAGGCTGGTGTAAGTACCGGCGGAAAACAGCGTAATCAGCAGAAACAGCTGGATCATCGCGTTAGTCAGCCACATCGCATTGACCGGCACACGGTTGGCGTTTTCCTTGCTCAGGAATGCCGGCATGGTCTTGTCCTTCGCCGTGGCGAACAGGATTTCGGCGCACAACAGCGCCCAGGACAACAAGGCACCCAACAACGAGATCGCCAGGCCGACGCTGATCAGCAACGCCCCCCAGGGGCCGACGATGTGTTCCAGCACCGCCGCCAACGAGGGGTTCTGCAATTTCGCCAGCTCCGGCTGGGTCATGATCCCCAGCGACAACACGTTCACCAGCACCAGTAACGCCAACACGCCAATGAACCCGATTACCGTTGCGCGACCTACATCGGAACGTTTCTCCGCCCGGGCCGAATAGACACTGGCCCCCTCGATCCCGATAAACACGAACACGGTGACCAGCATCATGTGCCGAACCTGGTTCATCACGCTGCCGAATTCCGGGTTGTTGCGGCCCCAGATATCGAGGGTAAAGATGTCCGCCTTGAACGCCACGGCGGCGATCACGATGAACATGATCAGCGGTACGATCTTGGCCACGGTGGTCACTTGATTGATGAACGCCGCCTCCTTGATCCCGCGCATCACCACAAAATGCACGGTCCAGAGCAGCAGCGAAGCGCAGACGATCGCGATCGGTGTGTTGCCTTCGCCAAAGACCGGGAAGAAATAACCGAGGGTGCTGAACAGCAGCACGAAGTAGCCGACGTTGCCCAGCCACGCACTGATCCAGTACCCCCAGGCCGAAGAAAAGCCCATGTAGTCGCCGAAGCCGGCCTTGGCGTAGGCATATACCCCGGAGTCCAGCTCCGGCTTGCGATTGGCCAGGGTCTGGAACACGAACGCCAGGGTCAGCATGCCGACGGCAGTGATTGCCCAGCCGATCAGGATCGCCCCGGCATCGGCCTTGGCCGCCATGTTTTGCGGCAGGGAAAATATCCCGCCACCGATCATCGAACCCACCACCAATGCGATCAATGCGCTCAGGCGAAGCTTGTTCGGTGATTGCGCCATCGTTGCATCTCCATTTTTTCCGGGGGACGAAAACTGCCGCGAGATCGTCCCATAACGTGCGTCAACCAAACTGCTGAAGAGTAATAACGTTTATTGGATAACGCCAACAAGTGGCTTTTTTACTTGCACAAAATGGCTATTTTGACGCCGATATAATCATTTGTTTTATACGATTTTTTAATACATCAATTCTGTACAAAAAATGCATGAAGAAAATTTGCAGATTTTGAAAAACAAACTAGCGTCATAATTCGAAACAAATTCCAAAATCGCTTAAATAATCTGTAAAAAGGCTCTAGAACAAGCATTACAAGCAAAAGCATTGTAAATGATGGCACTCCGCCTATAACCTGGGAACGCTCTCATTTAATGATCTAAGTCAGCTGATTGAACAGGCAACGGAATTAGTCTGTTGCCTCTCTTCTCCTGCATTGGAGTCATGCAATGTCTGAAGCACCCGGAAAACTGAAACTCGGCGCGCTGGTTGCGTTAGTCGTGGGTTCGATGATTGGTGGCGGTATATTTTCCTTGCCACAAAACATGGCCGCCAGTGCGGATGTCGGCGCCATTCTGATCGGTTGGGCGATCACCGCCGTCGGCATGCTCACCCTGGCGTTCGTGTTCCAGACCCTGGCCAACCGCAAACCCGATCTTGACGGCGGGGTCTACGCCTACGCCAAGACCGGTTTCGGCGACTACATGGGCTTCTCGTCCGCCTGGGGGTACTGGATCAGTGCCTGGTTGGGCAACGTCGGCTACTTCGTGCTGCTGTTCAGCACCCTCGGCTACTTCTTTCCGCTATTTGGCGAGGGCAATACCCCCGCTGCCGTGATCGACGCCTCGGTGCTGCTCTGGGCCGTACATTTCCTCGTACTGCGAGGAATCAAGGAAGCCGCGTTCATCAACCTGGTGACCACCGTCGCCAAGATTGTGCCGCTGCTGTTGTTCATGTTGATTGCGTTGTTCGCCTTCAAGCTGGACATCTTCACCGCCGACATCTGGGGCCTGAAGAACCCGGACCTGGGCAGCGTGATGGACCAGGTGCGCAAAATGATGCTGGTCACCGTGTGGGTGTTCATCGGCATCGAAGGCGCGAGCATCTTTTCGGCCCGGGCGGAAAAACGCAGCGATGTGGGTAAAGCCACCGTGATCGGCTTCGTCACCGTGCTGCTGTTTTTAGTCCTGGTCAACGTGCTGTCGCTGGGGATCATGACCCAGCCGGAACTGGCAAAACTGCAGAACCCGTCAATGGCCGCCGTGCTGGAACACGTGGTCGGTCACTGGGGCGCGGTGCTGATCAGCGTCGGTTTGATCATCTCGTTGCTGGGGGCGTTGCTGTCGTGGGTGCTGCTGTGCGCGGAGATCATGTTCGCCGCCGCCAGGGACCACACCATGCCGGAGTTCTTGCGCAAGGAAAACGCCAACCATGTACCGGTCAACGCCCTGTGGCTGACCAACGCCATGGTGCAGATTTTCCTGATCATCACCCTGTTCTCGGCCAGCACCTACCTGTCGCTGATCTACCTCGCCACCTCGATGATCCTGGTGCCCTACCTGTGGTCGGCGGCCTATGCCTTGCTGTTGGCGGTGCGTGGCGAAAGCTACGAAGGCGCGGCGGGCGAGCGGCAGAAGGATCTCGTCATCGGCGCGGTGGCCCTGATCTACGCGATCTGGCTGCTGTACGCCGGCGGCATCAAATACCTGCTGCTGTCCGCCCTGCTCTACGCCCCCGGCGTGATCCTGTTCGCCAAGGCCAAGCTGGAAATCAACAAACCGGTTTTCACCAACGTCGAGAAGCTGATTTTCGCTGCGGTGGTCGTGGGCGCCGTGGTGGCGGCCTACGGACTCTACGACGGCTTCCTGACCCTTTAGCTTCTGCTTCTGGAAGCACAACCCTGTTTTGTCATCTGGAGGATCACTGTAATGACCAAGGAAAAAGTTAAGTACGGCGTCCATTCCGAAGCCGGCAAACTGCGCAAAGTCATGGTTTGCTCCCCGGGACTTGCCCATCAGCGGCTGACCCCGAACAACTGCGATGAACTGCTGTTCGATGATGTGCTGTGGGTGGCCCAGGCCAAGCGCGACCACTTCGACTTCGTCACCAAGATGCGCGAACGCAACATCGATGTGCTGGAAATGCACAACCTGCTGACCGACATCGTCGCCATTCCCGAAGCGCTGGACTGGATCCTGGAACGCAAGATCACCGCCAACTCGGTGGGCCTGGGACTGATCAACGAAACCACCTCGTGGCTGCGCAGCCTGGAGCCGCGCAAGATCGCCGAGTTCCTGATCGGCGGCGTTTCGGGCGATGACTTGCCCACCAGTTTCGGTGGCAAGGCCATCGAGATGTTCCGCGACTTCCTCGGCAACTCCAGCTTCATCCTGCCGCCGCTGCCCAACACCCAGTTCACCCGCGATACCACCTGCTGGATCTACGGTGGCGTCACCCTCAACCCGATGTATTGGCCGGCACGCCGCCAGGAAACCCTGCTGACCACCGCCATCTACAAATTCCACCCCGAGTTCACCAACGCCGACTTCCAGATCTGGTACGGCGACCCGGACAAGGATCATGGCAACTCCACCCTTGAGGGCGGTGACGTGATGCCGATCGGCAACGGCGTGGTGTTGATCGGCATGGGCGAACGCTCGTCGCGCCAGGCCATTGCCCAACTGGCGGTGAACCTGTTCAAAAACAAGGCCGTCGAGAAAGTGATCGTCGCCGGCCTGCCGAAATCCCGCGCGGCCATGCACCTGGACACCGTGTTCAGCTTCTGCGATCGCGACCTCGTCACGATCTTCCCGGAAGTGGTGAACCAGATCGTCGCCTTCACCCTGCGTCCCGATGAAAGCAAGGCGGGTGGCATCGACATCCGTCGCGAAGAAACCAACTTCCTCGACACCGTGGCTCAGGCCTTGAACCTCAAAGCGTTGCGCGTGGTGGAAACCGGCGGCAACAGCTTCGCCGCCGAGCGCGAGCAATGGGACGACGGCAACAACGTGGTGGCCGTGGAGCCAGGCGTGGTCATCGGCTACGACCGTAATACCTACACCAACACCCTGCTGCGCAAGGCCGGCGTGGAAGTGATCACCATCAGCGCCGGCGAACTCGGCCGGGGACGGGGCGGCGGCCATTGCATGACCTGCCCGATCATCCGCGACCCTATTGACTACTAACCTATGAACCTTGGCCCGCGCAGCGCTCTACCCAAGAGCATGCCCAGGCCAAGGGGATAACCGACACCTTAGGAGATCCAAAATGGCGTTCAATATCCATAACCGCAATCTGCTGAGCCTGGAACATCACACCCCTCGCGAATTGCGCTACCTGCTCGACCTGTCCCGCGACCTCAAGCGTGCCAAGTACACCGGCACCGAACAGCAGCATCTCAAGGGCAACAACATCGCGCTGATCTTCGAAAAGACCTCGACCCGCACCCGCTGCGCGTTCGAGGTCGCAGCCTATGACCAGGGCGCCAATGTCACCTACATCGACCCGAACTCCTCGCAGATCGGTCACAAGGAAAGCATGAAGGACACCGCCCGTGTGCTCGGACGCATGTACGACGCCATCGAGTACCGTGGCTTCAAGCAGGAAATCGTCGAGGAACTGGCCAAGTACGCCGGCGTACCGGTGTTCAACGGCCTCACCGACGAGTATCACCCGACACAAATGATCGCCGACGTGCTGACCATGCGTGAGCACGCCGACAAGCCCATCCACGAGATCAGCTACGCCTACCTCGGCGATGCACGCAACAACATGGGCAACTCGCTGCTGCTGATCGGCGCCAAGCTCGGCATGGACGTGCGCATCTGCGCGCCAAAAGCCCTGTGGCCGGCAGACGACCTGGTGGCTCGCTGCAAACAATACGGGGAAGAAAGCGGCGCGCGCATCACCCTCACCGAAGACCCGAAAGCCGCCGTCAAGGGCGTGGACTTCATCCACACCGATGTCTGGGTGTCGATGGGCGAGCCGGTCGAAGCCTGGGCCGAGCGCATCCAGCAACTGCTGCCGTACCAGGTCAACGCCGAGCTGATGAAGGCCACCGGCAACCCACGCACCAAGTTCATGCACTGCCTGCCGGCGTTCCACAACAGCGACACCAAGGTCGGCAAGCAGATTGCCGAGCAGTACCCGCACCTGAAGAACGGCATCGAAGTGACCGATGACGTGTTCGAGTCGCCGGCCTGCATCGCCTTCGAGCAAGCGGAAAACCGCATGCACACCATCAAGGCGATTCTGGTGTCGACGCTGGCTGACTTGTAAATCCACGCCCCCACCCTGTAGGAGCGAGCTTGCTCGCGATGAGCCCGAGAGCGCCGCGTAATTTCAAAAAATTCCGCGTCACCGTTGACGACCATCGCGAGCAAGCTCGCTCCTACAGGGGATCACCGAACTCAGAAGGACTAGCACCATGCGTATCGTCGTTGCTCTGGGCGGTAATGCCCTGCTCCGTCGGGGCGAACCCATGACCGCTGACAACCAGCGCGCCAACATCCGGATCGCCACCGAACAGATCGCCAAGATTCATCCCGGCAACCAACTGGTCATCGCCCACGGCAATGGCCCCCAGGTCGGCCTGCTGTCTTTGCAGGCGGCGGCCTACACCTCCGTCACCCCTTACCCGCTGGACGTGCTCGGCGCCGAAACCGAAGGCATGATCGGCTACATCATCGAACAGGAACTGGGAAACCTGCTGGACTTCGAGGTCCCCTTCGCGACCTTGCTGACCCAGGTCGAAGTCGACGCCAATGACCCGGCCTTCAAAAACCCGAGCAAACCCATCGGCCCGGTCTACAGCAAGGCCGATGCGGAAAGACTCGCCGCCGAAAAAGGCTGGGCGATTGCCCCGGACGGCGACAAATACCGCCGTGTGGTCGCCAGCCCGAAACCCAAGCGCATCTTCGAAATCCGTCCGATCAAATGGCTGCTGGAAAAAAGCAGCATCGTGATCTGTGCCGGTGGCGGCGGCATTCCGACCATGTATACGTCCCCCGGCAAACTCGAAGGCGTCGAAGCGGTCATCGACAAGGACCTGTGCTCGGCGCTGCTGGCCGAACAGCTTGAAGCCGATCTGCTGGTGATCGCCACTGACGTCAACGCCGCTTTCATCGACTTTGGCAAACCCACGCAGAAAGCCATCGCCCAGGCGCATCCCGACGAAATGGAAAAACTCGGCTTCGCCGCCGGCTCCATGGGACCGAAGGTACAGGCAGCCTGCGAATTTGCGCGCCATACTGGGAAAGTGGCGGTGATCGGCTCGCTCGCGGACATCGAAGCGATCGTCCAGGGCAAGGCCGGTACGCGCATCAGCACGGCATCACCTGGCATTACCTACTTGTAAGGAGAGACGCCCATGGCACAGTTTGAGCCAGGTCACTTGCACATCGAGCGTCATGCGCTGACACCGGACGATGTCAGCTACAACGTGCACCTCGACTATGAAGTCAGCAAGAATGACAAAGGTGAAAAAGGCATCCAGTTCACCATGCATGGCAGCATTCAGGGCAAGGTCATGTCAGAGCCCTTCTTCCTGCCCAAGGAGGAGGCCTACAACTTCGCCAGCAACGTGACGAAAATCGCCGAGAAGTACGGTATTCCAAAGACCCATAGTCAGATCGGTTCGACACACAAACACTACGATCTGATGTTTGAGGACATACGCAAACAGCTGAACATGAAATCCGGCGACCCGATAGATCTCGAGAAATTCGAGTAACGCACACCCCAACTGTAGGAGCGAGCATGCTCGCGATGAGCCCGAGAACGCCGCGGGGAGCCAGACTTCCCGCGTTATCGTTGACGACCATCGCGAGCAGGCTCGCTCCTACATTGGATTGATGCAGTCCCCGAAATCCGCGCAGGATTTCACCATTAGCCCGCCCCAAGGCATACTTGCCACCCTCCGCACTGCAGAACCCGAAACCGCCCCATGCGTATCCACGTCAGCTTCATCGACCGCGTCGGTATCACCCAGGAAGTCCTGGCCCTGCTCGGCGGGCGCAATCTGAACCTGGATGCGGTGGAAATGGTCCCGCCCAATGTTTATATCGACGCCCCGACCCTGAGCCCGCAAGTCCTCGAGGAGTTGCGCGATGCCCTGTTCAGCGTGCGTGGCGTGCAAGCGGTGACGGTGGTCGACATCCTGCCCGGCCAGCGCCGGCACCTGCAGCTCGACGCGTTGCTGGCTGCCATGACCGACCCG
The DNA here is from genome assembly GCF_034541995.1 of Pseudomonas sp. BIC9C. NCBI lineage: Bacteria > Pseudomonadati > Pseudomonadota > Gammaproteobacteria > Pseudomonadales > Pseudomonadaceae > Pseudomonas > Pseudomonas sp. BIC9C. The sequence goes on from NZ_JAWDGM010000001.1 coordinate 1,118,622, forward strand.
GTGCTGGCGCTGGACAGCGACGGCAAGGTGCTGCTGGCCAACCCGGCCTTGATCGCCCTGTACGGCCGCGAACCCGACGGCGAAAGCGTGGCCGAGCTGTTTGCCGACCCGGCCTTGCTCGACGCCCTGCTCGAACACGGCTTTCGCCTGCCGCTGCGGGAAATCACCGTCAACGGCCAGACCTTGTTGCTCGACGCCACACCGATCACCGACGCCGGCGCCCTGCTGACCCTGTACCAACCGAACCGCATCGGTGAACGCCTGTCCGCGCTGCACCATGACCATGCCGAAGGTTTCGATGCACTGCTCGGCGAGTCCCCGGTGATCCGCACCCTCAAGGCGCGCGCCCAGCGGGTGGCGGCCCTCGATGCCCCACTGTTGATCCAGGGCGAAACCGGCACCGGCAAGGAGCTGGTGGCCCGTGCCTGCCACGCCATCAGTGCCCGGCACAGCGCACCGTTTCTGGCATTGAACTGCGCGGCATTACCGGAGAACCTCGCCGAAAGTGAGCTGTTCGGCTACGCCCCCGGCGCCTTTACCGGCGCGCAACGAGGTGGCAAGCCAGGGCTGATGGAACTGGCCAACCAGGGCACGGTATTTCTCGATGAAATCGGCGAGATGTCGCCGTATCTACAGGCCAAATTGCTGCGCTTCCTCAACGACGGCAGTTTTCGCCGGGTCGGCGGTGACCGTGAGGTCAAGGTCAACGTACGGATTCTCAGCGCGACCCACCGCGACCTGGAAAAAATGGTCAGTGAAGGCCTGTTCCGCGAAGACCTGTTCTATCGCCTCAACGTCCTCAACGTTGAAGTGCCGCCGTTGCGCGAGCGCGGCCAGGACATTCTGCTGCTGGCCCGCTACTTCATGCAGCAGGCCTGCGCGCAGATCCAGCGCCCGGTCTGTCGCCTGGCGCCGGGCACTTACCCGGCACTGCTGGGCAACCGCTGGCCGGGCAACGTGCGGCAATTGCAGAACGTGATCTTCCGCGCCGCGGCGATCTGCGAAAGCAGCCTGGTGGACATTGGCGACCTCGACATCGCCGGCACCTCGGTGGCCCGTCAGAGCGACCATGACGTCGACAGCCTGGAGCAGGCCATGGACGAATTCGAGAAAACCCTGCTGGAAAAACTCTACGTCAGCTATCCCTCGACCCGGCAACTCGCGACCCGCCTGCAAACCTCCCACACCGCGATTGCCCATCGGTTGCGCAAGTACGGGATTCCGAGCAAGGCCTGAAACACTGATTCCAGGATCACCGCTGGTCCCTGTGGGAGCGGGCTTGCCCGCGATGGCGTCGGCACATGCAACATTGATGGCGGCTGGACTACCACTATCGCGAGCAAGCTCGCTCCCACAGGGCTCTCCATCCAGCCGAAAAACCGCGCCAAAAGCGACCTCCATCTGTACTGAAAGCGCTACAGCGGAACGATATCGCTACACCCCTCTCCGATCACGGCTGTGCAAGGCTTTGATCCACCTCGGCTTTTATCCCTGTCATACGTCGTATCGATTTCGCTACAGCGAGTGAATTTCAGCCTTTATCGAAACCCTCTAAATCATTGATCAATAACAATAAAAACAAGGTTGGCCGCGTTCTTGCTATGTAGTCCTCCATAACCAGGGCATCGCCCAAGTATTCAATCGCGTCCACCAGACGAGTCTGGCCCCTTAGGAGTTTCCATGAGCGAGTTGCGTTTTACTGAAGATCACGAATGGCTGCGCACCGAAGCTGACGGCAGCGTCACTGTCGGCATCACCGCTTTCGCACAGAACGCCCTGGGTGACGTGGTTTTCGTTCAACTGCCTGAGCTGCAGTCCTACGACAAAGGCGCCGAAGCCGCCACCGTGGAATCGGTAAAAGCCGCCAGCGGCGTGTACATGCCGCTGGACGGCGAAGTACTGGAAGTGAACCCGGCGCTGGACAGCAGCCCGGAACTGGTCAACGAAGATCCGCTGGGTGAAGGCTGGTTCTTCCGTTTCAAACCAAGCGACGCCACCGCTGTCGGCCAACTGCTGGATCAGGACGCCTACGACCGCCTGATCAAAGCCCAAGCCGAAGCCTGAGGAGCACCGACATGACCCAGATCAATCTGACTACCGCCAACGAATTCATCGCCCGTCACATCGGCCCGCGCGCCGGTGACGAGCAAGCCATGCTCAACAGCCTCGGTTTCGACTCCCTGGAAGCCCTGAGCGCCAGCGTGATTCCCGACAGCATCAAGGGCACCAGCGTCCTCGGCCTGGAAGACGGTCTGAGCGAAGCCGATGCCCTGGCCTTGATCAAGTCCATCGCAACTAAAAACCAGCTGTTCAAGACCTACATCGGCCAGGGCTACTACGGCACCCATACGCCGTCGCCGATCCTGCGCAACCTGCTGGAAAACCCGGCCTGGTACACCGCCTACACCCCGTACCAGCCAGAAATCTCCCAGGGCCGTCTCGAAGCGCTGCTGAACTTCCAGACCCTGATCAGCGACCTCACCGGCCTGCCGATCGCCAACGCTTCCCTGCTCGACGAAGCCACCGCCGCTGCCGAAGCCATGACCTTCTGCAAACGCCTGAGCAAGAACAAAAGCAGCCACGCGTTCTTCGCCTCCGTGCATTGCCACCCGCAGACCCTCGACGTACTGCGCACCCGTGCCGAGCCTCTGGGCATCGACGTGGTGGTGGGCGACGAGCGTGAACTGAGCGACGTGACGCCGTTCTTCGGCGCCCTGCTGCAATACCCGGCGAGCAACGGTGACGTGTTCGATTACCGCGAGCTGACCGAACGCTTCCACGCTGCCAACGCCCTTGTCGCCGTAGCTGCCGACCTGCTGGCCCTGACCGTGCTGACCGCACCGGGCGAATTCGGTGCCGACGTGGCCATCGGCAGCGCACAACGCTTCGGCGTGCCGCTGGGCTTCGGTGGCCCGCACGCGGCGTACTTCTCTACCAAGGACGCATTCAAGCGTGACATGCCGGGCCGCCTGGTCGGTGTTTCGGTAGACCGTTTCGGCAACCCGGCCCTGCGCCTGGCCATGCAGACCCGCGAGCAACACATCCGTCGCGAGAAAGCCACCAGCAACATCTGCACCGCGCAAGTACTGCTGGCCAACATCGCCAGCATGTATGCCGTGTACCACGGTCCAAAAGGCCTGACGCAGATCGCCAATCGCGTGCATCACCTGACTGCAATCCTGGCCAAAGGCTTGAGCGCACTGGGTCTGAACGTCGAGCAAGCGAGCTTCTTCGACACCCTGACCGTGAAGACCGGCGCTCAAACCGCCGCCTTGCACGACAAGGCGCATGCCCAGCGCATCAACCTGCGCGTGGTCGATGGCGAGCGCCTGGGCCTGTCCCTGGACGAAACCACCACTCAGGCCGACGTTGAAACCCTGTGGAGCCTGCTGTCCGACGGCAAGACCCTGCCGGACTTCGCCGCCCTCGCCGCCTCGGTACAAAGCACCATCCCGGCCGCGCTGGTGCGTCAGTCGCCGATCCTCAGCCACCCGGTGTTCAACCGCTATCACTCGGAAACCGAGCTGATGCGCTACCTGCGCAAACTGGCGGACAAGGACCTGGCGCTGGACCGCACCATGATCCCGCTGGGTTCGTGCACCATGAAACTCAACGCCGCCAGCGAAATGATCCCGGTGACCTGGGCCGAGTTCGGCGCCCTGCACCCGTTCGCCCCGGCCGAGCAAAGCGCCGGTTATCAGCAATTGACCGACGAACTGGAAGCCATGCTTTGCGCTGCGACCGGCTACGACTCGGTGTCCTTGCAACCAAACGCCGGTTCCCAAGGCGAATACGCAGGTCTCTTGGCGATTCGTGCCTACCACCAGAGCCGTGGCGAAGACCGTCGCGACATCTGCCTGATCCCGTCGTCGGCCCACGGCACCAACCCGGCCACCGCACAAATGGCGGGCATGCGTGTCGTCGTCACCGCGTGCGACGCCCGTGGCAACGTCGACATCGAAGACCTGCGCGCCAAGGCCATCGAGCACCGCGAACACCTCGCTGCGCTGATGATCACCTACCCGTCGACCCACGGCGTGTTCGAAGAAGGTATCCGCGAAATCTGCGGCATCATTCATGACAACGGCGGCCAGGTGTACATCGACGGCGCCAACATGAACGCCATGGTCGGCCTCTGCGCGCCGGGCAAGTTCGGCGGCGACGTTTCGCACCTGAACCTGCACAAGACCTTCTGCATTCCGCACGGCGGTGGCGGCCCGGGTGTCGGCCCGATCGGCGTGAAATCGCACCTGGCGCCATTCCTGCCGGGCCACGCACAGATGGAGCGCAAGGAAGGCGCCGTTTGCGCGGCACCGTTCGGCAGCGCAAGCATTCTGCCGATCACCTGGATGTACATTCGCATGATGGGTGGCGCGGGTCTCAAGCGTGCATCGCAGCTGGCGATCCTCAATGCCAACTACATCTCCCGTCGCCTTGAAGAGCACTACCCAGTGCTATACACCGGCAGCAACGGCCTGGTGGCGCACGAGTGCATCCTCGACCTGCGTCCGCTGAAAGACAGCAGCGGCATCAGCGTCGATGACGTGGCCAAGCGCCTGATCGACTTCGGCTTCCACGCGCCGACAATGTCGTTCCCGGTAGCCGGCACGCTGATGATCGAGCCGACAGAAAGCGAATCCAAGGAAGAACTGGACCGTTTCTGCGATGCCATGATCCGCATCCGCGAAGAAATTCGTTCGGTGGAAAACGGCACCCTGGACAAGGACGACAACCCGCTGAAAAACGCTCCGCACACCGCGAAGGAGCTGGTCGGCGAGTGGTCGCACCCGTACAGCCGTGAACAAGCGGTTTACCCGGTTGCGTCGCTGATCGAAGCCAAGTACTGGCCACCGGTCGGTCGCGTCGACAACGTGTTTGGCGACCGCAACCTGGTCTGCGCCTGCCCGTCGATCGAAAGCTACGCTTAAACGAATGAGGGGGCGGATTGATCCGCCCCCAATTTCCAGAACACCCCACAACCCTGTGGGAGCGAGCTTGCTCGCGATGACGGACTGACAGCCACCATCAATGTCGACTGAACGACCGCTATCGCGAGCAAGCTCGCTCCCACAGAGATCTGTGCCAAGTCTTATGTTCCGTGAATTCCTATAACAAGAAACCGGAGAACCACCATGTCGTTAAGCGTGTTCGACCTGTTCAAGATTGGCATCGGCCCCTCCAGCTCCCATACCGTCGGCCCGATGCGCGCCGCTGCGCGTTTCGTCGAAGGTTTGCGTCGTGAAGGGCTGCTGACGGCCACCACCTGCGTCAAAGTCGAGCTCTACGGCTCACTCGGCGCCACCGGCAAGGGCCACGGCAGCGACAAGGCTGTATTGCTCGGTCTGGAAGGCGAGCATCCGGACACCGTGGACACTGAAACCGTCGCCGCCCGTCTGCAAGACATTCGCGGTAGCGGTCGCTTGAACCTGCTCGGCGAACACAGCATTGCGTTCAACGAGAAAGAACATCTGGCGATGATTCGCAAACCGTTGCCCTATCACCCCAACGGCATGATCTTCCGCGCCTTCGACGCCGCCGGCCTGCAAGTCCGCAGCCGCGAGTACTACTCGGTCGGCGGCGGTTTTGTGGTTGACGAGGACGCCGCCGGCGCCGACCGCATCGTCGAAGACGCCACACCCCTGACCTTCCCGTTCAAAAGCGCCAAGGATCTTCTCGGTCATTGTGTCAAGTACGGGCTGTCCATCAGCCAGGTGATGCTAACCAACGAAAGTGCCTGGCGACCGGAAGCCGAAACCCGCGCCGGCCTGCTGAAAATCTGGCAAGTGATGCAGGACTGTGTAGCCGCCGGTTGCCGCAATGAAGGCATCCTGCCCGGCGGGCTGAAGGTCAAGCGCCGGGCCGCCGCGCTGCATCGGCAACTGTGCAAGAACCCGGAATCGTCATTGCGCGACCCACTGTCGGTGCTCGACTGGGTCAACCTCTACGCCCTGGCCGTCAACGAGGAGAACGCCAACGGCGGGCGCGTCGTAACGGCGCCCACCAATGGTGCGGCGGGGATCATTCCGGCGGTGTTGCACTACTACATGCGTTTTATCCCCGGTGCGAATGACGACGGCGTGGTGCGCTTTCTGCTCACTGCCGCAGCCATCGGCATTCTGTACAAGGAAAACGCCTCGATCTCCGGCGCCGAAGTCGGCTGCCAGGGCGAAGTCGGCGTCGCCTGCTCGATGGCTGCCGGTGCCTTGTGCGAAGTGCTGGGCGGCAGCGTGCAACAAGTGGAGAACGCCGCGGAAATCGGCATGGAACACAACCTCGGGCTGACCTGCGACCCGATTGGCGGGCTGGTGCAAGTGCCTTGCATCGAGCGCAACGCCATGGGTTCGGTCAAGGCCATCAATGCCGTGCGCATGGCGCTGCGCGGCGACGGGCAACACTTCGTCTCCCTCGACAAGGTCATCCGCACCATGCGCCAGACCGGCGCCGACATGAAAAGCAAATACAAGGAAACCGCCCGTGGCGGTTTGGCGGTCAACATTATCGAGTGCTGATGCGCGCTCATCTGCACCCTTCTTCAGGAGCTGAATATGTCCACCGAACAACTGTTGAAAACTCCATTGCACGCACTGCACATCGAACTCGGCGCGCGCATGGTGCCGTTCGCCGGCTACGACATGCCCGTGCAATACCCGCTGGGCGTAATGAAAGAACACCAGCACACCCGCGACCAGGCCGGGCTGTTCGATGTCTCGCACATGGGCCAGATCCGCTTGACCGGCGCCAATGCCGCCAAGGCCCTGGAAACCCTGGTGCCTGTGGACATCATCGACCTGCCGGTGGGCATGCAACGTTACGCGATGTTCACCAATGCCACTGGTGGCATCCTCGATGACCTGATGGTCGCCAACCTGGGCAACGACGAATTGTTCCTGGTGGTCAATGCCGCCTGCAAGGACCAGGACCTGGCACATCTGCGCAAGCACATTGGCGACCAGTGCACAATCGAGCCGCTGTTCGAAGAGCGCGCCCTGCTCGCCCTGCAAGGCCCGGCGGCGGTTACCGTACTGGCACGCCTGACCCCGGAAGTGGCAAAAATGACCTTCATGCAGTTCGCCTGCGTGAAGCTGCTGGGCGTGGACTGCTTTGTCAGCCGCTCGGGTTACACCGGTGAAGACGGTTTCGAAATTTCCGTACCCGCCGCCAACGCCGAAGCCCTGGCTCGTGCGTTGCTGGCTGAAGCGGAAGTGGCTGCCATCGGCCTTGGCGCCCGCGATTCCCTGCGCCTGGAAGCGGGTTTGTGCCTGTACGGCCATGACATGAATACCGAAACCAGCCCGATCGAAGCCAGTCTGCTGTGGGCCATCTCCAAGCCACGTCGTGCCGATGGCGCTCGTGCTGGCGGCTTCCCGGGCGCCGAAACCGTATTCGCCCAGCAACAGGCCGGTGTCAGCCGCAAGCGCGTCGGCCTGTTACCGCAAGAGCGCACGCCGGTGCGCGAAGGTGCCGAGATCGTCAACGAAGCCGGCGACATCATCGGTAGCGTCTGCAGCGGCGGTTTCGGGCCGACCCTGGGCGGGCCGCTGGCCATGGGTTATGTCGATAGCGCTTATATCGCACTGGACACCCCCGTTTGGGCGATTGTTCGTGGGAAAAAGGTGCCTTTGCTTGTAAGCAAAATGCCATTCGTTCCACAACGCTACTATCGTGGCTGATTGAATGTTCCTATAAGTAACGCGGTTGCGTTAACTGCGCACTAATGTGTAACGCAACCGCCATAAAATAGTGCATTGTTTGGCTCTAAGCTTCGATTATGAACTTTGCTTATAACGATCGAAAGCATTTGAACAACGCCAGCGTATAAGGCCTCACTAGTGGCCTGACTTTGCCATCAACCTGAGGAAATACGGGGCCTTCACAGGGCTTGTTTTTTCTCCCGTAGTTGGCGTAGAGTTTGTTCACTGTGTTTGCATGGGTCGCTTGGAATCGTGACCTGGGCAGTAGCCTACAAGTTAGCTACATCCCGTTCGACGTCTTCTTACTCTCCTGCAACCAGCCCCAGTACTCTTTCATGAGAAAGAGACTGTCATTAATTTTTTGCGTCAAAGGAAATAAGAAATGTCCCAACGTCAGAGCGGTACCGTCAAGTGGTTTAACGACGAGAAAGGTTTTGGTTTTATCACTCCAGAAAGCGGTCCGGATCTGTTCGTGCATTTCCGCGCTATTCAGGGCAACGGTTTCAAGAGCCTGAAAGAAGGCCAGAAAGTGACCTTCATCGCTGTGCAAGGCCAGAAAGGCATGCAGGCTGACGAAGTACAAGCAGAAGGCTAATCTTCTGTAACGAAAAAGCCCCTGATGCTGACATCAGGGGCTTTTTTGTGCGCGCAAATCCGTAAAATGGCTTCTTTTTTCGCCGAGAGCCTGTCATGTCGAAACACCTGCTTACCCCCCAGGGCGACTTTCCTGCCGCTGGCCTGGGTCGTCGCCTGGCAGCCATGTTCTATGATTTCCTGCTGTGCACCGCCCTGCTGATCGTCACCAGCGGCATCTACAAGATGATCCAGATGGCGATCATCGGCGAAGAAAGGATGCGCACCCTGACCGAAGCGGGTGCGCTGGACGGCGATCCCCTGCTCTCCACAGTCCTGTTGTTCGTATTGTTCGGCTTTTTCGCCAAATTCTGGACCTGGTCCGGTCAGACCCTGGGCATGCAGGTCTGGTGTATCCGGGTGCAGAATGCCGATGGCTCGTCCATCAGCCTGTGGCAGGCGCTGCTGCGCTTTGTGGTGTCGATTGCCTCGCTGCTTTGCGTCGGCTTGGGATTCATCTGGTCGTTGTTCGACAAGCAGAAGCGCAGCTGGCATGACATGTATTCCAATACGCAGCTTGTTCGCATCCCAAAGAAGACCAAGTAATCCCTGAACACACAAACCAATGTGGGAGCGGGCTTGCTCGCGAAAGCGGTGTGTCAGACAACCTTGATGTTGACTGATACTCCCTCTTCGCGAGCAAGCCCGCTCCCACAGTTTTTGCGGCTTGCCTGAAAGACCTCAGGCGTTACCCGCGAGCTTCAAACGGGCTGCAGCGGTGAAATCAAGCATCCGCTTGAGCGGCCGAATCGCCTGCGGGATCAACGCCGGATCGACAAAGATCTCGTTCGCCCCTTCTTTCAACGCCTTCAGCGTGCGCTCAAGGGTGTTCATGGCCATCCACGGGCAATGCGCACAACTGCGGCATGCCGCGCCGTTACCCGCCGTCGGGGCTTCGATAAAGACCTTGTCCGGGCACAGCTGCTGCATCTTGTAGAAGATGCCGCGGTCGGTCGCAACGATCAGCGTCTTGTTCGGCAGGCTCTGTGCCGCCGCAATCAACTGACTGGTGGAGCCTACGGCATCGGCCAACTCGATCACCGATGTCGGCGACTCAGGGTGCACCAGAATCGCCGCATCCGGGTACAGCGCCTTCATGTCTTCAAGCTGCTTGGACTTGAACTCTTCGTGAACGATGCAGGCACCGTCCCACAGCAGCATGTCGGCACCGGTCTGTCGCTGGATGTAGGTCCCCAGGTGCTTGTCGGGGCCCCAGATGATGGTCTCGCCGTTGTCCATCAGGCTTTCGACGATTTCCAGCGCACAGCTTGACGTCACAACCCAATCCGCTCGGGCTTTTACCGCAGCGGAAGTGTTGGCGTACACCACCACCGTGCGCTCCGGGTGTTGATCGCAGAACGCGGAAAACTCGTCCACCGGGCACCCCAGGTCGAGCGAGCAGGTCGCTTCGAGCGTCGGCATCAGTACGCGCTTTTCCGGGTTGAGGATCTTGGCAGTCTCGCCCATGAACTTCACGCCGGCGACGACCACGGTCCTGGCTGGATGGGCGTTGCCGAAGCGGGCCATCTCCAGCGAGTCGGAGACACAGCCGCCCGTCTCTTCGGCCAGCGCCTGAATGACAGGGTCACAATAGAAGTGGGCCACCAGCACCGCGTCCTGAGCCTTGAGCTCGGCGGCGATGGCAGCACGGTAATAAGCCTCTTCATCGGCGCTCAGCGGCTTGGGCTGCTTGGCGTCGAGGTGGGCTTGAACCAGAAGGCGTTCGGAAATTTGCGTCATGTTCGCAAGACCTGCAGGCGCATTCGCGCGAAAGTCGAGTATACACCCGGCTCCGGACCCTTCGGGGTACCGCCGGGAAAGTGAGTATTCATCAGGCACGGACAGCGTTGAAGCTGCGCAAGGCTACAGAATATCCGACGGATGCAAAAGATGATTCTGACCTGTGTCATGCGCAGCAGCCCGAAGCGAGGCGGACTTGAATCGCGGGCAAAAAAATCCGGAAATCTCACTTGCGTGGGCCTTCCAGACTTTTAAAACAGCTAAAAATGGTGGGTCGTGTGGGATTCGAACCTACGACCAATTGGTTAAAAGCCAACTGCTCTACCAACTGAGCTAACGACCCGCTGTGTGGTGGCGCGTATAATACTGATTTTTAAGGACTATTCAACACCTATTTTGAAATAAATCAAAAATAAGGTGTTGGATCGCTGATTCCGGCCGCCGCGAAGCCTTCTGCACGCAGTCGGCAGCTGTCGCATTTGCCGCAGGCACGGCCTTCATCATCGGCCTGATAGCAGGAAACGGTCAGCCCGTAGTTCACACCAAGCTTCACACCCGCCTGGACGATCTGCGCCTTGCTGAGGTTTTGCAGCGGTGCCTGAATCCGGAAGCCATTGCCTTCCACGCCGGCTTTGGTTGCCAGGTTGGCCATGCGCTCGAACGACTCGATGAATTCGGGACGGCAGTCCGGGTAACCGGAGTAATCCACCGCATTGACGCCGATGAAGATGTCGCGCGCACCGAGCACTTCAGCCCAGCCCAGGGCCAGGGACAGGAACACCGTGTTACGCGCAGGCACGTAAGTCACCGGAATACCCTCACCCGACTCTTCCGGAATATCGATGCTGCTGTCGGTCAGCGCCGAGCCGCCCATGCCGTTCAGGTTCAGACCGATCACCTTGTGTTCGACCACACCCAGGTCTCGGGCCACGCGTTCGGCGGCGTGCAATTCGGCGTGGGACCGCTGACCGTAGTCGAAGCTCATGGTGTAGCAGCTATAGCCTTCGGCGCGCGCCATGGCCACGACGGTCGCCGAGTCCAGGCCACCGGACAGCAGGATGACCGCACGCTTTTCTGGAGTGTTCAGTTGTTCAGTCATTTCAGCGCCCCGGCTCGTCATTCCATAGATATTTATGCAACTGCAATTGCAAACGCACTGGCAGGTTGTCCGCCACCACCCAATCCGCCAAATCCCGAGCATTGAGATCATGGTGACTTGGCGAGAACAGGACTTCGCCGGCACGCTGGTCCAGACCGTACTGGATCAGCTTGGAAACGGACCAGTCATAGTCCTCCCGCGAGCAGATGACAAACTTCACCTGATCGTTGGGCGTGAGCAGCTCAATATTTTCGTAGCGATTGCGGTGCGCCTCCTTCGAACCCGGGGTCTTCAGGTCGACAACGCGACTGACCCGGGAATCTACCGCCGAGATATCAATAGAGCCACTGGTTTCCAGCGACACTTCGTAACCGGCGTCACACAAGCGCTTGAGCAAGGGAATGGCGTTGGGTTGCGCCAGGGGCTCGCCGCCCGTGACACAGACGTATCGCGGACGGAAACCGGCGACCTGCTCGAGGATGTCGTCGAGCGTGCGAATGGTTCCGCCTGTGAACGCGTAGGCGCTGTCGCAGTATTGGCAACGCAACGGGCAACCGGTCAGGCGCACAAAAACAGTGGGCAGGCCGGCAGTCCGAGTTTCACCCTGCAACGAGTAGAAAACTTCGGTGATTCTCAATGTGTCTTGCATAGTCGCCACGGGCGTAACAGCTAAACAGGCTGTCCGCCTCCGTCAGGCACTTCAAGGAACCCCGACAATGCGCAGATCCCAAAAAGCGTGTTTCAGAAAAAGGGGATAAATTCTAACGAAAAAACCCGCGACAAGCGCGGGTTTCTTCAAAACGGGTCAAGCAGCCTTACATTTTCTGCAGATCGCGCTGGGCCAACTGGGCGGCGGATGTACCCGGATACTGGGACACCACCTGCTGCAGAATGCCCTTGACCCGGTCGGTGTGACCCAGGCGACGCTCTACATCAGCGAGCTTGTACAGCGAGTCTGGCACTTTGGCGTGCTTCGGATACAGCTGCGAAACCTTGGCAAACGCCTGACCTGCACCTTGCAGATCACCTTTGGCCAGGTTCACTTCGCCCAACCAGTATTGGGCGTTGCCCGCGTACTGACTGTTCGGGTATTTGCGCAGGAACGCCGAGAAAGCCTGGCTGGCCTTGTCGAAGTCCTTGGCCTTGATCAGGTCGAAGGCAGCATCGTAATAGAGCTTTTCCTTCGCCGGATCTGCCGGCTCGCTACCTGCGGCAGGTGCTTGAGCGGCGGCCGCGCCTGCTGCCGCACCTGCGGCTGCACCGGCGGCGTTCAAATCACCACCGGTGGAAGAATGTTCAGGAGTCGCGGCTGGTGCAACGCCGGTTCCTATGCGCCGATCAAGATCCTGGTATCGCTCCAGGTTTTCCTGCTTCATGCGCGCTACATCGTTTTGCAGAACCTCGATCACACCTTGCTGGCGCTCGATCTGTTGCTGCATTGATTGCAGTTGGTTGAACAGCTCGCCCTGTGCCGAGACAGGGGTCGAAACCCCTCCCCCGGCATAGGCGCCGTTCGTACCGTAACCTGCAGGCGGATAAGTGCTCCCGCTATTGTTATAGCCGGAGTTGTCCTCGACCACAGGAACCGCAGCCCACACCGCAAGCGGCGCGAGGCTGAGAGCCAGAACAGTTACAGCACGACGGCACGTTCGCATGACGAATTACTTACGCAGTTCGACGCGACGGTTTTGAGCCCAGGACTGCTCGTCGTTGCCGGTAGCAACTGGACGCTCTTCGCCGTAGGAAACCAGTTCCAGCTGAGCTGGGGAAACACCTTGCAGTACCAGGTAGCGCTGAACGGCTTTCGCACGACGCTCGCCCAGTGCCATGTTGTACTCACGAGTACCACGTTCGTCGGTGTTGCCTTCCAGAACAACGCGAGCGCCGTTTGCTTTCAGGTCTTTGGCGTGAACGTCCAGAGCGCGCATGGCTTCTGGCTTCAGGTCCGAGCTGTCGTATTCGAAGTAGAAAGTGGTGATTGCGCGCAGAGCAGCTTCTTCGCTCAGGGAGCCGTCAACTGCACCAGTGTTTGCGCCGTAACCAGCGTTTGGATCTACCGCGCCTTCACCGGCATTGTCGCCGCCTTTGGACGAGCAACCTACAGCTACAGCCATGGCCAGTGCCAGCGCAGCAAATTTACCAAACTTCAGCATTTCCATCGTGAAACTCCTAATGAACCCCAGTGTGTTAAGTAAAACGTATAGCGCCGCGTCAGTTCAGGTAAGGGGACCAGGAAGGTTCTCTGACTTCGCCTTGTGCGGTAGGAAGCGGGAGCCTTACGCGTCCATTGATGGACACGAGCATCAAGACTCCCCGGCCCTGCTGGCGGGTGGCGTAGATTACCATGGTGCCGTTGGGCGCAACAGTAGGCGACTCGTCCAGAGTGCTATCAGTGAGTATCTTTACACTACCGCGCTGCAGATCCTGGGCCGCCACCTTGAAATTGGTAAAACCATCCTGACGGTGAATCATGACAAGCGTCTTTTCATCAGCCGACAATTTAGGGTTGGCGTTGTAGTTGCCGACGAAAGTCACGCGCTCGGCACCGCCACCCCCCGCGCTGGTTTTGTAGATCTGCGGTTTGCCGCCACGGTCGGAAGTGAAGTAGATGGTCGAGCCATCCTTGCCCCAGAACGGTTCGGTGTTGATGCCAGGACCGTTGGTGACGCGGGTGATCTGACGCGAGCCCAGGTTCATCACATAGATGTCCGGGTTGCCGTCTTTGGACAGCACGAACGCCAGGCGATTGCCATCCGGCGACCAGGCTGGTGCACCGTTCAGGCCTTCGAAGTTGGTGATCTGCTCACGGCGACCGGTGTCGATGTTCTGCATGAAGATCCGCGGACGCTTCTGCTCGAAGGAGACATAGGCGATGCGCTTGCCATCCGGTGCGAAACGCGGCGACAGGATCGGCTCGCGCGATTGCAGCAGGGTCACGGCGCGAGCACCGTCGTAGTCCGAACGTTGCAGGGTGTAGCGAGTGTTGTTCTCGGAGAAGCGCTCAGCCGTAACGTACAGCAGGCGAGTCGAGAAGGCCCCCTTGATACCCGTGAGCTTTTCGAACGACTGGTCAGAGATGTAGTGCGCCATGTCGCGCAACTGATCGACGCCGCCCGACACGCTGCCAGTCAGCACTTGCTGCTCGGTGGCCACGTTGAACAGTGCGTATTGCACCTGCAGGCGACCGCCCGCCGGAACGATGCTGCCGACCATGACGTACTGGGCACCCAGCGCCTTGAAGTCACGGAAAATGATTTCGCTGGCCTGGCTCGGCTGACTGATCATGTTCTGCTTTGGAATCGGCGAGTAGTAACCCGAGTTGCGCAGGTCGTTACCGATGATTTCCGCCATGTCGTCAGGCAGCACGCTACCGCCCTGGAAGCCGAATGGCACAACGGCGATCGGGGTCGCCCGATCGCTGCCGCTGGTAACCAGAATATTTTTCTCATCTGCCATCGCGATCCCTGCCATGCAGCAGATAACGACCAGCATTCCTCGTAGAAGGTTTCTCACAAGGCTAGATCCTCAGGTGTGAATGTCATCTTGAATGAACGATACGGAGCGAAATCACTCGGCTTCATTCCCTGCATTTCTGTCAAACGTCCAATATTCTTCACTGCTGCAACAGCCGATGCGTCAAACGGACCGTCGCCACTGGACCTGGACACGCTGACCGAAGTCACCGTACCGTCCGGCAACATGCCGATTTGCAACACGACCGTCATGCCTTTGCGTGCCGAAGGTGGACGGGCCCAGCCTTCCGCTGCACGAGCACGAATCAGGTCATCGAAACTGCCGGCGACTTCGTCACCCTGCTCATCGGCCAAGGCCTGCTGACGCTGCGGCGTGTCGGAAAGCAAATCTGCCAGGGCCTGAGCCTTTTTGTCTTCGGCGGATTTACGCGCCGCATCCTGCGATTTCTTCTTCGCAGCATCGGCAGCAGCTTTCTTCTTCGCTTCCTCGGCGACTTTCTTCTTCGCCTCCTCAGCCTCGGCTTTCTTCTTGGCGTCTTCCGCGGCTTTCTTCTTCGCGTCTTCGACGATCTTTTCTTGGCTTCTTCAGCGGCCGCTTTCTTGGCTTCTTCTTCAGCAGCCTTCTTGGCTTCTTCTTCAGCTTTCTTCTTGGCTATATCAGCCAATTGTTTCTCTTCTGCCTTCTTGGCTTCCGCGGCTTTCTTCGCGTCGTCGGCTTTCTTGGCTTCATCAGCCTTTTTCGCCTCGTCCGCTTTCTTGGCTTCGTCGGCCTTCTTGGCTTCTTCGGCCTTTTGAGCCGCCTCTTCTTTCTTTTGTTCCGCAGCCTTCACCGCTTCCTGCTCGACCTTTTTCTGTTCCATCTGCTCGACTTCGGTCTGACGCGCAGCAGATTTCTGCGCTTCACCGGCAATCTTCTGATTGGTCTGGGTGGTCGCCCGACTTTTCGATTTCAGCTGGTACAAGGTCGCCTGGACAATCGGCTTGGCCGGCGGCAGTTCCGGGGTAAAGGCAAAACTGACGAACAGCATGCCGAACACCAGCACGTGCAAGCCAATCGCCCAGACACTAGGCCAGAAGTAGCTTTCCGAGGCGGACGGCTCTCGCTGTTGCTGCATCAGGGCGCCTCGGTAATCAAGCCAACATTACCGACCCCGGCTTTCTGCAACCCGCCCATGGCCCCCATGACGGAACCGTAATCGACGGATTTGTCACCGCGAATGAAGACCTGGGTGTGCTTGCCGTTTTCATTGCCGACGCGAATGATCTTGGTCACGGCGTCGGTCATCTGCGGCAACGTCATGGCCCGGTCCTGCTGCTTGTCTGTGTCGACTTCGCTGCCAAGGTTCCAGTAGTAGGTCTTGTCGGATTTGATGGAAATGGTCAGGACCTGGGTGTTGTTGTCCTGCGGCAAGGCTTCGCTGGAAACCTTGGGCAGATCAACTTTCACGCCCTGATTGAGCATCGGCGCGGTCACCATGAAGATGACCAGCAGCACCAACATCACGTCGATGTAGGGCACCACGTTCATCTCGGCGACCGGCTTGCGCTTTTTGCGAGCTCGAGCGATTAAAGCCATTGGAAATTACCTGCTTATTCTTCGCTGGTGTGCACTTTGCGGTGCAGGATCGCCTGGAACTCGTCGGCGAAGGTGTAGTAGCGGCCCAGCAGGGTTTCGCTGCGAGCAGCAAAACGGTTGTAAGCGATAACGGCTGGAATCGCGGCGAACAGACCGATGGCCGTGGCGATCAGTGCTTCGGCGATACCCGGGGCCACAGTGGCCAGGGTCGCTTGCTGGGCGGTTGCCAGACCACGGAAGGAGTTCATGATCCCCCAAACCGTACCGAACAGACCGATGTACGGGCTGACGGAACCGACGGTGGCCAGGAAGGGCAGGCTCTGCTCGAGCTTTTCTTCTTCGCGGGAAATGGCGACGCGCATGGCACGGGCCACGCCTTCCATGACCGCTTCCGGATCAACGCCTGACTGCTGGCGCAGACGGGAGAACTCCTTGAAGCCGGCACGGAAGATTTGCTCGACACCCGAATCAGGGTCCGGGTTGCTGCCGGCCTGACGGTACAGCTTGGACAGGTCGATACCCGACCAGAAGCGCTCTTCAAAGCTCTCCAGGGCACGTCGACCGGCGCGCAGCAGGTTGCTGCGCTGAAAGATCATGATCCACGAGGTCACCGATGCGGCTACCAGGGTCAGCATTACCAGTTGCACCACGATACTGGCATTGCTGACCAGGCTCCACATGGAGGAATGGTCGACGACGTTAGCTTCCACGCTTTATCTCCTGCTTTGAGTGTGTACCCGCGCCGCTCACGTCGGCAAAGGCCGCTCGTAGAGCTTCGGGAATGGCCCGGGGTTTCAAACTGTCGGTGCGCACACAGGCCACCAGAAACTGCCCTTCGCAGAGCAGTGCATTATCCGTTGCCCGCCTGACCTGCTGTTTGAAGCGCAGGCTGGCACGGTTCAATTCGATTACTTCAGCGCTTACCAGCAGTTCGTCGTCCAGTCGCGCCGGCGCGTGGTAGCGCGCTTCGCTGGAATGCACGACGAACAACAGGTCCTCCCCTGCCAGCTGCGATTGGGCAAAGCCCAGATCTCGTAGCCGCTCGGTTCGAGCCCGTTCCATAAACTTGAGGTAATTAACGTAATACACGATGCCCCCCGCATCGGTGTCCTCGTAATAAACGCGACAGCGATGTGCGAAAGGCTCAAGCCCGTTTTGCGCGCGCATACTCTAGTGCTTACTCCTCAGGTTGCCAATCCGGCCAGGCAACTGTTTTTCATTGATCTGCGGCTTTCACGTGAAAGTACGGTCCTGGGACCCTACATTGCCCGAAAAAATCAGCACGCAATGTTAATTAATCGTCAGCGGCATCGAGAAACTCGTCTACCACGGGCATTTCGCCCAATCGTGACGGAATGTTTAAGCCGAAATGCAGGTAGGCATGCCGCGTCACCACCCGCCCCCGTGGCGTGCGCATGATGTAACCCTGCTGGATCAGGTAAGGCTCCAGCACGTCTTCAATGGTGTGACGCTCTTCGCTGATGGCGGCGGCCAGGCTGTCGACCCCGACCGGCCCACCGTCGAATTTCTCGATCATGGTCAACAACAGACGCCGGTCCTGGTGATCGAAGCCGCGCTCGTCGACGTCCAGCAGGTTCAGCGCGAGGTCGGCGATCGGCTTGGTGATATGCCCCTTGGCGCGAACTTCAGCGAAATCACGCACCCGGCGCAGCAGTCGGTTGGCAATCCGTGGCGTGCCACGGGCACGGCGGGCGATTTCGAAGGCACCCTCCGGATCCAGCGGCAAACCGAGGATGCTCGCCGAACGACCGACGATGGTCGCCAGGTCCGCGTTGTTGTAGAACTCCAGACGCTGGACGATCCCGAACCGGTCACGCAACGGGTTGGTGAGCATCCCCGCCCGCGTCGTGGCGCCGACCAGGGTGAACGGCGGCAGATCCAGCTTGATCGAACGCGCGGCCGGCCCCTCCCCGATCATGATGTCGAGCTGGAAATCCTCCATGGCCGGGTACAGCACCTCCTCGACGATGGGCGACAGGCGATGGATTTCATCGATGAACAACACATCGTGAGGCTCAAGGTTGGTCAACAGCGCCGCCAGGTCACCGGGGCGTTCCAGCACCGGCCCCGAGGTGCTCTTGATCGACCCCCCCATTTCCTGGGCGATGATGTTGGCAAGGGTGGTCTTGCCCAGGCCGGGCGGCCCGAAGATCAGCGTGTGATCCAGGGACTCGTTACGACCGCGAGCGGCTTGAATGAACAACTCCATCTGCTCGCGAACGGTCGGCTGGCCAATGTATTCGGCCAGGCTGACCGGGCGAATCGCCCGGTCCTGGACTTCTTCGCGCTCACGCGGGCTGTGCGTGGCAGCGATCAGACGATCAGCTTCAATCACTTAGATCATTCCCTTCAAGGCACGGCGGATCATGTCTTCACTGCTCAAACCTTTCTCCTTGATCGCAGACACTGCCTTGCTGGCTTCCTGGGGTTTGTAGCCCAGGGAAATCAAGGCGCTGACGGCGTCATTCTCGGCAGTGTTTACCGGGGCAGGTCCATCCGGCTGGTTCGGCACCAGGGCGAACATGGCCGGTACGGTTTCCCAGGCCTTGAAGCGATCCTTGAGTTCCACCAGCAAGCGTTCGGCGGTTTTCTTGCCGACACCCGGGACCTTGGTCAGCGCCGAAGTGTCCTGGGACTGTACGCAACGGACCAGTTCGTCGACTTCCAGGCTCGACATCAAGGCCAGCGCCAGTTTCGGCCCGACGCCGTTGAGGCGGATCAATTCGCGAAAGAAATCGCGCTCACGCTTGCCGACAAAACCATAAAGTAACTGTGCGTCTTCGCGCACCACCAAATGGGTGTGCAAGGTCAGCGGCTCGCCGACCGACGGCAAGCGGTAAAGGGTCGTCATGGGCACTTCAAGTTCATAGCCCAGGCCATTTACATCCAGAATCAGATGTGGAGGCTGCTTCTCAGCCAGGGTGCCGCGCAAACGTCCAATCACGTTACAAATCCTTGAGCGTTGGCCAGCTCTGGGCCAGCGACTGATAGAGCGAGGGAATACCGCCGACAACCCAGGCGAAACACCCTCACTCCATAAAAATGATTGCTGATGCTATCAGAGACGCAGGCGCCCGCCACGACTGCGTGCTGCTCCCAGGCCATGGGGCAACAGACTGGAACGGGTATGAGCATGGCAGATGGCAATGGCCAGGGCGTCCGAAGCATCGATCTGCGGCTTGCTGGTCAGCTTGAGCATGTGCATGACCATCATCTGCACCTGCTCCTTATTGGCCGCACCGGTACCGACGACCGCCTGCTTGACCTGGGTTGCAGTGTATTCGGCAATTTCCAGGCTTTCCTCGGCACCTGCCACGATCGCGGCGCCACGGGCCTGCCCCAGCTTCAAGGCGGAATCGGCGTTACGGGCCATGAACACCTTTTCGATCCCCATGGTCACCGGATGGTAAGTCTGGATGATCTCCCGCACCCCGCGATAGACAATCTGCAGTCGCTCATGCAGCTCGCCGGCACCGGTGCGAATGCAACCGGAGGCGACGTACTCACAGCCACGGCCGGTATCACGAACCACACCGTAACCGGTGATGCGCGAACCGGGGTCGATACCAAGAATTAAAGTCATAACGCCTGCGGGCTCAGTAAAAGCACGATATTCAATACAACGAATAACAAATGTGGGAGCGGGCTTGCTCGCGAAAGCGGTTTCATATTCAGCAACAACGTTGCCTGCAAATCCGCGTTCGCGAGCAAGCCCGCTCCCACATGGGACATTGTTGCCCTTTAGCCTAGCTGCGCGGCCACCGACTCCGGAATCTCCGCGTTGGAATAGACGTTTTGCACATCATCCAGGTCTTCGAGCATATCGATCAGCTTGAGGACTTTCTCGGCACCTTCCAGATCGAGCTCGGCGCTGGTGGTTGGCAACATGACGATTTCCGCGTCATCACCTTTGAAGCCCGCCGCTTCCAGTGCGTTACGCACGGAATAGAATCCGGCAAACGAGGTGAAAACGTCGATCGAACCGTCTTCATTGGTCACCACGTCATCGGCGTCGGCTTCCATGGCCGCTTCCATCAGCGCGTCTTCGTCAACACCGGCAGCGAAGGAAATCTGCCCCTTGCGTTCGAACAGATAGGCCACCGAACCGTCAGTCCCGAGGTTGCCACCGCACTTGCTGAACGCGTGACGAACAGCGGCTGCGGTACGGTTACGGTTGTCGGTCATGCATTCGACCATCACCGCCACGCCACCTGGACCGTAACCTTCGTAGGTCAGCTCGACCACGTCGTCCGTGTCGGCAGCGCCGGTACCGCGGGCGATAGCACGGTCGATGATGTCGCGACTCATGTTGGCACCCAGGGCCTTGTCCAGGGCCAGACGCAGGCGCGGGTTGGAGCCCGGGTCGCCACCGCCCTGACGGGCAGCAACGGTCAGCTCACGAATCCACTTGGTGAAGATCTTGCCCCTCTTGGCATCCTGACGTTCTTTGCGGTGCTTGATGTTCGCCCACTTGGAATGACCTGCCATAACTCGCTCCGAATTCTCTTTGAAACATTGCCCGCTGCGCTGTATTGCGCCGGCCGGCAAACAAAAATCTTGAACAGCTCTATCGATAAAGAAAGGGCGCATCCCGAGATGCGCCCTTCAGGTCAACGTTACTCAGCCTTAGGCGTTTCGCGCAGACGAATGTGCAGCTCGCGCAATGCCTTGGCATCCACCTGACCCGGCGCCTGGGTCATGACATCTGCCGCGCTCTGGGTTTTCGGGAAGGCGATCACCTCGCGGATCGACTGGGCGCCGGTCATCAGCATCACCAGTCGGTCCAGACCGAAGGCCAAACCACCGTGCGGCGGTGCGCCGTATTTCAGGGCGTCGAGCAGGAAGCCGAATTTCTCTTCCTGTTCCGCTTCGTTGATGCCCAGTAGACGGAACACCGACTGTTGCATCTCCTTGCGGTGGATACGGATCGAACCGCCACCCAGTTCGGTGCCGTTCAACACCATGTCGTAGGCACGGGACAGAGCGCCAGCCGGGTTGGCTTCCAGCTCTTGCGGGGTGCACTTCGGTGCGGTGAACGGGTGGTGCAAGGCGGTGAAGCTGCCGTCGTCGTTTTCTTCGAACATCGGGAAGTCGACGACCCACATGGGTGCCCACTTGCAGGTCAGCAGGTCCAGGTCGTGGCCAAGCTTGATCCGCAGCGCGCCCAGGGCTTCGCTGACGATCTTCGCCTTGTCGGCGCCGAAGAACACGATATCGCCGTCGACCGCACCGACGCGATCGAGGATCACGTTGAGGTTGGCTTCAGGAATGTTCTTCACGATTGGCGACTGCAGGCCTTCGACGCCATTGGCGCGTTCGTTGACCTTGATGTACGCCAGGCCCTTGGCACCGTAGATACCGACAAACTTGGTGTAATCGTCGATCTGCTTGCGCGGCATGCTTGCCCCGCCAGGAACGCGCAAGGCGGCGATGCGGCATTTCGGGTCATTGGCCGGGCCGCTGAACACCTTGAAGTCGACTTCCTTGAGCTGATCGGCCACGTCCACCAGTTCCAGCGGGTTACGCAGGTCTGGCTTGTCGGAACCGTAGCGGCGCATGGCTTCTTCGAAAGTCATGTGCGGGAACTCACCGAACTCCAGACCCAGCACTTCCTTGAACAGGTTGCGAATCATTTGCTCGGTCAGGCCCATGATCTCTTTTTCATCGAGGAAGCTGGTCTCGATGTCGATCTGGGTGAATTCCGGCTGACGGTCGGCACGCAGGTCTTCGTCACGGAAGCACTTGGCGATCTGGTAGTAGCGGTCGAAGCCGGCCACCATCAGCAATTGCTTGAACAGCTGCGGCGATTGCGGCAGGGCGAAGAACGAACCGGCGTGAGTGCGGCTCGGTACCAGGTAGTCGCGCGCGCCTTCAGGGGTGGCGCGGGTCAGGATCGGCGTTTCTACGTCGAGGAAGCCGTTCTCGTCGAGGAAGCGGCGGATGCTGGTGGTCATGCGCGAACGCAGGCGCAGCTTCTCGGCCATTTCCGGACGACGCAGGTCGAGGAAGCGATAACGCAGGCGGGTTTCTTCGCCGACGTCGGAGAATTCGTTCAATGGGAACGGCGGGGTTTCCGATTCGTTCAGTACTTCCAGCTCATAGCCGAGGACTTCGATCATGCCCGACGCCATGTTGGCGTTGGTTGCACCGGCCGGACGCAGGCGAACCTTGCCGGTGATCTTCACGACGTACTCGCTGCGCACGCGGTCGGCTGCGGCGAAGGTTTCAGCGCGGTCCGGATCGAACACGACCTGGGCCAGACCATCACGATCACGGATATCGAGGAAAATCACCCCACCGTGGTCACGGCGACGATGGACCCATCCGCAAAGGGTAATTTCCTGGCCGTCCAGGCTTTCGTTCAGTTGGCCGCAATAATGGCTGCGCATCATGGTCGTGGTTTCACTTCTCGTAATTCGAAATTCGGTTGGAGATCCTACAGCAGCCCCGCCTTTAAAAAAGTCGCCGGGTGATGCAAGAGCTCGCGTGTCGTTCAACTCAGGTTCAGGACCTTAGTCAGCTTTGTCGCCGCCGACCAGATTCTTCTTGGAACCGGTCTTGAAATCGGTTTCGTACCAACCCGTGCCGCTGAGGCGAAAGCCGGGCATGGACAGCAATTTTTTAAGCTCTGGCGCCTGACAGGCAGGGCAGTCGACCAGCGGTGCATCACTGATCTTTTGAATGGCTTCCAACTGATGACCACAGGAAGCACATTGATAATCGTACATCGGCATGGAGGTTGTCTCGGCGATCAGATTGCTACCGCACACGCAGGGTTTTGCGGCAAAGAGCGGGATTATATCCATTAAAATGCGGCCTGTGCAGCCGTAAGACTGCACAGGCCGACACTCTGCCGCTTTCGCCGCCCAGACCAGGCCGTGACGATGCACCCTCCTTCCTTGAGGCTGTGCACGACACAGACAATCCGCACCAACCCGCTGGAATTCCTTACTCCACCGTGGCGCAAGTGAACTTCACGATCCACATGAGATAACAGCCTACCGACCGAGCAACCGTTGACCCGGGCCATTTCCGCCAAAATATCCCAATAAACCTGCTCAAGGCGCAAACAGGTAGCGAAACCATTCAATCGTAATGAGTGAGACAAGGGCTGAGCCAACAACTTTTGGCAGCCCCCTCGGAGAACGCCCTACCCTGGCAAGCCTGCGGCCTTACCCTAACCCCGAAACTTCGGGCAACCTGCGGCAATTTGCCCGCAAAAGAGCCGCCGGACGCCCTGATTTGAGTAGCCTGCGGCTTTGCTGTTAAATAGACAGCGTGTCGCCAGTGCCTATTTTTCCGGGCATGGCGCATAGGCTGATACCGGGCACGTGTCCAACGCCTCTTTATTGTTTTGAAGCGAACCGTGCGCCATCAGCTCTTCCTTGTGAACTGTCTTAACGTGAGTCAATCAAAATGTTGAAAATCGTCCATCTACTGATAGGCGCAGCGGCCTTGCTGCTGTCCTTCATCCCTAGCCTGCAATCCGAAGCCTTGCCTTACCTGCAACAACCTGACGCGCTGTACCTGGCCTTTTTCGGCCTGCTCAATCTCACACTCGCACCTGTCATCCCTTACTGGAACAAAGGTCCGCGCCACCAACTGCAAAACCTGGTCAGCGCCCTGCTGGTTCTGGCGGTAGTCCTGCAAACCCTGACACTGATCGCACCGATGCCTGTCATCGCCGGTCAACCCGCCGTGCTGTTCAGCCTGGTCGCAGCCCTGATCGCCGTTGCCCTGCATCTGGGCATCAGCTTCTACAAATCGTCACCCGTTGCCGCCTCGCCAAGCTACGACATGAGCAACCGCGATACTGGCACCGTGAAATGGTTCAACACGTCCAAAGGCTTTGGCTTCATTTCCCGCGACTCCGGCGACGATATCTTCGTCCACTTCCGGGCCATTCGCGGTGAAGGTCACCGCGTCCTGGTAGAAGGCCAGCGCGTGGAGTTCTCTGTCATGAATCGTGACAAGGGCCTGCAAGCCGAAGATGTGATCGCCGCGCTGCCACGCCGCTGATTCAAAGCTGAAAAAAACCGCGCACAGCCGAGCTGTCCGCGGTTTTTTCATGCCTGCGCGTCGCTCAATAGTGCGGCGGCGGCGCTTCCTCTTCGAACGACTCGAACTGGCCGACCATTTCCTCCTGGCGCTTGAGCAGCGCAGCCATTTGCAGTTGCAGACGCTCGACCACCCGTTGCTGCTCGACCAGGACATCATTCAATGCCTGGACGGTGTCATCCTGAAAGGCCAGGCGGCTTTCAAGATCGGTAACGCGTTCTTCCAGGCTCATGATTCAACCCTCCAGAAACGTAAAACCATCGGTCAATATCAGGCGCAAACGTTCGCGAATGGCGGCAACCTGCTCCGATTCATAGGGCTTTGCTGGATGCTTGCCCCAAACCGGTGCTGGCCAGGCGGCATCTTCGCGCTTGCGCACAATCACATGCATGTGCAACTGGCTGACGACATTGCCCAGCGCCGCAACATTCAATTTGTCCGCGTCGAACGAGTCCTTGAGCACTTGCGAAAGCACCGTCGTCTCTTGCCAAAGCTGCTGCTGGTCTGCGACACCCAACTGAAATATCTCACTGATAGCCTCACGACGAGGTACCAGGATGAACCAGGGATAGTTCGAATCGTTGGACAACAGCAACCGGCAGAGCGGAAAGTCCCCGATCGGTAACGTGTCTTGTTGAAGTCGTGGATCTAAAGCGAACACTGCGTACACTCCCACCGGGGCATCATTTTTCAGCTTAGCGCCCATCCGGAGGGACAGCGCACCAAGCGACCGGACGGCAGCATACCTGCGAACGGCGCACGCTTCACGGCGAACCTTGCGCAGCGGCCACGAGCGCAAGCGAAAAACTGACACCCCGCCCCCGGATGAGACACTTTTCGCTGCCGCGCACCATGACAGCACCGATCAACCGGAAAAATTGCCGAAATGACTGATTCACAACGAAGTGTTCGCGCAAGACAAGCGATCAACCGGGATGAGCTCAGTACAGGGCGAAAAATTTTTTGCACCAAAACCGCACAGTGGGTCTACGCTGATTGCTTCGACATCCGCCGTTTACTCACTGGCGGGGTGAACCGGTAACATTTTTGGTTGTCAGGCAGTCGACCAGAAGGGTGCAACATGATGCCAGGCAAGGCGTCAAGCCCATACTAAACGTGCTTGAACCCCCCGGTTTTATGAGGTTTTTACAGCGTCAGACCGTCAACCTGAAAAAAAATGCAACAAGGCTCGATTTTGCGCATGCTTATTGCATTAATACCCAACATCACCTGAGTGACACCCGCTGGAAGCGGAGGTCTTCAGGCAAAAAAAGACAGTGGCAAGGTAGCCCGATGGAGATTCAAACGTTTCACCAGGACTCTTTTTACCGGCGCCAAGGCTCAGAAAACAGCATTAAAGTTGTCAGCCCGGTTGCGTCGGAGCTGGAAATTTGCGACATCTATCTCGCTGTTTGCGACAGGGTCGTAAAGAAGGCGAAAGGTTAGATACGCAAGTATCGCCAACATTGTCGGCGTGATATAAGTTTGCGCCGACACAAAAAGAAAGAGCCGCCCAGATAATAAATCAGGTGGGACGGCAGTACTCTTCTAAAACCAAAGGAGCAAATCACGATGCGCGTGATGAAGTGGAGCATGATCGCACTGGCAGTTGCAGCAGCAGCCAGTACTCAATTGGCAGTAGCCGCACCTTTCGTAAGCGACCAGGCCGAAGCCAAAGGTTTCGTTGAAGACAGCAAACTCGACTTGCTGGTTCGCAACTACTACTACAACCGTAACAAGAAAAACGGCGCAACCGACGACAAAGACTGGACCCAGGGCATTCAGGGCATGTACAGCTCGGGTTACACCCAAGGTCTGATCGGTGTTGGCGTTGAAGCTTGGGGCCAACTGGCCATTAAGCTGGACGGTTCCGACAAATATGCTGGCACCGGCAACATGTCCGTGGATTCCGATGGCGAAGTCAACAACAGCCAGGGCAAAGCCGGCGCTGCCGCCAAGTTCCGCATCTCCAAGACCGAGCTGAAAATCGGCGACATGCAGCCAAGAACTGCTCCGGTGTTCGCTGTTGGCGGCTCCCGTATCCTTCACCAAACTGCCAGCGGTATCCAACTGCAGAGCAGCGAAGTCAAAGACCTCGACCTCGAAGCCGGCCACTTCTACTCGGCAACCAGCCAGGACCGCAACGCTCGTGATGGCGAACTGTTCGCTACTTACGCTGGCGTGACTGCCAACTCCATCGACTACTTCGGTGGCAAATACGGCATTACTCCTGACCTGAGCGTATCGCTGTACGGTGCCAAGCTCGAAGACGTCTGGAACCAGTACTACGCCAACGCGAACTACACCCTCGCACTGGGCGGCGACAACTCGATCAACTTCGACGGTAACATCTACAACACTCGCGACACCGGTAACGCTAAAGCAGGCGACATCAACAACACCGCCTACTCCCTGGCTGCTGCTTACTCGTTCCTGAAAGCACACACCCTGACCCTGGCCTTCCAGAAGGTCAACGGCGATACCCCGTTCGACTACATCGGTGTGGGTGACAACAACCGTGGTGGCGACTCGATCTTCCTCGCCAACTCCATCCAGTACTCTGACTTCAACGCCCCTGGCGAGAAGTCGGTACAAGCCCGTTACGACCTGAAAATGGCCGAGTACGGCGTACCTGGCCTGAGCTTCATGGTCCGTTACGTGAATGGCTGGAACATCGACGGTACCAACACTCCATCGAACAGCACCTACACCGGTCTGTACGGTGCAGACGGCAAACACCACGAAACCAACGTGGAAGCCAAGTACGTCATTCAATCCGGCCCAGCCAAGGATCTGTCGTTCCGCATCCGTCAAGCATGGCACACCGCCAATGCTGACGAAGGTGAAGGCGATATCTCTGAGTTCCGCCTGATCACCGACTACCCACTCAACATTCTGTAATCACAGAAAGTTAGTTTGCGGTAATCAAAAAAAGGCCCATCTTCGGATGGGCCTTTTTCGTTGGTGTGACAACAGTGTGTTTAAACGATCAGATCCATGCAGAACATGCCTGACCCAATAGTCAGGCATTGACCAGAAAACCAATCACTGCGCAGCAGATTCCTGAACCACGCGAATAACCCGCTGTGGAAATGGAATATCGATGCCGGCCTCTCTCAGACGATCACGGGATAGTTCGTTGAACATGAACATCACATCCCAATAATCCGCCGTCTTCACCCAGACTCGCAGGGAAACAGTGATAGAACTGTCACCCAATGTCGAAATGACGGCCTGAGGTGCCGGGTCAGTCAAAACACGCGAATCCTTGGCCAACTCCAACAACACTTCTCGGGCTTTCTGCAAGTCTGCTTCGTAATCGACGCCTACATCAAACACCACTTTG
The DNA here is from genome assembly GCF_034541995.1 of Pseudomonas sp. BIC9C. Classification (NCBI taxonomy): domain Bacteria; kingdom Pseudomonadati; phylum Pseudomonadota; class Gammaproteobacteria; order Pseudomonadales; family Pseudomonadaceae; genus Pseudomonas; species Pseudomonas sp. BIC9C. The sequence continues at coordinate 1,146,259 of NZ_JAWDGM010000001.1, forward strand.
CGGGTCGGCTGACGATTGGTATTGGTGATAATGCCGTTCGACAGATTACCGTTGGGCACGATGATGGTTTTGTTGTCACCAGTGCGCAGTACGGTATGGAAAATCTGGATGCTGTCGACAGTACCGGCGACACCTTGAGCCTCGATCCAGTCACCAATACGAAACGGACGGAACAGCAAAATCAGCACGCCGCCCGCGAAGTTCGCCAGACTGCCCTGCAAGGCCAGGCCAATGGCCAGGCCCGCCGCACCAATCGCCGCTACAAACGAAGTGGTTTCCACACCGATCATCGAGGCCACGCTGACGATCAGCAGGATCTTGAGGATGATGTTCGCCAGGCTGCTGATGAAGCCTTGCAGCGCCAGGTCGGCATTACGCAATGCAATCAGGCCGCCGAGCTTTTTCGTGACTTTGTTGATCAGCCACCAGCCGATGGCCAGGGTGATGACCGCCAGCAGTACACGACTGCCGTATTCCATGATCATCGGGATCCAGGTTTGGGATACCTTGACCAGATTGTCTACCTCAGCATTTAAGTCCATCTGCTTACTCCTTTTTCCGGCTATCCGGCATGCGTAAAAAAAAGCGGCAGAAAGATCGAACCGCGACGGGCTCAATCGTTTCTGCCGTTGCCTGGGCCTCCGACGTCGCAAACGCCAAGAGGTTCCCGCTTTTCAGGTCAGTCGCGGAAGTTGTTGAACTGCAGCGGCATACCGAATTCCTTGGCCCGCAACACTGCAATGGCTTCTTGCAGGTCATCACGCTTTTTACCGGTAATACGCACCTGCTCGCCCTGAATGGCAGCCTGGACCTTGAGCTTGGCGTCTTTGACGTGAGCGACGATTTTCTTCGCCAGTTCCTTGTCGATGCCTTCCTTGAGGACCGCTTCCTGCTTCATCAACTTGCCCGAAGCGAACGCGTCCTTGACTTCAAGGCACTGCACGTCGATTTTGCGCTTGACCAGCGCCAGCTTGAGGATCTCAATCATTGCTTCGAGCTGGAAATCCGCCTCAGCGGTCAGGTTGACGGTCAGGTCTTTTTCCTTGAACTCGAAGCTGCCTTTGCCTTTCAGGTCATAACGACGATCGAGTTCCTTGACGGCGTTCTCGACCGCGTTGGTGACTTCGTGTTTGTCCAGTTCGGATACCACGTCGAACGACGGCATGTAATCTCTCCAAATTTAAAGGCGCACTGATGGAGCACGCCTGGCTTGCGGTTAAAATCCGCGCTGATTATAACGGGTCTTTCCCATCATTCACTGTGAGCTGCCGATGCACGCCTTAAACAGAGCAAAAAGCTGATGTCTACCACCTGGCATGTTCTGGGCGCCGGCAGCCTCGGCACTTTATGGGCGACACGCCTGGCACGGACTGGCGTGCCGGTCAGGCTGATCCTGCGGGACATCGCGAGACTGCAGGCCTATGAGGCGGCCGGTGGATTGACACTGGTGGAACACGGCGAGGCGCAACACTATGCCGTGCCCGCCGAGACAGCCGACAGCAGCCAACCAATCAACCGCCTGCTGGTGGCGTGCAAAGCCTACGATACCGAAAGTGCGGTAGCCCGAGTGGCACCACGCCTGGCCCCAGGCGCTGAACTGATCCTGCTGCAAAATGGCCTGGGCAGTCAGGACGCGGTGGCCGCACAGGTTCCTCAGGCACGCTGCATCTATGCGTCGAGCACCGAAGGCGCCTTCCGCGAAGGCGATTGGCGCGTGGTGTTTGCCGGACATGGCTTCACCTGGCTGGGGGATGCGAGCCATCCGGTCGCACCGATCTGGCTCGACGACCTGAGCGCTGCCGGCATCCCCCACGAATGGAGCACCGAAATCCTGACCAGGCTGTGGCGCAAACTCGCCCTGAACTGTGCGATCAATCCGCTGACGGTGCTGCACGATTGCCGCAACGGCGGTTTGCAGCAACATCACTGCGAAGTCGCCACCCTGTGCGGCGAACTGGTGGAGTTGCTTGAGCGTTGTGGTCAGCCGGCAGCGGCCGAAAACCTGCAGCAGGAAGTCGAACGGGTGATCCACGCCACTGCTGCCAACTACTCGTCGATGCATCAGGACGTCTCAAGCCAGCGCCGCACAGAAATCAGCTACCTGCTGGGTTATGCCTGTAAAGTTGCCGGGCGTCATCAACTGAACCTGCCTCACCTCAATCAGCTTGAGTCAAGGTTGATTGCTCGCCTGCAAAGCCTTGGATTGCCCAGCGACTGAGCAGCGGCTACGCTGGCCACTTGTTCCTTTTTTGCGATGAATCCGATGCCATTGCGCCAGCGCCTTGAAAACCTGCCCGTCGGCCAGAAACTGCTAGCCGCCCTGCTGGTACTGATGGTCACCGTCCTGCTGGTTGCCAACCTGACCTTTATCAGCGCCGCGTACTACATCTCCCAGGAAAGCATGGCGCCCCAGGCCCTGCAGACCATCGGCCGACTGGTATCCAACCCGAGCCTGGCCTCCGAAGCCCTGGCGTCACCACAAAGCGCCGAGCGCCTGCTGCAGGAGCTCAACAGCTATTCGCCGCTGCGTGCGGCAGCCCTGTATGACGGCAAGGGCGAGCAACTGGCGCAATTGCAGCATGGCGACACCCTGGAGCTGCCCAAGCGTTTCCGGCATGTCGAAGACTGGCAGGCCACCGAGTTTCGTACCAATCAAGTCATCACCCTGCCCCGCCCCGGCACAGCACCAGGGCACCTGCTGCTGGTGGCCACGAGCGAACTGCCAGTGGCGTTTTACACCGGGACCCTGACGGCCAGCCTGGGCATTCTGATCTTCAGTGTGCTGCTGTGGCTGATCATTGCCCGCCAGATCAAGCGCCTGATTACCCGGCCGATCCACCAACTCGAAGAGCTGTCCCGCCAGGTAACCCGTGAAGAAAACTACGCACTGCGCGCTTCGCGAGGAAACCACGATGAAATCGGCAGCCTCGCCGAGGCGTTCAACACCATGCTTTCGCGAATCGAGGCCCGGGAGCAGCAACTCAAGCGGGCTCGGGACGACTCCCAGGCGGCCTACGACCAGGCCCAGGGGCTGGCCGAAGAAACCCGCCATACCAACCGCAAACTGGAGCTCGAAGTCCAGGTGCGCAGCAAGATCGAGAAAAAGCTCACCGGCTTCCAGAACTACCTCAACAGTATCATCGACTCCATGCCGTCGGCGCTGATCGCCCTCGACGAGCAGCTCTACGTGACGCAATGGAACCAGGAGGCCAGCGCCCTGTCCGGCACACGCCTCGATGAAGCCCTGAACCAGCCCATCTTCCTTGCCTTCGAACCGCTCAAGCCATTTTTGCCGCAACTCAAGCAAACGGTCGAGCAGCATACGGTGGCCAAAATCGAACGTGTCACCTGGCTCAAGGACGATGAACCCCGCCACTACGCCCTGACTTTCTATCCGTTGATGGGCGGTGCCGGGCGTGGCGTGGTGATCCGGATCGACGACATCACCCAGCGCCTGTCCCTGGAAGAGATGATGGTGCAGTCGGAGAAAATGCTTTCGGTCGGGGGGCTTGCCGCCGGCATGGCCCACGAGATCAACAACCCGCTGGGTGCGATCCTGCACAACGTGCAAAACATTCGCCGACGCCTGTCCCCTGACCTGCCGAAGAACCTTGAGGTGGCCGAACAGGCCGGAATCGAACTGGCGACAGTCAATCAATATCTGCAAATCCGCGAAGTGCCCCAGTTGCTCGACGGCATCCAGCAGGCCGGTGCCCGGGCCGCCAAAATCGTGACCCACATGCTCAGTTTCAGCCGTCGCAGCACCCGCCAAATGGCCCCGTGCGATCTGCCCGCGCTGATCGACCAGGCCGTGGAGATCGCCGGTAACGATTTCGACCTGGCGATCGGCTTCGACTTCAAGGGCCAGGCCATCGTTCGACAGTTCGATCCTGCGCTGGGACCGGTTCCCGGCACCGCCAACGAACTGGAGCAAGTGCTGCTCAACCTGTTGAAAAACGCCGCGCAAGCCATTCACCAGCGCGAAGACGACAGCGAGCCTGGACGGATCATCCTGCGCACCAGGCTGAATCCGCCGTGGGCGGAAATTCAGGTCGAGGACAACGGCATCGGCATGAGCGAGAGCGTGCGCAAACGGACCTTCGAACCTTTCTTCACCACCAAGGAAATCGGCCAGGGCACCGGACTTGGGCTGTCGGTGTCGTACTTCATCGTCACCAATAACCACAAGGGGCAGATGGAAGTGCAATCGACTCTTGGCCAAGGCACCTGCTTCACCTTGCGCCTGCCCCTGGCGAGTACCCCACCTGTCTCGCAACAACTCAATCTGCTATCGAGGTAACCATGGGCTTTCGTTTGTCGAAGATTTACACCCGCACTGGCGACAAAGGCGAGACCGGTCTGGGCGATGGCCGTCGCGTGCCCAAGGATCACCCGCGGATCGAGGCCATTGGCGAAGTCGATACGCTGAACAGTCAGGTGGGCGTGTTGCTGGCCGGGTTGGCGGCACAAACCCATGCCATTTCAGGCTTGCAGGAAGTGATCGATGTTTTGGCGCCATGCCAGCACCGATTGTTCGACCTCGGTGGCGAACTGGCGATGCCGGAGTATCAGGCGTTGAATGCGGCGGAAATCGAACGCCTGGAAGACGCAATCGATGTGTGGAATGAAGAGTTGGGCCCGCTGGAGAACTTCATCCTGCCCGGTGGTTCGACGCTGATTGCCCAGGCTCATGTCTGCCGCAGCCTGGCGCGCAGCGCGGAGCGGCGGTGTCAGCAACTCAATGCGATCGAGCCGTTGGCCGGGGTTGGCCTGGCGTACATCAATCGGTTGTCGGATTTGTTGTTTGTTGCCGCGCGGTTGATTGCCAAGCGGCAGGGAGTAGCGGAGATTCTTTGGCAGCCTGCGGCGAAACCTGAGGCTTAGTCGGCGCCTGTCAGGGCCCCTTCGCGAGCAAGCCCGCTCCCACAAGGATTGTTGGTGTTCACACAATCTGTGTTTAACCTTGAACATTGTGGGAGCGGGCTTGCTCGCGAAGGGGCCTGTAGCATCACCCTGGAATCACGCCTCAGGCCAAAATGCCCGAATCCCCGCCACCCCCTGCGCACCCGCAGCCCAGGCTTTCTCGATCTCCGACGGGCCTACACCACCGAGCAGGAACACTGGCTTGCTGAACCCGTCGATCAAGCTCGACGCCTGTTCCCAACCCAACGGCTCGGCGCCAGGGTGAGTCTGGGTTGGCTGAACCGGCGACAGGGTCACGAAATCCACCCCCATCTGTTCGGCCAGCGCCAGCTCTTCAGCGTTATGGCACGACGCCGCAAGCCAGCGCGATGCCGGTAACGGTCGCCCGGCCGCTGCGTATTTGCGCAACTGCGCCGAGGTAATGTGCCAACCCGCAGCCGGGAAGTCGCCCAGCCATTCGAACGGCCCCTTGATCATCAATTGCGCCTTGCCGGCACACAAACCCACCGCATCGACAGCCAGGTCGCGATACTTCGGATCGTAACCGTTCGGTGCACGCAACTGGATAAGCTTGATGCCGCCGGCAATAGCCCTCTGGATACCACGCAGCAACGCTGGAGTTTCCAGGTCTTCCGGCGTGATCAAGTACTGAGCGGGTAATTTTGCAGCCGCGACGATCGGCTGATTGGCCGAGGGGAACTCGTAACTCGACAAATCACGCGGTGCAACCCAGGCCAGCGGTTGTCCCTCGGCACCGTGGGGCTCGCCGGTAAACGCCGAGACTTCCCAGACATCCAGCAACACCTGCTTGTCCGGGTAATCGTGCCGAATCCTGATCAGCGGGCGCGCCGCGCCGACCACGATGCCCAGCTCTTCATGGAGTTCGCGGGCCAGTGCGGTTTCGACCGATTCGTCGGCCTCGACCTTGCCCCCGGGAAACTCCCACAGGCCGCCCTGGTGCTGTGACTCGGCACGACGGGCGATCAGGATCTGGCCACTGCCATCGCGGATGACGGCAGCGGCGACATGAACTCGTTTCACCTTTGCAACTCCTCCAGACCGGCCTTCTGCCAGGCCTTGAACGCCGGCCATTGGTAGAGGGTCTCGACATAGGCCTCGTCCATGGCAGACAGTTTCACCTGATAGGTGCGCAAGCGCACGGCAATCGGTGCAAAGAACACATCAGCCAGACTGATACGACCAAACAGGTACGGCCCGGTTTCTGTCGCGGCAGCACGGCACTCGGCCCACAGTGCCGACATGCGTTCGATGTCGGCCTGAACGTCAGCCGGAACCGGCGACAACGGGGCGTCATGGCTCAGGTCAAACGGCATGTTGCCGCGCATGGCGAAGAATCCGCTATGCATTTGCGCACATGCCGAGCGCGCCTGGGCGCGGGCGGCGATGTCCTTCGGCCAGAGACCCGGGAACTGTTCTGCCAGGTATTCGGCTATCGCCAGGGAGTCGGCGATGGTGCCGTGTTCGGTTTTCAGCAGCGGGACCTTGCCCGTTGGCGAATGCTTGAGCAGACGCTCGCGGGTGTCCGGCTGGTTCAGTTTGATCAGTTCTTCGGTGTAGGCCGCGCCGGTCAGATCCAGAGCCAGGGCGCCGCGCAGGGACCAGGAAGAAAGCAGTTTGTCGCCGATGATCAGGTGCAGGCTCATGTTCGGGGTGCCTTCTCGTCAGGGTAACAAGCAAGAATATCCAGCGTTTGGTCGTCAGCCTTCGCGAGCAAGCCCGCTCCCACAGTTGATCGGACAGTACTCACATTTTGTGTTCACTGAAGATCTCCTGTGGGAGCGGGCTTGCTCGCGAATGGGACGACTCGGTCTTTAACCGTGTATCAAGTACGGTACTCGGCGTTGATCTTCACGTATTCGTGGGACAGGTCGGTAGTCCAGATGGTTTCGCTGCAATCGCCGCGACCCAACTCGATACGGATGGTGATTTCTTCCTGCTGCATCACCGCCGCGCCCTGGGCTTCGGTGTAGGTTGCCGCGCGCGCGCCGCGGCTGGCAATGCACACTTCACCGAGGAACACGTCGATCTTGCTCACGTCCAGGTTCGGAACACCGGCACGGCCAACAGCGGCCAGGATACGGCCCCAGTTCGGGTCGGAAGCAAACAGTGCGGTCTTGATCAGCGGCGAGTGAGCCACGGTGTAACCGACGTCCAGGCACTCCTGGTGATTACCGCCACCGTTGACTTCAACGGTGACGAACTTGGTCGCGCCTTCGCCATCGCGAACGATGGCCTGGGCCACGTCCATGCACACTTCGAACACCGCTTGCTTCAATTTGGCGAACAACTCGCCTTCGGCGCGGGTGATTTCCGGCAGCGCGGCCTGACCCGTGGCGATCAGCATGCAGCAGTCGTTGGTCGACGTATCACCATCGATGGTGATGCGGTTGAACGACTTGTTGGCGCCATCGAGCATCAGGTTTTGCAGCACGTCGCGGGAAACCTTGGCGTCGGTGGCGATGTAACCGAGCATGGTGGCCATGTTCGGGCGAATCATGCCGGCGCCTTTGCTGATGCCGGTAACGGTGATGGTCACACCGTCGTGCTGGAACTGACGACTGGCACCTTTTGGCAAAGTGTCGGTGGTCATGATGCCGGTGGCGGCAGCTTCCCAGTTGTGGATCGACAGATCATCGAGGGCAGCTTGCAGCGCACCTTCGATTTTCTCCACAGGCAGCGGCTCGCCGATCACACCGGTGGAGTACGGCAGCACCTGGCTGGCATCGACACCGGTCAGTTCAGCCAGTTTGGCGCAGGTGCGCTCGGCGGCGGCCAGGCCAGGCTCGCCCGTGCCGGCGTTGGCATTGCCAGTGTTGGTCAGCAGGTAACGCACAGGGCCTTGTACGCGTTGCTTGGCCAGGATCACCGGTGCGGCGCAAAAGGCGTTCAAGGTGAACACGCCGGCAACCGTGGAGCCTTCAACACAGCGCATGACCACAACATCCTTGCGCCCCGGGCGCTTGATGCCGGCCGAGGCGATACCGAGTTCAAAACCGGCAACCGGGTGCAACGTTGGCAAAGGACCAAGACCAACAGCCATGAATGCGCTCCTTTATAAATAATGTCAGCACCGCTCAAGGGAAACGGTGGTTCGAATGGTAAAACGCCGCGACGGCAGAAGCCGGTCGCGGCGCGGGTATTTCAGCGTTTGAAACGGGTTTTACTGAATCTGCCCGTGGCAATGCTTGAACTTCTTGCCCGAACCGCAGTAGCACAGTTCGTTGCGACCCAGCTTCTGCTCGTTGCGAACCGGCGCAGTAGCGAGAGCAACATCAATCTCTTCGCCCAACACTTCCGGTTGCTCCAGGCCTGGAGCCTCTTCATGCAGGAACTGCATGCGAGCGGCCAATGCCTCGGCTTCCTGGCGCAGGCGCTGCTCCTCTTCGATCGGGTCTTCGCGGCGAACCTGAACGTGGGACAACACACGGATCGAATCGCGCTTGATCGAATCCAGCAACTCGGAGAACAGGGTGAAGGACTCGCGCTTGTATTCCTGCTTCGGGTTCTTCTGGGCATAACCACGCAGGTGGATACCATGACGCAGGTGGTCCATGGTCGACAGGTGGTCTTTCCACAGGTCGTCCAGAACGCGCAGAACGATTTGCTTCTCGAAGGTGCGCAGCGCTTCGGCGCCCGCCTGGTCTTCTTTCTCGTTGTACGCCGCGACGAGCTCGCTCATGAGCTTCTCGCGCAGGGTTTCTTCGTACAGGTGATCGTCTTCGTCGAGCCATTGCTGGATCGGCAGCGTCACACCGAAATCGCTCTGCAGCGCAGCTTCCAGGCCGGCCACGTCCCACTGCTCAGGCAGCGATTGCGGAGGAATGTGAGCGCTGACGGTAGCGTTGAGCACGTCCTGACGGAAGTCGGCAATGGTCTCGCCGATGTTGTCGGCGGCCAGCAACGTGTTACGCATGTGATAGATCACTTTACGCTGTTCGTTGTTGACGTCGTCGAACTCGAGCAGTTGCTTACGAATGTCGAAGTTGCGGCCTTCGACCTTGCGCTGGGCCTTTTCGATGGCGTTGGTCACCATGCGGTGCTCGATCGCTTCGCCAGGCTGCATGCCCAGGGCCTTCATGAAGTTCTTCACCCGGTCAGAGGCGAAGATGCGCATCAGGCTGTCTTCCAGCGACAGATAGAAGCGGCTGGAACCGGCGTCGCCCTGACGACCGGCACGACCACGCAGCTGGTTGTCGATACGGCGCGATTCGTGACGCTCGGACGCAATCACCTGCAAACCACCCGATTCGAGCACTTGTTGGTGACGCTTCTGCCAGTCGGCCTTGATCTGGGCAATCTGCTCAGGGGTCGGGTTTTCCAGGGAAGCCACTTCCACTTCCCAGTTACCGCCCAACAGGATGTCGGTACCACGACCGGCCATGTTGGTGGCGATGGTCAGTGCGCCCGGGCGACCGGCCTGGGCAATGATCTCGGCTTCCTTTTCGTGGAACTTGGCGTTCAGGACCTTGTGTTCGATGCCTTCCTTCACGAGCAGGCTGGACATGTGCTCGGAGGTTTCGATGGTGGCAGTACCCACCAGCACCGGACGACCGGCGGCCATGCTTTCCTTGATGTCGGCCACGATTGCCGCGTATTTCTCGTCGGCAGTCAGGAACACCAGGTCGTTGTAGTCTTTACGGGCCAGCGGCTTGTTCGGTGGAATCACCATGACCTGCAGGCCATAGATCTGATGGAACTCGAACGCTTCGGTGTCGGCCGTACCGGTCATGCCGGACAGCTTGTTGTACAGACGGAAGTAGTTCTGGAAGGTGGTCGACGCCAGCGTCTGGCTCTCGGCCTGGATGTTCAGGTTTTCCTTGGCTTCGATGGCCTGGTGCAGGCCTTCGGACAAGCGGCGACCCGGCATGGTACGACCGGTGTGCTCGTCGACCAGTACGACCTGACCGTCCTGCACGATGTATTCGACGTTGCGATGGAACAGCTTGTGCGCGCGCAGGCCGGCGTAAACGTGAGTCAACAGGCTCAGGTTATGCGCCGAGTACAGGCTCTCGCCTTCAGCCAGCAGGCCGATGCGGGTCAGCGTTTCCTCGACGTACTGGTGACCGGCTTCGTTGAGTTCGACCTGACGGGTCTTCTCGTCGATGGTGTAGTGACCGGCCTGGGTCACTTCGCCTTCGACTTCCTCGACGTGCAGCTTCAGCTGCGGGATCAGCTTGTTGACCTCGATGTACAGCTTGGAGCTGTCCTCGGCCTGACCGGAGATGATCAGCGGCGTACGGGCTTCGTCGATGAGGATGGAGTCGACTTCGTCGATCACGGCAAAATTGAGTTCGCGCTGGAATTTTTCTTCCATGCTGAACGCCATGTTGTCGCGCAGGTAATCGAAACCGAATTCGTTGTTGGTGCCGTAGGTGATGTCGGCGGCGTAGGCTGCGCGCTTCTCTTCCGGCGGCTGGAACGGCGTGACAACGCCGACCGTCATGCCGAGGAATTCATACAGCGGGCGCATCCAGTTGGCGTCTCGGCGGGCCAGGTAGTCGTTCACCGTCACAACGTGCACGCCGTTGCCGGACAGCGCGTTGAGGTAAACGCCCAGTGTTGCCACCAGGGTCTTGCCTTCACCGGTACGCATTTCAGCGATCATGCCTTCATGCAAGGTCATGCCGCCGATCAGCTGGACATCGAAGTGGCGCATGCCCATGACACGCTTGCCGGCTTCGCGGGCGACCGCAAAGGCTTCTGGCAGCAGCTTGTCGAGGGATTCCCCTTTGGCGATGCGGGCCTTGAACTCGCTGGTCTTGGCACGCAATTGATCGTCCGAAAGGGCCACCATTTGCTCTTCGAAGGCATTGACGAGTTGCACCGTCTTGAGCATGCGTTTGACTTCACGCTCGTTCTTGCTTCCAAAAAGTTTCTTTAACAAAGGCGCAAACATATCGGCAGGATCTTCCACACTAAAGGGATGGAGGGCGGCCCCGTGAGTCGCCCGTGCAGCCCTCATGGCCGCATGCGAACGAGCATTCTACCCGGAAACGATGGAGAGGAAAGTGGCGATATTCCACGATGCTGGCACAGCGCTTTGACGGGGCTCACTTAAAATAGGGGCGTTTTGCTCAACTTCAAGCCGTTCAAGGCAGAAGTTAGTTGTTGATTTAATGGGTAAAGCGTCCACAAAAGCAATGGGCGGGTGCATTCGCTGCTTTCTGCTACCATGGCGTCTCTGTTACTTCAGGTGTCTGATCATGGCATTTCGCCCACTTACGGCCAAAGTACCTGCCGTTCTACTACGCGAAGCCAAGCCGCTGAAAGCCATTCTCGGCCACGCTCAACGCCTGGGTCATCTGCAACGTTTGCTCGAAAGCCAATTGCAACCCGCCGCTCGCGAGCATTGCCACGTGGCTTCCTGGCGCGAAGGCAGCTTGTTGCTGATTGTCACCGACGGCCACTGGGCAACCCGCCTGCGTTACCAGCAGAAGCGTCTGCAGCGGCAATTGCAACTGTTCGACGAGTTCGCCAACCTGACACGAATCCTGTTCAAGGTGCAGCCGCCTACCGTTCAGCGGGGCGCAGTCGGGCACACCATGGATTTGTCCAATGATGCTGCCGCGACCATTCAGGCGACGGCTGATGGCATCAGTGACCCGAATCTGCGGGCAGCGCTGGAGCGACTGGCGGCGCACGCCAAAACCAGAACCTGACATCGGACTAATGTGGGAGCGGGCTTGCTCGCGAAAGCGGACTGACATTCAACATCAGTGTTGGCTGTAATGACGTCTTCGCGAGCAAGCCCGCTCCCACTTTGACTGTGTTCGTTCAAGCTAGCGGCGTTTGCTGCCACCCAGCAAAGACCCCATCAACCCGCGTACCAACTGGCGCCCAAGCTGATTGGCCGCCTGGCGCATCGCCGATTTCAACGCCTGCCCCGCCGCCGTGCCAAGGAATTCCCCGGCCTGCTCGGTGAAGCTCGGTTCCTCGGGTACCGGTTTTCCCGGAACCGCTTCGGCTTCTGGTGCCAGGCCCTTGCGCCCCATCAGCACCTCATAGGCTGATTCACGGTCAATCGGCTTGTCATAGCGCCCCTGCAACGGCGAAGCGGCAATCAGCGCTGTACGCTCGGCACCGGTCAAAGGCCCGATCCGCGATTGCGGCGGCGCTACCAGCACCCGCTGGACAATCTCCGGCGTACCCTTGTCCTGCAAGGTCCCGACCAACGCTTCGCCGATACCGAGCTCAGTCAGCACCGACAAGGCATCGAACGCCGGGTTTGGCCGGAAGCCGTCCGCCACTGCCCGCAGGGATTTCTGCTCCTTGGCGGTGAACGCGCGCAAACCGTGCTGGATGCGCAAGCCCAGCTGAGCCAGCACGTCATCCGGCAGGTCACCCGGCGACTGGGTGACGAAATACACGCCCACGCCTCTCGAGCGAATCAACCTCACGACTTGCTCCAGACGGTCACGCAATGCCTGCGGCGTACCGTTGAACAACAAGTGGGCCTCGTCGAAAAACAGCGCCAGCAACGGTTTGTCCGCGTCGCCACGCTCAGGCAGTTGCTCGAACAGCTCGGCCAGCAGCCACAGCAGGAACGTCGCGTAGACCTTCGGCGCTTCATGCACCAGACGGCTGGCATCCAGCAAATGAATGCGCCCGCGACCATCCGCGGTGGGTTGAAGGATGTCTTCGAGTTGCAGCGCCGGCTCGCCGAACAAAGCTTCGGCCCCCTGTTGCTCCAGGGTCGCCAGACGCCGTAGCAACGCCTGGCTGGAGCCGGTGGTCATCAATGCCGCGTCGTCCCCGAGCAGTTCCGGGTTGTCCCTGAGGTGATTGAGCAGTGCCTTCAGGTCTTTCAGATCCAGCAACAACAGGCCTTCGCGGTCCGCCACCTTGAACGCCGCATACAGCGCCGACTGCTGACTGTCGGTCAGTTCCAGCAGGCTGCCCAGCAGCAACGGCCCCATTTCACTCAAGGTTGTGCGTAAAGGATGACCGGACTGACCCTGTACGTCCCACAACGTCACCGGATAAGCCTGAGGCTTGTGGTTGAGCCATGGCATCCCGGCAATCCGTTCGGCGATCTTGCCCTGGGGGTTGCCGGCGGCGCCAAGGCCGCACAGGTCACCCTTGATGTCGGCGGCGAACACCGCCACGCCGGCATCGCTGAAGGCTTCGGCCAGTCGTTGCAAAGTGACGGTTTTGCCGGTACCGGTCGCACCTGCGATCAAACCATGGCGGTTTGCCAGGCGCATGGCCTGGGCGATCGGCTGCCCCTTGAGGTCGGCGCCGATAACGAGTTGCAATGAATCAGGCATTTGGTCACCCATGATTAATCTTTGGTCCTACACGGCCGATAGAAATAACGACAAAGCAGACAGACACGATCTGGTCAGAAATTTCCCTAAGGAGAGTCGGAAAATTCACTTGCTTTCAACCTTGCCCGTTGTGCGTCCCTTTATAAAAGCACGCGCTGGACATTAAGACCTTAGCGGAACCCCAAGCCATGAACAAAAATCTGCGTTTCAGCCATAAAATCCTGCTTGCCGCCGCCCTTATCGTTATTGCCGCCTTCGCCTCATTCACGCTGTACAACGACTATTTGCAACGCAACGCCATTCGTAAGGACCTGGACAATTACCTGCAGGAAATGGGCAGAGTCACTGCCAACAACATCCAGACCTGGTTGAACGGGCGCAGCCTGTTGATAGAAAACCTGGCACAAACCGTCGCACTCAATCCCGAGGCGGGCAACGTATCCAGTCTGCTTGTGCAAAAAGCCGTGACTTCGACCTTCATGGGTGCCTACCTGGGCAGCAAGGACGGTTCTTTCATCATTCGCCCGGACAGCAAGATGCCCGACGGCTATGACCCTCGTGCGCGCCCCTGGTACAAGAGCGCTCAAGGCACCAGCGGTTCGGCGCTGACTGAACCCTACGTGGACCTGGCCTCCGGCCAACTGGTGATTTCCATCGTCAATAGCGTGATCAAGGATGGACAGAACATCGGTGTCGTCGGTGGCGACCTGAGTCTGCAGGTGATCGCCGACAGCCTCAATGCGCTGGATTTCGATGGCATGGGCTACGCCTTCCTGATCAGCGCCGATGGCAAGATCCTGGTACATCCCGACAAAGCGCTGGCGATGAAGACGCTCAAGGATGTCTACCCGCAGGATACGCCCGCGATCAGCAGCGACCTGAGTGAAATCCAGGTCGACGGTAAAACCCGCATCGTGACCTTCACCCCGATCAAGGGCCTGTCGTCGGTCAACTGGTACATCGGCCTGTCGGTGGACAAGGACAAAGCCTTCTCGAAGCTCAGCGAATTCCGCACCTCCGCGGTCGTTGCGACCGTCATTGCCGTGGCCATCATCATCGCCCTGCTCGGCATGCTGATTCGCATCCTGATTCAGCCATTGCACGTCATGACCCGCGCCATGGCCGACATCGCCGACGGCGAAGGCGACCTGACCAAGCGCCTGACCATCGTCAACAACGACGAATTCGGCAGCCTGGGCACCGCGTTCAACCGCTTTGTGGAGCGTATTCACGGTTCGATCCGCGAAGTGTCTTCGGCCACCGGGCAAGTCAACGAAGTGGCATTACGGGTGGTCGCGGCTTCCAACTCGTCGATGTTCAACTCCGACCAGCAAGCCTCGCGCACCAGCAGCGTCGCCGCCGCCATCAACCAGCTCGGCGCCGCCGCCCAGGAAATCGCGCGCAACGCCGCTCAGGCTTCGAGCCAGGCCAGCGATGCCCGCAGCCTGGCCGAAGACGGCCAGCAAGTGGTGGACCGCAGCATTGTCGCGATGAATCAGCTGTCGAGCATGCTCAGCGCTTCCAGCACCAATATCGAATCGTTGAACAGCAAAACCGTGAACATCGGGCAGATCCTCGAAGTGATCACCAGCATTTCCCAGCAAACCAACCTGCTGGCGCTCAACGCCGCGATTGAAGCCGCGCGCGCCGGTGAAGCCGGTCGTGGTTTTGCCGTGGTGGCGGACGAGGTGCGCAACCTGGCACACCGCACGCAGGAATCGGCGCAGCAAGTGCAGACGATGATCGAGGAGCTGCAAGTCGGCGCCCGGGAATCGGTCAGCACCATGAGCGACAGCCAGCGCCACAGCCAGGACAGCGTGGAAATCGCCAACCTCGCGGGCGAACGCCTGAACAGCGTGACGCTGCGTATCGGTGAAATCGACGGCATGAACCAGTCGGTGGCCACCGCAACCGAAGAACAGACTGCCGTGGTGGAGTCGATCAACGTCGACATCACCGAGATCAACACGCTGAACCAGGAAGGTGTGGAAAACCTGCAATCGACATTGCGCGCTTGCTCGGACCTTGAGCAGCAGGCGGCGCGGTTGAAGCAGTTGGTGGGTAGCTTCAGGATCTGAGGCGCTGCCGCTGGCCTCATCGTCGGAACGCCGCCCGGGGTAGCCCGCTCCCACAGGTATCTTGGTGTTCACACTATCTGTGTTGCACCACAAAACACTGTGGGAGCGGGCTTGCTCGCGATAGCGGCCTGTCAAACGATACATCCCCCCGCTGACATCCCTCCCGCATAACCCCAACCGAACATCTATTCTTCATAAAGGTCAACCAAGGGAGTACCGGGACTGGAGGACCGTTCATCGTGCATATCGCTGACATCACCATGTTCTATGCCCCTGCCAGCGGTGGCGTGCGTACTTATCTGGATGCAAAGCACCGTCGCCTGGGCATCAAGCCGGGCATTCGCCACAGCTTGCTGATCCCTGGGCCCTCCTTGAGCGAGCAGGACGGCATCTTCACCGTTCCGGCCCCTGCCCTGCCCTTCGGCAAGGGCTATCGCTTCCCTCTGCGTCTGGCGCCCTGGCGCAATGTCCTGCAAGACTTGCAACCTGATCTGATCGAAGTCGGCGACCCCTATCTCACCGCATGGGCGGCGCTGGATGCGCGGCGCCAACTCGACGTGCCGGTCATCGGCTTTTATCACTCGGACCTGCCGCTACTGGTCCGCAACCGCATGGGCAACTGGGTGACCAACAACGTCGAGGCCTATGTCAGCAAGCTCTACGGCAACTTCGACCGGGTCCTGGCGCCCAGCCGGGTCATGGCCGACAAACTTACCGGGCTTGGGGTCAGGAATGTCTTCGTGCAGCCGCTCGGTGTCGACCTGCAAACCTTCAATCCCGATGCCAGGGACCCCGGGCTGCGGGCCGACTTGGGCCTGGACGAAAACACCCGGTTGCTGATCTTCGCCGGGCGTGGTTCCAAGGAAAAAAACCTGCCCGTGCTGCTCGACTGCATGGAACGCCTGGGTGGACGCTATCACCTGCTGCTGGTGGGCTCGTCGATGCCCACGGCCGTGCCGTCCAACGTGACGGTGATCGACCAGTTCTGCCCGGCGGCGCAGGTGGCCCGCCTGATGGCCAGCGCCGACGCATTGCTGCACGCCGGCGATCAGGAAACATTCGGCCTGGTCATTCTGGAGGCCATGGCCAGCGGCATTCCGGTGGTGGCCGTGGCCGCCGGGGCTTTCGAGGAAATCGTCACCGAGGACTGCGGCCGCCTCTGCACACCGAACAATCCTGCCGCGATGGCCGCCGCCGTTCGAGAACTGTTCGGGTCGGGCAACACAACGCTGGGCAAACAGGCACGGTTGCATGTCGAACGGCATTACGCCTGGGACACGGTGGTCAACAGCTTGCTGCGCCACTACCACGCCGTGCTCGGTAGCCAATGGCCACTAACCGCCAATGGTTGAGCCCATGAACAAACCCGGTTTGCTGCTGGTACTGCACGACGTGGCTCCGCCAACCTGGGCCGATTACCAGCCGTTCCTCAAAGCCGTCGACGCATTGGGTGACGTGCCGATCACCTGGCTGGTGGTACCGGACTTCCACAAACACAACGATCTGGACGCCCATCCGCAATTTCGCCGCCAGCTCAGCGCCAGGGTTGCCCGCGGCGACGAACTGGCACTGCATGGCTACTTCCACTGCGATGACGGACCGATGGCCCGCAATCCCGGCGACTGGTTCATGCGTCGGGTCTACACCCACGAAGGCGAGTATTACAATTTGTCAGCAGAAGCCGCCCTCGCCCGCCTGCGTTCGGGCATCGAGATGTTCCACCGCCATGACTGGCCGCTGGCGGGGTTCGTCGCCCCTGCCTGGCTGATGAGCCAAGGTACTCGCCAGGCATTGCGCCAATTGCCGTTAAGTTACACCAGCGACTCGCAGCATTTATACCGATTGCCGGATTTCACCGCGATCGAGGCACCCGGTCTGGTCTGGAGTGCGCGCAGTGCCTGGCGCCGGGGCGTATCGAAGCTCGTCAGCGATCGCCGTGAGCAACGCTGGCAGCAGGCACCGGTAATTCGCCTGGGCCTGCACCCGGTGGACATGCGCCATGAATTCTCGTACCGATACTGGCTACAAACCCTGAAACGCCTGCTCGACAACGGAAGGGTTCCGATGACCAAGGCCCAGTGGCTGGCGCTGCAAAACGACCGACCGGGTCGTGCCGCATGAGTCGCGGACTGCTGTTGCTCGTCGGCCTGCTCGTGGCGGTGCTGATTCCAACACTGTTGGGCGGCAGCGAAACCTGGTCCCGGCTGACCGGTTTTCCGCTGCTGTGGCTGTTGACCATGTTTGGCATGATCTTGCTGTGCTGGGGCGTGAACACCCTGCGCCTGCGCCTGTTGCTGGGGGATCAATGCCACAAGGTCAGCCGGCTCAGAAGCCTCGGCGTGGTGATGGCCGCCGAATTTGCCTACTGCGCCACGCCCGGCGGCAGCGGCGGGCCTTTGACGATCATGGCTTTGCTGGCACGACACGATGTGCGTCCGGCCAGGGGCAGTGCCGTGTTTGCCATGGACCAGTTGAGCGACTTGCTGTTTTTCCTCTGTGCCCTGAGCGGGATTCTGATTTACGCCCTGTTCCAGCACCTGAGCCAGCGCATGGAATGGATGCTGACGGTCAGCGCCGTTTCGTTGTTTGGCGGCCTGATCAGTAGCGCCATGGTGGCGCGGTATCACCGTTTACTGATTCGCCTGAGCGGCCGATGGCTCGCCCGACTCAATGTCAAGGCGACCACTCGAATGCGCTGGGCGCGCAAGCTCCTGCAGTTTCTGGCGGCCTTTACCGACACGCTGAAATTGCCCGTGCAGACCTTGATCAAGGTATTCGTCCTGACCTGCGTGCATTGGGTTATACGCTACAGCGTGCTCTATCTGGCGTTGCGCGGGCTCGGCGCGGACTTGCAGTGGGCCTGGAGCTTTCTGATCCAGATGCTGGCCCTGAGCGCCGGACAATTGAGCCTGCTGCCGGGCGGCGCCGGGGCGGCAGAGCTGACGTCCGCTGCGCTGCTGGCGCCGATGGTCGGGAAGTCCACCGCGGCTGCGGCGATCCTGATTTGGCGGGCGGTGACGTACTACTTCTATTTGCTGGTTGGTGGACCGGTGTTTTTGCTGATGCTGGGCAGCCCGCTGCTGAAGAAACTGATGAAACTCAGGCAGGCTTAGGTTTGTCCTCGGGCTCTTGCTGCAACTGTTCCCACAACTGCGCGGCGTCAGGGAACTCCGTACCCGTTTCAGGCCCCATGTCATCCGGGTCGTAGCGGCTCAGGCAACCCTCGCCCAGCGTGGCGGGCGCCCTGGATGTGGCTTTGTCCAGTGGATCGGTCATGGTTTTGTCCTCGGTGCAGAAACGGCGAAGGGCCTGAAGCGATTGAACGCCCAGGCCCTTCGAATTTCAACTGTGCCGCAGGTCTGTCAGAAGACGACGGTTTTGTTGCCGTGTACCAGCACCCGGTCTTCCAGGTGATAACGCAAGCCTCGGGCCAGCACCATTTTCTCGACATCACGGCCGAAACGCACCATGTCTTCGATGCTGTCGCTGTGGCTGACGCGCACCACGTCCTGCTCGATGATCGGGCCGGCATCCAGCTCTTCGGTCACATAGTGGCAGGTCGCACCGATCAGCTTCACGCCACGCAGGGAGGCCTGGTGGTACGGCTTGGCACCGACGAACGACGGCAGGAAGCTGTGGTGAATGTTGATGACCTTGTGTGCGTATTCGCTGCACAACTCCGGTGGCAGGATTTGCATGTAACGGGCAAGCACCACCACTTCGGCATCGTGCTGTTTGACCAGGCGCGAAACCTCGGCGAAGGCCGGTTGCTTGTCCTGCGGATTGACCGGGACGTGGTAGTACGGAATACCGTGCCACTCCACCATGCTGCGCAAGTCATCATGGTTGGAAATCACACAGGAAATTTCGCAGTCCAGTTCATCGCTGTGCCAGCGGTGCAGCAAGTCGGCCAGGCAGTGCGACTCGCGGCTGGCCATCAGCACCACGCGTTTCTTCTGTTCGGTATCGGTGATGCGCCAGTCCATCGAAAACTCTTCGGCGATCGGGGCAAAGGCTTCGCGAAACGCTTCGATACCAAATGGCAGGGAGTCGGCACGGATTTCGTGACGCATGAAGAACCAGCCACTGAGATTGTCCGAGTGATGGCTCGCTTCAGTGATCCAGCCGTTGTGTGATGCCAGAAAGTTACTGACTTTGGCAACGATGCCAACACGGTCCGGGCAAGAAATCACCAGACGAAAAGTGCGCATGAGGGGGAAACTCCAGAACTTCGCAAAGGCCGCCATTCTAGCGATTGCGCAGCAAAACTGCAGTATTGTTGACGTTTTGCCCTGCCCGAAGGTCGGTGCGACAGGGCGGACAGCGCCAGTGCTGGTTCGCCCGGATGCTCTAGCGGTGCCGGTCAAATGTTAATTTATGTATATCTGACAGACCTGGACCATACTAATAACAGCATTACCAATGCACGCCAAAGACACAGCAGTTAAATTAAATAAAGTTGGCTTAAATGTTTACTTGATGAAACACCGTGACTATTATTGCCGCACTGTCACCTGCCATCCAGCGCACAACATAAGGTAGTCCACATGTCCTTGATCAACGAATATCGCGCCACCGAAGAAGCTATCAAAGAGCTGCAAGCCCGTTTGAAGAACCTGTCCCAAGACGACAAACTGCAAACCGAGCTGGAATTCGAAGGCAAACTGCGCACCCTGATGGGTGAATACTCCAAGTCCCTGCGCGACATCATCGCGCTGCTGGATCCAGAATCCAAAACCAAGGCACCACGCGGCGGTGCAGTGAAAACTACCGGCACCAAGCGTGCTCGCAAAGTTAAACAATACAAAAACCCGCACAACGGTGAAGTCATCGAAACCAAAGGTGGCAACCACAAGACTCTGAAAGAGTGGAAAGCCAAGTGGGGCGGTGACGTGGTGGAAGGCTGGGCTACCCTGCTGGGCTAAGCCCCGGAGCTTGTCGCAGATGGATCCGTGACAAAAAATAACGCCAGCAAATGCTGGCGTTTTTTTATGCATGGTGTTTAAGCCCTGGCATGTTCGAATTCAAAGACTCAAGCGCTGGCGTAGTCCCTGGACATAATCCTGCCACTCACAGAGCACCCCCCGCTGAAACGCAGTAGCACTAACGCTCAATTGGGCCGCGGCTTCTACAAAACTTTCAAGGGTATTTGGCGCCCCCCATTCGGGGTCTGACAAACGTTTCTGACAGAATATTCGCCAGCGTTCTTGCTCCTCGGAATTCAACGTGTCGGGAAAGTTGCGTGCGCGATATCGAAACAGCAATTCCGGCAAACGTTCGTCATCGAAAGGCCACTGCTCTTGTGCCAATTGCTTCGGGTCAACGGTTCTGACTTGTTCACACAAACGTCGATCCCGATCACCGATAAATCCATCGTATAACTGTTGCTCAGGATCTTGGCTCTGGGAAAAATCTTCACGGGCATAAATTGCCAGAATTTTATCCTGCCAAACTTTCCGGGCGTCATTGAGCTGCAACACCCTCTGCTGATAAAGCGCCATATCCAGCCCCAGACGCTGCTGATCTTCCTGGCGAAGTACCGACAACGGGGCCACCACCGGGCACTTGTTGATGTGAATCAGCTTCAACGGCACCGGTAACTCGTCTTCGGCCAGTTCGTCGCGGCGGGTATACAAGCGCTGGCGCAAACTTTCGGCATCCAGATCGAGCAGGCCCTGGGGATCGAGGTGCAGGTCACAGACAATCAGGGCGTTCTTGTTGCGCGGGTGCCAGGCCAGCGGCAACACCACACCCACATAATTGCGCTGCGGAAAAACGCCCGGAAACATGCACCATTGGTTGCAGCAGCCGTATCTGGTCCATGACTTTTTGCTTGCTGCGCAACTGGAACAGCCAGTCGTACAGTTTTGGCTGTTTTTCCCGTATCAGGCGTGCCAGGGCGATCGTCGCGCGAACGTCCGACAGCGCTTCGTGGGCATTGCCATGATCGATGCCGTTGGCAGCGGTCAGGCGCTCAAGCTTGAGCGTGACCCGCCCCTCGTCGTCCGTCGGCCAGACCATGCCATCGGGGCGCAAGGCATAGGCGGCGCGCACCACATCGATCAGGTCCCAGCGGCTGTTGCCGCCCTGCCACTCCCGCGCATAAGGGTCGAAAAAGTTTCGGTACAGGCTGTAGCGGGTCATTTCGTCGTCGAAACGCAAGGTGTTATACCCCGCGCCACAGGTACCGGGCGCCGCGAGCTGGGCATGCACCCGGGTCATGAAATCGGCTTCGCTCAAGCCTTGCGCCTGCAGTTGCCCGGGGGTGATTCCCGTGATCGTGCAGGCCGCCGGATGCGGCAGGATGTCGTCACTGGGCTGGCAGTAAAGATTGACCGGCTCGTCAATTTCATTGAGATAGAAATCCGTGCGCAGGCCGGCCATTTGCAACGGACGGTCACAACGGGGATTGATGCCAGTGGTTTCGTAGTCGTACCAGAAGATGGAGGTCACGGGCGATTCCTGAACAGAAGATCGGCAAAGTCTAGGCGTTCACCTCCCGCCCCGGCCAGTAGTCTTGTCATTCAAGCACCTTGTGCGACTCGCCTTGCACTACACAGTTATGTCGTTTCCCCCCGTCCCCCCTCGAATAGGCTGCTAGCATCGAATGGATACACAATCCCGATCCAGGCCACATCATCAGGTTGCCCATGCTCGAGACCACAGCACTGCCAGGGAACGCGCCGCTGTCACCGCCGCTGGATACGCGGTACCAGGTCGAAACGCCGGAGGGCGTCGACCTGCCACTGCGCCCGGCCGGGTTGATGGTCCGTGCGCTGGCGTTCGCCATTGACCTTGGTTTGCGCGGCCTGGTCCTGGGCGTGCTGTTCATTACCCTGGCGATGCTCGGCAAACTGGGGGCCGGACTCGGCTCGATCCTGCTGTTCGTGGTGAGCTGGTGGTACATGGTGCTGTTCGAGGTGCTGAACCAGGGCCGCTCGCCGGGCAAGCAATGGATGGGACTACGGGTGGTGCATGATGATGGCACCCCGATCGGCTGGTCCGCGTCGCTGCTGCGCAACCTGCTGCGCGTGGTCGATCTGCTGCCGTTCGGTTATTTCCTTGGGGCCATCAGTTGCCTGCAACACCCTCACTTCAAGCGCCTCGGCGATATCGCCGCCGGGACCCTGGTGATCTACCGCGAACAATCGCACACCCGCCCCGAACTCCCCGAAGCCCAGCCCCGCCGCCCGGCCTTTGCGCTGACACTCACCGAGCAGCGGGCCATTCTCGGGTTTGCCGAGCGCCAGGGCGAACTCTCCCGGGCGCGGGTCGATGAACTGGCTGCGATCCTCGCCCAACCGTTGCAAGTCCCGGCCCCGCAGGCGGTGACCGAGCTCAACGGCATTGCCCGCGGTTTGTTGGGGCCGACATGAAGCAAAGCCTTTTTGAAAACCGGCACAAGGCCGAATGGGAACAGTTCGCTCACCTGCTCGAGCAATTGGAGCACGACAGGAAAGCCACCGGAGCCGGCAATTTCCCGAGGGACTACCGACGTCTCTGCCAACACCTGGCACTGGCCAGGGAGCGGGGCTACAGCAGTTTTCTGATCGACGCCTTGCAGCAACAAGCGCTGCGCGGACACCAGCAACTCTACCGTCACCGCAGCCGCCTGGGCGCCAACGTGCTGGCATTCATCCTGGCCGACTTTCCGCGACTGGTGCGCGAACAGTGGCGTTTCGTCCTCGCCGCCAGCCTGATGTTCTTTATCAGCCTGGCCGGGTTCGCGCTGCTGGTGTACCTGTACCCGGACCTGGTCTACAACCTGATCCCCGCCGAGCAGGTCAGCGAGATGCAAAGCATGTACGACCCCGTTGCCGGTCACCTCGGACGCACGGCGGAGCGAGCCGCCAGCGAGGACTGGGCGATGTTCGGCTACTACATCATGCACAACATCGGCATCGCCTTTCAGACCTTCGCCAGTGGTTTGCTGTTTGGCCTGGGCAGCGTGTTCTTCCTGATCTTCAACGGCCTGATGATCGGTGCGGTGGCCGGGCACCTGACCTACGTCGGCTATGGGCAAACCTTCTGGTCATTCGTGATCGGCCATGGTGCCTTCGAACTCAGCGCCATCGCCCTGGCCGGTGCCGCCGGCCTGAATCTGGGCTGGGCGTTGGTCGCCCCGGGGCGTCTGCCACGCTCTGAGGCTTTGCGCCTGGCTGCGCGCAAGAGCGTGCTGCTGGTCTGCGGGGTCATGCTGTTCCTGTTGATCGCGGCGTTTATCGAAGCCTACTGGTCATCAATGACTGGCCCGTCGCAGCAGACCAAGTACCTGGTGGGCGCCGCGCTCTGGTTGCTGGTGGTGGTTTATCTTCTGTTTGCCGGACGTCGCCGCCATGCACCTGAGTGACGCCACGGTGGTGATTCGCCCGCGCCCGACCTGGGAAGCCATGGACCTCGGCGTGCTCCTGAGCCAGCGCCACCGACGCCTGTTGATGACCAGTTGGGCCATGGTCACCTTGCCCGTTTTCGCGCTGCTCAGTTGGGGATTCTGGGATTCGCCCTCTCTTGCCGTATTCATTTTCTGGTGGCTGAAGCCGGCGTTCGAACGCCTGCCCTTGTACATCCTGTCCAAAGCCATGTTCGCTGAAACGCCTTCGCTCAAGCAGGCCCTGCAGCAGTACCCACGCCTGCTCAAACCGCAACTGCTGGCCAGCCTGACCTGGCGACGCCTGAGTCTGCATCGCAGTTTCGCGATGCCGGTGATGCAACTCGAAGGCCTCAATGGAGCGCAACGGCAACAGCGCCTGCAGGTGCTGTTGCAGCGAGACGCCGGCGCCGCACGCTGGTTGACGATCATCGGCGCGCACCTGGAGGGCGCGCTGTGGATCGGCTTGATGGTGTTGTTCTATCTGCTGCTGCCACAACAAGTCGCGCTCGACTGGAGCTGGCAGTCGCTGATCTCTGCGGCCAGCCAGGACTGGCGTTGGCTGGAACATCTGACCAACGCTTTTTATGCACTGGTGCTGGTGGTCTGGGAACCGATCTATGTCGCCTGCGGTTTCAGCCTTTACCTGAACCGGCGTACGGTGCTGGAGGCCTGGGATATCGAACTGGTGTTCCGCCGCATGCGCCAACGCCTCACTGGTGCAGCCGTTGTCCTGTTGATCGCCGCGCTATTGCTGATGCCGACCACACACGGCGTGTGGGCCGCCGAACCGGCCCTTTCACCCGACAGCCCACGTTTGCTGGGCCAGCCCCTGACCAGTCGGGCCTCCAGGGAAGGCATCAGGACGATCCTCGAACAGCCGCCCTTCAAGAACCGGGAAACAGTGACGCGCTACCGCTTTGGCGAAGACCAGCCAGGTGCTGAAGCCAAGGACGATGGCAAGACACCGCAATGGTTGAAGGCCCTGCTGAGGCTGCTTGAGGGGCAGCGCTTCGGGGCATTGGCGAGCCTGATTGAAATCGTGCTGTGGGGCACCGTCATCGGAGCCATTGGCCTGTTGATCTGGCGCTATCGCGACTGGTTGCAAGCGTTTGTCAGCCGTCGACCGCCCCTCGACATAAAAACCACCCGGCCGTTACCGCAGCAGGCATTCGGCCTGGACCTCAAGCCCGAGTCCCTGCCCACCGACATCGCCACCCGCGCTGAAAGTCTCTGGCAGACTCATCCGCGCGAAGCCCTCGGCTTGCTTTATCGCGCCCTGCTCAGCCGCCTGATGCACGATTTCAACATCGCACTCAAAGCCGCCGACACCGAAGGCCAGGTGCTTCAGCGTGTCGAACTATTACAGCGGCCGGCCTTGCTCGCCTACAGCAAAGACCTGACCGGGCACTGGCAAAACATGGCCTACGGTCATCGCCTGCCACCCGCCCAAGTGCAGCAGGAACTGTGTAACGGCTGGCGTATTCTGTTCGACTCGCAGGCTATCCGTTGAGTCGGCGCCGGGGGGCGATAGCCGGGGCGTTGATCGTCGTGTTGGTGGCTGCGTTGAGTGTTTATCTGTACCTCAAGGCCACCCCCTACCCGAGCGAAATCGACCACGGCCCCTCCCCCGAAGCCAAGGCCAACCCTTATCTGGCGGCGGAACTCTTCTTGCGCCAGCAAGGCCTGAGCGTCGACCACGCCAATGGCCTCGACATCCTGCCCAGCCTCGACCCGCATCAACACAGCCTGCTGCTGTTCGGTGACCGCTACAACATGACTCCACGGCAGATCGACCAGGTGATGAACTGGACCCGGGCCGGCGGACGGCTTCTGTTTGTCGCAGAATCGCTGTGGGACGAAAAACTCGGCCACAGCAACGACCTGCTGCTCGATCGGGTGCAAGTGCACCAACTCCTGAGCAAGGACCTCAAGGCACCGCCACCCAATGTCGGCGAAGATCCGTACCCGCAACTGACCAAGCTCTACCTGGAAGGCGAAGACGCCCCGGCCTATGCCGGTTTCGATACGGCGTTCCATCTCGAAGACCCGAAAAACCTTGCCCAGGCCTGGGCCAACAGCGCCAGGGCCACGCACATGATGCAGCTCGATCACGGGCTTGGCTCGATCATCGTGGTCACCGATGCCGACCTGTGGAAAACCCCGGCCATCGACCAGTACGACAACGCCTGGCTGCTCTGGTACCTGACCGCCGACACCCGCGTGACACTGATCTTCAACACCGATCACGACAGCCTGCCGACCTTGCTGCTGCGTTATTTTCCCCAGGCGCTGGTTGCATTGCTCGCCTTGATCGGCCTGGGGTTCTGGCACTTTGGCGTGCGGCAGGGACCACTGCAGGAACCGGCGCCGAAAGCACGTCGGCAACTGCAGGAGCACCTGCACGCCAGTGCCGATTTCATCTTGCGCCGCAGCGGGCAGCACAGCCTGCTGCGAGCACTGCAACAAGACATCCTACGCCGTGTCCGCCATCGTCACCCCGGTTATGACCAGCTCGCCGTCGCCGAACAATGGCTGATGCTCGCGCGTCTGACCGGCCAACCCACGCGCGCCATCAGCCAGGCCATGGGCCCGCGACCGAAGCAGCGGCTTTCCAGCGCTGAATTCAGCCGCCAGGTCGCCCACCTGCAAACCTTGAGGAATGCCTTATGAATGAACCGACCGAGCCCGGCGCACCGAGTCACGCCGAACAGCAACGCCAGCGTGCCAGCCACTTGGCCCAGGCGATACGCAACGAACTGCAAAAAGCCGTGATTGGCCAGAACAGTGTTATCGACGACGTGCTCATGGCCCTGATTGCCGGGGGCCACGTATTGCTCGAAGGTGTACCCGGGCTGGGCAAGACCCTGCTGGTAAGGGCACTGGCACGCTGCTTCGGCGGCGAATTCGCACGCATCCAGTTCACCCCGGACCTGATGCCCAGCGACGTCACCGGGCATGCTGTGTACGACTTGCAGACCGAGCAGTTCAAACTGCGCAAGGGGCCGCTGTTCACCAACCTGTTGCTGGCCGACGAGATCAATCGCGCCCCGGCGAAAACCCAGGCGGCGTTGCTCGAAGCCATGCAGGAACGGCAAGTCACCCTCGAGGGCCGCGCCCTGCCCATCGTGCAACCGTTCATGGTGCTGGCCACGCAGAACCCCATCGAGCAGGAAGGCACTTATCCACTGCCCGAAGCCGAACTGGATCGCTTCATGCTCAAGGTACGCATGGACTACCCCGATGCCGCGCAGGAACTGGACATGGTGCGCCAGGTCAGCCGCTCGACCCGCGCCGACATGCTCGACGTGCAGCCGTTGCGCACGGTGTTGCAAGCCAAGGATGTGTTGGCCTTGCAACGCATTGCCAGTGACCTGCCGCTGGACGATCAAGTGCTTGATTACGCCGTGCGCCTGGCGCGCACCACTCGCAGCTGGCCTGGCTTGACGTTGGGTGCAGGCCCCCGGGCCTCCATCGCCCTGGTGCGTTGCGCCCGGGCGCGCGCCTTGTTGCGCGGTGGTGAGTTCGTGATACCGGATGACATCAAGGGCTGTGCCCTGGCGGTGCTGCGCCATCGCGTGCGCATTGCGCCGGAGCTGGATATCGAAGGGCTGGACATCGACCAGGTGCTGCGCCAATTGCTGGATCAAGTCCCGGCGCCGCGCCTGTGAAACCCAGCCGCCTGCTGCTGCTCTGGCTCGCGCTGCTACTGGGCATCGGCATCGTGCTCGGCACCTTGCAGGCGCTGGGTCTTGCACTGCCTTCATACCTGTCGCGGATCAACTGGGGATTGCTCCTGGCCCTGCTGGCCCTGGCATTGATCGACGCCATCCGCCTCAAACGCTTGCCCTCGCCCCGCCTGCAACGGCAGATTCCCGGCAGCCTGGGGCTGGGACGCTGGGGTGAAGTACAGCTGGAGCTGGAACATGATTATCAACTGCCCCTGACCCTCCAACTCTTCGATCATGTACCGGACGGTCTGGTCTTCGACAACCTGCCACTGTCGGTGCCCTTGCAGCCCGGCCAGCGCACCCGGGCGGGTTACCGCCTGCGCCCGCTCAGACGGGGTCACTTCCGTTTTGAACATTGCGAAGTCAGCCTGCCCGGCCCGTTGGGTTTGTGGTCCGACAAACGCCTGCTGAACCTGACTGACCAGACCCGCGTCTATCCCGACTTCGCTCGTCTGTACGGCGGCCAGTTGCTGGCTGTGGATAACTGGCTCAGCCAACTCGGCGTACGCCAGCGGCAGCGTCGGGGCCAGGGGCTGGAATTTCATCAGTTGCGGGAATTTCGCGAAGGCGACAGCCTGCGCCAGATCGACTGGAAAGCCACCGCCCGCCAACGCACGCCAATTGCCCGGGAGTATCAGGACGAGCGCGACCAGCAGATCATCTTCATGCTCGACTGCGGCCGGCGGATGCGCAGCCAGGACGGGGAACTGGCGCATTTCGATCACGCGCTCAACGCCTGCTTGTTGTTGAGTTACGTCGCACTGCGCCAGGGCGATGCGGTCGGGCTGTGTACCTTCGCCAGCGAACAGCCGCGCTACCTCGCGCCAGTCAAAGGCACTGGGCAACTCAATGTCCTGCTCAACACGGTCTATGACCTGACCAGCAGCGGTCGCAGTGCCGACTATGAGACCGCCACTACACAATTGCTCACCCGACAGAAACGACGGGCTCTGGTGGTATTGGTGACCAACCTGCGAGATGAAGACGATGAAGAACTGCTTACCGCCATCAAGCGTCTGGGCAAACAGCATCGGGTATTGATCGCCAGCCTGCGCGAAGAAGTGCTCGACAGCTTGCGCCAGACACCGGTACAGACCTTGCCCGAAGCCCTGGTCTATTGCGGCGCAGTGGATTACCTGAATGCCCGGACCGAACTCCATGAGCGGTTGGACGCTCATGGGGTGACGGTGGTGGATGCAAAATCCAGCGAGTTAAGTGCCGCGCTGATCAGTCGATACCTGGAATGGAAGAAGGCCGGGGTGTTCTAGACCCCGGCCGCGTCCATGCCAATGCACCATTCAGTCAGCCGGTGGGACATACACCTGGGTGATTTCGAGCGTTCCTTGCGGATCAAGTGGACCGTTCGGTGGCGTAATATCCGGCTTGGGCGGGCGTCCTTTGAAGAAGCAGACAGCGCTTGGATCGGATGCCACCGTATCCACGACCTGCACCACCTTTACCGCATTGTCGCCAACGATCCAGGGCATGGCCGGTTCGAACACCCAGTCAGTACCGACCGGTGAAAAAGTACCGCCCACTTCCATGCCCCAATCGGTGAACATCTTCAGTTCGGACACCTCGGCATGCACCTGGGTGATGGTCAGAGCGCCGAAAGGCGTCAATGGCTCGCGTGGTGGCGTAATGACCGGTTGATGTGGCTTGATCTGGATTTCGAACGGCGTGTCGATCCCAACAGACCACTCTCCCTCGAAGGACTGTCTCGCATTAACGTAATAGCGCCCCGCCGGGAGATCCGATATCTCGGTATTGAGTGGCGCTTGCCACTCACCACTCAATACCGTCGCCGTCGCCAATACCGGGTCTGGAAAACCCTCACGATGGACATTGACGGTCGCCCCTTCATACCCCTGCCCCCCAAATGTCGGCCGGCTGCTGGTCGGTTCGCTCGGACCGGTGATCACCGGAGGGGGCAGGATGTGGGTAAACGTACATGGAGCGCTAGGATCGGATTCCACGGTGTCCTCGGTGCCCTCGGTGCCCACGGCTTGCGTCACCGTCACCGAGTTTGCACCTATCGACCAGTTATCTCTCGGGATAAAGGTGCGCGTGGCGCCACTCCCGACAAAGTCGCCATCCACCACCTTGGTCGTGCCCGTTTGCAGCATTTTCAAGGTGGGTGTCTTGGTGGTGTACACGTTGATGACGGTCAGCGGGGTCCTTGCGGCTATCACCCCGATCGGTGGCAGGATCGCCGGTTGTGGCGGCTTGATCTTAATGCTGAACGCGGCCATCCAGCCAGATCTTACCTCTCCGACGATCTGACTTCCCGACATGATATGGGACCCCGCCACAAAATCCGGGCCCTCTGCCAGGAGTGGCGCCTGCCATCTGCCATTCGCCACGGTCGCCTTCGCCAGGACAGTGTGCGGAAACGTATGCCGAACCACTTCGACGGTCGCCCCATCATGGCCTGTCCCCTCAAAGGTCGGCCGGCCGTCGGTCGGCTCGGTCGGGCCGGTCATCACCGGCCTTGGCAAGTTGAAGGTGAAGGTGCACGGAGCGCTTGGGTTGGATACCACGCCTTCCACGGTTTGCACGACAGTCACCGAGTTGCTGCCCCACTCCCAGTCCGTATCCGGAATGAACTCACGGGTGGTCCCGGTCCCGTTAAAGTTACCCGTCACCTCATCGGTCGTGCCTGCCCGACTCATTTTCAGTTGAGTCGCCTTGAGATCCACCTGCGTGACAGTGAGTGGAGATCTTTGTACGACGGGTTCGCTCGGTGGCAGGATGGCCAGTTGTGTGGGTATCAGGGTGAACGTACACGGAGCGCTCGGATCGGACTCCACCGTATTCACGGTTTGCGTCACCTTCACCGAGTTGGTACCAAACGACCAGTTATCTCTCGGGGTAAAGGTGCGGGTGGCGCCACTCCCGGTAAAGTTGCCCGCCACCTCACCAGTCTCGTCCGAACGCAGCATTCTCAAGCTGGTTGCGGAGGCATGCACTTGGGTGACGGTCAGCGGAGTCCTTGCGGTTATCGGCTTGCTCGGTGGTGTGATTATCAATGGAGGCGGCTTCACGGTCACCGTGAGCGCATCGCTGGGCAGCGATGCTTCTCCACTCACGGTTTGCACGGCCTTGAAGGTGTGGGAGCCGGGAGTCAAGGCCGTAGCGGGGGCAAAGCTCCACAAATAAGTTTGTGGCTTCGTGACAGTCCCGGGTACCGATGCTCCGGCACCGTTTTGCATGGTTATCGTTGTCTCGTAATGCATAGAATTGTTACCACTGATCCTCTGACTCGATGGCACGGTCGAGCCCGGGCCTGGATCAGTAATTTTCAGTTTGGGCGGGCGCACCTTGAACGATCGAGGCTCACTTCGTACCGAGGTCTGGCCATTGATCGACTGCTCCGCGGTGATCGTCCAATCGCCGGGCCACATCTGATCCGCAATGAAGGACCAATTGCCGCCGTTGGAGGTGAGCGTCCCCGTCACTGCTGAATTTCCTCTACGCACGACCAACGTGGCCCCCGGGTAATAGCCGGTGCCCGTAATGGCCTGCCCCCGTTCCATGGGGGCGCTTGGCTGCGTGATTATCAATTGAGGCGGCTTCACGGTCACCGTGAGCGCATCGCTGGGCAGCGATGCTTCTCCACTCACGGTTTGCACAGCCTTGAAGGTGTGGGAGCCGGGAGTCAAGGCCGTAGCGGGGGCAAAGCTCCACAAATAAGTTTGTGGCTTCGTGACAGTCCCGGGTACCGATGCTCCGGCACCGTTTTGCATGGTTATCGTTGTCTCGTAATGCAAAGAATTGTTACCACTGATCCTCTGACTCGATGGCACGGACGAGTTCGGGGCTGGATCAGTAATATTCAGTTTGGGCGGGCGCACCTTGAACGATCGAGGCTCACTTCTTACTGAGGTCTGGCCATTGATCGACTGCTCCGCGGTGATCGTCCAATCGCCGGGCCACATCTGATCCGCAATGAAGGACCAATTGCTGCCGTTGGGGGTGAGCGTCCCCGCCACTACTGAACTTCCTCTACGCACGACCAACGCGGCCCCCGGGTAATAGCCGGTGCCCGTAATGGCCTGCCCCCGTTCCATGGGGGCGCTTGGCTGCGTGATTATCAATTGAGGCGGCTTCACGGTCACCGTGAGCGCATCGCTGGGCAGCGACGCTTCTCCACTCACGGTTTGCACAGCCTTGAACGTGTGGGAGCCGGGAGTCAAGGCCGTAGCGGGGGTAAAGCTCCACTCATAAATGACTGGCTTCGTAACAGTCCCGGGTACCAGCTGTCCGGCACCGTTTTGCATGGTTATCGTTGTTTCGTAATGCAAAGAATTATTACCACTGATCCTCTGACTCGATGGCACGGGCGAGCCCGGGGCTGGATCGGTAATTTTCAGTTTGGGTGGGCGTACCTTGAAGGAGCGAGGTGTGCTCCGTCCGGAATTCTGGCCACCAAGGGTCTGTTCCGCGGTGATGGTCCAATCCCCAGGCCACATCTGATCGGCAATAAAGCTCCAGATCGAACCACTGGTCGTCACGCGCCCCCCAACAACAGCGCCGTTTCTGCGCACGACCAACGTTGCCCCTGAATAAAAACCGGTCCCGTGTATGGCATTTCCCCGCTCCAGCGGCGAACTCGGCTGTGTGATGACGGGAGCTGGTGGTGGAATAGTGACTGTCTTTTCTACTGCCAAATCAGAACGACGCCGCGAGTTTGGGGCGATCTGCTGGGCTGTAATGCTGTATTTACCGGTCAACCAGCTTCTCGGCGCGATAGCCGTCCAGCTACCATCAGCACGCACTTGGGCCGTTGCCTGAACCTCGCCCCCAACACCCACGAAGAAAACCTCTACCTTGGCGTTGGGCAATCCCCCCGAACCATTGATGGTCGGTTTCAAATCGGTGACCGTCACGTTGCCAATCACCGGCCTATACAAGACCGTAAACGGCACGCTATCCGAATACTGCGTCTGACCGGAAAGGGTCTGGTAAGCGGCCATGCTGAAGGTATCCCCTTGGGGCAAATCCTGTGTGACCTGAAATCTCCAGTTTCGGTCGTTGCCCACCGTTCCTCTGCCGTATTCAACTTTCGTGCTGCCGGATTGATAGAGCTTGATGATTGCGCCACGCTCCCCCCGACCTGAGAAGGTTGGCCTTTTTTCCTTGACCAGATTGCCAGGCGGGGTGGTGAAGGTGGGGCGTTGGCCTGCGGCCATTCTCATACCCCAGCGATTAGTCCAGGCACTCCAAACCAGGCCAGCTTTGTAATCCATAGAAAAATAAAAACCAACGCCTGGCGGAATAGCGTTATCCGGGATCTTCATATTAAAAACTGTACCAATCCACCCCCCGCTGTACTTTATGGTTCCACCATTATCCAGATGAAACTCAAGCCGCCACGCACTAGCAAATCCCGTTGGTATCACGGCATTGACAATAAAACCGGGATAAAGTGTGGCGTATTCCGAAGGTGCTGTAATAACAGGCCCGACCACAAGTATCTCTGATTTGCTTTCATCATCTACGCTCATTGCCCTCAACTCCACAGTCACTCGTTATTAACCACTTCAATGGATTCATTTCTAGCGCAATGCGATATAAATCAATACCTGTCAAAAATGACAGCTCCGACAAAAAGTAATCCAGGATTTGGTCGCGCCCCCACTCTGCCTACAACGCCTCGTAGCCGCAGCATCTTGACGACGGAGATTTGCCAGTTGAGTGGGTTGGGGGGGCTGCTGGTGGAGCGGTCGCTGGAGAGCGGGTGATCGGTGTGGCTTAGCGTTTAGACGCACAATCTTCATTGTCTGATCGGACGCGTTCGTGAGCAGGCTCGCTCCCACATTGATCGATGTCACCTAGGCGATTCCAGGTGGCAGCGAGCTTGTTCGCGATGGCGAGCGCAAAAGCTGCAGATTTCAGGCCGAAGCCGGCAACGTCTGAAAACTGAAGTATTGCCTCAACGCTTCCACCAATTGTCCATACTCCGGCGGCGCCCGTTGCAGGCTGAATCCGGCGTCAAAGTGGTGGGGGGTTGCGTCTTCGTGGCACCACAGGCAACACGCCCACAGGTCGATGACCTGAGGGCAGCCATCGCTGGCGGGAATCTTCAGGCGCAGGCTGAAGTCCGCGCCGATCATCATCGGCAGCTGGCTGATCAGCATCAGCCCGTCTTCAGAGACGTTGCCCAGAAAACCGACGGGTTTGTCGGTGATGCCGTTGAAGACTTTCAGGAAGTACGGCAGTTGATGCCGCTCGATTCGGCGGTCGGTGAACATGTGCAATATCGCTATGCAGGGCTCTTAAGCAGAGCCGCACTACGGCTTCGGAACGGGTACGCATAAGGCTTTGCCCGCTCTCCCCGCTTCCGGTGCGCCAGTCCTTGAAGCGCAGAGTCTTGCTTGTGCCGGTCACAGGTGTTGCCCCGGTTCAGAGGCAGGGCTCCAGAACCGGTTTCTTCGACTATAGCTCACCACCGCCGGGGAACCCGCGATTGAATGATACCTGCCATCAGTACTGCGTCGGTTTGACCGCTGCGGCACCGCGCATCGGGTAGTGGCCCAGGCTCTGCAAGGTTTCCAGGCGGGCGCGGGCGCGGTAGGCGTATTCGCTTTGCGGATACGCGGCAATAATGAACTGGTAGGTCTGGGCCGCATCGATGAACATCTTCTGCCGTTCCAGGCACTGTCCGCGCATCATCGACACTTCCGGCCACACGTAAGGCCGCGCGCGGCTGTCGCGTTCGACCTTGGACAGCTCGAGCATCACTTGCTCGCAATTGCCCCGGTCATAGGCGCTGTAGGCATTGTTCAAGTGATGGTTCATCGACCAACGGGTACAGCCCGTGACGCTGAGGGCGCTGATGGCAAGGGCGGCAATGAGCACGAATCGCATAGGGGATCTCCTGTCTTGAACCCTGTATCGACCCGTGGTCGGAAATCTTCAGGCTGTGGCAGCGAGAAGTTGCCTGGTTCAATAAAGAAAGCAATAAGTAGTGCAAACGAACAATGACTACAACTTCGGAGCATAGTAGCCTCACTCAGCGCTTGAACTCAGGAGTCTTTGCATGTCCGTCCGTCGTACCAAAATCGTCGCCACCCTTGGCCCGGCCAGTAACTCGCCGGAAGTTCTCGAACAGCTGATCCTGGCTGGCCTGGACGTCGCCCGCCTGAACTTCTCCCACGGCACCCCCGACGAGCACAAGGCTCGCGCGAAGCTGGTGCGTGACCTCGCGGCCAAGCACGGTCGCTTCGTCGCCCTGCTGGGTGACCTGCAAGGCCCGAAAATCCGTATCGCCAAATTCGCCAACAAGAAGATCGAGCTGAAGATCGGTGATCAATTCACCTTCTCCACCAGCCATCCTCTGACCGAAGGCAATCAGCAAGTGGTCGGCATCGACTACCCGGACCTGGTCAAGGACTGTGGCGTGGGCGACGAGCTGCTGCTCGACGACGGTCGCGTGGTGATGCGCGTCGATACCGCCACCGCCACCGAACTGAACTGCACCGTGACCATTGGCGGCCCACTGTCGGACCACAAAGGTATCAACCGTCGCGGTGGCGGCCTGACCGCTCCGGCCCTGACTGAAAAAGACAAGGCCGACATCAAGCTCGCTGCGGAAATGCAAGTCGACTACCTCGCGGTATCCTTCCCGCGTGACGCCGCCGACATGGAATACGCCCGTCAACTGCGCGACGAAGCCGGCGGCACTGCCTGGCTGGTGGCGAAGATCGAACGCGCCGAAGCCGTGGCCGATGACGAAACCCTCGACGGCCTGATCAAGGCGTCCGACGCGGTGATGGTTGCCCGTGGTGACCTGGGTGTGGAAATCGGCGACGCCGAGCTGGTGGGCATCCAGAAGAAGATCATTCTGCACGCCCGCCGCCACAACAAGGCGGTGATCGTTGCGACCCAGATGATGGAGTCGATGATCCAGAACCCGATGCCGACCCGTGCCGAAGTGTCCGACGTGGCCAACGCCGTGCTCGACTACACCGACGCCGTGATGCTCTCGGCCGAATCCGCTGCCGGCTTGTACCCGCTGGAAGCCGTACGGGCGATGGCGCGCATCTGCGTCGGCGCTGAAAAGCACCCGACCAGCAAGACCTCCAGCCACCGCATCGGCAAGGAATTCGCCCGCTGCGACGAGAGCATTGCCCTGGCGACCATGTACACCGCCAACCACTTCCCGGGCGTAAAAGCGATCATCGCCCTGACCGAAAGTGGCTACACCCCGCTGATCATGTCGCGTATCCGTTCCTCGGTGCCGATCTACGCGTTCACCCCGCACCGCGAAGCCCAGGCTCGCGCGGCAATGTTCCGTGGCGTGTACACCATCCCGTTCGATCCGGCTTCGCTGGCGCCGAACGAAGTCAGCCAGAAGGCGATCGACGAACTGGTCAAGCGCGGCGTCGTAGAGAAAGGCGACTGGGTCATCCTGACCAAGGGCGACAGCTACCACACCACCGGCGGCACCAACGGCATGAAGATCCTGCACGTTGGCGACCCGATGGTCTGAGTGACCGCTTGCTGAAAAACAAAAGCCCCACCATGTGAATGGCGGGGCTTTTTGCTTTCTGATCCAACAGGTGTGTTGTCTGATTGGGCCTCATCGCGGGCAAGCCCGCTCCCACAGGGTTTTGTGTTGCTCACATGATTTGTGAACAACCCCGGTCAATGTGAGTGGGCTTGCTCCGGGCGGCGATCCGACGATGAGGCCGGCACAGTCAGCAAATGATTCAATGCCGCTTGATAAACCCCGACAACGCCGCCATCGCTTCCGGCGAACGCAGCCGTTGGGTAAACAACGCCCCCTCCTCTTCGATCACCTTGCGCAACAACTCCCGATCCGGAGCTTTCATCAATTGCTTGCTGATCCGCACGGCCTCAGGCGGCAGCGACTCAAAGCGCAGCGCCATCTCCCGCGCCTTGGCCAAGGCCTCTTCACCACTGCCCAGCGCCTCGGACGCAATGCCCCACGCCGCAGCCTGTTCACCATTGAAACCCTCACCGAGCAGCAACAGTTCCGCCGCTTTGGCATGCCCGAGCAAACGCGGCAAGAGCAGGCTGGAACCAAACTCAGGGCATAACCCGAGATTGACGAACGGCATGCGCAACCGTGCATCCCGGCTGACATACACCAGATCGCAATGCAACAACATCGTCGTGCCAATGCCCACCGCTGCTCCAGCCACGGCGGCGATCACCGGTTTGCGGCATTCAAGCAGGCTGAGCATGAACTGGAATACCGGGCTGTCGAGGCCGCTCGGCGGTTGCTGGATGAAATCGGCGATGTCGTTGCCGGCGGTGAAGCATTCGGCGGAACCGGTGATCAGCACGGCGTTGATCTCGGGGTCGCTGTCGGCCTGTTTCAACGCTTCGGCCAGGTGGCTGTACATGGCGCGGGTCAGGGCGTTTTTCTTGTCCGGGCGATTCAGGCGCAGGGTCAACAGGCCGCGTTCGCGTTCAACTAGGATGGCATCGGTCATGGCAGGTCTCGCGTCTGAAAAGTCAGCGCTCAACCACGGGGCAGGAACACATCGGCCAGCAGTTGATTGCGCGGCAATCCCGCCAGGTACAGGCGCCGGGCGAAGGCGTCGACACTGTCGGGGGCTCCGCAGAGTAAGGCCTGGGTTTGCCGCGAAACAAGCCGCAGTTGCGCCAAAGCCGCTGGCAACTCGGCCGGAGTCCACAGTTCGACACTCATGTTCGGAAGGCTGGCGGCCATGGCTTGCAGAGGTTTGGCCAGGTAGTGCTCATCGGCATCATGGGCCAGGTGAATGACGCGGATAGCGCCCTGATGATCGTGGCGCAGCGCTTCGCGCAATACGCCAAACAACGGCCCCAACCCGGTACCGGCCGCCATCAGCCACAACGGTCGAGCGTGCCAGTCAGGGTCGTAATGCAAGGCACCGCCGCGTAGCTCACCGAGACGGATCGGATCGCCGATGCACAATTGCCTGGCGGCATCGCTGAATTCCCCGGGCTTGCGGCAATCAAGATGAAACTCCAGAAAACGGTCTTCCTGCGGCAGGCTGGCGAGGGAATACGGGCGCGCCACGTTGCCCGCCCACAACACCAGGTGCTGGCCGGCGCTGTAGCGCAACGGTCGCTGTGGGGTCAAGCGCAAACGCAACACGCTGTCGCTCAACCAATCGACGGCCGCAACCTCGGCCGGGCGACCGTCCTCTAGCGGGTCGAAGGCATGCACCTGCAAGTCCTCGACCACCTGACACTGGCACGCCAGCCGCCAGCCCTGTTCACGCTGCTGTGCACTCAGGGCATCCGGGCGGCTGTCACTCGGCAGGCCTCGTACACACTGCACCAGGCACGCATGGCAACTGCCGGCGCGGCAGCTGTAAGGCACCGGCACGCCGTTCTGATTCAGTGCATCGAGCAGATTGCTGCCCGCCGCCACCGACCAATGGCGCTCGCCGACCTGCAGTTCAGGCATCGACGTTCTCCCACGCGGCCGCGCATCGGTTGCGGCCATCACGTTTGGCGCGATAGAGCGCCTGATCGGCCTGTTGCAGGGCATCATCGAGGTCGTCGCCCGGTTCCAGCAGGGTCATGCCGGCGGACAAGCTGAGGTTACGCACATTCAGCCCGATCAATTCGACATCGGTGAATGCGATGCGCAGCCGTTCGCAGCACGAAGTCAGACTGTCGCCATCACAATCGGGCAGCAGCAGCACGAACTCTTCGCCACCGTAGCGAGCCAGAACGTCACCGTCGCGCAGGCACGCGGTGGCAACGCCGGCAAAGGCTTGCAGCACCTGATCGCCGGCGGCATGGCCGTGCGGTCGTTGATGCGTTTGAAATGGTCGAGGTCGATCAACGCCAGGCCATGCATGACACCCGCATCCATGGCTTTCAACTCGCGGGACGCCAGGCGCAGGAAATGCCGGCGATTGAACAGGCCGGTGAGCTCGTCGGTGGCCACCAGGTCTTCGAGCTGACGCATCATCCCGCGCAACGTGTCCTGGTGCGCCTGCAATGCAAAACGCCGCTGACGCATACGCTGTCGCGAGGCCTGGACATGGCGGGCATACAGCACCAGCCACACCAGTACGATGAACAGCACGCAGACCTGCAACACCGCCATGGCCGGGTCAGGCAGCTGGAAGTGGTAGCCCTCCCACAACGTGATCGCACTGAAACTGCAAAACACCAGCAACGCACATCGTACAAAAGACCGGCGTGACAGATGAAACAGGCCGAACAGCAGGATCAGCACGTAAAACACCAGAAACGCGCCCCGGGCTTCGTCCAGATGGGCGATCAGCCAGGTTTGCCAGCCCAGCCCCAACAACACTTGCGCCTCGGTCAGGCTGGGGTCGGCGAAGCGCAGGTTGTAGCCGCGGTAAAACATCGCGAACAGGACAGCCTGGCTGGCCACTACCAGTACGCTGCCGATGACGACACTGGAAAGCGGCGCGTCGTAGTGACCGGTAAAAAACGCCAGCCAAAGCAACAACAATGCCAGGGCATAGGTGCCGGCCGCCAGGGCGAAACGTTTGAGCAACAGGCGCTGGATGGCGTTATGGGTCAATCGTTGATTCACCAAATGAAAGGAGACTGACAGAGCGTCCTACTCTACAGACCGTATGTCACTTTAGTGGCATGGCCGATAAATGACCATTCAATTTTCGGCATGGACAACCTGAGCAACCGAGGCCCTGTGGCGAGGGAGCTTGCTCCCGCCGGGCTGCGAAGCGGCCCCCCTGCATTCTTTCAGGAGTAATGTGCCGACAGATTTACGACTGCTTCGCCCGAGCGCGGACCGGCCGACGGGAGCAAGCTCCCTCGCCACAAATATCATGAGCTTTAACTTGCAGCTTCAAACTTGCCGCCTGTAGCTGCTTCTATGCGACCAACGATTGACTGTCGGCGCGTGTGCAGGCCTTTGATGCGCGGTATACTGCCGCGCCTTTTTAGCGTCGCGCCAGCATGCCCGGCGTGCCTTGAAAGGTGCTTGCAACCGACCGATGCACCCAAGCTGCAAGCACCTTAATTGAATGTTCCCGTCTTTTAGAGGAGCGCGACTCATGACCGTGATCAAGCAAGACGACCTGATTCAGAGCGTTGCCGACGCCCTGCAGTTCATTTCCTACTACCACCCCGTGGATTTCATCCAGGCGATGCACGAGGCCTACCTGCGCGAAGAATCGCCAGCGGCCCGCGACTCGATGGCACAGATCCTGATCAACTCGCGCATGTGTGCCACCGGCCACCGCCCGATCTGCCAGGACACCGGCATCGTCACCGTGTTTGTCCGTGTCGGCATGGACGTGCGCTGGGATGGCGCCACCATGAGCCTGGACGACATGATCAACGAAGGCGTGCGTCGCGCCTACAACCTGCCGGAAAACGTCCTGCGTGCCTCGATCCTCGCCGACCCGGCGGGCGCTCGCAAGAACACCAAGGACAACACCCCGGCCGTTATCCACTACTCCATCGTTCCGGGTAACACCGTGGAAGTGGACGTGGCGGCCAAGGGCGGCGGCTCCGAGAACAAGTCGAAGATGGCCATGCTCAACCCGTCCGACTCGATCGTCGACTGGGTCCTGAAGACCGTTCCGACCATGGGCGCCGGCTGGTGCCCACCGGGCATGCTCGGCATCGGCATCGGCGGCACCGCCGAGAAAGCCGCGGTGATGGCCAAGGAAGTGTTGATGGAATCCATCGACATTCACGAGCTCAAAGCCCGTGGTCCGCAGAACCGCATTGAAGAAATGCGCCTGGAGCTGTTCGAGAAGGTCAACCAGTTGGGCATCGGCGCCCAGGGCCTCGGTGGCCTGACCACCGTGCTCGACGTGAAGATCATGGACTACCCGACCCACGCCGCCTCCCTGCCGGTGTGCATGATCCCGAACTGCGCCGCCACCCGTCACGCGCACTTCGTGCTCGACGGTTCCGGCCCGGCCTCGCTGGAAGCGCCACCGCTGGACGCCTACCCGGAAATCGTCTGGGAAGCCGGCCCGTCGGCCCGTCGCGTCAACCTCGACACCCTGACCCCGGAAGAAGTACAGAGCTGGAAGCCGGGCGAAACCGTCCTGCTCAACGGCAAGATGCTCACCGGGCGCGACGCTGCGCACAAGCGCATGGTCGAGATGCTGAACAAGGGCGAAACCCTGCCGGTGGACCTCAAGGGTCGCTTCATCTACTACGTCGGCCCGGTCGATCCGGTCGGTGACGAAGTGGTTGGTCCGGCCGGTCCTACCACCGCGACGCGGATGGACAAGTTCACCCGTCAGATCCTCGAGCAGACTGGCCTGCTGGGCATGATCGGCAAGTCCGAGCGCGGCCCGACCGCGATCGAAGCGATCAAGGACAGCAAGGCCGTGTACCTGATGGCCGTCGGTGGCGCCGCTTACCTGGTCGCCCAGGCGATCAAGAAGTCCAAGGTGCTGGCGTTTGCCGAACTGGGCATGGAAGCGATCTACGAGTTCGAGGTCAAGGACATGCCGGTGACTGTTGCGGTGGATAGCAAAGGG
Source organism: Pseudomonas sp. BIC9C (assembly GCF_034541995.1). Classification (NCBI taxonomy): domain Bacteria; kingdom Pseudomonadati; phylum Pseudomonadota; class Gammaproteobacteria; order Pseudomonadales; family Pseudomonadaceae; genus Pseudomonas; species Pseudomonas sp. BIC9C. The sequence goes on from NZ_JAWDGM010000001.1 coordinate 1,187,119, forward strand.
GAGTCGGTGCATATCACCGGTCCTGCCATCTGGCAGAAGAAGATCAGTGAGAGTCTGGCGGTGGAAGTACAGTAATATTTAACCGCTAAAAGAAGAACACCGCGCTCTTTATTGAAAAAGCGCGGTGTTTTTTTATTTCACTGACAATTAGGCAATAGAACCGTTATAGCGATTGTAAATAATAAACTTGGGATGGGGCATATTCGGATACTGGATATAAACCCAACCATCTTCGTCCGTATAGTGTTTTTGAGTAGTCCACCCCCAATCAACTATCACTTCCACGCCACCCACCATTTTCCTGGTAAAAAAAGAACGCGCGCGAACTCCATACTTCCAATAACCGCCAGGCACGCCATTATGAACAGGTCCGAAGTACTCTGCGATTGTTACTCTATTATGTCCTACAGACATCGGCATCTCCATGGAACTGTAGCCCGACTCCAGTACTTTCAGTCGTACTGAGAAATCTCCCTTGATGGCTTCAACACAATTAATTGCCCACCTCACGCCGTCTGGCCCAATTATTTGAGGTTCACTTGGATCGGGGCTAATTGTGACATTGAGGCCAGTAGCGGCATCACTCACCTCTAACACCAAAGACTTACCGAGCAATTCACTGTCCTTGTCTTTTCGGAGGTGGATTCCCAAGTTATGTGAAATACCGATACAGGGATAGAGCGTGCCACCATCGAAAGCAGCATTAATCGTGTCAAACATCACGAGCATGTCTACAATAAACTTGTCCAGCTTGACTTGGCTTGGTAAATGCCAATCCACCATTACAGGACTGGTCAGCTTCAACCCGAAACACCCCGCCTCCCCTGCCCCGGAAAAAATCGACCAGCGCACGACTTGCCCTTCCTCGATCAATTGCGGTACCCCAATCTCGGGATCGAACCCCAGATCCAGTTCCGTTACGCCCCACAGGTCCTGCAAGGTCACACTGGAACCTATCAACCGGCTGCCACTGTTGACCTTGAGTTCCAGTTCATAGGGCCTCTCGCGAATCAGAACGATGTCGCCCTTGGCCAGGTCAACCCGCTCGCCGTTGAGATAGAGCTCGGCCTCCCGGGCCCAGTCATCCTTTGCCAGGGCGGTCACCTCGAACAGCTGCGTCATCACTACGCCCTGGTTAGCCTCGGTGATCTCCGCCAACACTTCATGGCCACCAGCCGAATCGGGCCTGTAACGAAAATCGGTCCAGCCATCGGGTCCGGTCAGGGTGGTCTGCAACGCCTGCGACTTACCCTTGATGCGCCACTGCACCCCCACAGCATCGACTGGCTCGCCGGTATCGCCGGACGTCACCTGAACCCTCAACAGGGTACTCTGCCCGCTGTCCACCACCGGCTGGCCAAGCACCGGGCCGGCGTCACCGATTCCATAGAGGGACTCGACCACGTTAAAGGTCCGCACATCGGTCCATGGAGAATCGTCAAACTCCTCGGAATGCCTGGCCCTGATGGAGTACGGACCAACGTCCCACGGCTCAGACGTTGATCCTTCCCGCGGCCAACGCCAGTTCCTCACTCCCTGGACAGCGGCGAACCCTTGATCCTCAGGATCTTTATCGTGGCGCAGTATTATCAGGCCACGGGTTTCTGTCGCAGTGCCCCTGATTACCGGATAACGCGACATATTCTCCCCGACGCGCGGGGAGCTGATCGTAGGTTTTTTCGGTATGTCCTTAACGGTGAAGGAATGGGGGAACGGACTCCACTCAGATGCGGGTCCAACGCCTTTTTGCTGCGCCTCGAGCTCGTGTCTGCCCGGCACCAGCGGGTTTTTGACCAGAAAGAGCAGCTCGCCGTTCTCATCGGCGGGTAGCGAACACAGCTCAGTGTCCGAACCCTTGAGGCGCACGGTAATCAGTGCATGGGGCAGGCCAACCACCTGGATTTGCGGGCGTGTCGTGGTGTTGGTGCCGGCACCTGGCATGAGGATATGCGGCGCTTCAGGTTTTTCCCCGCTCTCGACGATGAAGGTGCACGGTTCGCTGGCCTCGGAATCCACAGCGTTCACGGTTTGCACTACCGTGACGGTATGTTCTCCCTCCGGCCAATCCCCGGATGGCGTGTACAGCCTGACCGTCCCGCTGCCGGCGAACTCGCCCGGTATCTGACCTCCCTTATCGTCCAACATCGTTAACTCGGTGCTCTCCATCGCTCCGATGTCGATTCGTCTTTGCTGCGATTCATCCGCCATTATCGAATGCTCCTCTGCCCGGCCCAACTTAGCCACGTTTGTGAGCATTTCTACAACAGCCTCCCCCTCATGACCACCTATCACAAATGACAGGTCGGATGAACAGCGCACTGAGGATAAGTCTCCCCTCAAGACAAACATCTAGCGATATAAAACTCGATGAAATAACAAAATCAATCTAAGTCAATCCAGGCGAACTGTCAGGTTTGACAGGTTACAGACCCAATCCATGTCGCTAGCTTGATGTCACCGAGCACGCTGACAAGCGCCCCCCTCCCTATATACAGTAGGAGTACCCAGATATGGATATGACCGTCGAAAACCATTCATTGTTGAAAGAACTCATAAAGGACGACGATGGCCCGCAAAAAAAGGGTCGAGTCAACTTTAAAACAGCCATGCAGAAACTGGGCTTCGAATCCGTCTTCGACATCGTGCGTCTGTCACAATCCGAATTCGCTTCCCGGCTCGCCCTGTTCAGTGACGCCAATGCACAAGTGGCCTATGACAACGCCAGAAGCTATGCCACGCTGCTGGCGCGCCTGTACCGAGAGCACAGCACCTCCTCGGACACACCGCCGCCACTGGCGCAGCGCACCGGCGTACGCTCGCTGGTACCCCAAGGGCCGACGTTTCAAAACCTGTTCAAGGAAAACTGGGACGACTTTTGCAAAGTCGGCGCGCTTGCCGACTCGACAGGGCCCGTGGCCTATCTGAGCGAGCTTTATGGCTTTGTCAAGGATCTGGAAAAAACCCAACCCGCAGATCCCCAACGTATCCTCTTGGACAAGCGTCGCCCTGACCTCAAGGACCTGTTGATCACCCAGGACAGCGTCTTCGCTCCACAGCCGATGCTGGAGATTGTCAACGAAGTCCTGTCGCGCAACCTGCGCGCTTACCTGGGTACTTCCACGTCTCTGCATCTGGTGTTGAGCGAAAAGCGCTACCCCTTCGAACTGCCTTACAACTTCTACCATCATCAATGCCAACTGGGGTTGGCCGATGAAAAGCCAAGGCTGGGGGCGTTGAATTACCGGGCCAGCGTGCTGCTGCCGATCGCTCAAGGCGCCCTCGGAAATAACCGGTATGGCAAGGTGCAGAACCCGGCACTGCAGGCACAACAGTTGCTGACAGGCCTGAGTCCACAGCAACAGGCGTTACTGATCGAGCCATCACTGTTCAGCAACTTCTATTTGAATCGCAATGATCTGATCAACGGCTGGAAGAGTGCAGGGACTACTCACCTGCGTCCTCATACACCGCTGGGCGTCGCCTTTTTACTCCCGACCGTCGACTCGGTTATCGGTCCGGCAGATCCGGTGGCGACTGAACCCACTAGTGCGTTCGCTGGCACAAACGTTGCCCCGGTGACCTTCAGCAAACAGAGTCGACCCAACCTGAGCGCGAACCTGAAGCTGAACTCCGCCACGCCTACCCGTTCCAATGTCTGGTTGCTTACTCATTTGCACACTGGCACAGAGTTCACCATCACCTCGGTACTGCAAGCTGACGGAACGCTCCCCAACCCCGCTGAAACCGGCTACACCGCCCGGTTCAACCTGCACACTGCCACCGGCACTGTGGCCGCACCGGTGCTGCTGGCCAAACAAAGCGTCACCCTCACCCTGGACGAGCAATACCACCTCTCAGCCCCGGAAAAAGCCTTCTTCAAACGCGCTTACGGCGTCGACATCCAGGACGACAAGCTGTCCCACCTGTCGGACCTGAACCATTTCATGCAGCAAACCGGCTTGAAAACCGAGCAGGTGGAAATGCTCCTCTCGCAACACTCCTACAGCGTACGCCTGTCACCCAATTGCCCAAGTAAAAACCTGCAAAGCGCCGGGGTTACCCTACCCGGCACCACCGGCAAGGTGCTGCCCTTCCCCCACGCGAATCATTACGGTGCCTGTTACGTCAACGGTACTGGCACCGGCGGCGACCTGTACGACAGCCTCTCCCCGCCTTCGTCCGAGTCGATCATCCGTGATCAGTTCGATAACTCCATGGGGCTGGTCCAGGAGGAGTTCGGCGAAGCAAAATTCTGGCGCCTGACCAAGCTCTCCCTCGACCGCCTCGACCGCCTGCAACGGATGGTTCGCCTGCAACGCTACACCGGCCTGTCGTTTACCGACCTGGACACCTTGGTTATCAGCGCCATACGGGCTGAAGGGCAAAACAACCTGGGCATGGAGCTGAACAAGAACACCCTGCGTACACTGGGTGTCTATCAGCACCTGAACCGGCGCTATGGCATCGCGCCCCAGGAATTCGCGGCGCTGCTGCACGACCTGCCGCCCTACGCCAGCGGCAAGGGCGCGGTGGCGCTGTTCGACCAGGTATTCAACCAGGTGCAAATGTTCGATAGCCCGCTGATTCTCGATCAAAGCGTCTTCAACACGGCGGTACCCACCTCCCCGGCCGACCAAAAAACCCTGTTGCAACTGTGTGCCGGGCTCAACTTGCAGCCGACCGACGATTCGCTGATGTTGATTGTTGCGCAAACCAGAAAACTCCTCGGCTCCCTCAAGCGAGATCTGCCGACGGTATCGTCGCTGTACCGCCAGGCGCGTATCGCACGACTGTTCGGCTGCTCGGTCGCCGACCTGTTGACCCTGGCAGGGTTGTTGGGTGGTTCAGCCTACAAGGGCGCCCTGGCCAGTGGTCGCCTGAGCCCGCAGACCGACACCCCTGCCCCGGACATTCTCGACATTCTGATGCACCTGGAATGGGCCACCGACTGGCTCAAAGACAGCCAACAGAGCGTCGAGCAACTACGAAAACGCTTGGGGCCCAATGTCCCCTTGGTGCTCGGCGATGAACTCGAAACCGACTCGACGGACCTTGCCTTGGAGTACCCGCCACTGCCTGACGACATGCTTGCACGCTTGAATAAACTGCACGACGACACCCTGCTCAGTTGCATGACCCCCAATCGGGTCAACGCGCTGGGGCTGCCCGCTCTAGATCAAGCGTCGAGACCCCTCCATTGGCTCAATCTGCTCAAAGGCAAAGGCTTGCTGGACGAGCAGGGTCTGTTGCCAGGGCTCGATGAGCTGAAACCGATCGACGAGCCCCTGACCTGGCTGCGTGACCCCATCAACTCGCTGGTTAACGATCAAAACCTGGCGGTTCACGTAAAGGAGGACTGCAAGACCAAACTCACCCAAGCGCTGCTTGAAGCCCATGACCAGCAAACACAATTGCTCGAAGCGCTGTTCAAGGACACCGCCGACCTTGCGCAGGAACTCGCCGTTGCGGTGATCCACTGGGCGAACGCCTCTGTCTACAGCTTCCTTGGAGACGCGCTGGAAACCAACAACAGCGCCCTGATCGAGGTGTTCCAGCGTGTCTCGCAGCATGCCGAAATCGTCGTGCAACTGCGCTTGAGCAACAGTGCCCTGCGTCTGTTCGTGCTTAACCCGGATTGGTTGGGTGCCGCCGAATATGAGGAGACCAGTAGCGAACCCAGCTTGGCCGAGCTCTACCTGTTCGAGCGCTTCAGCCACTGGTTCCACGGCCAGCGCCATTCGGAAGATGCGCTGCTGAGCTATTTCAGCCTCGCCAACCCGACCAAAGCGAAACTGAAAAACAAGGCCCTGCGCCAGATTGCCAGCGAAACCGCCAATGCGGCCCTGGCCCGATTGCTGGAATGGCCGGTAGATGAAATCACCGCCCTGGCCAATACCTTGCCGGATAAACGTGTCTGCACCATGGCCCAACTCGACTGGGTACGCCGCTGCCAGGCGACCTGCCAGGCCAGCGGGCTTTCTGCCGGAGTGCTGCTCAAGGCGACCGCCCTGGACGACAACACCACCCCGGGCGCCTTGAATGCCTGGAAAGCCGTGGGTGAAGCCATCGTGGCCGCCAACCAGGTCTCCGACTCTTCACTTGCGAATGTCTAAGGAACGATCATGACGACTGCATTCGACGCGCCACTCAATGAAGCCTTTCGCAGTGCAATGCTCGCACTGTATTTGCACGAAGCGGTACCCAACGACCCGTACCTGATCGAACAGGGGCTGGCGCACCAGATCACCGAACCGAACGATCTTTACGAGTTCTGGCTGCTGGACGTGCTGGTCAGCCACAACGTGCCCACCAGCCCGGTCGCCTGCGCCATCGCCAGCCTCCAGCAACTGGTCAACAGCATCATGCTGAACATGGAACCCGGTTACGGCGACACCAGCTTCACGCCCGAACAGAAAAAAACCTGGCTCGATGGCCTCAACCGTTACCCGGTCTTTTCCGCCGAGAAACAACTGAGTACCTTCCCGGATCTCTTCATGGACCCGACCCTGCGCCTGACCAGGACCGACAGCTTCGATCAACTGAACAACGACATCAACCAGGCCAGGATCGAGCCTGAAACCATCCAGACCGCCGTGCTGGCCTACCTCAACCGTTTTGAGGAAATCGCCAACCTGAAGATCTGCAATGGTTACATCGACAGTGCCGAGAACAACTTCGCCAACAGTAAATATCACCTGGTCGGGGTCTCGGCCGACAGGAATGCCTGCTATGTCCGCACATTGGACATGAGCCTGCGCCCGGCCAAGGGCCCGGCTGCGCACCGGGAGCGATACCGGACAAGTATGACAAGCCATTGCCCAATGCCTGGTCGGACTGGCAAAAGGCCAATGTGCCGATTTCGGAAAAAACCCTGCAGCACACGATCCGGCCGTGCTGGTTCAACAACCGGCTGTTCGTGGTCTGGGCCGAACTGGAGTATCAGGATCCGCAAGCCATCGCGCCCGGCACATTGAACGCGGACAACATCGTCAAGAAACGCCCGCTGTTTCGGCTGTATGGCAGCTACAGGATGTACGACGGCAATTGGAGCACGCCGCGGGTCTACATCGAAAACTACAGTCTGCACCCGGAACTGATTGCCAAGACACCCAAGGAGATAGCCGAGCAAACCCAGAGTATCGCGGTGTATGACCACTCGACGTCACCGGAATCGATGGTGCTGATGCTGTACTCCAATTACCAGGCAGGAAAGACCGGCCCCGATGAGCAACCAGGGCTCAACGACACTTACGATTTCCTGAGGACGGTACGTCTCGACAAAAATTTCCATGTGACAGCGCTGTTTCCGCTGGAGGGTTCCATTCCCCCTTCTGCCTTGACCGAGCCTGCACGGGAAGACACTCGGGAGGCCTCTCATGTTCGGATGATCGGTCATATCTTCGCCGACAGGAATGCGGGACGTTTTCAGTACTGGCTTCCGTCCGGTGTGCCTGATTTCGGTTCTATCGTTAAGACCAAACCCCATAAGGGCGAAAATAACTGGGATTTCAGAGGCTGGCAGTCACGGATCAACGATGCCGAAATTATTTATGATCGAACTCACTCCAACATTGAATTGACTGTGTCGTTGAACGAGGGGTTCGATGATACTCAAACTGTAGTACTTGACATCTTCGAAGACAGTGCCAAAACCAAACAGCTTTTTAAAATAACGCTTGTTTATGCTGCCCAACATTCTGGGGGTGCCTTACTGCTTGAGGGCTCGACCATAGAACCAGTCGGCACTGACTTCATGGCGCAGGACAATGCTGCTTATTGCTTCCTCGGCAGCCCGGATCGGATCAGGTCGCTCATTTATGATGGCAGCAGAACTCAATTCAGCGTACCTCGCACAGAAAGAGGTGGAAGTGCGTCCCTTAGAGGAAAGATGGCATTAATAGATATCGAGGAACTTCTCTATAACTATTCATTTGAAAACTGCTGGCGTTTTACCAATGCAGGTGGAGTAACTCTCCTCCCTGTCCATCACGAGGCGAAGATCGATATCTACGGTTATTACAAATACCCGCTGTTTGTCGCCCATCCTGTTGACGTAATTTCGCCCGAATTTCCATTGGATTGTGCTCAGATGGAGATGATCGCCTACCTTCCCGCTACCAACAATTTGGCAAAGGACAGTACGCAGAAGTTTGTAATCTCGATCGATCAAACCACCTATCGGCCGGATGGCTGGAACGTGGCCTGGCCTCCTGAGCAAAAAGATTTATGTATTCCCCTGATCTTCGGCGTTAAGGTCTTTTCTTCCCTTGGCGTTGCAGTCAGGGGCGCAGCCCTCAAAGCGGTGACCGTCGGTTTCGGCGAAGTGCTTGAACGGGAGGTGCAACTGGCCCCCAGCATCCAGGGCATGGACGACTCTTCAGTTGGGGACAGCCCTTCCTTGGGCAAGGCACAATACATTGACTTCAAGGGTTCAAACATCGAGTACTCCGAAAGAGACCCAAAGATAAAGATCGCGGATGTAACGCGAGCCCCCATTCGCACAAACACCACCTTTGCCAGGACCCTGATCGAACGCGCCGAATCCGGTATGGAATCTTTGCTGAGCTGGGACACCCAGCACATGAAGGAACCGCCCATCCCCAACGATAACGGTGCCGAAGAGATGGACTTCTCCGGTGCCTACTGGCTGTACTTCGTCGAACTGTTCCTGTACCTGCCGTGGCTGGTGGCGTACCGGTTGAACGAAGAGCAACGCTACGATGAGGCCAAGCAGTGGCTGGCCCATGTGTTCGACCCGTCGCGCCAAAGCAGCCAGCCGGGACATGCCGGCTACTGGCAGGCCGTGCCGTTGGAGAACCCGGTGTGGCCCGGCCCGGTGGATCCCAGCCAGGCCATTCTGTACCCCGACGACCCGCACCAGATCGGCCTCAGTTTCCCGGTGCACTTCCAGAAAGCCCTGTTTGGACTCTACATCGACATCGAAACCAACCAAGCGGACCAGGCCTATCGGGAACTGACCCCGGACGGGCTGGCGGAAGCCAAGCTGCGTTATGTGCATGTACAGGACATGCTGGGGCCGAACCCGAACGTGCGGCAAGTCGATGACTGGACGCCGGTCACCCTGCATGAATTGAGCAGTGCCACCAACCCGGCCCTGCGCCAGTTCGAACAGCGTTTGATCAGCCAGCAGCGTCAACTGCAGGAAAACCCGCCACTACGTATCGGTCGGGCGCCAACCACCGCTGTAGCGCCATTGCTGTGCCTGCGTCCGCATGCCCAGGACCTGTTCCTGTTAAGCGTGGACAACCCGTATTTGCGTCGGCCTTTCAACCTCGAACTGGTGCAGCGTTGGGAACGGGTGGAAAGCCGCCTGTACAACCTGCGGCATAACCTCGACATGGCGGGCAACGCCCTGAACCTGCCACTGTTCGCCGCGCCGCTCGATCCGCGCGCCCTGCTCGCCGCCTCGGGCCAGGGCCTGTCAGGCACGGCGCTCAGCCGCCTGTTGAGCCCGAGCATTCCCCATTACCGCTTCAGCTTCATGTTCGCCCTTGCGCAGAATGCCGTGGAGAGCGTGATTCAATTTGGCTCGACCCTGCTGTCGTTGATCGAGCGCAAGGAGCAGGCACAGTACCTGGAGTTGCAACAGCAACAGGCATGGAACCTGGCAAAAGCGGCGGTGGATATCCAAGTCCAGGCCGGGAAGATAGATGAAGCCAACAAGAACGCACTCAAGGCAAGCCAGGCCATCATCGCAGGCCGGGTCAGTTACTACGAGAACCTGTTGAGTGCTGGGGTCAGTGCCGGAGAAATTGCGGCCGGCAGCTTGCACCTTGATGGCCGACTGATGGAGGTCGCGATGGGCGCTCTTGGATTTACCGGGGAAATGGCCAAAGTGGCGCCAAACATCTTCGGATTTGCAAACGGCGGTCATCGTATTGAAGGTGCGCTCCAGGCCCCCATGCACTTATTGCAAGCAGGTGCCGCTGCGTCTCACGGCGCAGGCGAAGCCATCGGGCTTTATGAGCAATATCGCCGCCGCGCCCAGGAATGGACCCTGGCCCGGGATCAGGCAAAACTCGAAGCTGCGCAAGTCGACGCCCAACTTGCCGTGTACGAAGAACAACACAAAGCCACCCAACTGCAACTGCGCCAGGCCCAAACTGCCCTGAGCCAAGCCAAGACCACCCATGACTTCCTGCTCAGCAGCAACCGCTTCAGCAAATCCCAGACCTATAACTGGCTCAACAGCAAGTTCAGCAGTTTTTACTACACGGCGTACACCACGGCCCTGTCGATGTGCCAGATGGCCGAGGCCTGCTGGCAATACGAAATGGGCGACTTCAGCCAGACCTTTATCCGCCCTGGCACCTGGAACAGCACTTACCGGGGCCTGGGCAGCGGCGAAGAACTGAAGATGAGCCTGGTGCAGATGCACCAGCAATACCTGAGGAACAATGCCCGGGAGCTGGAGATCAGGAAGACCGTATCGGTCAGGAAGCTCAAAAACCTGGAGGGCTCCGCCAACGATGCTGCCTGGCAGGCACTGCTGAAAACCGGCAGCGTCGATTTCGAACTGACCCAGGCCCTGTTCGACGATGACTACAAGGATCAAAAACACTACATGCGACGGGTCAAGACCGTCAGCGTATCGCTGCCGAACATCCGTGGCCCCTACCAGGACGTTTGCGCGATCTTGAGCCAGAGCTACAGCAAGGTCGAGATGTCCGCCACGATCGGTGCCAACGTCAAGGAAAACCTGCGGGCCAGCCAGCAGATTGCTCTCTCGACCGGCCTGGACGACAACGGCCTGTTCCAGCTCAACTTCCAGGACGAACGTTACCTGCCGTTCGAGTGCATCGGTGCCGTTTCAAAATGGAACCTCAAGTTCCCCAATACCACGGCCCAGAAAGAGCACCTCGAATCCCTCAACGACATCATTTTTCATCTCAATTACACCGCCCGGTCCGGAGGTGCGGTATGAACGAAGAATCGAAGCTGGAATTCAACCCGCCCTCCCTGCCCAAGGGCGGTGGCGCCATCCAGAGCATCGGCAAGGGCTGGGGCGCGGTGGGCACCAACGGTGCGGCGTCGCTGGAATTGCCACTGCCGATCAGCAAGGCACCGAACCGCGACATGGTCCCGGCCCTGGGCCTGGGTTACAGCAGCGATGTGGGCAACAGCCCGTTCGGCATCGGCTGGCGGCTGACCACCAATGCCATCACTTTGCGCACCACCAAGGGCGTGCCGCGGTATGACGGCAGCGATCAGGTGGCCGGCCCCGGCGGCGATATATGGATGCCGGAAAAGGATGACACCGGTAACGTCATCGCCAGGGTGGTGTCCAGCTACAACGGCGTCACCCTGGGTAATCACAGGGTGGTGCGCTACTGGCCACGGGTGGAAGGCGCCTTCGATTTGATCGAGCACTGGACCCGGGTGGGGGATACGGACAATGCCGCAGGGTTCTGGCTGATCCACGGTGCCGACGGCAGCCTGCACTGCTACGGCAAGACCGCCGCCTCGCGCCGGGCCGATCCCAACGACAAAAACCGTGTCGGGGTCTGGCTGATCGATGAAAGCCTGAACCTGCGCGGCGAACACGTGGTGTATGAGTACCGGGCGGAGGATGAAGCGCCGCCGCAATCACGGGATTTTCGCGCCCAGCGCTACCTGTACAAGGTGTTGTACGGCAATGCCGAGGCCTGCGCCGACCTGTATTCGTGGCGCGCCGAGGGCTGGAAGAACCTGCACTTTTTCTTTCACCTGGTGTTCGACTATGACGAACGCGGTACCGACCTGACGCACGTGCCTGCCTACGCGCCCGAACACGCGTGGAAGGAACGCAGCGACCCCTTCTGGAACTACGCCTATGGCTTCGAGCTCGGTAGCCGACGCCTGTGCCGGCAGGTGCTGATGTTTCATCACTTCGTCGAGGAACTGGGCCCGGAGCCGGTGCTGGTTCAGCGCCTGCTGCTCGAACATCGTCAGAGCCCGCTGGGCTACAACCACCTGACCGCCGCCCACATCCAGGCCTATGACAGCCAGGGGCAGATGGAAAGTCGCCCGCCCATGGAGTTCGTCTACAACCCTTTCGAACTCGACCCGGGCCAGCCAGGCTGGAGCGAGTTCCCGGCGATGCCCGGCCTCAATGACGGCCAGCACTACCAACTGGTGGACCTCTACGGTGAAGGGTTGCCAGGGGTGCTGATGCGCATTGACAAGGCCTGGTACTACCGCGAACCGCTGCGTGCAGACACCGGCGGCGGTGAGGATGTGCGCTACGGCGACTGGAAACTTCTGCCCCATGTCCCGCTGGCCGACGGCAGCAAGCCGATTCGCCAATCCCTCAGCGACATGACCGGCGACGGCAAGCTCGACTGGGTGATTGCGCAACCGGGCCTGAGCGGTTTCTTCACCCTCGGCCACGACCGTGAATGGTCCAATTTCGTCGCTTTCAAGGCCATGCCCTCGGAATTTTTCCATCCCGAGGCGCAAATGGCCGACCTGGTGGGTGATGGTTTGTCCGACCTTGCACTGATCGGTCCGGGCAGCGTTCGACTGCATGCCAGCCTGCGAGAGGAGGGCTTTCGTAACGCCATCGACGTGCCCCACGCGGATGACTCATTGCCGTTGCTGAGCAACAGCCCGACCGAGGTCGTGGCCTTCGCCGATGTCCTGGGCAGCGGCCAGCAACACCTGGTGCGCATTCGCCACAACGAGGTCAAGTGCTGGCCTAACCTGGGCCAAGGCCGTTTCGGCAAGGGCTTCGTGTTCAGCGCCCTGCCCTTCGCTGTTGAAAGCTTCAACGCCTCGCAGGTCCAACTGGCGGACCTCGACGGCTCGGGCGCCACCGACTTGATCTACCTGGAGTCCGACCGTTTCCGGGTGTTCATGAACCACAGCGGTAACGGTTTTGATCAAACCCCGGTCGATATACCCTGGCCCGCTGGCGTGCGTTACGACCGGTTGTGCCAGGTCAGCATCGCCGATCTGCAGGGGCTGGGGTGTTCCAGCCTGGTGCTGACGGTGCCGCACATGACGCCCAAACACTTTCACTACCGGTTCGTCCAGGCCAAGCCTTACCTGGTCAACGCCAGCTACAACAACATGGGCAGCGCCACAGGGGTGACCTATCGCAGCTCGGCCCAGGAATGGCTGGACGAAAAAGATGAGCTGCTCAAGGCGGGCAAGGCCCCGGTCTCGCACCTGCCCTTCGCCATGCACCTGGTCAGCCAGCAGACCCAACTCGATGAAATCACCGGAAACCGGCTGACCCAGGGCTTCTCCTATCGCCAAGGCTTCTACGACAGTGTCGAGCGGGAGTTCCGTGGCTTCGGCCTGCTGCTGCAAACCGACAGCGAAGCCTCGGCTGCCGACCGTTCGAGCCCGGGCTTCACCGCACCGATCCTCAGCAAGACCTGGTTCCACACCGGTAAGGCCGTGGACATGCGCGATGACGATTACTACAGCGGCGACACGGCGGCGAAGCCATTGCGCGAAACCTTACTGCAGGAGTATCACCTCAACGACGCGGCCGGCCGCCTGATAACGCCCGACGCCGACCTTGAACGAGAAATGGCCCGCACCCTCAGCGGTTCGGTGTTGCGCTCGGAAGTTTTCGCGGCCGACGACGACCCCGCGACTGCCGTGCCCTACACCGTGCAGGAAAGCCGCTTCGCCATCCGCTTGTCAGGCCCAGGGGCGATCATCATCCCTATGGGGTGCTGCAACCCCTGCCCCTGGAGAGCATCGCTTATCACTATGAACGCGAGCTCGCCGATGACCCGTTGGTCCAGCACACGCTGAACCTGGAGTGGGACAAGTTCGGCAGCCTGACCCACAGTGTCGTGGTGCATTACGCCCGGCGTAAAACCGACAAGGATAAACCGCCCTTCGAGGTGGGCGAAGCCGGTGACGAGAGCGATGAAGCCTACGAAAACAAGTGGTGGCTCGATGCCCACGACGACCAGCAGCAATACTATTACGTGACCCAGAGCAAAGCCGGTTTTTATCACCTGGAGAGTCCGGAGGGCTGGCGCCTGGGCATCCCCTGGCGTCAACGGGGCAACGCCCTGGCGCTGAAAAAAAACGCACTCGATCCGCAAGACATCCATTACGACAGCATCCTGGAGCTCAGCAAGGACGGCGGGCCATGGGCCGCCGAAGCAGTGCTGACCGGTCTGGTCCTGCAGCGCTATCAGGACCCGGCCACCGGGCAATTGCTGGACCCGGATCCGGACAAGGGGAAAATCATCTTCAGCGCATTGCCCGACTATCAGGAAAGTGCCGAACTGGACGCCACCGCCCTGGGTGCGTACGACAAGCTCAAGGACGAAAACGGCCAAATGCCGTTCAACCTCAAGGAAAAATTGCTGTCGCCCGAAGTGGGCTACCACATCATGGAGTGGTTTCTGCCTGACGCCCCTGCAGGAGAGCCCGAAGATCCGAGCGACGCCAAGAACTACTTGTGGTCCGTGCGCAAAAGCTTCCCCACCTACCGCAAGCTGGAGGGCTTTTATAACGTTGAAAAATTCCAGCAGACCAAGAGCCATGGCATCACCTCAGTCGCGTACGACGATCACTGGTGCCTGAGTACCGCCGTTACGCTGCCGGATGGCTGTACCACAAGCATCCTCGATATCGACTACCGATCGTTCCTGCCAGCAGGCATCATCGACCCCAATCAAAACACCCAGGAGGCTCGCTACAACGCGTTTGGCGAAGTGCTGGTGACCAGTTTTCATGGCACGGAACTGGGCGTCGATGTCGGTTTCCATCCGCTCAGCGGTTACCAGCCACCGGAGGACCGCACCCCGGCAGGCGCTATCGCCGACAAGAACAAAGCCATCGACAACTACGCCACGGCCACCTTCTCTGCGCCGTTCAGCTGGATGGGCAAGATTCCTCCGGCAGCGCCCGCGCCCTGGCTGGCCTGGGCCCGCGCCGAAGGTTTCGTATTACCCGACGGCCATCTCTGCAGCCGGGCGCGCGTGCACCTTGAAAGCCTGCAAAATCCTTCCGCGAACGAACTGCAGTTGCAGCAATACATTGACGACGCACATCGCGAACCCGTGCATGTCGTCACCTTGCAGGCCGACCGCTACCCCGGCGATCCGGAGCTGCAAATCCGCGCGGCCATCGCCTGCTGGGATGGCTTCGGACGTTCCCTGCAAACCAAGCAGGAGGTCGAGCCTGGCCTGGCCTGGGTGGTCAACGACAAAGGTGAACTTGAACCCGACGAAAACGGTCGCCCCAAGGAAGAACAGGCAGCCCGGCGCTGGCGGGTCAGCGAACGGGTCGAGTACAACAATAAAGGCGAAACCGTGCGGATCTATCGCCCCTACTTCGCCAGCGCCTACCGCTACATCAACGACGCCTCGATCCGCGAGTCGGGCTACCACGACCAGCAGTTCTACGACGCCGCCGGCCGGCCGACACACACTGTGCTGGCGAAAAAAATGTTGCAGGGCAATCCACCGCAAGAAAAACCGTTGCGCCGGGAACAACGCTATCGCACCTGGTACAGCATTGCATTTGATGAGAACGACCTGTTTGATCCGCCACCCGCACAACGGCGGACGAACTGGACAATCCATTGAACTCAAACTTCCATCGCCATACGCCGGTACTGGCAGCAACAGACGGTCGTCGTATGGCGATACGGCATTTCGCTTATCTTCGCGCGGTGGCGACTGCCAAAAAAACATGACTTCTTGAAAGCATCAGGTATCAACCTGAACGCATGAGATGAGAACTGGCGCAAGATAGTCCGCATGCTATCTTGCGCCTCTTATCTTTTGTCCGATTTCCGTTCGATGCTCCCGACCTCCAGATCCCTGCGCCTGGCGCTCTACACCTTGCTAATCATCGCCGGCGCCGCCATCGCCGCGACCCTGGCCATGCGCCACGCCGTGCGCCAGTCAATGGTCGAAGACGCCGCCCGTGCCAATCAGCAATTGGCACTGTATGCCACATCCCTGCATACCCTGATCGAACGTTACCGTGCCCTGCCCGCCGTGCTAGCGCTGGACCCGGAGCTGCGCTCGGCGCTCAGGGGTGCGGTGAGCCCCGAGCAGCAGGATGCGTTGAATCGCAAACTGGAAAAGATCAACGGCGCCGCTCAATCCTCGACCCTGGAATTGCTCGACCGCAACGGCCTGGCCATCGCGGCCAGCAACTGGCGCCTGCCCAGCAGTTACGTCGGGCATAACTATGGCTTCCGCCCCTACTTCAACCAGACCCGCACCCAGGGCACCGGGCGCTTTTACGCGGTAGGCGTGACCAGCGGGATTCCCGGCTACTTCCTCTCCAGCGCGGTCAGCGATGACGACGGTCAGTTCCTTGGCGCCATGGTGGTGAAACTGGAATTTCCCGAACTGGAGCGCGAGTGGCGTCAGGGCAGCGACACGCTCCTGGTCAGCGATGCCCGCGGGATCATCTTCATCGCCAACCAGCCGGGCTGGCGCTACCGCCTGCTCAAGCCGCTGAGCGACAGCGACCATGCCGAACTCAAGACCACCCGTCAGTACGACAAGCAGCCCCTGACGCCGCTTGAGTTTCAATCGTTGCGGCGCTTCGACGACAACAGTGACCTGGCTCGGGTCGATGGCCCGGACGGCAAGGCGGATTACCTGTGGGAATCCCTGCCGCTGAGTGCCGAGGGCTGGACCCTGCACCTGCTGCGTCGCCCACAGGTTGCCTTCGAGGACAGCCGCAACGCCGCGCTCGCCGCGGCCGGGCTATGGCTGACCCTGGTGTTCCTGCTGCTGTTTCTCAACCAGCGCTGGCGCCTGGCCAAACTGCGCCAGCGCAGTCGCGAAGAACTCGAACAGCTGGTTGAAGAACGCACCCGCGACCTACGCACCGCCCAGGAAGGTCTGGTGCAGTCGGCCAAACTCGCGGCACTGGGGCAGATGTCCGCCGCCCTGGCCCATGAAATCAACCAGCCGCTCACCGCCCAGCGCATGCAGCTGGCGACCTTGCGCCTGCTGCTCGACAACGGCCGCGTCGACGACGCCTACAAGGCGCTCAAGCCGGTGGATGAAATGCTCACCCGCATGGCGGCTCTTACCGGCCACCTGAAAACCTTCGCCCGCAAGAGCCCCAGCGGCTTGCGCGAACGCCTGGACCTGGCGGCGGTGGTGGACCAGTCGCTGCAACTGCTCGACACCCGGTTGCGCGACGAACAGGTCAGCACGGTGTTGCACCTGACCCGTCCGGCCTGGGTGCGCGGCGATGCGATTCGCCTGGAACAGGTGCTGATCAATCTGCTGCGCAACGCCCTCGATGCGATGCAGGACAAACCCTGCAAACGCCTGGAAATCCGCCTCGAAGCCGACGAGCAATTGTGGCGCTTGAGCGTGATCGACAACGGTGGCGGCATCGCCGAAGAGAACCTGTCCAAGGTCTTCGATCCGTTCTTCACCACCAAGCCGGTGGGCGACGGCCTGGGCATCGGTCTGGCCGTATCGTTTGCCATCGTCCACGAATCCGGCGGGCGCCTGAGTGCCGCCAATCATGACAAAGGTGCCGTGTTTACCGTGACCCTGCCCATCGACCTGGAGGTGCATGAACCATGCTGAACTCAGTGATGGTGGTCGACGACGAAAGCAGCATCCGCAGTGCCGTCGAGCAATGGTTGAGCCTGTCGGGTTTCGAGGTACAGCTGTTCAGCCGCGCCGATGAATGCCTGGCGCAATTGCCCAGGCACTTTGCCGGGGTGATTCTCAGCGATGTGCGCATGCCCGGCATGACCGGCCTGGAACTGCTGGCCGAGGTGCAGCGCCGGGATGCCGATTTGCCGGTGATCCTGTTGACCGGCCACGGCGATGTGCCGATGGCCGTCGAGGCCATGCGCGACGGTGCCTACGATTTCCTCGAAAAACCCTTCAGCCCGGAAACCCTGCTTGGCAGCCTGCGCCGCGCCCTCGACAAGCGCCGGCTGGTGCTGGAAAACCGCGCGCTGCACGAGCAGGCGGACAACCGTGCCAAACTGGATGCCACGCTGCTCGGCGTGTCCCGGGGTTTACAGACCCTGCGTCGGCAGGTGCTGGACCTGGCAGCACTGCCGGTCAACGTGCTGATTCGCGGTGAAACCGGCAGCGGCAAGGAACTGGTTGCGCGTTGCCTGCACGACTTCGGGCCGCGGGCCGACAAGCCCTTTGTTGCACTCAACTGCGCGGCCATCCCTGAGCAATTGTTCGAGGCCGAGCTGTTCGGTCACGAGAGCGGCGCGTTCACCGGGGCGTCCGGCAAGCGCATTGGCAAACTGGAGTACGCCGACGGCGGCACACTGTTTCTTGATGAAATCGAAAGCATGCCGCTGGCCCAGCAGGTGAAGTTGCTGCGGGTGTTGCAGGAGCAAAAGCTTGAGCGACTGGGGTCGAACCAGAGCATCCGCGTGGATTTGCGCATCATCGCTGCGACCAAACCGGACCTGCTCGACGAAGCGCGGGCCGGACGTTTTCGCGAAGACCTGGCCTATCGTTTGAACGTCGCCGAGTTGCGTTTGCCGCCACTGCGCGACCGGCGCGAGGACATCCCGTTGCTCTACGAGTCATTTGCCCGCAACGCTGCCGAACGCCTCGGGCGGACCTTGCCACCGTTGAGCGGTCCACAGCTGAGCCATCTATTGAGCCACGACTGGCCGGGCAATGTGCGCGAACTGGCGAACGTCGCCGAGCGTCAGGTATTGGGGCTCGGCGAGCCGGAGCCCCTGGGCATCGAGCCCGGCCAGTCACCGGCGGCGCAGCAGGAAGCGTTTGAAGCGCAATGCCTGCGTGCGGCGCTGACCCGGCACAAGGGCGATGTGAAAGCGGTGCTTGAAGAACTGCAACTACCGCGCCGGACCTTCAATGAAAAGATGCAGCGGCATGGGTTGAGTAGGGAGATGTTCCTGTAGCGTCCGAGCTGGCCTCTTCGCGGGCGAGCCCGCTCCCACAGGTTCTGTGTCGTGCTCAACAATCTGCGTTCAACTCGGTCATTGTGGGAGCGGGCTTGCCCGCGAAGAGGCCAGTGCAGGCATTGTAAATCCACGAATCGAATCAGCAACTTTCCGCTCACCACCAAACTTTTATAAGCGGATTTCCGCTCACCGAAACACCCTCCCCCCTCTAAACCGGCCCTCTCCCCGTTGGCACAGCTCCTGCTATAGCCCAGGCAGGCTGCGTTTCATCGCGCTCCACAAAAACAATTAAATGAAGGATCCTTCAATGGATAACTCCAACTCCCTGCCGCTTGGGTCGGCTGCCGTGCCGGCCAAGGAAAGAACCACTTCCAGCCGCATCAAATCGATCTTCAGCGGTTCCGTCGGCAACATGGTCGAGTGGTACGACTGGTACGTCTACGCCGCCTTCTCCCTGTACTTCGCCAAGACCTTCTTCCCCAAAGGCGACACCACCGCCCAGTTGCTCAACACCGCCGCGATCTTCGCCGTGGGCTTCCTGATGCGTCCGATCGGTGGCTGGCTGATGGGTCTGTATGCCGACAAGGTCGGACGCAAAAAGGCCCTGATGGCCTCGGTATACCTGATGTGCTTCGGCTCGCTATTGATCGCCCTGAGCCCAGGCTACGAAGTCATCGGCATCGGCGCGCCGATCCTGCTGGTGTTCGCGCGCTTGCTGCAAGGCCTGTCGGTGGGTGGCGAATACGGCACCTCCGCCACTTACCTCAGCGAGATGGCAACCAAGGAGCGTCGCGGCTTCTACTCCAGCTTCCAGTATGTGACGCTGATTTCCGGCCAGCTCATCGCCCTGGCGGTGCTGATCGTGCTGCAACAACTGCTGACCACCGAAGAACTCTACGCCTGGGGCTGGCGCATCCCGTTCGCCATCGGCGCGCTATGTGCCGTGGTTGCGTTGTACCTGCGTCGCGGCATGGAAGAGACCGAGTCGTTCACCAAAAAAGAGAAAGCCAAGGAAAGCGCGATGCGCACCTTGCTGCGTCACCCCAAGGAACTGATGACCGTGGTCGGCCTGACCATGGGCGGTACCCTGGCGTTCTACACCTACACCACCTACATGCAGAAATACCTGGTGAACACCGTCGGCATGAGCATTTCCGACTCCACCACCATTTCCGCCGCCACGCTGTTTCTGTTCATGTGCCTGCAACCGGTCATCGGCGGGCTGTCGGATAAAATCGGTCGCCGGCCGATCCTGATTGCCTTCGGCATCCTGGGAACCCTGTTCACCGTGCCGATCCTCACCACCCTGCACACCGTTACGACCTGGTGGGGCGCGTTCTTCCTGATCATGGCGGCGCTGATCATCGTCAGCGGCTACACCTCGATCAACGCCGTGGTGAAAGCCGAACTGTTCCCGACCGAAATTCGCGCCCTGGGCGTGGGTCTGCCGTACGCATTGACCGTATCGATCTTCGGCGGCACCGCCGAATACATCGCGCTGTGGTTCAAGAGCATCGGCATGGAAACCGGTTACTACTGGTATGTCACCGCGTGTATTGCCGTGTCGTTGCTGGTGTACGTCACCATGAAAGACACCCGCAAGCATTCGCGGATCGTGACCGACTGACAGTTACATTGAGGGTAGCTGTTATGGCCCTATCGCGAGCAGGCTCGCTCCCACATTGGATCTGCGTACACCAGACCTTTGTGGGAGATTCTATGGTTGAGGTAAAGGCCTCAACTGACTTTTGCTTGGTATTCGCTCTGCCCCTTGAGCAGGGCGAATACGACCCGAGCAAGCTTGCGGGCCAGCATGACCAGTGCCTGAGTGGTGCTGAAGCCTCGAGCTCTTTGTTCTTCGTAAAAACCTTTCCAGGCTGCCGTACGGCTGGCCGACATGGCCGCGTTGTGCAGAAGCCGGCGGGCCTCTGGATCACCACGTTTAGTCAAACTCCGGCGGCCGTCTTTTTGCCCTGATTTCAACACCCGCAAATCCATTCCCAGAAAGGCGACGAAGGCATCCGCGTTTCGGAAGTCACCGCGCTGAAATGCCGTGATCAAGCGGGCTCCGGTCAAAAAACCAATGCCTTCAACTTTCAGGCAGCGCTTCAACTGAGCGAGTAAACCGGCTTCTTTGAGCTGATCGTTGATCGTCTTCTCGATCAGCGTCTCAAGCTGCTGCATGGACTTCACCTGTTCGGCAAAAGCGGTCTTGAGCAGCGGCTCATTCGCCCAGCTTTGCACCAGACCGACCCGTGCCTGGACCAGAGCCGCGCGGCGGCGGAAAAGGCTCAAGAGCTGGCGGTACAGCGGTGACGGCGGGGTCCACGGGTGAAGCTCTTCGTGCTCGTTCTTCAGATAGCGAGCAAGCAGCTTGGCATCCAGTGCATCGGTTTTGGCACGGATCTTCACGCCTTCGCGGTAATGTTTGAGCTCGTAGCCTCCCACCATGTAAATCATGCAGCCAGCTTCGTAGGCCAGATCCGCAAACTCCAAGTGGTAGATATTGGTGGCTTCAATGGCAATGGCCACCGTGCTCGGCAAGGCCTTCAACCACTTATTGATGGCGGTTTTGTTGTTGGGAATTGGTTCGAGCAGGTCCAGTTCGGCGTGATAGATCACCAGCTCATGCTTGGCGACATCCACGCCCACGATCGGTTTTGAGGCAGGGACCGGCATTGCCATAGGATTTCCTCCGGGATATGGTTTTAAGCACTTGAAGGGCTCACCCAGGGGCGCAGGCTTGTTCCTATCGTCGGTCTAGGCCAGATGCATTCTTTATCGGCGCTTGGGTGAAAGGAGGAGGGGCGAACTCTCCCACAGTCTGTACTGCGTCAACAGTCAGAATCGAGCCTTGTCCCTCCTCCCCCCTTCAAGTCCTACCATACAAGCGAGCCTGCTCGCGAAGGCCGCGACTCGGTCTCAAGAGAATTCGGCAGTCCTAATCAGTGGTTAATGCCCAGGACTCATCCTGCACCCGCCTGATCAATTCAACGCGATGTGCAAACTGAACCTG
Organism: Pseudomonas sp. BIC9C; assembly: GCF_034541995.1. Taxonomy (NCBI): domain Bacteria; kingdom Pseudomonadati; phylum Pseudomonadota; class Gammaproteobacteria; order Pseudomonadales; family Pseudomonadaceae; genus Pseudomonas; species Pseudomonas sp. BIC9C. The sequence goes on from NZ_JAWDGM010000001.1 coordinate 1,209,003, forward strand.
GAGTAACCACCATGAACACCAGACTGATTCTCGCCCTGACCCTCTCTGTACTGGCGGCCAATACCTTCGCCGCCGACGGGTACGACCGCACCGGTTCCGCCGCCTTCACCGCGCGAAGCAACGCCGCTGGCGACAGCCGCACCGACGCGGCCAATGTCGCTGCCAACAGCGTCGATCGCACCGACGCGGCCAAAGTCGCTACCGACAGCGTCGATCGCACCGACAACGCTCGCACCAACTGATCCCTGAACGCATCACCACAGCCCGGCTTTGGCCGGGCCTTGTCGTTTCTGCGATCTTTTGCAGTCAGGCAAAAATCCCGAGCTGGAATTTACACGATACGCTCTGCACTATTTGCCATCCCGAACGCCCTTGGAACTCACTCCATGCCCGACGACATCCACTTCTACGAACCCGCCTATGGCCACGGCCTGCCCCACGATCCGTTCAACGCCATCGTCGGCCCACGCCCCATTGGCTGGATCTCTTCACAGGATGCCGAAGGCCGCCTGAACTTGGCGCCCTACAGCTTCTTCACCGCCTTCAACTACGTTCCGCCGATCATTGGTTTTTCCAGTATCGGGCGCAAAGACAGCCTGAACAACATCGAACAAACCGGAGAGTTCGCCTGGAACCTGGCCACGCGGCCGCTGGCCGAGCAGATGAACCAGAGCTGCGCCATGGTCGGGCCTGAGGTCAACGAATTCGAACTGGCCGGGCTGACGACCGCTGCCTCGAAGGTCATCCAGGTGCCACGGGTCGCCGAAAGCCCGGTGTCCTTCGAGTGCAAGGTCACGCAGATCATTCAGTTGCAACGGGCGGACGGCAATGTGGTGCCGAGCTGGCTGATCCTCGGCGAAGTGGTCGCCGTGCATATCGCCAAATGGCTGTTGAAGGATGGGATATACGACACCGCCGCGGCAGAACCGATTCTGCGCGGCGGCGGGCCAGCGGATTACTTCCAGCTGGGGCCTGAGGCGTTGTTCAAGATGTACCGCCCGGGGCGGTGAAGTCACTACCAGAGCAGGTCGGTGTTTTCCTTGACGTCCTTGAGGCGGGTCAGCTCCCTGGCGGCCGCATCATCGGCCTCGTGGGCGGTCTTGAAGACCTGGCCTTCCAGCACTTTGTGAAAACGCGGGGCGCCGGAACCACCCAGCGCTTTGACGGCGATAGCGGCGTGGTAACCCCCCTCGCCCGGTACTACAGCGGAAACAGCTTCGAAGTGTTCAAAGGCTTTACGTGCCATGTCGCGAATCCTGGCTGGTTGAGAATGCTGTCATTAAACCCTCAACCGGCCAGTTTGTGTACCGCCGCTGCGGACTGACCGAGGGCCTGCGCCGCCGAGACATCCTTGAAGGTGTGGAAATCCAGGCTGTTGACCACCAGGTCCTGTACCAGCTCGGCAAAAACCTCCATCGCCGGCGTGCTGAAGTACGCGGTCATGGCCTGTTGATTGCTCCAGAAACCGGACACCAGCCACAGATCCGGATCGCACTGCGAATGCTGCAAGGCAAAGCTCAGGCAGCCCGGCGCTGCGCGGGACGGTTCGATCAGGGCGCTGAGGCGTACACCGAGTTCCGCCGAACGCCCGGCGCGCGCTCGAACGAAGGCCATATGACTGACGGGGATCTGCTTGGACATGTTCAACCCTCCCGGGGAGTCGCGTGGCAGCCGGGGGACGGGCTGCGACAGGATCAAAGGTTAAGGGCCGCGACGCCGGCCTCGTTAGTCGATTCCTGCCGCCGCGTTGCACAATCCTGCGAAACTGCATGGGAAGCCTGTAACAAGCGGTAAAACCCTGTCACGGTTCTGCCATACGAGTTTCAAGCAAGTTTTTCAGGCGCAAGGCTCTAGTGTTAACACCGCCGGTCGAGCCCAGGCAGAATCAGGCAAGCATCTGGCAGGATGTGTCTACCGCTGTCACTTGCACAAACTTATGCTTTGCCCCATTCCCTCCATGCCTTGCCGAGGATGTCTCGCATGTCGTCGCCCGATCACTTTCAAGCTCCGCTGGACACCGACATGGAAAAGCAGCGCGCGGAACTGGCGGCGATCATTCGCCGTAACACCGCCGAAGATGGCAGTTACGCCACGGCCATCGGCTCGCTGTTCATGTCACGCCACAGCCAGTCCCATGAATTCGCCCCGGGGCTGGCGCAACCAGCGCTGTGCATCATGGCCCAAGGACGCAAGGAAGTTCGGTTGGCCGACGAGTACTTTAACTACGACCCATTGAACTACCTGGTGGTCTCGGTCTCGATGCCGCTGAGTGGAAGGGTGGTGGATGTCTCGGCCGAGGAACCGATCCTCGCCTTGCGCCTGGACATCGACCCGGCGGAAATCACTGCACTGATCGCCGACGCCGGCCCCCTCGGCGTGCCCACCCGGCCGACCGGGCGCGGGCTGTATGTCGAACGGCTCGACACCGCCATGCTTGATGCGGTGCTGCGTCTGGCACGGCTACTGGACACGCCTAAAGACATCGCCATGCTCGCGCCGCTGATTCGCCGGGAGATCCTCTATCGACTGTTGCGCAGCAAACAGGGGCACCGGCTGTACGAAATCGCCATCGCCAACAGTCAGAGCCATCGCATCAGCCAGGCGATCAAATGGCTCAACGGCAACTTCGAGCAGCCGTTGCGCATTGATGATCTGGCGAAAGAAGTGAACCTGAGCGTGTCGACGTTGCATCACCGTTTCAAGGCGATGACGGCGATGAGTCCGTTGCAGTATCAGAAGCAGCTTCGCCTGCAGGAAGCGCGGCGGCTGATGCTGGCCGAAGGGCTGGAGGCTTCGGCGGCGGGGTATCGCGTCGGCTATGAAAGCCCTTCGCAGTTCAGCCGGGAGTACAGCCGGTTGTTCGGTGCGCCGCCTTTGCGGGATCTGGCGCGGTTGCGGTTGACGGTTTGATCCGGAATTTTTTGTGTGGCTGCTGACCCTTTCGCGAGCAAGCCCGCGCCCACATTTGGAATGCATTCCACCTGTGGGCGCGGGCTTGCTCGCGAAGAGGCCAGCTCAGGCAATACAAGTCTTGGATCAGGCCCCGAGTACCCGGCAAGCCTCTGCCGGCAACGTCACCGACACCGGATGCCCAACATTCAGGCCGAAGCCCTGACACGGCGTGCTCAGCGCGGTAAACGACACCCCGGAACACTCCACCGTGGTCTCGATGGTCGCGCCGATATCGCGCACGAACGTCACCTTGCCCAGCAAGCGGTTGCCCGCGGTCGCCTGGGGGGCGGACAGTTGCAGGTCTTCTGGACGAATCAGCATCTTCAACTTCTCCCCTGCCGCAATACTGGTGCAGATCGGCACTTGCAGCGCATCGCCACCCGGCAGGCTGACCTTGCCGTTGCCCAGCGCCGTGGCCGGGAAGATGTTGCCCGAGCCGATGAAATCGGCGACGAACTCGTTGGCCGGGTGTCGATAGATTTCAATCGGCGTGCCCACTTGCTGCACCCGATGCTCACCCAGCACCACCACGATATCGGCCATGGTCATGGCCTCGCGCTGGTCGTGAGTCACCATGATGGTGGTGATGTTCAGGCGTTGTTGCAGTTGACGGATTTCCACCTGCATCGACTCGCGCAGCTTGGCGTCCAGCGCCGACAACGGTTCGTCGAGCAGCAGGATCTTCGGGTGCGAGGCAATCGCCCGGGCAATCGCCACGCGCTGACGCTGGCCACCGGAGAGCTTGGCCACCGGACGATTGATCATCGGCTGCAGCTGGATCAGTTCCAGCAACTCCACCACCCGCGCCTGCTGATCGGCCTTGCTGACCCCGCGCAGTTTCAGCGGATAGGCGATGTTCTCGCCCACGGTCATGTGCGGGAACAGTGCCAGGGACTGGAACACCATGCCGAAGTTGCGCAGGTGCGCCGGGGTGTTGCCGATGTCTTCACCGTCCAGGCGGATCTCGCCGCCGGTCAGGGTTTCAAGGCCGGCAATCATGCGCAGCAACGTGGTTTTGCCGCAGCCCGAAGGGCCGAGGAAACACACCAGTTTGCCCTCGGGCAAATGCAGGTTCACATCCGTTACCGCGCAGGCCGAGCCGTAATGTTTCTCGACGTTTTCCAGAATCAGACCAGACATAAGAATCACCTCAAGAAATCAGAACGAAACGCCACCTTCACCAACCAGCTTCTCCAGCGCCCAGATCAGGACGAAGTCGATCAGCACGATCAGCACGGCAAACGAAAATACGGTTGGGTCGAGCGAAGACACGGTGCGGCTGTACATCCAGATCGGCACGGTCATCACATCGATGGTGTAGAGGAAGTAGGTCACGGTGAACTCGTTGAACGAGACGATGAACGCCAGCAGCATGCCCGCCAGGATCCCCGACTTCATCAACGGCACCACCACATCGACAATCGCCCGCAGCGGTGAAGCGCCGAGCATTTGCGCGGCCTCCTCGACTTCGCTGCCAATGGAAAGCATCGCCGCCGTGCAGTTCTTCACCACGAACGGCAACGCGAGGATCACATGGGCAATCACCAGGCGCGAGGTGGTCATCTGGAACGGCAGGCTGTCGAACACCAGCAGCAGCGCCAGCCCCAACACCACCATCGGGAACACCAGGGGCAGCGACATCAATTGCAGCGCCACGGCCTTGCCGCGGAATTCGCAACGGGTCAGCGCGTAAGCCGCCGGCACCGCGATCAACGTGGCGAAGATCATGGTCAGGCACGACACCATCAGGCTGGTGGTCATGGCCTTGCCCAGGCTCAGCACATCGCTGGCGTCCGGCGAGACGAAGGTGTGCCAGGCGGCCTTGTACCATTGCAGGCTGTAGCTGCTCGGCGGGAAGTCGAGGTTCGACGCGCCGCTGAACGACATCACGATCATGGTCAGGATCGGCAGCACCGCCAACAGCAGGATGAAGCCCGACAGGATGCCGGCGAACTTGCCGGTTTCACCCGGCAACAGCGACTGGCGCTTCTTGATCAGGGTACTCATTGCGAAGCCTCCAGCATGCGGCGACGACGGCCAGTGATGTATTCGGACAGGGTCATGATCGCGAGGGTCGTGACGATCAGCACCACACCGGCAGCCGATGCGGCGGGCCAGTTCATCAGCGGGGCGATCTGGTCATGCACCATCACCGCCAGCATCGGCACGCGCCGGCCACCGAGCAGCAACGGCACCACGAAACTGCTGGCGTTGTAGGCGAACACCAGGGTCGCACCGGTAATGATCCCCGGCAGACTCATCGGCAAGACCACCTGGCGGAACACCTGCAAGCGACTGGCGCCGAGGGTGGCGGCGGCCTCTTCATAGCTGCGGGCGACACCGCGCATGGCGCTGGCAATCGGCAACACGGCCAGCGGGAAGGCGGTTTGCACCAGGCCCATCAACACACCGTTCTGGTTGTACAACAGCATGATCGGGCGTTTGATCAGGCCCAGGCCCATCAGGGTCTGGTTGAGCATGCCGCCAGGGCCGAGAATCACCAGCCAGCCGTAGCTTTGCAGCAGCAGGTTGACCAGCAATGGCAGCAACACCGCCGCAAGGAAGATCCGTCGCACGAACGGCGAGGTCAGGCGCGACATGGTGTAGGCCACCGGGATCGCCAGGATCACTGCGATCACCGCGCTGATCAGCGCCAGGCGCAGGGTCAGCATCAGCGATTTGAGGTAATAGGGTTCCAGCAACTGGGCGTAACTGGCCAGGCTGAACCCGGACCATTCCGCGCCTTTGGTGCCCACGCTCATGCGCAGTACCAGCAGGCTGGCGGCAATCAGTACGCCAAGAAACAGCATCGACGGCGAGAGGAAAAACCAGGCGCGCGTCGTTGGCGAAACACCCTGAGCAGCGCGCACGGGGGCGGCACTCACCGGATGGGTCAGAGGTTGGTGTTCCATAGCAAAGGTCTCGTCAATGGAAGATCAATGGCACACGGTAGCGGGGTGTAAACCCCGATCCCCTGTAGGAGCGAGCTCGCTCGCGAAGGAAGTGAGGGCGCTACGTTCATTCAGGCAACCCTCGTCATCGTTAACGTCCATCGCGAGCAAGCTCGCTCCTACAGATCAGGAAGAAAAGATTTCCGTGTAACGACGAATCCATTGGTCATGCACAGTCGCCAGGAAGGCGTTGTCGTGCATGATCGCCTTCTCGGCAATCTGCTCCGGCGTGAGGATGTACGGGCTCTTGCGGGCTTCGGCGGAGATGATCGCCTTGGCGTTGACCGGGCCGTTGTAGATGTCTTCAGCCATCTTGCCCTGCACCAGCGGGTCCAGGGAGTGGTTGATGAAGGCGTAGGCCATGTCGGTATCGCCCGGACGGTTCTTCGGCATGACCGATTGCATCAAGTCGGTGTAGAAACCTTCCTTCATGCCAAAGGTTGCACTCAGACCGTAGTTCGGATCGCGGATCTGTTTCGGGAAGAACGCGGGTGCGTACAGACCGCCCATGTCCAGGGAACCGGTGCGGAACAGTTCGGCGATCTGGTTCGGGTTTTCACCCAAGGTCACCACACGATCTTTCAGCTCGGCGAGTTTCTTGAAGCCCGGTTCGATGTTGTGCTCGTCACCACCGGCCAGTTTGGCGGCGATGATGATCAGGTCCATGGCCTCGGTCCAGTTCGGCGGCGGCAGGAAGATGTTCGGGGCCAGCTCCGGGTCCCACAGGGCGGCGTAGCTGTCCGGCGCTTGTTTCTGAGTGCGGGTGCTATAGACCAGGCTGTTGCACCACAGCAGATAACCGATGCCGTGGCCATTGGCGCCGGTGCGGTACTTCTCCGGTACATCGACGAGGTTGGGAATGCGGTTGAGGTCGGGTTTTTCCAGCAGGTTGGCGGCGGCCAGACCTTCGGCGCCGACGCCTGCCAGGGTGATGATGTCGTATTGCGGACGATCACCACCGGCCTTGAGCTTGGCGACCATTTCCGAGGTGCTGCCGGTGCGGTCAGCGATGACCTTGCAGCCGTACTTGCCTTCGAACGTCGCGGCGATGTTACGCAGTGCAGCCAGGCCGGTGTCATCGGACCAGGTCAGCAAACGCAGGGTCTTGCCGGCAAAACGTGTATCGCCGGCATTGGCCTTGATGAACGGCATGCTCATGGCCGCTGCTGCAACCGAGGCTACGCCCACGGTCTTGATGAATTGACGTCTGTTCAGATCATGCTCGCCCATTACGGACTCCCTTTGTTTTTGTAGGTATGAGGCTGGTCAAAACTGTTGCATCCGCGCGGCCGGATCAGCTTTAGCCCCCGTGTTTTCGGGGCTTGGCTGAACCGGCGAGTTCATCCTGAGGTCGTGCAAAACACCTGACTATCGATAAAAACTCATTGAAGCCATGACGTCAGCGCATGCCTTCTTTTCCTTGTGGGAGCGAGCTTGCTCGCGATGGACGTCAACGATAATGCGGGGCATCAGACAGCCCGTGTCGTCCATGCGTCCATCGCGAGCAAGCTCGCTCCTACACAGTGACAGGCGTCAGACGGCCCGAATCACGTGTTTGATTTCCTGGAAAGCCTGCAAGCCCCACGGCCCCAATTCGCGGCCGATGCTGCTCTGCTTGTAGCCGCCCCAGGCGGTCTGCGGGAAGATCACCTGCGGCGCGTTGATCCACACAAGCCCCGCCTGCAAAGCGTTGGCGACGCGGTCGGCAGTCTCGGCATTACGTGTCACCACACTGGCGACCAGGCCAAACTGGCTGTCGTTGGCCAGGGCAATCGCTTCGGCTTCAGAGGCGAAACTGCGCACGCAGATCACCGGGCCGAAAATCTCTTCATTCCACAGCGCACTGTCGAGGGGCACTTCGGTGAAAACTGTCGGCTGCAAAAAATATCCGCGCGGCAGGTCGGCCGGGCGATTGCCACCGCAAACCAGCCTGGCGCCGGCACTCAAACCGCGATCGATGTGGCCCAATACACGTTGGTATTGCGCCTGATTGACCAGAGCGCCCATTTCCACGTTCGGGTCGAACGGGTCGGCCACGCGAATCGCTTCGGCACGGGCCTTTACGCGGGTTAGAAACTCGTCGGCCAGCTCATCGGCGACCAGCACGCGACTGGTGGCGGAACACATCTGCCCGGCGTTGAAGAAACCACCGCCGCAAGCCACTTCCACCGCCAGGTCGATATCGGCATCGGTCAGTACCAGCAGCGAAGATTTGCCGCCCAGTTCCAGGCTCACGCCCTTGACGGTTTCCGCCGCACGTTGCATGACCTGCACGCCGACCGCATTGCTGCCGGTGAACGACACCTTGGCGATGCGTGGGTCAGCCGACAGCGGAGCGCCAACGGCCAGGCCGGTACCACAGACCAGATTGAACACACCGGCAGGCACGCCGGCTTCAGCGATGATTGCCGCCAGTTCCAGCTCCGGCAGCGGTGTCACTTCCGAAGGCTTGAGCACCACGCAGCAACCGGCGGCCAGGGCCGGGGCGAGTTTCCACGCGGTGGTGACCATCGGGAAGTTCCACGGCACGATCAGGCCAACCACACCGCACGGCTCACGGCGCAGGCGAGCGCTGAAGTCGTCGGTCGGCAGCTCGATGGCACTGTCCTGTTTCGCATCCAGCCCTTCGGCCAGACCGGCGTAATACTCGAACGTGGCGATCACGTCATCGACGTCGATCGCGGCTTCGAATTGCGGCTTGCCGTTGTTGCTCGACTGCAAGTGCATCAGTTTTTCACGATGGGCCTGCACGCCCGCGGCGATTTTGCGCAGGATGGCACCGCGTTCGGCGCCCGTGGTTTTCGACCAGCCGGCGAACGCCAGGGTCGCCGCGCTCACGGCTTGATCAACAGCGCGCTCATCGCCGCCATTGACTGTGGTCAACAGAGCTTCGGTCGCCGGGTTGATCACGCGCAGGTGTTCATTGCCCGCCGACCATTGGCCGTTGATGTACAGGCCATCCAGGGTAGTCGGGAAAGTCATTTCGACACCGCCTGCATCCACTCGCTCTGGTCGATTTCAATCAGGGTCGGGCCTTGGCGATCGGTGGCTACGCGCAATGCGCCGCGCAATTGCTCGACACTGCTGACGGCTTCGGCCGCGCAACCCAATGCCTTGGCCACACCGATGAAGTCCGGGGTGTAGATGTCCACGCCGACCGGCTCGATGGCGCGGTTGACCATGTATTTCTTGATCTCTTCGTAGCCCTGGTTATTCCACAGCAGCACGATCACCGGGGTGCGCGCTTCAACGGCACTGGCCAGTTCCGGCAGGGTGAATTGCAGGCCGCCGTCGCCGATCAGGCACACCACCGGTGGGCGAGCACCGTTTTCAACGCTGCCGCCGAGCCAGGCGCCAATCGCCGCCGGCAAGGCGTAACCGAGGGTGCCGTAACCGGTGGATGAATTGAACCAGCGACGCGGACGCTCCGGGTTGAACGTCAGGTTGCCGGTGTACACCGGCTGGGTCGAATCGCCGACGAACACGGCGTCCGGCAGTTCGTGCAGCACGGTTTCCAGGAAACGGGTCTGGGCCAGGGTCGGTGCGTCCCAGGTGGCGGCCAGGTCTTCACGCAGACGAGCGGCGCGTACTTGCCCCCAATCGTTGCGGCGCTCGGCCAGGGATTTGTGCGACAAGGCGCTGAGCAAAGCCTGGGCGGCGTTGCGCGAGTCGGCCACCAATGCCACGTGCGGCGGGTAGTTGCGCACAGTCTGGTCAGGGTCGATGTCGACGCGCAGCAGTTGGCCTGGAATCTCGAAGCCACCGGCGAAGGTCACGTCGTAGTCGGTCTCGGCCAGTTCGGTGCCGATGGCCAATACCACATCGGCCTCGGCGACCAGTGCACGGGTGGCGACCAGGCTCTGGGTCGAACCGATTAGCAGCGGGTGCCCGGAGGCGAGCATGCCCTTGGCATTGATGGTCAGGGCTACCGGTGCGTCCAGCAACTCGGCCAGCTCAGTCAGCTCGGCCGCCGCGTCGATGGCACCGCCGCCGGCGAGAATCAGCGGATGCTTGGCGCCGGCCAGCAAATCGGTCATGCGCGACACGGCGCTCGGCGAAGCACCGGCGCGATCGATGTTGACCGGCAGGCTGCTGAGCAGGTCGTCGGCGTCTTCAACCAACACATCCAGCGGAATTTCAATGTGTACCGGGCGCGGACGGCCGGCCTGGAACAGCGCAAAGGCGCGGGCCAGTACGCCCGGCAATTCCGACGCCGACATCAGGGTGTGGGAGAACGCCGCAACACCGGCACACAGTGCGCCCTGGTTCGGCAGCTCATGCAGCTTGCCGCGACCGCCGCCCAACTGGCTGCGCGATTGCACGCTGGAGATCACCAGCATCGGGATCGAATCGGCGTAGGCCTGGCCCATGGCGGTGGTGATGTTGGTCATGCCAGGGCCGGTGATGATGAAGCACACACCGGGTTTGCCGCTGGTACGGGCGTAGCCGTCGGCCATGAAGCCGGCGCCCTGTTCATGGCGCGGCGTGACGTGGTTGATGCTCGAACGGGCCAGCCCGCGATACAACTCCACGGTATGAACCCCCGGAATGCCGAACACCTGCTCGACCCCGTAGTTTTCGAGTAACTTGACCAATACTTCGCCGCACGTCGCCATGTCTTTGCCCTTTTTGTTCGTTTGAGACGCCGGGCATGCGCTGTGTTTATGATGGATTCGCAGGCCCGGGAATGGCCTCATTGGAACGGGCGACACGTAGCCGCAACAATGGATAAAAAGTCATACTAGCCATGTCCTCACGTCATACCTTGGATCACAATGAAACGACTGCCTCCCCTGCCGGCGCTGCACACATTTTTGATTACCGCGCAGTGCTGCAATTTCACCCGTGCTGCCGAACAGCTGTTTATCACCCAGGGCGCGGTGAGTCGGCAGATCGCCGGGCTGGAAGATTTTCTGGGTTATGAATTGTTCATCCGTCAGGCCCGAGGCCTGGACCTGACAGCCGAAGGACGGGAATGGCTGCCACGGGTGCAGCAGATTTTCGGCCTGATCGACGAGGCAGTGGAGCAGATCGGCGAGAAGCGCGAAACCCTGCAGCTCAAGGCACCAACCTGCGTCATGCGCTGGTTGCTGCCGCGTCTGTTGCAATGGCAAAGGGAGCGCCCGGACGTGCCGGTGGAGCTGACCACCACGGTCAAACACGGCGTGGATTTTCATCGCGAGCAGTTCGATGCGGCAGTGATGTACGGCCCACCACCGGATACTTCATTGATGTCGCAAAAACTCTTCGATGAACAACTCACACCGGTGTGTTCCAGACCGATGCTCGAAGGCCCCATGCCCCTGCAGACTCCGGTCGATCTGCAACAACACCTGTTGTTGCACCCGACCCGCGATGAACGGGACTGGAAGGCCTGGTTGAAAGCCGCGGATGTGCAGTTGAGCAATGTCGGCAAAGGCCAGCATTTCGAAACACTGGACCTGGCGATGTCGATGGCGTCCCAGGGAACGGGGGTGGCGATTGGCGATTGGTCGTTGATCGGCGATGACCTGAACGCCGGACGGCTGGTCATGCCATTCGAATTGAAGGTGACTACGGGGTTGGCGTATTACCTGGTATTCCCCGAAAAACCCGGGCCTTCACCGAAGTTGCGTGAATTGATGGGCTGGCTGGTGGAGCAGGCGCAGTCTCGCTGAACCACGGTATCTGTAGGAGCGAGCTCGCTCGCGATGGTCGCCAACGATAACGCTGGGAACCTGATACCCCGCAGCGTTCTCAGGTTCATCGCGAGCGAGCTCGCTCCTACAGGAGATCAGTGACCTCAATACCCGACAGCAAACCGTTGCCGCGAATGCTCCGGTGCTTCCACTTCATCGAGCATCGCAATCGCGTAGTCGGCAAAGGTAATCCAGCTTCGCCCTGCGCTGCTCACCAGCAAATCATCCTTGCCGATGCGGAATTTTCCGGTGCGTTCACCTTCGACAAACTCCGCCGACGGCGACAGAAAAGTCCAGTCCAGTTGCTTTTCCTGACGCAGGCTTTCAAGAAACACAGCACCGGCACCGGCTTCGGCCTTGTACGCTGCCGGGAAGCCTTGACTGTCAATCACCCGGGTGCCGTCCGGCAACAACAATGAGCCAGCGCCGCCTACCACCAGCAGGCGCTTGATCCCGGCCTTCTTCACCGGCCCGACCACGGCACTGGCCGGCAGGGTGGAGAAATGCGCCGCGCTGATCACCACATCATGACCGGCGACGGCCGCTTGCAGGGCAGCAGCATCAAGGGCATCGACATTTTTGCTGACCACACCGTCACGCTGAGCGATCTTCGACGTATCGCGGGCAATGGCAGTGACGTTGTGGCCACGACGCAAGGCCTCTTCCAGCAATTGGCTACCGGCACGACCGGTGGCTCCGATGATTGCGATTTTGCTCATGACATTCTCCAGTTGGCTTGAAAGTATCGATATCAATTTGCGCAGAACTTTGTGGCGAGAGGGCTTGCCCCCGCTCGGCTGCGAAGCAGCCGCAAAACCTGTGTTTATGGAGTGCCTGAAGGAATGCCGGGGAGCGCTGCGCACTCCAGCGGAAGCAAGCTCCCTCGCCACAGAAACCCCATCACCTCAATGACTCATTCACCCCACTTCATCTCACCCTTGGCGACCTTGGCACTCAGCTCAAGAGAGCTTTCGTCGCCCAGGGTCGGGAAGCGTTTTTTCATCGCGGCGATCAGCGCGGCAGAATCCTTGGCCTGGGCGGTTTCTTCATCGAAGGCCTTGATGTAGTCGGCGGTGAACTGCACAGAGGCCAATGAACCCGTGCTGCCGCCCTGGTAATGACCCGGCACCACGGTTTGCGGTTTCAGGGTTTCAATGGAGTGCAGCGTAGCCAACCAATCGGCATGGGACTTTGGCGTTTGGGTGTCGGCCATCCACACGTGGATGTTTTGCGCCACCACGACACCACCGACTACAGCCTTGATCGATGGAATCCACACGAAGCTGCGATCCGGCTGCGGCCCCTCAAGACCCACCACCTGCAGCTTCTGCCCTTCGAGGATCAGGCTGTCGCCCTTGAGCACGTCCGGCACGATGGTTTTGGCCGGCACATCGGCCCCCATTTTCGGGCCCCAGAATGCCAGTTTGCCGTCGACGGTTTGCTTGATGTGGTCAACGGTCGGCTGCGAAGCAAGGACTTTGGCCTTGGGGAACGCGGCCGTCAGGGTATCGAGGCCGAAGTAGTAGTCCGGGTCACCGTGACTGATGTAGATGGTGGTCAGCTGCTTGCCGCTGGCGCGGATTTTCTCCACCACCTGTTCGGCCTGGGACTTGCCGAATTGCGCATCCACCAGAATCGCTTCTTTTTCGCCGCTGACCAGCACCGAGGTCACCGGGAAGATGGCTTTTTCGCCAGGGTTGTAGACATCCAGCGTCAGGGTCGAGGCGGCTGCATGGGCGGCGAAACCGAGGGCAGCGCTTGCCAGTAATACACGCTTGAGAAGGGTGAGTCCGATCATCTGTTGCTCCGTTGTCCGAATGCCTAGCTAGGCGAATGCCCTTTTTGTAGGAGCGAGCTCGCTCGCGATGGTCGCCAACGATAACGCTGGGAACCTGATACCCCGCGGTGTTCCCAGGTTCATCGCGAGCAAGCTCGCTCCTCCAGAGGAACAGAGCTTAGTTGCCTGACTCAGTACAAAAAATGCGATGCTTGAACATAGTTTGTTTCTGAAAGCGGGCAAATCATGGATCGTCTTCAAGCAATGCGTGTGTTCGTCACGGTGGTCGACCTCGGCAGCCAGTCGGCCGCCGCCGATCATCTGGAGCTGTCACGGCCGGTGGTGTCGCGGTATCTGGCGGAACTGGAAGACTGGGTCGGCGCGCGTCTGATGCACCGCACCACACGCAAATTGAGCCTGACCGCCGCCGGCACCGAAATCCTGCCCCGCTGCCGACAGATGCTCGATTTGTCCACCGACATGCAAGCCGCCGTCGGCGAGCCGGATGACGCACCGCGCGGCCTGCTGCGCATCAGCGTCAGCACCTCCTTCGGCCAGGCGCAACTGGCCGATGCCATGGCCGCTTATGTGCGACGCTACCCCGGCGTCAGCATCGACATGCAAATGCTCGATCGCACCGTGAACCTGGTGGATGAGCGCATCGACCTGGCGATCCGCACCAGCAACGACCTGGACCCGAACCTGATCGCCCGTCGCCTGACGGTTTGCCGTTCGGTGATCTGTGCTTCCCCCGCTTACCTGCGCGAGCACCCGGCACCGCAACGGGTCGAGGACCTGAGCCTGCACAACTGCCTGACCCATTCCTACTTCGGCAAAAGCCTCTGGCATTTCGAGCAGGATGGCGAACAGGTTTCAGTACCGGTGCAGGGCAACATCAGCGCCAACGAGGCCAGTACGCTGTTGCGCGCAACGCTCGCCGGTGCCGGGGTGGCGATGCTGCCCACCTACCAGGCCGGCGTGCACATCCACAGCGGCGAATTGATTCGCCTGCTGCCAGCGGCCGAACCCCGGCAAATGAACGTGTATGCGGTGTATGCCTCGCGCAAGCACATGCCGGCGGCGTTGCGCAGCTTGCTGGATTTTCTGGTGCTTAGATTTCCGGAAGAACCGGAATGGGATATCGGCCTGTAACCGGATCAAACTGTGGGAGCGGGCTTGCCCGCGATCGCGGTTGATCATTCAGCACTGTTGTCGACTGACCTGACGCCATCGCGGGCAAGCCCGCTTGTATGGTAGGACTTGAAGGGAGGAGGAGGGACAAAGCCCGATTCTGACTGTTGACGCAGTACAGATCCGTGGGAGATTTCGCCCCTCCTCCTTTCACCCAAGCGCCGATAAAGAATGCATCTGGCTAGACCGACGATAGGAACAAGCCTGCGCCTCTGGGTGAGCCCTTCAAGTGCTCAAAACCATATCCCGGAGGAAATTTAATGGCAATGCCGGTTTCTGTCTCAAAGCCGATCGCAGGCGTGGATGTCGCCAAGAATGAACTGGTGATTTATCACGCCGAACTTGACCTGCTTGAAACGATTCCCAACAACAAGGCAGCCATCAAGCAGTGGCTGAAGGACTTGCCGAGGACAGTGGCCATCGCCATTGAGTCGACCAATATCTATCACCTGGAGTTCGCCGATCTGGCCTACGAGGCCGGCTGCGTGATTTACATGGTGGGTGGCTATGAGCTGAGCCATTACCGCAAAGGGGTGAATGTCCGCGCCAAAACCGACGCGCTGGATGCCAGGCTGCTCGCTCGCTACCTGAAGAACGAAGGTGACGATCTTCATCCCTGGACCCCGCCATCACCGCTGTACCGTCAGCTCTTGAGCCTTTTTCGCCGCCGGGCGGCTCTGGTTCAGGCACGAGTGGGCCTGGTGCAAAGCTGGGCGAATGAACCGCTGTTGAAGACCGCTTTCGCCGAGCAAGTGAAATCATGCAACAGCTTGAGGCGCTGGTCGAAAAGACGATTAAGGATTATCTGAAAGAAGCCGGTTTGCTCGGTCAGTTGAAGCGCTGTCTGAAAGTTGAAGGCATCGGATTTTTGACCGGAGCCCGCTTGATCGCAGCATTCCAGCGAGGCGATTTCAGAAACGCAGATGCCTTCATCGCCTTTCTGGGAATGGATTTGCGGGTGGCGAAGTCAGGACAAAAAGACGGTCGCCGAAGCTTGACCAAACGAGGTGATCCGGAAGCTCGCCGACTTCTGCACAACGCAGCCATGTCGGCCAGTCGTACACCAGCCTGGAAAGATTTTTACGCGGCACAAAGAGCTCGAGGGTTCAGCACCACTCAGGCACTGGTGATACTGGCTCGCAAAACTTGCTCGGGTCGTATTCGCCTTGCTCAAGGGGCAAAGCGAATACCAGCCAAAAGTCGGTTGAGGGCTTCCCCTCAACCATAGAATCTCCCACAGGGGTCATCGGTGTTCTGAATACCGCGTCAAATGCCAAACCCGTTTGTTGGTAACTCACCGGCGCTGACCTATGCTCAAAGTAATACCGAAAGGTATTCGTTCAGGGGTCAACGCCATGAACATCAAAACAAGAAGATACCTCGCGATCTTCATCACCTGTGCGGTCACACTCGGGCTGTATGGCGCTGCAGCTTGGCGCGTCGAGCAATTGCGCAACCTGCCCCGTGATTACGCGAGCTGCAACTTCGAGCACTGCATTCCCCACAACGCCACCCTCGATGCCCTCCGGTAACGAAGGAGGTCAGGCTTCGTTGTCCTGATCGGCCTTCAAGCGGTCGCGGAACGCCTTGGGCGAAATCCCCACACGACGCCGGAACAGGCGCGTGAAGTTGGTCGGATCGGAAAACCCCAACACGTCGGACATTTCATAAATGGTCATGCTGGTGTAGGTCAGCAAACGCTTGGCCTCCAGCAACTGCCGTTCGTGCACGATCTGCAACGCCGGTTGCCCCGCCAGCTCACGACAAGTGCCGTTGAGGTGGGACACGGAAATCCCCAGCCGGTGTGCCAGGTCCTCGACCTTGACGTGCTGGCGATAGGTCTCTTCCACCAGCTGAATGAAGCCGTTGAGGTATTCCCGGGCCCGCTGCGGTCGCGCCATGGCGGTGCGACGCTGGATCACCTGGCGGCTGATCCACACCACGATCACACTGACCAGCGAATGCATGAGCATTTCCCGCGCCGGTTGGTGGCTGGTGTACTCGTTCTGCAAGGCACTGAACAGGCTGTTGAGGTACTCGGCGTCCTTGCCTGCCGGGTAACTTTCGGCCTGGGCCAGGGCATTGAGCGATTGCCCCAGTTGCATCTGCAAATGGGCGATCAGCGGCGCGGCCAGGGTCACGACAAAGCCTTCCACGTCCTCGGAAAAACGAAAGCCGTGCACCGACAGCGGTGGCAGGATCTGGATTGCCGGTTCCACCAGTTGCGTACGCTGGCCTTCGATTTCAAGCTCTGCCTGACCTTTGAATACGAAGAGCAACTGGCACAAATCGGCGTGGCGGTGGGGTTTGATTTCCCAATGATGTTCGCTACTGCGTTTGGAAATGGTTTCACAGTGCAGCAAGTCCGGGGTCGGCCAATCCAGGCTTTCACCGTAGAGCTTGAACACTGGAATCGAAGGCAGGTCAGGCTTGTTCATCACTTCAATCCAGGCCTCGGAATAGATGACGGGCGATAATCGCACCGATTGGCAGAATGTACAGCTATCGACTCAGTTTTCACCTTCAATTGACAGACCCGCAAGGGAAAAATGCAAGCACTCGATCCATAAAAATCATTCACCGGCCCTGGTCGCGTGAAGCTTGCGAGTCATAAAAACAATGAAAACGCTGAAAACCCAGGTCGCCATCATTGGTGCCGGCCCTTCAGGCTTGTTGCTCGGCCAATTGCTGCACAACGCCGGCATCGACACCCTCATTCTCGAACGTCAGACCCCGGACTATGTACTCGGCCGAATCCGCGCCGGTGTGCTCGAACAAGGCATGGTAGAGCTGTTGCGTCAGGCCGGCGTAAACCAGCGCATGGACGCCGAGGGACTGGTGCACGGCGGCTTCGAACTGGCCCTCGACGGGCGCCGGGTACACATTGATCTGCACGCCCTGACGGGTGGCAAAACCGTGATGATCTACGGCCAGACCGAAGTCACCCGCGACCTGATGGCCGCTCGTCAGGTCGCCGGTGCGCAAACGATTTACCAGGCAGGCAACGTCGAGCTCCACGGCATGAAAACCGATGAAGCGTTCGTTACGTTTGAAAAAGACGGCGACTTGTATCGCCTCGATTGCGACTACATTGCCGGGTGCGATGGTTTCCATGGAGTGGCACGGCAGTCGATTCCGGCCGAGAGCCTGAAAGTGTTCGAACGGATCTATCCGTTTGGCTGGCTGGGGATTCTTGCCGATACGCCGCCGGTCCATGAAGAGCTGGTCTACGCCCGCCACGAGCGTGGTTTTGCGCTGTGCAGTATGCGTTCAGCGACCCGTACCCGGTACTACTTGCAAGTACCCGCCGACGAAAGCGTCGAGAACTGGTCCGACCAACGCTTCTGGGATGAACTCAAATCCCGCCTGCCGCAAGACCTGGCGGACAATCTGGTGACAGGGCCGTCCATCGAAAAAAGCATTGCGCCGCTGCGCAGTTTCGTGGTCGAACCGATGCAATACGGACGCCTGTTCCTGGTCGGCGATGCCGCGCACATCGTCCCGCCCACCGGCGCCAAGGGCCTGAACCTGGCAGCCAGCGATGTAAGTACGCTGTTCAATATCTTGCTCAAGGTTTACCGCGAAGATCGCGTCGATTTGCTGGAGAAGTACTCCGAAATTTGCCTGCGCAGGGTGTGGAAGGCCGAGCGGTTTTCCTGGTGGATGACCTCGATGCTGCACCGCTTCGATGAGCACGATGCCTTCAGCCAGCGCATCGCCGAGTCGGAGCTGGAATATTTCATCGACTCCGAGGCCGGTCGAAAAACCATCGCAGAAAACTACGTCGGACTTCCTTATGAGGCTATCGAATAGCCTGCTACCGACTTACACTGGCGAGCATCCCCGCTCGCCTTGCCTCTTGCGGGTCAATCACTGCCCGCAGGTTTTCCCGTGACCAATCTCCGCCAGCCTGAAACGCCCAAACCCGCCATCCGCAGCGTGCTGATCGCCCTGATGCTGGCAATTTTTCTCGGGGCGCTGGACCAGACCATCGTCGCCGTTTCGATGCCGGCCATTTCCGCGCAGTTCAAGGACGTCAGCCTGCTGGCCTGGGTGATTTCCGGCTACATGGTGGCCATGACCGTGGCGGTGCCGATCTACGGCAAACTGGGCGACCTGTACGGGCGGCGCAAGCTGATGCTGTTCGGCATGGGCCTGTTCACCCTGGCGTCGGTGTTCTGCGGCATGGCACAGAGCATGGAGCAACTGGTACTGGCGCGAATCTTCCAGGGCATCGGGGCCGGCGGGATGATTTCGGTGAGCCAGGCGATCATCGGTGACATCGTGCCGCCACGGGAGCGCGGCCGGTATCAGGGCTATTTCAGCAGCATGTATGCAGTGGCCAGTGTGGCCGGCCCGGTGCTTGGTGGTTACATGACCGAATACCTGTCCTGGCGCTGGGTGTTCCTGATCAATCTGCCGCTGGGCCTGGGCGCCTGGCTGGTGGCTTATCGCACGCTGGTGGGCCTGCCGATTCCGCAACGCAAACCGATCATCGATTACCTGGGCACCGTGCTGATGATCATCGGGCTGACGGCGTTGTTGCTGGGTATCACGCAGGTCGGTCAGGGCCATTCCTGGCGCAGCGCCGAAGTGCTGGCGTTGCTCGCGTGTGCGGTGCTGGTGCTGGGGCTGTTTGTCGTTCACGAGCGGCGGGCACGGGAGCCCTTGCTGCCCATGCACCTGTTCGCCAACCGCAATGCGATCCTGTGCTGGTGCACGATTTTCTTCACCAGTTTCCAGGCCATCTCGCTCATTGTGCTGATGCCATTGCGCTTTCAGAGCGTGACCGGCGCCGGTGCCGACAGCGCCGCCCTGCATCTTTTGCCGCTGGCCATGGGCTTGCCGATTGGCGCGTATTTCGCCGGCCGCCGTACTTCCGTGACCGGACGCTACAAACCGATGATTCTCACCGGTGCTGCGCTGATGCCCATCGCGATACTTGGCATGGCGTTCAGCCCACCGCAGGCATTCGTCGTGAGCAGCCTGTTCATGTTGCTCTGCGGGATTTCCTCCGGCATGCAGTTCCCGACGTCATTGGTCGGCACGCAGAACTCGGTGGACCAGCGGGACATCGGCGTCGCCACCAGCACCACCAACCTCTTCCGTTCGCTGGGTGGTGCCGTGGGTGTGGCGTTGATGTCGGCGCTGCTGTTGGCGTTGTTGCAGGACTCAAGTTTTGCGCACCTGGCCGGCTCGTCGCTGATCGTCGAGGGCAGTTCAGGCAATGTGTTGCTCGACGGTTTGAACGCCGCACCGGGTGACGCGCAGAACGCCTTGCGTGCCGAGTTGTTGTTGACGTTCCGGCACTTGCTGACGGTCAGTGCGGTGGTGTCTTTGCTGGGGCTGGCGGCAGCGATTGCCATGCCGAACATGCTGTTGCGCGGGCGCGAGGACAAGGTTCGGTAGATGGACCTAATCGCCTGTATTCGCGAGCAAGCCCGCTCCCACAGTTGACCGCGTGCTCATGAAGAACTCGGTCTAATGTGGGAGCGGGCTTGCTCCGGGCGGCGTTCCGACGAAGGCGATATGACAGTCACTACAATTCAAGGGCTGTAATACCCGACCGCCACCAGAAAGTGCCCGACCTTCTTCAGGTAGGCATGTTTGTTCTCGACCTTGCCGGTCACCGGGTTTTTCCAGCGGTATTCGTATTCGCCGTCATCCTGCCTGGCCAGCAACGCCAGAATCGGCTCGCCCACCGGTTTGCCTTCCGGGTCCGCGATCTTGCTGAAGTCGGTATTGACCAGCCGCAGATTGGTGCCGTGGGCCACGTAACGCTGGGTATCCGGGTCGACGACAAACACATACAGGTCATCCTGCAGGTAGCCGCCCTTGAGGGAATTGATCGCCGTCAGGGTGCCCTTTTCGTCCTTGGCCAGATCGGTTGCCGCTTTATTCAGCAAGGCCATGGCCTGTTCGGCGGAGGCTCGTGGCAGGTAATAACCGACCGCCAGAATCCGCTGGCCGACGCGCTGGTAGTAGACATGCTTGCGCTCGACCTTGCCGTCATTCCAGTTCTGCCAGCGATATTCCGCCTGCTGAATGCCATTGCCTTCCGGCACTTTCAGGGCGTCCTTGAAGGCTTTCTGCAGGTCCGGCCCGAGCACCTCCGAGACGTCCCGGCCGATCAACGCCGACGACGGTCCGCCGCTGGCAAGCATCACGCCCTTGGTGTCGAGCACAAAGACATAACGGTCCTTGTCGACAAACTCACCCTGGCGGCTGAACGCCGCAAAGGCCTTGTCGCCATTCTGGTGGTAATAAGCCAGGGCTTTTTCCAGCAGGGCGATGGCAGCCTTGCTGTCGTCCTTTTCCTTCCCGGCGGCTTGCACCTGGCCCAGACATGACAAAAACATGCCGCACAGCAAGGCGGACCTATGCAGAAACCCCATTGCGCATCCCTCGTTCCTGGTGGTGTTTCAAGAGCGTAGACGGCAAAGGGGGGATGTATGGATATTCAGGAAAACGCTGAGTGAAGCTTTTGTGGCGAGGGGGCTTGCCCCGTTGCGCTGCGAAGCGGCGCTAAGACCTACGACCGGTTTTGGCCTGACACACCGCGGTTACCTGTTTTGCGACTGCTGCGCAGCCGAACGGGGGCAAGCCCCCTCGCCACAGCAAGCTCCCTCGCCACAAGTGTTCGGATTACTGCCGGGCGCGCAGTTGCTGCTGAAGGTTCTGGATCTGCGCCTGAAGGGTATTGATGTTGCGGGTGACCTGGCTGCGGAACGCATCGAACTCGGCGGTATTGGTCGAGCCCTGCGTGACCGCCGGACGGTTGTCCTGCTCGCTCTTGAGCACGATCATGTCCTGCTCGAGACGCTCGATGGCAGCGCTCGGGTTGCCTTGTTTCTTCAGCGCGGTGATATCGGCGCCCAGGCTCTTCAACTGCGCATCGAGTTTTTCCGAGTCGGACGGGGCACTTTTCAGGGCGGCCAATTCAGCGTTCAAGGCTTTGACCTGGGCCTGCAACTGCGTATTGGCTGTCTGATGTTCGTTGTTCTGAGCAGTCAACTGCGCCACGCGTTTGTCCAGTTCGGTGGATTGCGCGGTCATTTGTGCCAGCCGCTTGTCCAGGTCCGAGGCCTGGCCGGCAACACCTTGCTGCTGGGCATTCTGGTCCTGGAGTTTGCTTTCCAGCTGGCGGATTTGCAGCTTCAAGGCCTCGCTGTCGGTGGTGACACTGGTCTGGCTGGCAACAACCTTGCCGGAAATATCCTGCAGGCGCCCTGCCGCTTCTTCACTGATTCGGGCAAAGCTCTCCTGGGTCGCCACCAGTTGCTGTTCCATCAGGGAAATCTGCTGAAAGCTCCACCAGGCCAGGCCCGCGAACGCAAAGAACAACGCCCCGACCAAGGCCCACAGGGCACCGGTACCCGCCGCCTTGACCTTCACCACCGGCGCCGTGCGCGCTTGCACGGCTGTGCGGGCAGTGGGCGGAAAATCGTCATCGAGAACGTCTGCACGCAGGCTCGGTACATCATCGAAGTCGTCGTTGGCATCGTTACGCATGGACATTGGGTCAACCTTAGTGGATCACATAATGGCTTTATGCCGCGCAGTATAAACCCCACAGCCGCAACCATTGACCCTGAAGCCCGTATCCGGTTCATTCAGGGGTCTTTGTTCGAACGTCAGCGAACAGCCTGAGCCTTCCACCAGCCACAGAACTCATCGAGCGCCGTCCAGAGGCTGACCTTGGGATCGTAATCCAGATAATGCCGGGCGCGGCCGATGTCCAGGGTGAAATTTTTGTTCATGACCTGCATGCCCAGACGCGACAGCGTCGGTTCGGGACGCCCCGGCCACAATTTGCACACACCCTCGTTGAGCGCCGCCACACTATAGGCCAGGCCGTAGGAACGGTAGCGGGTGACCTGTGGGACTTCCATGTTGCGCATGACGTAATTGACCACATCCCACAACGGAACCGGCGTGCCATTGCTGATGTTGTAAACCTTGCCCAGTGCGGAACCGCTGGCCAGCAAACTGCTGAGCAACGCCTCGTTGAGGTTTTGCACACTGGTGAAATCGACTTTGTTCAGACCGTTGCCGATGATCGCCAGGCGCCCCTTGCGCTGCATGTTCAACAGGCGCGGGAAGATGCTCATGTCGCCGGCCCCGGTGACGAAACGCGGGCGCAGGGCCAGGGTTTCCAGGCCGAACTCCTGGGCACCGAAGACTTTTTGCTCGGCCAGGTACTTGGTGGCGGCGTAAGGGTGTTTGAAGCGCTTGGGCACCTGCTCTTCGGTCAGGCCCAGGTGATCGCGACCATCGAAGTAGATCGATGGCGACGACAGATGCACCAGCCGCCGAACCTTTTGTTTCAGGCAGGCTTCGACCACGTTCTCGGTGACCTGGACGTTGCCCTGATGGAAGTCCTGATAACGCCCCCATAACCCGACGGCACCGGCGCAATGCACCACGGCCTCGACGTCCGAACACAGTTCGCGCGCCAGTTCCGGGTCGCTCAAATCGCCCTGGATGAACTCGGCTCCCCGGCGTACCAAATGCTCCACACTCTCGGCCCGGCGACCGTTGACCCGCACGTCCAGGCCCTGTTCCAGGGCAAAACGCGCAAAGCGCCCGCCGATGAAGCCGCTTGCGCCGGTAACCAGAATCTTCATGAATTGCTCCTACAGATGCAGCTACAAGCTCAAAACTACGAGCTGCAAGTTAAATCGAGTGCGCAAGCGCTTCACTTGCGGCTTGCAGCTTGACGCTTACGGCTGCTCCAAGGGCACCAGCCATTGCTTCGACGCACGGACCAATTGATCGGTGAGTAAACCCAGCAACTGGCCGCCATTACGCCAATGATGCCAGTACAGCGGCACATCGATTGGCTTATCTGGCAGCAGCTCCTGCAATACGCCCCTTTCCAGTTGCTCGCGTACCTGCAGTTCCGGAACCAGCCCCCAGCCCAGCCCGGCTTCCGTCAGACGGATAAAGCCTTCCGACGACGGGCATAAATGGTGTTCAAAACCACCCTCGACGCCCAGGGACGCCAGATAACGATGCTGCAGGAAATCGTCCGGGCCAAACACCAGCGCCGGGCTTCGGGCCAACTGATCGGCGCGTACACCTTGCGGAAAATGCCGGGCAATAAAGGCGGGGCTGGCCAGCGCACGGTAACGCATCGCCCCCAGCAGCACGCTGCGCGCACCCGCCACCGGACGTTCGCTGGCGCAGACACAGGCCGCCACTTCACCGGCGCGCATGCGCTTGAGGCCCACGGTCTGGTCTTCGACCACCAGGTCCATCAACAGATGCTGTTCCGCGCAAAAAGCCCCCACGGCTTGCGCCCACCAAGTGGCCAGGCTGTCGGCATTCAGGGCGATCCGCAGGCGTTCCGGCAGGCCCTCTTCATCCAGCGCCGGCACCAGGCTTTGCAAATCCCGTTCAAGCAATCGCACCTGCTGCACGTGGTTGAGCAACCGTCGACCGATTTCCGTCGGCGTTGGCGGCGTGGCCCGCACCAGCACCGGTTGGCCAACCCGTGCTTCCAGCAGCTTGATGCGCTGGGAAATCGCCGATTGCGACAGGCCCAGCACCTGGGCCGCCCGTTCAAAACCGGCCTGTTCGACCACGGCGGCCAGGGCGGAAAGCAATTTATAGTCGAACATCAGTTTTCCTAATGAGCGATCAGCATGATTTGTTTTTCTTATACAGCCTTCCCAAGGACAATGACCAGCAAGAACTCTTGAACAAGGATCCCCCACATGGCTGGCGAAACTTCACTGGCAACGCTGCTGCGCAGCATGAGCCCGCAACTCAACGCTGGCGAATACGTGTTCTGCACCCTGCGCGACGGCAAATTGCCTGCGGATCTGGAGATTGTCGGCAGCTTCCGCGAGCAGGAAGGCCTGACCGTGATTCTCGAACGTTCCCACGCCGAAAAAGCCGGATTCAGCTTCGACTACATCGCCGCCTGGATCACCCTGAACGTGCATTCGGCCCTCGAAGCGGTCGGCCTGACCGCCGCATTCGCCACGGCATTGGGCAAGGCCGGCATCAGCTGCAACGTGATTGCCGGCTACTACCACGACCATTTGTTTGTCGGCCAGGCCGACGCCGACCGTGCCCTGCAAGTGCTGCGGGATCTGGCAGCCAACGCGGAGTAAGAAATCATGTGGCAAAGTTATGTGAACGGGCTGCTCGTGGCCTTCGGCCTGATCATGGCGATCGGCACCCAGAATGCGTTTGTCCTGGCGCAAAGCCTGCGGCGTGAACATCACCTGCCGGTGGCGGCACTCTGCGTGGCCTGCGATGCGCTATTGGTGGCGGCCGGGGTATTCGGCCTGGCGACAGTACTGGCACAAAATCCGACATTGTTGGCGATTGCCCGCTGGGGCGGCGCAGCGTTTCTGTTGTGGTACGGCAGCCAGGCACTGCGCCGGGCCTTTTCGAAACAGAGCCTTGAGCAGGGCGAGAGCCAGACCGTACGCTCGCTGCGGGCGGTCATGCTCAGTGCGCTGGCGGTGACGTTGCTCAACCCGCACGTCTATCTGGACACGGTTTTGCTGATCGGCTCCCTCGGCGCACAACAAACCGAGCCGGGCGCTTATGTCGTAGGTGCGGCCAGTGCCTCGCTGCTGTGGTTCTTCACCCTGGCGCTCGGTGCCGCATGGCTGGCACCGTGGCTCGCCCGCCCCAGCACCTGGCGAATTCTCGATCTGTTGGTGGCGGTGATGATGTTTGCCGTAGCGCTGCAGTTGATCGCGGCCATCTGATTCGCAGAACCTCTATTCCACACAGTTGTTGCGTGGTTATGCCGCCCCCCCGGTGCTATGATCCGACTCCCTGCGCCGCAAAGAGTACAAACTCCCCGGCGCTTGTCTGGCCGCCCGTGATCGGCCTTGCGCTCACCGCAACTGACCTGATTAGGAGAATCATCATGGCTTTCGAATTGCCGCCGCTGCCTTACGCACACGATGCCCTGCAGCCGCACATTTCCAAGGAAACCCTGGAATACCACCACGACAAGCACCACAACACCTACGTCGTGAACCTGAACAACCTGGTGCCAGGCACCGAGTTCGAAGGCAAGACCCTGGAAGAAATCGTCAAGACTTCCTCGGGCGGTATCTTCAACAACGCCGCTCAGGTCTGGAACCACACTTTCTACTGGAACTGCCTGGCGCCAAACGCTGGCGGTCAACCAACCGGCGCACTGGCCGAAGCCATCAACGCGGCTTTCGGTTCGTTCGACAAGTTCAAGGAAGAGTTCAGCAAGACTTCCATCGGCACCTTCGGTTCCGGTTGGGGCTGGCTGGTGAAGAAGGCTGACGGTTCCCTGGCCCTGGCCAGCACCATCGGCGCCGGCAACCCGCTGACCAACGGCGACACCCCGCTGCTGACCTGCGACGTCTGGGAACACGCTTACTACATCGACTACCGCAACCTGCGTCCGAAGTACGTCGAAGCGTTCTGGAACCTGGTCAACTGGAAGTTCGTGGCTGAGCAGTTCGAAGGCAAAACCTTCACCGCTTAAGCTCGTCGCCAGTCAAAAAAGCCCGGCTTATGCCGGGTTTAATGAGATGGTCAGCCTGACCGATAAGCCCTGCAGGTTTACGCTTGCAGGGCTTTTCTCGTTTTCGGCCGGAGGATCTCTCATGAATGCGATGACGCTTCTCGGTATCGACATCGGCAAACACAGTTTCCACCTGCATGGCCAGGACACCCGAGGTCATCAGGTTTTGCGCAAGAAGATGAGCCGTGGCCAGTTGCTCGGAAGCTTGGCGCAACTCCCCATCTGCACGGTGGTGATGGAGTCTTGTGGTGGTGCCCACTGGTTGGCTCGGGAGATCGGCGCACTCGGTCACGAGGTGAAGTTGATCGCTCCGCAGTACGTCAAACCGTTCGTTAAAGGCAACAAAAACGACTTCATTGATGCAGAAGCGATCTGTGAGGCGGCGAGCCGCCCCACGATGCGCTTCTGCCCGATCAAAACGGCAGAACAGCAAACGCTTTCGGCCCTGCACCGTGTTCGAGGCTCGCTGATTGAGCATCGGACGGCGGCGACCAACCAGATTCATGGGTTTCTACTGGAGTTCGGGATTAGCCTGCCCATCGGTGTCACGGCCTTACACCGCGTACCGGCGCTACTGGACGACCCTCGGCACCCGGTTCCATTGCGTCTCAAGGGCCTGCTGATGCGCCTCTATTATCAGATTCAACAGCTCACTGATGAGATCAAGGACATCGAGTCCGACCTGAAACAACAGTTGAAGGAAGACGATGCCGGACAACGCTTGCAGAGTATTCCTGGCATTGGCCCGATCACCGCCAGCGCGGTATTGGCCGACGTGGGGATGTCTCGCGCTACCGCAGCGGACGCGATTTCGCGGCTTCGTTAGGGCTGGTCCCGAGGCAATACTCGACGGGCGGAAAGACGGTGCTGCTGGGGATCAGCAAGCGTGGGGACAAGCACATACGTCAGCTCTTGGTGCAGGGTGCGCGGGCCATCATGCGTCATATCGATAAACGGGAAGATGCCCTTGGGCCTTGGGTTCAAGAGCTGCTGAGGCGCCGACACTCCAACATCGTGGCCTGCGCCTTGGCGAACAAACTGGCGCGAATCGTGTGGGCGGTACTGGCCAAAGGCGGCCAGTACGACCCACATCCGAACGCTTGAACGTACAGCGTTACCACCGGCTTTTGCGACGTCACTGACTGATGACAGTAAACGGCAAACGGCCCGACTGAGAACCTGGCATAAAAATCAGCTAGAGAGGCTGAGGGTTTTTCAGGACAGTCGGGAGCGGCTACTCATCGAGGGCCGAGCGTTGTTCCAGCAACGCTCACCATGAGCCCGGATACATTAGCGCAAGCCAGCTTTACCGGAAACAGCCCATGAGGTTGCAGGAGATGGGCTGACCATACATTTTTATGGAAGGATACAAGCAACGGGACGGTGGCGATCGTTGCGCCGCCTTCGCGAGCAAGCTCGCTCCCACAGGTCACCACCGAGCCAGTGGGAGCCGGCTTGCTCGCGATGGTCGTCAACGATGACGCGGGCTGTCTGAATCCCCGCGGTGTCCCGGCGTTTTTCGCGAGCAGGCTCGCTCCTACAGAAGAGCAGAGCAAAGGCAGATCAGCGTACCCCCACGCTCTTCACCACTCAACAGGCCGAGCGTTAGCTCGCCTGCCGCTCTTGATCTTGATCCACCCGCCCCCTCGGCAGGCTGAGTGGAGGCGTTCATCCGGGGATGGGCGCGCAGCGCCGTTCGACGCAGTCGAACTCATCGCATGTAGGTGCCAGCGAAGCCAACCGGAGGGCGATGCCCCCGGATTAATGCCGGAGCGAAGGAACCCCGAGCCCTGGCGAGGGGCCGGACGTTCGGGGCGAGCGCTTTTGGTTACTTTTAACTGGGCCGGCATTCCGGGCGCTAGTTAAAAGTGACTCGCCGTAAGGGCGAAACCGCCAGCTGCCGTTACCGCAGCAATGGATATGTACCCCCCAAACCCGCACGAAGCCAATTTCCCAAGATGAAACCAGCCTCCAGCCCCTTGCTCCACCGCCACTGCCGACTAACATCAAACAAAAGGAAAATATCTCCACCCCGCCCCTCAAGTTGAAGGACTCGACAACCGACACAGTGCTAACAGGCTAACTCGTCAGGACAACTGCAAATCGGCCAAGCTGCAGGCAAAATCCCCCAAGGATGATTGTCCCTTTGACTGCCATCACGGGATTGCCAATACTCATGGCAACTTGATGCTACCCGCACGGAACAAGGAATAACCCTTTGAAGCTGGAACTCAAGAACAGCTTGTCGGTGAAGTTGCTTCGGGTCGTACTCCTGTCGGCATTGATCGTAGGCGTGATCTTGAGCTGCGCGCAGATCGTGTTCGATGCCTATAAAACACGCCAGGCCGTCGCCAGCGATGCCGAGCGCATCCTCGACATGTTTCGTGACCCCTCGACCCAGGCCGTCTACAGCCTGGACCGGGAAATGGGCATGCAGGTGATCGAAGGCCTGTTTCAGGACGCCGCCGTGCGCCAGGCTTCCATCGGCCATCCCAACGAAGCCATGCTCGCGCAAAAAACCCGCGAGTTGCAGTACTCCCACAGTCGCTGGCTGACCGACCTGATTCTTGGCAAGGAACGCACCTTCACCACCCAACTGGTCGGTCGCGGGCCTTACAGCGAGTATTACGGTGACCTGAGCATCACCCTCGATACCGCCACCTATGGTCAGGGGTTCATTATCAGCTCGGTGATCATCTTCATCTCCGGCGTACTGCGCGCGCTCGCCATGGGGCTGGTGTTGTATCTGGTCTATCACTGGCTGCTGACCAAGCCGCTGTCACGGATCATCGAGCACCTCACGGAAATCAATCCGGATCGTCCCAGCGAACACAAGATTCCGCTGCTCAAGGGTCACGAGAAAAACGAACTGGGCATCTGGATCAACACTGCCAACCAGTTGCTCGAATCCATCGAACGCAATACCCATCTGCGCCACGAAGCAGAAAACAGCCTGTTGCGCATGTCCCAATATGATTTCCTGACGGGTCTGCCGAACCGCCAGCAGTTGCAGCAACAACTGGACAAGATCCTCATCGACGCCGGCAGGCTACAGCGCCGGGTCGCGGTGTTGTGTGTCGGCCTCGATGACTTCAAGGGCATCAACGAGCAGTTCAGCTACCAGACCGGCGACCAGCTGCTGCTGGCCCTGGCCGATCGCCTGCGCGGTCATAGCGGTCGCCTGGGCGCCCTCGCCCGCCTCGGTGGCGACCAGTTCGCCCTGGTCCAGGCCGATATCGAGCAACCCTACGAAGCCGCCGAACTGGCGCAAAGCATTCTCGATGATCTGGAAGCGGCGTTCGCCCTCGATCATCAGGAGATCCGCCTGCGCGCCACCATCGGCATCACCCTGTTCCCCGAGGACGGCAACAGCACCGAGAAGTTGCTGCAAAAGGCCGAGCAGACCATGACGCTGGCCAAGACCCGCTCGCGCAACCGATATCAGTTCTATATCGCCAGCGTCGACACCGAAATGCGCCGCCGCCGCGAACTGGAAAAAGACCTGCGCGATGCGCTGATCCGCAATCAGTTCTACCTCGTCTACCAGCCGCAGATCAGCTACCGCGACAACCGCGTGGTGGGCGTCGAAGCCCTGATTCGCTGGCAACATCCCGAGCACGGCATGGTGCCGCCAGACCTGTTCATCCCGCTGGCCGAACAGAACGGCACCATCATCGCCATCGGCGAATGGGTGCTGGACCAGGCCTGCAAACAATTACGCGAATGGCATGACCAGGGCTTCAGCGACTTGCGCATGGCGGTCAACCTGTCCACGGTTCAATTGCACCACACCGAACTGCCCCGGGTGGTCAACAACCTGCTGCAGATGTACCGCCTGCCGCCACGCAGCCTGGAGCTGGAAGTCACCGAAACCGGCCTGATGGAAGACATCAGCACGGCGGCCCAGCACCTGCTCAGCTTGCGTCGCTCCGGCGCGCTGATCGCGATCGATGACTTCGGAACCGGCTATTCATCCTTGAGCTATCTGAAAAGCCTGCCGCTGGACAAGATCAAGATCGACAAGAGCTTCGTTCAGGACCTGCTCGATGACGATGACGATGCGACCATCGTTCGCGCCATCATCCAGCTGGGCAAGAGCCTGGGCATGCAGGTGATTGCCGAAGGCGTGGAAACCGCCGAGCAAGAGGCCTACATCATTTCCGAAGGCTGCCACGAAGGTCAGGGCTATCACTACAGCAAGCCGTTGCCGGCACGGGAGCTGGGCGTTTACCTGAAGCAGGCCCAACGCACTAATGCCGCTATTTTGTAACCCCTGTAGGAGCGAGCCTGCTCGCGATGGTCGTGAACGATAACGCGCTCATTCTGGATGAGCGCGTTGTTCTCAGGTTCATCGCGAGCAGGCTCGCTCCTACAGGGTTGCGATCCTCGCTTTGTGAATAAGAAATATTTCCAGGTACAACCCTTTACACATAATGCGAAAGATTTGCATTATGTCGCAGTTTTGCGTGCGCATAGCACGACTCCACTCTCTATCGAAGCAGGATGTTCGCCATGATTCGTATGCCTCTGGCTACCGCCAGTCTGTTGGCCATCGCTATTGCCCTCGCCGGTTGCGGCGAAGGTAAAGACAAAGAAAAAGCTGCCGCGCCTGCGCCAGCTGCCAGCACTGCGGCTGCTCCGGCCGCTGCGCCTGCCACTGCCGGTAAAGTCGACGAAGCCGCCGCCAAAGCCGTTGTCGCTCACTACGCCGACATGGTTTTCGCCGTTTACAGCGATGCCGAATCCACCGCGAAGACCCTGCAAACCGCCGTCGACGCCTTCCTCGCCAAGCCGAACGACGACACCCTGAAAGCCGCCAAGGCTGCCTGGGTTGCCGCTCGCGTGCCTTACCTGCAGAGCGAAGTGTTCCGCTTCGGCAACACCATCATTGACGACTGGGAAGGCCAGTTGAACTCCTGGCCGCTGGACGAAGGCCTGATCGACTACGTCGACAAATCCTACGAACACGCTCTGGGCAACCCGGGTGCCACCGCCAACATCATCGCCAACACTGAAGTGCAGATCGGCGAAGACAAGGTCGATGTCAAAGACATCACCCCGGAAAAACTCGCCAGCCTGAACGAGCTGGGCGGTTCCGAGGCCAACGTCGCCACCGGCTACCACGCCATCGAATTCCTGCTCTGGGGCCAGGACCTGAACGGCACCGGCCCAGGCGCCGGCAACCGTCCGGCCTCGGACTACCTGGAAGGCAAAGGCGCTACCGGCGGCCACAACGACCGTCGTCGTGCCTACCTGAAGTCCGTGACCCAACTGCTGGTCAGCGACCTGGAAGAAATGGTCGGTAACTGGAAGCCGAACGTGGCCGACAACTACCGCGCCACCCTGGAAGCGGAACCGGCCGAGTCCGGCCTGCGCAAAATGCTGTTCGGCATGGGCAGCCTGTCCCTGGGCGAACTGGCGGGCGAGCGCATGAAGGTTTCCCTGGAAGCCAACTCCCCGGAAGACGAACAGGATTGCTTCAGCGACAACACCCACAACTCGCACTTCTACGATGCCAAGGGCATTCGTAACGTGTACCTGGGTGAATACACTCGCGTCGACGGCACCAAAATGACCGGCGCCAGCCTGTCGTCCCTGGTGGCCAA
Organism: Pseudomonas sp. BIC9C; assembly: GCF_034541995.1. NCBI lineage: Bacteria > Pseudomonadati > Pseudomonadota > Gammaproteobacteria > Pseudomonadales > Pseudomonadaceae > Pseudomonas > Pseudomonas sp. BIC9C. The sequence goes on from NZ_JAWDGM010000001.1 coordinate 1,240,688, forward strand.
AGCCGACCCGGCTGCCGACACCGCGCTGAAAGACGACCTGGCCGCCACCGAAGCCAAGATCCAGATCATGGTCGACCACGCCAACAAGGGTGAGCACTACGACCAGTTGATCGCTGCGGGCAATACCGCGGGCAACCAGATCGTCCGTGACGCCATCGCGTCGCTGGTCAAGCAGACCGGTTCGATCGAAGCCGCCGCCGGCAAACTGGGGATCAACGACCTGAACCCGGACAACGCTGATCACGAATTCTGATCAACGCTGGCTGAATGAAAAAGGCGACCTTCGGGTCGCCTTTTTTGCATCTGCTACACGCAGACCAATGTGGGAGCGAGCCTGCTCGCGAAAACGGTGGGTCAGACACCACTGATACCAGCTGTTATGGCCTCTTCGCGAGCAGGCTCGCTCCCACAGGGTTCTGTGTTGCCCATCACTTCAAATTACTGCCCCACATCAAGCAAACGATAATTCCTCTTATTCAAATTCCCATCCCCTGTTAGACTTTGCGCCCTTGTTTTGCTCGTCTTGCAGGATGTCTGATGCCCCCGCTGCCTCTTCGCTTGTCCGCACTGTTTCTGGCATTGGGCCTGAGTGCCTGCGATGACGCCCCGAAATTCACCCAGGCTGAACCCGGTGAAGCCCGCTCCGGCGGCAGTGCGACGGTGCGCAAAAGCGATCAGAACGCGTTTTCGATGCCCTCGGCGAATCTGCCGCCATCACGGCGTGTGGATTTCAGCGTCGGCAACAGTTTCTTCCGCAGCCCCTGGGTGATCGCCCCATCGACGACGACCGCTCGCGATGGCCTCGGCCCACTGTTCAACACCAATGCCTGCCAGGGCTGCCACATCAAGGACGGCCGCGGCCATCCGCCGACCCCGGACGATGCGAACGCCGTGTCGATGCTGGTACGCCTGTCGATTCCCGACGCTCCGGCGTATGCCAAGGTCATCGAACAGCTCGGCGTGGTGCCGGAACCCGTCTACGGCGGTCAGTTCCAGGACATGGCCGTACCCGGTGTGGCCCCCGAAGGCAAAGTGCGGGTCGATTACACCGCCGTGCCGGTTCGCTTCAGGGACGGTACCGAAGTCGAGCTGCGCAAGCCAAGCCTGAACATCACCCGGCTGGGCTACGGCCCGATGCACCCCGACACCCGTTTCTCGGCACGTATAGCGCCGCCGATGATTGGCCTGGGCCTGCTTGAAGCAATCCCTGACGAGGCGATCCTGGCCAACGCCGAGGCACAGGCCAAGGCGAACAACGGCATCAGCGGACGACCGAACCAGGTGTGGGACGATGCCCGGCAAAAGACCGTTTTGGGAAGATTTGGCTGGAAAGCCGGACAACCGAACCTCAATCAACAAAATGTTCACGCGTTTTCGGGTGACATGGGCCTCACGACCAGCCTGAGACCCTTTGACGACTGCACGGACGCGCAAATTGCCTGCAAACAGGCCCCCAATGGCAACGGCCCGAATGGCGAGCCAGAAGTCAGCGATAACATCCTGAGCCTGGTGCTGTTCTATAGCCGTAACCTCGCCGTCCCGGCCCGTCGTGACGTCAACGCCCCTGAAGTGCTGGCCGGCAAAACCCTGTTTTATCAGGCCGGTTGCCAGTCCTGTCACACACCGAAATACACCACCGCCGCCAACGCCGCCGAACCTGAACTGGCCAATCAAGTGATTCGCCCGTACAGCGATCTGCTGCTGCATGACATGGGCGACGGCCTGGCTGATAACCGTACCGAATTCCAGGCCAGCGGCCGCGAATGGCGTACCCCACCGTTGTGGGGCATCGGCCTGACACAGGCGGTCAGCGGTCACACCCAGTTCCTGCACGACGGCCGCGCCCGCAACCTGCTCGAAGCCGTGCTCTGGCATGGCGGTGAGGCGACCGCGGCGCAGCAACAGGTTTTGTCTTTCAATGCCGAGCAGCGTACCGCGTTGCTGGCGTTCCTGAATTCCCTTTAACACGCATTCCATTCGCGGGAGCCCAACATGTTCCGTCCCAAATTATTGTTCACCAGCCTTGCCGCACTCGCCCTGGGTGCCTGCTCGCCCCAGGACCCGCAAGCGGTCACGTCGGCGGCCATCGCCAAGTCGGTGATCCTGCCGACCTACACCCGCTGGGTTGAAGCCGACCGTCAATTGGCGGTCAGTGCCCTCGCCTATTGCGAAGGCAAGGAAACCCTGGAAACCGCCCGTGCCGATTTCCTGCATGCGCAAAAAGCCTGGGCCGAACTGCAACCATTGCTGATCGGGCCGTTGGCCGAAGGCAACCGTTCGTGGCAAGTGCAGTTCTGGCCGGACAAGAAAAACCTGGTCGGCCGTCAGGTCGAGCAACTGGTCACCACCCAGCCGCAGATCGATGCCACTGCACTGGCCAAGTCCAGTGTTGTGGTACAGGGGCTCTCGGCCTACGAATACATTCTGTTCGACAGCAAGCCTGATGTAGCCAACGCTGAACAGAAGGCCAGGTACTGCCCGCTATTGGTCGCGATTGGCGAACGCCAGAAGCAATTGGCCGAAGAGATTCTGCAAACCTGGAACAACACCGACGGCATGCTCGCGCAAATGAGCAAGTTCCCGAACCAGCGCTACGCGGACTCCCACGAAGCGATCGCCGATCTGCTGCGCGTGCAGGTCACGGCCATCGACACCCTGAAGAAAAAACTCGGCACGCCGATGGGTCGCCAGAGCAAGGGCGTGCCACAACCCTTCCAGGCCGATGCATGGCGTAGCCAGAGCTCCCTGACCAGCCTCGAAGCCAGCCTCGCGGCCGCCAAAACCGTCTGGGAAGGTGTGGATAACAAAGGCCTGCGCAGCCTGTTGCCGAGCGAGCAGAAACCGTTGGCCGACAAGATCGATGCGGCCTATGCCGCCTCGCTGAAACTGTTCGCCAGCAACCAGCGCTCGCTGACCGAAATGCTCGGTGATGACGCCGGCCGCCAGCAACTCAACGACCTGTACGAAAGCCTCAATGTCGTCCATCGCCTGCACGAAGCTGATCTTGCCAAGGCGCTGGGCATCCAACTGGGCTTCAACGCCAACGACGGTGACTGATGAGGGCGAGGTCCATGCTGCGACGCCAGGTTCTGACATTAGGTAGTTTGTTGCTGGGTGCGGTGACGCTGGGCGGCTGGAAGCTGTTCAGGCAAAAGGACAAGAGTCCGTTGTTGCTTTCGGCACGGGACGATACCGATGGCCAGCATTACGCCGTGGGTTATCGACTGGACGGCACCCAGGTGTTCGCCACCCGGGTCGGCCAGCGTTGCCACGACATCGTCAACCACCCGACACAGCCGATTGCGCTGTTTGTCGCCCGCCGTCCGGGTACCGAGAGCTACCTGATAGACCTGCGCGACGGTGCGCTCCTGCAAACCGTGGTGTCACAGCCGAACCGGCACTTCTACGGACATGCGGTCATTCACCACAGTGGTGACTGGCTGTACGCCACCGAAAATGACACCACCGATCCGGGGCGCGGCCTGCTCGGCGTGTATAAGTTCGAAGGCGAAAGGCTGGTGCACAGCGGTGAAGTTTCCACCCACGGCCTCGGACCGCACCAGGTGTCGTGGATGCCCGACGGCGAAACCCTGGTGGTGGCCAACGGCGGGATTCGCACCGAGGCCGAAAGCCGGGTGGAGATGAACCTCAACGCCATGGAACCGAGCCTGGTCCTGATGCAGCGTGACGGCACCCTGCTGAGCAAGGAAACCCTCGCCCAGCAGATGAACAGCGTGCGCCATCTGGCCATCGCCAGTGACGGCACCATCGTCGCCAGCCAGCAGTTCATGGGGGCGGCCCACGAGCCGTCGGAGCTGTTGGCGATCAAGCGTCCCGGTCAGCCTTTCGTCGCGTTCCCGGTGCCCGAGCATCAGTTGCAGGCCATGGGGCACTACACCGCCAGCGTCGCGATACACAGCGACTTGCGCCTGGTGGCATTGACGGCACCACGGGGCAACCGTTTTTTCATCTGGGACCTGGACAGCGGTGAAGTACGCCTGGATGCACCACTGCCCGATTGCGCCGGGGTCGGCGCCGTGGCCGACGGTTTTGTCGTGACCTCGGGTCAGGGGCGCTGCCGCTACTACGATTGCCGCCAGACAAATCTTATTGCAAAGCCGCTGGAGCTGCCGGCAGGGCTCTGGGACAACCATCTGCATCTGATGGCCTGAATCATTGAAAAAATCGCCGCCTTGGGCCGCGCTTGTATCGGGATGACGGACACCCGGCAGGCGCGGCCCAAGGCGGAGAATCTTTTCAGGCTTTCCCCCCTCTAATACCTCACGAACTGTAAAAACGGCAGTGGGATTACCCTCTACACTCCCGGTAATGTGCCCCGCTGTCTCACCTGATTTCCTCCAAGGAACTGGAATATGCTGCGTCGCCGCATGCTGATCATGTTGGGTGTGGTTCTACTGATTGTGCTGGTCCTGGCCGCGTACAAGGCCTTCTCGATCTACACGATGGTTCAAGGCTTCTCTGCGCCCAGACCGGCCATCAGCGTTGCCGTGGCCACCGCCACCGAGCGCCCATGGCAAGCCCGCCTGCCTACCGTTGGCACGCTCAAGGCATTGCAAGGCGTGGACCTGAGCCTGGAGACCGATGGTACCGTCATCGATTTGCAGTTCGAGTCAGGGCAAAAGGTCAAGGCCGGTCAACCACTCCTGCGTCTCGACAGCGCCGTTGAAAGTGCCCTGCTGGAAACTGCGCTGGCCGACCTCGGGCTGGCACAGCTTGATTACGGTCGCGGTAGCCAACTGGTCGGCAGCCAGGCCATTTCCAAAGGCGAGTTCGACCGCCTCTCGGCGGTCCTGAAAAAGAGCAGGGCCACAGTCAATCAGCTCAGGGCCGCGCTCGAGAAAAAACGCATCATCGCGCCGTTCAGCGGCACCATCGGCATTCGTCAGGTGGACGTCGGCGACTATGTGGCCACCGGCACCATGATCGCCACCCTGCAAGACCTCAGCAGCCTGTATGTCGACTTTTTTGTGCCCGAGCAGTCGGTGCCGAAGATTGCCCTCGGCCAGCCAGTGCAGGTCGTTGTCGCGGCGTATCCGACCCTGGAGTACCCCGGCACCATCAGTGCAATCAACCCCAAAGTCGAGAACAGCACCCGTAACGTGCAGGTCCGCGCCACCCTGGCCAACCCCGATGGCAAGTTGATGCCAGGCATGTTCGCCAACCTCCAGGTGCTCCTGCCCGACCCGCAACCGCGCATCGTGGTACCGGAAAGCGCGATTACCTACACGCTCTACGGCAACTCGGTGTACGTGGCCGTACCAAAGAAGGCCGAAGATGGCAGCCCGCAAAGGATGACAAGGGCCAGCCGGTGCTGATCGCCGAACGGCGTTTTGTCGAAACCGGCGAACGCCGCGACGGGCAAGTGATGATCACCAAAGGCGTGCAGAGCGGCGAGAAAGTGGTGACCGCCGGCCAGCTCAAACTGGACAACGGCGCACACATCGCCATCAGCGACGACAAGACCCTGGCCGAGCAGAACAGCCCGCCACGCGCGAACTGATCAAGGAATCCCCATGGCTTTTACCGATCCGTTCATCCGCCGCCCGGTTCTCGCAACTGTGGTCAGCCTGCTGATTGTGCTGCTGGGCTTCCAGGCCTGGGGCAAACTGCCGCTGCGACAGTACCCGCAAATGGAAAACGCCCTGATCACGGTGACCACCGCCTACCCCGGGCCAACGCCGAGACCATCCAGGGCTATATCACTCAACCGATGCAGCAAAGCCTGGCGAGCGCCGAGGGCATCGACTACATGACCTCGGTGAGTCGCCAGAACTTTTCGGTCATCTCGATCTACGCACGTGTCGGCTCCAACAGCGACCGTCTGTTTACCGAACTGCTGGCCAAGGCCAACGAGGTCAAGAGCCAGCTGCCCCAGGACGCTGAAGACCCGGTGCTGAGCAAGCAATCTGCCGATGCGTCAGTGCTGATGTACATGAGCTTCTTCAGCAAGGAATTGAACAACCCGCAGATTACCGATTACCTGTCACGGGTGATCCAGCCGAAACTGGCGACCTTGCCCGGCATGGCCGAAGCCGAGATCCTCGGCAACCAGGTGTTTGCCATGCGCCTGTGGCTGGACCCGGCGAAGCTCGCGGGTTTCGGCTTGAGTGCCAGCGATGTGACCAACGCGGTGCGCCAGTACAACTTCCTCTCGGCTGCCGGCGAGGTGAAAGGCGAATACGTGGTCACCAGCATCAACGCCAATACCGAACTCAAGTCCGCCGAAGCCTTCGGGGCCATTCCGCTCAAGGTCGATGGCGACAGCCGTGTTCTGCTGCGGGATGTGGCGCGCGTGGAAATGGGCGCGGAAAACTACGACACCATCAGCTCGTTCGGTGGCACCCCTTCGGTGTACATCGGCATCAAGGCGACGCCCGGCGCCAACCCGCTGGAAGTGATCAAGGAAGTGCGCAAGATCATGCCGGACCTCGAGGCCCAGCTACCACCGAACCTCAAGGGTGAAATCGCCTATGACGCCACCCTGTTCATCCAGGCCTCGATCGACGAAGTGGTGAAAACCCTGTTCGAGGCGGTGCTGATCGTGATCGTGGTGGTGTTCCTGTTCCTCGGGGCCCTGCGTTCGGTGGTGATCCCGGTGGTGACCATCCCGCTGTCGATGATCGGCGTCATGTTCTTCATGCAGATGATGGGGTACTCGATCAACCTGCTCACCCTGCTGGCGATGGTATTGGCCATCGGCCTGGTGGTGGACGACGCCATCGTCGTGGTGGAAAACATTCACCGCCACATCGAGGAAGGCAAGACTCCGCTCGAAGCCGCCATTGAAGGTGCCCGGGAAATCGCCATGCCGGTGGTTTCGATGACCATCACCCTGGCGGCGGTGTACGCACCGATCGGTTTCCTGACCGGCCTGACCGGGGCGCTGTTCAAGGAGTTCGCCCTGACCCTGGCCGGCGCGGTGGTGATTTCCGGTATCGTTGCCCTGACCCTGTCGCCGATGATGTGTGCGTTTCTGCTGCGCCACGATGAGAACCCCAGTGGCCTGGCCCATCGCCTGGACCTGATTTTCGAAAGCCTCAAGCGCCGCTACCAGAGCATACTTCACGGCACCCTCAACACCCGGCCGGTGGTGCTGGTGTTCGCCGTGATCGTGTTGTGCCTGATTCCGGTCCTTCTCAAGTTCACCAAATCAGAACTGGCGCCGGATGAGGACCAAGGCATCATTTTCATGATCGCCAACGCCCCGCAACCGACCAACCTCAACTACCTGAACATCTACACCGACGAGTTCGTCTCGATCTTCAAGGCGTTTCCCGAGTATTACTCGTCGTTCCAGATCAATGGTTTCAACGGCGTGCAATCGGGCATCGGCGGTTTCCTGCTCAAGCCGTGGAACGAGCGCAGCCGCACGCAAATGTCGATCCTGCCCGAGGTGCAGGCCAAACTGGAAAAGATCCCGGGGTTGCAGATTTTCGGCTTCAACCTGCCATCTCTGCCGGGCACCGGCGAAGGTGTGCCGTTCCAGTTCGTCATCAACTCCGCCAATGATTACGAGTTGCTGCTGCAGGTGGCCGACCGGGTAAAAAAACGGGCGAAGGAATCCGGCAAGTTTGCGTTTGTCCACGTTGACCTGGCTTTCGACAAGCCGGAAGTGGTGGTGGATATCGACCGCGCCAAAGCCGCGCAGATGGGGGTTTCCATGCAGGATCTGGGGGGAACCCTGGCAACCCTGCTGGGTGAAGCCGAGATCAACCGTTTCACCGTTGAAGGTCGCAGCTACAAAGTCATTGCCCAGGTCGAACAGCCATTCCGCGACAATCCGGACTGGCTGAACAATTACTACGTGAAAAACGCCAAGGGCGAACTGTTGGCGCTGTCGACCCTGATCACCGTCACCGACCGTGCTCGACCGCGACAGTTGAACCAGTTCCAGCAACTCAACTCGGCCATCCTGTCCGGAGTGCCGCTGGTGAGCATGGGGGAAGCCGTAGACCTTGTGCATCAGATCGCCCGGGAAGAGGCACCTGCCGGTTTTGCCTTCGACTACGCCGGCGCATCGAGGCAGTACGTTCAGGAAGGCAGTGCCCTGTGGGTCACCTTTGCCCTGGCATTGGCGGTCATTTTCCTGGTACTGGCGGCCCAGTTCGAAAGCTTCCGCGACCCGCTGGTGATCCTGGTCACCGTGCCCCTCTCTATCTGTGGTGCATTGATTCCGCTGTTCCTGGGCTGGTCGAGCATGAACATCTACACCCAGGTCGGGCTGGTGACGTTGATCGGGCTGATCAGCAAGCACGGCATTCTGATCGTCGAGTTCGCCAACCAGCTACGCAAGGACAAGGGCCTGACGGCACGCGAAGCAGTGGAGGAAGCGGCAGCCATCCGCCTGCGTCCGGTCTTGATGACCACCGCAGCGATGGTATTCGGCATGGTGCCATTGATCATCGCCACCGGTGCTGGCGCGGTCAGCCGGTTCGACATCGGCACGGTCATCGCGACGGGCATGTCGATCGGCACACTGTTCACCCTGTTTGTGTTGCCCTGCATCTACACGTTGCTGGCCAAACCGGATAAACCCTGATGCGGAACAACCTGTAAGAGGAATCTGTGGGGCGAGCCTGCTCGCGAAGACGGCTTACCATTCAACAGGGATGTTGACTGATACATCGCTTTCGCGAGCAGGCTCGCTCCCACAGTGGCCCTATGCACTCCGGTAGATTTCCAAAGGCAAAAAAAGGCCTCGCATCAGCGAGGCCTTTCATTTTGGCTTCAATCGGTTCAATTCTGCGGCCTCAATCCCTGAGATAGTCCGAACATGAACAACAACAAATCATGATCGGGTCGAGTGGCCACGGATGCCTTCGCAACCCGCGGCAATGGACAATGTTCTTCTGCGTTTATCGAGCTGAGAACCTGGGGGCGCGGTTGCTCCCAGGCTGCCATCGCGATCGATGCAACTGCCAAGGCTCCTACCAGAAACAAACCTCGTGCAATTTCGAGTTTCATCGCTATAAACCCTTGATAGCGCTGCCAAACGCCGTTTCATAAAAGTAGACGAGTTTTTTCCAGTCTGCTTCGCTGAACGATGAGTGGCGACGCAATTGCTTCATGTCATGGGCCGCTGCGCGATGAGCGGTCAAACGCTGTCGGGATTTCTCCAGATCGATCAGGGCCACTTCAACCTTGGCCGTCTCGCCCTCTCCGGTCACGCGAACGAATACGTGCTTGTCGTAAAGGCAACCGTGCTGCCAGCGGCCCTTGTGCATGCGCGCCAGGTTTTCAGCCAGGTCCTTGAGCACGCGGTCGTGTATGGCTTCACCATGACGCTCGCGACCGCCACCGGCGTACCAGCGATCGATTTCCTCGAAGCCGTCCAGCGACCTGGTGACCAGCAAGGCACGCCATTTGTGCACTGGATCACGCTGCGCGCCGCAGAAAACGATATGCGGAACCCGTACGCCAAGCGCGGCGACACCGTTGAGCGCAGCACTCTCGCGCAGTACTGTCGGCCGCCCGAAAGGGTGCTGCCAGCTACGATGGATATGCCCGGTCTGACGCTTGGCGTAGAGCAGTTGTCCATCACTGCCCATCACTCGTTGAACGCCGCTTTCCCCGCCGCGACGGACGTTAGGTTCTTCTACCCATTCACCGCGCTGATTCCAAAAATAATCGAAGCGATCCTGGGGAGCGACTTCCGTTTCTGCTGCACACTGCACTGCCATCCTGTTACCTCTTGCGTAATACGTAAACTCGCCACATGGCATAGAGCGGCAAAAAGTCCAGTTGTTCCTGGATGCGGAAACCCGCCTGCTCAAATTCCCTCTCTACGGTAGCGGCCGGTAACACGAAGCGGTTTTGGTAACCCGCCTGCCCACGGGTTTTCTCCAAACGCTTGCGCTTCCAGGCCTTGAAGTTGCCATCGACCCACAGCGAAAGGATCACGCTGTCACGGGTAACGCGCTCGAATTCGCGCAAAACAGCCATGCGATGCTCGGCTTCACCGATGTGGTGGAGCAAGCGCATGCAAAAAATGCTGTCGACGGCGTTGTCCGGCAAGGCGATGTCGAATGCAGAAGTGTGCAAGGGCTGTACCCGTTTCACCACGTCGGCGGGTTGCGCCTGGGTTGCGACCTTCAGCATGGACTCCGAGTTATCGGCACCGATGATCACGCGGTTGGTTTTTTCCGCCAGCAAGGGCCAGAAACGCCCTGCACCGCACGGCAAGTCGAGGATCAGGCCGGGCTCGCCAACCAGGTCCAGCGCCTTGCGCGCCAATTGTTCGTCACGCCAATGGGACAGTCGACGGCCGAGACCTTCCTGGTGTTTGCGCAAATAGCGTTGCGCGTGTTGCTCGTCGTACTTTTCGGAAAAATCGAGTTTGATCGGGCCGTCCATCACCTGGTCTCCTGAACTACTGATAGCAGCTACCTTAGGTTTCGCGGTGTCGGTGACAGGTGATTCACTTGTGAAAATTTCATTACGGGAAACCTGGAAGTATTACAGGCTTTTACAGAATTGATAAAGTTTGCTGGACGCCTGACTCAACAGATCAGGTTCGGGACAACTCCACCTGAAAACGACAACCATTGGGCTCCATGGTTGTCAGGCTGACGCTCCAGCCCTGGTTTTCACAGATCCGCTGCACCAATGAAAGCCCCAGGCCCAACCCTTCCCCGCGCTTTTCGTTGCCCCGGACGAACGGTTCGAACATCGCCTCGCGTTTTTCCTCGGGAATACCCACGCCACTGTCTTCGACCAGAAAGCCGGTGCCCGTCAGGGTCAGGCGGATGAAGCCCTGTTCGGTGTAATGCAAGGCGTTGCGCAGCAAGTTACCCATCACCGCGTGCAAGAAGGTCGCATTGTAGCCCTTGGCCTCGGGGTTGCCCGGTTCGAAGATCAGCTTCAACCCTTTGCTTTCAATGGGCTCGCGCCACAGACCGAGCAGGCCCTCGGCCACCTGGCCCAGGGACTGCTGTGGCGACATGCTGGCGTCTTCACGCTGGGCACGGGCCAGCATCAGGAAGGTTTGCACCAGCTCACGCATTTCTTCACACGCCCGGGCAATGCGCTCGACCTGGGCGCGACCGCGCTGATCGATACCAGGGTTTTCCAGCAACAACTCGCAGGAACTGGCCAATATCATCAAGGGCGTACGCAGTTCGTGGCTGACGTCGCTGGTGAACAACCGCTCGCGGGTCAGGGCCTGACGCAAGCGCCCGAGGGTGGCGTCGAAGGCCACGGCCAGTTCGCCCACTTCGTCGGCGGCATAATCCGGAGCCAAAGGAGGCGCCAAACCGAGCAGTTGATCGCGATGACGTACCTGGCGGGCCAGCCGCACCACCGGCGCCATGACCTTGCGTGCCAGGATCCAGCCGAGAAACACCGCCAGCGCCAGGCTCAATACGAACCCCACCAGCGCCACGGCAAACAGCACCCGCTCACGCTCTTCGAAGTCGCTCTGGTCCTGCAACAGCACGTAACGTCGGCCGTCGACGATTTCGACCATGGCGTGGTACGACAGGTTTTCACGGAACACTTCGTGGAAACCCGGCTCCAGGTGCCGCAGATCCTTGGGCAAGCTGAAATCACCCGGTCCGCCGCTGAAGTAGAACAATTGGTCCGGTTCGGGACGATGGCTCCAGTCCGTGACATTGTCCATCAGCAACAGGCGCTGCAAATCGCCGCCCAGACCTGCCGAAATCAGTTTTTCTTCCACCAGGTGCACGGTCGCCACGATACCCATGGCAAAGGTACCCGCCACCAGTGCGCTCATCAGCGCAAAGGCAATGATGATGCGTTGAGCAAGGCTCTGCTTAAACTCCATCACGGCCCTCGGCCAAGCGATACCCCACCCCGTGCACGGTTTGCAGCAATGGCTTGGCGAACGGCTTGTCGATCACCTGGCGCAGTTGGTGGACATGGCTGCGCAGGCTGTCGCTGTCCGGGCAGTCATCCCCCCACAGCGCTTCTTCAAGAATTTCACGGCGCAACACATGCGGGCTTTTCTGCATCAACACGGCCAGCAACTTCAGGCCGACCGGGTTGAGTTTCAGCAACCGGCCTTCGCGGGTGACTTCCAGGGTGTCGAGGTCATAGCTCAGGTCGCCGACCTGTAAGGTCCGCCGCCCACCGCCCTGGGTCCGGCGCATGATCGCTTCGATACGGGCCGCCAGTTCAGACAGGGCAAACGGCTTGATCAGGTAATCATCAGCACCGGACTTGAAGCCTTGCAGACGGTCATCCAGTTGATCACGGGCCGTGAGCATGATCACCGGCGTTTCGCGGCGGGCATCTTCGCGCAGGCGCTTGCACAAGGTGTAGCCATCGATGCCGGGCAACATGATGTCGAGCACGATCAAATCGTAGTGCTCGGTGGCCGCCAGATGCAGGCCAGACAGACCATCCTGCGCGCAATCCACGGTATAGCCTTTGAGCCCCAGGTAATCGGCCAGGTTGGCCAGGATATCGCGGTTGTCTTCAACCAATAGAATTCGCATGGGTATCTCTCCGTCCACAGTAACGGCCGTCATGGCCCGCGCAGCTTAAGGCCAAGTGTGGCTCACGGCTAGGGGAAGGCCAGGGGTGAATCAATTCGATCAACCAAAAGGTATGATTAACAAGTTTTTCACTATCGATTCACGTGCTGACTACAGCGGTCAGCCGAGACTCACACGCGTTTGATAAAAGGAATACAACAAATGGACTATTTGAAGACGGCCCCCATGCGTTTTTTGCTGCTGGTGACCGGCTCCTGGCTGGTGATTTTTTTTCTGACTCGAACAGTCCTGCTCCTGACGCATCTGGATGAGGCCGGAAGCGGCTTCCTGTCGGTGTTCGGCATCGGCCTGCTTTACGACCTGGGCTTTATCGCTTACGCAGCACTGCCCATGGGCCTCTACCTGTTGCTGTGCCCCCCGGCCCTGTGGCGCACGCGTGGCCATCGCTGGTTCCTTCAGGGGCTGCTGACGGTCAGTCTGTTCGCGATGTTGTTCACCTCGGTGGCCGAATGGCTGTTCTGGGATGAGTTCGGCGTGCGCTTCAACTTCATTGCCGTCGACTATCTGGTGTATTCCGACGAAGTACTGAACAACCTGCTTGAGTCATATCCGATCGGCACGCTGCTGAGTATCCTCGCCGTGCTGGCCGTGGTCCTGAGTCTTGCATTGCGCAAACCCTTCAACGCCGCACTTGATGCGCCGTTGCCGCCGCTGCGTGGGCGCTTGCTGAATGCGCTCGGTTTGTTGATCGTCGCTGGCCTGAGCATGCAACTGCTCAGCCAGGACGCCCCGCGCGCCCAGGGCGGCAACGCCTACCAGAACGAACTGGCGAGCAATGGCCCGTATCAATTCTTCGCGGCATTCCGCAACAACGAACTGGACTACCCGCAGTTCTACAGCACACTGCCATCGGCCGTGGTTGCCCAACAGATTCGCGCCGAACTGGCAGAACCCAATGCCCGCTTCGTGGGTCAGGACCCGCAGGACATTCGCCGGCAGATCGATAACCCGGGTGCACCGCGCAAGCCCAATATCGTGCTGGTCACCATTGAAAGCTTCAGCGCCAAGTACATGGGCAGCAACGGCGACACCCGTAACCTGACGCCCAACCTTGATGCCTTGCGCAAGCAGAGCCTGTATTTCAATAATTTCTACGCCACCGGCACCCGCACCGACCGCGGCCTGGAAGCCATCACCCTGGCGATTCCGCCAACGCCCGGTCGCTCGATCGTCAAGCGCGTGGGTCGTGAAAGCGGCTTTGCCAGCCTTGGCCAGCAACTCAATGCCGTGGGCTACGACAGTGTGTTTGTCTACGGTGGCCGTGGTTACTTCGACAACATGAATGCGTTCTTCAGTGGCAATGGTTATCGCGTTGTAGACCAGAGCAGCGTCGAGGAGTCGGAGATTCACTTCAAGAATGCCTGGGGCATGGCCGATGAAGATCTCTACAGGCAGACACTGAAACTGGCCGATGCCGACTACGCCAGGCAGCAGCCTTTCCTGCTGCAACTGATGACGACGTCCAACCATCGCCCTTACACCTATCCGGACAACCGGATCGACATCAAGTCCGGGAACGGCCGTGACGGCGCGGTGAAATACACCGACTACGCCATCGGCCAGTTTCTCGAGCAGGCGCGTCAAAAACCCTGGTTTGACAATACAATCTTCGTCTTTGTCGCCGACCACACCGCAGGCAGTGCCGGTAAGGAAGACTTGCCCATCGCCAACTATCAGATTCCGCTGTTCATCTATGCGCCCAAGTTGATCGAAGCTCGGGAAACTGCACAATTGGCCAGCCAGATCGATCTGGCGCCAACGTTGCTGGGCTTGCTCAATCTGGATTATGAATCGACGTTCTTTGGCCGTAACCTGTTGCAGGACAACCCGCTGCCACCACGTGTGGTGGTCGGTAACTACCAGCACCTGGGGTTGTTCGACGGCAAGGACCTGGCGATTTTGAGCCCACGTCAGGGCTTGCGTCGTCACGATGAAGCGCTGACTGAAAGTCGCGAGTCCCGGTCGACCGCCGATGACCCGCTGATTACCCGCGCAATCACCTATTACCAAACGGCCAGTTATGGCTTCAAGCAACAGCTGCTTGGCTGGAAGGCGCCCAAGGAGGGTGCCGGTCAAGTCGGCGAACGTTAACCGAATCGCCCCGGGCTGATGCCCCGGGGCCTTTTCCTTTGTTCAGGATCCACCATGTCATCAACTGCTGTCCGTCCTGCCCCTCGCCCGCTCAATTTCCGGGTGTGCCTGGGGGTTCCCGCCGTTGCGGCGATCGTTCTGGTGTTGCTCGAACTGACCTCACTGGACATGGACCTTGCCAAGCTGTTCTACGACCCGGTCGCGGGTGACTTCATCGGACGGCACAGTTACTTCCTGGAAAACATCCTGCACACCCGCGCCAAGCAGGTCGTCATTGCATTTTCGGTGTTCGCCATCCTCGGCTACATCGCTTCGTTCTTCATGACCAGGCTCAAACCGCTCAAGCGCGAACTGGGTTGCCTGGTGCTGTCCCTGGGCCTGGCGACGTCCTTTGTCACGCCCATGAAAGCGGTGACCGCAGTGCAATGCCCTTGGAGCCTTGAGCAATTCGGCGGTCACGAGACCTACAGCGAACTGTTGAGCCCTCGCCCGCACACCGAAAAACCGGGACGTTGCTGGCCTGGCGGCCACGCGGCCACCGGTTTCACCCTGTTTGCCCTGTTTTTCGTATTGCGTGACCGTCGCCCGCGCATGGCTCGCGCAGCGTTTGTCTTCGCCTTCGCCCTCGGCTCGGTGTTCTCCATCGGGCGGATGATGCAAGGCGCGCACTTCTTCTCGCACAACGTGTGGACGGCGGTGTTCTGCTGGCTGATTTGTCTGGGGTCGTATTACTACGTTCTGTATCGACCGGCGTTGAAAGCTGGACGCGAGGCAAGTGCGGCACCTGTAGCCGTCTGAAACACAGATCAAATGTGGGAGCGAGCCTGCTCGCGAAGCAGTTCAACATTCAACGATGATGTTGACTGATACATTGCTTTCGTCGGAACGCCGCCCGGAGCAGGCTCGCTCCCACAATGAACCGATACGGGCTTCAGAGTCCGGGCAATAAAAAACCCCGCCTGCTTTCGCAGACGGGGTTTTTTCGTACAGGGGTAAGGCTGGCTTACATCATGCCGCCCATGCCGCCCATACCGCCCATGTCTGGCATACCGCCGCCAGCGCCGCCGTCTTTCTTCGGTGCATCAGCAACAGCAGCTTCGGTGGTCAGGATCAGACCGCCGATCGAGGCTGCAGCTTGCAGAGCCGAACGGGTAACCTTGGTTGGGTCCAGGATGCCCATTTCGATCATGTCGCCGTATTCGCCAGTCGCAGCGTTGAAGCCGAAGCTGCCTTTGCCGTTCTTGACCTTGTCGACCACAACGCTTGGCTCGTCGCCGGAGTTGGCAACGATCTGACGCAGCGGCGCTTCAACAGCGCGACGCAGAACGGCGATACCCACGTCCTGATCAGCGTTGTCGCCTTTCAGTTCGGTCAGTGCTTCCAGAGCACGGATCAGGGCCACACCACCGCCAGGTACCACGCCTTCTTCAACGGCTGCACGGGTAGCGTGCAGGGCGTCTTCAACGCGGGCTTTCTTCTCTTTCATTTCAACTTCGGAACCGGCGCCAACCTTGATCACTGCAACGCCGCCGGACAGTTTGGCCAGACGCTCTTGCAGTTTTTCACGGTCGTAGTCCGAGGATGTTTCGGCAACCTGAGCACGGATCTGAGTGATGCGTGCTTCGATGTCGCCGTGTACGCCAGCACCGTCAACGATGATGGTGTTTTCCTTGGACAGGGTCACACGCTTGGCGCTGCCCAGGTTATCCAGGGTTGCGCTTTCCAGGCTCAGGCCGATCTCTTCGGAGATAACAGTACCGCCGGTCAGAACAGCGATGTCCTGCAGCATGGCCTTGCGACGGTCGCCGAAGCCTGGAGCCTTGACGGCTGCGACTTTGACGATGCCACGCATGTTGTTCACAACCAGAGTCGCCAGGGCTTCGCCTTCAACGTCTTCGGCCACGATCAGCAGCGGACGGCCGGCTTTGGCAACGGCTTCCAGTACTGGCAGCATTTCGCGGATGTTCGAGATCTTTTTGTCGACCAGCAGGATCAGCGGGCCGTCCAGCTCGGCGACCATGGTCTCTGGCTTGTTGACGAAGTACGGGGACAGGTAGCCACGGTCGAACTGCATGCCTTCAACAACCGACAGTTCGTTTTCCAGGCCCGAGCCTTCTTCAACGGTGATCACGCCTTCTTTACCGACTTTTTCCATGGCTTCGGCAATGATGTCGCCGATGGAGTTGTCGGAGTTGGCGGAGATGGTACCTACCTGAGCGATTGCCTTGGTGTCAGCGCATGGCTTGGACAGGGCCTTGAGCTCTTTGACGATCGCGATGGTCGCCTTGTCGATACCGCGCTTGAGGTCCATCGGGTTCATGCCGGCAGCGACGGCTTTCAGGCCTTCGTTGACGATCGACTGAGCCAGAACGGTAGCGGTGGTGGTGCCGTCGCCTGCGTCATCGTTGGCACGGGAGGCAACGTCTTTGACCAGCTGCGCGCCCATGTTTTCGAAACGGTCTTCCAGTTCGATTTCTTTGGCGACGGAAACGCCGTCCTTGGTGATGGTCGGAGCGCCGAAGCTCTTCTCGATGATCACGTTACGGCCTTTCGGGCCCAGGGTCGCTTTTACTGCGTCAGCCAGGACGTTGACACCGGTGAGCATTTTCTTGCGGGCGGAATCGCCGAATTTAACTTCTTTAGCAGCCATGATCGATATTCCTTAAATACTTTGAAGTAGCGGGAAAATGAGCGGGTAATCAGCCTTCGATAACAGCGAGGATTTCGTTCTCGCTCATTACCAGCAGGTCTTCGCCGTCGACTTTCACAGTGTTGCTGCCGGAGTAAGGACCGAACACAACCTTGTCGCCCACTTTCACGGACAGTGCACGCACTTCACCGTTTTCCAGTACGCGGCCGGTGCCTACAGCGAGGATTTCGCCGCTGTTGGCTTTTTCAGCAGCCGAACCTGGCAGGACGATACCGCCAGCGGTTTTCTTTTCTTCTTCGCTGCGACGGATGACGACGCGGTCATGCAGAGGACGAAGCTTCATTGTCGATCTCTCCTAATTGTGGTTTTCATCGGCCGGTGTAGTCCCGGCGGGTTTAACAAAGTCCGACGGTGCCGGGTGCGGCTCGTCAAGCGAACCGCGGAAGTCTGTCTGGCGTGTTCGCCAGAAACCTTGCGGTGACCGTTACATAAGGGCGCATAAGCTTATTACAAGGGCGAGGATCGAAAATTTTTCAGGTCGATGCCCCGCAAACGAACACGGCACCCAAAGGTGCCGTGTGTGGAGTGCCATTACTTGGTATCGCGGTGCTCGAACTCGCCTTCGATCACGGTCGGTTCACGCCCCAGTGGCTCACGGGGGGCTGGACCGCCGCGTGCCTGCAGGTCGTCGGCGAACGCTCGCTGACGCATGGCCTGTTGTTCGGCACGCTGGCGCATTTTACCCGCCAGCAGGCGGCGACTGAACGGCAGCAGCATGAGCAGGCCGATCACATCACTGATGAAACCCGGAAGAATCAACAGGCCACCGGCCAATGCCAGCATCAGGCCTTCGAGCATGGTCTGGGCCGGCAACTCGCCGCGGCTCAGGCTTTCACGGGCACGCAGGGCCGTGGCCAGGCCGGCGATGCGCAGCACGAACACACCGAACATCGAGCCGAGAATGATCAGCAGCAGGGCCGGGAAAAACCCGATGGACCCTGCCACCTTGACGAATACGAACAGCTCCAACACCGGGAACAGCAGAAAGAGCAACAAAAAAGGGCGCATCAAATGGTTCCTCAACGCAAGAATGCCTTGCCAGTTCACCTTAGATGACGTCGCGGTTTCGTGAATTCAAGCGTCGGCCACTTCATTTTTCGGCCAATGTTCGGCGTGAGCCAGAGAAACCAAGGCCTCCCGGACTTGTGTCGGCGTATTACAAGGCGCTTGAAACGGCAACCAGTACAGGCTTTGACCGATGCGCAGGTGCATGCCTTCGGCATCGATACCGGCCATTTGCGCCGGTACGTTATTCGGCAGCCCGGCCAGCTCGACGTAATGGGCGATGGCCTTGGCGTGATCGGCGTTCATGTGCTCGACCATGCTCAGTTCAGCCTTGCCGGCGAAAGGGTTGGCCAGGGTCAGGTCATTGACCCAATGAATCGCGCCAAAGCCGCCGATGTAACGGTGGCGCACAGGCTTGAGCACCCAGAAGTCGAAATCGTGGGCCTTGTGATAACCCTGCGATTCCGGGAAGTAGCGGTAGTAACGTTCGGAAGCGGCTTCAATGGCGGCTTCGTCTTCGAGCTGCTGCGCTTCGGCCAGATAGGTCAGTCGACCAACGGCCTGGACATCCTCAGCGCCACGCTCGCCCACGAACAGCGAGCATTTCGGGTCTTTCTGTAAATTGTGGGTGTGTTGGGCGATGCGGCTGATCAGGATCAGCGGCCGGCCCAGCTCGTCCAGGCAGTACGGAACCACGGAGCCGAACGGGAAACCGGGCATCGATTTGGAATGCGTCGAGAGCACTCCACGGTATTCCTTGAGAAGCAATTCTCGTGCATGCTTAGCTGCTTCAACGCTCAATTTATGACTCCTTAATTAGAATCCGTCAGAAAAACGGACGAGCTGCTGGTGAAAGTCCCAGCACGCCATCGGGGCAGTTCTCATGTGCAGCCGGGCCATGTCAGGCGCAGATCGAGAGGCTCTCTTCAAGGAAACCACTCAGACCTGCTACCGGGGGCATGCGAATGCAACTCACTGACAAAGTAATCATTATCACTGGCGGTTGCCAGGGTTTAGGCCGCTCCATGGCCGAGTATTTCGCAGGCAAGGGCGCGAAACTTGCGCTGGTGGACCTGAACCAGGAAAAACTCGACGCCGCCGTCGCGGCCTGCAAGGCCCAGGGTGTCGAGGCCCGCGCCTACCTGTGCAACGTGGCCAACGAAGAACAAGTGACCCACATGGTTGCCCAGGTCGCTGAAGACTTCGGCGCGATCCATGGCTTGATCAACAATGCCGGGATCCTCCGTGACGGCTTGTTGCTCAAGGTCAAGGATGGGGAAATGACCAAAATGAGCCTGGCCCAGTGGCAGGCGGTCATCGACGTCAACCTGACCGGCGTGTTCCTGTGCACCCGTGAAGTCGCGGCGAAGATGGTCGAGCTGAACAACAGCGGCGCAATCATCAATATCTCGTCGATTTCCCGCGCCGGCAACGTCGGTCAGACCAACTACTCGGCGGCCAAGGCCGGTGTCGCTGCGGCGACCGTGACCTGGGCCAAGGAACTGGCGCGCTACGGCATTCGTGTGGCCGGAATTGCACCGGGCTTCATCGAAACCGAAATGACCCTGGGCATGAAGCCGGAAGCGCTGGAAAAAATGACCGCCGGAATCCCGCTCAAGCGCATGGGCAAGCCGGAAGAGATCGCCCACTCGGCGGCGTACATCTTCGAGAACGACTACTACACCGGCCGGATTCTGGAGATGGATGGCGGGTTGCGGATCTAAACCCAACCAAAAAACCAATGTGAGAGCGGGCTTGCTCGCGAAGGCGGTAGATCAGCCAACTTATTGGTTGAATGACACACCGCTTTCGCGAGCAAGCCCGCTCCCACATTTGGTCAGCGTTTATCTGGCAAATATCAATCGTCGCTGACGCTGATATTCGGCATCGCCGGCGTCAACGCTTCCTGCAATACGATCCGCGCGCCGACATGGCGGGCCAGTTCCTGGTAAACCAGGGCGATCGGGCTGTCAGGCTCGGCGATCACCGTTGGCTTGCCGCCATCGGCCTGTTCGCGGATGACCATCGACAGTGGCAACGAGGCCAGCAACTCGACACCATACTGGTTGGCCAGCTTCACGCCACCACCCTCACCGAACAGGTGCTCGGCATGTCCGCAATTGGAGCAGATATGCACAGCCATGTTTTCCACCACGCCCAGCACCGGAATGTTGACCTTGCGGAACATTTCCACGCCCTTGCGCGCGTCCAGCAATGCCAGGTCCTGCGGGGTGGTCACGATGACTGCACCGGCCACTGGCACTTTCTGCGCCAGGGTCAGCTGGATGTCACCGGTGCCTGGCGGCATGTCGATGACCAGGTAGTCCAGATCGCCCCACGCAGTCTGGGTCACCAATTGCAGCAAGGCGCCGGAGACCATCGGACCACGCCAGACCATCGGCGTGTTGTCATCGGTGAGGAAGGCCATGGACATCACTTCCACGCCATGGGACTTGAGCGGGACGAACCATTTCTGATCCTTGACCTCGGGACGGGTGCGCTCCGGTATGCCGAACATGATGCCCTGGCTCGGACCGTAGATATCCGCATCGAGAATCCCGACCTTGGCGCCTTCACGGGCCAGGGCCAGGGCCAGGTTGGCCGCCGTGGTGGATTTGCCCACGCCACCCTTGCCGGATGCCACGGCCACCACGTTCTTGACATTGGCCAGCCCCGGAACCTGTGCCTGGGCCTTGTGTGCGGCAATCACGCTGGTGATCTCGACACGGGCACTTGCCACACCATCCAACCCCTGGATGGCCATTTCCAGCATCTGCGCCCAGCCACTCTTGAACAGGCCGGCGGCGTAACCCAATTCGAGCTGAACGCTGACGCGGTCGCCCTGGATCTCGATGTTGCGCACGCACCCGGCGCTGACCGGATCCTGGTTCAGGTAAGGGTCGGTGTATTGGCGAAGGACGGCTTCCACCGCTGCGCGATTGACGGCGCTCATGGGCAACTCCGAAAACAGGACTGGAAAAAGATGACGGGTATCCTACGCCGGCCATCCAATTGTGGCGAGGGAGCTTGCTCCCGCTCGGCTGCGCAGCAGGCGCAATTTGACTGACCCGGTCTGTCCGACAGATTGGAATCGCCGGGTTAGGGGCGGCTTCGCCACCCAGCGGGAGCAAGCTCCCTCGCCACAGTTTTTGTGGTCACAGCAATAGGAAACAGGCTCACAGGGTGAAAAATATGCGCCGGCGCTTTATAGTGGCCGACCTCCGTTTCATCAAGTAGCCGAGCCCCATGTCCGAGCCACGCAAGATCCTCGTCACCAGCGCCCTGCCCTATGCCAATGGTTCGATTCACCTCGGCCATATGCTGGAATACATCCAGACCGATATGTGGGTGCGCTTCCAGAAGCACCGCGGCAATCAATGCATCTATGTCTGCGCCGACGACGCCCACGGTTCGGCCATCATGCTGCGCGCGGAAAAGGAAGGCATCACCCCGGAACAACTGATCGCCAACGTCCAGGCTGAACACAGCGCCGACTTTGCCGACTTCCTGGTGGACTTCGACAACTTCCACTCCACTCACGCCGAAGAAAACCGTGAGCTGTCGAGCCAGATCTACCTGAAGCTGCGTGACGCCGGGCACATCGCCACGCGCTCGATCACCCAGTATTTCGACCCGGAAAAGAAAATGTTCCTGGCCGACCGTTTCATCAAGGGCACCTGCCCGAAATGCGGCACCGAAGACCAGTACGGCGACAACTGCGAAAAATGCGGCGCGACTTATGCGCCAACTGACCTGAAGGATCCGAAGTCGGCGATCTCCGGCGCCACCCCGGTGCTCAAGGATTCCCAGCATTTCTTCTTCAAGCTGCCGGATTTCCAGGCCATGCTGCAGAGCTGGACCCGCAGCGGTACCTTGCAGGATGCCGTGGCCAACAAGATCGCCGAATGGCTGGACGCCGGCCTGCAACAGTGGGACATCTCCCGCGATGCACCGTATTTCGGTTTCGAGATTCCCGACGAGCCGGGCAAGTACTTCTACGTGTGGCTGGATGCGCCGATCGGCTACATGGCGAGCTTCAAGAACCTGTGCAACCGTACGCCGGAGCTGGACTTCGACGCGTTCTGGGGCAAGGACTCCACCGCCGAGCTTTACCACTTCATCGGCAAGGACATCGTCAATTTCCACGCCCTGTTCTGGCCAGCCATGCTCGAAGGCGCCGGCTACCGCAAGCCGACCGGGATCAACGTGCACGGCTACCTGACCGTCAACGGCCAGAAAATGTCCAAGTCCCGCGGCACCTTCATCAAGGCCCGCACCTACCTGGATCACCTGTCGCCGGAATACCTGCGCTACTACTACGCCTCCAAGCTGGGCCGTGGCGTCGATGACCTCGACCTGAACCTTGAAGACTTCGTGCAGAAGGTCAACTCCGACCTGGTGGGCAAGGTCGTCAACATTGCCAGCCGTTGCGCCGGGTTCATTCACAAAGGCAATGCCGGCGTGATGGTCGACACCAACGCCGCGCCCGAGTTGACCGAAGCCTTCCTGGCCGCCGCGCCAGGCATTGCCGACGCCTATGAAGCCCGCGACTTCGCCCGCGCCATGCGCGAGATCATGGGCCTGGCCGACCGCGCCAACGCCTGGATCGCCGACAAGGCGCCGTGGTCGTTGAACAAACAGGAAGGCAAACAGGATGAAGTCCAGGCCATCTGCGCCACCGGCGTCAACCTGTTCCGCCAGTTGGTGATCTTCCTCAAGCCGGTGCTGCCGTTGCTGGCCGCCGATGCCGAGGCGTTCCTGAACGTCGCGCCGCTGACCTGGAACGACCACGCGACCTTGCTCGCCAACCATCAGTTGAACGAGTTCAAGCCGCTGATGACCCGTATCGACCCGGTCAAGGTGCAAGCCATGACCGACGCTTCGAAAGAAGACCTGACCGCCAGCCAGACCGACACCGGCGAAGCACTCCCTGCCGGCAATGGTGAACTGGCCAAGGATCCGTTGTCGCCGGAAATCGAGTTCGACACCTTCGCGGCAGTCGATTTGCGCGTTGCGCTGATCGTCAAGGCTGAACACGTGGAAGGCGCCGACAAGCTGCTGCGCCTGACCCTGGACATCGGTGACGAGCAACGCAACGTGTTTTCCGGGATCAAGAGCGCCTACCCGGACCCGTCCAAGCTCAATGGTCGTCTGACCATGATGATCGCCAACCTCAAGCCACGGAAAATGAAGTTCGGCATCTCCGAAGGCATGGTGATGGCGGCCGGTCCTGGCGGTGAAGAAATCTACCTGCTGAGCCCTGACAGCGGCGCCAAGCCGGGTCAACGCATCAAGTAAGGTCTGCGGCAAATCGATCCCACAGTCGTGCCTGGCGCGCCTGTGGGATTTTCATGTCTGGCCCACCCTCTCGCCTTGCCGGATAATGCCTAAGCTTTTTAGACCATCTCCTGCAAAAACTACCGTTCTTGCCGGCACGAACAATGACCGAGATCCTGCTTACGCTTATCAGCGCCGCCCTGATCAACAACCTCGTGTTGCACTGGCCGCTGGCCGTCGATCCGATGTTGGCCGGCCAGCGCCGTCAGGTCCATGCCTTGGGTATTGCGACGACATGCCTGATGCTGGTCGCGGGCATGCTCGGATACGCGCTCTATCACTGGCTACTGGTGCCGCTGCAATTGACGACGCTGCGCCTGTTTGTATTTCTGCCTTTGAGCGTACTGCTGATCGGCCCGTTGCTGAAACTGCTGGCACAGGTGTTTTCGACGCTGTCGTTCGAAGGCCTGTGGCCATTGCTGCTGGGCAATGCCGGCGTGCTCGGCGTGGCCTTGCTCAATGCACAAGAGGACAAGGACTTCTTTCACGCCACAGCCTTGAGCCTTGGTGCAGGGCTGGGCTTCTGGCTGGTGTTGAACCTGTTCACTGATTTGCGTGAACGCACGGCCGACAACGATGTACCCCTGCCCTTTCGCGGCCTGCCGATCGACCTGATTGGTGCCGGCCTGATCGCAGTGGCCTTTCTCGGATTCAGCGGACTGATCAAAACATGAGTCTGATTCAACGCATCGACGCACTCTTGCCGCAAACCCAATGCGGCAAATGCGGCCACCCCGGGTGTAAACCGTACGCCGAAGGCATCGCCAGCGGTGAGGCGATCAACAAGTGTCCGCCCGGCGGCAACGAAACCATCGCGGCCCTGGCCGAGTTGCTGAAGGTGCCGGTGCTGGAACTGGACATCACTCGCGGCTCGGCACCTGCGCAAATCGCTTATATCCGCGAAGCCGAGTGCATTGGTTGCACCAAGTGCATTCAGGCCTGCCCGGTCGATGCCATCGTCGGCGCGGCCAAACTGATGCACACGGTGATCATCGATGAGTGCACCGGTTGCGACCTCTGCGTGGCACCGTGCCCGGTGGACTGCATCGAAATGCGCCCACTGCCACCGAACACGGTACTGCCCGTTGTCGGGGGCCTGGCCCTTACACCGCAAGCAAAGCAGGCCCGCACCCTCAAGCGCGATCACGCACGACGCCGCTTCGAACAACGCAATGCCCGCTTGCAGCGTGAGGAGCAACAGAAAGTCGCCGAGCGGCAGGCCCGACAGCGGGCCGCACAACCTGCCGAAGCGGCAGTCGACCCGGTGCAGGCCGCCCTCGAGCGTGTTCGCGCGCAGAAAGCCGCCAATGCCGATGCCGCACTGAAAAAGGCGAAAATCGATGTGGCGATGAGTCGGGCGCAGCTGCACAAATCGCTGAAGGCCTTCGGACATCCACCGACCTTCGAACAGCAATCGCAGTTGATCGTCTTGCAACAGCAGTTCGAAGCCGCCGAACAAAACCTGGCGCAACTGGAAAGCGCCGCCCCACCAGCCCCTGCGCCGACGGTCACCGCCGTATCGTCAAATGATGCCGATCTGAAACGGGCCAAGATCCAGTTGGCCATGCGCCGCGCCGAACTCAAGAAGGCTCAGGCCAACGAAGCACCGGCGGAACAAATCGAAGCCCTGGAGCGCGCACTCGGCGAAGCCGAACGTCAGGTGGACGCCCATGCCAGCCCTTGAAGCGGTGGATGATCGCCTGCAACAGGCGATGAAACTGGTGCTGCTGGCCACGCTACCGGGAATGCTGGCGGCGTTCTGGCTGTACGGCTGGGGCGTGTTGATCAACCTGGCTCTGGCGGCCACTGCTGCGCTGGCCGCTGAGGCCGCCGTCGTGCAATGGCGCAAGCGACCGCTGAGACCAACCCTGAGTGACGGTAGCGCGCTGGTCAGTGCCGCATTGCTGGCTCTGGCGCTGCCGCCTTACTGCCCATGGTGGCTGACTCTCAGTGCTGCCGCTTTTGCGATGGTGTTTGGCAAGCACTTGTATGGCGGCGTCGGCTCGAATCCCTTCAATCCGGCGATGCTAGGTTTTGCCCTGGTGCTGGTGACCTTTCCCCAACCAATGACCCATTGGCCATCGTCCCACGGCATGGACCTGCTGAGTGGCTTGCAGCAAGTGTTCGGAGTCGGCCGTGCGCCGGATGCGTGGGTGCAGGCCACGGCACTGGACAGTCTGCGGATCAACAAAAGTCTGACCATTGATGAACTGTTTGCCGGCAACCCGGCATTCGGCCACTTTGGCGGCCGGGGGGTGGAATGGCTGAACCTGGCTTTTGTGGCAGGTGGCCTGTTTCTCCTGCAACGAAGGGTAATCAGCTGGCATGCCCCCGTCGGCATGCTCGCCAGCCTGTTCATCATCAGCCTGCTGTGCTGGAACGGGTCGGGCTCGGACTCCCATGGCTCACCGCTGTTTCATCTGCTGACCGGCGCAACCATGCTGGGGGCGTTCTTCATCATCACCGAACCGGTGTCCGGCGCCAGAAGCCCTGGCGCGCGACTGCTGTTCGGCGCTGGCGTCGGGCTTCTGACTTATCTGATTCGTACCTGGGGCGGCTATCCGGACGGCATCGCCTTCGCCGTACTGTTGATGAACCTGTGTGTGCCGGCGCTGGAGCGGCTCGTGGCGGCCAGACAACAGCCGGAGGCGCCATGAGGCGGACTTCAAGTATCGCGCTTGTGGTGCTTTTGGCTGCACTGGGCTTTGGCATGACGTACGTCGTGCAGCTCGTCAGCGCGCCGCGCATTGCAGCCGAACAGCGCCTGATCGACAGCCGTAATCTGCTCGACCTGATCCCGTCAGACAGCTACGACAATCAACCACTCGAACACCCCATCAAGTTCGAACCAACCGTCCTGACCAACAGCACCTTGCTGGGTGGCTATCTGGCGACCCGGGCCGATCAACCCGTCGCGGTGTTATTGCGCAGTCAAACCCTTGGCTACGCCGGTGCCATCGACCTGTTGATCGCTATCGACGCCAATGGCAGGTTGCTGGGCGTCAAAACCCTCAAACAGTCGGAAACACCAGGACTGGGAGCACGGATCGCCGACTGGCCCAATACCTGGCTGCAGGTTTTTTCCGGCAAATCCCGAACAGAACCCGGTGACAGCGGCTGGGCGCTGAAAAAGGATCAGGGGCAGTTCGATCAGATCGCAGGCGCGACCATCACCTCAAGAGCCGTGATCAATGCTGTCCACGATGCCTTGCGTCACTTCGATGAACATCGGCAGCAACTGCTAGGAAAACCTGCCCATGGATAACTCATCGACTCTGCGCAACACCTTGATGCTGACGCCGCTGATCGGCGCTACCCACTCGCTGATGGCTGCACTTGGCCTGTGCCTGATGTTCGTGGTGGTGACCCGGTTGTTCAGTCTGGCCATGGGGGCCCTGAGACCCCGACTGGTCCCGGCGACCCGCCTGCTGGTCAGCATCCTGCTGGCGGCCACGCTCACCAGTTGCGCGGAACTCATGGCACAGGCCTGGTCGCTGCAATGGCAGCAGCATCTGGGGTTTTATGGCGCCTTGATCGCCTTGCAATGCGTCGTACTGGAACACTCCGGGTACTTTAAGCGCGACTGGCGCCAACGCCTGCGACTCGATGGCCTGTTTGCCGCGCTGATGATCGTGCTGGGCCTGCTGCGCGAACTCATCGGTAACGGAACACTTGGAAACCATCTATCGTGGCTGTCCGGCGCAACGCAAACTGACTGGCAACGCTGGGTGCTGGTGACCGATGGCGGCCTGCGCCTGGCGACATCGGTCCCTGGCGGATTCATTCTGCTCGGACTGCTGATTGCCGCCTGGCAGGCCTGGCTCCCCACACCCACACATTGATTGCCGTCGAGGAAACGCACCGCCCATGAATGCCGCAAAACGTCTGGAAATATTCCGCAGACTGCACGAGGACAACCCGGAACCAAAGACCGAGCTGGCCTATTCCTCACCGTTCGAATTGCTGATTGCCGTGATTCTCTCGGCACAGTCGACCGATGTCGGCGTCAACAAGGCCACAGCCAGGCTGTTCCCGGTCGCCAATACCCCGGCAGCGATCCATGCCCTGGGTGTCGAGGGACTGTCGGAGTACATCAAGACCATCGGTCTGTACAACAGCAAGGCAAAAAACGTGATCGAAACCTGCCGCTTGCTGGTCGAGCGTCACGCCGGTGAAGTGCCGCAAACCCGCGAAGAGCTGGAAGCGCTGCCCGGCGTCGGCCGTAAAACCGCCAACGTGGTACTCAATACCGCATTCCGTCAGCTGACCATGGCTGTCGATACGCATATTTTCAGGGTCAGCAACCGGACTGGCATTGCTCCCGGCAAAAATGTGGTGGAAGTCGAGAAAAAGCTGATGAAATTCGTGCCCAAGGAGTACCTGCTCGACTCCCATCACTGGCTGATCCTTCACGGCCGCTATGTTTGCCTCGCCCGCAAGCCCCGGTGCGGAAGCTGCCGGATCGAGGACTTGTGCGAATACAAGCACAAAACCTCCGACGATTGAGGCGCTATTGGGATTATCTAATTACCGATTGAAAAAATCTTTTTTACCCGCCGGGAGATTGTCGATATAAGGAGCCCCAAAGGCCTTCTTAGCCTGGAGTAATTAAATGAGTACTGGCAAAGAGCAATTGGACGTAGAAGACGACTTCACCACCGCCGAAACCGATGACGCCGAGCCGGTGGTTGAAGTAGCGAAAACTAATCTGAGCAAGCGCCGCACCATCGACAATCTGCTGGAGGAGCGCCGACTGCAAAAGCAATTGGCCGATTACGATTTTGACTTATGACACCTGAAAGCCTCCCGAAACGGAGGCTTTTTTTCTAAGTGCCCTACTCCGGTAGCCCCCCCTGATCGCACAGCTACGTCATTACACCAGACCATTGCGTTGTGCCAGCTCGATCAAATCGACCAGAGACCTCGCATTCAGTTTCAGCAACAGACGGGTCTTGTAAGTACTGACCGTTTTATTACTTAGAAACATTCCATCGGCAATCTCTTTATTGGTCTTTCCTCTGGCCAACTGTTGCAGGACCATCATTTCCCGCCCCGACAATCGATCAACCATATCGGCCTCACTGGCGTTCCCCAAACTGCAACGCACGGTATGCAACGCTTGATTTGGAAAGTAACTGTAACCTGACAACACAGCCTTTATTGCACTGAGCAACTCCGTCAGGTCTTGTTGCTTGCAGACATAACCGGCCGCACCGGATTGCATGCAACGCATGGAAAAATGCCCCGGCGCCTGGGAAGTCAAAATCAGAACTTTCATCGGCATAGAGGTCGAAGACAAACGCGCGATGACTTCCAACCCGTCCAGCTTCGGAATCCCGATATCCAGAATGACAATATCCGGCATAAGTTCACGGGCCAGTTGCAGTGCATCCACACCATTATCGGTTTCTGCAATAACTTCGTAGCCATGACGCTCCATTAGCATACGTACCGCAAGACGAATGACAGGGTGATCATCCACGATCAGCACTTTATTCATGGGCAGTCCAATTTTCGCTGTTCGAATTTTCAGAGCCCGCACAATAGCCTAGTCGTTTCACCCATGGCATGTCGCTCCTTCCAGCCACCCACACCAAGAGACCCCCCCTACAAACAACACGGATTCGTCCTACAAAAAACCCTCGAGCGGAATGAACTGAAAACTGTATCGACGTCAGTGTGTCGCACTTTCCAGCAGTCGCCTCTATCGATTTACGACAAAAATTTTCCGAGAACCAGCCTGAACGGCCACGCGCTGACAAACATAATCTGCTCCCCCCGTTAAAACGTAACTGATATTTACGCACTCACCATTCACACCAGAAATATCACACACCAGACATCCAATCACGCTTACAGCAGATAAATTTTATTGAGCTTTCATTAATACACTACCAACATTCAAAAAAATCCGAAGAACAACACAACAGAAAACAAACACACTTATCAAATCAAAAAAAACAATGAAAAATACTGAAGCAATCACTACATTAAAACAAACTCACAAACCACTCAAAAAAAGACAAAAGAGCATGAATTCAGAACATAATAAAAAACGAATTACCAACCCAATGACAATTATTGCGATATTTGCAGCGCTCTCTGAAACTTCTGCCGCCGTCTCCCTACCCTTTCTTGACCAAGAAGAACGAGAACTCTATGTCTGGTTTCTGATCAGCTTTCCGTTTTATTTACTTCTGCTTTTTTTCGCGACACTCAACTTCAACTACCGATCACTGTATGCGCCTTCCGACTTTGAAAAGGGAAAACATTTCATGAAGGTCATGGATGATGCTGGGCGCTCGGAAAAAAAAGCGTCCGGGAAGTCGCTTGAGAATCACGCTCTGGAAACGTCAACGAATGACCAACAATCAACTCGGACGCCCTGCGGTGCACAGGACCCGCCAACGGAGATTGCCCTGCAATCCACCGTCTTGGTTCAGCATCGGATTCAGTTACCGGAGCCTATAAAGGACCTGTACATCGTTGATGCACGCTGGATGAGCAAGGAGATCGAATTTGCAGCGCTGCTGGAAACCATCCAGAGGCCACGGGAAAAGACGGCGTACGTGATTCTGTTTGTCACTTGTGCCGTTTCGGAGACTTTGCTGAAGGCCAGTGCGCTTAAACATTCAAGGCAGACCAGGAAAGACTGTGCCGCCTTTTATGTTGCCTACAATCTGGACTCGCACAGGTTGACGGTCATTGATCAAGCCGGACAACCGGCAAACAACAACGCGTAGAACAAGACAGACCATTGGAAGGAGAAAAACAGGAAATCGTCAGCGACAACAAAAATACCTGACAATGTAGTAACTGGCGTCACCCCCATTTTCAGGTGCCTGACCTCGTCCTGGACGAGGTCAGGCGCTCATCACGATGTCAAAGGTCTCAGAACAGCTTCCGGCCTTTGTTCGCCGCAATGCGCATGCGCAGGGCATTGAGCTTGATGAAGCCCGCTGCATCCGCCTGGTTGTACGCGCCACCATCTTCTTCGAAGGTAGCGATGTTGGCGTCGAACAGCGAGTCGTCGGACTTGCGGCCAGTGACGATCACATTGCCCTTGTACAGTTTCAGGCGCACAACGCCGTTCACGTTGACCTGGGACGCATCGATCATCTGCTGCAGCATCAGACGCTCAGGGCTCCACCAGTAGCCGGTGTAGATCAGACTGGCGTACTTGGGCATGAGCTCGTCCTTGAGGTGAGCCACTTCGCGGTCCAGGGTGATCGATTCGATCGCACGGTGGGCACGCAGCATGATGGTGCCGCCCGGAGTTTCGTAGCAACCACGGGATTTCATGCCCACGTAGCGGTTCTCAACGATGTCGAGACGACCGATACCGTGTTCGCCACCGATGCGGTTCAGGGTCGCCAGCACGGTAGCCGGAGTCATTTCGACGCCGTCCAGTGCGACGATGTCGCCGTTGCGGTAGGTCAGTTCCAGGTACTGCGGCTTGTCTGGAGCGTTTTCCGGGGAAACGGTCCAGCGCCACATGTCTTCTTCGTGCTCGGTCCAGGTGTCTTCCAGCACGCCACCTTCATAGGAGATGTGCAGCAGGTTGGCATCCATCGAGTACGGGGATTTCTTCTTGCCGTGGCGCTCGATCGGGATCGCGTGCTTATCGGCGTAATCCATCAGCTTTTCACGGGACAGCAGATCCCATTCGCGCCAGGGAGCAATCACTTTCACACCTGGCTTCAAGGCGTAGGCACCGAGTTCGAAACGAACCTGGTCGTTGCCTTTGCCGGTGGCACCATGGGAAATGGCGTCAGCACCGGTTTCGTTGGCGATTTCGATCAGGCGCTTGGCGATCAGCGGACGAGCGATGGAAGTACCCAGCAGGTACTCGCCTTCGTAAACGGTGTTGGCGCGGAACATCGGGAAAACGAAATCGCGCACGAACTCTTCGCGCAAGTCGTCGATGTAGATCTCTTTGACGCCCATGGCCTGAGCCTTGGCGCGTGCAGGTTCGACCTCTTCGCCCTGACCCAGGTCAGCGGTGAAGGTCACCACTTCACAGTTATAAGTATCCTGCAGCCACTTGAGGATCACCGAAGTGTCCAGGCCGCCGGAATACGCCAGAACGACCTTGTTTACGTCCGCCATGCCATCACTCCACGGGGTTCTACGGAAAGCCGGGAAGTCTACCGCTCATGCAGAATAATTTACAGTGGCGCGACAGCTTATGACGACGAAGCGACAGATTATGTCGAGAGGGCGACGATGACCGCTGCGTCAGGAAGTTGTCGAAGTGGCCGCTTTCGTCGCTTGCGGGGCGACTTGTTCCGCAGGCGCTCCACGCTCCAGGCGTACCGCTACCCGTCGGTTCTTCGCCCGGTTGGCGTTGTTGGTATTGGGTGCCAGCGGATAACGTTCGCCATGGAAACGCAGGGTGATTTGCGACTCCTGGATGCCGTTGGCCTTGAAGAACTCCATGACTGCCAGGGCCCGGCGCCGTGAAAGGTCGCGGTTGGTCAGGCGGTTGCCGCTGTTGTCGGAGTGCCCGTCGAGCTCGATGTGATTGACCGTCGGATCGGCCTTCATGTACTCCAGCATGACCTGTAGCCTGGCCTTCGCGGCGCTGTCGAGCTCGATTCCGCCGCCGGGGAAGCCGACTTCGGATTGCCTCACCTGCTCGAAGTTCTGCGGCAACAGTTTGGCCACGCAGCTTTGGTAATCGGCAAACGCCTTGGTGAACCTGACCGGCAGCAAACGCACTTCCGACACCCGGCCATCGCCCGAAGAATGGCGAACCACCGGGCTGCGACCGTCCATCAGTCCGCTGATCAGACGCCCGGCCTGAACCTGTGAGCTGTTGAACAACACGTTGCCGCTGCCGATACTCACCGTGCCCAGATTGATATCGTCACGCCCCGGTTGCCACGGCGCCGCAGCGGCCAGCAAGGTCGCCGAACCGCCGCCGATCATCGGGTTGTAGGTTTTCAGACGAAAAGTCGCCTGCTCGCCGGCACGACGCACGAACTCGCCCGAACCGAAGTCGGTAATCGGCTGAACCAGGCGGCATTCGAACTTGTCACCCTCGACCGTCCACTCAATGCTCTCCAGACGGGTCTGGAAAGTGAGCGCCATCGCGGGAAGGCTGGCAAACACACTGAGCAAGGCTAAATAACGCTGGCGCACGGGAGGCTCCACTGGCTTCTACAACAAAAAGACCGACACACGCATGATTACGGCATACCTGTTGGATATCGGAAGCTTCCCGTAAAACTTGATAGCGAGTGCCTGCAAGAGTCTTTTCCGGTAGCATTCCCCTGAGTTTGACCCGCCTGGAATCCCCTCATGTCCGACCGCCTGACCCTGCTGCGTCCCGACGACTGGCACATTCATCTTCGCGATGGTGCCGTGTTGACCAATACTGTTGCGGATGTCGCGCGCACCTTTGGCCGCGCCATCATCATGCCCAACCTGGTTCCACCGGTGCGTAACACGGCCGAAGCCGACGGCTATCGCCAGCGGATTCTCGCTGCCCGCCCGGCCGGCAGCCCGTTCGAGCCGCTGATGGTCCTGTACCTGACCGACCGCACCCAGCCTGAAGAAATCCGCGAAGCCAAGGCCAGCGGATTCGTGTACGCCGCCAAGCTGTACCCGGCCGGCGCGACCACCAACTCGGACTCTGGTGTGACCAGCATCGACAAGATTTTCCCTGCACTCGAGGCCATGGCCGAAGTCGGGATGCCGTTGCTGATTCACGGTGAAGTCACCCGTGGCGATGTCGACGTATTCGACCGCGAAAAATTCTTCATCGATGAGCACATGCGCCGTGTGGTCGAGCGTTTCCCGACCCTCAAAGTGGTCTTCGAACACATCACCACCACCGACGCCGTGCAGTTCGTCAACTCGGCTTCGGCCAACGTGGGCGCGACCATCACCGCTCACCACCTGCTGTACAACCGCAACCACATGCTGGTGGGCGGGATTCGGCCGCACTTCTATTGCCTGCCGATCCTCAAGCGCAATATCCACCAGGAAGCCCTGCTCGACGCCGCCACCAGTGGCAGCGAGAAGTTCTTCCTCGGCACAGACTCGGCGCCCCACGCCCAGCACGCCAAGGAAGCGGCCTGCGGCTGTGCCGGTTGCTACACCGCCTTTGCTGCCATCGAGATGTACGCCGAAGCCTTCGAACAGCGTAATGCGCTGGACAAGCTCGAGGCCTTCGCCAGCCTCAACGGCCCTCGGTTCTATGGTCTGCCGGCCAACACCGATCGCATCACCCTGGTCCGCGAAGAATGGACCGCCCCTGCCAGCCTGCCGTTTGGCGAGCTGACCGTTATCCCGCTGCGCGCCGGTGAAAAACTGCGCTGGCGCCTGCTGGAGGAACACGCGTGAGTGAAGACCATTTCGATGACGAACTGGAAGGCAATGGTGGCGGAGGCGGTTCCCGTCATCCTATGGCCGCGCGGTTTCGCGGTTACCTGCCGGTTGTCGTCGACGTAGAAACCGGTGGCTTCAACTCGGCCACCGACGCCCTGCTGGAAATCGCCGCGACCACCATCGCCATGGATGAAAAGGGGTTTGTTTACCCGGATCACACCTACTTCTTCCGAGTCGAGCCGTTCGAAGGCGCGAACATCGAAGCCGCGGCCCTGGAGTTCACCGGGATCAAGCTCGATCACCCGCTGCGCATGGCCGTGAGTGAAGAGTCAGCCCTGAACGATATCTTCCGTGGCGTGCGCAAGGCCCTCAAGGCCAATGGCTGCAAACGGGCGATCCTGGTCGGGCACAACAGCAGCTTCGACCTGGGCTTCCTGAATGCTGCGGTTGCGCGCCTGGACATGAAGCGCAACCCGTTCCATCCGTTCTCCAGCTTCGATACCGCAACGCTCGCAGGCCTCGCGTATGGCCAGACCGTGCTGGCCAAGGCCTGCCAGGCAGCTGACATCGACTTCGACGGTCGTGAGGCTCACTCGGCGCGCTATGACACCGAGAAGACGGCAGAGCTGTTCTGCGGCATCGTCAATCGCTGGAAACAAATGGGTGGTAGGGAAGACTTCGACGATTGATTGCGGTCTCTGATACACCTGTAGGAGCGAGCTTGCTCGCGATGGTGGTCAACGATAACGCGGGCTGCCTGGTTCCCCGTCGCGTTCTTGAGTCCATCGCGAGCGAGCTCGCTCCTACAGGAGTTCCAGGTTTATCCCGCGCATAAAAAAACCGGCCTCGATGGCTAATGCCGATCAGTTAAGCCTCGTCGCTTGACCTTTGGCCGCAAGAAATCAAAATCCGATGCCTGAATAGGCATCGGATTTTTTTATGCGTCTGGCTCGGGCACTGGAACTAACCCACAACTTCGTCTCGACTCCCAATTCCATTGAGGGATTGGACTCGTTGCTTGATCCCTCTCTGGTCGAGCAAGCGTTGGAACAGGCCGGCGTAGCCACCCTTCGCAAGCGGCGTCTGCCCTTGGAAATGATGCTCTGGTGCGTCATCTCCATGGCGTTTTTCCGGCGCATGTCGGCGTGGGATGTGGTCAGTCGCATGAACATCATGCTGCCCGGGCAACGCCCACTGGTCGCACCCAGCGCCGTAGTCCAGGCCCGTCAACGATTGGGTAGCGAGGCCGTACGACAAGTCTTCGATCTGACGCAGAAAAGCTGGCATGAAGCGGCCGGCCATCCGACCTGGGCCGGATTGCGTTTACTGGGGGTCGACGGTGTCGTCTGGCGAACGCCCGATACACCCGAAAACCGTGCGCGTTACGACTCCGCCAGCAACCAGCATGGCGATACCGGTTTTCCTCAGGTGCGCATGGTTTGCCAAATGGAGTTGACCAGCCATTTGCTGATCGGCAGTGCTTTTGATGGCTATCGCAGTAACGAAATGAAACTGGCAGAGCAACTGATCGACACCACGCCAGATCACTCGCTGACGCTGTTTGATCGCGGTTTCTACTCCTTGGGGTTGCTGCACCAATGGCAGCAGGCCGGCACTGAGCGGCATTGGCTGATGCCGCTGCGTAAAGGTGCGCAGTACGAAGTGATTCAGCGCTTGGGGCGTCAGGATGCGGTGGTCTCGCTCAGCACTTCGCCGCAGGCCCGCAAGCAGTGGCCAGGCTTGCCAGAGCGCCTAACCGCAAGGCTCCTAAGCAAGACCGTAAAGGGCAAGGTCTGTCAGATTTTGACGTCGATGGTCGATCCGCTGCGTTTCCCATCCGATGAAATCGTCGACCTATACAGCCATCGCTGGGAAATCGAATTAGGATTCAGGGAAATGAAACAGACACTGCTCAACAGCAGCTACACGTTGCGTAGCAAGACGCCCGAGATGATCGAGCAAGAGTTGTGGGGCGTGTTGCTGGGCTACAACCTGTTGCGTTATCAGATGGTGGAAATGAGCCGCCATTGTCCGGGCATCCATCCGTGCGAGCTAAGCTTCACCGCGTGTACTTGGGCGATCCTGGGTTTTATCAATGGCGTTTCTGCGGATCGCTCAGGGAACATCCCCAAATACCTCGCCGAATTGCATGCCTCGGCCCCGCACTATGTACTGCCGCATCGCCGGGAAGAGCGGGTTTATCCGCGAGCTATCAGGCTGAAATCCCCGAAGTATCCGATCAAAAATAAAAATGCCAGTCAGCTTAACTGACTGGCATTAGCCTCGATGGCCGGTTTTTTTGTACCTGCTTTTTATAGCTGGAGCGTGTGCCTTACAGAGCGGCAGCGTGCTCGGTCAGGTAAGCCGCAACGCCTTCTGGCGAAGCGTTCATGCCTTTGTCGCCTTTTTTCCAGTTGGCAGGGCAGACTTCGCCGTGCTCTTCGTGGAATTGCAGGGCGTCGACCAGACGCAGCAGCTCTTCCATGTTACGGCCCAGCGGCAGGTCGTTGATGATCTGCGAACGGACAACGCCTTTGTCGTCGATCAGGAACGCGCCACGGAAAGCCACACCGTCAGCGGACTGAACGTCATAGGCCTTCATGATTTCCTGCTTGATGTCGGCAGCCATGGTGTAGCGAACTTCGCCGATACCACCATTGTTGACCGGGGTGTTGCGCCAGGCGTTGTGGGTGAAGTGCGAGTCGATCGACACGGCGACCACTTCAACGTTGCGTGCCTTGAACTCGGACATGCGGTTGTCCAGAGCGATCAGCTCGGACGGGCAAACGAAGGTGAAGTCCAGCGGGTAGAAGAACACCAGGCCGTATTTGCCTTTGATCGCCGAAGACAGGGTGAAGCTGTCAACGATCTCGCCATTGCCGAGTACGGCCGGTACGGTGAAGTCAGGGGCTTGTTTGCCTACGAGTACGCTCATTGGATATCTCCTGGTGTAATAGCGTGAGAAACAGGGTTCGCATCAGCCTGCCACCCTGAGGCGACAGCCCTGTGACACGATCCCCGGTCGCAAAAGACCGGCCATCATACACCGCGTGTTTGAGCTGGCTTAGCTGTTTTTTCCCTGTACGATGAAATCCCCGACGGTTTTGTATCCCCCGACTTGCCAGGCTGACCGTTCGTCAGCCATACCCGTTTATGACGAAAAGCGCTCTGAAACCACTTTGACAATCATTCTCGTTAACATTAAGATCCATCGCAATTGAGTCACAATCAGCGACGGTCCTTCCCTATGTATGTTTGCCTCTGCACTGGCGTCACCGACGGTCAAATCCGCGATGCGATCTATGAAGGATGCTGCAGCTACAAGGAAGTCCGCGTGGCCACAGGCGTTGCCAGCCAATGCGGCAAATGTGCCTGCCTGGCCAAGGAAGTGGTCCGCGAGACCCTGACAAAACTGCAAACGGCCCAGGCTGCAATTCCATATCCAGCAGAATTTACAGCCGCTTGAATATCGAATTTCAAAGAACCGGACATATGTCCGGTTTTTATGTCTCAAAATCAACTAGTTATGCTCTAGACGCGGAACACAAACATTCTTATTCCGATTAATTTTCATTTAAGTTTCAATAACTTAGGTTTGACACTATTAAATACGCGGCTCAAACTCTGCTCTATTGACAGCTAATAAAGGGCAGGACCCCATCATGAAAGGCGACGTTACAGTCATCCAGCATCTCAACAAGATCCTTGCCAATGAGCTGGTCGCGATCAATCAATACTTCCTGCATGCGCGCATGTATGAAGATTGGGGCCTGAACAAGCTCGGCAAGCACGAGTACCACGAGTCCATCGATGAGATGAAGCACGCGGACAAGCTGATCAAGCGGATCCTGTTCCTTGAAGGCCTGCCGAACGTCCAGGACCTGGGCAAGCTGCACATCGGCGAACACACCAAGGAAATGCTTGAGTGCGACCTGCGTATCGAACGCACCGGTCACGCGGATCTCAAGGTGGCTATCGCTCATTGCGAAACAGTTGGCGACTTCGGCAGCCGTGAGCTGCTTGAAGATATCCTCGAGTCCGAAGAAGAACATATCGACTGGCTGGAAACCCAGTTGGGCCTGATCGAGAAGATCGGTATCGAGAACTACCTGCAATCGCAAATGGGCGAAGACGAGTAACTTCTACGCCATTAACCTCGATGCAATAAAAAGCCCCGCCCTCTTTCGAGTGGCGGGGCTTTTTATTGCCTGTTGTCTCTGTGTAGGAGCGAGCTTGCTCGCGATGGTGGTCAACGATAATGCGGAGAGTCTGATTCCCCGCGGTGCTCTTGAGTCCATCGCGAGCTCGCTCCTACAGAGAAACGTGGTCAGGCTTCGGTCTTTGGAGCTGCGGCCTTGGCGGCGGCGTCCTTGATCAGCGCTTGCAACGAACCGTCGGCG
Organism: Pseudomonas sp. BIC9C; assembly: GCF_034541995.1. Lineage (NCBI taxonomy): Bacteria > Pseudomonadati > Pseudomonadota > Gammaproteobacteria > Pseudomonadales > Pseudomonadaceae > Pseudomonas > Pseudomonas sp. BIC9C. Next base: position 1,279,102 of record NZ_JAWDGM010000001.1, read on the forward strand.
GCCATTTCAGTCATGATGTCGCTACCGCCGACCAACTCACCGGCAACCCACAGCTGCGGGAAGGTTGGCCAGTTGGCATATTTTGGCAGGTTGGCGCGGATTTCCGGGTTCTGCAGGATGTCCACGTACGCAAACTTTTCACCACACGCCATCACAGCCTGTGCAGCTTTCGCGGAGAAGCCGCACTGCGGGGCATTCGGCGAGCCTTTCATGTAAAGCAGAATGGTGTTGTTGGCAATCTGCTCTTTAATCGTTTCGATGATATCCATGGAGCACCTCGGCTGAACTTTCCGACTCATGGGTCGGCACGGTGGCGCATTGTAACGGAAAGCCGAGCGCCCTGCTCGGTCTCTCCGTCAGTATGATTCATGCGGCGGCCACGGTCACTGGCACGCCATTGAGCGCCGCATTTCCCGACAGTTCGTCAATCCGGCATTCGTCGGTCAGGTCGTTGGCGCTGGAGCCCGGCTGACTGCTGGCAATCGACATTTGCACGCCCGGCCGCGCATGACCCCAGCCGTGAGGCAGGCTGACCACGCCTTTCATCATGTCCAGACAGCCAAGCACTTCGACTTCAATCACGCCCACTCGCGAACTGACCCGCACACGTTGCCCGTCATTGAGCCCGCGACTGGCCAGGTCGTCCGGATGCATCAGCAACTGGTGACGAGGCTTGCCCTTCACCAACCGATGATAGTTATGCATCCATGAGTTGTTGCTGCGTACATGCCGGCGACCAATCAACAACAACTCGTCGGCGGCCGGCGCCTGCAAGGCTGCGAAGCGCGCCAGGTCGGCGAAAATCACGGCAGGCGCAGCCTGGATGCGTTGATTGGCCGTCTTCAGGCGTGGCGCCAGGTTAGGCTTGAGCGCACCCAGATCAACACCATGGGGATGATCGAACAAAGTCGCCAGCGACAGCTTGTGCTCCGAAGTGTCGCCATACAGCCCCATGCGCAGGCCGCGATCGATCATTTGCGCCGGAGCGATGGTGGGCTTCAACTCCTTGCCGGTCCTGGCGGCAAATGCCTTGGCCAGCCCGACGAAGATCTCCCAGTCGTGCAACGCACCTTCGGGTTTGGCCAGGATGGCGCGGTTGAAACGACTGACGTTGCGCACCGCGAACAGGTTGAATGTGGTGTCGTAATGGTCGTTTTCCAGCGCCGATGTGGACGGCAGGATCAGGTCGGCGTAACGCGTGGTTTCATTGATGTACAGGTCGATACTGACCATGAACTCCAGCCCGTCCAGCGCCTGCTCGAGCTTTCGGCCATTGGGCGTGGACAGCACCGGATTGCCTGCCACCGTGATCAACGCCCGGACTTGCCCTTCCCCTTCGGTGAGCATCTCTTCGGCCAGCGCCGACACCGGCAACTCTCCAGCGTACTCCGGGCGCCCGGAAACCCGGCTCTGCCACAGATTGAAATGCCCGCCCGACGTCGTCGCCACCAGGTCCACCGCCGGCTCGGTGCACAAGGCACCACCCACGCGATCGAGGTTGCCGGTGACCAGGTTGATCAACTGCACCACCCAGTGGCACAGCGTACCGAAGGCCTGGGTCGAGACGCCCATGCGGCCATAGCAGACTGCACTCGGTGCCGCAGCGAAGTCCCGCGCCAATTGGCGGATCTGTTCGGCCGGCACGGCACACAACGGACTCATGGCCTCGGCGGTGAACGGCGCAACAACCTCCCGCACCGCCTCCAGACCGTCTACCGGCAGATGGCTGTCACGGGTCAGACCTTCAGCGAACAAGGTGTTGAGCAGCCCGAACAACAGCGCGGCATCACCTCCCGGGCGCACGAACAGATGCTGATCGGCAATTGCCGCCGTCTCACTACGGCGCGGGTCGACCACCACCACTTTGCCACCCCGGGCCTGTATCGCCTTCAACCGTTTTTCCACATCCGGTACGGTCATGATGCTGCCGTTCGAAGCCAGCGGGTTGCCGCCCAGGATCAGCATGAAATCGGTGTGATCGATGTCGGGGATTGGCAGCAACAAACCATGGCCGTACATCAAATGACTGGTCAGGTGATGGGGTAATTGATCGACCGACGTCGCGGAAAACCGGTTGCGGGTTTTCAGCAGGCCAAGGAAGTAATTGCTGTGGGTCATCAGCCCGTAATTGTGCACGCTGGGGTTGCCTTGATAGACCGCCACGGCGTTTTGTCCGTGACGCGCCTGAATGGCGGCGAGGCGCTCGGCGACCAGATTGAATGCCGCGTCCCATTCGATGGGCTGCCACTCATTGCCCACCCGTTGCATGGGCTGGTGCAGACGATCCGGGTCATTCTGGATGTCTTGCAATGCCACGGCCTTGGGGCAGATGTGCCCGCGGCTGAATGTGTCCTGGGGGTCTCCCTTGATCGACGTGATCTGGACGTTACCGCGTTCGACCTCAGTGGTTTCGATGGTCAGGCCACAGATGGCTTCGCACAAGTGGCACGCACGGTGATGGAGAGTCTTGGTCATGGCCAGTCTCTGTCTTGTCATGGGCGGGCAACAATGGCCGCGGAAACAAAACTATGGCGCCAGACCTGCCACCACGCCAGCGACGTTCGTCTTGTGAATCGAGGGTTATCAGGCCAGCCGATAACCGCCAGGCATCAGTTCGAAGGCAGTCTGGGCGGCGCCTGCAACTGGATTTCCTGACGGGTTTCAATCGGCCCGTGAGGGCCATGCACGCCGGTCAGCTCGCCAATCAGGCGCCAGTGCTCATTGAGCCCGGCGCTGATGGTGGCCATGCGGTCGATCATGTGACGGCCGGCAGACCGGGTGACCTCGTCTTCGCTGCGCAACAACTCGAAGGACATCGTCGTCATCGAAGCGGTGAGGTGGGTCAGCGAGCGCGCCGTGAGGCCCAGTAGTTCCATTAACAGCTGTTCTTTCGATTCCATCTGGAAGCTTCCTGCGCCGCTCGAGATTTATTTATAACCCAGCACTTTGCATTAGCAAATATTTCAGGCTGGCGACACGCTACCCAAGACCAGGAATGACAGGTCAGAAACCGACTGCCAACACACCATTGCCGCCCAGCCTGATTGCCAAGCCCCGAGAGGCCGGTGTACAAATGAGCCGCTGCTATCAGGAAACAGGCTTCAAAAGCGCTACTTCGGTGAACCCGTAGCACCTCTGAAACTCCCTAAAAACTGTAGCCCTATTGGTAAGACGCGACATTTAATTATAAGATCGCGCCTTCCCCTATTTCGTCGCCCCGTGCGGCTTACGCCGCAGGTCTCGCCCGTTGTTCCGTCAAACAAGGCTTTGAGCATCTGCGGTTTGTAGCAAAAAGGTAGTCAATGATGAGCGCAAGGCACTTTCTCTCCCTGATGGATTGCACGCCCGAAGAGCTGGTCAGCGTGATCCGTCGAGGCGTTGAGCTCAAGGACCTGCGTAACCGCGGCGTACTGTTCGAGCCTCTGAAAAACCGCGTCCTGGGGATGATTTTCGAGAAATCCTCGACCCGTACCCGGATCTCCTTCGAGGCCGGCATGATCCAGCTCGGCGGCCAGGCGATCTTCCTGTCGCCACGTGACACCCAACTGGGCCGTGGCGAGCCGATCGGCGACTGCGCCATCGTCATGTCGAGCATGCTCGACGCGGTGATGATCCGTACCTTTGCCCACAGCAACCTGACCGAATTCGCCGCCAACTCCCGCGTACCGGTGATCAACGGCCTGTCCGATGACCTGCATCCGTGCCAGTTGCTGGCAGACATGCAGACTTACCTCGAACACCGCGGCTCCATCCAGGGCAAGACCGTGGCCTGGATCGGCGACGGCAACAACATGTGCAACAGCTATATAGAAGCGGCGATCCAGTTCGACTTCCAGTTGCGCGTTGCCTGTCCGGAAGGCTATGAGCCCAATCCTGAATTCGTGGCCAAGGCCGGCGACCGGGTCACCATCGTTCGCGACCCGAAAGATGCCGTGCGTGGTGCACACCTGGTGAGCACCGACGTCTGGACCTCCATGGGCCAGGAAGAGGAAACCGCCAAGCGTCTGCAGTTGTTCGCACCGTACCAGGTCAACCGCGCCCTGCTCGATCTGGCCGCTGACGACGTACTGTTCATGCATTGCCTGCCGGCGCACCGTGGCGAGGAAATCAGCGTCGACCTGCTCGACGACCCGCGCTCGGTGGCCTGGGATCAAGCCGAAAACCGTCTGCACGCGCAAAAAGCCTTGCTCGAATTCCTCGTTCCGCCTTCGTACCACCACGCATGAGCCAGCCATTACTGCTTAACCTGCGCAACCTCGCCTGCGGTTACCAGGACCAGCGAGTGGTGCAGAACCTGAACCTGCATTTGAACGCCGGCGACATCGGTTGCCTACTGGGCTCTTCCGGCTGTGGCAAAACCACCACGCTGCGGGCGATTGCCGGTTTCGAACCGGTACACGAAGGCGAAATCCAGCTGGCGGGCGAGACCATCTCCAGCGCCGGTTTCACCCTCGCCCCGGAGAAACGTCGCATCGGCATGGTGTTCCAGGACTACGCGCTGTTCCCGCATTTGAGCGTGGCCGACAACATCGCCTTCGGCATTCGCAAGCACCCGCAAAAGGATCGCGTTACCGAAGAGCTGCTGGAACTGGTCAACCTGAAGAACCTCGGCAAGCGCTTCCCACACGAGCTTTCCGGCGGGCAGCAGCAGCGTGTCGCCCTGGCCCGCGCACTGGCGCCGGAACCGCAACTGCTGTTGCTCGACGAGCCGTTCTCCAACCTCGATGGCGAATTGCGCCGCAAGCTCAGCCATGAAGTACGCGACATCCTCAAGGCTCGTGGCACCAGCGCGATTCTGGTGACACACGATCAGGAAGAAGCCTTCGCGGTCAGCGACCACGTTGGCGTGTTCAAGGAAGGTCGACTGGAACAGTGGGATACACCCTACAACCTCTACCACGAACCACTGACGCCCTTTGTGGCCAGCTTCATCGGCCAGGGCTATTTCATTCGTGGTCAGTTGAGCAGCCCCGAATCGGTGCAGACCGAGCTGGGTGAGTTGTGCGGCAACCGGGCCTACACCTGGCCGGTAGGCGGTGCTGTGGACGTGCTGCTGCGCCCGGACGATATCGTCCATGCACCGGACAGCCCGCTGAAGGCGCGAATCGCCGGCAAGACCTTCCTCGGTGCCTCGACCCTTTATCGCTTGCAGCTGCCGACAGGCGCACAACTGGAATCGATCTTCCCGAGCCATGTCGATTGTCAGGTTGGGGCGGATGTGGGTATTCGTGTCGCGGCTGAACACCTGGTGCTGTTCCAGGCGTCAGGCAGCACGGCGGCTCAGATTCCAGCTGTTGAATCAGGTGTCCGGCGCTACAGCACCGCTAACTAAACAACACAATCCCTGTGGGAGCGAGCTTGCTCGCGATGGCGTTGGGACAGTCAACAACCTCGTTGAATGTAATACCGCTATCGCGAGCAAGCTCGCTCCCACATTGGATTTACGTTAGCCCAGCATCAGCGTTCCGCTCGCCACGAGCGTTGCATTCCCGCCGATCTTCACCCGATCACCTTCCAGCCGGCAGAACAACTCCCCACCTCGCGTCGAACGCTGACAGGCCGTCAGGCTCGACTTGCCCAAACGCTTGGACCAGTACGGAATCAGGCTGCAATGGGTCGATCCGGTTACCGGATCTTCGTTGATGCCGATCGCCGGTGCGAAATAGCGGGACACGAAATCGTGGTGGTTGCCACGTGCCGTCACGATAGCGCCCAACCACGGCAGTTTCGCCAGGGCCACCATGTCCGGCTTGCAGTCGAGCACCGCTTGCTCGGACTCCAGCACCACAAACAACTCATTCGAACCCAGTACATCGACAGCCTCAACGCCGAGCGCACGCTCGACATCCAGGGTCACGCCGATTTCCGTGGGGATGATCGACGGGAAATCCAGCCACAGGCGCCCACCTTCACGCGTTACGCTCAACGGGCCGGATTTGCAGACAAAGTCCAGTCGTTCGACGGGTTCCTTGTAGATCTCAAACAACACATGGGCGCTAGCCAGCGTCGCATGACCGCACAATGGCACCTCGGTGGTCGGTGTGAACCAGCGGATGTGCCACCCTTGCCCTTCGCGCACGACAAACGCCGTTTCGGCGAGGTTGTGTTCGGCAGCAATTTTTTGCATCAATTCATCGGCAAGCCAGGTATCGAGCCGATAGACCATCGCCGGGTTGCCGCTGAATGGCTGATGGCTGAACGCGTCGACCTGATGGAACTCTAGCTGCATAACCTTCTCCCTTTGTCAGACCGCCGAGCATGCAGCGCCGGCCGACCCGGCACCAGTGACAGAGCTGGCCGATTTTCACCATACAGCGCTGCGCGCACTCCAACGCTCACGCACGGCCGATATCGGCAAACTTCGCCTGGGTGTGTTCGGCCAGCACGGCCGGTGCCAGTTCGACTTCCAGTCCACGCCGGCCCGCACTGACAAAAATGCTGGCGAAGGGCTGAGCTGAATTATCAATGAATGTACGCAAACGCTTTTTCTGCCCCAGCGGACTGATCCCGCCCAACAGATAGCCAGTGGAGCGCTGCGCTGCCGCCGGGTCGGCCATCTCTACCTTTTTCACCCCTGCGGCGTGGGCCAGCCCTTTCAAGTCCAGGCTGCCGACAACCGGCACCACGGCCACCAGCAACTCGCCTTTTTCACTGGCCGCCAGCAAGGTCTTGAACACCTGCGCCGGATCGAGCCCGAGTTTTTCTGCTGCTTCCAGCCCGTAGGAGGCAGCCTTCGGATCATGTTCGTAACTGTGTACGCGATGTTCGGCCCGAACCTTTTTCAACAAATCCAATGCGGGGGTCATGGCAGCTCCAGACAGGGCGGCAGAAGAAAAATACTGCGCCGGATTCTAGGACATTGATCGTTAAAAGGCTCTACGGCGGTGCATCCATAACGCCATCGTCTGGCCATCCCATTGCCCAACGACTTGTTCATTCATGCGACGAATAGTTTATTTATGACCGATGGTTCACTTTCGACCTTTGACAGTAGTGTTTCTTGTCTATATTTTTTCGTTTCTGAAACTGCACAAAATGTCCTACCGCAGCAACCAGCAGTAAACCGCGACCAGGATGGGGATCCTGCCTCGGCGAAAACCGCGCTCTGACCATGATGGAAAAAAGCGCCAGACAACAAAAAAAATTGAGGTTTCAATGACAACTGCTTTACAACAACCGTCGCTCTCGAGCCAATGCATGGCCGAGTTTCTGGGTACAGCGCTGCTGATCTTTTTTGGTACAGGTTGTGTTGCCGCGCTCAAAGTCGCGGGTGCCAGTTTTGGCTTGTGGGAAATCAGCATTATCTGGGGCGTCGGCGTCAGCATGGCGATCTACCTCACCGCCGGGGTTTCCGGAGCTCACCTGAACCCTGCCGTCAGCATTGCCCTGAGCATTTTTGCGGACTTCGAAAAGCGTAAACTGCCTTTCTACGTACTCGCCCAAGTGGCGGGGGCCTTCTGTGGAGCACTGTTGGTTTACACGCTCTACAGCAATCTATTCTTCGAATTCGAACAAACGCAGCACATGGTTCGCGGCACTCAAGCCAGCCTTGAACTGGCCTCCGTGTTCTCCACCTTCCCGAACCCTGTGCTGACCACCGCCCAGGCATTTCTGGTCGAGGTGATCATTACAGCCATCCTGATGGGCGTGATCATGTCCCTGACCGACGACAACAATGGCCTGCCCAAAGGCCCGCTGGCACCGCTGCTGATCGGCCTGCTGATTGCGGTGATCGGCAGTTCGATGGGACCGCTGACCGGTTTTGCCATGAACCCTGCACGAGACTTCGGCCCTAAACTGATGACTTTCTTCGCCGGCTGGGGTGAAATTTCCTTCACTGGCGGACGCGACATTCCGTACTTCCTGATTCCGGTTTTCGCGCCGATTGTCGGTGCCTGCCTCGGCGCTGCGGCCTATCGCGGGTTGATTGCCCGCCATCTGCCAAACGCCACACCTGCTACAAAGGAAGCAGTACCTGCCATCGACGGCAAACCGAGAACTTCTTGATACCGTTGACGCGTGCCCCTGCCCTTTGATCACGCGCCAGACCTCACTCCCTTTTTTCGTCCAAGGCAATCGACATGACCGACACACAGAATAAGAACTACATCATTGCCCTCGATCAGGGTACGACCAGCTCCCGCGCGATCATTTTCGACCGCGACGCGAACGTGGTGTGCACCGCCCAACGGGAGTTCGCACAGCATTACCCGCAAGCCGGTTGGGTCGAGCATGATCCGATGGAGATCTTCGCCACACAAAGCGCCGTGATGGTCGAGGCCCTGGCACAAGCCGGCCTGCACCACGATCAGGTCGCAGCCATCGGCATCACCAACCAGCGCGAAACCACCGTGGTGTGGGACAAGAACACCGGCCGCCCGATCTACAACGCCATCGTCTGGCAGTGCCGCCGCAGCACCGAGATCTGCCAGCAACTCAAGCGCGACGGTCACGAGCAATACATCAGTGAAACCACCGGCCTGGTCACGGACCCGTATTTCTCCGGCACCAAGCTCAAGTGGATTCTCGACAACGTCGAAGGCAGCCGCGAACGCGCGCGCAACGGCGAGCTGCTGTTCGGCACCGTCGACAGCTGGCTGATCTGGAAATTTACCGGCGGCAAGGTCCACGTCACCGATTACACCAACGCCTCGCGCACCATGCTCTTCAACATCCACACCCTGGAGTGGGATGCGAAGATGCTGGAGGTACTGGATATTCCGCGCGAGATGCTGCCGGAAGTGAAATCCTCGTCGGAAATTTATGGTCACACCAAAAGCGGCATTGCCATCGGTGGTATTGCCGGCGACCAGCAAGCCGCCCTGTTCGGCCAGATGTGCGTCGAGCCAGGCCAGGCGAAAAACACCTACGGCACCGGTTGCTTCCTGCTGATGAACACCGGCGACAAAGCGGTGAAATCCCGACACGGCATGCTGACCACCATCGCTTGCGGCCCGCGTGGCGAAGTGGCCTATGCGCTGGAAGGCGCGGTATTCAACGGCGGATCCACCGTGCAATGGCTGCGTGACGAGCTGAAGATCATCAACGACGCCCACGACACCGAATACTTTGCCAACAAGGTCAAGGACAGCAACGGCGTGTATCTGGTGCCGGCTTTCACCGGACTTGGCGCACCGTATTGGGACCCGTACGCCCGTGGCGCATTGTTCGGCCTGACCCGCGGCGTACGCGTGGACCACATCATTCGCGCAGCCCTGGAATCGATTGCCTACCAGACCCGCGACGTGCTGGACGCCATGCAGCAGGACTCCGGGGAGCGTCTGAAGGCCCTGCGCGTGGACGGTGGCGCAGTAGCAAACAATTTCCTCATGCAGTTCCAGGCCGACATCCTCGGCACTCAGGTCGAGTGCCCGCAAATGCGCGAAACCACGGCACTCGGCGCGGCTTACCTGGCAGGCCTGGCCTGTGGCTTCTGGGGCAGCCTGGAAGAGTTGCGTGGCAAGGCCGTGATCGAGCGCCAGTTCGAGCCGACGCTGGATGAAACGGCGAAGGAAAAACTCTACGCCGGTTGGAAAAAAGCCGTCAGCCGTACCCGCAATTGGGCGGCTGAAGACGAGGCTGAATAAACCGGGATACGAGCTCGTATCTGCATGTAACTGGTCGGGAGCAGATTCCTGCGGCATCATGGGCAAATTTTGCACGGCAGCCCAAAGGACGCCCCATGAATCTGCCTCCCCGTCAGCAGCAAATCCTCGAACTGGTTCGCGAACGCGGCTATGTCAGTATCGAGGAAATGGCCACGTTGTTCGTTGTTACACCGCAGACCATCCGCCGCGACATCAATCAGCTCGCGGAAGCCAATTTGTTGCGTCGCTACCACGGTGGCGCCGCTTATGATTCCAGTGTCGAAAACACCGCCTACGCCATGCGCGCCGATCAGATGCGCGATGAAAAACAGCGTATCGGCGAAGCCATTGCCGCGCAGATTCCCGACCATGCCTCATTGTTCATCAACATCGGCACGACCACTGAGTCCATCGCCCGGGCACTGCTCAACCACAGTCACCTGAAGATCATCACCAACAACCTGCATGTGGCGTCGATGCTCAGCGCCAAGGACGATTTCGATGTCCTGCTGACTGGTGGCAACGTTCGGCGTGACGGTGGTGTGGTGGGTCAGGCCAGTGTCGACTTCATCAACCAGTTCAAGGTCGATTTCGCCCTGGTGGGCATCAGCGGCATCGATGAGGATGGCAGCCTGCTGGATTTCGACTACCAGGAAGTGCGGGTATCCCAGGCGATCATCGCCAATGCCCGGCAAGTGATCCTTGCGGCCGACTCCAGCAAGTTCGGGCGCAACGCCATGATTCGCCTGGGGCCGATCAGCCTGGTCGATTGCCTGGTCACTGATCAGCAGCCTTCCCCGGCGCTGGCGCAATTGTTGAACCAGCACAAGGTTCGGCTGGAGGTTGTTTAAGCCTTTCGAATGCAATGCTCCCCTGTGGCGAGGGAGCTTGCTCCCGCTCGGCGGCGAAGCCGTCGCGAACCCGACTGGCTCGATACACCTGACTGAACCTGGTTAACGGTTTTCAGGACTGCTTCGCAGCCCAGCGGGAGCAAGCTCCCTCGCCACAAAAGCCCTCCTGACACGCATCAAAATGTTCGTAAATTTTCCTTTAACGGCCCTTCGATGAGTATTTTCAATCGAAGCTGACTGGCTGTGGGCGTCTTTATGGGCTAGTATTTTCGCAAATGAACATTAATGTTCGAATTCAAATACAGAACATCAAAGAATTCCGAGGCCGAGCCGATGCCCACTTCCACCTTGCCTACGCCCCCTCTCGCCGAGGTCTACGATATCGCCGTCATCGGTGGCGGGATCAATGGCGTGGGGATTGCTGCGGATGCCGCTGGCCGTGGCCTGTCAGTGTTCCTTTGTGAAAAGGATGACCTGGCCAGCCATACCTCGTCGGCCAGCAGCAAGCTGATCCACGGCGGCCTGCGCTACCTCGAGCATTACGAATTTCGCCTGGTGCGTGAAGCCCTGGCCGAACGTGAAGTGCTGTTGGCCAAGGCCCCGCACATCGTCAAGCAAATGCGTTTCGTGTTGCCGCACCGCCCGCACCTGCGCCCGGCGTGGATGATCCGTGCCGGCCTGTTCCTCTATGACAACCTGGGCAAGCGCGAGCAACTCGAAGGTTCGAAAAGCCTGAAGTTCGGCCCCGACAGCGCGCTGAAAAGCGAGATCACCAAAGGCTTCGAATATTCCGATTGCTGGGTCGACGACGCGCGCCTGGTGGTGTTGAACGCCATGGCCGCCCGGGAAAAAGGCGCCCACGTTCACACCCAGACCCGCTGCGTCAGCGCGCGCCGTACCAAGGGCCTGTGGCACCTGCACCTGGAACGCGCCGATGGCAGTCTGTTTTCGATCCGCGCCAAGGCATTGGTCAATGCGGCCGGGCCATGGGTCGCCAAGTTCATTCGGGATGACCTGAAGATGGAATCGCCTTACGGCATCCGCCTGATCCAGGGCAGCCACCTGATCGTGCCGAAACTGTACGAAGGTGAACACGCACACATCCTGCAAAACGAAGATCAGCGCATCGTGTTCACCATTCCGTACCTGAATCAGTTCACCCTGATCGGCACCACCGACCGCGAGTACACTGGCGATCCGGCAGCCGTTGCGATCACCGACGGCGAAACCGATTACCTGTTGAACGTGGTCAATGCCCACTTCAAAAAGCAGATCAGCCGCGGCGACATCCTGCACAGCTATTCCGGCGTGCGCCCATTGTGCAACGACGAATCCGACAACCCGTCGGCCGTGACCCGCGACTACACCCTGGCGCTGTCTGGCACCGGCGAAGAAGCGCCGTTGCTGTCGGTGTTCGGCGGCAAGCTCACAACCTATCGCAAACTGGCCGAGTCGGCGCTGGCGCAACTGGCACCGTACTTCAAGCACATCCAGCCAAGCTGGACCGCCAGCGCCACGCTGCCGGGCGGTGAAGACATGACTACCCCGCAAGCCTTGAGCTCGCGTATCCGCGATCAATTCGACTGGGTACCGACCGAGATCGCTCGCCGCTGGGCCACCACCTACGGCAGCCGTACCTGGCGCATGCTTGAAGGTGTACAGGACCTCAGCGATTTGGGCGAGCACATCGGCGGTGGTCTCTACACCCGTGAAGTCGACTATCTGTGCAGCGAAGAATGGGCCACCAGCGCCCATGACATCCTCTGGCGTCGCAGCAAGCTCGGTTTGTTCACGACGGTGGCCGAACAGGAAAAGCTCAAGGACTACCTGAACCAGGTCGAACAGAACCGCAGCAAGATCGAAGCGGCCTGATCGGTCGCTGGTATAAACAAAAGCCCCTGGGTCTCACGATCCAGGGGCTTTTTCGTATCGATGGATGTCAGTCGCGCAAATCCGATTCATGAATCGGCTGCTCACGGTGAGTCGCCCGCTGATACTGCGCCGGCCACACGGCCTTGTGCCCGCCCAGATCGTCATCTGCATGCAGCGCCCAGTACGGATCGCGCAACAACTCCCGGGCCAGGAAGATGATGTCCGCCTGACAGGTGCGCAGGATGTGCTCGGCCTGCGCCGGCTCGGTGATCATGCCAACGGTGCCGGTGGCCATACCTGACTCCTTGCGCACACGCTCGGCAAAGCGGGTCTGGTAACCCGGCCCTGTGGGAATCTCGGCATTCACCGCCGTCCCGCCCGACGAGACGTCGATCAGGTCAACCCCCAGCGCTTTGAGGCGACGCGCGAGCTCCACGGTTTCATCGGGGTTCCAGCCGTCCTCCACCCAGTCGGTGGCGGAGACCCGGACAAACACCGGCAATTCTTCAGGCCACACTGCACGCACCGCTTCGGTGACCTGCAGCACCAGGCGAATGCGATTTTCGAACGAACCGCCATATTGATCGCGACGCTGATTGCTCAACGGCGACAGGAACTGATGCAGCAGGTAACCATGGGCGGCGTGCACTTCGACCACCTTGAAACCGGCCGTCAGTGAGCGCTTTGCCGCCTCGACAAAGGCCTGGATCACCTTGGCGATCTCGCCGTCATCGAGTTGTCTGGGTTGGGTGTGCTGCGGGTCGAATGCAATCGGTGAAGGGCCGACCGGCACCCAGCCGCCCTCGTCGGGTTTGACGCTGCCATGCTTGCCGAGCCACGGCCGGTGGGTGCTGGCCTTGCGCCCGGCATGGGCCAGTTGAATGCCGGCAACGGCGCCCTGGGCATTGATGAAGCGGGTGATGCGTTGCAGGGGTTCGATCTGCTCGTCATTCCACAGACCGAGGTCCTGAGCCGTGATACGTCCATCGGCGGTGACCGCCGTGGCTTCGGTAAATACCAGTCCGGCCCCGCCGATAGCGCGGCTGCCAAGGTGGACCAGATGCCAGTCATTGGCCAGGCCATCGGCGCTGGAGTACTGGCACATAGGCGACACCGCGATGCGGTTGGGCAGGGTCAATTGACGAAGGGTAAAGGGTTCAAGCAGCAGACTCATGGGGCACCTCTCGAATCAGTGGGCAGGCTCCAGGTTCTGTTTGAATAGTCGACGAGTGACAGGAAAAAGGTACGGCACCCGCCCCCGCGGGCAAAAAATTCGACAAGACGTCACAAGGCCAAAATCAAGCAGTGCTTAGAGCCTAGTCGACATCGGGGATGTCGCCCCCTTGTAGGAGCGAGCTCGCTCGCGATGGACGCGAACGATGGCGCTGGGGACCTGATACCCCGCGGTGTCCTGTCGTCCATCGCGAGCGAGCTCGCTCCTACAGGTGTCGGGTCAACGCGGTTCGATGTGGGCAATCATCAGTTGAACCGTCTCGTTGCCACGAAACTCGTTGAGGTCGAGCTTGTAGGCCAATTCCACCCACTTGATGGTGGGATTCGGCCAGATGTCGCGGTCGATCCCGAAGGCAATGCCGTCGAGTTTCACCGAACCACATTCACTTTTCAGCACCACTTTGAGGTGCCGTTCGCCCACCACCCGCTGTTCGACCAACTGGAACACCCCATGAAACAACGGCTCCGGGAAGTGTTGCCCCCAAGGGCCGGCATGCCGCAGGGCGCGGGCCAGTTCCAGGTGAAATTCTTCCACCGCCAGGGTGCCGTCCGACAGCAGGCGGCCAGTCAGGTCTTCTTCGCGCAGTTGCCGGCGCACTTCAGCGTCAAAGGCTTCGGCGAACAAGGGGAAATTCGCCTCCGGCAGCGTCAGGCCGGCCGCCATCGCGTGGCCACCGTACTTGGTGATCAGATTCGGATGCTGCGCCGCCACCACGCTCAGGGCATCGCGGATGTGAAAGCCCTGGACCGAACGCCCCGAGCCTTTGAGCAGGCCGTCTCCGGCATCGGCAAAGGCGATGGTCGGGCGGAAATAACGCTCTTTCATCCGTGACGCGAGGATACCGATGACGCCCTGGTGCCACTCGGGATCGAACAGGCACAAGCCGAACGGCATCGACTCCACCGGCAGATCCTTGAGTTGCGCCAGCGCTTCGCGTTGCATGCCCTGCTCGATGGATTTGCGATCCTGGTTCATGCCGTCCAATTGAGCAGCCATCTCACGGGCCAGACCTGTGTCTTCGGTCAGCAGGCATTCGATGCCCAGGCTCATGTCATCCAGGCGCCCTGCGGCGTTCAGGCGCGGGCCGACAATGAAACCCAGATCGGTGGAGGTGATGCGCGCATGATCGCGCTTGGCCACTTCGAGGATCGCCTTGATCCCCGGTCGGGCACGTCCGGCGCGAATCCGCTCCAGCCCCTGATGCACCAGAATCCGGTTGTTGGCATCCAGCGGCACCACGTCGGCCACGCTGCCCAAGGCCACCAGATCGAGCAATTCGCCGATATTCGGCTGCGGCTTGCTGGTGTACCAGCCCAGCTCGCGCAACCGCGCACGCAAGGCCATCAGCACATAGAAAATCACCCCGACACCGGCCAGTGCCTTGCTCGGGAACTCGCAACCGGGCTGGTTCGGATTGACGATGGCGTCGGCCAACGGCAGCTCGTCACCGGGCAGGTGGTGGTCGGTGACGAGCACCTTGAGCCCGGCCTTTTGCGCCGCGGCCACGCCTTCGACGCTCGAGATGCCGTTGTCGACGGTGATCAGCAAATGAGGCCGACGCTCAAGCGCGACCGCGACAATCTCCGGTGTCAGGCCGTAGCCGTAGTCGAAACGGTTCGGCACCAGATAATCGACATGCGCCGCACCCAGCAAACGCAGGCCCAGCGTGCCCACGGTGCTGGCCGTCGCGCCGTCGGCATCGAAGTCGCCGACGATCAGAATGCGCTGGCGTTGTTCCAGCGCCGTCACCAATAGATCCACGGCGGCATCAATGCCCTTGAGCTGCTGGAACGGAATCAACCGCGCCAGGCTTTTGTCCAGCTCCACCTCGGATTGCACGCCGCGCGCCGCGTACAGGCGGGTCAGCAGTGGCGGAATATCACCGAGGAATGGCAGGGTGTCGGGCAGCAGGCGAGGTTCGATGCGCATGGGGTGAAAGATGCTTCTCTTCAATACGTAGGATAAAACCGGGTGACGCGCTAAAGCGGCGAAAAATCAGCCGCGCTCACCGGCCAGCCACTGCAACTGGACTTCGTGCTGACCACGGTCGTCGGTGACGAAGATCGTCCCTTCGCTGATCATCACGTCCCACTTGATGACGCGCGGCATGTCTTTGGCCAGGGTTTCCAGGACTTCCTGAGGCACGGCAGCGATGTTGACGTTTTTCAGGTTTTTCACCGCCGGCACCACTTTGCCTTCCCACACGCGCAGGCTGCCATAGGCCAACAGGCTGGTACGCTCGGTGCGGCGCGAGCACCAGGTCAGGCGCTCGGCATCCGGCTGGCCGACTTCGATCCAGTGCAGGACGCGGTCATCCAGGCTTTTTTCCCACAAGGCAGGTTCATCCACTTCCGACAGACCACGGCCGAACGACAGCTGCTCGTTGTACCAGAGGGCGTAGGCCAGCAGGCGAACGGTCATGCGCTCTTCGGTTTCCGAAGGGTGACGGGCGATGGTCTGCTTCACGTTCTCATAGACGCTGCGGTCGAGGTCGGTGAGGTTCAGTTCAAACTTGTAGGTCGTGGACGGCTGGGCCATGAACGGGCTTCTTGATACGAGGAAAGGCGGCAAGTCTAACCGATGCGCAAGGCATTCCACGAATTGAAGGTGATCAACCTGAAGCGTCTGACAGTCGGCTATGTTAAAAACGCTGTATTCGCTCATCCCTTGCCCTACAGGATCCCGCATGCCGCTCACCGCCAAACCGCTATCCGGTCTGAAAGTCATCGAATTGGGCACCTTGATTGCCGGCCCGTTTGCTTCGCGCATTTGCGCTGAATTCGGTGCCGATGTGATCAAGATCGAATCCCCGGACGGCGGTGATCCATTGCGCAAATGGCGCAAGTTGTATGAAGGCACTTCGTTGTGGTGGTTTGTCCAGGCCCGCAACAAAAAGTCCCTGACCCTCAATCTCAAGCATCCCGACGGCCAGGCGATCCTGAAGCAGCTGCTGGGTGAAGCAGACATTCTGATCGAGAACTTTCGCCCCGGCGTCCTGGAAAAACTCGGCCTGGGCTGGGATGTCCTGCACGCCTTGAACCCGAAACTGGTCATGGTGCGGCTGTCGGGATTCGGCCAGACCGGCCCGATGAAAGATCAGCCCGGCTTCGGTGCGGTTGGTGAATCCATGGGGGGCCTGCGCTATATCACCGGCTTCGAAGACCGGCCACCCGTGCGCACCGGCATTTCCATCGGCGACTCGATTGCCGCCCTCTGGGGCGTGATCGGCGCGTTGATGGCCCTGCGTCATCGCGAGGTCAACGGCGGCCAGGGCCAAGTGGTGGACGTGGCGCTGTATGAAGCCATCTTCGCGATGATGGAAAGCATGGTCCCGGAGTTCGATGTGTTCGGCTTCATTCGCGAACGCACGGGCAATATCATGCCGGGCATCACCCCGTCCTCGATTCACACCAGTGCCGATGGCAAGCACGTGCAGATCGGTGCCAATGGCGACGCGATTTTCAAACGCTTCATGCTGATCATTGGTCGGGAAGACCTGGCCAACGACCCCCTGCTTGCCAGCAACGATGGCCGCGATGCCCGACGCGACGAGATTTATGGCGTCATCGATCGCTGGGTCAACTCGTTGCCGCTGGACACCGTGCTGGCACTGCTCAATCAGGCCGACGTGCCAGCCAGCCGGATCTTCAGCGCCGAAGACATGTTCAACGATCCTCAGTACCTGGCGCGGGAAATGTTCCTGCAAGCCAAGTTGCCGGACGGCAAAGACTTCAAGATGCCGGGCATTGTGCCGAAACTCTCAGAGACACCCGGTGAATGTGAATGGGTCGGGCCACAACTGGGTGAGCACAACGCACAGGTACTCCAGGAACTTGGCTATGACGCGTCGCAGATCGCACAGTTGCGCAAAGACGGAGCCATTTGAGCTGCGGCGCCCGCCTCGACGCTACCCGTCGTGCGGCGGGTGGCTGCTGTGCATGCTGGCGATTTTACTTTTGCTCCTTGATCCGATCCCGTCAGCCCTGGCGCAACCCAAGGAAAGCCTGATCTGGCTCAAGCGCGACCTGCCGCCGCTGACGATTTTCGACGGGCCGAAAAAAGGCCAGGGCGTTATCGATCAATTGCTTCCCTTGTTGATTGCCGGCATGCCGCAATACCAGCACAGTGTGATGAGGGTCAATCGTGCGCGTGGACTGCAAATGCTTCACGAACCGATCCTCGTCTGCGACGCGGCACTGAACTGGAGTAAGGAACGGGAAAAGTGGATCGCCTTTTCCATTCCAGTCTTCCGGGCCATGAGCAATGGACTGGCCGTGCGCCGCGTTGACCAGAACGTGCTGGCACCCTTTATTAAGGATGGCGAAGTGGACCTGGCCGCGCTGCTCGCCAGCGGCAGCGAAAAACTGGGGATTATTGCCGAACGCAATTACGGCGAATACCTCGACGGGCTGCTCAAGCAAGCGCCAGCCGACGCGCTGGCCCCTCATTACGGCAACGACGCCTTGGGCAGCCTGCTGCAAATGCAGCGCCTGGGACGCTTGCGCCTGCTGTTGGGCTATCGTCCGGAAATTCGCTACCAGGCCTCACTGCAAGGCATCACCGAGGATGAATTGCAGTTCTATCCGATCCGGGGCACAGGCAAATACCTGTCCGGTTACATCGGTTGCACCGACACGCCCAAGGGCCGGCAGGCCATTGTCGAGATCAATCAGGTACTGCGCACCCTGCCCCGCGAACGCCTTGATGAGGCCTACGCCGCCTGGCTGGATCCGCAAAGCCGCAGCGATTACCTGAAAGACACCAAGACGTTTTTTGACAATCTGGTGCAGCCATGACAAATCCCGGACAAAAAGAAACCCCGGGAAGTGGGGAGACGACCCGGGGTTAAACGTGGCCTGTTTGTAGACCAGTCGCAGCAAGCTACAAGCACCGGAGCACAATGCCTGATCCTGCTGTTACTGGGTCTGACTGACCTGGACGCGGGAAGGTTCCCACAAAATCCCATTCAATTGCGGCTGGCCAGCAGCTTGTCCTGCGCCGCATTTCGCAATGCCGCGATGACACAAGGCTCTAGGCGTCCTTCAGCGATCAGCACGTCGCGATGCAAACCGTCGACCACATCCGTCAGCAAGCGTTTGTCATTCAACTGGGCCTGACTGAACTCGCGCTCGACCACGGTCGCGCCGATAGCATTCGTCAGGGTCACCCGGCATTCGCCACGAATGCCTGACGGGGTCAATGTGACCTGATACGGGCTCAGCGCCTCTCCGAGCAACAGACTGATACTTTCCATCCCGATCACCACTCAATAGTCCGAAAACAATGTGCCTGGGGCATGCCTGCAACAGATGACCACTGGCCCGAGAAGAAAGTTCTGGATACCGACCGCAAGCGAACCTGCTGCTCAGTCAAGAGAGCATGCACGGCAAACATGACAGAGAAAAAACGCCAGCATCACGTCTGTCGGGTGCGCCGGCCGATGTCGGCCCAGCCCCCCAACAATCCTCGCAGCTCGCCATCGGCCGTGTAAAACGGCACTGTCCACTGGTAGATATCCCTGACACCGTCCTTGAACACCAATTGACGCTCGAAGAAGCGCGTTCTTCGCGTACTCAACTGCGCCAGAAACTCGGCATGCAGCAGTTCCGCGGTTTGTCTGGGCATGACATCGACCTCGATCAACTGCCGCCCCTGCATCCGGTCAAAACGCGTCGACAAGGCGTCCTCATAGCTTTTGTTGCACATGATCAAACGCCCTTGCAGATCACGGACAAACATCGGATCAGGCATGGCATCCATCAGCGCATGCTGGAATGCGAGCTGATCACTCAGACGCCTTTGGGCCTCGACCCGTTGCCTGACCACCACCGCCAACCGCCGATTCCAGAGCAGGGACAACAGGCCGAACAGGCCGACCACAAACATGCCCCAGAAGACCCACTGGTCAAGCTGCTGCCTGACGCCAGGCGCCTGTGGCGTGGTAACACCACGGAACCACTTGCGGCGAAGATCGCGCAGCTCCTGCGCAGGAAATGTCTCGAGCGCCTTGTTGAGGATGCTCAGCAACTGCGGCTGACCTTTGCGCACCGCCAGATAATCCGCGTCCCATATGTCCGGCACCGCAGCTCCGACCTGCAGCCGGCCCGATGGAAAAAGCCGGGCGCTGATTTCGCTTTCGATGGTGGCATAGGCTTCGCCGCTCTCAACCCAGGCACGGGCTTCGGCGGAGGTTTTAACCGAACGCAACTCGATGGACGGATAATCGCGACGGATCATCGCTTCCAGTGCATGCCGGGTCGGCAGCACCAGTACCCGCTTCGCCAGATCCTCCAGCGACTGCACCGGCGGTGCTCCGGCCACCCCGACAAAGACCCATCCTGCACCACCGAACGCATGGCTGAAATCGAGAAACGTCCTGCGTTCGTCATTCATTGACAGTAGGGTGCTCAAATCCGCCGCGCCGCTTTCCAGGCGTGCCAGCATCTGATCGACAGAAAAAGACTCTTCGTAAACGAACTGCAACCCCGTCATGTCACTGATGCGTTTGAGCAGGTCACTGTTCAGGCCCGTCCATTGACCCGTTTCATCCTTGAACTGGTACAACGGGTATTCCAGTGCCGTGACTACGACCCGTGGATGGCTGGCTATCCACTGCAACTCCTGTTCATCCAGAACGACCATTGAGCGTGTAACAGACTTTCCACGCTCTTGAATCAATGCAGGGCTCGCCCCTCCCCATTGGGCAACACCCAGGATGACGAGCAAAAACAGCCAGCGCACAACCGGCTTGAACACACTTGTAAACAGCATTCCCACATCCTTGGTGATCCACTCGCCTGTCCTTTCGCGGCGATAACACGACAAGTGTGCATGCAGAAATGAAAAAGCCCGTCAGGAGACGGGCTTCAAAATGTAACAGCTTTGACCGGTTACAGCGGTTTGCCGCGGTTGCCATGCTGGCTGACAAAGGCCTGCACGGCCTTCAGGTCATTTGGCAATACGGTGCAACGTTCGTCTCGTTCAAACAAATCAGAAAGATGTACAGGCAGTTCGAGAGCTTTTCCTACACCGGCCTTTTCCACGGCATCCGGGAATTTGACCGGGTGGGCGGTGCCCAGGATCACCATTGGAATGTCCAGGCTTCGGCGGCATTCCCGCGCGGCTTTCACGCCGATGGCCGTGTGCGGATCTAGCACTTCGCCGGTCTGCTCATAGACTTCGGCGATGGTTTCGCAGGTTTGCGCGTCATCCACGGCCAGCGAGTCGAACAACTTGCGGGCTTCGGTCCAGCGCTCTTGCTCGACACTGAAACCGCCGCCCTGCTTGAACGAGTCCATCAGCCCGGCGAGTGCCGCGCCATTGCGACCATGCAGGTCGAACAGCAGGCGTTCGAAGTTCGACGACACCATGATGTCCATGGACGGCGACAGCGTGGCGTGCAGGGTTTCCTTGACGTACTGGTTGCCGCTCATGAAGCGGTGCAGGATGTCGTTGCGGTTGGTGGCGACGATCAACTGGTTGATCGGCAGGCCCATGTTGCGCGCCAGGTAACCGGCGAAGATGTCGCCGAAGTTGCCGGTCGGCACCGAGAACGACACCGAACGCGCCGGGCCGCCCAGTTGCAGGGCTGCGTGGAAGTAGTAAACGATCTGGGCCATGATCCGCGCCCAGTTGATCGAGTTCACCGCAACCAGGCGAGTGCCCTTGAGGAAGCCCTGGTCGGCGAAGCTCGCCTTGACCATTTCCTGGCAGTCATCGAAGTTGCCTTCGATGGCGATGTTGTGAATGTTCTCACCGAAGATGGTGGTCATCTGCCGACGCTGCACTTCGGACACGCGGTTGTGCGGGTGCAGGATGAAGATGTCGACGTTTTCGCAGTGCTTGCAGCCTTCGATGGCGGCCGAGCCGGTATCACCGGAGGTGGCACCGACGATCACCACGCGCTCGCCGCGCTTTTCCAGCACGTAGTCGAGCAAACGACCGAGCAGTTGCAGGGCGAAGTCCTTGAACGCCAGGGTCGGACCGTGGAACAACTCCAGCACCCATTCGTTGCCGTTCAGCTGACGCAGCGGCGCGACGGCGTTGTGGGCGAACACACCGTAGGTTTCTTCAAGAATCTTTTTGAAATCGGCGTCCGGAATGCTGCCGGTGACGAACGGGCGCATGACGCGGAAGGCCAGCTCGTGATACGGCAGGCCGGCCCAGGAAGCGATTTCTTCCTGGGTAAAACGTGGCAGGTTTTCCGGGACGTACAGACCGCCGTCGGTGGCAAGACCTGCCAGCAGGACGTCTTCGAAATTCAGGGCCGGTGCCTGGCCGCGGGTACTGATGTAACGCATGACTGACTCCAATGGACAGTGTTCGTAGTGCCGGGTCCGCAAGCGAGCCCGGTCAACGATATCGGCTTAGTTCAGGTGCTCGACACGGATCCGTACAACCGGACCGACCACACCCGCCAGGGCTTCCAGAGCAGCGATGGCATCGTTGATGTGCTGTTCCAGCACGCGGTGAGTCAGCAGGATCATCGGCACCAGGCCGTCGTGTTCCTCGGCTTCCTTCTGCATGATCGACTCGATGTTGATGCCGCGCTCCGAAAGGATGCTCGCGACCTGAGCCAATACGCCTGGATGGTCCTTGGCCTGGATACGCAGGTAGTAGGCGCTTTCGCAGGCTTCGATCGGCAGGATCGGGTGAGCCGACAGCGAATCCGGCTGGAATGCCAGGTGCGGCACACGGTTTTCCGGGTCGGACGTCATGGCGCGGACCACATCCACCAGGTCGGCGATCACCGACGAAGCGGTCGGCTCCATACCGGCACCGGCACCGTAGAACAGGGTCGAACCGGCAGCATCGCCGTTGACCATCACGGCGTTCATCACGCCGTTGACGTTGGCGATCAGGCGATCGGCCGGGATCAGCGTCGGGTGCACGCGCAGTTCGATACCGGCCGCGGTGCTGCGCGCCACGCCCAGGTGCTTGATGCGGTAGCCCAGCGCTTCGGCGTAGTTCACGTCGGCGGTGGTCAGTTTGGTGATGCCTTCGGTGTAGGCCTTGTCGAACTGCAGCGGGATACCGAACGCGATGGAGGCCAGGATCGTCAGCTTGTGAGCGGCGTCGATGCCTTCAACGTCGAAGGTCGGATCGGCTTCGGCGTAACCCAATGCCTGGGCTTCGGCCAATACGTCTTCGAAGGTGCGACCCTTCTCGCGCATTTCCGTCAGGATGAAGTTGCCGGTGCCGTTGATGATGCCGGCCACCCAGTTGATGCGGTTGGCAGACAGGCCTTCGCGGATCGCCTTGATCACCGGAATACCGCCGGCCACCGCCGCTTCGAACGCAACGATCACACCCTTCTCGCGGGCCTTGGCGAAAATTTCATTACCGTGAACGGCGATAAGCGCCTTGTTCGCGGTGACCACATGCTTGCCATTCTCGATGGCCTTGAGTACCAGCTCGCGGGCAACGGTATAGCCGCCCATCAGCTCTATGACGATGTCGATCTCAGGGTTCGTGGCCACTTCGAAGACATCGTTGGTAATCGCAATACCGGTCGTTTGGAACTGAGGCTTTGGCGTGCGCATGGCAATTTGTGCCACTTCGATTCCACGCCCGGCACGACGAGCGATTTCCTCGGCGTTGCGCTGAAGTACGTTGAAGGTTCCGCCACCGACGGTCCCTAACCCACAGATGCCTACTTTGACCGGTTTCACTGTGAACTCCCCATAAAACGGCCGACACAAGGCCGGCCGTGAAAACAACCGCAGATTCGCGGCTCTCTATTGATGGCCCGACAATGCTGCCGCCGGACCACGCTCGTCAACGACTGAGCGTGACGATGCGAATTTACTTCGCGCCCAGCGCCAGTTTGGCGACTTGTGGCGCAGGCTGGTAGCCCGGAATGACCTGACCGTCGGCCAAAACGATGGCCGGCGTACCGTTCACGCCAATAGACTGACCGAGGGCGAACTGTTTGGAAACCGGGTTATCGCACTTGGCGGCCTTGATTTCCTTGCCGTCGACCATTTTGTCCATGGCCGCTTTCTTGTCTTTCGAGCACCACACCGCCTGCAGCTGTTCGTCTCCCGGCGAGCCCAGGCCCTGACGCGGGAACGCGACGTAACGCACTTCGATGCCGCGCTTGTTCAGCTCAGGCACTTCGGCGTGCAGCTTGTGGCAGTACGGGCAGGTGGTGTCGGTGAATACGGTGATGTGCGACTTGGTTTCGCCAATGGCCGGGTAGACCACGGTTTCAGCCACTGGAATGTCGTTGATCAGCTTGGCAATGCCCAGGCGTTCAGTCTTCTCTGTCAGGTTGACTGGCTTGCCGTCCTTGAGATCGAACAGGTAGCCCTGAACCACGTACTGGCCGTCGGCACTGGCGTACAGCACACGGCTGCCTTTGAGCTTGACTTCGTACAGGCCTGGCAACGGGCTGGCGGTGATGCTTTCCACCGGCACTTCGAGCTGGAGGTTTTCCAGGCTTTTACGAATGGCTTTGTCGGCCGCGTCATCGGCGACGGCAAAGGTGCTGACCAACGCAATGGCTGCGGCGGCGAAAATCTGGGTCAGACGCATGAGAACTCCTGAAGGCGAACATATGGGACGATCAGAACGCCCGTGCCAAGACACCGGGTCATAACCGCCCATCGTGCAAACCGGTCAAGCCTATCACATAAGGTTCTTGGGGCCGAATGCCAGTGATACAAGGCATTGGTGAATGCTTTTCCGTAGGAGCGAGCTTGCTCCGGGCGGCGTTCCGACGATGATCGTTAACGATAATGCATGCTGACTGGTTTAACGCGGCGCCTTTAAGATCATCGCGAGCAAGCTCGCTCCTACAGGGGGTTACGGTCAGCCTCTGGGGTGGTGTTTGGCATGCAGGTCCTGCAAACGCGCACGGGCAACGTGGGTGTAGATCTGCGTCGTCGACAAATCGCTGTGCCCCAGCAGCATCTGCACCACCCTCAGGTCTGCACCGTGGTTGAGCAGGTGCGTGGCGAAGGCGTGGCGCAGCGTGTGCGGCGACAGCGACTTGCCGATCCCGGCCACCTTGGCCTGGTGCTTGATCCGGTGCCAGAAGGTCTGGCGGGTCATCTGCTCGCCACGCTGACTGGGGAACAACACATCACTGGGACGCCCGCCGAGCAGCTCGCCCCGCCCATCGCGCATGTAGCGCTCGACCCAGACAATCGCCTCCTCCCCCATCGGGACCAGTCGCTCCTTGCTGCCCTTGCCCATCACTCGCAGCACGCCTTGACGCAGATTGACCTGTTCCAGCGTGAGGCTGATCAGCTCCGTCACCCGCAGACCGCAGGCGTAAAGCACTTCAAGCATGGCGCGGTCGCGCTGTCCGATGGCTTCGCTCAAATCAGGCGCCTTCAACAGCGCTTCTACATCGGCCTCCGACAAGGATTTGGGCAGCGGTCTGCCAAGTTGCGGCATATCAACCCTTAACGTTGGATCGACAGCGATCATCTTTTCCCGCAACAGATAGCGATAGAAGCCGCGCACCCCGGAGAGAAATCGCGCGGTGGAACGAGGTTTGTAGTTTTGCTCCAGGCGCCAGGCCAGGTGGTCGAGAATCAACTCGCGCCCGGCATTGACCAGCTCCAGCCCTTTGTCCTGTAGCCAGCCATTGAACAGCGTGAGGTCACTGCGATAGGCATCGCGGGTGTTATCGGAAAGGCCTTTCTCCAGCCACAAGGCGTCGAGGAATTGGTCTATCAGCGGGTGATCGATGGCAGGCATGGGCACTCAAATCACGCAGCCTTGAGACTGCGCACAAAATTAGAAACAGACATGGAATCGGCCGCTAGTCTTTCACAGGCCGCCAATTCAAGGAACAGGGAGCAGCAATGAGCGAGCAGCAGATTTTATTGGCATTCGGCGGGATAGGCGCGGCGGCATTGCTTTGCCAATGGCTGGCCTGGCGCATGAAACTGCCAGCGATCCTTTTCCTGTTGTTGACCGGCATCCTGGCCGGCCCCGGACTGCACTTGCTCGACCCGCAGGAAATGTTCGGGCCACTGCTGATGCCGCTGGTGTCCCTGGCGGTGGCGCTGATCCTGTTCGAAGGCAGCCTGACCCTGCATTTGTCCGAGTGGCGCGAAATCGGCAGCGTCGTCCACCGCCTGGTCACGATTGGCGCCCTCTCCACTTGGGCGGTCATCGCCGTCGCAACTCATTGGCTGCTGGATTTCGACTGGATGCTGGCCATCCTGTTCGGCAGCCTGACCCTGGTGACCGGGCCGACCGTGATCGTACCGATGCTGCGCGTCGTGCGGCCGAAAGCCTCGATTGCCAACATCCTGCGCTGGGAAGGCATTGTCATCGACCCCATCGGCGCCCTGCTGGCGGTGGTCGTCTATAGCTTCATCATCGCCAGCGCCGAAGGTAACGGCTTCAAGGAAAGCCTGCTGACCTTCGCCGGCGTGATCTTGTGCGGCAGCCTGTTCGGTGTTTTGGGTGGCTGGTTGCTCGGCACCCTGATTCGTCGCCAGTGGCTGCCGGAATACCTGCACAACCTGGCGGCGCTCGCGGCAGTCCTGGGTATTTTCATTGCCTCCAACGAGGTCACCCATGAATCCGGATTGCTGGCAGTGACACTCATGGGCATGTGGCTGGCCAACATGAAAGACGTGGACGTGCGACACATCCTGCATTTCAAGGAGAACCTCAGCGTGCTGCTGATCTCCGGCCTGTTCATTCTGCTGGCGGCACGGCTGGACCTGAACGCCATGATCGGCCTTGGGCCCCTGGGGCTGATTTTGCTGCTGGTCATTCAGTTCATCGCCCGACCTTTGAATGTGCTGCTGTGCACCGCGGGCTCCAGCCTGAGTTGGCGCGAGCGGGCCCTGCTGGCATGGATTGCCCCGAGGGGAATCGTGGCAGCAGCGGTGTCGGCAATTTTCGCCATCCGCCTGCATGAGGCTGGTCATCAGGGGGCATTGCTGCTGGTACCGCTCACGTTTGCGGTGATCATCGGCACAGTCGTGTTGCAAAGCGCGACAGCACGACCGCTGGCACGCCTGCTGAAGGTGGCGGAACCGGCGCCGAGCGGTTTCCTGATCATCGGCGCCAATGGACCTGCGCGCACGCTGGGCAAGGCACTGCAACAACTGGGCAGCCGGGTGCTGTTGACGGACTCGAGCTGGGAGAACATTCGTGCCGCCCGGATGGAAGGTTTGCCAACCTATTTTGGCAACCCGGCGTCGCAGCATGCCGATGCGCACCTGGACCTGGTCGGCCTGGGGCATTTGCTCGCGCTGTCACCCTCCGGAGAGATGAACACCCTGGCGCTCATGCGTTTTCGTCATGAACTAGGCCATCAGCGCATGTTCGGCCTGGCCAGCGGCCAGGAAAGCCGCCGCACCGACAAGCACCGCACCAGCCTGGAGCATCGCGGCAATCAGCTGGGCAGCGAAGCGCTGACCTACGCCAAGCTCGCCAGCCAATTGAGCCAGGGCACCGAGCTATACAGCACGACTTTGACGGATGGCTTCAGTTGGGACGACTACCGCGCGTTGCATGGCGAGCGTGCGACCTTGCTGTTCGTGCGCGATGAGAGCGGTTGGGTGCATGTGGTAACGCCGGAAAGCACACTGAAACCTGCTGCCGGTTGGACGCTGCTGGCGCTGGTTCAGCCCGAGATTTAGCACACCTGTAAAAGATCGCAGCCTTCGGCAGCTCCTACAGGGGTTTGACGTTTGCCTG
Source organism: Pseudomonas sp. BIC9C (assembly GCF_034541995.1). Taxonomy (NCBI): domain Bacteria; kingdom Pseudomonadati; phylum Pseudomonadota; class Gammaproteobacteria; order Pseudomonadales; family Pseudomonadaceae; genus Pseudomonas; species Pseudomonas sp. BIC9C. The sequence goes on from NZ_JAWDGM010000001.1 coordinate 1,306,320, forward strand.
TAGGAGCTGCCGAAGGCTGCGATCTTTTCTATAAAACCGCAGACAACAAAAAAGCAGCCCGTAGGCTGCTTTTTTCTGCATCGGAAACTGGACTTAAACCAGTTTTTCCTTGATGCGAGCTGCTTTACCCGACAGGTCGCGCAGGTAGTACAGCTTGGCTTTACGTACGTCACCGCGACGCTTGACAGCCATGCTGTCGATTTGCGGGGAGTAGGTCTGGAAAGTACGCTCTACGCCAACACCGTTGGAGATTTTACGAACGGTGAATGCACTGTTTACGCCGCGGTTACGCTTGGCGATAACAACACCTTCGAACGCTTGCAGACGCGAACGGTCGCCTTCCTTCACTTTCACCTGAACGACAATGGTGTCGCCCGGGGCAAAGGGAGGGATCTCTTTGGTCATCTGCTCTGCTTCGAGTGCAAGGATGATTTTGTTAGTCATGCTGTGCTCCTAAGGTAAATCGTCGGATCTACCATCGATACGTTGTTAACTATCGTCCCGCTCGCGGATATATTCCTCGAGCAGCTTCTTCTCTTCTCCAGAAAGCGAGCGGCTTTCCAGAAGATCGGCGCGTCGTTCAAAGGTCCGACCAAGGGACTGCTGTAAACGCCAACGCCGGATGTGCGCGTGATTGCCACTTAGCAATACGTCGGGAACACGCTGATCCGCATACACCTCCGGTCGGGTGTAGTGCGGGCAATCCAGCAAACCATCCGTAAAGGAATCTTCCTCGGCGGAGTCCGCATGCCCTAAAGCTCCAGGCAGCAGTCGTGTAACCGCATCGATCAGGACCATCGCCGGCAGCTCGCCGCCAGACAATACATAGTCGCCAATCGACCACTCTTCATCGACATGAGCATCAATAAAACGCTCGTCAATGCCTTCATAGCGGCCGGCAATCAGGATCAATGCATCCAGATTCGCCAACTCGCGTACCGCCGACTGAGTCAGTTGACGGCCTTGGGGGGACAGGTAAATTACCTTCGCCGCCTCCCCGGCTGCTGCCTTGGCCTGAACCAGAGCATCTTCCAGGGGCTTGATCTTCATCACCATGCCCGGACCACCGCCAAACGGGCGATCGTCCACAGTGTGATGTCGATCCGTCGTGTAGTCTCGCGGATTCCAACAGGTGAGCTGCAAGAGCCCCTGTTTCACCGCACGACTGGTGATGCCGTACTCGCTGATGGCGGAGAACATCTCGGGAAACAGACTGATCACTTCTACGCGCAAGTTAGCCACGCTTAGAAATCCGCGTCCCAATCCACCTTCATCTCGCCTGCGGCCAGGTCGACGGCCAACACGCATTGCTCCGTATAGGGCAACAGGCGTTCGCGATCATCCAGGCTGCCAGCGCAAGGCTTGACCACCATGACATCGTTCGAGCCGGTCTCCAGCAGGTGATCGATTTTCCCGAACAGTTGTCCGAGCGTGTCGATGACCTTGAGACCTTCCAGCTGGTACCAGTAGTACTCGCCGTCGGTCAGTTCAGGGAACAGGTTGCGCGGCACGCAGATCTCATAACCGGCCAGAAGACGAGCTTCTTCGCGATCATCGAGACCCTTGAGCTTTGCGACCAGGAACTTGTCGTTCCCGCGTCCGCTGACCAGCTCTACCTGCTTTACATTGCCCTCACGCTTGAGCGTCCAGGTTTTGTAGTCCAGCAGGTTTTTAATCGGATCAGTAAAGGAGTACACCTTCACTTCGCCGCGAACGCCGTGAACAGAATAAATCTTGCCGATAACGATCAAATCATCAGCAATGGCTGGCGTCGCGTTCATATTGCTCAGGCCGCAGCCTTAGCAGATTCCTTCAACAACTGAGCAACGCGCTCAGAAGGTTGTGCACCAACGCTCAGCCAGTAGGCTACGCGCTCTTGGTTCACGGACAGACGAACTTCCTGACCACGGGCAACAGGGTTGAAGTAGCCAACCTGTTCCTTGTGCGAACCGTCGCGCGGGTTGCGGCTGTCGGTTACGGTCAAGTGGTAAAACGGGCGCTTTTTGGAGCCGCCAAGGGCAAGACGGATTGTTAGCATGTGAACATCGTTCCTGTAGTCGGTGCTGCAAATCTAAATGCACAGCGGGCATGGGTGCCCGAAAGGCCGCATATTCTAAGGAATATCCGGACTTTTGCAAATGCCTTTTTCCGGCACCTGTCACCGTGCCATCCAGATTGGCTATAGAGCCGTCGTTGAAAACGGCCGGTCAGCTCCCGCCAAGCGCGGGTTTGCTGGAGATCCCGCTTCCTTGCGGGACTGCGCCGGTACGACGACCGGCGAGTTTTTTCGTGTCCTGTCTCGCCAATTTCGCTCACTTTTGGCGAGTGGCTGATGCACTCAAGCAAAGCGCCGCGACGAGTCATAGCCCGCTATGGCGAGGATCGGCAACGCAGCATGAGAGCATCAGACGCCGTCAAAAGTGAGCAGAATTGGCGTGACCGGACACCTATATCTTTGGCATGCCGCCGCCGGGCAACATTCCGCCCATGCCGCGCATCATCTTGGCCATTCCGCCTTTTGCAGAGAATTTCTTCATCATTTTCTGCATCTGCTTGTGCTGCTTGATCAAGCGGCCGATGTCCTGCACCTGGGTGCCGGAACCCATGGCGATCCGGCGCTTGCGCGAACCGCTGATCATCTCGGGGTCGCGGCGCTCGGCCGGGGTCATCGAGTTGATGATGGCTTCCATCTGCTTGAATTGCTTTTCTGCCGCGCCCTGGGCGTTGCCCATCTGCGCCAGATTCACGCCGCCCATGTTCGGCAGCTTGTCCATGAGCCCGCCGAGGCCGCCCATGTTCTTCATTTGTTGCAGCTGATCGCGGAAGTCTTCGAGGTCGAAGCCCTTGCCCTTCTTCAACTTTTTAGCAAGCTTGTCGGCTTTGTCCTTGTCGAGCGTCGCTTCCGCCTGTTCGATCAGGCTGAGCACGTCACCCATGCCGAGGATGCGCGAGGCGATACGCTCAGGATGGAACGGATCGAGCGCTTCGCTCTTCTCGCCCATACCGATGAACTTGATCGGCTTGCCGGTGATGGCACGCACCGACAGAGCGGCACCGCCCCGGGCGTCGCCGTCGACCTTGGTCAGGATCACACCGGTCAGCGGCAATGCATCGCCGAAGGCCTTGACCGTGTTGGCGGCATCCTGGCCGGTCATGGCGTCGACCACGAACAGGGTTTCGATCGGGTTGATCGCGGCATGCAGTGCCTTGATCTCGCCCATCATCTCTTCATCGATGTGCAGGCGGCCGGCGGTATCGACGATGACCACGTCGATGAATTTGAGCCTTGCTTCTTTAATAGCCGCCTGGGCGATGTCGACCGGCTTCTGGCTCAGGTCGGACGGGAAGAAGGTCACGCCGATGTCATTGGCCAGGGTTTCCAGTTGCTTGATCGCCGCCGGACGGTAAACGTCGGCGGACACAACCATGACCGATTTCTTCTTGCGCTCTTTAAGGAAGCGCGCGAGCTTGCCGGCGGTGGTGGTCTTACCCGCGCCCTGCAAACCGGCCATCAGGATGACGGCGGGTGGAACGGCGCTCAGGTTCAGGTCTTCGTTGGCGGCGCCCATCAGGCTTTCGAGCTCGGCCTGGACGATCTTCACGAAGGCCTGGCCCGGCGTCAGGCTGCGCGACACCTCGGTACCGACGGCACGTTCCTTCACCGAATTGACGAAGTCCTTGACCACCGGCAGGGCGACGTCGGCTTCGAGCAACGCCATGCGCACTTCGCGCAGGGTATCTTTGATGTTGTCTTCAGTCAGCTTGGCCTTGCCGGTGACATGGCGCAGCGTCTGCGAGAGACGGTCGGTTAAGTTTTCAAACATTGCGCGATCCTTTCAGGCCCTGTGTAGACCGGGATAATGGCGGCCCGGACCGGACTAAACGTGTGCTCGGCGAGCCTGCGGCGTGGGCAGGTCGCGGATTATAGCGAAGACTGTGGCTGGCGGACACCTCGCCGTCGGCTTGCGCGGTCTTTCGTGTGGTGGGGGTTCTATGCCAAACTCAGCGACTTTCGGGCTTGCCTAACAGGATTTATGCTCCCCTTGTCACCCAGCTTGCTTACTACCCTCGCCGCCGCCTGCTTGTACGCCGCTGCGACCATATATCAGGGCACTCGCCTGGCTTCCGGCACCAAGGCCAACAAACGCCTGCTGGTCATGCTTGGCGTGCTCGCCGTATTGACCCACAGCGCCAGCCTGCTCACCCACCTGCTGACCCCGACCGGCCTGGGCCTGGACTTCTTCACTGCTGCCAGCCTGATTGCCGTGGCGGTCATCGCATTGACCCTGCTGGCCTGCTCGCGGATACCGGTAGAGAACCTGCTGATACTGCTGTTCCCGCTAGGGGCCTTGACCGTGTTGCTGGCGCATTTCGCGCCAGCCGGCACGGTGCAGATCATCGATGAGGAGCCGGGCATCCTCGCCCACATCCTGCTCTCGATTCTTGCCTACGGCATGTTCACCATCGCGGTGTTCCAGGCCTTGCTGCTGCTGGTTCAAGACCACCAGCTCAAGCACAAGCACCCATCCGGGCTGATCAAGAACTTCCCGCCGCTGCAAACCATGGAAAGCCTGCTGTTCGGCTTCCTGTGGGCCGGCTGGACACTATTGTCGCTGTCGCTGATTTCCGGCTGGCTGTTCGTCGAAAACCTGTTCGCCCAGCATCTGGTGCACAAAACCCTGCTGGCCTGCCTGGCCTGGATCGTTTTCAGCGTGCTGCTGTGGGGGCGCAATCGCCTCGGCTGGCGCGGGCACAAAGCCATTCGCTGGACCCTGGCCGGTTTCTGCCTGCTGATGCTGGCGTATTTCGGCAGCAAACTGGTTCGTGAATACATCCTGCATATCTGACGGGCGGCATTAATGGACGACTTGCCCATAGGGCCGATGCTCGCGGTAGTGACCCTGCTGATTTTATGGTCGGGGCTGTTTACCGCCATCGAAGCGGCGCACCAGCATTTGCTGGCCCAGCGCACCGCAACGCGTTCCAGCGACAAGCCGGTGGCGAAACTCAGCTTCCCGCTGGCCAGCCTGATTTTTTGCAACACCCTGTGCCGTGCACTCGTGGTGGTCATCAGCACCTTGCTGGCCATTTTCACCTGGGCCGAGAACGGCCCGTGGGTCGCCTGCCTCGGGGCGGGTGCCATTTTGCTGGTGTTTTCCGACTACTTGCCACGCGCCCTCGCCGCACGCTATCCGGATGCGATCCTGGCCCAGGGCAACAACCTGCTGCGATTGCCGCTGAAAATCATCTATCCCGCGGCATGGCTGCTCAACAGCATCAGTCAGTTGCTGACGCGACCATTCGCCCGTAAAGCCAAAGTGGTGCAGCAGAGTGAGGACGAAGCGCTGACGGAGCGGCATGCGCCCTCCGAAACCGTAAGCCGCCCTCACCCGCTGCCAGGCATCCATGCACTGGACAACATTACCGTCAATGACATCCTGGTGCCGCGCAGTGACGTGGATGGCATCAACCTCGATGACCCCATTGAAGAAATCATCGAACAATTGCGCCACAACAAGCGCACGCGCCTGCCAGTTTTCCACAGTGATATCAATCAGGTCGAAGCCGTCCTCAACACCCGACACATCCTTCACTTGCTGCCCGATGCGAGCCTGACCAGGGAAGCGTTGCTGGCGGCCAGCCACGAGCCGTACTTCGTGCCGGAAAGTACCCCGTTGCAGCTGCAACTGCTCAACTTCCACAAGCAGCAGCGGCGCCTGGGCATGGTGGTCGACGAATACGGCGAAGTGCTGGGCATCGTCACCCTGGAAGACATCCTCGAAGAAATCGTCGGCGAGTTCGAAAGCCAGCACAGCCTGGACAATCCGCACATTCATCCGCAAGCCGACGGACGCCTGGTGATCGACGGAGCCGCGTCCATTCGCGAGCTGAACAAGAGCCTCGGCTGGCACCTGCCCAGCGATGGCCCGAAAACCCTGAACGGCCTGGTCACCGAGGCGCTGGAAACCATCCCCGAAAGCGCGGTGTGCCTGAAGATCGGCCGGTATCGCCTGGAAATTCTCGAGACCGAGGACAACCGTGTCACGCGGGTGCTGATCTGGCAGACCAGCTCGATGCCTGTCGTTATCTAAAACCTGACACAAATCCCTGTGGCGAGGGAGCTTGCTCCCGCTGGACTGCGAAGCAGCCCCCAGACCCTATTGCGACCGCTGCGCGCCCGAGCGGGAGCAAGCTCCCTCGCCACAAAGGTCCGTAGTGACTCGGGCCACTTGTTCGATCGTTAGCCACCTTCCTATGATCGAACCGCTTACCCAAGCCTCGCCGGCCCCGTGCTTACCCCGCACTTCGCAACTACCGGCCTGTCCATCCGCAAAGCCCGCAACCAACCGACGACTGTTCCTACCTTGAACAGCGACCGTGCCTCCCCCCACATCCCTGGGTTCTCGACCATAATAATTCGCTCCACTGGAGCCCATGACTGTCAGGGATAACCGCATGACGACCAGCACGACCTACAGCGACTCCACACCTGCGCAACCGACGAACTCCGCCACCCGCGTGGCCACCGCAAGCTTCATCGGCGCCGCCATCGAGTTCTACGATTTCTATGTCTATGCCACTGCCGCTGCGCTGGTGATCGGCCCGGTGTTCTTTCCGCAGACATCCGGCACCGCCCAGATGCTTTCGGCGTTTCTCACGTTCGGTATCGCCTTCCTTGCACGCCCCTTGGGTTCGGCGCTTTTCGGCCACTTTGGCGACCGTATCGGTCGCAAATCGACCCTGGTCGCCTCGCTGCTGCTGATGGGCGTGTGCACCACGCTGATCGGCGTGCTGCCGGGTTACGACAGCATAGGCGCCTGGGCCCCGATCCTGCTTTGCGCCCTGCGCTTCGGCCAAGGCCTGGGGCTGGGCGGTGAATGGGGTGGCGCGGCATTGCTGGCCACCGAGAACGCGCCGAAAGGCAAACGCGCGTGGTTCGGCATGTTTCCGCAACTGGGTCCATCCATTGGCTTTCTGGCGGCCAACGGTCTGTTCCTGACATTGGCCCTGGTACTGGACGATGAACAGTTCCGCTCCTGGGGCTGGCGTATTCCGTTCCTGCTCAGCGCCGCACTGGTGATGGTCGGCCTGTACGTTCGCCTCAAGCTTCACGAGACACCGGTGTTCGCCAATGCCGTGGCTCGCGAGGAACGGGTGAAGATCCCGCTGTTCGAGTTGTTCAGCCAATACTGGTTGCCGGTAATGCTGGGCGCCGGCGCGATGGTTGTGTGCTACGCGCTGTTCTATATCTCCACCGTGTTTTCCCTGAGTTACGGCGTGGCAACGCTCGGCTACAGCCGCGAAACCTTCCTCGGCCTGCTGTGCTTCGCGGTGCTGTTCATGGCGGCCGCCACCCCGCTGTCGGCCTGGGCCAGCGACCGTTACGGGCGCAAACCGGTGCTGATCGTCGGTGGCGTACTGGCGATCCTGTCCGGCTTTCTCATGGAGCCGCTGCTGACCCAAGGCTCGACCTGGAGTGTGGCGTTGTTCCTGTGCATCGAACTGTTTCTGATGGGCGTGACGTTTGCGCCGATGGGTGCGCTGCTGCCGGAACTGTTCCCCACCCATGTGCGCTACACCGGCGCCTCGGCAGCCTACAACCTGGGCGGTATCGTTGGCGCTTCGGCGGCGCCGTTCTTCGCGCAGAAGCTGGTGGCGATGGGCGGATTGAGTTACGTCGGCGGTTATGTGTCCGGGGCGGCAGTGCTGAGCCTGATTGCTGTGCTGTGCCTGAAGGAAACGCGTCATAACGATTTGAATCAGGTTGCCTGACCGATTGCTTTCGCGGGCAAGTCGGATCGCCGCACCGCCGCTCCCACAGGTTATGTGTCGTACAGCTATTTTGTGATCGACACTAACCCTGTGGGAGCGGGCTTGCCCGCGATGGCGTCTTTGCTGACAAAACACTCCCCGAAAAAACACGGTTTTCCCCCACCCATTGTCACCTCGCTCTACGCGCATCGGCTCATCCCCGCTATACTTCCCGGCTTTTCCTGAATAAATGCCAATAGGGTCCCGCCGCGCATGGATAAGACCTACCAGCCGCACGCCATTGAAACTTCCTGGTACAACACCTGGGAGTCAGAGAATTACTTCGCCCCGCAAGGCGCGGGCGAGTCCTACACCATCATGATCCCGCCGCCGAACGTTACCGGCAGCCTGCACATGGGGCACGGCTTCAACAACGCGATCATGGACGCCCTGATCCGTTTCCGCCGCATGCAGGGTCGCAACACCCTGTGGCAGCCAGGCACCGACCACGCCGGTATCGCCACGCAGATGCTGGTAGAGCGTCAGCTCGAAGCCAAGGGCCAGAGCCGTCACGACCTGGGCCGCGAGAAATTCCTCGAGAAAGTCTGGGAGTGGAAGGATGAGTCCGGTGGCAACATCAGCCGTCAGATCCGTCGCCTCGGTTCGTCTGTCGACTGGAGCCGCGAGCGCTTCACCATGGACGATGGCCTCTCGGAAGCCGTTAAAGAAGCCTTCGTCCGTTTGCACGAAGACGGCCTGATCTACCGCGGTAAGCGCCTGGTCAACTGGGACACCAAACTGCACACGGCGATTTCCGACCTCGAAGTGGAAAACCACGACGAGAAAGGTTTCCTGTGGAACCTGAAATACCCGCTGGCCGACGGTGCCAAGACCGCGGAAGGCAACGATTTCCTGATCGTCGCGACCACTCGCCCGGAAACCATGCTCGGCGACTCCGCCGTGGCCGTTAACCCGAACGATGAACGCTACAAAGCCCTGATCGGCAAATTTGTCGAGCTGCCGCTGGTCGGCCGCCGCATCCCGATCATTGCCGACGATTACTGCGACCCTGAATTCGGCACCGGCTGCGTGAAAATCACCCCGGCCCACGATTTCAACGACTACGAAGTCGGCAAGCGTCACAACCTGCCGCTGCTGAACATCTTCGACAAAAACGCAACGGTCCTGCCGGCCTGCCAGGTGTTCAACCTCGACGGCACGCTGAACGAAACCATCGACGGCAAGATCCCGGCCGAATACGCCGGTCTCGACCGCTTCGAAGCCCGCAAGCAGATCGTCGCCGCGTTCGACGCTGCCGGCCTGCTGGTCAGCGTTGACGATCACGCCCTGAAAGTACCGAAAGGCGACCGCTCCGGCACCGTCATCGAGCCGTGGCTGACCGACCAGTGGTACGTGTCCACCAAGCCTTTGGCCGAGCCTGCGATTGCCGCCGTCGAAGACGGCCGTATCCAGTTCGTGCCAAAACAGTACGAAAACATGTACTTCTCGTGGATGCGCGACATCCAGGACTGGTGCATCAGCCGTCAGCTGTGGTGGGGCCACCGGATTCCGGCCTGGTACGACGAGTCGGGCAAGGTCTACGTCGGTCGCGACGAAGCCGAAGTGCGGGCCAAGCACAACATCGGCCCGGACGTCGCGCTGCAACAGGACAATGACGTTCTCGACACCTGGTTCAGCTCGGGCCTGTGGACGTTCTCCACCCTCGGCTGGCCGGAAAAAACCGAATTCCTGAAGAAATTCCACTCCACCGACGTGCTGGTGACCGGCTTCGACATCATTTTCTTCTGGGTTGCCCGGATGATCATGCTCACCATGCATTTGGTGAAAAACGAAGATGGCACGCCGCAGGTTCCGTTCAAGACGGTGTACGTTCATGGCCTGGTGCGTGACGGTCAGGGCCAGAAGATGTCCAAGTCCAAGGGCAACGTCCTGGACCCGCTGGACATCATCGACGGCATCGAACTGGAAGAGCTTGTTCAAAAGCGTACCTCCGGCCTGATGCAGCCGAAACTGGCGAAGAAGATCGAGAAGCAGACCCGCGACGAGTTCGCCGAAGGCATCGCCAGCTACGGCACCGACGCCCTGCGCTTCACCTTCTGCTCGCTGGCGTCCACTGGTCGCGACATCAAGTTCGACATGGGCCGCGTCGAAGGCTATCGCAACTTCTGCAACAAGATCTGGAACGCGGCGCGCTACGTGCTGGACAAGGGCGAAGACTGTGGCCAGAACGGCGAAGCCTATGAGCTGTCCCTGGCCGATCGCTGGATCATTTCGCAACTGCAACGCACCGAAGCCGAAGTGACCCGCCAGCTCGACCAGTTCCGTTTCGACCTGGCTGCGCAAGCCTTGTACGAGTTCATCTGGAACCAGTATTGCGACTGGTACCTGGAACTGTCCAAGCCTGTTCTGTGGGACGAAAACGCACCGGTCGAACGCCAGCGCGGCACCCGTCGCACCCTGGTGCGCGTACTGGAAGTGGCCCTGCGCCTGGCACACCCGTTCATGCCGTTCATCACCGAAGAAATCTGGCAGCGCATCGCACCGCTGGCCGGCATCGAAGGCAAGACGATCATGCTGCAACCTTGGCCAGTGGCCAACGAAACACGCATCGATCAGGCGGCCGAAGATGACATCGAATGGCTCAAGGGCCTGATGCTCGGCACCCGTAACATCCGTGGCGAAATGAACATCGGCCCGGGCAAACCGCTGCCGTTGTTCCTGAAAAACGTCAGCGCCGAGGATCAGCGTCGCCTGACCGAGAACGAAGCCCTGCTGAAGAAGCTGGCGCGCCTCGAGTCGATCACCGTGCTGGCTGCTGGCGAAGAAGCACCGCTGTCCGCCACCGCGCTGGTCGGCGAGATGGAAGTGCTGGTGCCAATGGCCGGCTTGATCGACAAAGGTGCGGAACTGGCGCGTCTGGACAAGGAAATCCAGCGTCTGCAAGGTGAAGTGCAACGCGTCGGCGGCAAGCTGTCCAACGCCGGTTTCGTTGACAAGGCACCCGCCGAAGTCATCGACAAGGAACGCGCCAAACTGGCCGAGGCCGAACAGGCCCTGGGCAAGCTGGCCGAGCAGCATGCGCGGATTGCCAGCCTGTAACGGCAGATCGCACTGAAAGAGGGAGGCCAATTGGCCTCCCTCTTTTGTGTTTGCCGCTTTCCCAATACACCAAAATACCCTGTGGGAGCGAGCTTGCTCGCGATAGCGGGCGGTCAGGCGACATCAATGTCGAATGTTCTGCCGTCATCGCGAGCAAGCTCGCTCCCACAGGGTTCTGTGTTGTTTTTGATAATGGGTTCACAACGGCAGGATGTGGGACAATGCCCGCCACTTTCAGCCATGCCCGAATCGACCACACCCATGACCGCCCCCCGCCCCCCCAAGCCTGCGCGCAAAAAGCCTGCCCCGAAGACCCCGGCCACGGCCGTCGCCCCGAAGGAAAAGGCCAGCCTGCACCCGCGCAATCGCCATCAGGGTCGCTATGACTTTCCGGCGCTGATCAAAAGCGCCCCGGAACTGAAGAAGTTCGTGATCATCAATCCGTACGGCAAGGAAAGCATCGACTTCGCCAGCCCGGAAGCCGTGCGGGTGTTCAATCGGGCACTGCTCAAGTCGTTCTATGGCATCGCTCACTGGGACATTCCGGCCGACTACCTGTGCCCACCGGTGCCAGGCCGTGCCGATTACGTGCACTTCCTCGCCGACCTGCTGGCCAGCGGCAATGACGGCGTGATCCCTCGTAGCGCCGCCGTGAAGGTGCTGGACATCGGCATGGGCGCCAACTGCGTGTATCCGCTGATCGGTTACAGCGACTATCGCTGGCAGTTCCTCGGTTCCGATATCGATGCGACCGCCATTGCCGCGGCAAAGGCCATCATTCAATCCAATGGCCTGAACAAAGCGATTCAGGTACGCCAGCAGAGCAACCCCAAGCAGATCCTCACAGGCTTGCTGGAGAGCACTGAGCGGTTCGACCTGACCCTGTGCAACCCGCCATTCCACGCCTCGCTGGACGAGGCCACACGGGGCAGCACGCGCAAATGGCGCGCCCTGGGCAAAGCCGATCCGAAACGCAAGCTGCCGGTGTTGAACTTTGGCGGCCAAGCGGCGGAACTGTGGTGTGAGGGCGGCGAAGTGCGTTTCGTCACGCAACTGGTCAGCGAGAGCGTGCAGGTGGCGCAACAAGTGCTGTGGTTCAGCACGCTGGTGTCGAAGGCGTCGAACCTGCCGGCGATCCAGGCAGCCCTGAGCAAGGCCGGCGCACTGGAAAGTCAGGTGGTGGAAATGGGGCAGGGACAGAAGCAGAGCCGCTTCGTCGCCTGGACCTTCCAGACCAAAGCGCAGCAACAGGCCTGGCGCCAGGCACGATGGAGCAACGCTTCAGCGTAGAGAGCACTTTATCGCGCCCACAAAAAAACCGTGCCCGGATCGCTCCGGTGCACGGTTTTTTTTCAACAAGTCTTACTTGTTGACAGCGTCGGTCAGGCCTTTGGCCACAACCAGCTTGATCACTTTCTTGGCAGCGATTTCGATGGCAGCGCCAGTCGAAGGGTTACGGCCAGTACGGGCAGGGCGCTCAGTCACTTTCAGTTTGCCGATACCTGGCAGAGTGATTTCGCCGCCGTTTTCCAGCTGATCGGCAACGATTTGGCCCAGTTGGTCCAGAGCGTTACGCGCGGTGGTTTTCGGCGCGTCGATAGCTTCAGCGATGTCGGCGATCAGTTGGTCTTTAGTAAGAGCCATTTAGTGTTCCTTCCCTATCAAATTCATATGGATTGCAGAGTGCAATGTCAGCCATCGAGCCCGATCTTCTGGATCTGGCACCCTCGGCCAAATAACCTCGGGATCGGGGTTATAGATACCGAAATCAGGGTTTGGTTCGACCTGACAAATGCTGACTGCACGCTTAACGCAGTGACTTCGCGCAAGACCGGGCAAAGCTAGCACACAGGCGTGGAAATATCCGCCTCTAGCTACCCATTTGGTCAGCTTTATTGCGCTAAAACAGGAAAAAAACGCATAAGCACCGTCGGTCGCCCGCCAATTGCCCTTCGCACCGCGCCAAAACCAGCGGTTGCGGTACACTGAGCGCTTTTTCGGGGGAGCACGCCCTCCTCTCTTCATTCAGCCGAGAAGCCCATGCCGATCCGTCATTGCATCGTCCACCTGATCGACAAAAAACCCGACGGCACACCTGCAGTTCTCCACGCCCGTGACTCTGAACTGGCCGAGTCCGCGGCCATCGAGAACATGCTCGCCGACCTCAACGAAAGCTATAACGCCAAACAGGGTAAAGCCTGGGGCCTGTTCCATCCGGAATCCGGCGCGTTCCCGTTCAGCGGCTGGCTGAAGGAGTACCTCGAGGGCGGCCAGGATTTCACTGCATTCAGCCGCGTGGCGGTCGAGCATCTGCAGAAACTGATGGAGGAATCGAACCTGTCGGTCGGCGGCCACGTGCTGTTCGCGCACTATCAACAAGGCATGACCGACTACCTGGCCATCGCCCTGCTGCACCACAGTGAAGGCGTGGCCGTGACCGATGAACTGGACGTGACTCCGTCCCGTCACCTGGACCTGGGTCAATTGCACCTGGCAGCGCGGATCAACGTTTCCGAATGGCAGAACAATAAACAGTCCAAACAGTACATTTCGTTCATCAAAGGCAAGAACGGCAAGAAGGTTTCGGAGTATTTCCGCGACTTCATTGGCTGTCAGGAAGGCGTCGACGGCCCCGGTGAAACCCGCACCCTGCTCAAGGCCTTCAGCGATTTCGTCGAAAGCGAAGACCTGCCGGAAGACGACGCCCGCGAGAAGACCAAGACCCTGGTGGATTACGCCAGCAGCCAGGCCAAGCTCGGTGAGCCGATGGGCCTGGAAGAACTGTCGGGGCTGATCGACGAGGAACGCCCGAAGGCCTTCTACGATCACATCCGCAACAAGGATTACGGCCTCTCGCCGGAAATCCCGGCCGATAAACGCACCCTGAACCAGTTCCGCCGATTCACTGGCCGCGCCGAAGGCCTGTCGATCAGTTTCGAAGCCCACCTGCTGGGCTCGAAGATCGAGTACGACGAAGAAGCCGGCACGTTGATCATCAAGGGCCTGCCCACTTCGCTCACCGATCAGTTGAAGCGTCGCAACTGATGCTCGGCGGCGTACTGAAAAAATTCCTGCTGATCCTGCTGGTGGTCGTGGCTTACCAGAACTGGGGCAAGATCGAGCGGGTGTTCAACCCTTCGCAAGTCGTGTCCGAGCAGACGCAGGCCCAGGCCAACGTCGTGCTCTACGCCACCGAATGGTGTGGTTACTGCAAGCTGACCCGGCGCTTTCTCGACCAGAAAGGTATTCCGTACAAGGAGTTCGATATCGAGAAGGATGCCGTCGCGCGCGGGGACTATCAGGCGCTGGGCGGTGGCGGCATTCCGATCATCGATGTGAACGGAACCCTGATTCGCGGGTATGACCCGGATGCGATTCTGGCTGCGCTGAATTAACTGATCAGGCTCACAAAACCTTTGTGGCGAGGGAGCTTGCTCCCGCTGGACTGCGCAGCAGTCCCTCTTCAGGGGGCCGCTTCGCGACCCGACGGGAGCAAGCTCCCTCGCCACAGGTGTACATCTGCATCAGATGGCTTCGATCCGGAAACCAAACCGCGGGAAGTGCACATGCACCACACCGCCACGCTCGTCCTTGCGCCGCACGATCAGCTCCTCGCGGCCGGCAAACAACAACTCCCCCGCCACCGGATCAACGCCATAGTCCGTGGCCGTGATCACTACCTGCTGCCCCGCCTTGAACCCATTGGGATCGAAGAACTGCTCATCCGGCAACGCCGCTGGCGTGGACGTGCGCGCCACTGCCAGAGCCTCCTCGGAACTCATCTCGCTGGACGCACCATGACCGAAGCCCAAGACCCGCGCATGCCACGCGGCGACTGCCGGGTAAGCATCCACCAGTGGCGCCGTGACGGGTGTGGCCTTGAGGAACCAGAGACAATGAGCCAGGGCAAAGTCGGCAATCGACGGTTCACCGAACAGGAAATCACCCTCTTCGCGCTGCAACTGCAGCTCCAGCCGCGACATGATCGTTGGCCATTGATGTTTGGCCTGCTCGGCGGACAGCTTTGTCGCACTACCGCCACTGAAGAACCCGGCGCGGTCGGCAATAAACGCCTTGATCGCTTCCGGCGACAAATTGCCAAAGCGCACCGCTATCGATTCCGGCTGGAACACCAGGCTGACCGCATGCTGGAACACCACTGAGTCGGCCCAGGCTGCAAACGTCGCGGTGATCATTTCCTGACCTTCCGGGAAAAACGCCGGCAAGGTTTTTTCTTGCTCCAGTCGCCGGGCAATCAATGCCGTATCGCAGTAAATATCCGCACCGACCTGCAACACCGGGGTCTTGCGATAACCACCGGTCAACGCCGTGAGATCCGGTTTGGGCATCACTGGCGAGATCTTCACCGAACGCCAGGACAAGCCCTTGAAGCCCAGCAGCAGGCGAGCCTTCTCGGCAAAGGGGGACGTCGGGTAATGATGCAGAATCAACTCGGACATGCTCGGCTCCGCCGCAAAAATCAGGAGCCCTCAGCTTAGCGCGCTATCACCTGGCAGCCTACAGATCTGCCTGATGGGAACTGATCAGTCAGAGTGATAAGCCAGAGGCGGCGCTCGCTGCGCTCGCCACCAGGCATTCCTTGGCGCTCTTTTTGAGTTTCTTGATCAGCCGCTCCTGACGTAACGCATCGCTTTTGTCACGACAGCGTTCGGTGTAGACCAGGGCCATGGCGGGGCTGGAAAGAAAGAATCGTGCGCCCTTGCCGCTTTGATGCTTGGCGAAGCGACGCATGGGATCATCGCTGATCCCACAATAGAGCGAACCGTTGGCCGCGCGAACGAGGTAGACGAACCAGGTTTTGTCGACAGGGCTTTCGCTGAGGGTGGTCACGTAACGATCAGGGCTTGAAGGAAAACAAGCCGCGATCTTATCAGCGACTGGCCTGGAATGCCTTCAGTCCCTTCAATGCCTGCACACGGACGGCGTTTCGCACCAGCGGCGTCCAGCCCAGCAGCAGGCCTTTGAAACCCAACGCCTGACGTGACCAGGTCCATAGATCGAAACTGTCATGGTGCTCGCAAATCTTGCCGTCACGGAAGACAAAACGCGCCTGGATATCGTTGACCACGGTGTTGCCGGTCTGGCTGAACAGATAGGTCGCGACCCAATGGGCGCTACCGGTACGATCATCGGCCCGGACATGATCGAAGGTCAGGGAAAAGTCCTTGGCCCGAGTGGTCAGCATGCGCCACATGTCACCGGCGTCGCGACCACGAAGCTCGCCGAACGCCGGGTCACTGAACACCACATCATTGGTGTAGCAGGCCGCCATGGCTTCGGCATCCAGGCGCTGGAAGGCTTGATAGAACTGGGTGATCAAGGCGCTGTGGACTTCACTCATGGGCAGACTCCCTGTTGTGCAATGGGTATCGAAAGATTGCCTGCACGATAGTCTGCAAATGGGTCGAACACTATCGGCATTCGCAAAACGAATACCGATAGTGTGTGTGGGGGAGGTCAGACCTTTTCGCTTTCGACCTGCACGTACAACGCACGTCCGGCCCCCAGACCGGCGAGGATCGCGCCCAGGCCGATGACGCCAAAGATCCAGCCCACGGCGCCCCAGCCGCCGGTCCAGTCATGCACGATACCCACCGCGAACGGCCCCATGGACGCCAGGGTGTAACCGAAGCCCTGGGCCATGCTCGACAGGTTCGCCGCGACGTGGGAGTCCCGCGAGCGCAGCACGATCAGGGTCAATGCCAGGCTGAACGTGGCGCCCTGCCCCAGCCCCAGCACAATCGCCCAGCCCCACAGACCTTCAATCGGGGCGTACAGGCAACCGAACAGACCGCCGAGGGTCAGGGCCATCACGATCACAATCGCCAGGCGCTGATCCTTGCCACGGGTCGCCAGCCAGGGTGCCGCGAGCGAGCTGACCAGTTGCACGATCACCGAGCCCGACAGCACCAGCCCAGCCTGGGTCGGGGTCAGGCCGCGCCCGATCAGAATCGATGGCAACCAGCCGAACACGATGTAGGCCAGGGACGATTGCAGGCCCATATACAAAGTCACCTGCCAGGCCAGCGGGTCGCGCAGCAATCCACGAACGCGATAGGCGACGTTGTGCGCGCCGTGTTTCTGGCCGACTTGCGGCAGCCAGAACACTGCCGCCGCCAATGCGGGGATAAACCAAAAACCAAGGCCCAACGCCCAGCTCTTGTCGAAATGCTCACTGAGGGGCACGGTCGCACCCGCCGCCATCGCAGCGCCCAGGCATAGGGCCATGGTGTAGACGCCGGTCATGGTGCCGGCCTGTTTCGGGAAATCGCGCTTGACGATGCCTGGCAGCAACACGCCGATCACGCCGATGCTGGCACCGGCCAGCACACTGCCGGCAAACAGACCGATCTCACCAAACGAACTGCGCAGGATGATCCCGCCAGCCAGGGTCAGAAGAATGCCCAACACGACCCGCTCGGCACCGAAGCGGCGCGCCAGCAGCGGCGCCAACGGCGCAAACAGGCCAAGGCAAAGCACCGGCAACGTGGTCAGCAATCCCGCCGTGGACGCCGACAAGCCGAGGGATTTCGAGACCTCGCTGAGCATCGGCGCCATGCTCGACAGCGCCGGGCGCAGGTTCAGCGCCACCAGAATCAGGCCCAGTAGCAACAGCCACGGCCGACGCAGGACCGGGTGAGCTTGCTGGACCTGTTCGTCATCGGCCTCGGCGTCGATCAGCAGCTCGTCCAGCTCTGCCGAACGTTTTTGGGCTGTGGATAAATCACGGCGGTGCATGGACTTCTCGGTTTCAAGGTTCATTGATCAACTGCCTCGACAGGGCTTTGGCCCGTTCCGGGTCGCGTTGTTCGACGGCATCGAGCAACTCGATGTGCAGGTCGAACACTTCCTGGCGGCGCGGGACGATGCTCAGGGTCTGGCGCAACTGCGCGCCGACGATGCTGGAGAAATAGCGATACAACTCGCTGAGGGTCGGGTTGTGCGCGGCGTCCACCAACCGACGGTGGAACACCAGATCGCAGGCGATGTAGGTATCGAGATCGCCGTGGTAGTGGCTACCGCTGACACCCAGCGCCTCGCGCAATGCCACCAGGTCTTCATCGGTGCGGCGCATGGCTGCCAGGCCGATAGCCTCGACTTCGAGGATGTGCCGGGTTTCCCGGGCCTGCTCAAGGGAGCAACGGGACAGCGCTTTCAAGGTATCGAGCGGATCGACCACCGCCCGCAGGTAACTGCCGTCACCCTGGCGGATCTCGATCAACCCGGAAAATGCCAGCACACGCATGGCTTCGCGCACGGTGTTGCGGCTGATACCGAGTTCGGCGGACAACTCAGGCTCGGTGGGCAAACGCTGGCCCACGACCCAAACGCCCTGGTTGATGCGCTGGCGCAACTGGTCCAGGGCCTGATCGACCAGGGATCGTTTTACCAGTGGAGAAATTTCTGACATGGAATTCGCCCTCTCATCCAATCATAGGATGAATTTTCTGACATGGTAGTCAGCTTGTTCCAAGAGGGCAACCGTTCAGAAATGGCGCGTGATCAACGGAGTCGGTAGCACTATCCCCCTGTGGGAGCGGGCTTGCTCGCGAAGGCGGCTTAACATTCAACTAGTATGTTGCCTGACACTCCGCTTTCGCGAGCAAGCCCGCTCCCACAAGGTTTTGCATTCAGACATTAAATCGCGGGCAAAAAAAACCCGGAACATGTCCGGGTTTATTTCAGTGCCTGGGTTCGATCAATGCAGAATCTGGCTCAGGAACAGCTTGGTGCGCTCATTCTGCGGGTGGTCGAAGAAATCGTTCGGCGCAGCCTGTTCGACGATTTCGCCCTTGTCCATGAAGATCACGCGGTTGGCCACGGTGCGGGCGAAGCCCATTTCGTGGGTCACGCAGAGCATGGTCATGCCGTCTTCGGCCAGGCCGATCATGGTGTCGAGAACTTCCTTCACCATCTCCGGGTCGAGTGCCGAGGTCGGTTCGTCGAACAGCATGATTTTCGGCTTCATGCACAGCGCGCGGGCAATCGCCACACGCTGTTGCTGACCGCCGGACAGTTGCCCCGGGTATTTATGCGCCTGCTCCGGAATGCGTACGCGTTCCAGGTAGTGCATGGCAATTTCCTCGGCCTTGCGCTTGGGCATCTTGCGCACCCACATCGGCGCCAGGGTGCAGTTCTGCAAAATGGTCAGGTGCGGGAACAGGTTGAAGTGCTGGAACACCATGCCGACTTCACGACGGATCGCTTCGATCTGCTTGAGGTCGTTGGTCAGTTCCGTGCCATCGACCACGATGCGGCCCTGCTGGTGTTCTTCCAGACGGTTGAGGCAGCGGATGGTGGTGGACTTGCCCGAACCCGACGGCCCGCACAGAACGATACGCTCACCCTGCTTGACGTTCAGGTTGATGTCTTTCAACACGTGGAACTGGCCGTACCACTTGTTCACGCCCTGCATCTGAATAATGCCTTCAGGGCCCACAGGCTGTTTGATTGCTTCGCTCATAAAAGAACTTCCTAAATTAGGTACGGCGCTTCAGCGCTTGTGGCCAGTGTCGAGCTTGCGTTCCAGATGCATGGAATAGCGCGACATACCAAAACAGAAAATCCAGAACACCAGGGCGGCGAACACATAGCCTTCAGTGGCCATGCCCAGCCATTTCGGGTCGGCAGCGGCTTGCTTGACGCTGTTGAGCAGGTCGAACAGGCCGATGATGATCACAAGGCTGGTGTCCTTGAACAGCGCGATGAAGGTGTTGACGATGCCGGGGATCACCAGCTTCAGGGCTTGCGGCAGAATCACCAGGCCCATGCTGCGCCAGTAGCCCAGGCCCATCGCGGCAGCCGCTTCGTACTGCCCCTTGGGAATCGCTTGCAGACCACCGCGCACCACCTCAGCCACGTAGGCCGACTGGAACAGGATCACGCCGATCAGGGCCCGCAGCAGTTTGTCGAAGTTCATGCCTTCGGGCAGGAACAGCGGCAGCATCACCGAGGACATGAACAGCACCGTGATCAATGGCACACCGCGCCAGAACTCGATGAAGGTCACGCAGACCACGCGAATCGCCGGCAGGTTCGAACGACGCCCCAGGGCCAGGACAATCCCCAGCGGCAGCGCACCGGCGATGCCGACGGTGGCGATCACCAGGGTCAGCATCAGGCCGCCCCATTGGCTGGTCGCGACGTTGGTCAGGCCGAAGATGCCGCCATGCAACAGGAAGTAGGCAAAGATCGGGTACAGCACCAGGAAGCCCAGCCCGTACACCGCTTTATGGTGAAAGCGCGAGATGAACAACGGCGCCACGCCGACAATCGCCAACCACACCGTCAGGTCCACACGCCAGCGCAGTTCCGGCGGGTAATAGCCGTACATGAACTGGCCGAAACGCTGCTGGATGAACACCCAGCAGGCGCCTGACTGGGTGCAGTCGGCGCGGGTCGTGCCCACCCAGTTGGCGTCGAGGATGGCCCAGTGCAGGATCGGCGGCACCACCAGGTAGATGAGGTAGAACGCAAACAGGGTCAGCAGGGTGTTGAGCCAGCTGGAGAACATGTTCGCGCGCATCCACGCCACCACACCGATGCTGCTGCTCGGTGGAGGCATGTCAGGTTTGAAAGTATGAGTACTCATGCGCTTTTCCTTACCGCTCGATCAGCGCAATGCGCTTGTTGTACCAGTTCATCAGCAGGGAAATGCTGATACTGATCGCCAGGTACACGCTCATGGTGATGGCAATCACCTCGATCGCCTGACCGGTCTGGTTGAGCACGGTCCCGGCGAACAGCGAGACCATTTCCGGATAACCGATACCGGCCGCCAGCGAAGAGTTCTTCGCCAGGTTCAGGTATTGGCTGGTCAGCGGTGGAATAATCACGCGCAGGGCCTGCGGGATGATCACCTTGCGCAGGGTCGGACCGTTGCGCAGGCCGAGGGAATGCGCCGCCTCGGTCTGGCCATGGCTGACCGACTTGATGCCCGAACGCACGATCTCGGCGATGAACGCCGCGGTGTACACGGTGAGGGCCAGCGTCAGCGCCAGCAGTTCCGGGATCAGCACCCAGCCGCCGACGAAGTTGAAGCCTTGCAGCTTTGGCATTTCCCAATGCAGGGGGGCGCCGAAGATCAGTGCGCACAAGGCCGGGATCACCAGGAACAGCGCCAGGCCGACCCAGAACTTGTGGAACGGTACACCCGTCTCTTCGAAGCGCTTGGTGGCCCAACGGCTCATCAGCACGATGGCGACGATGGCCACCACGACGCTGACCACGAATGGCCAGAAACCATCCGCCATCAGAGCGGCGGGCATGTTCAGGCCGCGGGCGCTGACGAAGAAGGTGTCGCCGAAGTTATGGCTGTTGCGCGGCCCCGGCATGGTCAGGAACACCGCGAAATACCAGAACAGGATCTGCAGCAATGGCGGAATGTTGCGGAAGACTTCCACGTACACCGTCGCCAGCTTGGCGATGATCCAGTTCTTCGACAGCCGCGCCACACCGACGATGAAGCCGAGGATTGTCGCCAGGATCACGCCGATGAAGGTCACCAGCAAGGTGTTGAGCAGGCCGATGACAAACACCCGGGCGTAAGTGTCCGCTTCGGTGTAGTCGATCAGGTGCTGAGCGATGCCGAAACCGGCACTACGCTCCAGAAAGTCGAAACCGGAAGTAATGCCCCGGTGTTGAAGGTTGGTTTGCGTGTTGTCGAACAGAAACCAGCCTAACGAGACCACCCCGATAATCGTGATGATCTGGAATACCCACGCACGCACTCGTGGATCGCTGAGGCTGAGCCTCTGCTTTGGTGCGCCGATTGAATTTTGCATGAAGTGCCCCGGAAATAATGGAACAGAACATCACCCGGTGGTTGGCCCACCGGGTGATAGAACCATCAGCGCACTGGTGGTGCGTATTGAATGCCGCCAGCGTTCCACAGAGCGTTCAGCCCGCGGTCGATTTCCAGCGGAGTGCTCTTGCCGAGGTTTTTCTCGAACACTTCGCCGTAGTTACCCACTTGCTTGATGATCTGCACGACCCAGTCTTTCTTCACTTTCAGGTCTTTGCCGTATTCACCGTCGGTACCCAGCAGACGGGCAACGTCAGGGTTCTTGGTGCCCTTGGCTTCGGCTTCGACGTTCTTCGAAGTGATGCCGGCTTCTTCAGCGTTGAGCATCGCATAGCCAGTCCAGCGCACGATGGCCAGCCACTCGTCGTCGCCATTACGCACGACCGGGCCCAGAGGTTCCTTGGAAATGGTTTCCGGCAGAACCACGTAGTCCTTCGGCGAAGCCAGCTTGCTGCGCTGGGCGAACAGCTGGGACTTGTCGGAGGTCAGTACGTCGCAACGACCGGATTCCAGCGACTTGGCGCTTTCGTCGGAGGTGTCGAAGGTGATTGGGGTGTACTTCAGGCCATTGCCGCGGAAGTAGTCGGAAACGTTCAGCTCGGTAGTGGTACCGGCCTGGATGCAGATGGTTGCACCGTCCAGCTCTTTAGCGCTTTTCACGCCCAGCTTGTTGTTTACCAGGAAGCCGATGCCGTCGTAGTAGGTGATGAAGCCTGGAAACTTCAGGCCCATGCCCGCGTCACGGGAGCTGGTCATGGTGGTGTTGCGCGACAGGATGTCGATTTCGCCGGATTGCAGCGCGGTGAAGCGCTCCTTGGCGTTCAACTGGCTGAACTTGACCTTGGTCGCGTCGCCGAAGACAGCAGCCGCTACTGCACGGCAGTAGTCAGCATCGATACCCACGATCTTGCCGGTGGAATCCGGAACCGAGAAGCCTGGCAGGCCATCGCTGACGCCACACTGCACGAAACCTTTCTTCATCACTGCATCCAGGGTTGCGCCCGCCTGGGCAAACCCGCTGACACCGAGTACTGCGGCTGCAGTCACGATAGCCAGGGTGGATTTCAACATCTTCATTCAAACCTCCAGTTTTGCTCTTGTTGTGTCGGAGCGTGAGTCCTGTCGCACCCTTTTGAGGCGTAGTCGACCCGTGTTGGCTTGTTTTGGGGTCAACCGACGTAAGACGTTAGCTATGAGTCTAGTAGGAGAAAATCCACATCATGGAAAACTCACTCTCACCAGTCGGCCGAACGGGCTGTAGCCCTTTCACGTTCGCGAAGCCCCGTAGCGGCCTTTGGCGAACATCCATCACCGGATTCATTGCTATCCCACAGTCGGCAGTACACTGATAGTGTTACCGCCGGGCGCGAGATGAGTTGCACGGTTTCCCCATAGCAAAGCCCGTACCACACCGCCCGCGGAAGCGGTTCAGCTGCAGGTCAATAGCAAAACTTGTACCCTTGCGACACTTTCTTAACGGATCAACCTGACGCGCACTTGGATCACGCACTTAATGAGCGCGCACGCACAACATTGGAGCAGCCATGACCAACCCCTTGATTCTAGAACCCGTCAAGACCGCAGACGCCTGCGTCATCTGGCTGCATGGCCTGGGCGCCGACCGCTATGACTTCCTGCCGGTGGCCGAAGCGCTACAGGAAAGCCTGCTGAGCACCCGCTTCGTTTTGCCCCAGGCACCGAGCCGCGCCGTGACCATCAATGGCGGTTACGAAATGCCGAGCTGGTACGACATATTGGCCATGAGCCCGGCGCGCGCGATCAATCGCGAACAACTGGAAGAGTCGGCCAACTGGATCATCGAATTGGTTGAAACGCAGCGAGCCAGCGGAATAGACGCCTCGCGGATTTTCCTGGCCGGTTTTTCCCAGGGTGGTGCCGTGGTGTTACACACCGCTTTTCTGAAATGGCAGGGACCACTGGGTGGCGTAGTTGCCCTCTCTACTTATGCACCCACCTTCAGCGAGGAACTGGAATTGTCCGCGAGCCAGCAACGCATCCCGGTGCTATCGCTGCATGGTCAGTACGATGACGTGGTGCAAAATTCGATGGGACGTACCGCTTACGAGTATCTGAAGCAACATGGTGTCACCGTGACATGGCAGGAGTACCCAATGGCCCACGAAGTGTTACCCGAAGAAATTCGCGACATCGGCACCTGGCTCGCCGAGCGCTTGCGTTAAACGTTTTATGCGGCTCTTTTTGTTTAAAGGGCGCCCTTTGATCCATCCCCCTACGCCGCGCCCGATTCTTGCATTACACTGCCCGGCGTACATTCCTTAACCAATTGATGAGATGACCGTGCTCAAAGCACTCAAGAAAATGTTCGGTAAAAGCGAGACTGAGCAACTCGCGCCAGTCCCCAGCGCTCCGTCTCACGCTCCCGGCCACCGCACCGATGGCAATCAGTCTGAACGAGCCGCCACCACGACGGCACCCAAGCATGAGCCGAAGACCCTAGAAGCAGCCCAACCTGCGGCGGTCACAGCCCCGGAGCAGCCGCGCAGCGACACGCCGAAACCCGCCAAACCGCGCCGCGAACCCAAGCCCAAGGCGCCGGTCATCCCATGGAAACTCGAAGACTTCGTCGTCGAACCCCAGGAAGGTAAAACCCGCTTCCACGATTTCAAGCTCGCCCCTGAACTGATGCACGCCATCCAGGACCTGGGTTTCCCGTATTGCACGCCGATCCAGGCACAGGTGCTGGGCTTCACCCTCGCGGGCAAGGACGCCATTGGCCGCGCCCAGACCGGTACCGGCAAAACCGCTGCGTTCCTGATCTCGATCATCACCCAGTTGCTGCAAACGCCGCCGCCGAAAGAGCGCTACATGGGTGAGCCACGGGCGCTGATCATCGCGCCGACCCGCGAACTGGTGGTGCAGATCGCCAAGGACGCCGCCGACCTGACCAAGTACACCGGTCTCAACGTCATGACGTTCGTCGGCGGCATGGACTTCGACAAGCAGCTCAAGCACCTCGAAGCCCGCCACTGCGACATCCTCGTGGCCACGCCGGGCCGTCTGCTGGACTTCAACCAGCGCGGTGACGTACATCTGGACATGGTCGAAGTGATGGTGCTGGACGAAGCCGACCGCATGCTCGACATGGGCTTCATCCCGCAAGTGCGCCAGATCATTCGCCAGACGCCACCGAAGTCCGAGCGTCAGACGCTGCTGTTCTCCGCGACCTTCACCGAAGACGTGATGAACCTGGCCAAGCAATGGACCACCGACCCTGCCATCGTCGAAATCGAAGTCACCAACGTGGCCAACGAAAACGTCGAGCAGCACATCTACGCGGTGGCCGCTGCCGACAAATACAAACTGCTCTACAACCTGGTCAACGACAATGGTTGGGAGCGGGTCATCGTCTTCGCCAACCGCAAGGATGAAGTGCGGCGCATCGAAGAACGCCTGGTGCGCGATGGCATCAACGCCGCGCAACTGTCCGGCGACGTGCCGCAGCACAAGCGCATCAAGACCCTGGAAGGCTTCCGCGAAGGCAAGATCCGCGTGCTGGTCGCCACCGACGTGGCGGGTCGCGGCATCCACATCGACGGCATCAGCCACGTGATCAACTTCACCCTGCCGGAAGTGCCGGACGATTACGTGCACCGCATCGGCCGTACCGGACGTGCCGGCGCCGACGGCGTATCCATCAGCTTTGCCGGTGAAGACGACTCCTACCAGCTACCGTCCATCGAGGAAAAGCTGGGGCGCAAGATCAGCTGTGAAACACCACCGACGCATCTGTTGCGGGCGGTTGAGCGCAAACGTCCGCATTGAGTGACGTTGCAGGAACAAGCGCAGCCGGAAACGGACTGCGCTTTTTTTTCGCCCGGATATTGCCCGACAGAACTAAAAGTCCATAATGGACAAATTAGTTTAATTAAAATCCCGGAGCCGACCATGTCCAGTACGCCCCAAGTGATCACCCAAGCCCAGGCCCGCGAGTATTTGGCGCGAGTCGATGTGCCGCAGATCCTGCGCAAACTGTTCCGCGACCTGGCCGCCGGGCAAGCGGTGCAACCGGCGCAGCAACTGGTGGAGTTCCCGCAGGGCGCCGGCGACTTCATCAATTACCTGGGCGTGCTGGCCGAAGACGGCGTGTACGGGATCAAGACTTCGCCGTACATCGTCCGCGAACAAGGGCCATTGGTGACGGCGTGGACGCTGCTGATGTCGATGCAAACCGGGCAACCGCTGTTGCTGTGCGATGCCGGAGAACTGACCACGGCCCGCACCGCCGCAACCACCGCAGTGGCGGTCGATGCCCTCGCACCGCTCACCGCCAATCGCCTGGCCATCATCGGCAGCGGCAAAGTGGCCCAGGCGCACCTGCATTACGTGAAAGGCCTGCGCGACTGGCAGAGCATCAGCCTGTACTCGCCGAGCCTGAACGAAGATGCCGAAACCGTGAGCCTGCTGAAAAACTTCGAGCCACGCCTGAACATCGTCGACAGCCGCGAAGCGGCGGTTCAGGACGCCGACGTGATCATGCTCTGTACCTCGTCCGCCGGTCCGGTGATCAACCCGTCAAGCCTGAGCAAACCGGCGCTGATCACCTCCATCAGCACCAACGCGCCGCGTGCCCACGAAGTGCCGCCACAGAGCCTCAAAGACATGCAGGTGTTCTGCGACTATCGTCTGACCACCCCGGGCTCTGCCGGTGAAATGCTGATCGCCGTCGAACAGCACGGCTGGGACAGGAGCGCGATTGTCGGCGACCTGCCGGACCTGCTCAGTGAGAAGGTGCAGCGCCCCGACTACGACCGTCACGTGTTCTTCCGCTCCATCGGCCTGGGCCTGGAAGACATTGCACTGGCCAATGCCATTTATCGCCAGCAGCAGTGACAACTCAGACCCTGTGGGAGCGGGCTTGCTCGCGAAAGCGGTTTGTCAGACGCCATCCTGGCTGAATGTCAGACCCTATTCGCGAGCAAACCCGCTCCCACAGGTGACCACTACAATTTCGGCATTGTGCTTCACAGGAGACATTCATGAGCCAGGCAGATTTCATCATCATCGGCGGCGGGATTGCCGGTGCTTCCACCGGTTTCTGGCTGTCGCAGCACGGCCGCGTGATCGTGCTCGAACGCGAATCCCATCCGGCCTATCACTCCACCGGCCGGTCGGCGGCGCTGTACAGCGCGGCCTACGGCACCCCGCAAGTGCGGGCGTTGACCCTGGCCAGCCGGGATTTTTTCGACAACCCGCCCAGCGGTTTCAGCGAACACCCGCTGCTGACCCCGCGCGGCGAAATGACCGTGGACTTGACCGGTGACCCGGACGAATTGAACCGGCAGTACCAGAGCGCAAAAACCACGGTACCGGAGATGCAATTGCTCGGCATCGACGAGGCTTGCGCGTTGGTGCCGATCCTGCGCCGGGAAAAGGTCCACGGTGCCATCTACGATCCGACTGCCAGCGACATCGACACCGATGCCCTGCATCAGGGATACCTGCGCGGCATCCGTCGCAACCAGGGCGAAGTGCATACCGACAGCGAAGTCATCAGCCTGAGCCGCGACGGCCAAGGTGTATGGCACGTCCAGACCGGCACCCGGACCTTCAGCGCCCCGATCATCATCAACGCCGCTGGCGCCTGGGCCGACAAGATCGGCGAACTGGCCGGTGCGAAGCCGCTGGGCCTGCAACCGAAACGCCGTGCCGCGTTCATCTTCGCCGGCCCGGAAGGCGTGGACATCCACCATTGGCCGATGCTGGTCAGCCTCGACGAATCCTTCTACATGAAACCCGACGCCGGGATGTTTCTTGGCTCGCCGGCCAACGCCGATTCGGTCGAACCCCACGATGTGCAGCCCGAGGAGCTGGACATTGCCATGGGCATCTACCAGATCGAAGAGGCCACGACCCTGACCATTCGCCGCCCGACCCGGACCTGGGCCGGCCTGCGCAGCTTCGTCAGCGACGGCGACCTGCTGTCCGGTTTCGATCCACAGGTGCCGGGGCTGTTCTGGGTCGCGGCACAAGGTGGTTATGGCATCCAGACGTCGCCGGCCATGGGCCAGGCCAGCGCGGCACTGGTGCGCGGTGCGGCGTTGCCCGAGTCGCTCGGCCGTTTTGGCCTGAACGCCGAAATGCTCTCCCCCGCCCGCCTCGGCCGATCCTGATCCTGATCCTCAGGTGACGTGCCCACACGATTACGGCACACTTTCAGCGCCCCTTTGATGGGGCGTTGACGCTGCCTGGAGTTCCATCAAATGAACGCCCCCGAAAAAGACTCGGCCCTGGACGACACGTCCCTGGATAACTTCCACGCGATCGCCGACGCCATTGCCACGTTGTTTTTCCCCCACGCCGAAGTGGTGCTGCACGACCTGCGCACGCAAAAGGTCGACTACATCGCCAACAACCTGTCCAAGCGGGAAATCGGCGACGACTCGGCGCTGGAAGACATGCTCAGCGACGATGTCAGTGAACGAAACATCGGGCCGTACGAAAAGCTCAATTGGGATGGTCAGAAGATTCGCAGTCTCAGCACCGTCCTGCGCGACAGCGAGGGGCATCCGCTGGCCGTGCTGTGCATCAACCTGAATATTTCGCTGTTCGAGAATGCCAAGGCCGCCCTGGATCTGTTCCTGTCACCGACCAAGCTGATCCCGCAACCGGATGCCCTGTTCCGCGATGACTGGCAGGAGCGGATCAACACCTTCCTCCACGCCTGGCTGCGAGAGCGCCAGTTGAGCCTGAACCTGCTGACCCGATCACAAACGTGAGCTGGTGCTGGCGTTGCACGCCGAAGGCGCGTTCAAGGGCAAAAGCGCCTCGAACTACGTGGCCAATGTGCTGAACATGGGCCGGGCGACGGTGTACAAGCATTTGAAGGAATTGAAGGGTTAAGGCCCCGAGATTTGTATTGCTTGATCTGGCCTCTTCGCGAGCAAGCCCGCTCCCACATTAGACCTGCGAACACAGAACCATTGTGGGAGCGGGCTTGCCCGCGAAGACGGACTATCAGTCGCCGTAGATGTCGGACTTGAAGTACTTCTCGGAAATCTTCTGGTACTCACCATTGGCACGAATGCCATCAATGGCCGTGTTCAGCTCGCTGACCAGTTCGGTGTTGCCCTTGCGCACGGCAATCCCGGCTCCCTCGCCTACATATTTCGGATCTTTCAGCTCCGGCCCGACAAAGGCATAACCCTGGCCACGCGGCATCGACAGAAAATCATTGAGCGGAATGGTGTCGGCAAAAATCGCGTCGAGGCGACCGGCTGCCAGGTCCATGTAGATTTCTTCGTTGTTGCTGTAGCGCTTGACGTTGATGCCCTTGGGCTCGAACACCTCGGTGGCGTAACGGTCGGTAGTGGTGGCACGCTGCACGCCGACGGTCTTGCCCTTGAGGCTGGCGTACTGGTCATCCACCACCGCGCCGTCCTTCATGACCAGGCGCGACGAGGTGAAATAGTACTTGTGGGTGAAGTCCACCGACTTCTTGCGGTCTTCGTTGATGGTCATGGACGACAGCGCCATGTCGATTTTCTTCACCTTCAGGGAAGGAATCAGACCGTCGAACTCGCCTTCGACCCACACACACTTGACCTTCATCTGCGCGCACAGGGCATTGCCGATGTCATAGTCGAAACCGACGATTTCGCCTTTGTCGGTTTTCGAGGCGAACGGTGGGTAAGCGGCTTCGATGCCGATGCGCAGGGTTTTCTCGGCGGCAAACACAGAACTGCACGCCAACAGGCTCAGGGCCAGACCGGTGATGAGGGGGAACTTCTTCATGTTCGTTTCTCGCGGGTTGTTGTTGGTTTGGCAAGACAGAAGAAAAAGCCGAAACGGGTGGAAACCTTTTTTGTACTTATAATTCCATATTGGACTTTTATGTATTGTCCGTCAATGAGGCAAATGCAGCCCGTGCCGGCCGATGGTCGGGTGGTGAATCAAGAGGTTCATGGGTGAAGCAGATGGCCTCTTCGCGGGCAAGCCCGCTCCCACAGGGATTTTCAGTGAATACCGATTCTGTGTACGACACATAACCTGTGGGAGCGGGCTTGCCCGCGATGACTGATTTTTCAAGAACGCAGCAGAAATTACTGCTTCCAGCGATCCGCCGCCGCATGATCGCTGTCACGGCCCTCGACCCAACGCGGCCCGTCGCTGGTGTTTTCTTTCTTCCAGAACGGTGCGCGGGTTTTCAGGTAATCCATGACAAAGGCGCAGGCGTCGAATGCCGCCTGACGATGGGCGCTGGCCGCGCCGACGAAGACGATCGGTTCGCCCGGTTCCAGGGCGCCGATACGGTGCAGCACTTCCAGCTTGAGCAGCGGCCAGCGCTGTTCGGCCTCGAGGGCGATCTTGCCGAGAGCCTTTTCAGTCATCCCGGGATAGTGCTCGAGGAACATCCCGGCCACGTCGAGGCCGTCATTGAAGTCGCGCACGTAGCCGACAAAACTCACCACAGCCCCGACGCCAACATTGGCATCGTGCATGGCGTTGACTTCGGCACCCGGATCGAACGCGGTGGACTGCACGCGAATCGCCATGCCTCAGCCTCCGGTCACGGTCGGAAAGAACGCCACTTCATCGCCATCGCTCACCGGCTCGTCGAGCTGGCAGAGGTCTTCGTTGCGGGCACACATCAGGTTTTGCTCGCTCAATACCTCGGCACCGTCACGCTGGGCCAACAGTGCGCGGACGTCGTCGACGGTGGCGAAATCGCCTTGGACCTTCACCGAGTCCAGCCCCAGCGCTTCACGATAACGGGCGAAAAACTTCACGGTCACGTTCATGGCTGCTCCGCCTGGAAATCTCCGCTCTTGCCGCCGACCTTCTCCAGCAGACGCACGCTTTCGATGGTCATGCCGCGGTCCACGGCCTTGCACATGTCGTAGATGGTCAGCGCGGCGACGCTGGCGGCGGTGAGGGCTTCCATTTCGACACCGGTTTGCCCGGACAGCTTGCAGCGCGCCACGATACGCACCGAGTCATCGCCTTCGGCACTGAGCTCGACCTTGACGCCGGTCAGCATCAGCGGATGGCACAGGGGAATCAGATCGCTGGTTTTCTTCGCCGCCTGGATACCGGCAATGCGCGCCACGGCAAACACATCACCCTTGGGGTGACCGCCGCTGACGATCATCTGCAGGGTCTCGGGCAGCATGCGCACCAGCGCTTGGGCCGTCGCCTCACGGAATGTCACGGCTTTTTCAGTGACGTCGACCATGTTGGCGCGACCTTGGGAATCGAGATGAGTCAGCACGGGATTACTCCTGATCAGGAGCATCGATTGTAAACCTGCGGGTCAAATTTTCGCACGCACGATTATCGGCCCACAAACCAATGTGGGAGCGAGGCTTGCTCGCGAAAACGGTGCTCCAGTCAGCATATATGTCGACTGATCCACCGTTTTCGCGAGCAAGCCCGCTCCCACAGTTTTTTCATACGCCCATAAAAAACGGGCGGCTGTAGAGCCGCCCGGTTTCGATGAAGCGATTACAGATGCGATTCGGCGTATTCGGCCAGGATCGAACGTGGCACCCCTTGCAGGGTGATGTGCACCCCGTTCGGGAAGTCCTTGAAGCGTTCAGTGAGGTAGGTCAGCCCGGAGCTGGTCGCGGACAGGTAAGGGGTATCGATCTGCGCCAGGTTGCCCAGGCACACCACTTTGGAACCGGCGCCGGCACGGGTGATGATGGTTTTCATCTGGTGCGGCGTGAGGTTCTGGCATTCGTCGATCAGGATCAGGCTCTGCTGGAAGCTGCGGCCCCGGATGTAGTTGAGGGATTTGAACTGCAATGGCACTTTGCTGAGGATGTAGTCGACGCTGCCATGGGTGCTTTCGTCATCCATGTGCAAGGCTTCGAGGTTGTCGGTGATGGCGCCCAGCCAAGGCTCCATTTTTTCTGCTTCGGTACCGGGCAGGAAGCCGATTTCCTGGTCCAGACCCTGCACGCTACGGGTGGCGATGATACGGCGATAGCGCTTGCTGACCATGGTCTGCTCAATCGCAGCGGCCAGCGCCAGGATGGTTTTACCCGAGCCTGCGGCACCCGACAGGTTGACCAGGTGGATGTCCGGATCGAGCAAGGCGTACAACGCCAGGCTCTGATAGATATCACGCGGCTTCAGGCCCCAGGCCTCCTGGTGCAGCAGCGGTTCCTGGTGCAGGTCGAGGATCAGCAAACGGTCTTCTTCAATCTCCTTGATCCAGCCGACAAAGCCCTGCTCATCGATGATGAATTCATTGATGTGCACCGCCGGCAGGTTGTCGATCAACTGCACCTGGTGCCAGGTGCGGCCGTGGTCCTGACGGGTTTCGACCTTGCTTACGCGGTCCCAGAACGAGCCGGTCATGTTGTGGTAGCCATTGGGCAGCAAGGACACGTCGTCGACCAGTTGGTCGGTGCTGTAGTCCTCGGCCTCGATCCCGCAGGCCCGCGCCTTGAGGCGCATGTTGATGTCTTTGGTGACCAGCACCACGGGCTTCTTCGGGTCGCGCGCGTGCAGGTCGATCAGTTGGTTGATGATTTTGTTGTCATTGAGGTGCTCGGGCAGAATCAGGTTCGGCTCGGCATTCCTGATCATCAGAATTGACAGCAAACCCTTGGGTCCGCTTTTGCCACGCTGGATCGGCACACCCTGCTCGACGTCCTCGGGTGAGGCATCGCCCAGTGTCTTGTCGATCAGCCGGATGGCCTGGCGGCATTCTGCGGCAACGCTGTGAGGCCCGCTCTTGAGCTTGTCGAGCTCTTCAAGCACGGTCATCGGGATCGCGACGTGGTGTTCTTCGAAGTTGAGCAGCGCGTTTGGATCGTGAATCAATACGTTGGTATCGAGTACATAAAGGATTGGCTGGTTGGAAGAAGAGCTACGTCCGTGATCATCCATACTCGGTCACCTTTGTGGGAGCCAGTCGACGCAATACCTTGACGGTGCTGCGCCTCGAAGTGACTGCCGAATACACCTGCGGGGACTCAAGTGTTCTGCATACATGCGGGGTCTTGGAAGACGCCACCTGTGTTGCAGGTTTCGGCGGTCTGTCTTCGTAATACTCCAAAACGTGTGACAGAAAAAAGTACTTTGACGCTTTTTTGAAGTTTATTTTTCAGAGTGACCAATAACACTTGGCGGACTGCCATCACCCGTTTAAAGTCGGAAGTCCCCTGCAACGAATCCCCTTCCAAAATCGCCATAAACCCAATGTTTACGGGCTTTCGCCGCTTTCAGCGAAACGCATCCTGGCAATCTTCCCAGCCGATCCCGACAGGCGCCGTTTGCGTGACCAGCCACGGCAACGCCGTTTTCACTCCATCCTGCTTCGCATTGAAATTGATCACCCCATGCCGCCACAGCAGCATCAGGGTCAGCACCCGTTGCGCACTCTGGTTGCCCTTGAGTCTGCCGGCGCCGTCCTGGGCGTCGATGTCCCATAGGGCTACTTGCAAACCCTGAGCCTTGAAGAAGCCTTCGGCATCGGAACGGCGCTGACCATCGGGCGGCCGAAACAGTGGCACGTAGCTCTCCGGCAATTTGCTCTTGACCAGTTCGGCGCTGCGGCGCACTGAGTCCTGCCAGTCCTGCCAGTGGCTGTGGGAACGGAACTCCCAGCCTTGCACGCCGATGCATTGGGTCGAGTAGGTTGCTTGCAGGTTACTCACCGAATGCTCTGCCAAACGGGCCTGAATGTCCTTGCCGAGGACGAAGAACGTCCCGTTCATATTCGACTTGCGCAGGTACTCGGTGACCCAGGCCGTATTGTCCGGCGCGGCGTTGGCGGCGCTGTCGAAGGTCAGAAGAAACAGCCGGTCATGCATCTCGTCGCCGGTGCGCTCATAGTCGCCAAAACGATCGACTTCGCTGCTGGTTTGCGGGAACAGCGCAGCCTTGCGCAACTGTTCGTCCAGGTACTGGGTGTGAAACACACGGCTCGGCTCGGCCCACTTGATGTAGTAGCTGTCTGCGCTGACCTGGAACTTGGTGGCCTGTTCGCGCAGGGTAGGCATGTCCTCGACCAGAAAACAGAAAGAGGCATCCTGGTCGCAACTCTGTTGGGCGTAGTTGTAGTTGGTCAGCAGCCGTTGCCACATGCGCTGGCGAACCCGGTTGACCGACTCCAGATTGATCGTGCGCAGGCCCAGGCGCTGGGCCAGGGCGACTTCATCCAGCGATTCGCTGGCCAACAGAACACTGGAAAACATGAGGATCTCGGCCCTCGACGCCACGTCGAACAGCGTCGGGTTGCCGAGTTTTTCCGGCCAGGTGCTGCGATCGAGCGTCGCCACATCGCCCGGCGCCGCGATGGCGCCGAAGCTCAGTAGCCAGACCGAGATGAGAAAAGCGATACGCAATGGGATGTCTCCATAACAAAACCCGCGCGGCACTATAGCTGATCCAGATACAACTCCCGCAGCAACAACAAACCATTGTGGGAGCGGGCTTGCTCGCGAATGCGGTATGACATTCACCGAAAATGTCGACTGATACACCGCTTTCGCGAGCAAGCCCGCTCCCACAGGGTTTTGTGCAAGACCGCCGATCATCACCTATGGACGCGATAGCTGGAGTCAACGCCGGCAACCCCCTAGAATCGCCGCCACGATTAAAGGAGACGACTTCATGCTGATGGTGATTTCACCCGCCAAGACCCTCGACTATGAAACACCGCCGGCGACCCAGCGCTTCACCCAGCCGCAGTACCTCGACCATTCCCAGGAGTTGATCCTGCAATTGCGCGAGCTGTCCCCGGCGCAGATCAGCGAATTGATGCACGTTTCCGACAAGATCGGCGGGCTCAACGCCGCGCGTTTCGGCAGCTGGACGCCCGCGTTCACCCCGGAAAACGCCAAGCAGGCGCTGCTGGCCTTCAAGGGCGACGTCTACACCGGGCTCGATGCGCAAACCTTCAGCGAAGCCGATTTCGACTATGCCCAGCAGCATTTGCGCATGTTGTCCGGCCTGTACGGACTGCTGCGCCCGCTGGACCTGATGCAACCCTATCGCCTGGAAATGGGTACCAGACTGGCCAACGCCCGGGGCAAGGACTTGTATGCTTTCTGGGGCACGCGCATCAGCGAATGGCTCAACGAAGCCCTGGCCGATCAGGGCGATGACGTGCTGCTCAACCTGGCGTCCAACGAGTACTTCTCGGTGGTCAAACGCAACGCCTTGAACGCACGAATCATCAATACCGAATTCAAGGACCTGAAGAACGGCCAGTACAAGATCATCAGCTTCTACGCGAAAAAGGCCCGCGGCATGATGAGCCGCTTCGTCATCGAAGAACGCATCAACGATCCGGCGACCCTCAAGCAATTCGACGTTCAAGGCTATCGCTACAGCGCCGAACATTCCAAACCGGACAATCTGGTGTTCCTGCGCGATCACGCACCAGAGTGATGCATCCAGTCGGCGCACGACTTCCCCAACCCTCGTGCGCCGACCCTGGATTCACTTCAGACTTTCCCGCCATCTTCGCCATTTTTATGGCGCCAGAAATACACCACTCAGTTTCTTAACTTTAGTTTCACTCGACTTCAATCATTTTTTTGCGTAGTGGCACTGACTTTTTTTAACAGTAGTGGCAAAAAACTATCCACCCCAATTATCCGCCTATATATAAAGGGCGAAACGGCAAGTGCTATCAGTTTGAGAGCAGTGCCATCTTTCTCAATATTTCAAAAAATTTCAGATTTCGCGTCAGGTGGACTGGAACTATGTCCAAACTCACCGCTCATACCACCGGTAACGATTCTCGCCGAGCGTGTACGAGATAACTTACGCAGATAAGCGATTCGTGTAGCGAAGTTGTAATAATAACTTGAGCCGACTAATCACTGATTTGGACAACAGCTAGCGGACAGGAGATAACGCGATATGACTATCCCCTACAAGGCCAAGGCAGCGCCCCTACAAACGTGCTCACCCGAGCACCAGACCGCTTGATCCACGGGCTTTCGGCCTGAGATCAAGCGTGCATGACCTTTGCACCTGGATCTTTTGAAAAGAGGATCGGCTGCATAACAGGGCAAATCACAAGAACAAGGCCTAGTTGCGCACATCTTGAGTGCATTTATTTAGACACTCGTAACTTATATGCCAGCACACGGCATCGTTGCGCCTGCAAGGCGCACTTGCGAGTGCACTTTCACCGCTGAACACCATTAACTCCGGCCATTTTAATGGCTTGATCAATACAGAGGTAATTGCGATGCGCATCAGCATTTTTGGTTTGGGTTACGTCGGCGCAGTATGTGCCGGTTGCCTGTCTGCACGGGGTCATGACGTCGTTGGCGTCGATGTGGCCAAAGACAAGATCGACATGATCAATGCCGGCAAATCGCCGATTGTTGAACCCGGCCTGGGCGAACTTCTGGCCCAGGGCATCCAGACCGGTCGCCTGCGTGGCACCACCAACTTCGCCGAGGCGATTCGCGACACCGACCTGTCGATGATCTGCGTGGGCACGCCGAGCAAAAAGAACGGCGACCTGGAGTTGAACTACATCGAGGCGGTGTGCCGCGAAATCGGTTTTGTCCTGCGTGACAAAGCCACCCGCCACACCATCGTCGTGCGCAGCACCGTGCTGCCGGGTACCGTGGCCAACGTGGTCATCCCGATTCTCGAAGACTGCTCCGGCAAGAAGGCCGGTGTTGATTTCGGCGTGGCCGTGAACCCTGAGTTCCTGCGCGAAAGCACCGCCATCGCCGACTACGACCAGCCGCCAATGACCGTCATCGGCGAATTCGACAAAGCGTCCGGCGACGTTCTGCAATCGCTGTACGAAGAGCTCGACGCCCCGATCATCCGCAAGGACATCGCGGTCGCCGAGATGATCAAGTACACCTGCAACGTGTGGCACGCCACCAAGGTCACCTTCGCCAACGAAATCGGCAACATCGCCAAGGCAGTCGGCGTCGACGGTCGCGAAGTGATGGACGTGGTCTGCCAGGACAAGACCCTCAACCTGTCCCAGTACTACATGCGCCCGGGCTTCGCCTTCGGCGGCTCGTGCCTGCCGAAAGACGTGCGTGCCCTTACCTACCGCGCCGGTTCCCTGGACGTGGAAGCCCCGTTGCTCAACTCGCTGATGCGCAGCAACGAATCCCAGGTGCAGAACGCTTTCGACATCGTTTCCAGCCACGACAAACGCAAAGTCGCCCTGCTGGGCCTGAGCTTCAAGGCCGGCACCGACGACCTGCGCGAAAGCCCGCTGGTCGACCTGGCGGAAATGCTGATCGGCAAGGGCTATGACCTGAGCATCTACGACAGCAACGTCGAGTACGCCCGCGTTCACGGTGCCAACAAGGACTACATCGAGTCGAAGATCCCTCACGTTTCGTCCTTGCTCAATTCCGACTTCGACGCAGTCATCAACAACTCCGACGTGATCATCCTCGGCAACCGCGACGAGAAATTCCGCGCGCTGGTGCAGGACGTTCCGCACGGCAAGCAAGTGATCGACCTGGTCGGCTTCATGTCCAAGGCCACCAGCACCACTGGCCGCGCCGAAGGTATCTGCTGGTAAAGCAGCCGCAAGCTTCAAGCTCCAAGCCGCAAGTTCAAAGCTCCTCGCTTGGGGCTTGAAGCTTGGGGCTTGCAACTGACTTTAGGATTCCGATTATGCACAGGCTAAAACACGGCCTACTCCAGGCCGCCGGTTGGCTGTTCTACCTGAGTTTACTGATGGGCCTCGCCATGGCGTTGCCCGTGTCCACGTTCGACTCCGAGTCGAAGGACTTCATTTTCCTGATTGGCGCCGTGGGTATCTGGCGCTACTCGATGGGTGCCACCCACTTTGTGCGCGGCATGATTTTTCTGTACATCGTCTACCCGCACCTGCGGCGCAAAGTGCGCAAGCTGGGCAAAGCGGCTGACCCGTCCCACGTGTTTCTGATGGTCACCAGTTTCCGCATCGACGCCCTGACCACTGCGCAGGTCTACAGCTCGGTGATCCGCGAAGCCATCGACTGCGGACTGCCGACCACCGTGGTCTGCTCCATCGTGGAAATGTCCGATGAGCTGTTGGTGAAAAGCCTGTGGAACCGGATGAACCCGCCGTCCCGGGTCAAGCTCGACTTCGTGCGCATTCCCGGTACCGGCAAACGCGATGGCCTGGCCTTCGGTTTCCGCGCCATCTCCCGGCACCTGCCGGACGACCGTGCCGTGGTGGCCGTGATCGATGGCGACACCGTGCTCGGCGAAGGCGTGGTGCGCAAGACCGTGCCGTGGTTCCAGCTGTTCGGCAATGTCGGCGGCCTGACCACCAACGAGTTCTGCGAAGTGCGTGGCGGCTACATCATGAGCGAATGGCACAAGCTGCGTTTCGCCCAGCGTCACATCAACATGTGCTCGATGGCCCTGTCCAAGCGCGTGCTGACCATGACCGGGCGGATGTCGGTGTTCCGCGCCACCGTGGTCACCAACCCGGAATTCATCGCCGATGTGGAAAGCGACTCGCTGCAACACTGGCGCCTGGGTCGCTTCAAGTTTCTCACCGGTGACGACAAGTCGAGCTGGTTCAGCCTGATGCGCCTGGGCTACGACACGTTCTACGTGCCCGACGCGGCGATCAACACCGTTGAACACCCGCCGGAAAAGAGCTTCATCAAGGCCAGCCGCAAACTGATGTTCCGCTGGTACGGCAACAACCTGCGGCAGAACTCTCGCGCCCTGGGCCTGGGGATCAAACGCCTCGGCGTGTTCACTTCGGTGGTGCTGTTCGACCAGCGCGTGTCGATGTGGACCTCGCTGTTGGGCCTGACCGTGGCACTGATCGCCAGCTTCAAGTACGGCACCGCGTTCATCCTCGTGTACCTGCTGTGGATCGGCATTACCCGCCTGATCCTGACCGTGCTGCTGTCCTGCTCCGGACACCGGATCGGCCCGGCCTACCCGGCGATTCTCTATTACAACCAGATCGTCGGCGCGCTGGTGAAGATCTACGTGTTCTTCCGCCTCGACCAACAGTCCTGGACTCGCCAGCCCACTTCCCTGACCCGTGATCTCGCCAGCTTTCAACGTTGGTTCAACACCTGGTCGTCTCGGACCATGACCTTCTCTGCCGGCAGCATCTTTGTCGCCGTGCTGCTGTTGATGGTCTGACCGCCCCCTTATTGAATTAACCAGGAAATCGTCCTTATGAATACCGCCGTCAACGCCAACGTAGTGCATGAATCCGAAGCCCAGCGCCAACACGCCCGCGTGAAAATCCCGGCCAAGTTGCGTTTCTTCGGCCCTGACCGGACACCGGTCGAAGCGCGAGTGATCGACCTCTCCGCCGGTGGCCTGGCCTTCAATGCCGGTCAACTGCCGCTCAAGACCGGTGACGTGTACAAGGCCCGCCTGCAATTCGTTATCGACAACCTCGGCCTGGCCATGGACGTCGAGTTGCAGGTCCGCTCCTTCGATCGCGAGACCGGACGCGCCGGCTGCCAGTTCCAGAACCTCGAGCCGCAGGACATTTCGACCCTGCGTCACCTGATCACTTCGCACCTGGCCGGCGACATTGTCAGCATCGGTGAAGTGCTGGCGACCCTGCAGCGCGACAACTTCACCAAGGCGCGCAAGGTCAAGGACGGCGGCCATGGCATGACCGCGTTCGGACGCATGAAAGCCGTGACCTTCAGCCTGGGGGTCTTCGTGGTTGGCCTGGCCGCGTTCGGCTTTGTTTTCAAATCGGTGTACGGCATGTACTTCGTCAGCCATGCCCAGGCCGGCCTGGTCAGCGTGCCCGGCGTGAACATCACCATGCCTCGCGACGGTACCGTGCAGAGCCTGGTGAAAGCCGACGGCGTGGCCGCCAAAGGCGCACCGCTGGCGACCTTCAGCACCAGCATGCTCGACGTGCTCAAGGGCCATCTGGACGAAGACCAACTGCAACCGGCCAAGGTTGAAGAGCTGTTCGGCAAACAAATGACCGGCACGCTGACCTCGCCTTGCGACTGCACCGTGGCCCAGCAAATGGTTGCCAACGGCCAGTACGCCAGCAAGGGCGACGTGATCTTCCAACTGGTGCCGCGCAACAGCGAAGCCAACGTAGAAGCGCGTTTCTCCTATCGCCAGTTCAGCGACGTGCGCCCGGGTACTTCGGTGCGCTTCCAGATCGCCGGCGAAGACCACACCCGCACCGGCAAGATCGTCAGCAGCACCAGCCTGAAAAGCGCCGACCTGTCCTCCGACATCCGCGTGCTGATCCAGCCGGACGAAACCCTGGACAGCTCCCTGGCCGGTCGGCCGGTGGAAGTGAACAGCGACCGTGGCCCGAACCTGAACTGGCTGATCGACAAAGCCATGGCTGTTGGTCTTTAAGCCGAGGACATGCCTGTGACTACTCCACCTATCCTGAACACACCGCAGCCCCTGTGGGAGCGGGCTTGCTCGCGAATGCGTTCTGACATTCAACATCAGTGCCGACTGACACACCGCTTTCGCGAGCAAGCCCGCTCCCACATGGGTTCTCTGTGTGCCGTTGCATTGGCGGTGAGCCTTGCCGGTTGCGCCGGCCTCCCCGACCAGCGCCTGGCCAATGAAGCGCTCAAACGCGGTGATACCGTCACCGCGGCGCAAAATTACCGGCAACTGGCCGACCTGGGCTACAGCGAAGCCCAGGTCGGTCTGGCCGACATCCAGGTCGACAGCCGTGACCCGGCGCAGGTGAAACAGGCCGAGGCGACTTACCGCGCCGCGGCCAGCGTTTCGCCGCGCGCCCAGGCACGCCTCGGTCGTCTGCTGGTGGCCAAGCCCGGCTCCACCGAAGCCGAGCAGCACGAAGCCGAAACCCTGTTGAAAAAAGCCGCCGCCGCGGGCGAAGGCAACACGCTGATCCCGCTGGCAATGCTGTACCTGCAATACCCGCACAGCTTTCCCAACGTGAATGCACAGCAGCAAATCAGCCAATGGCGTGCCGAAAACAAACCGCAAGCCGGTCTGGCGCAAGTGCTGCTCTATCGCACCCAGGGCACCTATGACCAGCATCTGGATGATGTGGAAAAAATCTGCAAGGCCGCGCTCAACACCAATGACATCTGCTACGTCGAGCTGGCCACGGTCTATCAGAAACAAGGCAAGCCTGAGCAACAGGCCGAGCTGATCAAACAGATGCAAGCGGCTCACGCTCGCGGCACCGTTTCGGCGCAGCGCGTCGACAGCGTCGCCCGCGTGCTCGCCGATTCGACCCTGGGCAAGACCGACGAGAAAACCGCCCAGTCGCTGCTCGAGCCGATCGCGCCGGGCTACCCGGCCTCGTGGGTCTCCCTCGCGCAACTGCTCTACGACTTCCCCGAACTGGGTGACGTCGACCAGATGATGAAGTACCTGGACAACGGCCGCGCCGCCGACCAGCCCCGCGCCGAACTGTTGCTGGGCAAGCTCTACTACGAAGGCAAACTGGTGCCGGCTGATGCCAAGGTCGCCGAAGCGCACTTCCAGAAAGCCGTCGGCCGCGAAGTCGCCGCCGATTACTACCTCGGCCAGATCTATCGCCGTGGCTACCTGGGCAAGGTCTATCCGCAGAAAGCGCTCGACCATCTGTTGACCGCTGCGCGCAACGGCCAGAACAGCGCCGACTTCGCCATCGCCCAACTGTTTTCCCAAGGCAAGGGCACCAAGCCTGATCCGCTCAACGCCTATGTCTTCAGCCAACTGGCCCTGACCCAGAACACTCCGCAAGCCACCGAGCTTGCGCAAACAATCCAAACGCAACTGCCGCCTGACCGGCTGGCCGAGGCCCAACGCCTGTTGAAACAAGAACAGGCCGTGCGCGGTGCCCTGAGCCGGAACACGCCGGAACTGAACGCCCTGCAAGACGAAGGCGGCGAGGAATCCCTATGAAGTTGAATCCATTCATGAAGGCCGGTATCGGCCTGACATTCGCGCTGATCTGGTCTTGCCCGACGCTGGCTGCGATGACTGAAACCAAGAACTTTGGCCTCGAAGTGAAAATCACCGGTCAGTCCGAAGACGACAGTGATCTGGGTACCGCTCCTGGTGGCGACGTCAATGGCGTCGGCCTCGACCTGCGCCCGTGGGTCTATGGCGAAAGCGGCGCG
The DNA here is from genome assembly GCF_034541995.1 of Pseudomonas sp. BIC9C. Classification (NCBI taxonomy): domain Bacteria; kingdom Pseudomonadati; phylum Pseudomonadota; class Gammaproteobacteria; order Pseudomonadales; family Pseudomonadaceae; genus Pseudomonas; species Pseudomonas sp. BIC9C. The sequence continues at coordinate 1,348,053 of NZ_JAWDGM010000001.1, forward strand.
TGGAGTGCCTACGCCATGGGTCAGGCGGTGACGTCCACCGACATCATCGAGACCGACACCCTGCAACAATCCGATGGTGCCCAGACCACCAACAACGGTGATCGCAAGGCCAAGAAAAACTACCTGGCCATGCGTGAGTTCTGGGTCGGCTACAGCGGCTTCACGCCCTACCCCGGCGAGATCCTCAAGTTCGGTCGCCAGCGCCTGCGCAACGACGACGGTCAATGGCGCGACACCAACATCGAAGCCCTGAACTGGACCTTCGACACCACCTTGCTGCGGGCCAACGTCGGTATCGCCGAACGCTTCAGTGAGTACCGTACCGACCTGACCGAACTGTCGCCCAAGGACAAGGATCGCCTGCACGCCTACGCCGATGCCGCCTATCAGTGGACGCCCGGCAACTGGGTCGGCATTCGCGGTCATCACACCCATGACAACGGCAAGCTCGACTACCCGCAGCCAGGTGTACCGGCCGATTCGCTGGACAAGAAACAGAACGGCGACATCAGTTGGATCGGCCTGACCGCTGACAGTGACGCCTATAACTGGCGCAACACCAACACGGTCAACTACTGGGGCAGCATCACCGGAATGAGCGGTGACATCGACAAGGTCAACCCGCTGAACGCCGATGGTACGTCGCCGGCCGAAGCCAAGCGCGGTGAAAACCTCAACGGCTGGGCCACCGAAATCGGCGTGCGCCTGCGCCTCGATCCGCAATGGCAAGTCGGTGCCGCCTATGCCCGCGCCAGCGCCGAGTACGAACAGAACGGCCTGGAAAGCAACCTCTCGAACTACACCGGCACCCGCTCGCGGGTTCACCGTTTCGGCGAAGCCTTCCGTGGCGAAATGCAAAACATGCAGACCGCGACTTTGTTCGGCTCGTGGATGCTCAACGACGAATACGACGCCAGCCTGATCTACCACAAATTCTGGCGCGTCGACGGCAACAAGCCGATCGGCAGCAATGGCATCAACGCGGTCGAAAACAACACCGACGACGCCACCGGCGCAATTCTTTCCACCACGTCCCTGCCGCTGAACGATGGCGAAAAAGACCTCGGTCAGGAGATGGACCTGGTGGTCACCAAGTACTTCAAGCAGGGTCTGTTGCCGGCTGCGCTGAGCCAGTCCATCGATGAGCCTTCGGCTCTGGTGCGCTTCCGTGGCGGTGTGTTCAAGCCGGGCGATGCCTATGGCAAAGAAGTCGATTCGTACATGCACCGCGCGTTCATCGACGTGATCTGGCGCTTCTGATGCAAACCGCGAAGGGAGTGCCCGACATGAACAATTCGAAGCGAGGTTCGCTCACCTTGTTGGCCGGCGCGATGCTGCTGGCAAGCTCGGCCGCCTTCGCCAATGTAGAGCCGGCCAACGTGGAGCCGGCGGCACCCGCTAAACCGGCACGTGCGGCCACCATCGCCAAGGAACTGCAACAGGCCAAGACCTACACCATCAGCAGCGCACCGACTGCGCCGCTGGAACTGGCCACGCCGAAACTGCCGGATGTCTCGGGCTACACCGCCGAAGCCGTCGCCGCGAAAATCGTGCGCAGCAAGGCCGGAAAAATCAGCGTGCGCCGGATGATGCAGGAAGACGCCCTGAAGGACTTCATCGGCGGCGACAACAAGATGGCCGAGTGGGTGGTGCGTCAGCACGGTATCCCGCAGGCGATCTTCGTCGACGACGGCTACATGAACCTCAAGGACCTGGCGAAGAAGCAACCCAAATACGTCATCGAAACGGCGCCTGGGGTTTACCTGGCGAAGTTGCCGATCGTGGTCGGTCGCCACGGCATCCTGGAAATCGACAAGCAGACCCAGGAACTGCGCCTGTCCCAGGAGGCTGGTTCGTTCCTGGTCAACGACGGTCAGCTGTTCGTGCGTGACACCAAAATCACCGGCTGGCGCGAGAAGGACAACGGCCCGGCGACGTTCAACTCGCCGAAGGAATTCCGTCCGTTCCTCCTGGCCTGGGGTGGCACCGAGACTTACATCGCCAACAGCAAGATCGCCAGTTTCGGCTACGCCAACAGTAAGTCCTATGGCGTGAGTATTTCCCAGTACACGCCGAACATGGCCAAGGTGCTCAAGCGTCCTGAACCGACCGGCTGGATCGTCGGCTCCGAATTCTCGGACATGTGGTACGGCTTCTACTGCTATGAAACCCGCGACTTCGTGGTCAAGGGCAACACCTACAAAGACAACATCGTCTACGGCATCGACCCGCATGACCGTTCCCACGGGCTGATCATCGCCGACAACACGGTGTTCGGGACCAAGAAGAAGCACGGGATCATTATTTCCCGTGAGGTCAACGACAGTTTCATCTTCAACAATCGCAGCTACGACAACCACCTCTCGGGGCTGGTGATCGACCGTAACAGCGTGAACAACCTGATCGCCCACAACGAGATCTACCAGAACCACACCGACGGCATCACCCTCTACGAGAGTGCCGACAACCTGCTGTGGGGCAACCGCGTGCTGAGCAACAAGCGCCACGGCATCCGCATTCGTAACAGCGTGAACATTCGCCTGTACGAAAACGTCGCCATGGCCAACGGCCTGACCGGCGTCTACGGGCACATCAAGGACCTGAGCAACACCGACCGTGACATCAAGCTCGACCCGTTCGACGCCCAGGTGTCGCTGATCGTGGTCGGCGGTGAGCTGGCGGCCAACGGCAGCGGGCCGCTGTCCATCGACTCGCCGCTGAGTGTCGAGTTGTATCGCGTGTCGATGCTCGCGCCGGCCAAATCCAGCGGCATCAGCTTCACCGGCATCCTTGGCGAGCGCCAGGATGAAATTCTCGACCTGCTGGTGCGCCAGCAGAAAGCCGTGCTGATCGACCCTGTCGAACGCCAGACCGAAATGCGGGACTGAGGATAATCTTATGCACCCACACTTGATCAAACTACTCAGCCTGTCGGCCCTGACCGCCGGCATTCTCGCAGCCAGCGGCGGTGTTCGCGCCGATGAGGTCAAAGCACCGAGCTTCACCGCAGAACCGTGCTGCAGCCTGTGCCCGGCCGCCCACGATGCGAAGAACTACACCACCCGTTATCAGCAGAACTTCACCACGCTGGTACAGGCCCAGGGCGACTGGTTGTTCCGGACCCAGGAAGACCTGCGCACCGAATTCGACACCACGCCCGCCGGCTACAAACGCATGAAACAACTGCACGATGCGTTCAAGAGCAAAGGCGTGGAACTGGTCATCGTGTACCAGCCGACCCGTGGCCTGGTGAACCGCAACAAGCTCAACCCGGCGGAGAAAGCCAGCTTCAACTTCGACAAGGCGCTGCAGAACTACAAGACCATGCTCGGTCGTTTCGCGCAGATGGGCTATGTCGTCCCGGACCTTTCGCCGCTGACCAACGAGTCATTGCCCGACACCCTGCCCGCCCACGATTTCTACTTTCGTGGCGACCAGCACTGGACGCCGTACGGTGCCCAGCGCACGGCGAAGATCGTCGCCGAGAAGGTCAAGCAGTTGCCTGAATTCGCCGACATTCCCAAGCGCGAATTCGAGACCCACAAGTCGGGTCGCATGGGCAAGACCGGAACCCTGCACAACATGGCCGGTCAACTCTGTGGCACCAGCTACGCGATCCAGTACATGGATCAGTTCACCACCGAGCCGAAGGGCGAAGCGGGTGATGGCGATCTGTTCGGCGACTCCGGCAACCCGCAAATCACCCTCGTGGGCACCTCCCACAGCGGCAAGAACTACAACTTCGCCGGGTTCCTCGAAGAGGCCATCGGTGCCGACATCCTCAACGTGGCGTTCCCCGGCGGCGGCCTGGAAGGTTCGATGCTGCAGTACCTGGGCAGCGACGAATTCCAGAAAAACCCGCCGAAGATTCTCATCTGGGAATTCTCGCCGTTGTACCGCCTCGATCAGGAAACCATCTACCGCCAGATGATGGCGCTGCTGGACAACGGTTGCGAAGGCAAGGATGCGCAGATGTCCGGCAGCGCCACGCTCAAGCCGGGCAAAAACGAGTTGATGGTCAACAGCAAGAATATGGACCTGCGCAACAGCAGCCACCAGGTCGACATCCGCTTCGCCGATACGTCGGTGAAAACCCTGCAAGCCACCCTCTGGTACATGAACGGTCGCCACGAGGACATCAAGATCGACAAACCGGAAACCTCCGAGACTGACGGGCGTTTCGCTTTCGAGTTGCGCACGGATGAAGACTGGGCCTCGCAGAACCTGCTGGCCGTTGAAGTCCAGGGCCCCGAAGCCGGTACCGCGCCTCAGAAAGTCGAAGCGAAAATCTGCAAACGCAACGTATTCCCGGGCGCCGAGCAGCGTACTGCTTCGGTCGGGCAATGAGGTCTGCCATGCGCTATCCGAAAATTTCAACACTGTTGGCACCGACGCTCCTGAGCCTGGCGATGTTCGCCGGGGCCACGCAAGCGGCTGCGCCACTGCGTCCACCCCAGGGCTATTTTGCGCCTGTGGATAAATTCAAGACGGGCGACAAAAGCGAAGGCTGCGATGCGATGCCGACGCCGTACACCGGCTCGTTGCAATTTCGCAGCAAGTACGAAGGTTCGGACAAGGCCCGCGCGACCCTGAACGTGCAGTCGGAAAAAGCCTTCCGCGAGAGCACCGCCGACATCACCAAGATCGAGCGCGGCACCAGCAAGCGCGTGATGCAGTTCATGCGTGACGGTCGCCCGGAACAGCTGGAATGCACACTCGACTGGTTGACCGCCTGGGCCCAGGCCGACGCGCTGATGTCCAAGGACTTCAACCACACCGGCAAGTCGATGCGCAAATGGGCATTGGGCAGCATGGCTTCGGCCTATATCCGCCTGAAGTTTTCCGACTCCCACCCGCTGGCCACCCATCAACAGCAAGCACAGTTGATCGAAGCCTGGTTCAGCAGGATGGCCGATCAGGTGGTCAGCGATTGGGACAACCTGCCGCTCGACATGACCAACAACCACTCGTACTGGGCGGCGTGGTCGGTGATGGCCACCTCCGTCGCCACCAACCGTCGCGACCTGTTCGACTGGGCGGTGAAGGAATACAAGGTCGGCGCCAACCAGATCGACGCCGACGGCTACCTGCCCAACGAACTCAAGCGTCAGCAGCGGGCCCTGGCTTACCTCAACTACGCCCTGCCGCCGCTGGCAATGATCGCCAGTTTCGCCCAGGTCAACGGTGTGGATCTGCGCCAGGAAAACAATGGCGCGCACAAACGCCTGGGTGACCGGGTGCTGTCCGGGGTGAAGGATCCGGACCAGTTCGAGAAGAAGAACGGCAAGGAACAGGACATGACCGACCTGAAAGAGGACATGAAATTCGCCTGGCTCGAACCGTTCTGCTCGCTCTACACCTGCTCGCCCGAAGTGCTGGCGAAGAAACACCAGATGCAGCCGTTCAAGACCTTCCGCCTTGGCGGTGACCTGACCAAGGTCTACGACCCGGCCAATGAAAAAGGTAAAGGCTCTTAAGACAAACACAGATCCCCTGTGGGAGCGGGCTTGCTCGCGAATGCGGTCTGACATTCACCATTGATGTCGACTGATCCACCGCTTTCGCGAGCAAGCCCGCTCCCACAGGGTCAGTGTCAGGTTTGAGTTTTATGTGTTGCCCCCCGGTTTTTTCATGGGGGGTTTGGGGGGGCCGTTGGCCCTTGACTGTTGGTTCAAACAAGGAGAGATCGGGATGGTTTTCTCGTCCAACGTGTTCCTGTTTTTGTTCTTGCCGATCTTTCTCGGCTTGTACTACCTGAGCGGGCAACGCTATCGCAATTTGCTGCTGCTGATTGCCAGCTACGTGTTCTACGCCTGGTGGCGTGTGGACTTCCTCGCGCTGTTTGCCGGCGTCACGCTGTGGAACTACTGGATCGGCCTGAAAGTCGGTGCCGCCGGGGTCAGGACCAAACCGGCGCAGCGCTGGCTGCTGCTCGGCGTGGCCGTCGACCTGTGCATCCTCGGCTACTTCAAGTACGCCAACTTCGGCGTCGACAGCATCAACGCAATGATGACCTCGGTGGGCCTGGAACCTTTCATCCTGACCCACGTGCTGCTGCCGATCGGGATCTCGTTCTACATCTTCGAGTCCATCAGCTACATCATCGACGTCTACCGTGGCGACACCCCGGCGACCCGCAACCTGATCGACTTTGCGGCGTTCGTGGCGATCTTCCCGCACTTGATCGCCGGCCCCGTGTTGCGTTTTCGCGACCTGGCCGACCAGTTCAACAACCGCACCCACACCCTCGACAAATTCTCCGAGGGTTGCACGCGGTTCATGCAGGGTTTCATCAAGAAAGTCTTCATCGCCGACACCCTGGCCGTCGTGGCCGACCACTGCTTCGCCCTGCAAAACCCGACCACGGGCGATGCCTGGCTCGGCGCGCTGGCGTACACCGCGCAGTTGTATTTCGACTTCTCCGGTTACAGCGACATGGCCATCGGCCTGGGCCTGATGATGGGTTTCCGCTTCATGGAAAACTTCAAGCAGCCATATGTCAGCCAGTCGATCACCGAGTTCTGGCGGCGCTGGCACATCAGCCTGTCGACCTGGCTGCGTGACTACCTGTACATCACGCTGGGCGGAAACCGCAAAGGCACCCTGATGACATATCGCAATCTGTTCCTGACCATGCTCCTTGGTGGTCTGTGGCACGGCGCGAACATCACCTACATCGTCTGGGGCGCCTGGCACGGCACCTGGCTGGCGATTGAAAAAGCCATTGGCCTGAACACCTCGCCGCGCACTTTCAACCCGATCCGCTGGGCACTGACCTTCCTGCTGGTGGTGATGGGCTGGGTGATCTTCCGTGCGGAAAACCTGCACGTCGCCGGGCGCATGTATGGCGCGATGTTCAGCTTCGGTGACTGGTCGCTGTCGGAACTCAACCAGGCCAGCCTCACCGGTCTGCAAGTGGCAACGCTGATCGTGGCTTACGTGACTTTGGCGTTCTTCGGCCTGCGCGACTTCTACACCAATCAGCCACCGGTCAAGACCAAGCCTGCCGTGAACGTCGACGCCGACGGCCCGGCCGCCGCTACAGCGGGAACGATCAAGGCCGTGCCTGGGGATAACCCGGCGAGCATCCATCAGCCTGGCTACACCGTCGGCGTCGAAGCCCAGGTGCAACCGGCCTACTGGACCGCTGACTGGTCGCGCTACGTGATGCGTGCGCTGGTGCTGCTGCTGTTCATCGCCTCGATTCTCAAACTCTCGGCGCAAAGTTTCTCGCCGTTCCTTTACTTCCAGTTCTGAGGGATCTGACCATGACCCGCTCATTACGCGTCTTCTACATCGCGCTGTTCCTGGTGACCTTGCTGGTGCTCGGTCTGTGGTCGGTGCGCAGCTTCTTCGGCTTCAGTACCAACGCCGATGCAACGGTGCTCAACGGTCGCTGGACCAAAGCCGTGGAAACGCACTACGACGACGAATTCCCGATCAAGCGCCTGGGCACCAACCTTTGGGCCGCGCTGGATTTCAAACTGTTCAACGAAGGTCGTCCGGGCGTGGTGCTCGGTCGCGACCAGTGGTTGTACAGCGACGAAGAATTCCACCCGGTAGTCAACGAAGAACTGAACCTGCAAGGCAACTACGCGCTGGTCGAAGGCGTGCGCCAGACCTTGAAGGAAAAAGGCGTGCAACTGGTGATGGCCGTGGTGCCAGCCAAGGCGCGCCTGTACCCGGAACACCTCGGTGAAGTGAAACCGGCGAGCATCCACGCCAACCTCTACAAGGACTTCCACCAGCGCCTGGCCGCCGACCGGATTCCCGCCCCTGACCTGCTCGGCCCGCTGCAACAGGCCAAACAGAATGGCCAGCAAGTGTTCCTGCGCACCGACACCCACTGGACCCCGGAAGGCGCCGAGATCGCCGCCAACCGCCTGGCTCAAACCATCGCCGACAAGTACCCGCTGAGCGGCGAGCCACAGCGTTTCGTCACCGAACCTGCAGAGAAAATCACCCACAAGGGCGACCTGCGGCTGTTCCTGCCGCTCGACCCGTTGTTCGAAAACCTGATGCCGGCACCAGAGTCGCTGCAAAAGCGCAACACCGTGGCAGCGGATGACCAGTCGGCCGGTGACGATGCCCTGTTCGCCAACACCGAAGTGCCGGTGGCCCTGATCGGCACCAGCTACAGCGCCAACCCCACCTGGAACTTCGTCGGTGCGCTCAAGCAAGCCCTGCACAGCGACGTGGTCAATTACGCCGAAGACGGCCACGGCCCGATTCTGCCGATGCTCAGCTACCTCAAAAGCGATGCCTTCAAGAACAGCCCGCCACAGGTGCTGATCTGGGAGTTTCCTGAACGATATCTGCCCGTGAACTACGAAATCGGCGACGCCGACCCGCAGTGGGTCGCAGAGCTTAAACAAGCCGGCGCGCGCCAACAAAACGTAGCCATCAACAACAAATCCGAGACGCCCGACCGGGCGCAAAACTGAAAGAGAGGTACACCATGACTTTCACTACTACTCCTCGCCGTCTCGCTAAAAGCTTTGCCCTGGTTGCCGGCCTCAGTGTGCTGTCGATTCAGGCCTTCGCCGGTGGCGACGCAGCACTCTACGGCCCGACCGCACCGAAAGGCTCGACCTTCGTGCGCATCTACAACGCCAGCAACGCCGAAGTCAGCGCCACCGTCGGCAGCACCAACCTGAGTGATGTCGCGCCACTGTCCAGCAGTGACTTCAGCTTCATGCCGGGCGGTGACTACAGCGCCAAGGTCGGCAGCCAGTCCCTGCCGGTGAAACTGGCCGGCGACCACTATTACACCCTGGTCAACAACGCCAGCGGCGCACCGCAACTGATCGAGGAGCCGCCGTTCAAGAACAAGCAGAAATCCCTGGTACGCGTACAGAACCTCAGCGACAAGGCGCTGACCCTGAAGACCGCCGATGGCAAGACCGACGTGGTCCCGAACGTTGCGCCCAAGGGTCGTGGCGAGCGTGAAATCAACCCGGTGAAAGTCAGCCTGGCGCTCTATGACGGCGCAACCAAAGTCGGCGACGTGAAACCGGTCGCCCTGGAACGCGGTGAAGCCGCGGTGCTGTACGTCACCGGCAACGGCAGCAGCCTGTCGCCGGTCTGGGTGAAACGCCCGGTGTCGACGCGCTAATCAATTTTCCGGACTGACCCATGTCCCCTGTAGGAGCGAGCTTGCTCGCGAAAAACGCAAGGGCAACGCGCCTATCCAGACAGCCCGCGTTTTCGTTGACGTACATCGCGAGCGAGCTCGCTCCTACAAGGGACCGAGGCGTCAATCCGGACACGGAATAAAAACAAGAGTGAAACGACACAAACGCGGTAGCTCTAACCAATCGATATTCAAGGAGTAACAACATGATTCCGGTGATCTTGTCAGGTGGTAGCGGCTCACGTCTTTGGCCGCTTTCCCGTAAGCAATTCCCCAAGCAGTTCCTGGCCCTGACCGGCGAACACACCCTGTTCCAGCAAACCCTGGAACGCCTGGTGTTCGAAGGCATGGACACGCCGATCGTGGTCTGCAACAAGGACCACCGCTTCATCGTCAACGAGCAGTTGGCCGCGCGCAAACTGGAAACCCAGCGCATCCTGATGGAACCGTTCGGTCGCAACACCGCGCCGGCCGTGGCCCTGACCGCGATGATGCTGGTCAATGAAGGTCGCGACGAGCTGATGCTGGTGCTGCCGGCCGACCACGTGCTGGAAGACCAGAAAGCCCTGCAACGCGCCCTGGCCCTGGCCACCGTCGCCGCCGAAAACGGCGAAATGGTGCTGTTCGGCGTGCCGGCCACCAAGCCGGAAACCGGTTATGGCTACATCAAGTCGACCAACGACTCGCTGCTGCCTGAAGGCGTCAGCCGCGTCTCGCACTTCGTCGAAAAACCGGATGTGAAACGCGCCACCGAGTTCGTCCAGTCCGGTGGTTACTTCTGGAACAGCGGCATGTTCCTGTTCCGTGCCAGCCGCTTCCTGGAAGAGCTGAAAAAACACGATCCGGACATCTACGACACCTGCCTGCTGACCCTGGAACGCAGCAAGCAGGATGCCGACACCATCACCCTCGACGAAGCCACCTTCGCCTGCTGCCCGGACAACTCCATCGACTACTCGGTAATGGAAAAAACCCAACGCGCCTGCGTCGTGCCGCTGACCGCCGGCTGGAGTGATGTCGGCTGCTGGGCGTCGCTGTGGGAAGTGAATGCGAAAGACGCCAACGGCAACGTCAGCAAAGGTGACGTGGTGATCCAGGACAGCCGCAACTGCATGATCCACGGCAACGGCAAACTGGTGTCGGTGATCGGCCTTGAAAACATCGTCGTGGTCGAAACCAAGGACGCCATGATGATCGCCCACAAGGACAAGGTCCAAGGCGTGAAACAGATGGTCAACACCCTCAACGAACTGGGCCGCAGCGAAACCCAGAACCACTGCGAGGTCTACCGTCCGTGGGGCTCCTACGACTCGGTGGACATGGGCGGCCGCTTCCAGGTCAAGCACATCTCGGTCAAACCGGGCGCTTGCCTGTCGCTGCAGATGCACCACCACCGCGCCGAACACTGGATCGTGGTCAGCGGCACCGCCGAAGTGACCTGCGACGAGAACGTGTTCCTGCTGACCGAGAACCAGTCGACCTATATTCCGATTGCTTCGGTGCATCGCCTGCGTAACCCGGGGAAGATTCCGTTGGAGATCATCGAGGTGCAATCGGGGAGTTATCTGGGGGAGGACGATATCGAGCGGTTTGAAGATATCTACGGGCGGTCGACGCCGGTTGAGCGTGGGGTTTCGGTGAAGACTATCGCGCAGTAAGCTCCAGCAAAACAAAAGACTCCGTCCAACCCACTGCACTCCCCTATCCGCAGTGGGTTGAGCGGAACTTTTAACTCCAAAAGATCAACAATTAGAAACTATCAACCAGGCATTTGACTTCAGATCACTTATACACACCAAGTGCTTTATTTTTCTTATAAACCGCTAACGCCCTTTGGTATGAAACCTGCTTAATGTGGGGATACTCTTCCACATACATATCTCGCGCATAATCCGCCCACTCACTTTCACCTTCATATTGGCCAGCCATAAAATATATATACTGAAGCGCTTCCTCCTGACTTTCTGGTGGACGAGAGATAGGATTTTCCGCAAACGCAGCACTGGTTATTTCAGGATCAGCAGCATTCCTCATACGGGATAAAAATTGATCTCTCGCCCCATCCGGAAGACGTTTTTTTTGTTTATCTAAAATTTGCTCCGTCCACCGTTGCAAGTCAGATGTTACATTTTGAAGGCAGTAATTCTCAGAGTTCAACTCTCTACTTACATACGGAGTAAGAAATGAGAACAAATCATTTTTTTCTCTGGACTGGTTCACAATATCTCGTGGAGGACGATTAAAACCTTTTGACTTCTTTAGAATGTCTTTACCGGCTGAAAGTTTTCCGCCAGCTTCTATATCAATATAAAACGCCGACAACTTAATCATAACCTGATCAAACTGCTCCCCTTGCAACACCCTCATTCCCCCTCTCCCAGCCACCACTATATCAACCAGTCTCTCAACAATATTTATTACAAGCTCATTCTTGGGAGTGAGTTGCCGAGAGTTATTTGAACTTGAAGATCCCGTCAAACCTTCACGAGACACCCTAGCACTGTCAGACTTGAACGCTACCTCCTGAGTATATCCACTGTTATTACCTGCAAGCTGGTTTGATGCTTTCATCATCAACCCACTTTCATCAATGAGTATCACCGGGTTACCCCCTACCATCCGATAGAGATTTAGCCCATCAATCTCCCCCGCCGGATCCGGACTCAACCAGCGCTGCCACCTCACCACGTAATACCTGAACCCATAGTAATAAAGCCCCGTCGCATCCCGCTCTTTCCCCGAATAACGCACGGTTTTGTAACTTGCCTCCACCTCCCCGCGGCCGGCAAACCATGCGGTGGTGCCATACGGGTGATAACGCTCCTGGCTGATCACTTCACCATCCTCATCGAGTTCCAGGGTGCAGGAGCCCAGATGATCATTCAGGTGGTAGCGGTATTGATCATTGCCGATGCCTTTGGGCAGCTCAGTCTCCCAATGCAACACCCGTACGCTGCTGCGCCCGGCCTGGACGCTGATCACCTGCAACACTTCACCCGTGCCGCCGTGGTTACACAGCTCCAGGTTCGGCAGATAGCGGGTTTCAGCAAGCAGCGTCCGCACATTGGATTGGGTTTCGCGGACTTTGCGCACGCGCATGCCGTCGGCACCGTAGACATAACGCTCGCGGTCGTCGAGGCCGGAGTCGCGCACCACCGGCCGTACTTCGCGTAACTGGTTGCGCAGGTCCCAACCCAGGGTTTGCCCCGGTTGTAGACTGAGCAGATTGCCGTTGCCGTCGAAACCTCGGAGGAAGTCCTCTTCGTCCGGCTCAACGCCTTCCAGCACTGGCAGGCAACGGTTGCTGTGCACTGCGGCGACCAGCCGATGGCCATGGCTTTGCGGACCGTCGTGGGTCAGCTCCAGCAGATTGCCACCCGCATCGTAGTGATAGGTCTGGCGGTAATTCGCCCGGGGCGCGGGGTCGTCGAAGGGTGAAAACAGCGGACCTTTATTGACGGTACCTGCCTCCCAACCCGTGGCTTCAATCAACTGGCCCAGGCTGTCGTAGCGGTAACGGCTGACCGGTTCGATCCGCTGGTTGGCGAAGTAGCGAATCGGCAACGCGGCATCCTCGATGCTCAGCACATTACCCACCGGGTCGTATTCATAGTGCAGGTCTTGCAGGGCTGCGGTGCCGCGTTGGGCCTGGAGGCGGGTCAGGCGGCCATTCTGCGCGTCGTATTCCAGCGTGGTGATCACACCATTGCCGGCGACTTCCCGTTCGGTCTGGCCGTGGGCGTTGTAGCCGATGGCGCTGACCAGGTTTTTTGGCGTGGATGTACCGTTGAGTTGCAGGCGAACCTCGCGCAACTGGCCGTCAAGGGTCTGGCTGAACAACTGACGGTGACCCTTGGCATCGGTTTGCTGGGAGACCTCGCCCAATGCATTGAAGTGCGACCGGGTGATGGCCCCCTCACCCACCTCCAGCATCAACTCGCGATCCGCTACCGGCTCGGGCCAGTCCGGCAGCGACAATGCTTTCAGAAAATGCCGCGCCTGCTCCAGCCCTGCGCCGTGCAATCCAAACTCGCTAAATAACTGCGTGCCCGCCGGATCATCGTGGCGAATCAATTGCCCGCATTGGTTGCGCTCGGCAGAAGTCTGATCGCTCCCGCCGTAATTCAAGCGCTCCGTGCAAATCGCATCACCGTCCACCGCCTGCTCGAACACCGATACCGGGCGCAACTGAGTGTCATACCGCATCCAGCGCTGCGAACCCCGACTATCCCAGGCATGAACCGATTGCCCCGCCTCGCCCAACAGCGCCACACGCCACCCGGCATCGACGCTGTCCGTACTCAACACCGCGCCGGACAGAGCATGCAGCGTTTGCAGATTGGCCGGTGCCGAAGCGTCCGGAAACAGCCGCGGGTCCCACTGCGCAATCGCGCGTCCCGCCCAATCATGAGCCGTGCGGTTGACCCGTGCCTGCGCTGGCAAGCCTGGCGTGTCGCGCCAGAACTGCACCCCGCGCACCGTCATTGCGCGAGGGTCGCGGACAGTCAACAGCGGTGTTTGCCAATGAATCGATGGGTTGTTCACTGACTGGCCCCCACATTGCGCTTTCTTCATCGCCATCACCCGGTTCACGCCTTGGCCGTGTACTGGACCTGAACAATGATGTCGGTCAGGCTTTCCAGCTTTGCCAGTTGCTGAGTGTGATTGGGGAAGTGCAATAGCCAGCGGGAAATCGCACCAGTGCCCTCGAAGGGCAAGTAACGCTCATCGTTGAAATCAAAGACAAACAACCCGTCATCCGCCACACCGCCGGACAGCACCACTTGCTGACTGGCCCGCAGGTTTTCCTTGAGGCTGTCGCCGATCTGTACGGCGTTGTAGGTTTGTGTGAGGGTGGCGCGAATGTCTTCATACGGGCCCAGGATCACCGGCAAGGACACACTGATGCGTTTGATCCGCCGCAGGGTGTGTGTCGGGTAATCACTTTCGTACATCGCCCTGGTCAGTTCGAATGCCACTTCCCCCTCTGCCATCAAACGAAGCTTAATGGTGGGCCAGTCCTGGTTCATCTCTGAATCCGGGGTAATGTCCTTGAGCTGACGCAGGGACACGGTCCTGGTGATTTCCAGCAGTCGTTCATTGCGGCTGAAGTAAGCCGACTCCATTTTCAATAGCTGTAACTTCAATGACTCACCCGCCCCCAGGCCACGGTAGCTGTCCTTCCAGGCACCGGCCTGGATGAAGCGGCTGGTGTAGTCGGCGATTTCGAATTGCCAACAGGCTTCGGCGGCCAGGCACAGCGCCAACGTGGCGTCATAGGCCTGGTAATAGAAGGTCGCAAACTGGCCGTTGAGCCACTGATAGAGCTGCGCGTTGCTGAAGCGTGTACGCAGGAATTCATAACTGGCCAACGCCTGAACCTGAGCGGCGTGCGCCTGATTCAATTGCACAGCGGTGGCGCGAGCTTGTTCTTCCAGCACCTTCAACTGCGCATCGATCTGGGCTATTTCAAGCGAGGCCTGGTCACGAGCCTGCATCCATTCCTGGTGACGGCGACGAAAGTGCTCGGCGCGGTCCGTCGCCTCGGCAGCGCCGTGGCTCAGAGAGGCCAGGCCGAAAGCAACCGCCGCGACAGTCCTCGGTACGCCCTCCAGCCTCCAGCCGCCAGACGATGTTCCGGCAACAGCACCGTTGGACATACCCGCAATGCCACCGCCGACGCCCCCGGCCGCATTGGGTGGGAGCATCAGGCCACCGGCAACGGCATTAGCGGCGGAGCCTACTCCTTCCGCGATACGCCCCGCCAAATGCAGTCCTGCGGCAACGACTTCACCAACGTTCACCACTTCATCCGCCAACCGGGTGTAAAAGTCCAGGCGCCCCTGCACCACCGCCTTGCTTGCCTCCAGGGCCTTGCGCTGTTCGATGTCGATCACTTGCGCCTGACGCTGCAGTTCAACGGCAAACTGCGCGAACTCCCAGGCTTGCTGGCCTTGCAGCTCGTGGAGCTGCGCCTGCTCCTTGCGCTCGATCAACGACAGCAGCGTGTTGCCGAACTGGATCAGGGTCTCCACGGCACTGCTGGCGCGGTTGTGCATGACGCTAAAACGATAATGCGGCACGTCCTGGGCCAGCAGCCGCGCGGCACCGCCGGACGCTGCACCCTGGCCGTAGGCCGCCAGCAGGTCGCGTGGGTTCAACGGCGCGGCGAACAACGGCAGCATCAAGGGCTTGCCATCCAGGGTACGGTTGTTGCGCAGGTTATCCAGCCGCGCTTCGGCGATATCCCAGGTGTGCACCAGATGCTGGTTGATGGGCAGGCGCAAGTAATCGCTGTCCAGATCCATCAGGGTCGGGTCATGGCTGAAAGTGCGCAAGTGCAACGCTGGCTCGGCAAAGTCATAAAATGATTGACCGTCGTTGGCCTCGGCGCTGTCGGCACGCAATTGGTCCTGGCCGATCAGCCGCTGCTCGAACGCCCGCAGCTCGGTGCTGGTGGAATCGCTGAGGGTTTTCAGGGTGATGGGCAGCCAATGATCCACCAGCTTGATGTCCGGGCGCGACCCCAACAAATCCAGAACCCGCACGTACCACAGCTTGGCTTCGCCGAGGCTGTCGGGGGTCAATTGCCGGTAGGCCGCATCGCCCCGGTCCAGCAGGTTTTTCAGGTAGTGCAGGTAAATCGCCTTGCGGTAACGCACCGGATGACTGCTGGCGATACCGTCCGGGTCATCGGGTTTGCGGCTGACGTAATCCATCTCCACCGGGTCGTCCATCAGTGGCCGCACGTTCCAGTAGTCCGGGCGGCCGTTGCTGGCTTTCTTGCGTGCGGGGTCGAAGATGAAGCCCAGCCACTGCTCGGCCTCGTCGAATTGCAGTTCCAGGTTCAAGCGCTGGCTGACCAGAAACGGCAAGTGCAAAAACAGCTCCCAGAAGTACAGGCCATTGGCACCGTGGAAGTCCATGCGGTTGACCGCTGCCGGTGGCTGCAAGGGCGGCTCTTCGAGGTTTTGTGTGTCCCAGTCCAACAGGTTTTCCAAAGCGATGTTGGCCTTGTTGATCAGCTCGCGGGCGAACAGGGTGTTCATGCGGATGGGTTGGCGCGCGGCGGTATTGTCGTCGTTGCGAGCGATGCCCGAGCCGGTGAAATCGATGAATTCGGCAGTGCCAAGGGTTGGGCTGGGGCGGGTGTTGATGTAAGGGGCAATCAGTGTAGTTGTGATTCGGGGGACTAGTTCAAGCTCGATGAGGGTGAGTTTAAGTGCGTGCCCCATCTCCTGGTTGGCGCCGTTGAAAACCTTGATGCCATGTATCAGCGGGATTTTTTACGCCCACAGGCCAATTGCCATTCCAGTCTGGTAGCAGCGTTTCAGGATCGATAGCCATGGATATTGTTTGCGTATCGGGTGGACGTCTCTCCAAGAGCCCCCGAGTAATACAGCGAATGGTAGCCGGGATGAGCGGGGGTAAAATTGTTCAGATTTGTCGGTCTTAGAATAAGATTTTGGAAATTATAAGAAGCACCTCGTTGGAATTTTATACTTCTAAATTCGGTGTCACCAAAACTTGGGGTAGCAAGCCACCCCTTATAAATAAGTTCCGGATTAACTGATAGAAAATCCAGCGCCCTTCTATCAACCACCTTATCGACAAGCGAAACAGAGGTTCCATCAGGAACCTCCGGCAGTTCACAATAATCGACCCCTGGTCGATCCCTTATAAAAGCTTTGATAAGGTTATCATACCCCCCCGGCCTTATCTCCAAAGTAAACTCATACTTCCCGGCAATCGGAGCCGCCAGACTTTTAATCATTTCAAACGTCGAACCTGAAATAAGTTTCTCATATGGACCAGAGTCTGGATCGTTCGAGGTTATCAGTGTTAATCTCCAGCTATAGTCCAACCCGCCCGTCATTTCAAACAACCATGTAGTGATTAGCGGCGTCCAAGAGAAACTACTGGATATTTTTGAGTCAAATTCAAGACGCTGCGCAAGATTATTAAATCTCACATCAACATCCTTGACCGGAGTGTGAATTTTAGTTTGCCACCCTCGATAATTCCAGTTTCCCCCAGCAGTATTCGGCGAACTCGTCTCGACACTTTTCAGTGCAACTGCAAGCGCAGGCAGCCTAAACTGAAACCGCGACTTATTATCATGGGCATATATCCGCCCAACCCTTAATACATGCGGCGCCTTTACATCCGCCGCAGTTCCAACGCTGGGCACATACCCCCGACTGGGAAACAAATCCGTGACATTAAAATTCTTGTCAATCATCGCCGTTTTCAAAAAATCATACTGGTCCTGTGCGCCATCCTGACCAGCGCCAGCGGAATACCCGGCATACATCGCCACAAACATCGAGTCGGGAGAGGTCGAGCTGTCGTGCACCGCGATACTCTCGACCCACTTTTCCAGATCCTCGGTCTTGAACCGTGGCGCCTCGCTCCAGGCCTCGATGATGGTCTGCGGCACACTCCAGCTGTCGTCGTATTTCTTGTACACCAGGTTCAGGCGCAACATCGGATTGGCCTTGACCGTAGTCACCGGCGCGCCCGGTTCCGGCGACTTGCTGTGTTCTACCGTGACGGCCTGCGGGCTGTTGTCGATGCACTCGACCCAGAACACGAACAAGCGGTTGTTGAACAGCACCGGCCGAATCGTACGCTCGATGGCGCTGGCCGAGATCGGCAGGTTGGCCTTGTGCCAGTCCGACCAGGCGCCCGGCTGTGGGTAGTCGAATTTGGGGCGGTCGGGGTTGGTGCCATTCATGTCCTTGTAGGTACGCTGGGACATGTCCACCGAACGCCAGTAATACACGCTCTCGGCCCGGGACTTGCCGATGAAATAGTACATGCCGTTCTTGAAATCATCGGTGTTGATGTAGCCATTGATGATGGTCAGGTTGGCCACTTCCTCGAAACTGGCCAGGTAGGCAAGCACCGCTTCCTGAGCCGTGTCGATGTGAATCTTGTTCTGGTTGAGGTCGTTTTCCAGTTGCTGGAAATAGGCCGACTTGCTCATGCGCAATGAGGGGTCGATGTACACTTCCGGGTAGTAACGCAACTGCTGGTTGGCCGCCCAGACCGGATACTGGCTGTTGATCTCGCGCCACTGCGTGAGCAGGTGATCTTCCATCACCTTGACTTCATACCCTGGCTCCATGCCCATCAACGCGCCGTTGATGTACTGCTGCAAGCTGGCAATCGCCGACGCCACGGGGCTGCTGGGCACCGCCTGGCTGACCAGCACGTCCAACAGTTTGTATTCGTAGAGGTCGTTGGCGGTCTTGATCTTGTCGCTCAAACCGCTGTCGACAAATTCCGCAGCATTGGGTACCAGTTCATCCAGGTAGTAGGCCACCAGGGCATCGCGCAGGGTTTCATTGAGTTGACTGTCGAGGGTGCTGGACATGATTAGCTCCTTAAAGTGAAAAAACATCACTCAACGACTGGCGGCCACCGCCGCTTCGCCGACGGCTTGCCAGGCAGCAGGGGGACTATCTGCATGCAGCGCAGTAGCCGCCAACACATCCGCTGCAGCCATCCCGCTGGCCTTGCTGGCGCCCTGGCAACGCAATATCCAGTCCACCTCGGCCATGGAGCAGGCACGTCCTTGCGGCAACTCTTGAAACAGTCGGCTGACCTCTTGCACGGACCAACCCAGCAGGTTGGCCAACGCCTCGGCTGATTGATCGTTGACCGCGCTACGCAATGCCTTGCTCTTGAGACGAGCCTTCGCCGGGTTGGCCGCGATGAAGTACCCCAGCAAGGCTTCTTCAGCCTGACTCTGACTACCGAACCACTGGCTGTAGCGGCCCAGCAGATAGAAACTGGCCCACGACAACGCTATGCCCCCCTTGGCCCCCAGCCACTCGGGATGGATCAGGAACAGACGCAGGGCGCTGGCGCCCAGGCGCATGTGCAGCGCCGCCTGCGCATGACGCAGCAGCGAGCGAACTTGCTCCAGCAGGGAGGCCATTGGCGAGATGTCGGTATCGGCATCGATTTCCAGCACCGCCGACAACAACTCGTAGACCGAAGTCCCCGCCCAACGCACCACAACCTGGGTGCGGTCCATGGGCAAGTTGACCATTTCCTGAGTCAGACCTTCGATCAGGCGCAGTTGCCGGTCATGCCCGGCCAGGAGCAGCGTGCCCAGTTTCTCCAGGCTCCGGGCCCTGACCTCAGGCTCAAGTCTCAGGGGCTTGAGCGCCAACACCAGCGCAGCCGACAATTGCCCCTGGGTGTTTTCGATCAGCTCCAGCGGCAGGCTTTGACCAAGCCTTGCTCATCGAGCAGCGGCAGCAAAACCGTCCGCCAGTTGATAGCATCTTCCGGGCCACGCCCCTTGGCGGACGCCTCATGGGTGGGCAGGTTCAATGCCTCAATCTGTTGATCGGTGATGACTGCGGCCCGGGTGTCGTCAGCCAATTTCGCCAAGCGATCGATCAGGCCCTGGGGCGGCAGGTAATCCCCCGGATCAAGCCCCAGTAAACGTCGCACATCGGCGACGCTTTGCTTGCTGTCCTTGAGCCAGGTCACGGCCCAGTCCATTTGCATTAAAAGATCGAGAATGTCGGGCGGTGTCTGCAAAGCCTCGCCTGTGGTAATGCCCTCAACACTCAATAAGCGTCTTTGAAGCTCCCCACACCTCACCCGCAAGTATGGAATCGGCTTGGCTGGCGAGTCGTTTATCGCCTCCCAGCCAGCTCTGATGATCTTTTTGCCAGTCAATGAAAGGCTCCCCCCGGCCTCCACAGGGTCAAGTGTCAGTCGACTGTCGTCAGAATTAGTAAGAAACCATTCCACGCTGGGTTTAGGCACTTCAAGTTCAAGCGTAAACTCGCGAAGGGCGCTGACTGTATGAGCAAAGTCACTGCCCATCTCCACAGATAGCATTGACCCCGGCAGCAAGCGCGAGGAGTCTCCCTCAGCCAAAGGATCGAAAACCAGTGCCAAGGTGATATTTATCCTTGAATCCACAGCCTTGATATAAATCGGCTTGATTGAATGTCCGGATTGCGGGCTCAAACGCCCTGTGCACAGCAACCGCTGATGGTCCTGCCCCCCCAGCAAATCCACCAGGGTCCAGCCGTCCTCCGCCGACAGGCCAAACATCTGTGGGACGCGCGCCTGACGATAAACGGAGGAAACCGTCTCCAGATCACGCTTCAAAGGCCCGACATGCTGCTGCGTCTGCCCGGCCAGGCGTAAAAACGACAACTCCGTGGGCTGCAAGCCGAGGCCGGCACACAGTTGCGCCACGGTTCGTTTTGAGGCGACGTCCGTTCCCGTGGCATTGAACACCTGTTGATCAAGCACCAAT
The DNA here is from genome assembly GCF_034541995.1 of Pseudomonas sp. BIC9C. Lineage (NCBI taxonomy): Bacteria > Pseudomonadati > Pseudomonadota > Gammaproteobacteria > Pseudomonadales > Pseudomonadaceae > Pseudomonas > Pseudomonas sp. BIC9C. Next base: position 1,368,479 of record NZ_JAWDGM010000001.1, read on the forward strand.
GGCACGTCGAACAGCGTCACCTCGTTGAAGACCTGGTCAAACAGCGGCACATCATTGCCGGTCGCATAGGGCGTGAGGTCATGGAGAAATGCGGCGAACTCCAGTGGCTTGAGCTTGTATCGTTGAGCGAGATAACGATAAACGCCCAAGGCCCGCAAGGTATTGAGGTTCAGGTCCATGGTCAGGTTGTATTCGCCTTCGCTGCGGATGGCGCTGATGATCAGCGTGTCCAGTTCGGCAAACGGAAGGTCCAGCCAGCGTTGCAGGCGAATCATGCGCTGCAGGCGGTCGAAGCGGTTGGCTGAGGTTTTGGTCAGGAGCCAGGTTTTGCGAGCGCCCACCAGGACCTCTTTGAGGCCCATTGAGTTGTCGAATTGATCCTTACGGATCGATGTAGCGGTGGCAGGTGTAACACTGTCATAGCGACCCGAGCCGTGGCCATTGACGTAACACGCGCCAAAGTGGGAAGCATGGGGGTATGGCGTCCCGACTCCCGCCGCGCCGAATTGCGGATTGGTGCTTGGGCAGTTGGGGGAAAGACGGGGAAAATGAGTACGTTGCGATAACACCGCTTCGACTTGCTGCGCGTCCAGCCCGGTCTGCTGCATGAAGGTTTTGAGGTTGATCAGGGACTCATCGAGTTGAACCGGATTGGTCTCAAGACCGTAGTGTTTCTGGAAAAAACCTTGCTGCTCGACCGACCAGACAGGAACCTCATCCGAGATGAGGGTTACGCTGAACGCTGCCACGCCGATGGGGGCGGTCACAGAACCGCTGGTGGTTGTGAGGGTGAACGAAGCACGATATCCCGCTGAAACATCCCTGCTCCAACTGATACGCGGGCAGAGTGTCAAGTTCGTGGCCCCATGCAGATGATTGAGTCTCCATACATTCGAATTGGCAGGGGTGCCTGAATTGAATGAAACTTGTTGCAGAAGCTTTTCGGGACTATCCGCCTTGGAAAAATAGATGGTTGCTATGTTGGTTAACGAAGAGTCGTTGATCAAAAAATCCGCCCTTGGGTCGACAGCTTCAATGGAATCCTGTCCCGGCAGCAGTAAAAAGCCCACGCCCAGCGCTTTATGCGGCCTCAGGTGAGAAGTCCCCGGGCCTTTCCAGCCCGCCGCCAGCTCGGCCTTCGACAGATAAAACGTGGTAAACAGTGACGGCTCGATCAACAACTGTTGTTGCTGAGGGCTCAATCCCGATAACATCCGTTGCGCCTCGAGCGACGCATTCTGCACCGCGCCATAGACATTGCGATCACCTTGAGTCGCCGGCACCTCACGGCTGATCAGGTAATTCAACACCCCCAACCCAAGTTTTTTTTCAGCCAATCCAAGGCGGCATTGATGATGGGCAAAGTGGTACGGGAAAATGAACGGGTACCGTCGTTCAGCCAGTAGTTCATACACCGGCTTGTTTTCATCGGGTTTGCCCTGGCGGTAACGCCGAATATCTTCCTGCAAAATCCCGTTGACCAACTCCAGCATCGGCCGGGGGGTAAAGGTGCTTTGCTGGTCAATGACCAGGCTGGCGATGTCGGGTCGCCGCTTGCCCAATAAAATTTTCGGCCGGTCCCCCTGCCCCGAGGTTTCCAGCGTACGCGTGGCAAATTGGTACAACGAACTGAGGTAGGCCACCGGCGAGTCGAGCGCCGCGATCGCGCCGACCTTGCAGAACTCATCCCAGTTTTCCTTGAACAGGTTGGGGTAGCTGGGACCTACGTCCACCAAGGCACGCACACCCGTGCGCCGGGTCAGCTCCTGGGGCTTGCCACTGGACACTCGATGCTCACGATACAGCACACCGATCTGGACCGCATAACACATAGCATTGTCATAGGCCAACGCACCGTCCGCGTCACAGATCTCACCCAAGCGTTCGACAAACAGGGGCTTTGACTGGCCGATGATGTCAAACACCGACGTCATGCCCATTTGCTGCATCGCGGTGATGAAACTGACCTTGTCCGGCTGACTGCTCTTGTCACCGGGTTCGCTAACAAGGTTACGCAATAGCCGATTGTTCTTGTCTTGCATGTGAGTCACCGACAGGCCAGTGGATTGCACACCAACCTACGGCTTTTTGCGCGCGGAAGAACCTGTCAAACTTAACAGGTTCGCCACCATTTCCGACGGATGGTTAAGTTGGTATCCCTCACGGCTCGGATAGGATGAGTTCTTATCGCTAGCGAGGTTTCGCTCAATGTTCATCGGCGTCCTGCTGGTCATCACCTGGCTGATCCTGTTGCTGCGCTATCCGGCCAAGGCCTTGCCCGTTTCCATGGCCGCCGCCGTGGGGCTGGGCATTGTCGCTACCTGGGTCATCTGGATGGACCACCGCGAACTCAAGCAACTGCAACGCCTGGAGTTGCGCATCAGTTATGCGCCGCAGCAATGTCCCGCCGACCGGCCCTTGCAATTGACCCTGAACAACGGCAACGACGTGCCGCTGACAGAACTGCGCTGGCGGGTCGCGGCCTATGCACCGGGCGACACGGTGAACCTGGCCGACAATCAATACACCGCCCCGCGCTATCGTGGCCCCGGCGAATTGCAGGCCGGTGGTAACTGGGAAGATTGCTTGCCGCTGCCGCCATTGCGCCCCGGCTACCGTCCGGAAACCCTGGAGTTTCGCGCCGAGCGATTGCAGGGTAGTTTTTCCGACTGATCCCTCCCCTATTGTTTGCACAAGGAATGCGCCATGCCCGTTGCGTTGATTACCGGTTGTTCCAGCGGAATCGGCCGCGCCCTTGCCGATGCGTTCAAGGCCGCTGGCTTTGAAGTCTGGGCCAGTGCGCGCAAGGCCGAAGATGTCGCGACACTCTCCACCGCCGGTTTCACGGCTGTGCAACTGGATGTCAACGACGGCGCGGCGCTCGAAGCCTTGAGCGAGCGAATCAACCAACAGACCGGTGGCCTCGATGTGCTGATCAACAACGCCGGATATGGCGCCATGGGGCCGCTGCTCGATGGTGGAGTGCCAGCCTTGCAGCGCCAGTTCGAAACCAATGTGTTCGCCATCGTCGGCGTCACCCGCGCCTTGTTCCCGGTGCTGCGTCGGGCCAAGGGGCTGGTGGTGAATATCGGTAGCGTGTCCGGCGTACTGGTCACGCCCTTTGCCGGCGCCTACTGCGCCTCGAAAGCCGCCGTGCATGCCTTGAGCGATGCCTTGCGCATGGAACTGGCGCCGTTCGGCGTGCGGGTCATGGAAGTTCAGCCAGGGGCCATCGCTTCCAGTTTCGCCAAAAATGCCGGCCATGAAGCCGAGCAACTGATCAGTGAACAATCGCCGTGGTTCCCGCTGCGCGAAGGCATACGCGCCCGGGCCAGGGCGTCCCAGGACAAGCCGACCCCGGCCAGTGAGTTTGCTGCCGGATTGCTCAAGGCTGTGCAGCAGACCAAACCACCACGGTTGATCCGTATCGGCAATGGCAGCCGCGCGTTGCCGCTGATGGCAACGTTGCTGCCCAAGGGCTTGCTCGAATCCGGGCTGATGAAGCGATTCGGGTTGCGGGGGCAGCTCTGAGACCGAGTCATCGTTCTTCGTCGGAACGCCGCCCGGACCAAGCCCGCTCCCACAGGATTAGCGCCATTTCAAAGTCTGCGCATGACCTGTGGGAGCGGGCTTGCCCGCGAAGGCGTCAGAACAGACACCAGAGAATTCCAGGAAACAAAATGACCGACTACACCGAATACTTCGACGAAGTGATACAGGCCCACGTGGCCATCGAACAATGGCTGGCCGAAGAACGGAACGTGTCCGAACTCGAACAATTGCTGACACGTTTTTCGCCGCAGTTTTCCATGGTCTCGCCGCTCGGTCGGGTGCTGGATTTTGATGCGCTGAACGAATTGTTCACGTTGGCGGGCGGCAAGAAGCTCGGGTTTCGCATCGAGCTCAGCGAGTTGCGTGGCATCACGCTACACGACGGCGGCGCGACCGTGAGTTACCGCGAGCAACAGACCGATGCGACCGGGCTCCACTCCGATCGCCGCTCGACGGTAGTGTTCGAGAAGGTAGATGACAAGATTCTTTGGCGGCATTTGCAGGAAACGTTTTGCAAGGAGTGAACGCCCGACGCCTGTCTGACGGACCGCGTTGTACCCTTCGCGAGCAAGCCCGCTCCCACACTGGATCTTCAGTGAACTCAAAACTTGAGCACGAAAGAGATCAAATGTGGGAGCGGGCTTGCTCGCGAAGGGGGCAACTCGGTCTACCGGCTATGCCCCACCCTCCTGCTTCACCACCACCGTACACGTAATGCCCGCCGCCAACAGCACCCCCTCCGGCACTTCATCGATGTGAATGCGCACCGGCACCCGCTGCGCCAGGCGTACCCAGTTGAAGGTCGGGTTGACGTCGGCGATCAGCTCGCGGCTTTCCGGGTTGTCGCGGTCGTAGATGCCGCGCGAGATGCTTTCCACGTGGCCCTTGAGCACTTCGCCGCTCATCAGTTGCATGTCGGCCTTGTCACCCACGCGCACGTGGGGCAGCTTGGTTTCTTCGAAGAAGCCGTAGACCCAGAACGAGTTCATGTCGACCACGGCCATTTTCGCCTCGCCGATGCGCGCGTAGTCACCGCGATGCACGTTGAGGTTGGTCACGTAGCCGTCCACCGCCGCGCGCACTTCAGTGCGTTTGAGATTGAGCTCGGCGGCTTCCAGTTGCGCCTGGGCCTGCTGGTAATCGGCCAGGGCCGAGTCGGCGAGATTACTGGCGTCGTCGCGGTTTTCCCGGGAGATCACCAGGTTGTCCATATCGGCGCGACGATGGGCATTGACCTTGCGCATCTCCCAGGTCGCCTTGCGCGATGCCACCAGGCTTTGCGCCTGTTTCACCGCGAGGCGGTAGTGCTCGGGGTCGATCTGCATCAGCAAATCACCTTTTTTCACCAATTGGTTGTCGCGCACCGGCACGTCCACCACTTCGCCGGTGACGTCGGCAGCGACGTTGATGATGTCGGCTCGCACGCGGCCGTCACGGGTCCACGGCGTGTTCATGTAGTGCTCCCACAAGGAGCGGCCGATCCACAGCGCGAGGGCCAGCACCAACAGGGTCGCGAGCAGGCTGAAAAACTTTTTCATCGGGGCATTCTCAGTGATAGAGAGTCAACGGTAGACAGTCAGCGCCAACGCGCCGAACAGACAGGTAAACAGACTCAGGCGCAGCAGCGCCGGGTGCCAGAAGAAACGGTACAGGTCGAACCCGGAGAGGAACCGGTCCAGTGCCCAGGCAAGTAGAGCCGCAATGAAAAACATCAGGGTCATGGTCGGCATGTACACGCCGTGGAAGGCGATTTCACGAGGCATGTTCAAGTCCTTGTGGCTTGGCGCTGGCACTGGCATTCATGTAGCCGGCGAGCGGTGATTGCGGATCGAGCAAAGAGGTGCGGATGAAGTGCAGGTAGCTCTTCACCCGGCGCAACGCCGAGGTATCGAAGTGGGGGGCGAAGGGTTCGTCGGTGGACTGCACACGACTGATCGCGTGATCGACGGCGATCAGCGCACGCTCGAGGTTGCTGCCGTTCGGTTGCAAGAACAGCCGCACCAGCGCACGCCCCATCACCCGGATCGCCTGGCGCCATGGCTGGGATTCGGCATAGGCCGGATGCACAGGCAGTATCGCCTGCTCCTTGCGCAACTCGATGATCGCATGGCCGACTTCCAGCACCACGAACATCCAGCGCAGCAAGTCCCGCTGTACTTGCGGTTGACCTGCCGCGAAGCCGTAGGCCTGATGCACCAGATCGCGGGTGCGGCTTTCAAAACTCGACGCCAGCCCCTTGAGCTTGCCACTGATGGCGTACACCACCTGAGCTCGCAGGTCCTGCTCCAGCCGGCGCCACAACCATCGGCTGTTGGGTGGCAGAATGATCGCCCCGGCCGCTGCGCACACCAGCATGCCGAGGACCATGGCGATGTAGTCGTTGATGAAGGTGTAGGGGTTGTAGACCGTGAGGTTGTCCGGCACCGAGCCGGTGCTGAAAAAGATCAGCAAACCCAGGCCGACGCCGACGTATTGTGGCCGTGAAGTCAGGAACGAGCCCAGTACGATCACCGGCGCGAGCATCACGCACAGCAACGGAAATCCGTCGATCCACGGGAAAATGAAAAACATTTCGACGAAGCCGATCAGCGCCCCGAGCAATGTCCCGCACGCCATCTGAAAGGCCATGCGTTTCGGGTTCGGGGTGGCGGCGGACAAGCCCACGGTCGCGGCGGCGATCAGGGTCATGGTCGCGCCGCTCGGCCAGGCGGTTGCCACCCAATAGCTGCCCAATACCACCAGGATGAATGCTGCGCGAATCCCCGATGCTGCCGCTGCCATCCAGTTGGTTTGCGGGGTGAACGGCTCGTCCCAGCGCTCCCGTTCGTGACTGTGATCGGCCAGGGATGCGTGGGTCTGTGCATAACCGTGCAGGTCGTCGACAAAGCGATAAAGCAGCTCGTATGCGGTGTGGAAATCCAGTTGTTCGGCATCGCTCGGGTTGTTCTGCTGGAACGCTGCCCGCAGACAGCGCACTCGCGCCGGCAAACCTTCCTTGTAGGCGCTCAGCACTGTGACCAGACGCGCCGCATCGGCGCTGGTCAGGGCACGACCGCTGAAGCCGTCGAGCAACTCGGCAAGGTCCTGCAATCCCGGTTTGATCGCTGCTACAACCTGGTCCGCCGCGCTGTTGCGCAGGCGTTCGAGCAACTGGTGCAAGGCATTGAAGCGCGTGGTGATGCCCATGAACTCGCTGTTCAGGCGACTGAGCCGGCCATTGCGCCGACGCATGTGCGGATCTTCAAAAACAGTGACGCTGCGCAAGCCTTCCAAACCCACGGCTTCGGCGATGAAACGCACGTTACCGGCCTCGAATGCCTCACGCTGACTGCGGCCGCGCAAGCCGTCGGTGACGAACAGGGCGAATACGCCAAAGCGCTGATACAAGGCATTGCGCATCGCCGCGCTAGCCGATTGCGGCAGGATGGCGGCACTGACCAGGGTCGAACAGAGAATGCCCAACGAGATTTCCAGCACCCGCCAGACCGCCGCCATGAACGCCCCCTCCGGATGGGCCAGCGCGGGCAAGCCGACCATCGCCGCGGTGTATCCGGCGAGGACGAAACCGTAGGCGCGGAAGTTGCGGCAGCGGGCGGCGCCGGCCGTGCAGATACCGACCCAGATCGCCAGCGAACCGAGGAACAGTTCAGTGTTCTGCGCAAACAGCGCAATCAACGCGACCATCACCGATGAGCCGGCCAGGGTGCCGAGAAAACGATAGAAGCTCTTGGCGAACACGTGACCGCTTTGCGGCTGCATGACGATGAACACGGTGATCATCGCCGTGCGCGGTTGCGGCAGCTCCAGGCGCATGGCCAGCCATAGCGTCAGGAATGCCGCGAACAGCACCTTGAAAATGTACACCCAGGTCACGCCATCGCTGCGTGCCCAGTCGAAGAACCCCGGCGCCATTCCAGGGAATACAGCCAGCGCAAAGGGGCGGGCAAGGGAGTCATGAAATCCTGCTCAATAAAATTGTAGGAGCGAGCTTGCTCGCGATAGCGGTGTGTCAGGCGACATGGTTGCTGACTGAGACGCCCTAATCGCGAGCAAGCTCGCTCCCACAGGTCTTGTGTTCAACGCAAAAGGCTCGGGGTTTTCGGCACTTGAGTCTGTTCGGCGTTCGGCACGTCATTACCGGCACCCAAACCACCACCCAACGCCGTCACCAGTTCGGCATGGGCGCTCAAGCGCGCCGCCTGAACCTGCTGCTGCACTTGCTGCTGCTTGAACAGCAGGGTCTGGGCGTTGAGCACGTTGAGGTAGTCGGTCAGGCCACGCTGGTAGGCGATCATGGCGATGTCGTAGGTTTTCTGGGCAGTGGCCACCGACTCGGCGGCAAAAGCCTGCTGCTTGTCCATGGACTCGCGGCGGATCAATTGGTCAGAGATGTTTTTCAGGGCATTGACCAGGGTCTGGTTGTACTTCGCCACGGCGATGTCATACCCGGCCGAGGCTTCGCCCAATTCAGCGCGCAAACGTCCGCCATCGAAGATCGGCAACGAAATCGCCGGCCCCACGCTGTAGTTGAGCTTCTTGCCGGTCAAGAACTCCAGCGCCCCGCCGCCGGTGGCCATATAGCCGAGGCTGCCGACCAGGTCGACGTTGGGGTAGAAACCGGCATGGGCGACATCGATGCCCCGCGCCTGCGCCGCCACTTGCCAGCGGCTGGCGACCACGTCCGGGCGCTGCCCGAGCAATTGCGCCGGTAGCGTTGACGGCAGTTTCAGTGGCGCCCCCAGCGACAGCGTTGGCCGCTGCAACTGCGCGCCTTCCCCCGGGCCCTTACCGGCGAGGGCGGCGAGCTGGTTGCGGCTCAAGGCGATTTCTTCGTCGAGGGCATCGAGCTGGCGATGGGTTTCCGGCAACGGTGTTTCAGCCTGGCTGACTTCGAAATGCGTGCCGATGCCACCATTCAAACGTTTCTGCGCCAACTCCAGGATCTGCTGTTGTTGCTTCAAGGTTGCCTCAACGATGTCCCGTTGCGCGTATTGCAGCGAAAGCTCGATGTAGACCCGTACGATGTTGTCCTGCAACTCGAGCTGCGCCTGACGAGCCTCGGCGACGGTCATGTGCGCCATGTCCACGGCGCGCTCGGTGGCATTGCTTTCGCGGCCCCAGAGGTCGAGGGCATAACTGAAACCCAGCGCGGCGTTGTTGTCCCAGGTGGTGCTGTTGGCCAGCTCGCCGGGGCCATAGAACTGGTCGGTAGGCCAGTTGTGCCGCTTGAGGGTGGACTCGCTGTTGATCTGCAGCGACTCGGCGGCTTCCGCCACACCGGCCATGGACCTGGCCTGACGTACCCGGGCGGCGGCCATGGCCAGGCTCGGGCTGCCTTGCAGGGCGAGGTCGATCCAGCGGTTCAGTTGTGGGTCACCATAGGCCTGCCACCATTGTGCGGTGGGCCAGTGCGCATCTTGCGCGGCACTCTGGATCGCTTCGTCGGTGGCCAGTGAATTGGCCTCCAGCGCCTTGTCCTGCGGGGCAATACCTCCGGTTCCGATGCAGCCGCTGATTGCCAGGGTTAAAGCCAAAACACTGAGCGGCTGAAGCGCTCTGCTGATGCGACGCGGCACTGCTGCGATTTCCTGAAATAGGGAGAGGTACGAGATTTTCTGGAAACTGGAGTTCCGCTTTTGTGGGAGCGGGCTTGCTCGCGAAAGCGGTACACCAGTCGACATTGATGGTGAATGTCAGACCGTCTTCGCGAGCAAGCCCGCTCCCACAGGTTATGCGGTGGGTCGAGCCCCGGTTGCCCAAGTTGCGCAATTCTATGGGGCGGCCTGGAGGGCGATAAGCCGGGATTCCTGTGAATCTTTGTTACCGTAAACGAGATAATCTTTAAGTCTGGGGTCTCAGACTCTGAAACTTCGTGTCACAATTTGCCATCGCACCCGAGAGCCCCCCATGGACACTTTGCAAAACATGCGCGCCTTCAGTTACGTGGCCGAAGCCGGCAGCTTCACCGCCGCCGCCATACAACTGGACACCACCACGGCCAACGTCTCGCGCGCGGTCTCCAACCTGGAGGCCCACCTGCAAACCCGCCTGCTCAACCGAACGACCCGCCGCATTGCCCTGACCGAAGCCGGCAAGCGTTACCTGTTGCGCTGCGAACAGATCCTGGCCTACGTCGAAGAAGCCGAAGCCGAGGCCAGCGACGCCCACGCACGCCCGGCCGGGCAACTGAAAGTGCACACCATGACCGGCATCGGCCAGCACTTCGTGATCGACGCCATTGCCCGCTACCGCAAGACCCACCCGGACGTGACCTTCGACCTGACCATGGCCAACCGCGTGCCGGACCTGCTCGACGAGGGTTACGACGTATCCATCGTCCTCGCCCGCGAACTGCCGGATTCGGGTTTCGTCTCCCAGCGCCTGGGCATCACCTACAGCATCGTTTGCGCCTCGCCGGCCTACGTCAAAGCCAACGGCTGCGCGCAAAAACCCAGCGACCTGCTCAACCACGCCTGTCTGCGCCTGGTCAGCCCGGTGATCCCGCTGGAGAAATGGGCCTTCGACGGCCCTGATGGTCAGGAAATGGTCACCATCAACAGCTCACCGTTTCTGGTGAACTCCGCCGACGCGATGAAATCCGCGATCATCAGCGGCATGGGCGTTGGCGTGCTGCCGCTGTACGCCGCGATAGAAGGCCTGCGCAACGGTACGCTGGTGCGCGTGATGCCCAAATACCGCTCGCAGGAACTGAACCTGTACGCCATCTACCCGTCGCGCCAGTACCTGGATGCGAAGATCAAGACCTGGGTCGAGTATTTGCGTGGATCGTTGCCGGAATTGCTGGCGGCGCATCAGGCGGAATTGGCGGCGTATGAATTGAGCGGGAGTCTGGGTGGGGTTCGGGTGGCGAATTGAAAGTCTCTCGGCTGACAGATTGATTCTTGTGGGAGCGAGCCTGCTCGCGATGGCATTCTCAAATTCAACATCTTTTTGAGCAGATACACCGCTTTCGCGAGCAGGCTCGCTCCCACAGTTTGAGTTGTGGACATCCTTGAGAGGCTGGTCGGCTGACAGGCCGCCATCGCGGGCAAGCCCGCTCCCACAGGGTCGAAGTACACCCGCTCTGCTCCTCACCACTCAACAGGCCGAGCGTTAGCTCGCCTGCAGCTCTTGATCTTGATCCACCCGCCCCCTCGGCAGGCTGAGTGGAGGTGTTCATCCGGGGATGGGCGCGCAGCGCCGTTCGACGCAGTCGAACCCATTGCATGTAGGTCGAGCGAAGCCGACCGGAGGGCAATGCCCCCGGATGAATGCCGGAGCGAAGGAACCCCGAGCCATAGCGAGGGGCCGTACGTAAGGGGCGAGACCTTTGGTTCCTTTGGGGCGTTTGCCAAAGGAACTCGCCGTAAGGGCGAAACCATAAGCGGCCATTACCGAAGCAACGGATATGTACACAGTCCACTGCGCATCGGGCCACCAAAGCCAAACTGACAGCGCCGTCAGTTAGCCGTCACCCTCCTGACCGGCAAACAGGTTTATAAAGGAAACTACCTTACCCACCTACCGACCACCCAGCCCCGGCGCCCCACTCGCATGCGAATCCAGAAAAACCCCGCCCTGCTCGTCGCCCTTCTGATCGTCCTGGCAGCGCTGGGCCTGTGGTATGCCACCAAACCGGCCAAGGCCAAGCTCGCCGCCCCCACCGCCATCCCCGTGCGAGTAGTCGCCGTGGCAGAAAAAGACGTGCCGCGCTATGTCAGCGGCATCGGTTCGGTACTGTCCCTGCACAGCGTCGTGGTTCGTCCGCAAATCGACGGCATCCTCACCAGACTGCTGGTCAAGGAAGGCCAACTGGTGAAAAAAGGCGATCTGCTGGCCACCATCGACGACCGGTCAATCCGCGCCAGCCTCGACCAGGCCCGGGCGCAACTGGGTGAAAGCCAGGCGCAACTGCAAGTGGCGCAGGTCAACCTCAAGCGCTACAAATTGCTCAGCGTCGACGACGGGGTGTCCAAGCAGACCTACGACCAGCAACAAGCTCTGGTCAACCAGCTCAAGGCCACCGCCCAAGGCAACCAAGCCTCGATTGATTCCGCCGAGGTACAGCTTTCCTACACGCAAATACGCTCCCCGGTCAGTGGTCGTGTCGGTATTCGCACAGTCGACGAAGGCAACTTCCTGCGCATGAGCGACGCCCAAGGCCTGTTCACCGTGACCCAGATCGACCCCATCTCCGTGGAGTTCTCCCTGCCGCAGCAAATGCAGCGCCGACCTTGCAGGGCCTGATCAACGACCCACAGCACGCCCAGGTCAAGGCCTACATCGGCGCCGATACCGATGGCGAAACCGGCAACCTGCTCGGCGAAGGTCACCTGACCCTGATCGACAACCAGATCAACGCCAACACCGGCACCATCCGTGCCAAGGCCGAGTTCGACAATCCGGGGCAGAAGCTTTGGCCGGGCCTGCTGGTGACGGTAAAGATTCAGACAGCCCTGGACAAAGATGCGCTGGTGGTGCCGCCGACCGTCGTACAACGCGGCCTGGACCAGCACTTCGTGTACCGGGTCAATGGCGACAAAGTCGAAGCCGTGCAGGTGCAGATGGTCTATCAAGGCAGCGGCCAGGACATCATCAAAGGCGTGAAGCCCGGTGATGTGCTGGTCAGCGATGGTCAGTCGCGGCTCAAACCGGGTTCGACGGTGCAGGTGCTGACCGAGCCGTCGCAAGTGGTGCAATCGGAGGCAGCGCAATGAAGGGCCACGGTTCGGTATCCGCCTGGTGCATCGACCACCCGGTGGCCACGGTCCTGCTGACGTTCGCCCTGGTGCTGCTGGGCGTCATCGCGTTTCCGCGCCTGCCGGTAGCGCCGTTGCCGGAGGCAGAATTCCCGACCATCCAGGTGGCCGCGCAACTGCCCGGCGCCAGCCCGGAAACCATGGCTTCCTCGGTGGCCACGCCCCTTGAAGTGCAATTCAGCGCCATTCCCGGCGTGACCCAGATGACCTCGAGCAGTGCACTGGGCTCGACCAACCTGACCCTGCAATTCACCCTCGACAAGAGCATCGACACCGCCGCCCAGGAAGTGCAGGCGGCGATCAATACCGCAGCAGGCAAGCTGCCCAAGGACATGCCGAACCTGCCGACCTGGCGCAAGGTCAACCCGGCCGACAGCCCGGTGCTGATCCTCAGCGTCAACTCCTCGCTGATGCCCGGCCCGGAGCTCAGCGACCTGACGGAAACCCTGTTGGCCCGTCAGCTCAGTCAGGTCGACGGTGTAGGCCAGGTCGCCATCACCGGCCAGCAACGTCCGGCGATTCGCGTCCAGGTTTCGGCGGACAAACTCGCGGCCATCGGCCTGACCCTCGCCGACATCCGCCTGGCGATCCAGCAGACCAGCCTCAACCTGGCCAAGGGAGCGCTGTACGGGGAGTCGAGCATCTCGACCCTGTCCACCAACGACCAGTTGTTCCACCCGGAGGACTACAGCCAGCTGATTGTTTCCTACAAGAACGGTGCACCGGTTCATCTGCGCGATGTCGCCAAAGTCGTCAACGGTTCGGAAGATGCCTACGTCCAGGCTTGGGCAGGCACGCAACCGGGGGTCAACCTGGTGATCTTCCGTCAGCCGGGGCCAACATCGTCGAAACCGTGGACCGCATCCAGGCCGCCTTGCCGGCGCTGGAGGCGATGCTCCCCGCCTCGGTACAGGTCAAGACGCTGATCGACCGCACCCAGACCATCCGTGCCTCGCTGCATGAAGTGGAAATCACCCTGCTGATTGCAATCATGCTGGTGGTGGCGGTGATGGCGCTGTTCCTGCGCCAGTTGTCGGCGACCTTGATCGTCTCGGCGGTGCTGGGGTTTCGCTGACCGCCAGCTTTGCGCTGATGTACGTCATGGGATTCAGCCTGAACAACCTGACGCTGGTGGCGATCGTGGTGGCCGTGGGCTTTGTGGTCGACGATGCGATCGTGGTGGTGGAAAACATTCACCGCCACCTGGAGGCAGGCGACGGCATGCGCGAAGCGGCGATCAAGGGCGCGGGCGAGATCGGCTTCACTGTTGTCTCGATCAGCTTTTCGCTGGTGGCGGCGTTCATCCCGCTGCTGTTCATGGGGGCGTGGTCGGACGGTTGTTCAAGGAATTCGCCCTGACCGCCACCTCGACCATCTTGATTTCCGTGGTGGTGTCACTGACCCTGGCGCCGACGATGGCCGCGCTGTTCATGCGCGCACCGGTGCATCATGCCCACGACAAACCGGGCTTTGGTGAGCGTCTGCTGGCAGGGTACGAAAAAGGCCTGCGCCGCGCCCTCGCCCATCAGCGCTTGATGATCGGCGTGTTCTGCCTGTCACTGGGCCTGGCCGTTGCCGGGTACATTCTGATCCCGAAAGGTTTCTTCCCGATCCAGGACACCGGTTTCGTCCTCGGCACCACCGAAGCCGCTGCCGACATTTCCTACGGCGACATGGTGAAAAAACACTTGGCAATGGCGGAAATCGTCGCCGCCGACCCCGCGGTGGAAACGTTCTCGCACTCGGTCGGGGTTTCCGGCAGCAACCAGACCATCGCCAACGGCCGCTTCTGGATCACCCTGAAAAAACGCAGCGACCGCGATGTCTCGGCCAGTCAGTTCATCGACCGGATTCGTCCGCAACTGATGAAAGTGCCGGGCATCGTCCTGTACCTGCGCGCCGGCCAGGACATCAACCTCAGCTCCGGCCCAAGCCGTGCCCAGTACCAATACGTACTCAAGAGCAACGACGGCGGCACACTCAGCACCTGGACCCAGCGCCTGACGGAAAAACTGCGCGCCAACCCGGCGTTCCGCGACATTTCCAATGATTTGCAACTGGGCGGCAGCATTACCCACATCAGCATCGACCGCAGCGCGGCGGCGCGTTTCGGCCTGACCGCCAGCGACGTCGACGAAGCCCTGTACGATGCATTCGGCCAGCGCCAGATCAACGAATTCCAGACCCAGGTCAATCAGTACAACGTGATTCTGGAACTGGACACCCAACAGCGCGGCAAGGCCGAAAGCCTCAACTATTTCTACCTGCGCTCGCCCCTGAGCGGGGAAATGGTGCCGTTGTCAGCCCTGGCCAAATTCGAAGCGCCGACCATCGGCCCGCTGTCCATCGCCCATGACGGCATGTTCCCGGCCGCCAACCTGTCGTTCAACCTGGCGCCGGGCGTGGCGTTGGGCGATGCGGTGATCATGCTCAACCAGGCCAAGGCCGACATCGGCATGCCGAGCGCCATCAGCGGCAATTTCCAGGGCGCGGCCCAAGCGTTCCAGAGTTCGCTGGCCAGCCAGCCGTGGCTGATTCTGGCGGCGCTGGTGGCGGTGTACATCATTCTCGGTGTGCTCTACGAGAGCTTCGTCCATCCGCTGACGATCATTTCCACCTTGCCCTCGGCGGGCCTCGGCGCGGTGATCATGCTGTGGATTTGCGGCCAGGACTTTTCGATCATGGCCTTGATCGGCCTGGTGTTGTTGATCGGTATCGTCAAGAAAAACGGCATCCTGATGATCGACTTCGCCCTCGAAGCGCAGCGCAATGCCGGATTGTCGCCTGAAGAAGCGATCTTCAAGGCCTGTCTCACGCGGTTCCGGCCGATCATCATGACCACCCTCGCCGCCCTGCTCGGCGCCCTGCCGCTGATGCTCGGCTACGGCACCGGCGCCGAGTTGCGCCAACCCCTGGGGATCGCGGTGGTTGGCGGCTTGCTGGTGAGCCAGGCCCTGACACTGTTCACCACGCCGGTCATATACTTGTGGCTGGAGCGGTTGTTTCACAGGCCCAAACCTTCGCCAGTGCCAGCGCTGGCGAGCACAGACTGAGGCAGGGTCATGCGCGTTCTGATTATCGAAGACGAGGAAAAAACCGCGGATTATCTGCACTGCGGTCTGACGGAACAGGGTTACACCGTGGATCTGGCGCGGGACGGGGTCGAAGGCCTGCACCTGGCGCTGGAAAGCGACTACGCGGTGATCGTCCTCGACGTGATGTTGCCGGGCCTCGATGGCTTCGGCGTTTTGCGCGCCTTGCGTGCGCGCAAGCAAACCCCGGTGATCATGCTCACCGCCCGTGAACGAGTTGAAGATCGCATCAAGGGCCTGCGTGACGGCGCCGATGACTATCTGGGCAAACCGTTTTCCTTCCTGGAACTGGTGGCACGCCTGCAAGCGCTGACCCGGCGCAGCGGCGGCCATGAACCGGTGCAAGTGAGCATCGCCGACCTGTGGATAGATTTGATCAGCCGCAAGGCTACGCGTGGCGGTACACGGCTGGACCTGACCGCCAAGGAGTTCTCGCTGCTCAGCGTTCTGGCCCGCCGCCAGGGTGAAATCCTCTCGAAAACCGCCATCGCCGAAATGGTCTGGGACATTAATTTCGACAGTGACGCCAACGTCGTCGAAGTCGCGATCAAACGCCTGCGGGCCAAGCTCGACGGGCCGTTTGAAGAGAAACTGCTGCACACCATTCGCGGTATGGGTTATGTGCTGGAGAGCCGTGGTGTCCAGTAATTCAATCGCCTTGCGGCTGAGCGGGATGTTTACGCTGGTGGCGCTGCTGGTGTTCCTGTTGATCGGCTGGGCCTTGTACCAGCAGGTCGACAAAGGCCTTGGCCTGTTGCCCGAAGCTGAACTCGATGCGCGCTACAGCGTGCTCGAATCCACGGTCGGCCGATACGGCACGCCCGAGCATTGGCTGAAGATCAACAACAAGCTCAATCTGCTGAGCGAAGAAGACAAGCGCATCAGTTTCTGGATCATCAGTGGCGATCCGCACTACGAATATGGCAACTTGACCCCAGAGATCCGCGCCTTTGCCCAGGGGCCGCTGGGCACACGGGACATGCATCTGCCGGATCACCCGTATCCGCTGAAAGTGCTGGTCAGCGAGTTCCCGGCCAAGGACCAGCGCCCACCACTGCGTTTCATGATCGCCATCGACACCGAAACGTTTTTCCATACGCAGCATCAACTGCTGATCGCGCTGATCAGCCTGGCGATTGTCGGCGTGCTGCTGGCCTCGGCACTGGGTTACTGGGTGGCGCGGATCGGTCTCAAGCCGCTGATCAAACTGTCCCAGGAAGCCCAGCGCCTGGCCCCGCCGTTGCGCTCGGGGCGCTTGCGACTGTCACCGTTGCCACCAGAACTCGATCAATTCGTCAGCTCGTTCAATTCGACCCTGGAACGGGTCGAGCAAGCGTACTCGCGCCTTGAATCGTTCAATGCCGACGTCGCCCACGAATTGCGTTCGCCATTGACCAACCTGATCGGCCAGACCCAGGTCGCATTGACCCGCGGACGCTCCGCCGAGCATTACTTCGAAGTGCTGCAATCGAACCTCGAAGAGCTTGAGCGACTGCGTTCGATCATCAACGACATGCTGTTCCTCGCCAGCGCCGACCAGGGCAGCAAGGCGACCAAACTCACCTCAACCTCACTGGCCGAAGAGGTCGCCACGACGCTGGAATATCTGGATTTCATTCTCGAAGACGCTCAGGTCCGGGTCGAGGTCAGTGGTGACGCACAAGTGAGCATCGAGATTGCCCATCTGCGCCGGGCGTTGATCAACCTGCTGAACAACGCGGTGCAGCACACGGCGCCCGGGCAGGTCATTCAGGTGCGCATTGAAGCCGCAGAACACCAGGTCAGCATCGGCGTCGCCAACCCCGGTTCGCCGATTGCCTGTGAGCACCTGCCACGGCTGTTCGAGCGTTTCTATCGGGTCGATGCTTCGCGCAGCAACAGCGGCAACAATCACGGCCTGGGGCTGGCCATCGTCAAGGCGATTGCATTGATGCATGGCGGCGATGTGTTCGTGCGCAGCGACCATGGGATGAATACGTTCGGGATTCATCTGCCTGTCTGACGGGCACACCCCCTGTTGGGCTGCGCAGCGGCCCCAAAATCTGCAACCACGATTTATCTGATACACCTTGCATACCGGATTTACGACGGCTTTGCCGCCGAACGGGGGCAAGCCCCCTCGCCACCGTGAATGTTTGCTTCCTCCTATCGATCTTTGCTTTTGTTGTAACAGTCCTTTCATGAATCCGCTCTTTTTCCCCTCGCCTCATATCCTTATCTTTGCCCGCACCAAACAGCACTTGCCAAGCAAGAAGGTTTTAAAGATGTCCAACAGTATGGGTATTGCCAGCGCTTTCGTTTTGTCCTCTTTGTTCCTGTCGCCATTGGCGATGGCGGAAGAATCGCAGACTTTCGTTGCACATAACGCTGCACGCTCTGCGGCGTTCGAAGAGCATCAGGTCGAGATGACGGCCAAGGCTGCGCAAGACGCCCAGGCCCCGCAAGCCTCCAGCACCCAGGCCCAGCCACGGGCCGAAAAAGACAGCTGATCCGTACCTGTCACGCCTGTTTCCCTCGACACTTTTCATTGGCTCTTCCCTTTGAAAAGTTGTCTTAAAGCCGCTGCTGCCAGCGGCTTTTTTTTATCGTGGCGACTCAACTTTCATTGCAATTTTTGCAACGAAAACACTGACACCCACGCCAATGATCAATCGTTCAAGCAACAGAAGCGATTCACTCGGCTGCTACGTTTATGCAACTACGCTTACTACGTCCCTCCAGCAGACGTCAGTCCTATGACCGCAAGCCGCACCCCACACATTCAAGGCCCGCCCGGGCGACCGGAGATCATGGTGATCCTCGGCAGCACCCTGACTGTCATCTCGATCCTGTGCATCGTCACGTTCCTGCTGATCCGCGAACACGCCTATGCACAGCAGACCGCCACACGCAGCGCGACCACCATCGCACAACTGATCGATGCCGATGTCCTGCGTACGGTCGAGCTCTATGATTTGACCTTGCAGGGCCTGATCGCCGCCGCCCAACGGGAGGACCTGAAACAGGTATCGCCACAGATCCGTCATCTGGTGCTGTTCGACCGCTCCACCACCGCGCGCTACAAGGGCGACATCCTGCTGCTGGACAAGCACGGCGACGTGCTGGCCGACTCTTCATTGATCGAACCGAAACCGGGCAACTTTGCTGACCGTGATTATTTCCAGGCCCATGTCTCCAATCGCGACACCGGCATGTTTATCAGTCGACCATTCAAGCCGCGCTGCGACTGTGATGACAGCGACGAATGGCGCATCAGTTTCAGCCGACGCATTTCCTCGCCAACGGGTGAGTTTCTGGGGGTCGCGGTGGCCTCTATGCGCATGAGCTACTTCGATCAGCTGTTCAACAGCCTCGACATCGGCACCGGCAGTACGCTGGCCATCATCAACAATGACGGGATTCTCCTGGCGCAGAAACCGTACCGGGAACAAAACTCCATCGGTAAAAGCTTCTCCAACCGTCCCAACGTCGTACGCATGCTGCAGGAGCGCAGTGGGACCTTCGAAAGCGTATCGAGTGTCGACCATCAACGGCGCCTGTACACCTTTTCCCGGGTTGGCAATCTGCCGCTGACCGTCATCGTGGCCCTTTCCATCGATGAAGTGTTCGCCACCTGGAGCCGCACGGCCTATGTGATCAGCGGTGCTACCGGGGTTTTGTGCATCGGTTTGTTCTGGCTGACCTGGCTGCTCTGCCGCGAGCTGCGCCTGCGCCAATATGCCGAACAGGAACTGGCGCAACTGGCGGCCACTGACGCCTTGACCGGCGTGGCCAACCGTCGATCCCTTGATCAGACGCTGCGCCATGAATGGTTTCGTGCGCAGCGCAGCGGCAAGCCGTTGTCATTGCTGATGATCGATGCCGATCATTTCAAGGCCTTCAATGACCGGCACGGGCATCAGGCCGGCGACGACGCCTTGCGGGCATTGGCCGAGGTCATCCGCGCCAATGTCCATCGCCCGGCAGACCTGGTGGCGCGCTATGGTGGCGAGGAGTTCTCGGTGATTCTGGCGGAAACCGGCAGTGAAGGCGCGCGGCAGATCGCCGAACATATCCGTGGGGCGGTGCAAAAGCTGCCGCTGGTTGACCCGGGTGAGTCGCCGATGAGCGTGAGTATCGGCATTGCCACCTGGACGGCGGCCAGCGATATCAACCTGGAACAATTGCTGTTCAGTGCGGACAAGGCGCTGTATCAGGCCAAGGACGGGGGGCGCAATCGGGTGGTGTGTGCCAAATAGGATTTTTACTGGATGGGCCGACGCCTTCGCGAGCAGGCTCGCACCCACATGAGAATGCAACCCTCTGTAGGAGCGAGCTTGCTCGCGATGAGGCCAGCCCAGGCACTACAAACTTCGGGGCATAAAAAAAGGCCACCCGAAGGTAGCCTTTAAAAAACTAGAGAGGTTTTTTGCTTACACGGCCGCAACCGGGCGCATGTAAGAGATCGGTGCAGTGCTGGCATCTTCGAACGTCACGACTTCCCAGGCATCTGTCTGCTCAATCAACTTGCGCAGCAGCTGGTTGTTCAGTGCGTGGCCGGACTTGAAGCCCTTGAACTCACCAATCAGGCTATTGCCCAGCAGGTAGAGGTCACCAATTGCATCGAGAATCTTGTGCTTCACGAATTCGTCTTCGTAGCGAAGGCCGTCTTCGTTCAGTACGCCATCGGCGTCGACCACAATAGCGTTTTCAACGCTGCCGCCGAGTGCGAGGTTGTGCTTGCGCAGGTACTCGATGTCACTCATGAAACCAAAGGTACGGGCGCGGCTGACTTCTTTTACAAACGAAGTGCTGGAAAAATCCACGCTTGCACTTTGTGTGCGGTCACGGAAAACCGGGTGATCGAAATCGATCTCGAAGCTCACCTTGAACCCGTCGAAAGGGACGAAAGTAGCGCGCTTGTCGCCATCTTCCACTGTCACTTCACGCAGGATGCGGATGAACTTCTTGGCGGCGTCCTGTTCTTCCAGGCCAGCCGATTGAATCAGGAATACGAAAGGTCCGGCGCTACCATCCATGATCGGGACTTCGGACGCGGAGAGCTCGACGTAGGCGTTATCGATGCCCAGGCCTGCCATGGCCGAGAGCAGGTGCTCTACCGTGTCCACTTTGACGTCACCGTTAACCAGCGTGGTCGACATAGTGGTTTCACCAACGTTTTCCGCGCGGGCAGGAATCTGCACCACGGGATCGAGGTCGGCGCGACAAAACACAATGCCGGTGTCGACAGGCGCTGGCTTGAGGGTCAGGTAGACCTTCTCCCCGGAGTGCAGGCCGACACCTGTGGCACGGATAATATTCTTCAGGGTGCGTTGTTTAATCATGGCATGGGCCGCTTCAGCGCAAATTGCGAACTGGTATCAACAAAGGCTGGCGATGATAGCAGACCAGACCTTTGCTGAACACCAATCACCCTAATACCCCTGATACATTTCATCAATCGGCCTGTCGACGCAGGAAAGCCGGAATGTCCAGGTAGTCCAGGTCATCTTGCGGATTCATCTTCGCGGCAGTCGCAGCACCGGCCTGGGCCTGGTTGCGCATGACGGTCGGACGGTCCAGGTCACGGTAGTTCACCGCTGGAGCTTCCTGACGAACAGGGGCCTGTTGTTGTGGCTGTGCAGCCATCGAGGTGTGGACGGTGTTGTCGATGACCTTCACAGGCTTCTCGATTTTAGCGCCAAGACCTGTGGCAACGACGGTCACGTGCAGCTCGTCGCGCATGTCCGGATCGATAACGGTACCGACCTTGACCATCGCGTGCTCGGATGCAAATGCCTCGATGATGCTACCCACGTCGGAGTATTCACCCAGGGACAGATCCGGACCGGCGGTAATGTTCACCAGGATGCCGCGAGCGCCTTGCAGGTTCACGTCTTCCAGCAGCGGGTTGCGAATGGCCGCTTCGGTGGCTTCGCGTGCACGGTTCGGACCGCTCGCGCAGCCAGTGCCCATCATCGCCATGCCCATTTCGCTCATCACGGTACGCACGTCGGCGAAGTCGACGTTGATCATGCCCGGACGCTTGATGATGTCGGAGATACCGCGAACGGCACCGGCCAGTACATCGTCAGCCTTGGCGAAAGCCGACAAGAGGCTTGCGTCTTTACCGAGGATGGTCAGCAGTTTTTCGTTGGGAATGGTGATCAACGAGTCGACGCTTTCGGAGAGCATGCGGATGCCTTCGTCGGCGATCTGCATACGCTTGCGGCCTTCGAACGGGAACGGACGGGTCACCACCGCAACGGTGAGGATGCCCATTTCCTTGGCCACTTCGGCGATGATCGGCGCAGCACCGGTACCGGTACCGCCGCCCATGCCGGTGGTGATGAACACCATGTTGGTGCCGGCCAGTACTTCGGCAATGCGCTCACGGTCTTCCAGAGCGGCTTGACGGCCGACTTCAGGGTTGGCGCCAGCGCCCAGGCCCTTGGTCACGCCGGTGCCCAGTTGCAGGATGGTGCGCGCGCCGATGTTTTTCAGCGCTTGAGCATCGGTGTTGGCGCAGATGAACTCGACGCCTTCGATGTTGCTCTTGACCATGTGGTTGACAGCGTTGCCGCCGCCACCGCCGACACCGATAACTTTGATTACCGGGCTTGCGGGGATGTTGTCTACGAGTTCGAACATTTTCCCTCTCCTTTACATTCTCTAGTTTTTTCGCCTACTGCGTGCTTCGGTGTAGCGGTGATGCGGTAAATCTTCAGAAATTGCCCTGGACCCACTTCTTCAGGCGGTCCAGCAGCGGAGCCTGTGGCTCTTCGTTGCTGTAGCTGTCGCGACTGCCGATGCCCGAGAACGAGATGCCGTCGGACTGCTTCTGCAGGCCGTACATCAACAGGCCGACGCCAGTGGAATAGATCGGGTTGCGGACTACGTCATCCAGGCCTTTCACGCCGTGAGGCACGCCCAGGCGGACCGGCATGTGGAAGATTTCCTCGGCCAGTTCGGTAGCGCCTTCCATCTTCGACGTACCGCCGGTCAGCACGATGCCGGCCGGGATCAGGTCTTCGTAGCCGCTGCGGCGCAGTTCGGCCTGGATCAGCGTGAACAGTTCGTCGTAGCGCGGCTCAACCACTTCGGCCAAGGCCTGACGGGACAGCTCACGCGGCGGACGGTCGCCAACGCTCGGTACTTTGATGGTTTCACCGGCACCGGCCAGCTTGGCCAGGGCGCAGGCGTAGCGAATCTTGATTTCTTCGGCGTACTGGGTCGGAGTGCGCAACGCCATGGCGATGTCGTTGGTCACCTGGTCACCGGCAATCGGGATCACCGCGGTGTGACGGATCGCGCCTTCGGTGAAGATCGCGATGTCGGTGGTGCCACCGCCGATGTCCACCAGGCACACGCCCAGCTCTTTCTCGTCATCGGTCAGTACCGAATACGCGGAAGCAAGCTGTTCGAGAATGATGTCGTCGATTTCCAGACCGCAGCGACGCACGCATTTTTCGATGTTCTGTGCGGCGTTGACAGCGCAGGTGACCACGTGGACCTTGGCCTCCAGACGCACGCCGGACATGCCCAGCGGCTCACGGACGCCTTCCTGGTTATCGATCACATAATCCTGCGGCAAGGTGTGCAGCACGCGCTGGTCAGCCGGAATCGCCACGGCCTGGGCCGCGTCGAGCACGCGCTCAAGGTCCGCCGAGCTGACTTCGCGATCACGAATCGCGACGATGCCGTGGGAGTTCAGGCTGCGGATGTGATTGCCGGCCACGCCAACGAACGCCGAGTGAATGCGGCAACCAGCCATCAGCTGCGCTTCTTCGATCGCGCGCTGGATCGATTGCACGGTGGATTCGATGTTCACCACCACGCCTTTTTTCAGGCCACGGGACGGATGGGTGCCGATCCCGACGATTTCCAGCGTGCCGTCGTCCGCGACCTCGCCTACCAGCGCCACCACCTTGGAGGTGCCGATATCGAGACCGACGATCATTTTGCCGCTTTGCACGTTTGCCATGGGTCCTGCCTCTTCTTAATTCTTCGCGACAGCGGGTTGGGCTGCCGTGGGCGCTACAGGTTCCCGCCAGCCAACGGCGAGGCCGTTGGCGTAGCGCAGATCGATGCGCGCAATGTTCGTAATCTGTTCTTTAAGCGTCTTGTCATAGATGGCGATGAAGCGGCGCATCTTTTCCACCTGGTTGCCGCGTCCCAGCAGCAGTTCGATGCCCGGGCCGGCACTGCCGGGGCCGGTGGTCAGGAACCAGCTGCCGCGATCACGCAGTTCCAGGCGTGCAATCGAGAAGCCCAGCGGCCTGAGCATCTGGCTCAATACCTGGTATTGCTGCATAACTTGCTGCTGGGCCCGCTGCGGGCCGAACAGCTGCGGCAAGTGTTCGTAGTTCGCCAACTCACGCGGAGTGAAGGCCTGGCCCTGGTTGTTCAACAGCGACTCGTCGCCCCATCGGGCCACCGGCAGTTGTTCCTCCAGGCGGATCACCACTTGATCCGGCCACACCCTGCGCACTTCGGCGTGGGCAATCCATGGCATCGTTTCAAGCTCCGTGCGCATGCTCGCCAGGTCGATGGTGAAGAAGCTCGACGCCACGTATGGGGCGATCCGCTGCTGCACCGCTTGCTGGCTGATGTAACTCAAGTCGCCCTGCACGTTGATCCTGGTGATGGGTCGGTCGGCATACGGCAACAGCCGAGTGGCGCCTTCGTAAGTACCGAACCCCAAAGCCACCAGCACTACCGGCCAGAACAGGCTTTTCAGAAAGCCGAAATTGGCTTTCGGCAGGCGCACGGACATCGGCTCTTTGGCCACCATTCGGCTGGCACCCCGTGGCACCGGCTTGCGACCGGGTGCGGGAGGCTGATGTCTGAGCTGAGCGCCTTGCATGGCCTTAACCTCTCGTCGACTCTTGATTACCGGCAGTGTTGCCGGCAACGCTCTCGGCCAGAATGGCCAGAACCAGTTGCTGGAAATCCAGACCGGCAGCACGGGCCGCCATCGGCACCAGGCTGTGATCGGTCATGCCCGGTGCGGTGTTGACTTCCAGGAACCAGAACTGCCCGTCGGCGTCCTGCATCACGTCTGCCCTGCCCCAACCGGCGATACCCAGCGCTTCACAGGCTTTCGCCGTGAGGTCCATGAGTTCCTGTTCCTTGGCGCTGTCCAGACCGCACGGAATGCGGTACTGGGTATCGTTGGCGATGTACTTGGCGTCGTAGTCGTAGAAGCTGTGCGTCGTGCCCAGGGCAATCGGTGGCAACACCTGGTCACGCAGGGTGGCGATGGTGAACTCCGGACCGTGAATCCATTGCTCGACCAACACTTGCGAATCGTAGGTACTGGCCGCGTTCCATGCGTCGATCAACTCGGACGCAGAACTCACTTTGGCCATCCCGATACTTGAACCTTCATGGGCCGGTTTGACGATCAAAGGGAAGCCCAGTTCCGTCGCTGCCGAAATACAATCAGCCTCGCTGCTCAGTACCGCGTGACGTGGCGTCGGAATGCCCAGGCTGTGCCAGACCTGCTTGGTGCGCAGTTTGTCCATGGCCAGGGCCGAGGCCAGGATGCCGCTGCCGGTGTACGGAATGCCCAGGCATTCGAGCAGGCCCTGCATGCTGCCGTCTTCACCGCCACGACCGTGGAGGATGATGAAGGCGCGGTCGATCTTTTCGCTCTGCAGACGCTGCAGCAGGTCATCGCCCACGTCGAGGCCGAACGCGTCCACACCGGCGCTTTGCAGCGCGTCGAGAACAGCGTTGCCCGACTTCAGGGAGACTTCGCGCTCGGCACTCTTGCCGCCAAACAGCACGGCGACGCGGCCGAAATCTTTCGGCGCGATCGTGGAGACCAGGTTGGCGTAGGCAGCAGTCATTTCAACGTCCCCTTCTCCGGTGCGGCAACGGCACCGGCGAACAGCTCACTCTTCAGCAGTTTCGGTGCGAGACCGCCGATATCACCGGCACCCTGGCACAGCAGGATGTCGCCGGCACGCAGCAGCGGCTTGACCACTGGCGCGAGGTCGACACCACGCTCGATGTAGATCGGGTCAAGCTGGCCACGCTGACGGATGCTGTTGCACAGCTTGCGGCTGTCGGCGCCCGGAATCGGCTCTTCGCCGGCCGGATAGACCTCCATCAGCAGCAGTACATTGGCGTCGGCCAGCACATTGACGAAATCGTCGTACAGGTCACGGGTGCGGCTGTAACGGTGCGGCTGGTAGACCATCACCAGGCGTCGCTCCGGCCAGCCCCCGCGCACGGCCTTGATCACGGCCGCGACTTCCGTCGGGTGGTGACCGTAGTCATCGACCAGCATCACATTGCCGCCGTCCACCGGCAGTTCGCCGTAGACCTGGAAGCGTCGGCCGACGCCCTGGAACCCGGACAGACCCTGGACGATGGCTTCATCGCTGACGCCTTCGTCGGTGGCAATGCAGATGGTCGCCAGTGCGTTCAATACGTTGTGGTTGCCCGGCATGTTCACCGACACATCCAGCGGTTCGCGGTCAGGGCGCAGCACAGTGAAGAAGGTCTGCATGCCTTGCTGGCGCACGTTGATGGCGCGCACGTCGCAGTCTTCGCCGAAGCCATAGGTGACTGTCGGGCGTTTGACCAATGGCAGGATTTCACGCACCACCGGATCGTCCAGGCACACCACCGCCAGACCATAGAACGGCAGGTTGTGCAGGAATTCGACGAAGGTTTTCTTCAGTTTGTTGAAGTCACCGTCGTAGGTCGCCATGTGATCGGCGTCGATGTTGGTGACCACGGCCACCAGCGGCTGCAAGTGCAGGAAGCTGGCATCGCTTTCGTCGGCTTCGGCGATCAGGTAGCGGCTGGTACCAAGCTGGGCATTGGTACCCGCGGCATTCAGGCGGCCACCGATCACGAACGTCGGGTCCAGGCCACCGGCCGCGAACACCGAAGCGATCAGGCTGGTGGTGGTGGTTTTGCCGTGGGTACCGGCAACGGCGATACCGTGGCGATAACGCATCAGCTCAGCCAGCATCTCTGCACGCGGCACCACCGGAATACGGCGCTCCAGCGCGGTAGCGACTTCCGGGTTGGACGTGTTCACGGCACTCGACACCACCAGCACGTCGGCGGCAGCGGCGTTCTCGGCGCGGTGGCCGATGAAGATCTGCGCCCCGAAGGACTCCAGGCGCTCAGTGACCGGCGAAGCTTTGAGGTCGGAACCGGACACGGCATAACCCAGGTTCAGCAACACTTCGGCAATCCCGCACATGCCCACACCGCCGATACCGACGAAGTGGATGCGACGGATACGGCGCATTTCCGGTTGTGGCATGGCTTTCTGACTCTCAACCATGGGCCACCTCCAGGCAGCTATCGACCACGTTACGGGTGGCATCGGGTTTGGCGAGGCGGCGTGCCGCGGTAGCCATTTCGTTGAGTCGTTGTGGTTGCATCAGGACCTCTGTCAGGCGAGCGGCAAGATCCGCTGCGCCAGTCGTTCTTTGCGGCATCAGGAAGGCTGCGCCTTCACGGGCCAAATATTCGGCGTTGCGGGTCTGGTGATCGTCGATGGCGTGAGGCAAAGGCACCAGCATCGAGGGCAGACCGGCGGCGGCCAGTTCACTGATGGTCAGCGCGCCTGCGCGACATACCACCAGGTCGGCCCAGCCGTAGGCTTGGGCCATGTCTTTGATGAAAGGCTGCACCTGCGCCTCGACGCCAGCCGCGCGATAGCGCTCTGCAGTCACTTCATCGTGTTTTTTGCCGGCCTGATGGAACACTTCCGGACGCAAATCGGCAGCAACTTGCGACAGGGCTTCAGGCAGCAACTTGTTCAACGGTTCTGCGCCCAGGCTTCCGCCCAGGATCAGCAAACGCGCCTTGCGACCGGCCAGGGCAGGTCGCGATGTCTCGAGGAACAGCTCGGTGCGCACCGGATTACCGGTGGTCCGGCGGCTGTCCGACAGGGTAAAGGTGTCGGGGAACGCTTCACAGACTCGGGCGGCCAACGGCACCAGCAACCGATTGGCGGTACCGGCCACGGCGTTCTGCTCGTGAACGATCACCGGCACACCGGCCAGTTTGGCCGCGACGCCACCAGGACCGGTCACAAAACCGCCAAAGCCCACGACACAGACCGGTTGCAGACGGCGAATGATCGCCCGCGCCTGCCAGACCGACTTGAACAACATGAACGGTGCCTTGAGCAGCGACAGCTTGCCCTTGCCGCGCAGACCGCTGGCATTGATCCGGTGCAACTCGATACCGGCTGCCGGCACCAGATCGTTCTCGATGCCACGCGGCGTGCCGAGCCAGTGCACGGTATAGCCGCGCGCCTGGAATTCGCGGGCACAGGCCAGCGCCGGGAACACGTGGCCACCGGTGCCGCCGGCCATGATCATTACGTTAGCGCCCATGGTGCGGCTCCTCGGCGAAGTCGCTCTCCTGGAACTCCATTTCCTCGCTGCCCAGGTGGGTTCGACTTTCCCATTCGATGCGCAGCAACAAGCCGAGACAGGCGCAGCAGATCACCAGCGAACTCCCGCCATAGCTGAGGAACGGCAGGGTCAGCCCCTTGGTCGGCAGCAAGCCCACGTTCACGCCGATATTGATCAGGAATTGACCAATCCACAGAAAGGACAAACCGTAGGCGACATAAGCAGCAAAAAACTGCTTGGCCTTCTCGGCCCACAAACCGATGTACATGCCGCGAATACACACGAAGACGAACAGTGCCACAGTGCACAGCGAACCCACCGCGCCCAGTTCTTCGGCCAGGACCGAGAACACGAAGTCAGTGTGGGCCTCCGGCAGATAGAACTGTTTTTGCACGCTGTTGCCCAGGCCAACGCCCAGCCATTCGCCACGACCGAAAGCTATCAACGCCTGGGACAATTGATAGCCGGCACCGAACTGGTCGGCCCATGGATCGGCAAAGTTCGTCAGACGCGCCATTCGATACGGCTGCATTTGAATCAACAGCACCACCGCTCCGACAGCCAGGACCACCATCAGGGAAAAACGGAACAGCCCGACGCCGCCAAGGAACAACATCGCCGCCGCAGCGCCCATCATCACGACGGTGGCACCGAAGTCCGGCTCCATCAGCAGCAGGCCCGCCATCGGCAGCAGCACGATGAACGGCTTGAAAAAGCCCATCCAGCTTT
This sequence comes from Pseudomonas sp. BIC9C, assembly GCF_034541995.1. Taxonomy (NCBI): domain Bacteria; kingdom Pseudomonadati; phylum Pseudomonadota; class Gammaproteobacteria; order Pseudomonadales; family Pseudomonadaceae; genus Pseudomonas; species Pseudomonas sp. BIC9C. The sequence goes on from NZ_JAWDGM010000001.1 coordinate 1,396,985, forward strand.
CACGCACTTCTTTCTGGCGACGCACCAGGTAACCGGCGAGGTAGATCACCACGAATACCTTGGCGATCTCGGAAGGCTGGACGTTGAAGAAACTGAAGCCGATCCAGCGCATCGAGCCGTTAACCTCACGGCCGATCCCCGGAATGATCACCATCACCAGCAAACCGAACGCACCCAGCAGCATCAGCCAGCCCAGGCGTTGCCAGGTGGCAATCGGGATCATCATGGTGACGATGCAGGCCCCCAGGCCCAGCACCACGTAAATAAGGTGGCGAATCATGTAGTACAGGGCGCTGCCCGACTGCACGGCCGCCACTTCGGTCGATGCCGAGGCAATCATGATGAGCCCCAGGCCGAGCAACGTCAGGCAACCGGCGAGCATCGGGAAATCGAGGTCGATACCGCGCCCGGTGATGATCGGCGACGGGTACGGCTTGATGATGCCTCTCAGGCTCATGCCAGTTCCTCCACGGCTTGGACGAACTGGTGACCACGGTCTTCGTAGTTCTTGAACATGTCGAAACTGGCGCAGGCTGGCGACAGCAGCACCACGTCGCCCGGCTGCGCGGCCGCGCGGCATTGCTCGACCGCTTCGATCAGGGAGCCGGCGCGGATCAGCGGCACGGCGTCGCCGATGGTCTCGCCGATCTTGTCGGAGTCGCGGCCCATCAGCACCACGGCGCGGCAGTTGGCCGCCACCGGATCGCGCAAGTCCTTGAACTCCGCCCCCTTGCCGTCGCCACCGGCGATCAGCACGATCTTGCCCTCGATGTCCGCGCCCAGCCCTTCGATGGCGGCCAGTGCGGCACCGACGTTGGTGGCCTTGGAATCGTTGTAGTAACCCACGCCGTCGAGGTCACGGACCCATTGGCAACGATGCTCCAGGCCGGCGAAGGTGCGCAGGCTCGACAGCATGGCATCGAACGGCAGGCCGACGGCATGACCCAGGGCCAGGGCCGCGAGGGCGTTGGACTGGTTGTGGGCGCCACGAATCTTCAACTCGCGCACCGGCATCAGGTTCTGGAATTCGAAGGCCAGGTATTTCTCGCCATCTTCTTCACGGATACCAAAGGCCTTGAAATCCGGTTTGCTCAGGCCAAAGGTCCAGCACGGCTGGCCCTCGCCCATCAGCGGACGGCTCAGGGCATCCTGGCGATTGACCACGAACTGTTTGGCACCACGGAAGATCCGGTGCTTGGCCAAGTGATAGGCCGGCAGACCGCTGTAGCGATCCATGTGGTCTTCGCTGATGTTGAGCACGGTCGCCACTTCAGCGTTGAGCTGGTCGGTGGTTTCCAGCTGGAAGCTCGACAGTTCCATCACGTACAGTTCGACGTCATCGCGAAGCAGATCAAGCGCCGGGGTGCCGAGGTTGCCGCCCACCGCGACGCGCTTGCCGGCCGCAGCCGCCATTTCGCCGACCAGCGTGGTGACGGTGCTTTTCGCGTTGGAGCCGCTGATGGCCACGATCGGCGCCTTCGCGTTACGCGCGAACAGCTCGATGTCGCCGGACATTTTCACGCCACGGGCGGCGGCGGCCTGCAGGGCCGGGGTCGCCAGGGCCAGGCCGGGGCTCACGTAGAGCTCGTCGGCACGGCACAGGAACTCGACGTCCAGCTCGCCACAACGCACTTCCACGTGCGGATAGTCACGCTTGAGCGTGGCCAGTTCCGGTGGATTTTCCCGCGTATCGGCCACTGCAAACGCCACGCCCCGGTTCGCCAGGAAGCGAACCAGGGACATGCCGCTCTTGCCGAGGCCGACAACGATGCGGAAGTGGTCAGAAGCGATCAGAGACACGAGTTTCTACCTCAGCTTCAGGGTGGCAAGACCGATCAGCACCAGAATCACGGTGATGATCCAGAAACGGACGATCACGCGCGGCTCGGGCCAGCCCTTGAGTTCAAAGTGGTGATGAATGGGCGCCATGCGGAATACGCGGCGACCGGTCAGTTTAAAAGAGGCAACCTGAATGACCACTGACAGGGTTTCCATCACGAACACGCCGCCCATGATGAACAGGACGATTTCCTGACGGACGATCACCGCGATGGTGCCCAGGGCCGCGCCCAGCGCCAGTGCGCCGACGTCGCCCATGAAGACTTGTGCCGGATAGGTGTTGAACCAGAGGAAACCCAGGCCTGCGCCGATCAGTGCACCACAGAACACGATCAATTCACCGGCGCCCGGTACATAAGGAATCAGCAGGTATTCGGCGAATTTCACGTTACCCGACAGGTAGCAGAAAATGCCCAGGCCGCCGCCGACCATTACCGTCGGCATGATCGCCAGACCGTCGAGGCCGTCGGTCAGGTTGACCGCGTTGCTCGAACCGACGATCACGAAATAGGTCAGGACGATGAAACCTGCGCCCAGCGGAATGCTGTAGTCCTTGAGCATCGGCAGGATCAGCGTGGTTTCCACTGGAGTGGCCGCGGTCATATAAAGGAAGATCGCAGCGCCGAGGCCGAACACCGACTGCCAGAAATACTTCCAGCGGCTCGGCAGGCCACGGGAGTTCTTCTCGATGACCTTGCGGTAGTCGTCGACCCAGCCGATGGCGCCGAACAGCAGGGTCACCAGCAACACGACCCAGACGTAACGGTTGGTCAGGTCAGCCCAGAGCAAGGTGCTGACGCCGATGGACGACAGAATCAATGCGCCACCCATGGTCGGTGTGCCCGACTTGGACAGGTGCGATTGCGGGCCGTCGTTACGCACCGATTGGCCGATCTGACGGTTCTGCAGGGTGCGGATCATCCACGGGCCGTAGCACAGCGACAAGACCAGCGCGGTCAGCACACCGAGGATCCCGCGCAGGGTCAGGTACTGGAAGACCGCGAAGCCTTTGTAGAACTGTTGCAGATACTCCGCTAGCAGCAGCAGCATTAATGTTTCTCCAGACTGGACCCGCACAAGGCGGCGACGACGTTTTCCATCGCAGCGCTGCGCGACCCCTTGATCAAAATGGTGGTGTTTGTGTCTTGCTCGGCACCCAGGGCCTTGATCAGTTCAGCCTGCGTGCTGAAGTGAAAAGCCTGTGGACCGAATGCGTTCACGGCGTGAGCCATCATTGGCCCGACGGCGTACAGCGCAGAAACCTTGCCACGGGCGTACGCGCCCACGTCGCGGTGCCCCTGCTCCGCCCAATCGCCCAACTCGCCGATATCTCCGAGCACCAGGACGGTGCGACCGGAAAAGCCGGCCAGTATATCAACGGCAGCGCACATGGAGGTGGGATTGGCGTTGTAAGTGTCATCGATCACGCGCATGCCGTTGCTGGCCAATTGCGCAACGGTGCGCCCCTTGACCGGTTGCACCGCGCCCAGGCCGGTAGCGATGCCAGACAGCGACACACCCAAGGCATGGGCGGCAGCGGCGGCGGCCATCGCATTGGCGACGTTATGGGTGCCAAGCAGATTCAGTTGAACGCGCTCCACACCTTCAGGTGTATGCAGGTTGAACGCCGGGCAACCGCGAGCATCAGTGGCCAGGTCACTGGCGTAGAAGTCGGCATTACTGTTGCTCAAGGCGAATGTCAGCACTTTGCGATCACCGGCGCGCGCCTTCCAGATACCGAATGCCTTGTCATCGAGGTTGAGCACGGCGACGCCATCGGCCGCCAGCCCTTCGATGATTTCGCCCTTGGCCTCGACGATTTTCTCCGGCCCGCCGAACTCGCCTACGTGGGCGGTCCCTGCGTTGTTGAGGATCGCCACGTGCGGCTTCGTCAGCCCTACGGTGTAAGCGATTTCACCCAGACGCGAAGCGCCCAACTCGATCACCGCCGCGTTGTGTTCCGGGGCGAGTTCGAGCAGGGTCAACGGCACGCCGAGGTCATTGTTCAGGTTGCCACGGGTCGCCAGTACCGAACCGCGGGTACGCAGGATGCTTGCGAGCATTTCCTTGACCGTGGTCTTGCCGCTGGAGCCGGTGACGGCTGCGACCTGATGGGCGTAGGCGGCGCGATTCAGCGCGCCCAACTGGCCGAGGGCCTGGCGAGTGTCCTTGACCAGCAATTGCGGCAAGGTGCTATCGGCGACTTCACGCTCGACCAGCGCGGCCACGGCACCCTTGGCGGCGACTTCATTCAGATAGTCATGACCGTCAAAACGCGGACCGGCCAGGGCAATAAACAGTTGGCCCGGTTTGATCGCGCGGCTGTCGATACTGACGCCGTCGAATCTGGCATCGGTGGACACCAGGCGAGCATTCAGCGCACTGGTCAGTTCGCTCAGTTTCAAGGCCTCAAGCATGGGCAACCTCCCACGCAGTCAAGGCATGATCAGCCTCGATCAGATCGGAAAAGGCATGACGTTCGCCGTTGATTTCCTGATAGTCCTCATGACCTTTGCCGGCCAGGACAATCACGTCGTCCACCGAGGCACTGGCGATCAACCGGGCAATCGCCTGACCACGACCGGCAACGAACTCCACCTTATCCACAGCCGTGAAACCGGCGCGGATGTCATCGAAAATCACCAAGGGGTCTTCCGTACGCGGATTGTCATCGGTGACCAACACACGATCGGCCAGACGCTCGACCACCTCCGCCATCAGCGGACGCTTGCCGCGATCACGGTCGCCACCACAGCCGAACAGGCACAGCAACTGGCCCTTGGCGTGTGGACGCAGAGCCAGCAGCACTTTTTCCAGGGCATCCGGGGTGTGGGCATAATCGACCACCACCAACGGCTGCGAACCACCACCCAGACGCTGCATGCGACCGGCCGGGCCTTCGAGCATCGGCAGCACCTTGAGGATTTCGTCCAGTGCGTACTCCAGACCGAGCAACGCGCCGACTGCCGCCAGGACGTTGCTCAGGTTGAAGCGACCAAGCAAAGCGCTACGCAACAGATGCTCGCCCTGTGGCGTGACCAGCGTGGCACGCACGCCTTCGTCGTCGTCGAATTGCGCCTGGCGGCAATACAGATAGGCGCTGGAATCTTCCAGGCTATAGGTGATCAGCCGCGACTCGCGCTTGTCCGCGGCCAGCTGCCGACCAAACTCGTCGTCGAGGTTGACCACGCGGCATTTCAAATCATTCCAGGCAAACAGCTTGGCCTTCGTCTCGCCGTAAGCCTGCATGGTGCCGTGGTAGTCCAGATGATCGCGGGACAGGTTGGTCATCACCGCCACATCGAAGGCCAATGCCGTCACACGGCCCTGGTCCAGGCCATGGGAAGAAACTTCCATCGCCACGGCTTTGGCCCCGGCCTTTTCAGGTCCGCCAGGGTCGCTTGCATGGCAATCGGATTCGGCGTGGTGTGCAGGCCGCTTTCCAGCGCGCCGTAGAAGCCGCAACCGAGTGTGCCGACCAGGCCGCAGTGCTGGCCAAGCAGGTCCAGTGCCTGGGCGACCAATTGAGTCACGCTGGTCTTGCCGTTGGTGCCGGTCACGCCCACCAGGTTCAGGTGATGGCTTGGCTCGCCATAAAAACGCCCGGCGATGTCCGACAACTGGGCCGCCAGCCCCTTGACCGGAATCAGCGGCACTTCAGTGATCGGCAGGACCGTGGCGCCTTCGACTTCATAGGCCACTGCAGCAGCACCACGTTGCAAGGCGTCGGTAATGTGCGCACGCCCATCGAACTTCCCGCCCGGCACGGCGAGGAACAGATCACCCGCGCGCACTTTGCGGCTGTCCAGGGCGAGCTCGCGAATCAGCAGATCGTGACCGGCGTGAGGGAAAATCTTGTTCAGGCTCAGAGACATCAGCCGCGCCCTCCATTGGCTTTCAGCGGAACGACCGGTGTCGCGTTCGCTTGTTGAGTAGGTGGCAGGTTGTCCGGCGTAATGTTCATCAGGCGCAGGGTGCCCGACATCACGCGGCTGAACACCGGTGCGGAAACCAGGCCACCGAAGTAACCAGCCTTGGTCGGCTCATCGATGACGACAACGATGGCGTAACGCGGATCGCTCATCGGGCCGAAACCGGCGAACAGCGAACGGTAGGAGTTCTCGGCGTAACCCTTGGTGCCAACCGATGTTTTACGAGCGGTACCGGACTTGCCGCCCACGTGATACGCCGGCACTTGCGCACGGAACACACCGCGCGGGGCTTCGATCACTTGTTGCAGCATGCCTTGCATGGTTTTCGCGACAGTCTCTGGCAACACCTGAGTGGTTTGCGGCGGCTTGTCGGTCTTGATCAGGGTCAGCGGTGCGAGGCGACCGTTGTTGGCCAGGGCCGAGAAGGCGTGGACCAACTGGATCGCGGTCACGGAGATACCGTAGCCGTAGGACAGCGTGGCGGTTTCTGCCTTGCGCCATTCGCGGTAGTTCGGCAGGTTGCCGACGCGTTCACCCGGGAAGCCCAGGCCAGTGTCCTGGCCGAGGCCGACTTTCTGCGCAAGACGGAAGATCGTTTCGCCGCCGATGTCGAACGCGACCTTGCTCATGCCGACGTTACTGGAGTTGATCAGGATGCCGGTCAGGTCGAGCACCGGGCCTTCGGTCTTGGATACGTCCTTGATGGTGTACTTGCCGATCTGCAACGAGCCCGGATACACCTCGACCGTGTCGCTCGGCTTCCAGCGGCCGGTTTCGATCGCAGCGCTCATCGAGATCGCTTTCATGGTCGAACCGGGTTCGAACACGTCGATCATCGCGCGGTTACGCATCATCGCCGGTTGCAGGTTGCGACGGTTGTTCGGGTTATAGGTCGGCTGGTTGACCATCGCGAGAATCTCGCCGGTCTTCACGTCCATGATCACCAGGCTGCCGGCCTTGGCGCCGTTCTCGATGATCGCGTTGCGCAACTCACGGTTGGCCAGGTATTGCAGGCGCAGGTCAATGGACAACGCCAAGGGCTTGCCGGCCTTGGCGTTTTTGGTGACCTGGACATCCTTGATCAGCCGGCCGCGCCGGTCCTTGATCACCTGACGCTTGCCAGGGACCCCGGCCAGCCATTCGTCGTAGGCCAGTTCGACACCCTCACGACCGTGATCGTCGATGTCGGTAAACCCGACCATATGGGCGGTGACTTCGCCGGCAGGATAAAAGCGCCGGAACTCTTCGATGCCGTAGACACCCGGCACCTTCAGGTCGAGCACAGCCTGCCCCTGCTCCGGCGTCAGCCCGCGCACCAGGTAGATGAATTCCTTGTTGGCCTGGGCTTCAAGACGCTCGGTCAGGGCCTTGGGATCCTGCCCCAGCGCGGCGGCCAGTGCTGGCCACTTGTCTTTTTCCAGCTGCATTTCCTTGGCGTTGGCCCACAGCGTGGTCACCGGGGTACTGACCGCCAAAGGCTCGCCGTTACGGTCGGTGATCAAACCACGGTGAGCCGGAATCGGAATATGACGGACACTGCGCGCATCGCCCTGACCTTTCAGGAAGTCACGGTCGACCACTTGCAGATCGATGATGCGCCAGCAGATAGCAACCACCATGACGCCGAGCAAACCCAGCACCACGCGGAAACGCCAAGGGAAGAGCGCACCTTCGAGCTTCATCATGGCGCCACCATCTTCACGTCAGCGGCACCGGGGATGTGCATTTTCAATTGCTCGGTGGCCAGCACTTCGATACGGCTGTGGGCGGTCCAGGTGCTCTGTTCCAGAATCAACCGGCCCCACTCGGCTTGCGCCTTGTCGCGCACGCTCAATTCGTTGTACAGCGTGTTCAACAACTGGCGATTCCAGTGGGCGCTATAAGACACGCCGATAGCCGAAACGAGCACGGCAACAAACAGCAGCAGCATGAAGAAGCTTCCGCCGGGCAATGGCTTGGCGAAAAGCTTGCTCACCGCAGCTTCTCCGCCACACGCATGACAGCGCTACGGGAACGTGGGTTGGCTTTGAGTTCGGCGTCGGAGGCCGTCTGCGCTTTGCCATGGACTTTGATTTTCGGTTCGAAAGCGACGTGCCGAACCGGCAGGTTGCGCGGCAGGTTGTCGGCTTCGCCTTTCACCAGCTTGCGCATGAACAGTTTGACGATGCGGTCTTCCAGCGAATGGAAGCTGATCACCACCAGGCGACCGCCCACTTCCAGGCATTCCAGCGCGGCTTCGAGGCCGGTCTCCAGATCGCCCAGTTCGTTGTTGACGTGAATACGCAATCCCTGGAACGCACGGGTTGCAGGGTTCTTGCCCTTTTCCCACGCCGGGTTGGCGACCTTCAGGACTTCCGCCAGGTCACCGGTACGCTCGAACGGCTTGATGTCGCGACGTTCGACCACGGCACGGGCCATGCGACCGGAGAAACGCTCTTCGCCGTATTCCTTGAACACACGGGCGATTTCTTCCACGGGTGCGGTGTTGACGAATTCGGCGGCGCTGATGCCACGAGACGGATCCATGCGCATGTCCAGCGGGCCGTCGTTGAGGAAACTGAAACCGCGTTCAGGGTCGTCGAGCTGTGGCGAGGACACGCCAAGATCCAGCAGAACGCCGCTGACCTTGCCAGCCAGACCGCGTTCGGCGACTTCCGAACCGAGTTCGGCAAAGCTGCGCTGCACAACGACAAAGCGGCCGTCTTCGGCCGCTAGCGTCTGCCCGGTGGCAATCGCTTGTGGATCTTTATCGAATCCGAGCAACCGGCCATCGGGGCCGAGCTGGCTGAGGATCAACCGGCTGTGCCCGCCGCGTCCGAACGTGCCGTCCAGATAGCAGCCATCAGGACGTACGGCGAGAGCTTCGACGGCTTCGTCAAGCAGTACGGTGATGTGGTTAAAGCCGCTATCAATAGTCACAGGATCAAATCACGCAGTTCATCAGGCATAGCGCCCGGTTGTTGAATAGCAGCCAGGTCAGCGGCAGAAACCGCGTTCCAGGCATCCTCGTCCCACAATTGGAACTTGTTCAGTTGGCCTACCAACATCGCGCGTTTATCCAACTTGGCATATTCACGAAGACGCGGCGGAACCAGAAAGCGACCACTGCCATCGAGCTCGAGGTCGACGGCATTACCAATCAGTAAACGTTGCAAGCGGCGGTTCTCTTCGCGAAGCGAAGGCAGTGCGCGCAGTTTGGTTTCAATAATTTCCCACTCATCGAGGGGGTAAACACACAAACAAGGATCAACGGCATCAATTGTTACGATCAATTGACCGGAACTACGCGAATCGAGCTCGTCACGGTACCGGCTCGGCATGGCGAGACGGCCCTTTGCATCGAGACTGATAACGTTGGCTCCGCGAAACACGTCTGCGTTTCTCCAAATTCTAGCGTTTTGAGTTCAAAAAACCCACTTCATGCCACTTTCCGCCACTTGCGCACACTATAGGAATGCGCCCACCACACCGTCAAGGCGCGGATCAAAGGAAAACCCTTACAGAACTGAGATTTAGGAGCATTAAAGGAGGGGCAACGAGAATCCGGCACATGAAACTGCCCGATAACTTGAATCAGCGCAGGAGGCTGCATTCGGAAGTTAAAGTAATTTATTAAGAGTAAGATTTTTTCGGTATTACAAAAGTGGTTCTGCTGACGATTGTGGAAGGAGGAAAACTGGTGCTGCGTGGAGTTTATGCGATCACTACAAGCGCGGGCTAATCGATATCACAAAACCGTGTCTCCTGACGATTGTGCAAGGAGGAAAACCGGTGCTGCGTGGAGTTTATGCGATCACTACAAGCGCGGGCTAATCGATATCACAAAACCGCTTCTCCCGACGCTTGTGCACGAAGGGAAATGGCTATCACCAACACTCTGCCCAATGATTCAAGCAGAGGAGAAAAAAGGTGGAGAGTCGATCTGTAAGCCGGGTTCTGTCTTGAACAGTCATTCGTCTACGATGGCCATCACTGGACACCTTTAGCAACCTACCCGGTCCCAGCGCGGGCCACGCCTTGGGACCCTATTTGGTCTTGCTCCAAGTGGGGTTTACCTAGCCACGAACTGTTACCAGACGTGCGGTGCGCTCTTACCGCACCTTTTCACCCTTACCGGCGCCGAAGCGCTTAGGCGGTTATTTTCTGTGGCACTTTCCGTAGGCTCACGCCTCCCAGGCATTACCTGGCACTTCGCCCTATGGAGCCCGGACTTTCCTCCCCCCCCTAATTTTCATAGGGGGCAGCGACTGTCCAATCGACTCTCCGCCGCGAAGGTTACCGGCAGAGCGCCCGAAGAACAAGGGCCAAGCGCCCTTGAGCACGCCTGCACGTCGGGTTTTACTCGCTTTTCTGTTTATCCAGGGCGATCTGGTACAGCACATTCTTGCGCTCGCCGGTGATTTGCGCCGCCAAAGCCGCTGCACGCTTGAGCGGCATTTCTTCGAGCAACAGGTTGAGGATGCGCATCGCCTCGCTGCTGACGGCGCCCTCCTCTTCGGGGGCAGACCAGCCCGCCACCAACACCACGCACTCGCCACGCTGCTGATTGCTGTCCGACTCGACGAACTCGCGCAGCTCAGCCAGCGGCAGCCCCTTGAGCGTTTCAAACGTCTTGGTCAACTCACGGGCAAGCAGCGCCGGGCGCTCGGGGCCAAACACCAGTTCCATGTCTTGCAGGCATTCCAGAATGCGATGCGGAGCCTCATAGAAGATCAATGTGCGAGGCTCTTCCTTTACCTGCTCCAGACGCGCTCGCCGCCCCACAGCCTTGGCTGGCAGAAAACCCTCGAAAATGAATCGGTCGGAAGGCAGCCCTGCCGCCGACAACGCTGCAATCAACGCGCAGGCACCCGGAACCGGCACCACATCGATACCCGCTGCCCGGGCCTGCCGCACCAGGTGATAACCCGGATCGGAAATCAGCGGCGTGCCGGCGTCGGAGATTAACGCCACGTTGTCGCCGGCAAGCAGACGAGTGATAAAGCGACTACCTTCATCCCGCTCGTTATGCTCGTGGCAGGCTGCCAATGGCGTCGAAATGCCGAAGTGCTGCATCAAGCGCTGGGAATGGCGGGTGTCTTCCGCGGCGATCAAGGCCACTTCACGCAGAATCTTCAGCGCCCGCGCACTGATGTCATCCAGGTTGCCGATGGGCGTCGCCACCACATAAAGCGAGCCAGCAGCGGAATTCAAAGCACCTGGAGCAGTCAAAGCGCACACCTCATGATCGGTAAAAGCCGCCATTGTAGCGCGTAGCGAGACTCACGATACGCGCAAGCAAACGTGGTATCGCCGACCGTTTGTGTACTGGCGCAACATTTACACCAGCTAAATTGATCGATTCACGCCACTAACATCGCGCCCCGGCCAGTGCTTGGGTACAATTCCACGCTAATTTGATCGAGTATCAGGAACGCTTACATGATCGCTTGCCTGCGGCTGTTATCTGCCCTCTGCCTCGCTGCCTTGCTGGCGGCTTGCGCCAGCTCGCCCTCCTCCAGCCTTGGCGAACTTCCACGGACACCGGACGCCAGTATCGAGCAACTGCTTGCGAAGGCTGCCCAAAGCAAATCACCGGAAGATGCCGCCCTGCTGCGCCTGAGCGCTGCAGACCTAGCCTATCACCAGGGCAATGCCGGCCAGTCCGCGCAAATCCTGCAACAGGTTCCGATCGAGCAGCTCAAGCCGGGCCAACAGATTTTCGCCAGCACTCTGGCGGCTGAACTGGCCATGACCCGCAACCAGCCCAAGGCAGCACTTACTGCCTTGAGCCATCCCAGCCTGCAGCGCTTGAGCGAACTGCCCGTAGAGCAACAGGTGCGCACCGGCACCGTTCACGCCCGCGCCCTTGAAGCCGATGGCCAGACACTCGCCGCCGCTCGCGAGCGCATTTTCATTGCCCCGATGCTGAAAGGCGAAGCCGCGAGCAAAAACCACGAAGCCATCTGGACCCTGATCGCTTCGTTGCCAACCGATCAGTTGCAGCCGAACACCACCGACGATCTCGGTGGCTGGATGGCCCTGGCGCTGGCCGTGAAATCCGCCGGCACCCTGGAGCAGCAACAGGCCGCCATCGATAACTGGCGCGCGAAGAATCCGAAACACCCGGCAGCCATTCAATTGCCACAGCCACTGACCCAACTCAAGGAGCTGGCCAGCCAGCCCCTGAACAAGATCGCCCTGCTGTTGCCTCAGGACGGCCAATTGGCCTCGGTTGGCAAAGCACTGCGCGACGGCTTCATGGCCGCTCACTACCAGGCACAACAGGCCGGGCAGAAGCCACCCGCCATCGAGTTTTATGACAGCTCGCACCTGACCTCCATGGACGAGTTCTACCGCAAGGCCCAGGCCGATGGCGTGCAACTGGTCGTCGGGCCGCTGGAGAAGCCGCTGGTCAAACAGCTGAGCACCCGCCCGCAATTGCCGATCACCACGCTGGCGCTGAACTACAGCGAAGGCGACCAAGGCCCGGCACAGCTGTTCCAGTTCGGTCTGGCCGCTGAAGACGAAGCCCGCGAAGTGTCGCGCCGCGCTCGCGCCGACGGCCTGCATCGGGCAGCCATCATGGTGCCGAAAGGCGAATGGGGCGACCGCGTGCTCAAGGCGTTCAGCCAGGACTGGCAAGCCAATGGTGGCACCATCGTCGCCACCGAACGCGTCGATCAGCCGGTCCAGCTGGCCCAGCAGATTGCCGACATGTTCCAGCTGCGCCAGAGCGAAGGTCGCGCCAAGAGCCTGCAAAGCACTGTTGGCTCGCAAGTGGCTGCCCAGCCATCGCGCCGCCAGGACATCGAGTTCATCTTCCTGGCCGCAACACCGCAACAGGCCCAGCAGATCAAACCGACCCTTAACTTCCAGTACGCAGGCGATGTTCCGGTCTACGCCACCTCCCACGTGTTCAGTGCCAGCGGTGACATCAACCAGTACAACGACATGAATGGCATCCGTTTCTGCGAGACGCCATGGTTGCTGGACGCCAACGATCCACTGCGCCGCCAGGTCACCGCCCAGTGGCCACAAGCCGCCGGCAGCCTGGGGCGTCTGTATGCAATGGGCGTGGACGCCTATCGACTGGCGCCACGCCTGGGCCAGCTCAAGTCTCTGCCGGACAGCCGGATCGACGGTGAATCGGGCAGCCTTGGCATGACTCAGAGCCAGCGTGTCGTACGCCAGCTGCCATGGGCCCAGTTCGCCAATGGCCAGGTCCAGCGCCTGCCGGACACCGCTCGCTGATGCCTGACAGGTCACGCCAGCAAAGCGGTAAGGATGCCGAGCGCCATGCGCTCGAGCATCTTCAACAACAGGGTCTGCGCCTGCTGGCGCAGAACTGGTTGTGTAAACGCGGCGAGCTTGATCTGGTCATGCTAGATGGCGATACAGTAGTATTCGTTGAAGTCCGCTACAGAAAAAACACTCAATGGGGTGGCGCGCTCGATAGCATCGATGAGCGCAAACGGCAAAAACTGATTTTCGCCGCGCAGTATTTTCTTCAGTGCGAGTCGCGCTGGGCCAATTCCCCTTGCCGCTTCGACGTGATTGCCATCGACAGCAATCTCGATCAGTTGAATTGGCTACAGAATGCCTTCGACGGCTGATCGCCGGCATTGCGAACCGGACACTATCACCCAACACTTTTGCTCTTTGCTTTGCGGGCTGCACATTCACGTGCCGAACAGCCGCGCTACTTAAGGTCACACAGATGGACATGCAATCCCGAATTCGCCAGCTTTTTCAGGCCAGTATCGACACCAAGCAACAGGCGATGGAAGTACTTGCACCGCACATCGAGCAAGCCAGCCAGGTCATGGTCAACGCCCTGCTCAACGAAGGCAAAATGCTTTCCTGTGGCAACGGCGGCTCTGCAGGCGACGCCCAGCACTTCTCGTCCGAGCTGCTCAATCGCTTTGAGCGCGAGCGCCCGAGCCTGCCAGCCATCGCCCTGACGACCGACAGCTCGACGATCACCTCGATCGCCAACGACTACAGCTACAACGAGATCTTCTCCAAGCAGATCCGCGCACTCGGCCAACCGGGCGATGTGCTGCTGGCTATCTCCACCAGCGGCAACTCGGCCAACATAATTCAAGCGATCCAGGCCGCACATGATCGCGAAATGATTGTCGTAGCATTAACGGGTCGTGATGGCGGCGGCATGGCGTCGCTGCTGTTGCCCGAGGACGTGGAGATTCGCGTACCGGCCAACGTCACCGCTCGTATTCAAGAAGTCCACCTGCTGGCGATCCATTGCCTTTGCGATTTGATCGACAGCCAATTGTTCGGGAGTGAAGAATGACCCCTAATCGCCTTGGCCTGTTGGCCTTGACCCTGTGCCTCGGCATCAGTGGCTGCACCTCGGTCGTGACTGCCAGCCGTGAAGCACCGATTGAAGATGACCGCGGTACTCGCACACTGGGCAGCAAGATCGACGACTCCCTGATCGACACCAAGGTTGGCGTGAACGTCGCCAAGGCTGACCCGGCCCTGGACAAGGATTCGCACATCGTCGTCACCAGCTTCAACGGTGTCGTGCTGCTTGCCGGGCAAACGCCACGCGCAGACCTCAAGGCCAAGGCCGAACAGGCCGCTGCCGCGGTCCAGCGCGTGAAGCAGGTGCACAACGAACTGCAGATCCTGCCACCCTCCTCGTTGCTGGCACGCCAGAACGACACCTGGCTGACCACCAAGATCAAGACCCAGATGCTCGCCGATGCGAACATCCCTGGCTCGCGCATCAAGGTCGTCACCGAAAACGGTATCGTCTACATGCTGGGCCTGCTGACCAAGCAGGAAGCTGCGCAGGCGACCAACCTGGTACAGGGCGTTTCCGGCGTACAGAAGATTGTGAAATTGTTCGAGTACATCGACTGACCTGCAATCCCGCGCAATAAAAAAGGCGATCCATCTGGATCGCCTTTTTTATTACTTCACCACTTTCAGACTGGGGCGACCGCTTGGACGCGGCGGCTCACTGTCGGGTGGCGGAAGATCGTCATCTGGTTCGATCTCGTCATCCTCGCCCATCGGCGATTCCAGATCAAACACCATGCCCTGACCATTCTCCCGAGCGTAGATTCCCAGGATCGAAGCGATTGGCACATACAGTGTGTGCGGCACACCACCAAAGCGCCCCTCGAAACTGACCGCCTCGTTATCCATGTGCAAGTGACGCACGGCTTGTGGCGATACATTCAGGACGATCTGCCCGTCACTGGCAAACCCCTGTGGAACCTGTACCGACGGGTACTCGGAATTGACCAGCATGTGCGGGGTGCAATCGTTGTCCACAATCCACTCATAGAGCGCGCGGACCAGATAAGGTCGACTGGAGTTCATAGCGGCTCCTTAAGCCTTAGCGCATGTCGCGTTCGACACCAGACAGACTCGCCTGGAAAGCCTCACGCGCAAACTGGCGCTCCATATAATCAAGCAGCGGCTTGGCCGGCCGCGGCAGTTCTATACCCAGAATCGGCAATCGCCAGAGTATTGGCAGTAGGCAGCAATCCACCAGACTTTGTTCCTCACTGAGGAAAAACGGTTTGTCGGCGAACAGCGGCGACACACCCGTCAGGCTTTCGCGCAATTCTTTCCGGGCCACGGCACGGGCCGCCTCCTTGGTCCGCGAATCCAGAATCAGATCCACCAGACCACACCAGTCCCGCTGAATGCGGTGCATCAGCAGGCGACTGTTGGCACGCGCCACGGGATAAACCGGCAGTAGCGGCGGGTGCGGGTAACGCTCATCCAGATATTCCATCACCACAGTCGACTCCCACAATGCCAGGTCGCGATCGACCAGGGTGGGCAAGCTGCCGTAAGGGTTCACTTCAATCAGTTTAGGTGGCTGGCGTCCAGCTTCCACGTAAATGATCTCGGCGCTGACACCCTTCTCTGCCAGTACGATGCGCACTCGGTGGGAATAGTGGTCGGCGGGGTCGGAGTAACAGGCCAACCGATTGGTCACGCCCATGGCGATCCTCCTCGCTTGTAGAAATAATCGAACGCGGAAAAACGAGCGCGCCCAGAGGGCGCCTCCCGTAACGACTGGATCACCAGTTTCGCTACACCTTCAGAGGCGCCCTTGGGCGCGCGCGATTAACAGCAATAGCTTGAAGCTTTATCAGTGCACGTCTTTCCAGTATTCGCGCTTGAGCAGGTAAGCGAATACGAAGAAGAACGCCAGGTACAACAATACGTAAGTACCGATGCGCTGATGTTGCAGCTTAACCGGGTTAGCCGAGTAAGCCAGGAAGGTTACCAGATTCTTGACCTTCTCATCGAACTGCTCTGCAGTCAGGGCACCGCTTTTCGGCACGATGGTCAACTGATCGCACGCTTCATGGGTCAGCGCCGTACCGGTCAGAGGATCATATTGCTTCTTGCCGTCTTCGACGATTTGTACCTGTTTGCAGCCAACCACCTGGCGACCTTGCAGGCCGGCCAGGACGTTAGGCATACCCACGTTCGGGAAGACCTTGTTGTTCACACCCCATGGGCGCGCCGGATCTTCGTAGAACGACCTCAGGTAACCGTACAGCCAGTCAGTACCGCGAACACGGGCAACCAGGGTCAGGTCCGGTGGCGCGGCGCCAAACCAGGCCTTGGCGTCCGCCGGCTGCATGCCGATGCTCATGTGGTCGCCGATCTTGGCGCCGGTGAACATCAGCTTCTCCATCATCAACTCATGGGGAATGCCCAGGTCGTCGGCAACACGCTCGTAGCGCTGGAACTTGGCACTGTGGCAACCCATGCAGTAGTTGGCGAACGTACGCGCGCCATCCTGCATGGCTGCTTTATCGGAAACGTCGATGTCGACTTTTTCCAGCTCGGGGCCACCGTGTTCTGCTGCGAAAGCGAACACTGGCAGCGCGGCAAGCATCAATACAGCAAATAGTTTTTTCATCAGCCAGTCACCCTTTCCGGAACCGGTTTGGTCTTCTCGAGCCTGGTGTAGAACGGCATCAGAATGAAGTAGGCGAAGTACAGGAAGGTACATACCTGCGACAGCAACGTACGCTCAGGGGTTGGGGCCAATACGCCCAGCACGCCCAGGATCACGAACGCGATGCAGAACACCCAGAGCCAGATCTTGCTCAGCCAGCCCTTGTAGCGCATCGACTTGACCGGGCTACGGTCCAGCCATGGCAGGACAAACAGCACGGCAATGGCCGCGCCCATGGCGATCACACCGAAGAGCTTGTCCGGAACAGCACGCAAGATGGCGTAGAACGGGGTGAAGTACCAGACCGGAGCGATGTGCTCTGGGGTCTTGAAGGCGTTTGCCACTTCAAAGTTCGGCTTTTCGAGGAAGTAACCGCCCATTTCCGGGAAGAAGAACACGATCGAGCAGAAGATGAACAGGAACACCACCACGCCGACGATATCTTTCACGGTGTAGTACGGGTGGAAGGCAATGCCGTCCAGCGGTATGCCGTTTTCATCCTTGTGCTTCTTGATGTCCACGCCGTCCGGGTTGTTCGAACCTACTTCGTGCAACGCCAGGATGTGCAACACCACCAGACCCAGGATAACGATCGGCAGGGCAACCACGTGCAAGGCGAAGAAGCGGTTCAGGGTAATGCCGGAGATCAGGTAGTCACCACGAATCCATTGGGTCAGGTCGTTGCCGATGACCGGAATCGCACCGAACAGCGAGATGATTACCTGGGCACCCCAGTAGGACATCTGCCCCCACGGCAGCAGGTAACCCATGAAGGCTTCGGCCATCAATGCCAGGTAGATCAGCATGCCGAAGACCCACACCAGCTCACGCGGCTTCTGGTACGAACCGTAGAGCAGGCCACGGAACATGTGCAGATAGACCACGATGAAGAACGCCGAAGCGCCGGTGGAGTGCAGCAGACGCAGGATCGAGCCGTACTCGACGTCGCGCATGATGTATTCGACGGAGGCGAATGCCTCTTCCGCCGACGGGGTATAGCTCATGGTCAGCCAGACACCGGTAACGATCTGATTGACCAGCACGAGCAGTGCCAGGGAGCCAAAGAAGTAGAAGAAGTTGAAGTTCTTCGGAGCGTAATACTTGCTGAGATGGTCTTCCCACATCTTGGTGGCGGGAAAGCGTGCGTCAACCCAATCCATGAACTTGCTCATCACGCTTTCTCCGTATCGACGCCAATGATAATGATCTCATCGGTCTCATAGGAATGCGGGGGAACTGGCAGGTTCAAAGGCGCAGGTTGCGACTTGTAGACGCGACCTGCCAGATCGTAGTGGGAACCGTGACAAGGGCAGAAATAACCACCCACCCAGTCTTTACCCAGATCCGCAGGTGCCACTTCAGGACGGAAGGTCGGCGAGCAACCCAGGTGCGTGCAGATACCAATCAGCAGCAGGACCTCAGGCTTGATCGAACGGGTTTCCGGATCAACGTAAGTCGGTTGTGTCGAGTTCTTGGAGGTCGGATCAACGAGCTGGCCCTCGATCTTCTTCAGATTCCCCAGGATTTCCGGTGTACGGCGGACAATGAACACCGGCTGGCCGCGCCACTCAGCAATCATCTGCTGGCCTGGCTCGACTTTGCTGACATTCACTTTCACCGGTGCACCTGCGGCTTTCGCCTTGGCACTGGGAAACCATGACCCCACGAACGGGACCGCAGCCCCCACCGCTCCTGCAGCACCCACCACGGATGTGGCTGCTACCAAGAAGCGACGCCGGCCTGCATTCACGCCGTCATTGCTCATTCAGTCCTCTCCCATCAGCTTTGTGGCCTGTTAAATCAGGCATCTACTAAGTAAATCTATGTACTTATAAAAATTTTGCCGAATGGTAATGAAAAGCCCCAATCCTGACAAGGTAATTACCGGAGCCCATCACCCCCAAGCCTTGTAGTATAGGGCGCCTACGGATGTGGCAAGTTGTCACAGCGCAATTCTTTGATAAATCGCAGACATAAAAAAACGCCCAGCTCCGTGAGGATACTGGGCGTTCTTTTTTGAACGTGAAAGCGAATTAACGCTTCGAGTACTGCGGACGCTTACGCGCTTTACGCAGACCGACTTTCTTACGTTCAACTTCACGAGCATCGCGGGTTACGAAGCCGGCTTTACGCAGGGCGCTGCGCAGAGTCTCGTCGTAGTCCATCAGAGCGCGAGTGATGCCGTGGCGGATTGCGCCAGCCTGACCACTTACACCACCGCCGATCACGGTGACGTAGATGTCGAACTTCTCGACAGTCTCAGTCAATTCCAGCGGCTGACGAACTACCATGCGGGCAGTTTCGCGACCGAAGAAATTATCCAGCGAACGGTTGTTGATGGAGATGTTACCAGTACCCGGACGCAGGAAAACGCGTGCGGTTGCGGTCTTGCGACGGCCAGTGCCGTAATTTTGAGTCGCCGACATAATGAACTATTCCGTTAAATCTTCAGTTCTTGGGGCTGCTGAGCAGTATGAGGGTGTGCAGCGCCCGCATAGACTTTCAGCTTACGGTACATGTCGCGACCCAGCGGGTTCTTAGGCAGCATGCCTTTGACCGCGGTCTCGATCACGCGCTCAGGGGCCTTGGCGATCAGCTTTTCAAAGTTGATCGACTTGATGCCGCCCGGGAAACCGGAGTGGGAGTAGTACATTTTGTCAGTGGTTTTAGCACCGGTAACACGGATTTGCTCAGCGTTGATTACGACGATGTAGTCGCCGGTGTCAACGTGAGGAGTGTACTCAGGCTTGTGCTTGCCACGCAGACGGCTCGCGATTTCGGTGGCCAGACGACCCAGGGTCTGACCAGCAGCGTCGACGACAAACCAGTCGCGCTTTACTGTTTCCGGTTTAGCAGTAAAAGTTTTCATTCTTTATAGCCTCAGGGGCCGCCCTGTAAATTAGACGGCGGATCTTACTGAATAGTGCGTACTTTGACAAGTCAAAGGCAGCCGGATACAGACGCTTTCGGGGGCTCGGGTCGGCGCGTCCGTTCAACGGCAAGATTCTTCGGCGGCGGCGCATCACTTCCACTGCAGAAAGAGGTGCGCAATTATGCAGATTGCGAAAAATAATTCAACCTGCTTTTATGATTGTTTTGCCCAAGGAGCACCCGATGGACTATCGCCAGCTAGGCCGAACGAACCTGAACGTGAGCGCCATCTGCCTCGGAACCATGACCTGGGGCGAGCAAAACAGCGAGGCAGACGCCTTCGCCCAGATTGAGCGGGCAAAGGCTGCCGGGATCAACTTCATCGACACCGCCGAGATGTACCCGGTGCCACCCAAGGCCGAAACCTACGCCACCACCGAACGCTACATCGGCAATTACTTCAAAAGCCGCGGCGACCGCGCGGACTGGATCCTGGCCAGCAAGATCGCCGGCCCCGGCAACACCATCGACTACATCCGTGACAGGAACCTTCGGCACAACCGGCAGCACATCACCGAAGCCGTGGATGCCAGCCTCAAGCGCCTGCAGACCGACTACATCGACCTGTACCAGTTGCACTGGCCGGAGCGCAGCACCAACTTCTTCGGCCAGCTCGGCTACAAGCACAAGATCGAAGCCAACCTGACCCCGCTGGAGGACACCCTCGAAGCGCTGGACGAGCAGGTCCGGGCCGGCAAGATCCGCCACATCGGCCTGTCCAACGAGACGCCATGGGGCACCATGCGCTTCCTGGCGCTGGCCGAAGCCCGAGGCTGGCCACGCGCCGTGTCGATCCAGAACCCGTACAACCTGCTCAACCGCAGCTTTGAAGTCGGCCTGGCGGAAATCGCCATCCGCGAGCAATGCGGCCTGCTCGCCTATTCGCCGCTGGCGTTCGGTTTCCTGTCAGGCAAGTACGAAGGTGGCGCCCGCCCGCCAAAAGGTCGCCTGAGCCTCTACAGCCGCTTCAGTCGCTATTTCAACCCACAGTCGGAAGCAGCTTGCAGCCGTTACGTGGCACTGGCCCGTGAACACGGTCTGGATCCGGCGCAAATGGCCCTGGCGTTCGTGACGCAGCAGCCGTTCGTGACCAGCAACATCATTGGCGCAACGACCATGGAACAACTGGAGAGCAACATTGCCAGTTTCGATCTGAAACTGTCGGAGGAAGTGCTGGAAGGGATCGAGGCGATTCACAAGGATCATCCGAATCCTGCTCCATAATTTGCAGTAAAAAAAAGATCGCAGCCTGCGGCAGCTCCTACAGGGTTCACGCCAGTCCCATGTAGGAGCTGCCGCAGGCTGCGATCTTTTCAGCCATCAAAAATGATTCAAAGCGACCGCGCAATAATCTCCTTCATGATCTCGTTCGTCCCGGCATAGATCCGCTGCACCCGCGCATCCGCCCATGCCCGTGCGATCGGGTACTCCCACATGAATCCGTAACCACCGTGCAACTGCACGCACTCGTCGAGCACCCTGCATTGCAGATCGGTGCCCCAGTACTTGGCCATCGCCGCCGTAGGCACGTCGAGCTTGCCTTGCAGGTGCAACTCCAGGCAGCGGTCGACGAAGACGCGGCCGATCTGGATTTCCGTGGCCATCTCCGCCAATTTGAACCGGGTATTCTGGAAATCCGCGATCGACTTGCCGAACGCCTTGCGCTCGCGGGTGTAGTCCAGCGTCCATTGCAGCGCCGCTTCAGCTGAAGCCAGCCCGCCAACGGCCACGGTGAGGCGCTCCTGGGGCAACTCCTGCATCAGGTAGGCAAAGCCCATCCCGGCCTGGCCCAGCAGATTTTCCTTGGGCACACGCACGTCCTGGAAAAACAGTTCCGAGGTGTCCTGGGCTTTCATCCCGACCTTTTCCAGGCGCTTGCCCTTGTCGAAGCCCGGCGTGTTGGCCTCCACCAGAAACAGACTGGTGCCCTTCGCGCCGGCCTTCGGATCGGTCTTGGCGACGACGATCACCAGATCGGCCAGGTAACCGTTGGTGATGAAGGTCTTGGAGCCGTTGATCACGTACTCATCGCCATCGAGCACGGCCGTGGTTTTCACGCCTTGCAGATCGGAACCGGCGCCTGGCTCGGTCATGGCGATCGCGGTAACCATCTCGCCGGACACCAGCTTCGGCAGGTACTTCTGTTTCAGCGCTTCACTGCCGTAATGCAGGATGTACGGCGCCACGATGTCCGAGTGCAGGGAAAAACCGATGCCGGTCAGGCCAAGTCGCCCCACTTCTTCGATCACCACGGCACTGTAGAGAAAGTCCGCCCCCAGACCGCCGTATTCTTCCGGCAGGTGCGAGCACAGCATCCCCGCCTCCCCTGCCTTGTTCCACAGTTGTCGGTCGATATAGCCTTGTTTTTCCCATTGCCCATGGAACGGCACCGCCTCTTTTTCGAGGAACGTTCGCACGCTGTCGCGGAAAAGCTCGTGCTCGGAACTGAACAGGGTTCTGGGGATCATGCGGCACCTTTTCTTTGTTTTTAGAAGGAGTTGACCTTCAGAGACTATGCCTCGCTTCCGATACAGGACACTGGACACATCCGACAAAAAATAAGACGATCCAGCCGTCTGGTGACCACTTCCCCCTATAAAAATAAAGTTGAATTATGTCTAACCAAGCCTCCACGCCCCTGCGGCGCGTCAGCATCCTGGCCATCGACCGGGTTTTTGCTTCCACCCTCATGCAAGCCAAGGATTTCTTCCACCTCGCCAGCCTGCGCTACGGCAAACAGCTGGGCCAGGGCCTGACACCGGCGTTCGAAACCCGCCTGGTCAGCCCCGATGGCAAACCGGTCAACACCTTCAGCGATGTGACGATTCCGGTGGATGGCGGCCTGGAAAACGCCGACATCATCGTTCTTCCCGCGTTCTGGGACGATTTCGACAGCCTCTGCAAACGTTACCCGCAAGTCCTGCCCTGGCTGCGCCAGCAACATGCGCGCGGAGCAGTACTGTGCGGCGAGGCCACCGGTGTTTTCTGGCTGGCCGAAGCCGGGCTGCTCAATGGCAAGGAAGCGACCACCTACTGGCGCTTCTTCAATGCCTTCGCCGAACGCTTCCCCCAGGTTCAGCTCAATCAGGACAAGCACCTGACCGACGCCGACAACCTGTACTGTGCCGGCGGCACCACCTCGGCGTGCGATTTGTACATTTACCTGATCGAGCGATTCTGCGGTGCCAATGTGTCCCAGGCCGTAGCGCGGGACATTCTGTATGAGGTGCAGCGCAGCTACTCGCCGGGACGCATCGGTTTTGGTGGCCAGAAGCTGCACCAGGACGTGATCATCCTGCAGATCCAGCACTGGCTCGAAGAACACTTCGCCGACAAGTTCCGCTTCGAAGACGTCGCCCGCGAACACGGCATGAGCATCCGCAACTTCATGCGCCGCTTCCAGACCGCCACCGGCGACAAGCCGCTGCATTACCTGCAACGCCTGCGTATCGAAACCGCCAAGGGCTTGCTGTCCGGCAGTCGCAAGAGCATCAAGACCATCAGTTACGAAGTCGGTTACGACGATGCGAGCTTCTTCGCCAGGCTGTTCCGGCAGCACACGGAGTTGTCGCCGAACCAGTATCGGCAGCAGTTCCAACAAGCGGCGTAGATTTCAAGCCAAACACCAAGCAAATGTGGGAGCGAGCCTGCTCGCAAAAGCAATATGACAGTCGACTGAGCGCTGAATGTTAAATCGCCTTCGCGAGCAGGCTCGCTCCCACAGGTTATCTTTGGCGCATAAAAAAAGGGCCTGCATCTGCAGACCCTTATTATTTTCTGAATCGTCTTAAGGCTTATGCGCCCGAGACAGGAATTCGTGGGACTGCATTTCCAGCAGACGACTCAGGGTCCGCTGGAATTCGAAGTTCAGGCGACCGCCTGTGTACAGATCCTTAAGCTCGACTTCGGCAGAAATGATCAGCTTCACGTTGCGGTCGTAGAACTCGTCGACCATGTTGATGAAGCGGCGGGCGATGTCGTCGGTGGTGACGCTCATCTGCTCGACACCACTGAGCAGCACGGCATGGAAGATCTTGCCCAGCTCGATGTAGTCGTTCTGGCTGCGCGGGCCGTCGCACAGTTCGCGAAAGTCGAACCAGGCCACGTCGTCACAGGTGCGCAGAGCACGGATCTCGCGGTTTTCGATCATCAGCACGTCGTTCTCGATCGCTGCCGTGCATTCCGGCGTCAGCGCGCGGAAGCTCTTGCGCAGGCTTTCGTGGGACGCTTCGTCGAGCGGGAAATGGAACAGCTCCGCTTGTTCGAGGTGGCGCAGACGATAATCGACGCCGCTGTCGACGTTGACGATCTCGGTGTTCTGCTTGATCAGCGCAATGGCCGGCAGAAAGCGCGCGCGTTGCAGGCCGTCCTTGTACAGGCCGTCCGGCACGATGTTCGACGTCGCGACCAGGGTCACGCCGTTCTTGAACAGTTCTTCCATCAGAGTGCCCAGGATCATGGCGTCGGTGATGTCGGAGACGAAGAACTCATCGAAGCAGATCACCCGGGCTTCGGTGGCAAAGCGCTTGGCGATGATGGTCAGCGGGTTTTTCTCGCCGCCCAGGGTTTTCATCTCTTCGTGCACGCGCTTCATGAAGCGGTGGAAGTGCGTACGGGACTTTTCCTTGAACGGCAGCGCCTCGAAGAAGGTGTCCACCAGGTAAGTCTTGCCGCGACCTACGCCGCCCCAGAAATACAAGCCCTTGACCGGGGCCTGATCCTTCTTGCCAAACAACTTGCCCAGCAGGCCCGGCTTGTTTTGCTCGGCCGCGACCAGGTCGTCGTACAGGCGCTGCAAATGACGCACGGCGGTTTCCTGCGCGGCGTCATGGAAGAATTCCGGGCGTTTCAGATCAGCTTGATATCGTTCTAGGGGCGTCATAATTCGTTAGCAAGGCAACAAAAACGGGCCGACACTGTAGCGACGGCCCGGAGGAATGGCAATCGGCCCTTGGTCGGGCCGAACCGTTGTTTATTCCTGAACCGGTGTCAGGGCAATGCGCAAGGCTTCGATGGCCGCGTCGCGTGCGGCGCTGTCGGCGAAGGTCGGGCTGTCGGCAACACACTGGCCTTCGAGCCAGACGCTGAAGCCCAGTTCGTCACTACGCACGTCCAATGCCTGACCCGCTTGCAGTTGCTTGGTCACCTGTCCGGCGGTTTTACCATCGGCGAAGTTGCGCGACAGCAGCAGTTGTTCGCCATCGGCCGCCAGCAGACGGAAGCGGAAACTGCCGTCGTCCTCGCGGAAGCTGACAAAACGCGCAGCCTTCACGGCTTTCTTCTTGGTGGTCGCCGCCACTTGAGTCTGGGCAACGAAGGAACGCAGGCCCACCGCTTCACGCAGTTCGTTGAGGAACGGTGTCGCCACCGCACGGGCCTTTTTCGCGCCGTGTTGCAGGATGTCTTCCAGATCCGCCGGACGCTCGATCAGCTGGTTGTAACGCTCGCGGGATTCGCCCAGTTCGGCGTCCAGCAGCTGGAACAAACGATTCTTCGCCTCGCCCCAACCCAGGCCCTGCAACAGTTCGCTACGGAACTCGTCGGCCTGCGCCGAGGTGGCGAACGCCTGGAACAGGGTGAACAGGTGCGAATTGTCCGGGTCCTTGGCTTCGCCCGGCGCGCGGGAGTCGGTGACGATCCGAGAAATCGCGTCCTTCATCTCTTTGGCGCTGCTGAACAGCGGAATGGTGTTGTCGTAGCTCTTCGACATCTTGCGGCCATCCAGGCCCGGCAGCGTGGCGACGCTCTCCTCGATCAACGCCTCGGGCATGGTGAAGAACTCTTTGCCCTGGCCAAACAGGTGGTTGAAACGCTGGCCGATGTCCCGCGCCATTTCCACATGCTGGATCTGGTCACGACCGACCGGCACCTTGTGTGCGTTGAACATCAGGATGTCCGCGGCCATCAGTACCGGATAGCTGTACAGGCCCATGGTGATGCCCGCGTCCGGGTCTTCGCCGGTCTCGACGTTCTTGTCCACCGAAGCCTTGTAGGCGTGGGCGCGATTGAGCAGGCCCTTGGCGGCGACGCAGGTCAGCAGCCAGGTCAGTTCGGGGATTTCCGGGATGTCGGACTGGCGGTAGAAGGTCACGCGATCGACATCCAGGCCACCGGCCAGCCAGGTCGCGGCGATTTCCAGGCGCGAGCGCTGGATGCGCAACGGGTCATCGCACTTGATCAGGGCGTGGTAGTCCGCCAGGAAGTAGAACGAATCGGTATTACTGTCACGGCTGGCAAGGATCGCCGGGCGGATGGCGCCAGCGTAGTTGCCCAGGTGCGGCGTGCCGGTGGTGGTGATGCCGGTGAGGATACGGGTACGAGTCGTCATGGGTAATCGCTTGTCAGACTGCAATCAATTCGAGAGGCGCGGCAGGATCAGATCCTTGAGATCGGTCAGCTTGCCATGAAAAAAGTGTCCGCATTCTGCCACTTTCAGCAGCTCATGGGGGCGTTCGAGCTCGTCGGACCATTCGTAAACGACTTGTGGATCGATCACTTCGTCGGTTTCCGGCTGGATCAGGGTCAGTTCGCCGTGCTGCGGCAACTGATCCTGATCGCCGAGGCGCATGACCGCTGGCGCGACCATGAACAGGTGCTTGAGCTGCTCGCCCTTGGCCTCGAGGCGCCCGCCAAGGCTTGCAGCAACAAAACCGCCGAAGGAAAAACCGAACAGGGTCAGCGGCAATTGCGGGTGTCTGGCGCGAAACCATTCGGCGACAGCCTGGGCATCATCGACTTCACCGGTGCCCATGTCGTGGGAGCCTTCGCTGGCACCGACGCCGCGATAGTTGAAGCGCAGGGTGATCAGTCCGGCGTCGCGCGCGGTGCGCTGCAGGGTCGAGACCACTTTGTTGAGCATGGTGCCGCCTTGCACCGGGTTCGGATGGCAGATGAGCGCCAGGCCGCGCGGCTGCTCGTTGTCCAGGTACAGTGCTTCCAGTTGGCCGACCGGGCCATCAATCACTACAGGGGTTTCGCGCATAAGCAAGGAAGGAACTCCGTGACCTCGAATCGGGTCGACTCGTCTAGCAAATTGTCTGTGGCTGTCTATTGCGAGTGAATCGCGGTATACAGCGCAGGTTCGAGCCGTTAACGTAAAGCAAAGCCGTTTATAGAGGAAGGACTCGTGGAACACTCGCTCTTAGTTTGGTTGTTACCGACTCTTGCCCTGGTTGTGGGTGTCGCCATTGGGTTTCTGATCGCTCGCCTTGCGCCGAATGCCGCGCCTAGCAGCACGCAACGTCAGCTGGACGACATTCAGGAACGTTTCGACAGTTATCAGAACGAAGTGGTGACCCACTTCAACAGCACTGCAACGCTGGTCAAGAAACTGACTGCGAGCTACCAGGAAGTGCAGGATCATCTCGCCGAGGGCGCCAACCGCCTGGCCCTGGACGAACAGACTCGCCAACGCCTGCTGGCCTCCCCAGCACGCCGATGCGGCGCAGGCTCCACGGGAACGCCTGACGCCGCCGCGCAATCAGGAACCGCCTCGCGACTACGCACCAAAAGCCCCGAACGCGCCGGGCATGCTCGATGAGCATTACGGCCTGAAGAAGTAATCAGGTATCGCGCGATAAAAAGCCCCCGGACAAGTGATTGTCCGGGGGCTTTTTCGTTTTTGAACTCTTCTTTGCCCGTTCTGACCCCATCGCGAGCAGGCTCGCTCCCACTGGGCTCTTCTTCGATCACAGGATTTGTGTCTATTGAAGATCAATTGTGGGAGCGAGCCTGCTCGCGATGGGGCCGGAGTCAACGACACAAAAAAACCGCTCGGCCTATAAGGACCGAACGGTTTTTTTTGCCCGGGATTCAGTCAGACGCTTATGGGTACTGCTGAACTGTGCCCTGCTGCTCACCGCCATATTGCTGACCCGGAATCGCCTTGAGGTTGACCTCTACACGGCGGTTCTGCGCCCGGCCATTGGCGTCGCCGTTGCTGGCAACCGGGCTATCCGGACCGGCGCCGCGAGCGCTCAGGTTGGTACCGCTGACACCTTGCGAGGTCAGGTAGGTTGCCACGCTTTGTGCACGACGCTGGGACAGGTCCATGTTGTGCTGGCGGCTGCCGGTGCTGTCGGTATAGCCGACGATTTCGATCTGGTTCTGGTTGAACTCTTTCAGCGAGCCCGCCAGGTTGTTCAGCGGCTGATAGAAACTTGAAGCAATATTCGCCG
Source organism: Pseudomonas sp. BIC9C (assembly GCF_034541995.1). Classification (NCBI taxonomy): domain Bacteria; kingdom Pseudomonadati; phylum Pseudomonadota; class Gammaproteobacteria; order Pseudomonadales; family Pseudomonadaceae; genus Pseudomonas; species Pseudomonas sp. BIC9C. Next base: position 1,424,803 of record NZ_JAWDGM010000001.1, read on the forward strand.
AATCGGTAGCGAACGTGATGTTGCCCGGCATGATCAGCTTGATCTGGTCGCCCTGGCGCTGCACTTCAACACCGGTGTTGGCCATGCTGGCGCGCAGCTTTTTCTCCTGCTGGTCGGCGTAGTAGCCGTAACCGGCGGCGGAAGCACCGACCACTGCCGCACCGATCAGTGCGCCCTTGCCACGGTTATCGTGGTTGATTGCAGCACCGGCCAGCGCACCGGCCAGCGCGCCGAGGCCACCGTATTTCGCGGTCTTGCTCATGCCTTCGGAACCGCTATCCGCCTGGCCCTGAGCCTGGCCCTGACCGCCGTAAGGGTTAGGCGAGGCACAACCGGACAAAACGGCCACAGCCGTAGCGACAATAATCAAACGACGCGTGGTGAACATGTAAAGCTCCTACTTTTTTGCATTCTGTGGTGCAACGGACCAAGGCATAAGCCTTTGCGGGCGTTGGATCACTTCCTGGAATAAAAATTCCGCTCGTTACAAATCAGGCCCGTACAAACGGGTTTTCGCGCATTTCATCGCCCAGACGGGTGTCCGGACCATGCCCGGCTACCACCGTCGCCTCTTCGTCGAGGGTGTACAAACGCTGCTTGATCGAACGCACTATGGTCGCCTGGTCGCCACCCCACAAGTCCGTGCGCCCGACTCCGCGACGAAACAGCGTGTCGCCGGCAATCAGCAGCTTAGCCTCGGAAAACCAGAAGCTCATGGAGCCCGGTGTATGACCCGGCGTGTGCAGCGCCACGCCGCAACCGCAGGCCAGCTCTTCATCATCGGCCAGCCAGCGATCCGGTGACGGCACCGGGGTATAAGGCACACCGAACATCTGGCACTGCATTTCCAGGTTGTCCCACAGAAACTGGTCTTCCTTGTGCAGATGCAGCGTCGCGCCGGTTTTCTCTTTGAGTTGACCGGAAGCGAGGAAATGATCGAGGTGGGCATGGGTATGGATGATGCAGACCACTTTCAGCCCCAGGGCATCGAGACGCGCCAGGATCAGCTCATGATTGCCACCCGGATCGACAACGACGGCCTTTTTCGTCACCGGATCGCCGATGATTGTGCAGTTGCACTGCAAGGGGCCAACAGGGAAGGTTTCGCGGATGAGGGTGGGTTGCTGGGACATCGGGGCCTGCTCGACAAACGGGGACGAGCGATTTTCGCACAATTGAGTATCCAGCCAATGGCCGCGATCTGTATCGTGAAAAATCCTTAATCCAGCACCCCCAACTCCTTGGCCCGCGCCACGGCCTGAGTACGCCGCTCGACCCCGAGCTTGCTGTTGATGTGACTGGCGTGGGTCTTGACCGTGTGCAGGGAGATAAACAGCTGATCGCTGATTTCCTGGTTTGAACAGCCCTGGGCAATCAATCGCAATACCGCCAATTCCCGCGTGCTGAGCTGCTCCGCAGCCACGCTGGACTCCAGGCCGGAACGGGCAGCCAATGCCGGCAATTTTTCACTGAGACTCAGGGAAACGGGGGTTGGCGGATAAAGTTGCAGTTGCCCACGCAGCCAGTCCGGGTACTCGGCCAGCAGGCACTCAAAGGGTTGCAGCACCCCTCCACCGGCGACGTCCAGTGCCTGAACCAGTGCCTTGCGTGCTTCCGGCTCCCGTCCGGTGCCCAGCAATAACGCCACTTTCTGGGTCAGCGCCATGGCACTGAGCATCTGCCGACCGCTTTGCTGGCCATGTTCAAGCAGCGCATTCAAACGCCCTTCAGCCAGCATCGGTTGGCCCTGGATGGCATCCAGCAAGGCTTGCTGCAATTCGATATGCAGCGGCAATTGCGGGTGGAACTCTGGAGGTGCTGCCCCGTTTTCGCCGTTATAGGTCTGGCCCAGACGCGCCAGCCAGGCTTCGGCCAGATCGGTGCGCCCCTGGGCCAGCCAGAGTTCACATTTGACCAGGGTGATCATCGCCAGGTAGTAGATCGGCGGAACGTCCCAGATGTGCATCAGCCGTTCGGCTTCGGCGAGTTCGGCAAAGGCCTTGGCGAACTCGCCGCTGCTGCCCTCCAGCCTGGCAATCACGCAGTGGCCGATTAGCACGCTGATGTCACGACAGGCGCGCGCCTCGCTCAACCCGGCCTGCAAGCGCACCCGGGCCAATTGCGGCTGCATGCGCTGGGCCAGCAAAAAGCCTTCGTACAAGGTCAGCCGGGCACGAACCGCATACAGCCGTTGCGCCGACAGGCTCTGCAGGCGCTGCATGCCCTGACGGACCTCTTCCAGCGCCCGACAGATTTCTCCGCGCGCTTGCAACACCCGGGCGCGGTCGTAGTGCGCCAGTGCTTCGAACAACGGGTTGCCGACCCGTTGCGCCAGCTCCAGCGATTCGCGGTTCAGCCCCCGTGCCTGCCACAAATCACCGTCGGCAATGGCCAGGTTGGACAGGGTCGAGAGGCACATCAGGCGCTGGCCGTAACGCTTGGAAGGAAGACTTTCCAACGCTTCGCGGCAGTACCGCAACGTCAGTTCGCGGTTGCCGCGCCCACGGGCAATGATGCCGCTCAATGCCAGCCATTGAGCCAGCATGGACTTCTGGGCGGTGGCCGACGGAGCGGGCAGGAAGCGGCTCAAATGGCTGGCCAGCTCCTCGGCGGCATCCAGTTGGCAAGCCATCCCCAGCGCCCAGCTATACAGCACGATCAGTCGCGGGGTGCTAATCAGCAAGCTGTCAGGCAAGTCCATTTTCCAGCGCAGCAACATGCCGACATTCTGCTCGGCCAGCAGTTGCTCTTCGGAGAGGTTCTGCACCAGGTTCGCCGCAACGTCCAGGTGTCCGGCACGCAAGGCCTGCTCCACGGCCTCATCGAGCAGTCCCTGGGCATTGAACCAGCGACAGGCACGCAGGTGCAGGCTGGCGGCCGGGACCATCGACTGGGAAGTCGGCCGAGTACGCAACAGATCGGAAAACAGGTGATGATAACGATACCAATGGCCATGCTCGTCCAGCGGCACCAGGAACACCTGGTGAGCCAACAGGAAGCGCAGGATCTCTGTGCTGTCATGGGCGTCGCGAACGGCATCGCACAGTTCGCTGCAAAAACGTTCCTGGGGCGCCGTGTCATAGAGGAACGACTGGACCTCGGCGGGCAGGCAATCAATGACTTCTTCGAGCAGATAATCGCGGATCAGCCCTTCCCCACCGTGCAAGGATTGCGGCAGCGTTCCATCGGTGCCCGCCTCCGAAGCGGCCAGCAGCCAGAAGCGTAACCCCGCGACCCAGCCTTCGCTGCGCTGGATCAGGTTTTCCAGTGCCTCACCGCGCAAGGAACTGCTGTGTCGGTCGAGCAGGCTCAAGGCCTCGTCACGGGTCAGGCGCAAATCCTGTTCATGCAATTCAAGCAGTTGTCGCGACAGCCGCAGCCGCGCCAGGTGCCAGTCGGGACGTTGCCGACTGGTGACCATCACCAGCAAACCATCGGGAAGATGATTGAGGAAAAACTGCAGGCAACGGTCCAGTACCGGCCCCTGGGCCAGATGGTAATCATCCAGCACCAGCAGCAATGGCTTCGCTGTGGACAGGTGTACGGCCAACTCGTCGAGCAGGCCGTCCAGCCATTCTTCGAATGCGAACGGCTGATGGCGTTGGCGCATTTTCAACAGCCCGAGGGACTGCCTGCCCAGATGCGGGAAATAGTCCTGAAGGCCTTCGAGCAGGCGCTCGAGAAAACGCCCCGGGTCACTGTCTCGCGGGCTCAACCCCAGCCAGAGACTTTGCCAGTGCTCTGGTAATCCCTGACAAAACTCCACCGCCAACGAACTCTTGCCGAACCCTGCCGGTGCGCTGACCAGCAGTAACCTGCCCGCGAGCCCGGCACTCAGCCGCTCGCACAAACGTGGACGCAGCACATGGCCGTCGGGCAACGGCGGGCGGAAGAAGCGCCCGTCGAGTGTCGCGACGGCAACGTGTGCAGAACCTGGGGGTGTAGACAAATCAGTCATAGCCGGCTCTTGTTTGAATTGCGGGTGGCGGCGTTGCAGATGTCCGCAGACTAGCCGTAAACGGATAGGGAATGAAGGTAATTGCTACAAATGGCTACAAAAAGTCTACAAGCAAAAAAAAACGCCCCGAACCAGTCGGGGCGTTTTCAGAGGCTGCGTCGCTACTCAGTTCACCTTAGCGAACACCGTCCTGACGCAAGGCTGCCGGGGTGAAGTCGCTGGTGGTGGCGGTGAAGCCGAAGTCATAGGCCGACTTCTCTTCGTTCTTCATGCCCAACGCCAGGTAACGACCCGATTGCAGGTCATACAGGGCTTCGAGGGCATACCACGGTACTTGCTTGTCGTAGTAGTTCTCGGCATGGGCCTCGGCGACACGCCACAGTTGACCGCGACCGTCGTAGTGATCGATCACCGCTGCTTGCCAGGTGTCTTCGTCAATGTAGAAGTCACGCTTGGCGTAGATGTGACGCTGACCTTCCTTCAGGGTTGCAACCACATGCCACACACGACGCAACTCGTAACGAGCCAGGTCCTGGTTGATGTGGCCGGCCTTGATGATGTCGGCGTACTTGAGCTTCGGATCATCGAGCTTGTAGGAGTCGGAGGCGATGTACATCTCCTTCTTGCCTTCGAGTTTCCAGTCGTAACGATCCGGTGCACCGTTGTACATGTCCAGGTTATCGGAAGTACGCAGGCCGTCGGCTGCAGTACCCGGGCCGTCATAGGACACTTGCGGTGCACGGCGCACACGACGCTGGCCGGCGTTGTAGACCCACGCCGAGCGCGGTTCCTTCACCTGGTCGAGGGTTTCGTGCACCAGCAGTACACCACCGGCCAGACGTGCCGGCGCGGTCACTTTCTGCTTGAAGTAGAACAGGATGTTGCCCGGGTTTTTCGGGTCGTAATCCTTCATCTTGTCGCGGAACACGAACTGGTCCTGGAAGTACACCAGGCTGAACGAACCGTTCGGCTGTGGTGTGGCCTGGGTCACCAGACGGGTCACGCTGCCCCCGCGATAGCGGGTGATGTGGTTCCAGATGACTTCCACGCCGCTTTTCGGAATCGGGAACGGCACGGCCGTTTCGAAGTTTTCCAGACCGTTACCGCCGGACACCAGGTTGGTGTTGGTGGCGTTGCGCTTGATGGCGGCGAACACGTCATCCGGCACGGTGGCACCGCGGTGGGACAGGTACACCGGCATCTTGAAGGTTTCCGGGTAGCGCTTGAACATCGCGTACTGGCCCGGGGCGAGCTTCTCCTTGTACTGATCGACGTTCTGCGCCGTGATGGTGAACAGCGGCTTTTCGCTGGCGTACGGATCGGACAGGAAGCCCTTGCTGTCAACGGTGCCGGCATTCTTCGGCATCGGCTTCCAGGCCGGGATCGAACCGTCGGCATTACCCGCCATTTCGGCGCCCATCGGGGTCAGGCTCTTGCCCAGTTTGTCGGCCTCGGCCTGGGGAACCGCCGCCATGACGCTGGTCGCCAGCAGCGAAAGCCCCAGAACACTGGCGTGGAACAGACTCTTTGTTATTTTCATATGTGCGTTCGTCCTGAGAAACAGTGCTTAGAAGTTCACGCCGAGGCTGAGCGCAACGAAGTCGCGGTCATCCACGGTGGTGTACTTGCCGTCGAAGAAGTTGGTGTACGCCAGGCTCGCGGTGTAGGTGTTCTGGTACTCGGCGTCGACACCCAGGCTCACCGCCTTGCGGCCTTCCTCGAAGTTGCCGCCAGGGCCAGGGGAGTAACCGCTCACGTCATGGGACCAGGCAACGTTCGGCTTGAGGTTCACACCGGCAAACACGTCGTTGTATTCCCAGATGGCGCGACCGCGGTAGCCCCACGAAGTCGGGGTGGTGAAGCCTTCGTTGGTGCAATTGCGGCTGAGGTTGTTGCTCGGAGTACCCGGGCCGGCTCCGCGGATAGTGGCGGCATTGAGCGTCACGCAGGTATTTTGGCCGTTGGTAGCAGGCAACTCACCCGGGCCGTAGACCGGATCGCGGCCGTAACGGACATCGGAGGAGCTTTCCAGCCCGCCGACATGGGTCACGCCCACTTCGCCCACCAGGGTCAGACGGCTGGCGCCCATGACCTGGTCAAAGAAGTGCGTCAGGGTAGTCTGGAACTGGGTGATCTCTTTACGGCGATAGCCGTGCAGGTCAGTACCCGGTGCAGCGGACAGCAGCGACGCGTTGCCCAGGCCGGCCAAAGGACGTACACCAGCGAACAGGATGTCGGTGGTATTGAGCTGCACCGGAGCGTTCGGACGGTAGCTGATCTCACCACTCCACGCCGTACCGGTAGGCAGGGTGGTGGAGAAGCTCAAGCCATACAGGCGAATGTCCTCGGGGTATTCGATGAAGTATTGTGAATTACCTGCCACCAACAGTGGCCCGAGTGCCGCGAACGGGCCCGGGAGTCCCGCTGCCGTGTTGTAGACCGACTGCGGCGCACCGGTGGCGCTGAAGATCGGCGCACGGCTGTGGTAGTTCATGAAGTAGGCGCCGAACTCGGTGTCCAGCGGATCGAACATGTACTTGAAGGACGCGCCCCACTGACCGCTGTCACGGGCATCACGATCGGGGCCACGACGCACCAGAACACCCTCTTCGTTGACGTCGACGCCGTTGGCGGCCAAAGGCCCCAGGGCAATGGCCGGAATTTGCGAGCGTTTGTTCAGCACGCGCAGGTTGTTGTCGCAGCCGTCGGCAACGATGTCTGGCTGGGAGAAGAACGTGCCGCAGTTATCGACGACGGTCTGGTCCCACTCCAGTTGGTAGAAGGCTTCGGCCGAGAGGTTTTCGGTCAGGCTCTGGGAGATGTAGAACATGTTGACCGGGATCAGGCCTTCCTTGATCTCGGCACCCGGACGGCGGAACGCAGACACGTCGATCGGGTTGATCGAGTTGATGCCTCCGCCGATGAAGGTACTTTCACCCCAGCTCACGACCTGCTTGCCCAGGCGCACGGAACCTGGCTGATCGGCGATGGAGTAGTTGTGGTAGACGAAGGCGTCGAGGAGTTGAGTGCCAGCGGACTTGGCGCCTTCCTTGCGGCCGTCGTCACTGATGTCCTTGAACGGACGGCTTTCGTCTTTCAGTTCAAAGTCGTACCAGTATTTGCCACGGACGAAAACACCGGTATCGCCATATTTCAGTTCAAGGTCATGGATGCCCTTGAAGATCTTCGAGAAGGTTTCCCCGCTCTTGAAGTTCAGGTGACCGTCATCAGAAGTCTGGGACAGCCCCCTGCCACCGTTGTTGACACCGATGAGGTTCTTGTTCGGCTGCTGAGTAGACCAGCTGGCACCAATCGACAGGGATGAGTCGAACTGACCTTCGATTTCACCTACGTTGAAACTGACGCCGAATGCTGGCCCGGCGAGCGTAGAGGCAAGACTGACAGCCAAGGGCAGTTTCGCCCGGCGCCAGAACTGGTTAACTGATGTCATCGACGCTACTCCATGTGCACTTTATTGTTATGGCAGTGAGCACTTCTAAAAACGCTGTGGATAACCGGGAGCCACGGCATCCCAAAGTCATTCCAAAGTTGCATCGCCCCGGTTTGTGCGGTTGCCCCGTTCTTAAAAATCCTTGAGCGGACTATAGCCAGCAGGTAGTAACGCTTGATCCCTCTAAAGTGTGATTTGCAGCTGCCAGCCACTCTGGAACAGTCCTTTCGCCAGTCCGACGCCCGTCGGCCCGGCAAGGATGGCTGAAAATTTCGATTTGACAAGCCAAGCGCTTGCTTGGTGGGGCTGGCGTGCCCCTTCGGGCACGCCGAGAGGCGCTTAAAGCGTCGAGAGGAAGGTGCTGTTGGTGGCCTGCCATTCGGTGATGTCGACACGAATGCGCTTCTTGTCGAGTTTGCCGACACTGGTCTTGGGAATTTCAGTAACAAGGGCGATCTGGCTCGGAATCGCCCACTTGCTCAAGTGCCCCAGCTCCACAAACGGCTTGAGGTGTTCCTTGAGTTCCCGAGCCCCGATTGTGTGACCCTCGCGGAGCACCAGCAGGGCAAACGGCCGCTCGCCCCATTGCGGATCAGGGATCCCCACCACTGCTACTTCGCGTACCGCCGCATGGCGGCTGATCAGGTCTTCGAGGTCCAGGGAGGAAATCCACTCGCCACCGGTCTTGATCACGTCCTTGATGCGGTCACGAATGTCGATCACGCCCATGCTGTCCAGGGTCGCCACGTCGCCGGTGTGCAGCCAGCCGCCGGCCCAGAGTTCGGCGCCCTTCTGCGGCTCGTTGAAATACCCCTCGGTTAGCCACGGTGCGCGTAACACCAGCTCGCCCTGGGTCTCGCCGTCGGCGGGCAGGAAGTTACCCTCGGTGTCGACGATTGCCGCCTCCACCAGTGGCCCCGGTACGCCGGCCTTGATTCGGTAGGTAGTGCGTTCGTCTTCAGTGCCGGCCATCAATTCGTCGTTGAGGTGCGCACACGACACCAGCGGCCCGGTTTCCGACATGCCGTACGCAGCGGTCAGCTGAATGCCTTTGGCCTTGGCCGCCTCGTACAGCGTGCGGTTCAGGGCGCTGCCGCCGATGACGATTTTCCAGCCGCCGAAGTCGACGTTCTGCGCGGCCTTGGCATTGATGACCATCTGCAAGATGGTCGGTACGCAATGGGAGAACGTGACCTTCTCCTTGCGCCACAACTCCACCAGATACTCCGGGTCATAGCGACCGGGGTACACCTGCTTGAGGCCGAGCATGGTCGCCACATACGGCAAGCCCCAGGCGTGCACATGGAACATGGGGGTGATCGGCATGTACACGTCGTTGGTGCCCAACAGGCGCACGCTATCGATCGCACCCATGATGGTCGACACGCCCATGGTGTGCAGCACCAGTTGCCGATGGGTGAAGTACACGCCCTTGGGATTGCCGGTCGTGCCGGTGGTATAGAACGTGGTAGCGACCGAGTTTTCGTCGAAATCCTCGAAGTCGTACTGCGGGCTCGCCGCGGCCAGCAGCTGTTCGTATTCGCCGACGAGGTTCGGCAAGTCAGCGGTTTTTTCCGGCAGGTCAGTCAGCAGCAGGGTTTTGTCGACTGTGGTCAGATGCCCTTCGATGGCCTTGTAGAGGCCGACGAACTCGCTGTTGACCAGCACAAAGCGGTCCTCGGCGTGGTTCATGGTGTAGAGGATCTGTTCCGGCGACAGGCGCACGTTGATGGTGTGGATCACCGCACCGATCATCGGGATGGCGAACATGCATTCCAGGTAACGATGGCTGTCCCAGTCCATCACACCCACGGCATCCCCAGGCTTGACCCCGGCCGCGGTCAGCACGTTGGCCAGACGGGCGACCCGCTCGATCAGGGTCGGGTAGCTGTAGCGCAACTTGTCGCGGTAGATGATCTCGCGGGTTTTCTCATAACGGGCACCGGACATCAGTAGCCGCTTGATCAGCAGCGGATACTGGTAAGCACCTTCGGCCGGGGGGATAACGCGAGTCTGCAACATAAGAATCCCTTTTTCTGACTGCACGGACGTGACTGAAAGTACGCACTGTAGTGCCCTTGATCGTCAGCCAAATCAGCCAAAGGAATGATTTGCAGGGCCCCACAAATGCTAGCGTTGCGCCAGCATTGATCATTTATTGCGCATTCGAGGTCGACCCATCGTAGGAGCTGCCAAAGGCTGCGATCTTTTGATCTCGTTCTTCATGTCAAAGCTCAAAAGATCGCAGCCTGCGGCAGCTCCTACAGGGAATCACGTTTGATCAGTGCATCTCGGTAAAGGCGAGCTTCACGCCAATCGCAATCAGCACCGCGCCCATGGTCCGGTCGAACCAGTGCCCCATGCGTGCGAAACCGGCGCGTACGCGTTGCTGGCTGAACAACATCGCCACCAGGCAGAACCAGGTCGCTGTCGCCGCCGCCAGGTAAACCCCGTAACCGGCCTGCACGGCCAGTGGTGTGTGCGGGTTGATCACCACGGTGAACAGCGAGAGGAAGAACAGCGTGGCTTTCGGGTTGAGACCGTTGGTGACGAAGCCTGAGGTGAAGGCACCACGGGCCGTGCGCTCCCCGGCTTCCTTGTGCAGATCGTCCGTCACTGGCCTGGCCGGTTGCGCGCGCAGTGCCTTGTAACCGATATACAGCAAGTAAGCGGCGGCGGCCCATTTCAAGGCATTGAACAGCACGATCGACTGGGACACGATCAGGCCGATACCCAACAGGGAATAACCCACGTGCAGGAAAATCGCAGTACCCACGCCCAGCGCGGTCCAGGTGCCCGCGCGGCGACCGTGGGTAACACTCTCACGCACCACCACGGCAAAGTCCGGGCCGGGGCTGGCCACGGCCAGCAGGTGAATCAGGGCAACGGTCAAGAACTCTGTCCAGTACATGGGGGCTCCTTTAGGCCAAGCGTAACTATTTTTTTCATCTGGTAGGCTCGGCAGGTTACGCCTTCAGTTCATTGCACAAAAGGTACAGTTGATGACGAACACTCGCCGCGCCGTTTTCCTCGACCACCCGTCCCTGGACCTCGGCGACCTTGACCTCAACCCGCTGCGCAGTTGTTTCAGCGAACTGCAGCTGTTCACCCAGACCTTGCCCGATCAAGTCATCGAACACCTCAAGGGCGCTACCGTCGCCATCAGTAACAAGATCCTGATCGATGCCGCCGCCATGGCCGCCAGCCCTGATCTCAAGCTGATCCTGATCACCGCCACCGGCACCAACAACGTCGACCTCGCCGCCGCCCGCGCCCACGGGATTACCGTGTGCAACTGCCAGGGTTACGGCACGCCATCGGTGGCGCAGCACACGATCATGCTGCTGCTCAACCTGGCCACGCGCCTGGCCGATTATCAAAAAGCCGTCGGCGAAGGTCGCTGGCAGCAGGCCAAACAGTTCTGTTTACTGGATTACCCGATTGTCGAACTCGAAGGCAAAACCCTTGGCCTGCTGGGCCATGGCGAATTGGGCGGCGCCGTTGCGCGGCTGGCTGAAGCCTTCGGCATGCGCGTTCTGCTGGGGCAAATTCCCGGGCGCCCTGCCCGGCCGGACCGCCTGCCACTGAATGAACTGTTACCGCAAGTCGATGCCCTGACCCTGCATTGCCCGCTCAACGAACACACCCGGCATTTCATCGGCGCCCGTGAACTGGCATCAATGAAACCCGGCGCATTCGTGATCAACACGGCCCGCGGTGGCCTGATCGACGAACAGGCGCTGGCCGACGCTTTGCGCAATGGGCATCTGGGCGGCGCCGCCACTGACGTACTGAGTGTCGAACCTCCCATCAATGGCAATCCGCTGCTGGCCCACGACATCCCGCGCCTGATCGTCACCCCGCACAACGCCTGGGGCAGCCGCGAAGCGCGCCAGCGAATCGTTGGCCAAGTGACCGAAAACGCACTGGGATACTTCAGCGGTAAGGCGCTGCGGGTCGTCAGTTGATAAACTGCGGCACTTTTTTCAAGGGAGCAGTTATGGATCCGCGCAGTGAAGTACTGCTTCGTCAGGCCGAGTTATTCCAGGGCTCGGTGCTGTTGGCCGGCTTGCCCGCCGACGACTTGCTGGGCCGTCTGCCCGAGGCTCAGGGCTGGTGCTGGCACGCCGGCGATCAGGCCGCACTTGAAGCCCGCTTTGCCGGGCGCAGCCATTTTGGCGTGAATGCGCCTGAACGCGGGTTCGATAGCGCCTTGGTGTTTTTGCCCAAGGCCAGGGACCTGACCGATTACATCCTCAACGCTGTAGCCTCGCGGCTGGAAGGCCGCGAGGTGTATCTGGTGGGCGAGAAAAAAAGCGGTATCGAAGGTGCCGCCAAACAACTCAACCCGTTCGGCAAGCCGCGCAAGCTCGATAGCGCGCGGCATTGCCAGCTCTGGCAAGTCACCGTGGCCAATGCGCCACAAGCCAAACCGCTGGAAAGCCTGGCGCAGACCTACGAACTGCCGCTGGCCGAAGGCCCGTTGAAGGTCATCAGCCTGCCGGGTGTGTTCAGCCACGGTCGCCTCGATCGCGGCAGCGCGCTGCTGCTGGAGCACCTGGATAAACTGCCCGGCGGTCACTTGCTCGATTTCGGTTGCGGCGCAGGGGTCTTGGGCGCGGCGGTGAAACGTCGCTACCCGCACAATCAGGTCACGATGCTGGACGTGGACGCCTTTGCCGCCGCCAGTAGTCGCCTGACACTGGCGGCCAATGGTCTGGAAGCCGAGGTGATTACCGGTGACGGAATCGATGCGGCACCGATGGGTTTGAGTGCGATCCTGAGCAATCCGCCATTCCATGTCGGCGTGCACACCGACTACTTCGCAACGGAAAACTTGCTGCGAAAATCGGCCAAACATCTGAAAAATGGCGGCGAACTGCGCTTGGTGGCGAACAGCTTCCTGAAATACCAGCCACTGATCGAAGAGCATCTGGGCCCATGCACGATCAAGGCCGAAGGCCAGGGTTTTCGCATCTACCGGGCCAAACGCGGCTAAGGCTTTTTTGAAAAAGAAGGCTTGCCGAATGGATTTTGCCTAGGCAGAATCCGCTCCGTCCTAGGGGAGTAGTCTCCCACGAGCGCCACGCTCGTCCGGCATGCGTCAACATACTTGGTCCTCAGACCATGGCGTATGCGACCCAAGCATCCACATCAGATGGATCGCAGGGTTTGACAAGACCTATGACACGAACACCTTACCCGGGGCGGGAAGGCTGTACGTGTCATAGCCGTGTCGACCCGCCCCTTAGGAAAACCCCTGATGCTGGATTCACTACTCGTACCTACCGCAATCGTTGCCTTGGCCGAAATCGGCGACAAGACGCAACTGCTCGCGCTCATTCTCGCTGCCCGCTTCCGCAAGCCCTGGCCGATCATCGCCGGCATCGTCGCTGCGACCCTGGCCAACCACGCGGCCGCCGGCGCAGTCGGCGCCTGGGTCGGCAGTTTCTTCTCGGATACGATGCTGCACTGGATCCTCGCCGCGAGCTTCGCCGCGACCGCACTGTGGACCCTGGTGCCGGACAAGATGGATGACGACGAAGCCAGCACCGCCCGCAAGTTCGGGCCATTCCTGACCACGCTGATCGCGTTCTTCCTCGCGGAAATCGGCGACAAGACGCAAATCGCAACCGTGATGCTGGCTGCGCAATATCCGGAGTTGTGGCTGGTGATCATCGGCACCACGGCCGGCATGCTGATTGCCAACGTACCGGTGGTTCTGGCGGGTAACTTTGCCGCAGACAAGCTGCCATTGACCCTGATCCGTCGACTGGCGGCGTCGGCGTTCTTCATCCTGGCGATTGTGGCGGTGTACAAGGCGATGCAGAGCAGTGGGTGGGTTTGAAGCGGTAAGTCGTTAGATCGCGTTGTCGTTCTTCGCGAGCTGGCTCGCTCCCACAAGTGTCGTATTCCAATGTGGGAGCGAGCCTGGTCCGGGCAGTGATCCGACGAAAGCGTCAGCGGTCACACCACATGACTATTTCTTGGCCCGCTCGTACAGCGGCATGACCTTCGGAATCGCTGCCTGCAACGCAGCAGTCCGGCTGCTGGAAGAGGGGTGCGTGCTGAGGAACTCCGGCGGAGCACCTTCGCTGGCCTTGCTCATCTTGTCCCACAGGGTGATCGCGGCGTTCGGGTTGTAGCCGGCACGGGCGGCCAATTCCAGGCCGATCAGGTCCGCCTCGTTTTCATTGGCACGGCTGTTGGGCAAGGTCATGCCGTAGTTGGCTACAGCGTCCGCCAGGGCCAGGCTGTCCTGGCCCAACCCGAGCAACGCACCGGCGCCCTGCTTGGCCATTTCGATACCGTACGCCTTGGACATCGCCTCACGACCGTGCTCGCGAAGGGCGTGGGCGATTTCATGGCCCATGACCGCGGCGAGTTCATCGTCAGTGAGTTGAAGACTGTCGATCAGCCCGGTGTAGACAAAGATCTTGCCGCCGGGCCCACAGTTGGCATTGAGCTCGTCACTCTTGATCAGGTTCACTTCCCATTTCCACTGCGCCGCATCCGGACGGAAATTCGGTGCCTGGGCGATCAGCCGGTCGGCAATGGCCTGAACACGCCTGGCATCGTTGCTGGTCTTGTCCAGCACGCCTTTGCTGCTCGCCTCACCCACAGTCTTTGTATAGGACTGGGCGTACATCTGGTCGACCTCTTGCGAGGACAACATGCTGAACATGTACTGCTTGCGCTCAACGCCGACAGCGCCGCCGCTGGTGGTATTGACCGACTGGCAACCGGCGAGCAGCAGGCCTGCGCTCAGCGTACATATAGCCAATGTCTTGTTCATCGAATAACTCCCTGAAAACATGCGAGTATCCTAGGCGTGGAATTGTATCGACGCCAGATACATACAGATATGAGACGCACAATTCGGACAAAGCTCTCATCGGTGCAGGAAAAAATTCACATTCCGCGGTGAGCCGCAGCCCATCGCGCCGCGCATTGATTCATTTGCGACATCCGGCACGCAAAAACAGCCATTTCAACGGCCCGCGCTCATGCTCGCCCGATACCCTGCCGATACACCTCCGCAGACGTCCTTTCGCGTGCGGAGCCCCCATGAAATTCAAGTCGATCCAGTTTTCCGTGGCGGCCCTTGCCGGCGCCATCGTCCTCAGTGTCGTGGCAGCGCTGGTGGTGTACGCGCTGTTTTCCGGCGCCCGCACGCAAGACATGGTCCAGGAGCGGACCCAAGCCCAATTCGAGCAAGTCATCGAACAACGCCTGACATCACTGGCGCAAACCCAGGTCAGCCAGATCCAGCGTGAACTCGAAGCACCGCTGCTGATCGCCGGCGGACTGGTGCGGGTCAATGCCCTGATCGGTACACCGGGTGCCGATGGCAGGCCCGCCCTGAGCCTCAGCCGCGAGCAACTGATCGGCCTGATCAAGGAAAATGTGGTCAAGAACCCGAAAATCCTCGGCACCTACATCGGTTGGGAAAAAGACGCACTGGATCACAACGATGCGGCCTACGTCGGCACCCAGGTGGTCGGCATCGACGCCAGCAACGGGCGCTTCCTGCCCTGGTGGTTCCGCAACGACGACGGCACCCTGGGGCTGGACAAACTGGTGGACGTCGATGACCAGAAAACCCTGTCCACCGGCGTGCGCGCCAGCGAGTACTACCTGTGCTCGAAAGAAACCGGAAAATCCTGCGTGATCGATCCGGCGCCTTACAAGGTGGGCGACAAAATCGTCATGCTCGCCTCCTTTATTGAGCCGATCATGCTCAACGGTGCCTTCCAGGGCATCGTCGGTGCCGACCTGTCGGTGAACTTCATTCAGGAAATGCTCCTGGGCGCCAACCAGAAACTCTACGGCGGTGCAGGTGAAATGGCCCTGGTTGGCGGCAATGGCCGGATCGTTGCCTATACCAAGGATCCGAGCAAATTCGGCGAAAAAGTCAGTGACATCCTCGACAGCAAGCAGATTGCCAACCTGGCCAATCTCAAGCGCGGCGAAGTCACCTACACCGTCGACAAGGCCCAGGGCCGGATCGAGCTGTACCTGCCGTTCGGCATCGGCCAGACCGACGCCCGCTGGACCTTGATGCTGCAACTGCCCCTGAACGCAGTCATGGCAGACCTGCAAAAACTCCAGGCCGACCTGAACGCACAGCGTAAATCCGACACCTTCGGCATGGCGATGGTCGGTCTGGTGATCGCCGGTATCGGCTTGCTGGTGATCTGGCTGGTAGGCCACGGCATCGCCCGCCCACTCAAACAGATGGTGGCCATGCTCGACGATATCGCCCAGGGCGAAGGTGACCTGACCCGGCGCCTGACCAGCGACCGCGCCGATGAACTGGGCTCGATCGCCAAAGGCTTCAACACCTTCCTGGCCAAGTTGCAGGCGATGATCACCCAGGTGGTGACTTCGGTGCAGAGCGTGAGCGATTCGTCGGAACACACCGCCGACATCGCCATCCGCACCAACACCGGTGTCCACAAACAAATGGCCGAGATCGATCAAGTGGCCACCGCCGTGCAGGAAATGACCGCCACCGCCCAGGACGTCGCGCGCAATGCGACCCAGGCCGCACAGGCCGCCAGCCATGCTGATCAGGCCGCCAGCCTGGGCATGCAGATCGTGCGTGACACGTCGGACTCGATTGGCGCCCTCGCCGTGGAGATCGGTCGGGCCGTCGGCGTGGTGCAAACCCTGGCCAAGGACAGCGAAAACATCAATGCCATCCTCACCGCCATTCGCGGGATCGCCGAGCAGACCAACCTGCTGGCCCTGAACGCAGCCATCGAAGCCGCCCGTGCCGGAGAACAGGGCCGAGGTTTTGCCGTGGTGGCCGACGAGGTGCGTAACCTGGCGCAGAAGACACAAAAGGCCACCGAAGAAATCCAGACCATGATCCAGCAACTCCAGCAAGGCACGCGGGATGTGGTGCGAGTCATGGAAGACAGCCAGAACCGCACGGACGAAAGCGTACTGCACGCCTCCAAGGCCGCCGAAGCACTGGAAACCATCACTCAGGCAGTGTCGGTGATCAACGACATGAACACCCAGATTGCCAGCGCGGCCGAGGAGCAAAGCGCGGTAGCGGACGACATCAACCGCAATGTAATCAACATCGGGCAAGTGGCCAATGAAGTGGCGGGCGGCGCGGATGAGTCGAGTGCAGCCAGTGCGGATTTGACCAAACTGGCCGAGCAGCAGCGGCGGTTGATCAATCAGTTCAGGGTCTGATCCGGAGGCCCCATCGCTGGCAAGCCAGCTCCTACAAGGGATCTGCGGTGTTCACAAATCCCCTGTAGGAGCTGGCTTGCCAGCGAAGGCGTCAGCACACCCAACACATCAACCCGGGGTCAGGCACTCCGGCCCATTGAGCTTCGGATCATTCACCATGTTCGCCAGCACTCGCTCGCGCAACGCGGCGGGCTCGCTGGCCAGCAATGCTTGCAAGGCATGCAGCGGCGTATCCGGATCCAGCCAAGCGGCCTGTCCAGCCTCATCAAGAATCAATGGCCGCCGCTGGCTCGCCGCCGGTTGCGTGATCACCGCCGTGCTCAACCACACCTGCTCCTGTACCGGATACGCCTCCCAGATCGCCGCAAAGAACAATGACGAGCCCTCCCCCGGCGTCAGCCAGTACGGTCGTTTACGCGTGGTACCGCGCCATTCGTAAAAACCATTGGCCGGTAACAGGCAGCGGCGCAAGCGCAGGGCTTCGCGGAACATCGGTTGTTCGGCAACGGTTTCAGCACGGGCGTGGGCCGGAGTACGGGACAGATCGGTCAGCCAGGGCGGCGTCAGGCCCCAGCGGGCGCGGGCCAGCGTGCGCTGGCCGCCAGGCCCGGCCCGCAGCATCAGCACCGAATCATTGGGGGAAATGTTCCACTGCGCCTGCTGGTCGGCGGGAAAACCGGGCAGCGCCGCGAAGGCGGGATTCCAGCGAAACAGGGCATAACGTCCACACATGGGGCAACACGGCTCTTGATCAAACGAACACCAGCCTAACAGACCAGCGTGCCGGGAAAGCTGTCCGGTTCATCGCCAGACAGCGGCAGCGCGGCATTGTACGCGGTGATCAGCTCGCGGGCGTATTCGGCCTGGTCGTTCTCGACCGACAGCCCGAGCAGGCCATAGATCGGCAACTCGCCGCTGCCCCCGAGCAAATCACGCCCCACCAGATGCGCCTCGATACCCTCGCTGGCGAGCATGCCCTGCAGCAACTCGCCTTCCATCAGGTTTTCCGGATCGTAGATGCGCTGCATACACGCTCCTCACTCGTTTTCACTGAACACTTCGAGATGCCATTCTTCTCCATGAACCTGCAACACGAAGGTTATCGGCCGGCAGCACACCTGACAGTCCTCGATGTAGGTCTGATCGCCACCGGACAAATCCAGAGTAGTCTCTACCTCCTCACCACAATACGGACATTCATACAGCGCGTTTTCCAGCATCGCGGTCTCCCAGGTGACTTGTGCGTATAATCGCCGGTCTATTTGCAGGGCTATTTTTGTCTGGCTACTTTTTCAGACCGTGCCCCGCCGGTTTTCGATCAGAACCTTTACTTACCCTAGCCGTTTCTAACAAGAGAGCATGATGGGCGAATTCGATGCCATCCGACCTTACGACGACAGTGAAGTCCCGGCAGTGCTGGCACGGCTGCTCGGCGACAAGGCGTTTCTAGATATCCTCACCCACTTCCGCTTCCCGCGTTTCGCCGGCGCTTTAGGCTGGGCGCTCAAACCTCTTATAGCCCATCGGCTGCGCCGTGAGTTTGCCGGCGTGACCTCCGTGGCCACGTTACAGGACAAAGTCGAGCATTACGTCGACCATACCATCGAGCGTGCCACCGACGGTGTCACCTATACCGGGGTGGAGCAATTCAAGTCCGGCAGCGCCTACCTGTTTATCGCCAACCACCGCGATATCGTGATGGACCCGGCCTTCGTCAACTATGCCGTGTACCACGCCGGTCTGCCGACCCCGCGCATCGCCATTGGCGACAACCTGCTGCAAAAGCCTTTCGTCAGCGACCTGATGCGCCTGAACAAGAGCTTCATCGTTCACCGCTCGATCAGCGGACGTCGGGAGAAAATGGCGGCCTATCAATTGCTGTCGGCGTACATCAACCATTCGATCCGCAACGATTGCGCCTCGATCTGGATTGCCCAGGCAGAGGGGCGTGCCAAGGACGGTGACGACCGCACCGAATCAGCGATCCTCAAGATGTTCCACATGAGCCGCAAGGACGAGCCGTTCGGTGAAGTCATTCAGTCGCTGAACCTGACCCCGGTGTCGATCAGCTACGAATACGACCCGTGCGATCAGGCCAAGGCCCGCGAGCTTTACATCCGCGCCACCACTGGCAGCTACGCCAAGGTGCCGGGCGAGGATGACGTGAGCATTGCCAAGGGCATCACCGGCTACAAGGGCCGGGTGCATGTGAACTTTGCCGCGCCGGTCACCGACCTGTTCGAAGACACCAAGCAACTGGCGGTCGAGATGGACAAGCAAATCCTCAGCGGCTATCGCTTGTTCCCGGTGCATTACCTGGCTTATGCGCAGTGGAAAGACGCGGACCCGCAACTGCAGGTACCCAAAGCTGCGCAAGTGTTCCCGGCCGAGGAACTGGCCAAGGCCCAGGAAGAATGGCAACGCCGCCTGGACGCCTGCCCCGAAGAGCATCGTCCATTCCTGGTGCTGCAGTATGCGACGCCGGTGCGCAATCAGTACCGGGTGAAGGCAGGGTTGCCGCTGTAAGCGGTTTCGGCCAGATGCAAAAACGGCGCCGACTTGTGGCGAGGGGGCTTGCCCCCGTTGGGCTGCGAAGCAGCCCTAAAACCTAAGAAGGTTTTCCCCCTGACACAGCGTGCCTATCGAGGTGACGACGGCTTCGCCGCCGAACGGGGGCAAGCCCCCTCGCCACAGGTACTGCGTCAAGACTTTAGACCTGCGTACTGATCCACGACACCAGCAGCGCCATCCCCATGCAGGCAAAACCGAAAATGTAGAAAAACCGGTTCCTGCGCAAGGTCGCCCAGTCCAGCGAGGGCTCTACGCTGGCGCTACTCTGGCGCTGCGCCTGCAAACTGGCCATCGCGCGCAGTTCGCGGCGACGGGTGGCGTGCAGCAACCAGCCGCCCGGGAAGGCAAAGAGCAAGGCCAGCAGATTGATCAATTTGGCGGGATGGGCGGTAAACAGCGTCATCAAGTGCAGCGACATCACAGACCTCAAGTAAAACAGGTGGCAGGTGCCGGACCGGCGACCGCGGCGCGGATTCTACCGAAAGCCCGCGCCCCTGCCCTCTGTTTCCGACAAATAACGAAGCAATCGATCAATGGCTGTCCTGAGTCACGGCATCGTCATCTGTATCGGCAACCATGCGCGCCTCGAAACCGACAGGGACCACGTCATGCTCCACGCCGAAAACCAGGATCGTCTTTACCTCATCACCCCCAGCGAAGAACAGCAAGCCCTCGTCGGCAGCCTCGCTTTCAACGTTCAAGACCGCCATTGGCTGGTGTATTGCGCCTTGGGTGGACACCAACATGCGGATTTGCCGGAAACGGATTTGCTGACGGGTGTGAGTGTGCTGGATTTTTACTCGCAAGCGGCCTGATACCGATCTGTAGGAGCGAGCTTGCTCGCGATGGACTTGAGGGCGCCGCGGGGTATCAGATTTCCCGCGTAATCGTTAACGACCATCGTCGGAACGCCGCCCGGAGCAAGTTCGCTCCTACAGTGGGCTCGCATTACTCGCCGAGAATCTGGCCCACGGTCGGGTCCTTGAACAGGCGGGTCAACGCATCGCTCAACACATCGCTGACCAGCTTGGTGTTGGTTTCCTGGTTCGGCGCCATACCGAAGCGCTGGTCCAGGGACGAACCATAACGGCCGCTGTAGCGACGGTTGGCGTTCTGCACATCGGAGCGGAACGTCGCGCCGATGGTGGCTTCGGTCACGTACAGGCCTTCCTTGGGCGACTGGTACTTCAACTCTGCCAGGGTCACGGTCAGTTGCGGTGCATTCATGGCGTTGTTCGTCGGGGTAAAGCCCAACAGACGCACGGCGGCTTCAGCCTGGGCCTGCAGCTTCGGCAGGATCTGCGCGCCCTGCACGGTGATCGCGCTGGTCTCCGGATACAGGCCACCACGGGTGCCCAGTGTCGGCGACGGACGACCGTCCACTACACGTACCACAACGGGCTGGCCATGGCCCACCGGGGCCAACTGGGCAGTCAGCTTGGGTTCCGGGCTCAGTTGTTGCGGGCTGTGGGCGCAGCCAACCAGGGTCAAACTGGTCACAGTGATCAAACCGAACAACAGGCGTTGCAACATGCGCTTCTCTCCAGAATCAGGCACAAACAGGCCGGCAGTATAGCGGTGCGCCACTGCGGGGAACCAGCACCTCACAGTGTTTGATGAAATCTTTGACAACTCCTTGGGAAAGCGGTTCTTGTCACCTATCTGTCATCCCCCATACACTTGCACGTAACGGCTAGTGGGCTATTTTCACAATAACCACCCCACAAGGTAAATTGCCATGCGATACCTCGTTTCGTTGTTCGCACCACGCCCACTGCACCGCTGCTTTGCCCTGCTCGACAGCAATGGCCATTGCCAGGCCTTCAAGCAGTGCAGCCTCCAGCCCATGGGCGATGGCTGGGTTGAAATCGAAGAGATCCGCCTGAACTGGCTGAATCAGCCGCTGCCGGCCGGTGCCCACGTCGTTTCGCAACAGCACCAGCCACGCTCGCGAGCACAGCAATTGATGACGACCTGACCAAACACCTAATAAAAGTCATTAAACACGACCAATTCCCTGCGTTTCTTAGATACAATCTCCCCCCGATTATAAGGACGTCTCCTGATCGGGCCTCGCAGCACCGTCAATGCGCTTGCGTTGACACCCCGCACCGCCCACAGAGAGCCGCCCACACAGATCGAGTGAAGCTGGCGCGCTTGCTGTTTCGTTGAGCAAAACCTCCACTTTTCGCGAATCTGCAGAGCTGTCATTACGCTCGGTCACTGAGCTGTTTGCCCGTTTTGCCTGCCCTGTATCCCATGGCGGCAATCCATCCGGGCACGGTGCCAGGCTGGGACAGCCCTTTTGAGGTTCACGTCTTCAAAAGAGCGTGAAAAAAACGGGTTTTCACAACTTCACAAGAGTGTGGCGAGCAAATGAATAGTTTTGCGTCTGAACATGCACCATTAGCGTCTACAACAGCCCAACGACACAGGACCGAGTATTCCTCGAACACCGGAGCCTGAAGCCTGTCCGCTACGGATTTGGTTGCACAAACGGATGTATCGACCATAAGTCGAATTGCCTCCCGCGCGCTGAAATGAGTTCATATGGCTCATAGGCCCGGCAGGTAGCGTCCGTCGAAGTTGCGATAAATTGCGAAGATTCGGACATGGCGACACTGCCATGGGTACCAGGGGCAACACTGACACGCCCCGGAACGCCTGGCAGCCATGCCGACAATTTGGTGCTGCAGATTTTGGAGACGCGTTAAATGGCGCATAACGAAGCAGTCGACGTAGTACTGGTTGGGGCCGGCATCATGAGTGCCACCCTGGCGGTATTGCTCAAAGAGCTCGACCCCGCGATCAAGCTGGAAGTCGTCGAGCTGATGGATTCCGGTGCCGCGGAGAGTTCCAACCCATGGAACAACGCCGGTACCGGTCACGCCGGGCTGTGTGAGCTCAACTACACGCCGCAGGCAGCCGATGGCGCCGTCGACATCAAGAAAGCCGTGCACATCAACACCCAGTTCGAGGTGTCGAAGCAGTTCTGGTCGTACCTGACCCGAAAAGGCACGTTCGGCTCGTGCAAATCGTTTATCAGCCCGGTGCCACACCTGAGTTTCGTGCAGGGCGACAGCGGCGTGTCCTTCCTCAAGGAACGCTTCAAGGTGCTGAGCAAGCACCACGCCTTCGCCGACATGGAATACACCGAAGACAAGGCCAAGATGGCCGAGTGGATGCCGCTGATGATGCCTGGCCGCGACCCTGGCGAAACCCTCGCCGCGACCCGCGTGATCAATGGCACCGACGTCAACTTCGGCGCCTTGACCAACCAGCTGCTCAAGCACCTGACCAGTGCACCCGATGCCCAGGTCAAGTACTGCAAGCGCGTGACTGGCCTCAAGCGCAGCAACGGCGGCTGGACCGTCAGCATCAAGGACGTCAACAGCGGCAATACCCGTGAAGTCGACGCCAAATTCGTCTTCCTCGGCGCTGGTGGTGCGGCATTGCCGCTGCTGCAAGCCTCGGGCATCGAAGAAAGCAAAGGCTTCGGCGGCTTCCCGATCAGCGGCCAGTGGCTGCGTTGCGACAACCCGGAAGTGGTCAAGCACCACCAGGCCAAGGTCTACAGCCAGGCCGCAGTGGGTTCGCCACCCATGTCCGTGCCGCACCTTGACACCCGTGTGGTCGATGGCAAGAAGTCCCTGCTGTTCGGACCGTACGCCGGCTTCACCACCAAGTTCCTCAAGCACGGTTCCTTCATGGACCTGCCGATGTCGGTTCGCGCCGGCAACATTGGCCCGATGCTCGCCGTGGCGAAAAACAACATGGACCTGACCAAGTACCTGGTCAGCGAAGTGATGCAGTCGATGGAGCAGCGCCTGGATTCCCTGCGTCGCTTCTACCCGCAGGCGAAACCCGAAGACTGGCGCCTGGAAGTGGCCGGCCAACGGGTGCAGATCATCAAGAAAGACCCGAAAAAAGGCGGCGTCCTGCAATTCGGTACCGAACTGGTCGCGGCCAAGGACGGTTCCCTGGCGGCACTGCTCGGCGCTTCTCCAGGTGCCTCGGTGACCGTTTCGATCATGCTCGAGCTGATCGAAAAATGCTTCCCGAGCAAAGCAAAAGGCGAATGGGCCACCAAACTGGCCGAAATTTTCCCAGCCCGGGAAAAGGTTCTGGAAACCGACGCTGCGCTGTATCGCAAGATCAACGCGCAGAACAACGTTGCCCTGGAACTGGTTGAAGCCAGCAGCGAGACCGAAAGCTACGCTTGATTCATTCGGCCGCATAAAAAACGCCCCATTCTCACTGAGAGCGGGGCGTTTTTTTGTAGCTGTATTTGCTCAGCCGCGAGCTTTTTCGATCAGCTCGATGTAATCCGCCGCGTTGCGCTGATCCTTGATCAGGGCAACGAAGTCATTGCCGTGCTCATCCTTGCCATTCACGTCATAACCCGCTTCGACGAAGAACGTCAGGAAGCGCTCGAAATCGTCGATGCGCAGGCCACGGTAGGCCTTGACCAGTTTGTGCAGGGACGGAGAAGTCGCGTCGACCGGTTCGAAATCGAGGAACAACTTGATCTGCTCATCGCCGATCTCGTCACCAATCACTTGTTTTTATCTTTACGCATTGCCGACTCCAGCTCGCAGACATTTCACGGGCGGGCAGTTTACCCCTGCGCAGCCACAGGGCTCAACGCGCACGAGTGCTGCCGGTGTGCAGATCGGCCCAGACATGCCCATTGGCGTAGCTGAGAAACTGGCAATACACCGTGTCATTGCGCAACAAGTCGATCACCACCCGGTATTGCGCCAGCGGGTAATAGAGGGTCAAGGTCTTGCTCGGCTCGTCGTAAACCGGCTTCTTCAGGCTTTTGCTCTCGCCATCGAAGTTGACCAGCACCTGACTGATGGTAGCGCCCTTGTTCAGGGACTTGCCCTTGAGGCGAATCATCAAAGGCGAAGTGACCGGTATCGGCTGTTGATTGGATTGACGCTGAGCGCCGACCACCACCGAATAATCGGTGACTTGCATCAGTTGCTGCTGCTCGGGATCAGCATCGCGCAGAGTGAGATCGTCCGGCGGCAGAAATTGACTGTGCATGGGCGCTGGTGCGGCAGCCAGAGGCAGACTGAGGGTCAGCAACAGGGCGGCGCAGCAGCGAATCAAAAGGCTCATGACAGGCTCCTACAAAAAGCGCATCAATCGAACTGCACGCGCATCCAGGCCTGATACTCGGCTACACCAGGCTCACCTTCGCGCGGTGCCCAATGCGCCAGTTCACCGTCACCGACCGGACGGTAAGGACCGGCCTTGCATTCGAACATCAGGCTGTCGGCCTCCAGCACCACCAAACCGTGGAACACACCGGTTGGCAGGTCCACGCCAACACAGTCGCCACCGGCCTGAAGCACGGTCTTGCTAAGCACCGCACCCGTCTCATCAAAGATCAACACGCCCAGCCGGCCCTTGAGGACCAACAGGGTTTCGGCCTTGTTGTCGCCCAAGTGCCGGTGAGGCGGGATGTACGTGGACGGCTGCAAGCCCACTGCCATGCGATGGCAAGCGTCTTCCATCTGGTGGAAATTGTGATGCTGGCGCCCACGAGGATTCGCCGCGGCTTTCCCGGCCAGCTCGGCGAACAAGGTCTGATCCAGAAAGCGAGGCGTATCCATGTATTACATTCCTTTAACGGCGAAAATCCCATTGGCGTTACGCCAGTAGCCCTTGTAGTCCATGCCGTAACCGAAGATGTAGCGGTCGACGCATGGCAGACCGACGAAGTCGGCCTTGAGGTCCGGACGAGCCTTGCGGTCGTGGTCTTTGTCGATCAGCACGGCAGTATGCACTTTACGTGCGCCAGCGTGTTTGCAGAAGTCGATGATCGCACCCAGGGTGTGGCCTTCGTCGAGGATGTCGTCGATGATCAGCACGTCACGGTCGATGAAGGATACTTCCGGCTTGGCTTTCCAGAACAGGTCGCCGCCGCTGGTTTCATTGCGATAGCGGGTGGCGTGCAGGTAGGACGCTTCCAGCGGGAACTGCAGATAGGTCAGCAGCTTGCCGGAGAAAATCAGCCCGCCGTTCATCACGCAGAACACCACCGGGTTGCTGTCGGCCATTTGTTCGTTGATTTGTGCACCGACGCGGGCGATGGCCGCCTCGACTTCAGCTTCGGTGTACAGGCAGTCAGCCTCTCGCATGATTTGACGGATATGCTCGAGATCAGCGGACATGGCGCTCTCCAGGGGGGGGTTGGAAGTCAGGAAAAGCGGGCAAAGGTACGCATCCCGCACGGCCAGATCAAGCGTTTGTGGACTAACGTACTGTATGTCTATAGGACAACACCCTCGGATAGATTAATCTAGGCCGGTTTTTTTGCCCGCCGCCGGAGCCTTTCCCCATGCCCATCCATGAGATCCGCCACCCGCTGATCCGTCATAAACTTGGCCTTATGCGCCGTGCAGACATCAGCACCAAGAATTTCCGTGAGCTCGCTCAGGAAGTCGGCGCCCTGCTGACCTATGAAGCCACCAAAGACCTGCCGCTGGAAGCCTACGATATCGAAGGCTGGTGCGGCACCGTGTCGGTCGAGAAAATCGCCGGCAAGAAAATCACCGTGGTACCGATTCTGCGTGCCGGCATCGGCATGCTCGAAGGCGTGCTCAGCCTGATCCCGGGCGCCAAGGTCAGCGCCGTCGGCGTGGCCCGCAACGAAGAAACCCTCGAAGCCCACACCTACCTGGAAAAACTGGTACCGGAAATCGACGAACGCCTGGCGATGATCATCGACCCGATGCTCGCCACCGGCGGCTCGATGGTTGCCACCATCGACCTGCTGAAAAAAGCCGGCTGCAAGGACATCCGCGCCATGGTGCTGGTCGCCGCGCCAGAAGGCATCGCCGTGGTCGAGAAAGCTCACCCGGACGTGATCATCTACACCGCTTCCATCGATCAGAAACTGAACGAGCATGGCTACATCATCCCTGGGTTGGGCGATGCCGGTGACAAGATCTTCGGCACCAAGCAGAAGGACGCGTGACCATGCAGCAAGAGTTCAACGATCCGCTCTGGCGCACGGTGCTGTCGGGTGCGCAGATGCTGTTCGTGGCCTTTGGCGCCCTGGTGTTGATGCCGCTGATTACCGGTCTCGACCCGAACGTAGCGCTGTTCACGGCCGGCCTGGGGACGATCCTGTTCCAGATCGTCACCGGGCGTCAGGTGCCGGTGTTCCTGGCATCGAGCTTTGCCTTCATTACCCCGATCATTCTCGCCAAGGGCCAGTTCGGCCTGGCCGCGACCATGGGCGGCGTGATGGCGGCGGGTTTCGTCTACACCTTCCTCGGCCTCGCGGTGAAGATCAAAGGTACCGGTTTCATTGACCGCCTGCTGCCGCCGGTGGTGATCGGGCCGGTGATCATTTCGATCGGCCTGGCCATGGCGCCGATTGCCGCCAACATGGCCATGGGCAAGGCCGGCGACGGCAGTGAATTGATTCATTACCAGACGGCGATGATGATCTCGATGCCCGCGCTGCTGACCACGCTGATCGTCGCGGTTTTCGGCAAGGGCATCTTTCGCCTGGTGCCGATCATCTCCGGCGTGCTGGTCGGTTTCGGCATGTCGTTCTACTTCGGCGTGGTCGATATCGCGAAGATTGCTGCGGCACCTTGGTTCGCCATCCCGAATTTCACCGCGCCGGAATTCAACTGGCAGGCGATTCTGTTCATCGTTCCGGTGGCCCTGGCCCCGGCCATCGAGCACATTGGCGGCGTGATTGCCGTGGGTAGCGTGACCGGTCGCGATTACCTGAAGAAGCCCGGCCTGCACCGCACCCTGCTCGGCGACGGCATTGCCACCACGGCGGCCGGCCTGTTCGGCGGTCCGCCCAACACCACCTACGCCGAAGTGACTGGCGCGGTCATGCTGACCAAGAACTACAACCCGAAAATCATGACCTGGGCGGCGATCTTCGCCATCAGCCTGGCGTTTATCGGCAAGTTCGGCGCACTGCTGCAAAGCATTCCGGTGCCGGTAATGGGCGGGATTCTCTGCCTGTTGTTCGGTTCGATTGCGGCGGTGGGGATGAACACGCTGATTCGCCACAAGATCGATCTGGGCGAGGCGCGCAATCTGGTGATTGTTTCGGTGACCCTGGTATTCGGGATCGGCGGCGTGCTGATCGGCACCGGCACCGGGCCGGACGATTTCGGCCTCATGGGCATCGCGCTGTGCGCGGTGGTGGCGATTGGTTTGAATCTGATCCTGCCGGGCAATGACAGCTGGAAGCACAAGAAGGCGAATGAGCCGCTGATCTAAACAACCTCGGATTATTCGCTGACTGAAGGTCGCACTTCGCGAGCAGGCTCGCTCCCACAGTTTTGGAATGCATTTCCTGTGGGAGCGAGCCTGCTCGCGATGCTTTAAAGCGCCAACGGCGCCCTTTCGCACAACGCACTCAACGCCTTCGCCCAATGCGGGTCATCGTTGAGGCACGGCACCAGCACCAACTCCTCTCCTCCTGCTGCGCGGAACTGCTCCTTCCCGCGATCACCAATCTCTTCCAGTGTTTCGATGCAATCGGCAACGAATGCCGGGCACATCACCAGAATTTTTTTCACGCCTTTTTTGGCCAGCTCATCGAGGCGCGCTTCGGTGTAGGGTTCGATCCATTTCGCGCGCCCCAGACGCGACTGGAACGATACCGACCACTTGCCATCCGGCAACCCCATGCGCTTGGCAAATTCTGCCGCCGTACGCAGGCATTGGCCGCGATAACAGGTGGCGACCACCTCAGGGGGCGCCCCGGCACAGCAATCACCGTCACCCTCGAAGCTGTGACCCGGGTTGAGCTTCTTCAGATGCCGTTCCGGCAATCCATGAAAACTCATCAACAAATGATCGAAGTCCTGTTGCAAATGCGGCCGGGTCGTGGCCACCAGCGCATCGAGGTACTCCGGTTGATCGTAGAAAGGCTGGAGCACCGACAGCTGCACGTCGAGGCTCTTCTCGCGCACCACACGCCTGGCTTCTGCAATGACCGTGGTGGTGGTGCTGTCGGCGAACTGTGGATACAGCGGCGCCAGCGTGATTCGCTTGTGCCCCGCGGCGGCCATGCGCACCAGCGTCGATTCAATCGACGGCTCGCCGTAGCGCATTGCCAGTTCGACCGGGCCGTGCTTCCACTGGCCGGTCATGGCTTGTTGCAGGCGACGGCTGAGCACCACCAGCGGCGAGCCTTCGTCCCACCAGATCGAGGCATAGGCATGGGCCGACTGCTCGGGACGCTTGATCAGGATCAGCGACACCAGCAAGCGTCGAACCGGCCATGGCAGGTCGATCACGTAGGGGTCCATCAGAAATTGATTGAGGTAGCTGCGCACGTCCGCCACCGAGGTGGAGGCAGGTGAGCCAAGGTTGACCAGAAGCAACGCGTGATCGGTCATGCAACGTCCTATTTCAAAGGCGACCGGACAGATCGTCCAGAGCCGCGCGCAAATCCGTGAACTTAAATGTGAAACCCGCCATCAACAGGCGAACCGGCGTGGCCCGTTGGCCACCCAGCAACAACAAGGACAACTCGCCCAGCCCCACCTTCAATGCGAAGGCCGGCATCGGCATCAACGCCGGGCGATGCAGCACGCTGCCCAGCGCCTTGGCAAACTCGCGGTTGCGCACCGGTTTGGGCGCGCACGCATTATAGGGACCGCTGGCCTCGTTGCGGTGCAGAAGAAAATCAATCAGGGCGATTTGATCGTCGATATGAATCCACGGCATCCACTGCCGGCCGTTGCCGACCGGCCCTCCCAGGCCCAGTTTGAACGGCAGTAACAGCCGCGACAAAAAGCCGCCCTCCGCCGACAGCACCAACCCGGTACGAATGAGAATGACGCGAATGCCCAGCGTTTCAGCCCGCTGCGCAGTCTCCTCCCAGGCAATGCATAACTGGCTGGCGAAATCTTCGCTGACCGGCGCCGAGTCCTCGGTCAGTTCGCGCTCGCCACCATCGCCATACCAACCGGCAGCCGAACCGGAAATCAAGACCCGTGGTTTCTGCTCGCGGCTTTCAAGCCACGCCAGCAGGGTTTCAGTCAGCGTGATCCGGCTGCTCCACAACAAGGCTTTACGCTTGTGTGTCCAGGGACGGTCGGCAATCGGCGTTCCGGCAAGATTGACGATCGCATCCACCGGCTCCTGCCCCAGATCCTCCAGCCGGGCAACTCCACGCACTTGGGCACCACATATTTTCGCGACTTTTTCAGGCTTGCGACTCCAGACTGTAAGGCGATGGCCCTGCCCCGACCAGTGCCGGCAGAGCTGACGTCCTATCAAACCAGTACCGCCGGTCAGCAATATGTGCATGACTTCTTCCTCGCGTGGCGTTTTACCCTGTCCATTAGTCTATTTTTATAAGCAGGGATCTTTGGTATCGAGCAGGCTCTATGTTTAACAATAGGCCAAGCTGTCAGAACGAGAACGCTAAAAGTTATACCAAAAAACAATATTGTACAGGTTTAAACCCCAGCGTAGTCTGTACAGAAAGGTAAACGAGGCACCTATGACTGTACCTATCGCAATCATTGGCACCGGCATTGCCGGACTCTCCGCCGCCCAGGCCCTGACTGACCTCGGGCACGTGGTTCAACTGTTCGATAAAAGCCGCGGCAGCGGCGGGCGCATGTCGAGCAAGCGCAGCGATGCGGGTGCTCTGGACATGGGCGCGCAATATTTCACCGCCCGCGACCGCCGCTTTGTCACGGAAGTCCAGCGCTGGCAAGCCAAAGGCTGGGTCGCCGAGTGGACGCCGCAGCTGTACACCTACCATGGCGGCCAGCTCAACCTGTCGCCGGACGAGCAGACCCGCTGGGTCGGCACGCCCCGCATGAGCGCCATCACCCGCGCTCTGCTCGGTGACCTTGAAGTGCATTTCGCCTGTCGGATCACCGAGGTCTATCGCGGTGAAGAACACTGGCATCTGCAGGACGCCGAGGGCTTCACCCACGGACCGTTCAGCCACGTGGTCATCGCCACGCCAGCCCCACAGGCCACGGCTCTGCTGGCATCGGCGCCGAAACTCGCGGGTGCCGCCGCCGGGGTGAAAATGGACCCGACCTGGGCCATTGCCCTGGCCTTCGAAACGCCGTTGGAAACCCCCATGGAAGGCTGCTTCGTACAGGACAGCCCACTCGACTGGCTGGCCCGCAACCGCAGCAAACCCGGGCGCGACAACACCCTCGACACCTGGGTGCTACACGCCACCAGTGCCTGGAGTCGCCAGCACATCGACCTGCCCAAGGAGGCTGTGATCGAACAGCTGCATGGCGCATTCGCCGAACTGCTGCACGACTCCATGCCTGCGCCGAGCTTCAGCCTCGCCCACCGCTGGCTCTACGCCCGCCCCGCCAGCAGTCACGAATGGGGCACCCTGGCCGATGCCGACCTGGGACTGTACGCCTGTGGCGACTGGTGCCTGTCCGGACGCGTCGAAGGGGCCTGGCTCAGTGGTCAGGAAGCCGCCCGCCGCTTGCATGAACACCTGCAGTAAAGAGCATCAATCCGAGCAAGTCGCTGCTGTCATCATGGACAGCAGCCGGTCAAAAATATCTATACATAGAATTTGACTTGTACAACTTTGAATCTATGATGAAGTTATCTTGTACAGACCAGAATATTTGTACAGGTTCAGATTCGAGGTGCTCCGATGCCCCACTCCCCCGCCAAACCGAAAATCGCCATCAGCGCCTGCCTGATGGGGCTCGACGTGCGCTATAACGGCGGGCACAAGGAATCGCGGCTGTGCAGCCGTACCCTCACTGATTACTTCGATTTCATCCCGGTCTGCCCGGAAGTGGCCATCGGCCTGGGTGTGCCCCGCCAACCGATTCGGCTGGTCAGCGGCCCGGATCAACCCGAAGCCGTGGGAACCCTCGATCACAACCTGAACGTGACACAGGCGCTGGCCACCTACGGCCGGGACATGGCAGCGCATCTGAGGGATATTTGCGGCTACATCTTCATGCAAAACTCCCCGTCCTGTGGCCTGGAGCGGGTCAAGGTCTACCAAGCCAACGGCACACGAGCGGACGGTGGTGGTCGCGGGATCTACGCCAGGGCTTTCTGCCTGCTGCACCCGGACTTACCGGTGGAGGAAGACGGCCGGCTCAACGATCCGGTGCTGCGGGAAAACTTCCTCACCCGCGTATTCGCCTACAGCGCCTGGCAGCAGCTGTGCCAGGCGGGCCTGACCCGACGCGGTCTAATGGACTTTCACTCGCGCTACAAATACCTGCTGATGGCGCACAACCCGGAGCAATACAAAGTGCTCGGCAACCTGCTGGGTAACATGGGCCACACCGATCCAAACGAACTCGGCGCGCGCTATTTCAGTGAACTGATGGCGGCCCTGAAAAAGTGCGCCACCCGTGGCACCCATACCAATGTCCTGCAACACCTCAGTGGCTACCTGAAGCAGGCCATCAACCGCGAAGACAAGCAGGAAGTGCAACACGTGATCAGTCAGTACCGCCAAGGTATCGTGCCGCTGGTGGTGCCGCTGACGCTGCTCAAACATCACTTTCGCCAACACCCTGATCCATACATCGCACAGCAGGTCTACCTGCAACCGCACCCGGAAAACCTAAGCCTGCGAAACGCCATCTGATGAAAAAAGCACTCGACACCAGCGCCCGCGATGACCTCGGCGATGACTTTAACAAGGCGTTGGACGAAGGCTGGCTGCCGATCCGTGAAGTGGCGCGGCAAACCGGCGTCAATGCCGTGACCTTGCGCGCCTGGGAGCGGCGCTACGGGCTGATCGTGCCGCAACGCACGCCCAAGGGGCACCGGTTGTTTTCGGCTGACCATATACAACGCATCCAGGCCATCCTCACCTGGCTCAACCGTGGCGTTGCCGTCAGCCAGGTCAAGCAATTGCTCGACACGCCGCAAGCCTTCAGCGAGTCCGTCGACAACGATTGGCACACCCTGCTGCAAACGTTGTTGCAGGCGGTCAGCGGATTGCAGGAACGCGCCCTGGATGACAGCGTCAATCAGGCGATGGCGCTGTATCCGCCGCGAACCCTGTGCGAGCACTTGCTGATGCCCCTGCTGGCCGCTCTGGAGCTACGCTGGCAAGGCCAATTCGGTGCGCAGATGGAGCGGGTGTTTTTGTGCCTGGCTGCGCAGCAAGTTCGGCGCACGCATCTACCATAACAATCGTCAATTGCGCAGCGCACCACTGCTGTTAATCAACCACTCGGACCTGCCCACTGAGCCGAATCTGTGGCTCACGGCCTGGCTGATCAGCACAGCCGATTGCCCGGTAGAGGTCTTCGACGGGCCGCTGCCTGTCGGTGAACTGGCATTGGCGGTCGAGCTGCTGCAACCCCGCGGGGTTCTGCTGTACTCCAGCAAGGCCATGAACCTGACGCAACTGCCGAAACTGTTCAAAGGCATCAATTGCCCAAGAATGATTGCCGGACCAACGGTATGCATCCACCACGCCGAGTTGTCTGCAGGTACTACCGAGATCGCTGATCTGTACCTGGCCGAAGATCCATTGTCGGCACATCAGGTACTTATTCAGCGCGGGCTGATTTAAATGAATCGCGTGGATACCAACATGCAAATGATCTGGCTGCGCAGCGACTTGCGCCTGCATGACAACACCGCCCTCTCTGCCGCCGCGGCTCGCGGCCCGTGCCTGGCCCTGTATCTGCTGAGTCCGGAACAATGGCTGGAACACGATGACGCGCCCTGCAAAGTGGACTTCTGGCTGCGCAACCTGCGCGAGTTGAGCCGCGAACTGGGTCAACTGAACATTCCCTTGCTGGTCCGCTGGGCACCACGCTGGGAGGACGCGCCAGCCGTGTTGCTGAATCTGTGCCGACAATGGCAGATCGACGCGGTGCACCTCAATGAAGAGTACGGTATCCATGAAACCCGTCGCGATGCGGCGGTCGCCGGGGCGCTCGGGGCCGAAGGCATCGAAGTTCGCCGCTACCTCGATCAATTGCTGTTCAAGCCCGGGAGTGTGCTGACCCGGACCGGCACTTGTTTTCAGGTCTTCAGCCAGTTCCGCAAAGTCTGCTACGAACGCCTGCACCACTCGCTGCCCAGCCTGGTTCGTGCGCCGCAGAAACAAGCGCCGCTGAACATCGCTAGCGATGCAGTTCCCACGAGTATCGAGGGTTTCGCAACGCCCGCTGACAATCTGCGTCAAATGTGGCCCGCCGGCGAAACCGAGGCCCGGCGTCGCCTCGACAGCTTTACCGATGCGCAGATCGAGCACTATCAAAACGAACGCGACTTCCCGGCAAAACCCGGCACCAGTCAGCTCTCGGCCTATCTTGCCGCCGGGGTGATTTCTCCCCGCCAATGCCTGCACGCTGCCCTGAACAGCAATCAGGGTGAGTTCGAAAGCGGCAAGACCGGCGCCGTCACCTGGATCAACGAACTGCTGTGGCGCGAGTTCTATAAACACATCCTGGTGGGCTACCCACGGGTGTCCCGGCACCGCGCGTTTCGCCCGGAAACCGAAGCGCTGGCCTGGCGCGATGCACCCGAAGAACTGCTCGCCTGGCAACAGGCGCGCACCGGTTTGCCGATCATCGACGCGGCCATGCGCCAACTGCTGGCTACCGGCTGGATGCACAACCGCCTGCGCATGGTAGTGGCGATGTTCCTGACCAAGAACCTGCTGATCGACTGGCGCGAAGGCGAACGCTTTTTCATGCGTCACCTGATCGATGGCGACCTGGCGGCGAACAATGGTGGCTGGCAATGGAGTTCCTCCACCGGTACCGACTCGGCGCCTTACTTCCGGATTTTCAACCCGTTGAACCAGTCGGAAAAATTCGACCCCGAAGGCTTGTTCATCAAGCACTGGCTACCGGAACTGGCCGGACTGAGTAAAAAAGACGTGCACAACCCCACCAGTCTCGGCGGCCTTTTCGGTGTAGCGGATTACCCGTCACCGATCGTTGACTTGAGTGCTTCGCGTACACGCGCCTTGACCGCGTTCAAGAATCTGCCGTCACGGCAACTGTCCGCCGAACTGGCCGGGAGTGCCTATGAATAGTTTCCTGCAGCAGTTTGCCCGTCCGTTCATGACGCTCGACAAAGACAACCTGCAACATTTGGCAGACCGGGCAATCGCCTGGCTGAAAAGGAGCTTGGGATGAGTCGTACACCTCCTCGCCGATATTGGCTGACCGGCGCCAGCAGCGGTATTGGTGCCGCACTGGCCGAGAAAATTCTGAAGACCGGCGCGCACCTGGCGGTAAGCTCAAGGTCAGTTGCGCCACTGAAAGTCTTGTCGCAACGTTATCCGGGGCAAGTGCTGGTAGTCGCCGGAGACCTGACCAACAGCCAGACCGTGCGCGAGATCGGCGAGCAGATTGCCGACGATTGGGGTTCGCTGGACAGCGTGATACTCAACGCTGGCACCTGCGAGTACGTGGACGCCAATCAATTCGATGCATCGATTGTCGAGCATGTTGTGCGCACCAATCTGTTGGCCAGCAGCTATTGCATCGAGGCTGCCCTGCCTTTGCTACGGGCTGGCACCGCACCGCATATGGTGCCCATGGCCAGTGCAGTGACTTACCTGCCGCTGCCCAAGTCAGAAGCCTGCGGCGCCTCGAAGGCCGGGCTGCGTCATCTGTTCGAATCCCTGCGCATCGACCTGGCTCCCGAAGGCATAGAAGTCACGGTGATCAGCCCCGGTTTTATTGAAACGCTGCTGGCGACGAAAGACGACTTCTCCATGCCCTTGA
Organism: Pseudomonas sp. BIC9C; assembly: GCF_034541995.1. Classification (NCBI taxonomy): domain Bacteria; kingdom Pseudomonadati; phylum Pseudomonadota; class Gammaproteobacteria; order Pseudomonadales; family Pseudomonadaceae; genus Pseudomonas; species Pseudomonas sp. BIC9C. The sequence goes on from NZ_JAWDGM010000001.1 coordinate 1,459,718, forward strand.
GCTGGCCGGTAGTGAAAGCCGCACAGTACATCTTCGAAAAGCTCAAGGACCGTCCGCTGGAAATCGCTTTCCCGGCAGCGTTCATGGCCACCCTCTGGCCGCTCTCCAGACTGCCGGACCAGGTGAAACTGGAGATCGGCAAACCCATGACGCGCAGCCGGCCGCCACTCAAGGGTCAACCGTAAAAATCGCCATCATCGGCAGGAGTATCTCGGTGTCGACCTGCGTCCGTCCGACCGTTCACACAGCACCCGGTGACTGCCTTACACTGCGCGCCATGAATACCATCCCCCATACGCAAATCGCGGAACCCGCGGTCACGTGCTCGACCTGCGCAGCCTGCTGCTGCCAGCTCGAAGTCATGCTGATCACCGACACGGGTGTGCCTGAACGGTTCATCGATACCGATGACTGGGGCGGGGAAGTCATGCTGCGCCTGGACGACGGCTGGTGTGCCGCACTGGATCGCAACTCGATGATGTGCACCATCTACGAAAAACGCCCGCTGATCTGCCGGGAGTTCGAGATGGGCGCACCGGAGTGCATCGACGAACGCCAGGGGATTTCGACGGCGTATCGCTAGTTTGAAGTCACCCAAATACAAATGTGGGAGCGAGCCTGCTCGCGAATGCAGTCTGACAATCACTATAAATGGTGAATGTTAAACCGCTTTCGCGAGCAGGCTCGCTCCCACATTTAGTACAGCGTTGCGTCTTATAACGGCAAGGTGTAATGCAGCGAGTAGCTTTCTACACCGTCGTTGGAACTGGCGAGCCCGGCGTTGGAATAGTGCGTCGCGCGGATTCCGACTTCATGGCCGCCGTTGAAGCGCAGGCCAAAACCGAGCCGGTCTTCAAACTGGAAAGAACTGCCGATGTTGTTGTCTTCGAGTCGGGTATTGGAGAAAAACGCCACGCCAATGCCAGCTTCAACGTACGGCTTGACGTTCTGGCCGGCAAACTCGTAAACGAACACCGGAGAGAACGACAGGCTGTTGTTGCTCGAGGTCTTGTCGCCTTCCCAGTAGGTATAGGCACCGCTCCAGTAGCCGGTCATGCGACCGACGTCACTCTGCCACCAGCTCTGGTCCCAATCGAATTGCATGCCCAGTCGATACGTCATGGTCGAATCGCTGGTCTGACCAACCGCGAACTCCACACCTGCCGCCTGCGCAGTAAAGGTGTGCCCCATTAATGCGGCCGCAATCGCGGCCAAGCAGAATAGTCGCTTCACTAGAAACTTCCTTTTCCGAACGATTTCGTATGGTTTTTTTGTTACCAAGCCCCGCAAAACTATAGAAGTCAGCGATTTATCAGAAGTTCACCCCCGATTTTTCGTACTCCCCCCCGGACAGGCTTCTACCTGTTGAAGCTTCGCACAACGCCAGCGGTATTCCACAGTATCGGCAAGATATTTCTGAAATGAAGCGGATCGGCACTGGTCCAGAACTGCGCTTCACGGGCCGGCCCCTGGGCGAGCAGCTCGCTTTCGGCCAATAGCCGCTGGAGTTGCCGTGCGACCGCGGCACCGGTGTCGATCAGACTGATGTCCTCGGGGATCATCTGCCGGAGCATCGGCTTGAGAAAGGGGTAATGGGTGCAGCCGAGAATCAGGGTGTCCGCGCCGGCGGCCAGCAGCGGCTGGACATACCTGGCCAACAGCTGACGCAGCTCGGGGCTACGCAGATCGCCGTTTTCAATCAGCTCCACCAACCCCGGACACGGCTGGGTAATCACTTGCACGTCCGTGGCGAAACGGTCGAGCAATGCGGCGAACTTGGCGCTCTGCAAGGTGCCGGTGGTAGCCAGAACCCCCACCACGCCGGAGCGGGTTGCGGCGGCGGCCGGTTTGACTGCCGGCTCCATACCGACGATGGGCCATTCGGGATAGTCGCGGCGCAAGTCGGCGACACCGGACACCGTCGCCGTGTTGCAGGCCAGCACCAGGGCCTTGGCACCCTGCTGCTGAAAGAAGTCGGCCATCACGCTGCATCGCTGCCGGATGAATTCCGGGGTTTTCTCGCCATAGGGAACATTCCCGCAATCGGCGACGTACATCAGCGTCTCGTTGGGCAACAAGCGCTGGATCTCGGCCAGCACCGAGAGCCCACCGACACCAGAGTCGAACACGCCGATTGGCGCCTCACGCATGTTTCGACCCACAGACGCTGCAACCCGGATCCCGCTTGACCCGCAATTCGCGAAAGCGCGTGCCCAAGGCGTCGATCAACAGCAGCCGCCCCACCAGCGGCTCGCCGAATCCGGCCAGCAATTTCAGCGCTTCAAGCGCTTGCAGACTGCCGACCAGCCCCACCAGCGGCCCGACCACCCCGGCTTCGCTACACGTCAGTTCGGCTTCGCTGCCGTGCCCGTACAAACAGTGGTAGCACGGGCTCTCGGGGCGACGCGGATCGAACACCGACAATTGCCCTTCGAGGCGAATCGCTGCGCCACTGACCAAAGGTTTGCCGGACGCCACACAAGCGGCGTTGACCGCTTCACGGGTAGAGAAATTGTCGGAGCAATCGAGCACCAGGTCCACGGCGGCTACGGTAGCGGCCAAGGAGTCTTCATCCAGCGCCGCACGATGAGCGATCAACCGGACCTCGGGGTTGATCGCCGTCAGGCGCTTGATCGCCGAATCGACTTTGCCCATGCCGATGCTGTCGGTGTCGTGAATGATCTGGCGTTGCAGGTTAGTCAGGTCGACCGTATCGAAGTCCGCCAGATGCAACTCGCCGACCCCTGCGGCGGCGAGATACAGCGCCACCGGCGCACCGAGACCACCGAGGCCGACGATCAATACGCGGCTGTCCTTGAGGCGCAACTGGCCGTCGATATCGATGTGTTGCAGCAGAATCTGCCGACTGTAACGCAGCAACTCCTGATCATTCAGCACGGCAGGCGCCCCAGACTGATGCGTTGGTGACCGCCCAGATCGGTGCGGCTGTGAACTTCCTCGAAACCGCGGGTCAGCAGCAAATCGCGGACCGCCTCGGCCTGATCATAACCATGTTCGAGCATCAGCCAACCGCCAGCGTCGAGATGGTCCGGTGCCTGGGCGACGATCAGACGCAGATCGTCGAGCCCGTCGACACCGGCCACCAGGGCGCTGGCCGGCTCAAAGCGCACATCGCCCTCGACCAGATGCGGGTCGGTCGCTGCAATGTAGGGCGGATTGCTGATGATCAGTTGAAAACGCTGTCCTTCCAGGGCGCTGAACCAATGGCTGCTCAGTACCTTGGCGTTGTTCAGGTGCAGGCGCTGGCGATTGCGTTCGGCCAGGGCCACGGCCTCCAGCACGCGATCCACTGCAGTGACGCTCCAGGCCGGACGCTCGCTCGCCAGTGCCAGGGCAATCGCGCCGCTGCCGGTGCCAAGGTCGAGCACCTTGGCCGGTGTGGCCGGCAACAATTCCAGCGCTGCTTCCACCAGCAGCTCGGTGTCCGGGCGCGGGATCAGCGTGTGCGGTGCCACTTCCAGATCCAGCTTCCAGAAACCTTGCTGGCCGAGGATATAAGCCACCGGCTCGCCGCTGCGGCGGCGCTGCAAATACTCGGCGAACGTCAGCGCCGCTTCGCTCGGCACGATGCGTTCCGGCCAGGTGTGCAGAAAACTGCGGGACTTGCCCAACGCCGCCGCAAGCAGCAGTTCGGCATCCAGACGCGCCGTCGGCGAGTCGGGTAAATCGGCGGCGCGCAACAAACTGGCAATGATCGTCATTTACTCACCTATCGCCGCCAGTTGATCGGCCTGGTACTCGGCCAGCAACGGCTCGATCACCGCCTCGACGCCGCCGGCAAGGATCTCGTCGAGGGAATACAGGGTCAGGTTGACCCGGTGGTCGGTGACCCGGCCCTGGGCAAAGTTGTAGGTGCGGATGCGCTCGGAGCGATCACCGGAACCGACCAGCAACTTGCGCTCACTGGCGATGGCGTTGGCCGCGGCCGAGGTCTGCTGATCGTTCAGCTTGGCCGACAACCAGGACATCGCCCGGGCACGGTTCTTGTGCTGTGAACGTTCTTCCTGGCACTCGACCACGATACCGGACGGCAAGTGCGTGATACGGATCGCCGAGTCGGTCTTGTTCACGTGCTGGCCACCGGCGCCGGAGGAGCGATAGGTATCGATGCGCAAGTCGGCCGGGTTGATCTCGATGGCTTCCTGTTCGTCCGGCTCGGGCAATACCGCCACGGTGCAGGCCGACGTGTGGATGCGGCCCTGGGACTCGGTCGCCGGAACCCGCTGCACGCGGTGCGCGCCGGACTCGAATTTCAGCTTGCCGTAGACGTTGTCGCCTTCGACCCGGGCAATCACCTCTTTATAGCCGCCGTGTTCACCCTCGTTTTCCGAGAGGATTTCCACCCGCCAGCCACGACGCTCGGCGTAGCGCGAATACATGCGGAACAGGTCGCCGGAAAAAATCGCGGCCTCGTCGCCGCCGGTGCCGGCACGGATTTCGAGGAATACGTTGCGCCCGTCGTTCGGGTCTTTGGGCAGCAGCATGCGCTGCAGGTCGGCCTCAAGCGTGACCAGGCGCTCCTTGGCCTCGCGGACTTCTTCCACGGCCATTTCACGCATGTCCGGGTCGCTGTCCTTGAGCAGCGCCTGGGCACCTTCGAGGTCATCCTGCACTTTCAGCAGTTCTTTATAGGCGCCCACGATCGGCTCAACTTCCGCGTACTCCTTGGAGTAGGTACGGAACTTGTTCTGATCGGAAATGACCTCGCCATCGCCCAGCAGGGCGGTCAATTCCTCGAAACGGTCCTGGAGGATATCCAGCTTATTGAGCAGTGACGCTTTCATTGCGGTTTTTTATCCGAAAAGCTATCCGATGAGCCCTCACCGAGGGCAAAGAGTTCCTGGGCCATCGCCAGCGCATCCAGGCGACCTTCGGCAGAGAGCTTTTTCAACTGCACGCTCGGTGCGTGCAACAGTTTGTTGGTCAGCCCGCGAGCCAGTTGCACCAGCACCTCTTCGGCACTGGTGCCGTTGGCCAGCAGGCGCTGGGCCTTTTGCAATTCTTCGTCGCGCAGGCGTTCGCTCTGTTGACGATAGGCCTTGAGTACATCCACCGCCGCCAACTCACGCAGGCGGACCATGAAGTCTTCGGCGCCGACCGAGACCATCTCTTCGGCGGCCTGGGCTGCGCCCTGGCGGCTCTTGAGGTTCTCGGCGACCACTTCGTGGAGATCGTCGACACTATAGAGGTAAACATCGTCCAACTCGCCGACTTCTGGCTCGATGTCACGCGGAACGGCGATGTCCACCATGAAGATCGGTTTGTGCTTGCGCAGTTTCAAGGCGCTTTCCACGGCGCCCTTGCCCAGAATCGGCAACTGGCTGGCAGTGGAACTGATGACGATATCGCTGCGCACCAGCTCCGCCGGAATATCCGACAGCAACACGGCATGGGCACCGAACTGTTCGGCCAGAATGCTGGCGCGCTCCAGGGTACGGTTGGCCACCACGATGCGCTTTACACCCAGGTCATGCAGATGGCGGGCGACCAGGGTGATGGTCTCGCCGGCACCGATCAACAAGGCCTGGCTGCGCTGCAAGTCGCTGAAAATCTGTTTCGCCAGGCTCACCGCGGCAAACGCCACCGATACCGGGTTCTCGCCGATGGCCGTGTCGGTGCGCACCTGCTTGGCCGCGTTGAACGTGGCCTGGAACAGCCGCCCGAGCAATGGCCCGATGGTGCCGGCCTCGCGGGCCACGGCATAGGCCGACTTCATCTGACCGAGAATCTGCGGTTCGCCCAACACCAGCGAGTCGAGCCCGGAAGCCACCCGCATCATGTGACGAACTGCCGCATCATCTTCATGCACATAGGCGCTTGCGCGCAGCTCGTCGAAGCTCAAATGATGATATTCGGCCAGCCAGTGCAGCACGACGTCCGCCGACAGGTGATCCTGTTCTATATAGAGTTCACTGCGATTGCAGGTGGAGAGGATCGCAGCTTCGCGGCTGTCGGTGAGTCGGCAGAGCTGCTGCAAGGCCTCAACCAGCTGCTCAGGGGTAAAAGCCACGCGCTCGCGGACGTCTACTGAAGCAGTCTTGTGGTTAATACCGAGTGCAAGGAAGGCCATTCAAAGTCGCTGATTGTGACGTGAAGCCGGTAATTGTCCTACTTCGACGGAGTCAGAACAACTACTCGATATCTATCGTCATGGTAGGCACCTACCCGTACTGCGAGCCGTTCTCGTTTACAGGCGCGTACATCGCTTCCTGTGGGAGCTGGCTTGCCAGCGATGGACTGACTGGCGCCACGTCTTTGCGGTTAAAACGCGTCATCGTTAACGACCATCGCTGCGATGCGGCGACCCGACAAGCCAGCTCCTACAGGGACCGTGCACATGGGAAAATGGCTGGCCGGTTATGTTTGGCCTAAAGCTTGTGTCATGATGATCTGACCGCAGGTTAGTCGTCCTCTTCCCATATGAATAGATCTTCCGCGTTGCTCCTCGCTTTTGTCTTCCTCAGCGGTTGCCAGGCCTTGGCACCCGTTTCGTCGGACGGTACGCCGCCGGCTGAAGACAGCACCCCGGCCCCTGAAAAGCCCAAGGTCTACAGCTCATTCAGCGAGGAAACCATCTTCAGCCTGTTGAGCGCCGAACTGGCTGGCCAACGCAATCGTTTCGACATTGCGCTGGACAACTATGTGACCCAGGCCATCAACACCCAGGATCCGGGCATCTCCGAGCGGGCATTCCGTATCGCCGAATACCTGGGCGCCGATCAGGCAGCCCTGGATACCGCGCTGATCTGGGCCAGGAACGCCCCCGACGACCTCGAAGCGCAACGCGCCGCCGCCGTGCAACTGGCACGCGCCGGGCGTTATGACGACTCCATGGCCTATATGGAGAAAGTCCTGCAAGGCAAGGGCGACACCCATTTCGACTTCCTCGCGCTGTCCGCGGCAGACACCGACCAGGACACCCGCAACGGATTGATGAAAAGCTTCGACCGTTTGTTGCAGCGTCATCCAAACAACAGCCAGCTGATTTTTGGCAAGGCACTGCTGATGCAACAGGATGGCGACGCCAAAGGCGCGCTGACGCTGCTGGAAAACAATCCGCCGGACGACGGCGAAATCGCTCCGATCCTGCTGCGCGCACGCCTGCTGCAAACCCTCAATCGCGGCGACGAAGCCCTGCCGCTCCTGCAGAAAAGCATCAAGAAGTACCCGGACGACAAGCGCCTGCGCCTGACTTACGCACGCATGCTGGTTGAACAGGACCGCATGAACGACGCCAAGGCCGAGTTCTCGAGCCTGGTCCAGCAATACCCGGAAGACGACGAACTGCGTTACTCCCTGGCACTGGTCTGCCTGGAAGCCAAGGACTGGAAGGAGGCCAAGGGTCATCTTGAAGACCTGATCGCCCGGGAAAGCCATGTCGACTCGGCGCACCTGAACCTCGGCCGCATTGCCGAAGAACAGAACGATCCGCAAGGCGCGCTGATCGAATATGCCAAGGTGGGCCCGGGCAACGACTTCCTGCCGGCGCAATTGCGTCAGGCCGACATCCTGATCAACAACGGCAAGACCGCCGAAGCGCAACGCAAGCTGGCGGCAGAGCGCGATGAGCAGCCGGATTACGCCATCCAGTTGTACCTGATCGAAGCCGAAACCCTGTCCGCCAACAATCAGGGCGACAAAGCCTGGAATGTTCTGCAACAGGCCTTGCAGAAATACCCGGACGACTTGAACCTGCTCTACACCCGCGCCATGCAGGCGGAAAAACGCAATGACCTGGCGCAGATGGAAAAAGACCTGCGCACGATCATCAAGCGCGACCCGGACAACGCCATGGCCTTGAATGCCCTCGGCTACACCCTGTCCGACCGCACCACGCGCTACGCCGAAGCCAAGGCCCTGATCGAACAGGCGCACCAGATCAGCCCGGAAGACCCGGCGGTACTCGACAGCCTTGGCTGGGTGAATTACCGCATGGGCAACCTCGACGAAGCCGAGCGCCTGCTGCGCCAAGCCCTGGACCGATTCCCCGATCAGGAGGTCGCCGCTCACCTGGGCGAAGTCCTGTGGGCCAACGGCAAACAGCGTGAAGCCAGACAAGTCTGGGGCAAGTTCCTCAAGGAGCAGCCTGACAGCCCGACCCTGCGCGGCACCATCAAACGCCTGACCGGATCAGAGACCCTTTAGGATTATGTTTTTGCGCCATTTCATCGTTTTCAGTTTTATCGTCCTGCTCGCCGGTTGCGCGGGCCTGGGTCCACGCGAGTCGGTCGAGGGGCATGGCAATCCAGCCCAATGGCGTGAGCACAAACAGCAACTGACCGGCCTCGATGGCTGGCAGATCGACGGCAAGATCGGCATCCGCGCCCCGAAAGACTCGGGCAGCGGCACGCTGTTCTGGTTGCAACGCCAGGACTACTACGACATTCGCCTGTCCGGCCCGCTGGGTCGTGGCGCGGCTCGCCTGACCGGCCGGCCGGGCAAGGTGTCGCTGGAAGTCGCCAACCAGGGACGTTACGACGCGCCAAATCCGGAAGTGCTGCTCGAAGAACAGCTTGGCTGGAAGCTGCCGGTGTCCAACCTGGCCTGGTGGGTCCGCGGGCTCCCGTCTCCGGACAGCAAAAGTCACCTGACACTGGATGCCGACAGTCGCCTGGCCAACCTCGAACAGGATGGCTGGCAGGTCGAATACACCGACTACACCCAACAGAACGGTTACTGGCTGCCGGAGCGAATCAAGCTGCATGGCACCGACCTTGACGTCACACTGGTGATCAAGGCCTGGCAACCACGCAAACTGGGGTCGTGACATGCCAGCCGATCGCCTGACTTTGCCGTCTCCGGCCAAACTCAACCTGATGCTGCACATTCTCGGTCGCCGTGAAGACGGCTACCACGAACTGCAAACGATGTTTCAGTTTCTCGATTACGGCGATGAAATCACCTACGCCCTGCGCGAAGACGGTGTCATTTGCCTGCACACTGAATTCGCAGGCGTCCCCCATGACAGCAACCTGATCGTCAAGGCTGCGAAAAAACTCCAGGAACAGTCCGGGTGCACACTGGGCGTCGATATCTGGATCGAAAAAATCCTGCCCATGGGCGGCGGCATTGGCGGCGGCAGTTCGAATGCAGCAACGACTTTGCTCGGCCTCAATCACCTGTGGCAATTGGGTTGGGATGAAGATCGCCTGGCTGGCCTGGGATTGACGCTGGGCGCCGACGTCCCGGTTTTCGTACGTGGCCACGCGGCTTTCGCCGAGGGCGTGGGGGAAAAACTGACCCCTGTCGACCCGGAAGAACCGTGGTATCTCGTGCTGGTGCCGCAAGTCTCTGTAAGTACGGCAGAAATTTTTTCAGATCCGTTGTTGACACGTAACACGCCTCCCATTAAAGTGCGCCCCGTTCCCAAGGGAAACAGTCGAAATGACTGCTTGCCGGTGGTAACAAGGCGTTATCCAGAGGTACGTAACGCTTTGAATTTGTTAGGTAAATTTACCGAAGCAAAACTCACCGGAACTGGAAGTTGTGTGTTTGGGGGCTTCCCAAGCAAAGCTGAAGCTGATAAAGTCTCGGCCCTTCTTACAGAGACCCTTACAGGGTTTGTAGCAAAAGGAAGCAACGTTTCGATGTTGCATCGCAAGCTGCAAAGCCTGCTCTAAAGGAACCGATTACAGGGTAATCGTTGCAACAGATACAGGGGCGTCGCCAAGCGGTAAGGCAGCAGGTTTTGATCCTGCCATGCGTTGGTTCGAATCCAGCCGCCCCTGCCATTTTCCTATACTCATCCAGGTTACCCTCAGCCTTCAGGTACTGCGCGTGTCCAAGATGATGGTCTTTACGGGGAACGCTAACCCCGATCTGGCTCGGCGTGTCGTACGTCAGCTGCATATCCCTCTCGGTGACATCTCTGTCGGTAAGTTTTCCGACGGCGAAATTACAGCCGAGATCAATGAAAACGTCCGCGGTAAAGATGTCTTCATTATTCAGCCGACTTGCGCTCCGACCAACGATAACCTGATGGAACTGGTAGTGATGGCTGATGCCTTCCGCCGCTCCTCGGCTACTCGTATCACTGCTGTTATTCCTTACTTTGGTTATGCCCGTCAGGATCGCCGTCCGCGTTCCGCACGTGTGGCTATCAGCGCGAAAGTCGTGGCTGACATGCTTACCGTAGTCGGCATCGACCGTGTTCTCACGGTTGATCTGCATGCTGACCAAATCCAGGGTTTCTTCGATATTCCGGTAGATAACATCTACGGCTCCCCGGTTCTGGTGGATGACATCGAAGATCAGCGCTTCGAAAACCTGATGATCGTGTCCCCGGACATTGGTGGCGTCGTGCGTGCACGTGCCGTTGCCAAATCCCTGGGCGTGGATCTCGGGATCATCGACAAACGCCGTGAGAAAGCCAATCACTCTGAAGTGATGCATATCATCGGTGATGTCGAAGGGCGTACCTGTATTCTGGTCGATGACATGGTCGATACCGCCGGCACCCTGTGCCACGCGGCCAAGGCCTTGAAAGAGCATGGCGCAGCCAAGGTTTTCGCCTACTGCACGCACCCTGTGCTGTCGGGTCGGGCGATCGAAAACATTGAAAATTCCGTGCTGGACGAGTTGGTGGTGACTAACACCATTCCTCTGTCCGCTGCAGCACAAGCCTGTGCGCGTATCCGCCAACTGGATATCGCACCGGTAGTTGCCGAGGCGGTCCGCCGCATCAGCAATGAAGAATCGATCAGCGCGATGTTCCGCTAAGGGCCCTGCCCTTCTCGAAATGTCTCGTTGACGAAAAGCGCCCCGCCCCGGCATTCCTGTCGGGGCGGGGCTTTTTTGCCCATATCGCCTTTAGCGCTGGTCGCAAACGCTGGGGCGAGTGTGGTTATTTTGGAGATACAACATGAACGATTTTACTCTGAATGCTGAAGTGCGTTCCGACCTGGGGAAAGGTGCGAGCCGCCGCCTGCGTCGTCTCGCAAGCCTGGTTCCAGCTGTAGTTTACGGTGGCGACAAAGCCCCTGAATCCATCAGCATGCTGGCCAAAGAAGTTGCCAAACTGCTCGAAAACGAAGCGGCTTACAGCCACATCATCGAGCTGAACGTTGGTGGCACCAAGCAGAACGTCGTGATCAAAGCCCTGCAGCGTCACCCGGCCAAAGGCCACGTGATGCACGCTGACTTCGTACGCGTAGTCGCTGGCCAGAAACTGACCGCTATCGTTCCAGTGCACTTCATCAACGAAGAAGCACCGACCAAGAAAGGCGGCGAAATCTCGCACGTTGTTGCCGAGATCGAAGTTTCCTGCCTGCCGAAAGATCTGCCTGAGTTCATCGAAGTCGACCTGGCTAACGCTGAAATCGGTTCGATCATTCACCTGTCGGACCTCAAGGCACCTAAAGGCGTTGAGTTCGTGGCCCTGGCACACGGCGATGACAAGGCTGTTGCCAACGTCCACGCTCCACGTGTTGCTCCAGAAGCTGCAGAAGGCGCTGCAGAGTAATTTTACTCTGTACGCCGGAGTGACCGGAAACATCGCGGACTAGAGCGTAGCGAGAAAGCGGGCGAGAACGCGGAGTTTACATCATGGTAAATGAGCAATTTTCGTCCACTTTCGCCGCACTCCCTGATTGCGGCGATGTTATCCACCACTCCAATGAAGGGCCCCTATCGTGACTGCCATCAAACTGATCGTTGGCCTGGGAAATCCAGGCGCTGAATACGAACAGACCCGGCATAACGCAGGGGCCCTTTTTGTTGAGCGCATCGCGAACGCACAAGGCGTGAACCTTGTGGCGGACCGCAAATATTTCGGCCTGACCGGGCGCTATTCGCATCAGGGTCAGGATGTTCGTCTGCTGATTCCCACCACGTACATGAACCGCAGCGGCCAGGCCGTGGCGGCCCTTGCAGGTTTCTTCCGCATCAAGCCTGAAGAAATCCTCGTGGCGCACGACGAACTCGATCTGCCTCCGGGCGTCGCCAAACTCAAAGTGGGCGGCGGCCATGGCGGTCACAACGGGTTGCGCGACATCATTGCGCAACTGGGCAATCAGAACACTTTCCACCGCCTGCGGCTTGGCATCGGTCACCCGGGCGTCGCCAGCATGGTTTCAAATTTCGTCCTGGGTCGTGCGCCACGCGCCGAACAGGAAAAACTCGATGCCAGCATCGACTTTGCCCTCGGCGTGCTGCCGGATATCCTCGCCGGTGAATGGAACCGCGCGATGAAAAACCTGCACAGCCAGAAGGCCTGACTCTTATCCGAGGGGAAACACCATGGGATTCAATTGCGGCATCGTCGGCCTGCCTAACGTCGGCAAGTCCACCCTGTTCAACGCCCTGACCAAATCCGGGATCGCGGCCGAGAACTTCCCCTTCTGCACCATCGAGCCGAACAGCGGTATCGTGCCGATGCCGGATCCGCGTCTGGAAGCCCTGGCGGCCATCGTCAATCCAAAGCGCATCCTGCCGACCACCATGGAATTCGTCGACATCGCGGGCCTGGTTGCCGGCGCATCGAAAGGTGAAGGCCTGGGCAACAAGTTCCTGGCCAACATCCGTGAAACCGATGCCATCGCCCACGTGGTCCGCTGCTTCGAAGACGAGAACGTGATTCACGTCTCCAACAGCGTCGACCCGAAACGCGACATCGAAATCATCGACCTGGAACTGATCTTCGCCGACCTCGACAGCTGCGAGAAGCAACTGCAGAAAGTCGCGCGCAACGCCAAGGGCGGTGACAAGGACGCCGTGGTCCAGAAAGGCCTGCTGGAGCAACTGATCGCTCACTTCACCGAAGGCAAGCCGGCGCGCAGCCTGATGAAGAACATGGGCAGCGACGAGAAAGCGGTGATCAAGGGCTTCCACCTGCTGACCACCAAACCGGTCATGTACATCGCCAACGTCGCTGAAGACGGTTTCGAAAACAACCCGCACCTGGACGTGGTCAAGGCCATCGCCGAAGAAGAAGGCGCCGTGGTTGTTCCGGTGTGCAACAAGATCGAAGCGGAAATCGCCGAACTCGATGACGGCGAAGAGAAAGACATGTTCCTCGAAGCCCTGGGCCTCGAAGAGCCTGGCCTGAACCGCGTGATCCGCGCCGGCTACGAAATGCTGCACCTGCAGACCTACTTCACCGCCGGTGTCGAAGAAGTCCGCGCCTGGACCGTCCGCGTCGGTGCCACCGCACCACAAGCCGCTGGCGTGATCCACACCGACTTCGAAAAAGGCTTCATCCGCGCCGAAGTGATCGCCTACAACGACTTCATCCAGTACAAGGGCGAAGCCGGTACCAAGGAAGCCGGTAAATGGCGCCTGGAAGGCAAGGATTACATCGTCAAAGACGGCGACGTGATGCACTTCCGTTTCAACGTGTAACTACACCGCCCAAGAAAAAGCCGCGTCCAGACGCGGCTTTTTTGTGCCTGGTACATTTCCAACGAACAATAAAAATCCCTGTGGGAGCGGGCTTGCCCGCGAAGGCATTGTGTCAGTTGCATAAATGTCGACTGATACTCCGTCTTTGCGGGCAAGCCCGCTCCACACAGGAATTTGCATTGGCTCAGGACTTCTTCGTTCTTGGCAGGAAGATTGCCAACACCCCAAACAGCGGCAGGAACGAACACAAGTAGTACACATACTCGATGCCGTGTATGTCCGCCAGATGGCCCAGCAATGCCGCGCCAATCCCGCCGAAACCGAACATCAAGCCGAAGAACACCCCGGCGATCATCCCGACATTGCCCGGCACCAATTCCTGGGCGTACACCACAATGGCCGAGAACGCCGAGGCGAGAATGAAGCCGATGACCGCGCTGAGAATGCTGGTCCAGAACAGGTCGACATGCGGCAGCAGCAAGGTGAACGGTGCAACACCGAGGATCGAAAACCAGATTACTGCCTTACGCCCGATCCTGTCGCCGATCGGGCCGCCAAAGAATGTCCCCGCCGCGACCGCACCGAGAAACAGGAACAGATGCAGCTGCGAGCTAGCCACCGACAGGTCGAATTTCTCGATCAGGTAGAACGTGAAGTAACTGGTGAGGCTGGACATGTAGAAATACTTGGAGAACACCAGTAACCCGAGCACCACCAACGCACTGATCACCCGGCCTTTTGATAAACCGTGCGTCGCGGCCTGACCTTGTTTGAGTTTGAACAGATTCAAGTGATTGGTGTACCAGCGGCTGATCCAGTAGAGCACGAACAGCGCAAATACCGCGAACAGACCGAACCACGCCACGTGCCCTTGACCGAAGGGAATGATGATCGCCGCCGCCAGTAACGGGCCGAACGCCGAGCCCGCGTTACCCCCGACCTGGAAGGTCGACTGCGCCAGCCCGAAGCGCCCGCCCGAAGCCAGTCGCGCCACACGGGACGCTTCCGGGTGGAAGGTCGAAGAACCGATGCCGATCAAACCCGCTGCCAGCAGAATCAGCGGGAAGCTGCCGACTACCGACATCATCAGAATCCCGACCAAGGTACAGACCGTACCCGCCGGCAGCAGCCACGGCTTGGGATGGCGGTCGGTGTAGTAACCAACCCAAGGCTGCAACAACGAGGCCGTCAACTGGAACGTCAGGGTGATCAGGCCAACCTGGGTAAAGGTCAGGCCATAGTTGGCCTTGAGCATCGGATAGATCGACGGCAGCACCGACTGGATCAGGTCGTTGATCAAATGCGCCAGCGCCACCGCGCCGATGATGTGCATCACCAGGGGACTGCTTTGGGGCGTAGCGGACGCCGGCACTGAACCGGTCTGGGCGTTGCTGATAGCCATGGGGATTTCCGTACAACAGGTGGGTGCAAACGGGCAGGTGCGCCAATGTGCCATTTTTCAGTGCAGCAACGCCATCCCCTTAGCCTGCTAACGACTTCGATTTTCATCGCCATAACGTTGATGGCGCAAAGCCATGGTCTGAATCTTGCCTTGCTTGTCTGCTTGAACGCGGCTTCCTTACAAAGGAGGCCGACAATGGGAAGTTTCGCCACAGAGTCGGCCTACAGAGCGGACAAGGGTGAACTTTCGAGGCCTTTTTAGAGGGCACGAGTCGGCGGTGCAACAACCTCCGACGCACGCCAATGGTGCGTGGTGTCCAGAGGAGTCATGGGGCATGCAGGCTTTTTTATCACCGGGGATCGGGTTGCTGGGGCGTTTTGGCTTTGCACGCAAATTCCAGCTGTTGTTTCTGCTGTTTATCCTGCCGCTGGCTGGCAGCCTGTGGATGATCGGCCAGGACTATCGCGACAAACTCAGCCTGATCTCCGGCGAACGCGCCGGGGTGCGGCAACTGCTTGCGCTTGATGTGCTGGATGACCTGCTCGCCGCCCAGCGTGATCGCGCCGCCCGGTGGCGCGCCACGGAAACCAATCGCCAGCCAACGCCGGCCACCCTCGTTGCGATGGCTGCGTTCGATGCGGTTCAACCCGCCGTCAGCCAGGCCACTGCCGAGTTGGGAAACGCCCTGCAAAAAGAAGGTGCCGAGGGTGAAACACTGTCGCGTTATCAGGCCCTGCAAACCGCCCTCGATGGCCTCGACTCAAAAAGCCTGAGCAATGTCGGCTGGTGGCCGGATGGCTACGATCGCTTCACCAACGCCTTGAGCGCCCTGCAAGCCTTGCGCGAGCAGATCGCCATGGACAACCGCCTGACGCTGGCACCGTGGCTGGAAACCTACTTGCTGACGCAGATTTCCACCCAACATGCGCCGGACCTGATCGAACGCGTCGGTCGCCTGGCAGCGGTGGGCCAGGCGTCGGTCGTGTCCGGGCAGTTCACTCTGCAAAGCCGCCTGCAACTGCGCGACTTGCGCAGCCGCATCGGCGATGCGCGCGAGCAGCTGGTGAAAACCGCAGGCCTGCTCGAAGCGCGCCTGCCCGGCGCTCTGCAAACCTGGGCCGGGCAATACCACGACAGCCTCAAGCACCTGGACGCCGGCCTGAAGGTGCTGGATGACGGCGTGTTCGGCGGCAGCATCAACCTCAAGCCGGATGACTTCGAACGCAGTCTCGATGCCCTGCTCTCTGACCTCGCCTCATTGCGTCAGCAGTCGCTGGTGTCGCTGGATCAACGCCTTGATTACTACCACGGCTCGGCGATCCGTCAGTTCATTGTGGTGGCTGCCGTGTTCGGCTGCCTGCTGTTGGCCGCGCTGTATCTGTTCATCTGTTTGCAGGCCTCGATCCGCCGCAGCGCCAGCGGCATCACGCTACTGGCCGAGGCCTTGCGCGATGGCAATCTGAGCCTGCAAGTACCGGTTCAAGGCCGGGACGAACTGGCCGCCATCAGCACCGCGCTGAACGTCGCCGTGGTGCAACTGCGCACCAGCCTGCAAGGGGTGGACCACGAAACCCTGCAATTGAGCCACGCGGTGCAAACCCTCAACCATCACTCCAGTGACGCCTTGGGCGAAGTCGAAGCCCAGCAGCTGCAGATCAGCCAGATTGCCGCGGCGGCGACGCAACTGGCCGCCACCTCACAAGGGGTGGCCCACAGTTGCGAACAGGCGTCCGGCAGCGCCCAGCACACCCGGCGCATTGCCGCCGACAGCAGCCGTGACAGCCAGCGCACCACCGCGAGCATCCAGCAGCTCAACCAACGCCTGAATGAAACCGCAGCGGCGCTGGGCCGGGTCAGCGAGCAGGGGCAGCAGATCCAGTTGGTGGTCGACACCATTCGCGGCGTTGCCGAGCAGACCAATCTACTGGCGCTAAACGCTGCAATCGAAGCGGCGCGTGCCGGCGAACAGGGTCGCGGCTTTGCGGTAGTGGCCGATGAAGTGCGCAGTCTGTCGCAACGTACGCAATCTTCAACTGCGCAGATTGCCGGCACTGTCGATAGCTTGCGCAACACGGTGAACGAAGCCGTGAGCCTGATGGAAGCGGCCTGTGGTCAGGCACAGTCCGATGCGCAGGCTGTGACAGGTCTGGGTGAACGGCTCGGGGAAATCGCCAGTGCGGTTCAAAGCGTCACCGATACCCTGGCGCAAATCGCCACG
This sequence comes from Pseudomonas sp. BIC9C, assembly GCF_034541995.1. NCBI lineage: Bacteria > Pseudomonadati > Pseudomonadota > Gammaproteobacteria > Pseudomonadales > Pseudomonadaceae > Pseudomonas > Pseudomonas sp. BIC9C. The sequence continues at coordinate 1,476,697 of NZ_JAWDGM010000001.1, forward strand.
GCGGTGGAGGAACAGGCCAGCACCGCCGATGAGGTCAGCGGCAATATCCAGCAGGTCGATCAAGCGGCGGTGCGTTTGCTCGAAGGTGCGCGCGCGGTGAACCAGGCAGCGGACACCTTGAGCCACGGCAGCAAGGCCCTCAGCGACAACACCGGGCGCTTCCGCTTGAGTTGAATCCGGCAGCGCTGCTCAGGCGCGGATCACCGCCTCCGGGAAGTCCTGCTCCAGCTCGGTCTTGAGCCAGTCGATAAACCACGCCACGTCCGCCGAGAGCTCGGCGGACGGCGTGAGCACCCGATAGCTTTCCAGCTTCACTTGCGCGTCCACCACCCGCACCAACTTGCCGCTATGGAGTTCTTCGCGCACCAGCACTTCGTTGGCCAGGGCAATGCCCTGCCCGCTCTCGGCCACCGACAGCGCGTGGTCGTTGTTGACGTAGAGCATGTCCGAATTGAGGTGCATGTCGAGGTCGTTGGCGGCGAACCACAGGTTCCACCACTCACCGTCATCGACGTGGATCAGGTTGTGTTTCACCAGGTCCGCGGGGCTGTCGATGGGCTCGACGCTGGCCAGGTATTCGGGGGAACAGATCGGAAACACCCGAGGACAAATCAGGCTGGTGCGGGAGTGGGCATACTGGCCGTCCAACCCGTAGACGATGCCCAGGTCAGCGCTTTTGCCATCCACTTCGGTGAAGGTCGAATTGGGTTCGATGGCGAATTTCAAACCCGGACGCAGATGGCGCATGGCTTCGATGCGTGGCATCAGCCAGCGCTTGGCGAACCCCGGCACCACCATGATGCGCAACCAGCGCTCGGCGTGTTTGGGCTGCGCCTCTTTTCCGGCTTCGATGATCAGTTGCAAGGCGGCAGCGATCTTGCGGTGGTACTTCTCCCCCGCCGTCGTCAGGTTGACCCCGCGAGAGGTGCGCTCGAAGAGTTGGATGCCCAGCCAGTCTTCCAGCAACTTCACGTGACGGCCGATGGCCGGCTGGGTCACGTGCAGGGCTTTGGAGGCTTCGACATAGCTGCCCAACCGGGCCGCGGCATCAAAGGCACGCACCGCGTTGAGCGGCGGCAAACGGTGGTCAGGCATGGTTTCCGGACGCCTTGTACTGTTAAATTTTTTAACAACCCCTATGTTAAAATTGAAGTTTCGCCCCCGCAACCCCTCGCTGATAATCGATCCACAGCAGAACAACAAAACAGCTGGTTACAACACCCGAACGCAATCTCGATCCTGCCCAGAAAAATAATATCCATGGTCCGACGGCTCAGCTGCTCACAGCACTCGCGGACGATGGGGGAATCGGAGGTAACGCATGAATGCCCTGCATTCGCTGCAAACGCTGGCGGTGTCCATCCGCTCAGTGCGCAAAGTCTACGGTGATCCACGTACCGGTCCGGTGGCGCTCAAAAGCATCGACCTGGACATTCGCGACAACGAATTCTTCACCCTTCTCGGCCCTTCGGGCTGCGGCAAAACCACGCTCCTGCGGATGATCGCCGGGTTCGAATTCCCTACCGAAGGCGAGATTCTGCTCTACGGCGAAAACATCGCCGACCGCCCGCCCTTCCAGCGCCCGGTCAATACGGTGTTCCAGCATTACGCGCTGTTCCCGCACATGACCATCGCCGAGAACCTGGCCTTTGGTCTTGAATCCCAGCCGATGGGCAAAGTCCTGAACAAAACGCAAATGGCCGAACGGGTGCGCGAGATGCTCGCCCTGGTGCAGATGGAACGTTTCGCCAACCGCAAGCCGGCGCAACTTTCCGGCGGTCAGCAACAGCGCGTCGCCCTGGCTCGCGCACTGGCGCCACATCCCAAGGTCTTGCTACTCGATGAACCGCTCTCGGCCCTGGACCTCAAGCTGCGCCAGGCCATGCGCGAAGAGCTGAAAACCATCCAGGCGCGCACCGGCATTACCTTCATCTTCGTCACCCACGACCAGGAAGAAGCCCTGACCATGTCCGACCGCATCGCCGTGTTGTCCGAAGGCGAAGTGCAGCAGGTCGGCCGCCCGGAAGACATCTACGAGCGCCCGCGCAACCGCTTTGTCGCGGACTTCATCGGTGAAACCAACTTCATCGAAGGCACGGTCACCCGCGTCGAAAATGGCCTGGCCTGGTTCGCCGGCCCGGCCGGTCACCCTCTGCCTGCGCAGCCGTGCAGCGATGTGCGGGTCGGTGCCAGCATCGCGTTGTCCGTGCGCCCCGAGCGTTTGCATCTGGTGCCGGGCAATACCGACGGTGCCTTGCCGTGCCGGATCGAAGTGCAGATCTACCTCGGCACCGACCTGCAATACCAGGTCAGCCTGAGCGACGGCTCGCGCCTCACCGTGCGTACCCCCAACTGCATCGACCAGAGCAAACGCTTCGCACCAGGAAGCCAGGCCGGCCTGTTGTTTGACCAAGGTAGCGCCAGCGTCCTGCACGATTGAGCACGAGGAATTGCCATGCACGCTTTACCGATTGCCAATACCCTGGAACGTCGGCGGGCTTTCCAGAGTTTTCTCGGTGTCAGCCCCGCGCTGATCGCCATCGGCCTGTTTCTGATCGTGCCGATCCTGATCGTCATCGGTTACTCGCTGATGGAAGCCAACCCCTACGGCGGGGTGAACAAGGTATTCAGCAGCGACGCCTACACCTCGCTGCTGTTCGAGCGGCAACTGGATGACAGCCTGGCCTTCGCCGACTCCTACCTGATCATCGCCTTGCGCTCGATCGGCATCGCCGGGCTGACCACCGTCATCACCCTGCTGATCGGCTTTCCGGTCGCGGTGTGGCTGGCCATGCAACCGGCCCATCGCCGAGGCCTGCTGATCTTTCTGATCACTGTGCCGTTCTGGGCCAACCTGTTGATCCGCACCTATGCGTGGATTCTGCTGCTGCGCAACACTGGGGTGATCAACAACAGCCTGATGGGCCTGGGGGTCATCGATCAACCGTTGCAACTGCTCTACACCGACGGCGCGGTGTTGCTGGGGCTGGTCTACACCTACGCGCCCTTCGTCGTGCTGCCGATCTACGCCACCCTGGAAAAAATGGACATCCGCCTGCTCGAGGCCGCCCAGGACCTTTACGCCGGGCGTGTGCGCACCTTGCGCAAGGTGGTGTTGCCGATCGCCAAACCGGGGATCCTTGCCGGCGCCATCCTCACCTTCGTGCCTTGCCTGGGCGCGATGATAGCCCCGGAATTGCTCGGCGGCGGCACGCGAATGATGCTCGGCAACCTGATCTTCCGGCAGTTCAGCGATGCCCGTAACTGGCCCTTCGGTGCGGCCCTGTCTTTGGTGCTGATGGCGGCGGTGATGTTGGTTCTGACGGTCTATGCCCTGCGTGCCGAACGCCAGCGCATCGCCAAAGGAGGTGCGTGATGATCGGCCTGTTCAAACGCAACACGCTGGACGTGCAAGACTTCCCCGGTTTCGGCGGTTTCAGTTTCCTGTTCTACCTGTACCTCTACGCGCCAATCGTGGTGCTGGTGGCGTTCTCGTTCAACGCCAACCAGTCGGCCACGGTGTGGACCGGATTCAGCCTCGACTGGTATCGCGCCGCATTCGCCAACCAGGCCCTGCGCCAGGCGGCCGGCAACAGCCTGTTGATTGCCGTCTGCGCCAGCATGGTTGCCACGGCCATCGCCACCCTCGCCGCCCTCGGCACGTCACGGGGGGCGAAGTTCAAAGGTCTGCAACTGTCCATGGGCGCAATCATGCTGCCCCTGGTACTGCCGGAAATCGTGGTCGGCGTCGCCACCCTCGCGCTGTTTTCCACCATCGGCCTGTCCCTGGGCTACGGCAATCTGATCATCGCTCACACGGTGTTCTGCATTCCGTTTGCCTTTCTGCCGATACGGGCACGCCTGAACGACATGGACCTGTCCCTGGAACAGGCCTCGGCCGACCTCTATGCCGGACCTTGGCGGACCTTCCGCAAGGTCACCCTGCCGTTGCTGATGCCGGGGATTTTCTCCGGGCTGATGCTGGCCTTCATCGTATCGCTGGATAACTTCGTGATCTCGATGATGGTCTCCCAGGCCGGTACCACCACCTTGCCGATCTTCATCTTCGGCCTGTTGCGCATGGGCGTGACACCCGACGTCAACGCCGTCTCGACCCTGATCCTGGGCGTCTCGGTGCTGTTCGTCACCCTTTCCTATCTGCTGGGCAAAAAGAAATCCTGATCCTTCTACGCACTGTGGGGAAATAGCATGAGCAAGTGGATTAAAAGCATCGGCGCGTCGTTGTTCCTGACCTTGCCGCTGACCATGGCCGGCAGCGTTCAGGCCGCGGAAAAACTCAATGTAGTGAGCTGGAGCGGTTATTTTTCGCCGGAGATTCTCGCCAAGTTCCAAAAGCAGACCGGTATTGAAGTCACAGTCGACTCCTACGACTCCAACGAAACCCTGCTGGCCAAATTGAAACAGGGCGGTGCCGGTTACGACGTGGCGATCCCGTCCCACCAGTTCATTCCAATCCTGATCAAGGAAAAGCTGCTGGAGCGCTTCGACCCGGTCAACGAGCCCTACTATGCCGGCGTCGTCGACAACCTGAAAAAACCCACCTGGGACCCGGAAGGCGCCTATTCCGTGCCATTCATCTGGGGCACCACCAGCGTGGTGCTCAACACCGAGCGCTACAAGGGCCCTGCCGACAGCCTCAAGGTGCTTTACGAGCCACCGGCCGAGCTGCAAGGGCGAATCAACATGTTCGACTCGGTCAGCGATGTGGTGGACATGGCCAGCCTGTACTTGAACATTCCGCTGTGCAGTGAAGATCCGAAGCAGATGCAGCAGATTCTGACCCTGCTCAAGACGCAGAAGCCGTTCGTCAAAACCTACAGTTCCAAGGCGGGTTCGATCCGCGAAAACCTGGCGTCCGGTGAGATCGACATGTCGACTTTCTGGGGTGGTTCGTCGATGCGCGCCCGGGAAATGAAACCGAGCCTGAACTACCTGTACCCGAAAGAAGGCGTACTGGCCTGGGTCGACAACATGGTCATCCCGACCGGCAGCAAGCACCCGGCGAACGCCAAGGCGTTCATTGCGTTCCTCAGCCAGCCTGAAAACGCGGCGATGACCCAGAACTTCCTCAAGCACCAGAGCCCGATCAAGGGTGTGGAGCCGTTCCTCGACGCGGGCCTCAAGGATGCGCCGGAACTGCACATCCCCGATGGCACTCCGGTGGTGTTCAGCAAGACCTGCGGCGAAGGCGCGATCCGCCTGGCCGACCGTCTCTGGACCAACCTGATGCGTTGATCGCTATCGCCCCGACGCAATGGCGGGGCGTTTTTCCAGCCGCTTGAAAGGCCGCTTGCAATGAACTCTAACAACATCAGCGAACTGGTCCTGTTGCAGGCCCATGAGCTCGCCGAACGCATCCGCCTGCGCCAGGTTTCCTGCCGGGAAGTGATGCAGACTTATCTTGCCCATATCGAACGCTTCAATCCGCAGGTCAATGCGCTGGTGAGCCTGCAAGCGCCGGACGACCTGCTGGCCCAGGCGGATAACCGGGACGCCGAACTGGCTCGTGGCGACTACAAGGGCTGGATGCACGGCCTGCCGCACGCGATCAAGGACCTGTCCCTGACCCTCGGCATCCGCACCACCCTGGGTTCGCCGCTGTACAAAGACTTCATCCCCGAGCGCGACGGCATCATGGTCGAGCGGATCAAGGCCGCAGGCGCGATCATCATCGGCAAGAGCAACACCCCGGAATTCGGTCTCGGCTCGCAAAGCTATAACCCGCTGTTCGGCGCGACCGGTTGCGCCTACGACCCGAGCAAGACCGCTGGTGGCAGCAGCGGCGGCGCGGCGGCGGCGCTGGCCATGCATCTGTTGCCGGTGGCCGATGGCAGCGACATGATGGGCTCGCTGCGCAACCCGGCCGCGTTCAACAACATCTTCGGCTTCCGTCCGTCCCAGGGCCGCGTGCCCTTCGATGACAGTGCCGACCTGTTTATCGACCAACTCGGCTACGAAGGCCCCATGGCGCGCAGCGTGCGCGATGCGGCGTTGCTGCTGTCGGTGCAGGCCGGGGCCGATGCGCGGGCGCCGCTGTCGATTGCCGAGTCCGGCAGCGCCTTTGCGGCACCGCTGGATCGTGACTTCAAAGGCACTCGTCTGGGCTGGCTCGGCGACTTCAACGGCTACCTGCCGATGGAAAAAGGCATCCTCTCGCTGTGCGAAAAGGCCTTCGGCGATTTCGAAAGCCTGGGTTGCCATATCGAGCCCGTACAGCCGGAGTTCGCGCCAGAGAAGCTGTGGAGCAGTTGGCGGACATTGCGTCACTGGATGGTCGCCGGCTCGTTGGGCGCGACCTATGCCGACCCGAAAAAGCGTGCACTGTTGAAACCGGAAGCCTGCTGGGAAGTCGAAAACGGCCTGAAACTCTCGGCCACTGACGTGTTTGCCGCGTCGGTGATGCGCAGCGACTGGTATAGGGCAATCTCCAGGCTGTTCGAAAGATACGACTACCTGCTGCTGCCGAGCGCCCAGGTATTCCCGTTCGATAAAACCCAACCGTGGCCCGCCGCCATCGAAGGCGTGAGCATGGACACCTATCACCGCTGGATGGAGGTGGTGATTCCCGGCACCCTGTCCGGATGTCCGGTGGCTAACGTACAGGTCGGCTTCAACGCCAGCGGCCTGCCCATGGGCCTGCAAATCATCGGCAGACACCAGGCCGACTTCGCTGTCCTGCAACTGGCCCACGCGTACGAACAGGCCAGCCGCTGGTTCCAGCGCTGCCCTTCACCCTTGCTCAGAGGATAGATTTTGATAAACGGTTGAAAGCGCAGAGAAATATTTTAGATTTGTGCTTGACGCATCCCCGTTACCGGTGAATAATGCGCGCCACTTGGCTACATAGCTCAGTTGGTTAGAGCATAGCATTCATAATGCTGGGGTCCGGGGTTCAAGTCCCTGTGTAGCCACCAAGTACTAAAAACGGCTTACCGAAAGGTAGGCCGTTTTTTTATGCCTGTAGGAATGAGCTCGCTCGCGATGGAATCAAGAACACCGGGTTCTGTCTGGGTTAGCGCGGTGTCTGGTAGTCCATCGCGAGCAAGCTCGCTCCTACACTGTCGGCAATGCCGACAACGCCCGCTCCCAGATCTGCCACGTGCGCAACCAGACCATCGCCTGCCAATCGCTATCCGCCGGATAGAACTGCTCCAGCAGATTCAACTTGATCCCGCGCCCCGTTGCGTCGCTTGGGTTGCCATGCAAATGCAGCCAGTGGTCATCACGCAGATGCCGGTGAACATCCGGCCCCGGATAGGTCCCGCACTCGATGACGAAAGGCATCAGCCGTACCTGCGGCAACGCATCGATCAACGCCTGTGAGGTATAGCCGGTGGCTGTCGCGGCCACACCGGTTTCGCTGACAGTCTCGGCACCGGTTTGCAGGCTGTAGAGCCACGGGCCGTAAATCGCCTGCGCATCCGCCAGTGCCGGATAGGCGGACTCGGTGATGGTCAGCAACATCGGATGACCGTACTCGCCAGCGCCTGTGTGCAAGTCGAAACACATGGCGACCTCGGCATGGCTCACGTGCTTTTGCACGATTTGGTGCAGCGTGCGGTTCGACCAGCTCGGCGCCAGCCCGCCATAAAACAGGCCATCGGGATGAGCGTGCTGACCGCCCTCGACAATCGACATCACCGCCGGCCAGCCATGCAGGCGAATCTGCTCGTCGAGCAAGGCATCGGCACGCTCACGCTGCGGGCCGTGCAACTGCGGGCAGGCATAGATTTCATGCAGGGCGTTGTATGCCTGATTGTCTGGCAGCGGGCGCTGGAAGTTCAGATGATTGCGGTTCAGGTCGATGTTGTCTTCGTTGACCCGGCGCAACCACGCCATGCCCCAAGGGTTGATGGCATGGATCATGACCACGGCGACATCCGCTGGCAGGGAACGTCTGCCCAACTCCTGCAGCCATTTGATCTGGCACCCCGAGCCATAGAAGCCTTCAACCCCGTGGGTGCCGCTCAGCGCAATCAACAGGCGCCTGGCGCCCGGATCACCGAGCACCGCCACATCCGTACTCAGCGATTCGCCGAACGGTCCTTTGAGCGGGTGTGGATACTCCGTCAGCGTCGCGCCTGCCGTGGTTGCTGCGGCCAGGAACTGTTCACGCTGGGCGTGATAGCCGGGCTGGGTGGGGAACTCGGTTTGCATGTCTGCCTCTTGTTGATTTTCTGGCCTGCCTGTTGGCAACGACCCTACAGAAAATCCTGTCGTTGATGAAGGACTAAAACGTCAATGCAGCCGGAGCTGGTTTGCGTCCCTTCCAGTCGGCCGATAAAGTCCACTGATCGTAGATCCAACGGACGGAGTACCCCACGTGTTCTCAACCTTCCCTTTGCGCCGCTATCGCCTGCCAGCCGTAGCTCTGCTCGCCAGTGCCCTGACCCTGGCCGCGTGCAACAACGCTTCGGTGCCGACGTTGCCGCTCGCTCCGGAAAGCGCTTCCGGGTTCCGCACCGACCTGCGCACCCAACACGCCGAAAAATACATGGCCGCGGCGGCCAACCCGCTGGCGGCCGAAGCCGGGCGGGAGATGCTGCGCCGGGGCGGCTCGGCGATCGATGCCGCGATTGCGATGCAAGCGGTGTTGACGCTGGTCGAGCCGCAATCTTCGGGCATCGGCGGCGGCGCATTGATCGTACTCTGGGATGGCAAGGCCGTGCGTACCTACGACGGACGTGAAACCGCCCCGGCCGGCGCCACCGAGAAGCTTTTCCTGCAAGCCAACGGACAACCGATGGGGTTTACCCAGGCACAGATCGGTGGTCGTTCGGTGGGCACGCCGGGCGTACTGCGTGCCCTCGAACTGGCCCATCAAAAACATGGGCGCCTGCCCTGGGCGCAGCTGTTTGAACCGGCCATCCAGCTCGCCGAGCAAGGCTTCGCCATTTCGCCACGCCTGCACCAGTTAATCGCCGCGGACTCGTCCATGCCGCGCTCAGCGGAAATGATGGCTTACTTCCGTAATGCCGATGGCAGCCCGAAAGCCGTCGGCACAAACCTGAAGAACCCGGCGCTGGCCGCCGTGCTCAAACGCATCGCCCAGGAAGGTTCCGATGCCCTGTACAAAGGCCCGGTCGCCGAGGAAATCGCAGCCAAAGTTCAAGGTCACGCCAACCCCGGCAGCTTGTCCTTGACCGACCTCGCCAACTATCAGGCCAAGGAACGCACACCGCTGTGTACCGACTACAAGCGCTGGCAAGTCTGCGGCATGCCGCCGCCGTCGTCGGGCGGGATCGCCGTGGCGCAGATTCTCGGCACGCTGCAAGCCCTGGAGGCTCGCGACAAGCGCCTGGCGCTGGCACCGCTGAAACCGGTCAGAACCACGGCCCCGGCCGGCATCGAACCCGCCCCGCAAGCCGTGCACCTGATCTCGGAAGCCGAACGCCTGGCCTATGCCGACCGCGCACAGTACGTAGCCGATACCGACTACGTACCCGTCCCGGTCAAGGGCCTGGTGGACCCGGCCTACCTCGCCAGTCGTGCCGCCCTGATTGGCGAACGCAGCATGGGCACGGCCAAGCCCGGCACCCCGCCGGGCATTCAGGTAGCCTACGCGCCGGACCGTTCGCCGCTGCGGATCTCCACCTCGCAAGTGGTGGCCGTCGATGACGCGGGCGGCGCGGTGTCGATGACCACCACCATCGAGTCGGCGTTCGGCTCCCACATCATGGTTCAGGGGTTCATGCTCAACAACGAGATGACCGACTTCTCGTTCATTCCCGAGGAAAACGGGCAGAAAGTCGCCAACCGCGTCGAACCCGGCAAACGCCCGCGCTCATCCATGGCCCCGACCCTGATTTTCGACCGCCAGAGCGGCGAATTCCTCGCCACTGTCGGCTCCCCCGGTGGCTCGCAAATCATCGAGTACGTCGCCAAATCCACCATCGGCCTGCTCGACTGGAACCTCGATGCGCAAACCGCCATCAACCTGCCCAACTTCGGCAGCCGCAACGGCCCGACCGAGCTGGAACAGGGACAGTTCAGCCCCGCGCTGATTCAGGCGCTGAAAGACAAAGGGCATAGCGTGAGCGAAATCGACATGACCAGCGGCACCCAGGCGATTGTCCGGGTCAAGGACGCCCAAGGGAAAGCATCGCTGACCGGAGGTGCCGACCCGCGGCGTGAGGGGCAAGCGTTGGGGGATTGAGTCGTACGCAGGAACGAGAAATGGCTTACCGGTGGGTAGGCCCTTTTGTTTATGAACAAGCGAAAATCAGCAGCACCCTTATCGACTGATCTTCAACCCCTGCCGAACCTGATGCTTCTCCAGCGCCAGCTCGATCAGTCGCGTCACCAGTTCGCTGTAGGTCATGCCGGTGGCCTGCCACAGTTTCGGGTACATGCTGATGCGGGTGAAGCCGGGCAGCGAGTTGATTTCGTTGATCAGCACTTCGCCGCTGTCGGTCAGGAACACATCGACGCGGGCCAGGCCGGAACAGCCCAGTATCTGGAACGCTTCGACGGCCAGGGCGCGAATGCGCTCGCTGGCCTCGACGCTGATATTGGCCGGCACCACCACTTCAGCCGCCTTGTCGTCGATGTATTTGCTGTCGTAGGAATAGAACCCGCTGTGCACCACGATCTCGCCACAGCCACTGGCGATGGCCTCTTCATTGCCGAGCACCGCGCATTCAATCTCGCGGCCGCTGACGGCAGACTCGATCAACACCTTGGTATCGAAACTTAACGCCAGTGCCACCGCAGCGGTGTACTCGACCTCGTCGGTGACCTTGCTCACGCCCACGGAGGAGCCCTGATTCGCCGGTTTGACGAACAGCGGCAAGCCGAGCTTGCCCTGCACCTCGGCAAACCCGATGCGGGCCGCCGTGGCGCGGGTCAACGTCACGAACGGCGTCACGGCCAGGCCGGCATCGCGCAGCAGGCGCTTGCTGATGTCCTTGTCCATGCACACGGCCGAGCCCAGCACATCGGAGCCGACAAACGGCAAATCGGCCATGCGCAGCAAGCCTTGCAGGCAACCATCTTCACCGAGGGTGCCGTGGACAATCGGAAAGATCACATCGACGTGGCCGAGCATTTCCTGGCTGGAAGTTTCCACCAGTTGCTGGCTGGCCTTACCCGGCACCACGGCCAGTTCACGATTGGACTGATTGAGGGCGATCAGCGCCGGGTTTTCCTGGTTCAGCAAAAAACTCGAAGGATCGTTGAGGTGCCAGTGGCCTTGTTTGTCGATGCCGATCAGCACCGGTTCGAAGCGCGAACGATCCAGCGCATCGACGATGTTTTTCGCCGATTGCAGCGACACCTCATGTTCGGCCGAACGGCCCCCGAAAATGATCCCCACGCGCAGCTTGCTCATGACCCGGCCTCACCTGACGAATAGAAAAAACGACCTACAGAGAATGCGCCACACAGTGCAGTATTTGCCCTTGGTTTTCTAGCGTACCTGTCGCCTTACGATCAGAAGACAGGGAGTCGCTGACTGGGTTACCGTGGTGCGCATCGAGCTCAAGACAATCATCACCATGGCCAAGTACCCGCCTCGCAATGACTGGTTCCATCGCGCGCCCGATGTCGGCGGGCTACAGCGTTTCGAGGCGTTTTTTGCCGGCCATGGTTACGATCTTCATCGCCACGATACCTATGCCATCGGCCACACCCTGGCCGGGGTGCAGAGTTTTCAGTATCGCGGTGGCTGGCGGCACAGCCAGCCAGGTGCAACGATCGTGCTGCACCCGGACGAAGCTCACGATGGCGAGGCCGGTACCGAGTCCGGTTTCCAGTACCGGATGATGTACATCGAACCGGCGCTGATCCAGCAGATGCTCGGTGGCCAACCGCTGCCGTTCATCAAGACCGGACTGTCGAACGACCCCCGCTTGTTCGCCGCCACGGGAGCGTTGCTGCGCAGCCTTGATTGCCCGCTCGACCCACTGGAAGAACAGGATGCGCTGTTCGATCTGGCGCAGGCCTTGAGCACCGTTTCCGGTGCCTCGGGCAAGCGTTCGGGTTTCGATTACGTGGCCGCGCAACGCGCGCGGGAATACATCCACAGCGCCCTCGATCGCACCGTGACACTCGATGAGTTGGCGCAGCACAGTGGCCGGGATCGCTGGAGCCTGTCTCGGGATTTTCGCCTGTTGTTCGGTACCAGTCCCTATCGCTACCTGACCATGCGGCGCCTGGACATGGTTCGCGCGCTGCTGACTCAGGGACAGACACTGGTCAGCGCCGCGCTGATCGCCGGCTTCACCGACCAGAGCCACATGACTCGGCAATTCAGCAAAACCTACGGCTTGCCACCGGCCCGCTGGCTGAACCTGCAGCGGCGCTGAGCCACGCACAATCGTTCAAGAATCGCGCCTGATTGCTGGCTATCGTGGCCCTGAATCAACCACGAGAGCCCCATGATGAACGCTTACCGAAGCTTGAACTTCGCTGAAAAACTCGCCCGAATCGATTCGCTCTGGTCACCACGGGTCATCGCCGAAATGAACGACTACCAGTTCAAGGTGGTGAAGCTGCTGGGGGATTTCATCTGGCACGACCACTTCGATACCGACGAAACCTTCATCGTTCTGGAAGGCCAGTTACGCATCGACTTTCGCGATGGCCACGTGCTGGTGAACGCCGGGGAAATGTATGTAGTGCCCAAAGGCGTCGAGCACAAACCCAGCGCCGGGCAGGAGGTAAAACTCCTGCTGATCGAACCCAAGGGCGTGCTCAATACCGGCCGCGAAGGTGGCGAGCGCACGGCCGAGAATGATGTCTGGATTTGAGCGCTGCCCGCCTCACGCCTGCAAGGTCTTGCCGTCCACCGGGTCACCAATGGTCAGGAAGTGCCCGCCCGCCACATGGTGCAAGGTGCGCAAGGCATCTTGCCCTTCGAAGTGCCAGCGGCCTTCGCTGAACACGCGTTCGTCAGCCTGGGCGGTAATCACTTCGGCCAGGAACAGATCGTACTGCTGGTGATTGTTCGGTTCCGGCAACAGGCGACATTCCAGCCAGGCCACGCAGCCTTCGAGCATCGGCGCATCGACCGCCTGGCCGGCGAACGTCTGCAAGTCGTAGGTTGCAAACTTGTCGCGCCCCTGGCCCTGGGTCAGTTCCAGGCCGGAGGTCGAACCGACGGTTTGCACAATGTCGGCCTGGGCAACACAAGGAACGTTCAGCACAAACGTGCCCGAGGCTTCCAGCAACTGGCGCGTCCAGGTGGACTTGTCCAGCACCACGGCAATTTTCGGCGGCTCGAAATCCAGCGGCATGGCCCAGGCCGCCGCCATGATATTGCGCTGACCACCGTGGGCTGCGCTGACCAGCACGGTCGGGCCGTGATTGAGCAGACGATAAGCCTTGGACAAGGGAACCTGACGGCGGTGGGAAACGCTCATGGAAGTCTGCTCCAGGGGGAAATGAGCCGATTGTAACGGGATAAAATGAGCTGAAATGAAAAGATCGCCGATGGCGATCTTTTCAGGCTTCGAGCTGAACGCTGGACTCAACTCGCCAGCTGATTGGCAAACTGCCCCACCGCATCGACCACTTTCTGCGCGCCGTCCTGGATCTCGACAATCACCGTACCGGCCTCCGCCGCCAGCGCCAGGCCCTGTTCGGCCTGGAGCTTGCCGTCGGCCATCAGCGCCACGGCGTTGCGCGCCATGTCCTGGTTCTGCCGCACCACGAGGACAATTTCGTCGGTGGCCTGACTGGTCCGCGAAGCCAGTTGCCGGACTTCGTCCGCCACCACGGCGAACCCTCGGCCCTGTTCGCCCGCACGCGCCGCTTCAATGGCCGCGTTGAGCGCCAGCAGGTTGGTCTGCTCGGCAATACCGCTGATGGTTTTGACGATGGTTCCGATCACCAGCGACTGCTCGTTCAGGGCTTCGATGCCATCGCCAGCGGTTTGCATATGTTTGGCCAGGTCACGCATCACGTCCACCGCCTGAGTCACCACGGCGTTGCCGCGCTGGGCGCTTTGGTCGGTTTGCTGCGAGGTGCTGTAGGCAATGTTGGCCGCCTCGGCGACGGCTTGCTCCTGATTGACCTGATCGGTAATCACCGTGGCGAACTTCACCACTTTGTAGAGATTGTTGTTGGCATCGACCACCGGGTTGTAGGACGCCTCCAGCCAGACCGTACGACCGTGGCTGTCGATACGTTTGAAACGGTCGGCCACGTACTCGCCCGCGTTCAGGCGACGCCAGAAATTCTGGTACTCGGCACTGTTGTACTCCTCCGGCAGGCAAAAGGTGCGGTGATGCTTGCCCTTGATCTGCGCCAGGCTGTAACCCATGCCACTGAGAAAGCGGTCGTTGGCGGTCAGCACGTTGCCGTTGAGGTCGAATTCGATCACCGCCGTGGAGCGCACCAGTGCGCCGATCAGGTTCTCGTGTTCGCGGGAAGCCTCAATGGTACGGGTCAGGTCGCTGGAGAAGATCGAATAATGCTTGATCCGCCCATCTGCCGAGCGCACCGGTTGCAGGATCGACCGCAACCACGCTTCCTGGCCCGTGCCGCGCAACAGGCGCACCGCGCCAGCGAAGTGCTCGCCACGGGTCAGCGCGTTCTTGAAACGCAGCTGGAATTCATCGGATTTGACGTGATCCGGGACGAGGTCGTCGATGTGTCGGCCGATCAGGTCAGCACTCTTGTAGTGCATCTCGCCAAGGAAGTTCTGGTTGACCGAGTGAACCCGCCCGTCGCTGTCGAGGGTCAGCACCAGCATCTCGCTTTCCAGACTTTCCTTCACTTGCTGGAGGCTGGAGAGTTCTTCACGAAGAGCCGACAGCTCCTGCTTCAAGCGTTTATTGAACATGGGAAAGCACCGATGGACAGGGTAGAAAGCGATATGCAGCCTAACCATCGGCCTTGAAAACATTTTCTTAAGCGTACTTCAGGCTTGTCCTACAAAAATAAATACGACATGCCCGATCAATGCGCGCCAGCAGCAGAACAGCCGGCGATTCTCGGCATCCGCGCACCGAAGAACGCCGCACTGCCCACGCCCACTGCGCCCATCACCGCACTGAACATCACGCAGATCCATGGACTCCACGGCATCAGACCGATCAACAACAGCGGTGTGAGGCTCGCCCACGCGGCGTAGGCAATGTTGTAGGTGAACGAGATGCCCGAGACACGGATTCGCGCCGGGAACAGGCTGACCATCACCGATGGCACCGCACCGACCACCCCGCAGGCCAGCCCAGCCACGGCGTAGGCCAGGCCGATCCAGTGGCCGCCCATGATCAGGCAGGCATACAGCACGCCGATGCCCAGCGGCAGCAGCAGGCTATAGAGCATCACCGTGCGCCAGGCGCCGATACGGTCGACCAGCAGCCCGGCGAGCACGCAGCCGATGTTCAAAAACACGATGCCCAAGGCGCTCAAGGCGAAGGTATGGCTGGCGGTCATGCCAAAGGTTTTCTGCATCATGGTCGGGGTGATGACCACGAACACCACCACGGCCGAGGTCAGCACACAGGTGAGAATCATCGCCGGCAAAATGGCCAGGCGATGCTCGCGCAAGACGGTGCGCAGCGGCAGTTCGCCCGCCGCCTCGCGTTGCGCCTGCATGGCCGTGAACACCGGGGTTTCGCTGAGCCAGCGACGCAGCCACACACCAATCACCCCAAACACGCCGCCGAGCAGGAATGGATAACGCCAGGCGTAATCGAGGATTTCCGCCGGGCTGAAAGCCTGCGCCAGGAAGGTCGCGGTCAAAGCACCGATCAGGTAACCGAAGGTCAGCCCCGCTTGCAGGAAGCCCAAGGCATAGCCGCGATGGGCGATGGGTGCGTGCTCGGCGACGAATACCCAGGCACTGGGCACCTCGCCGCCCACTGCCGCGCCCTGGAGGATGCGCAGGGCCAACAGCAACAACGGTGCGAAATAGCCGATTTGCGCGTAGGTCGGCATGATCCCGATCAGCAGGCAGGGCAACGCCATCATCAGGATGCTCAGGCTGAAGACTTTCTTGCGCCCCAGACGATCGGCGAAGTGCGCCATCAGGATGCCGCCCAACGGTCGCGCCAGATAACCGGTGACAAAGATCCCGAAGCTTTGCAGCAGGCGCAGCCACTCGGGCATTTCCGGCGGGAAGAACAACTGACTGAGGGTCAGGGCGAAAAACACGAAGATGATGAAGTCGTAGATTTCCAGTGCCCCGCCGAGGGCGGCGAGCCCCAGGGTCTTGTAGTCCGAGCGGCTGAACGGCGCCGGGCGCGAATCGGTGTTAGTCATGAAAAGAACTCTGGCACAGGCAAAAAACAAGGCGCCCATGGTCTACGCAAATGCACCGGCGGACAACCCGTTAGACCAAAGTCCCATAGCCACGAAACAGCCCCACAAAAATCCTCGGCTTGAATTAATGTTGGCGCCTGTCCAGACGGGCCGCTGCTGCCCCGAAGACCACAACAAACATAAAAATCCGAGGTACCCTCCGTGGCCGCCAAGATCGAAGATAGCCGCTCCGCCCGCTTTGCCCTGCACTGCTCAAGTTTTGCCGAACGCTGGTTCCCCGACTCCTGGGTGTTTGCTGCCCTGGCGGTGATTATCGTGGCCCTGGCCACCATGGCGATGGGAGCCAAACCCACCGACGCCGCCATGGCCTTTGGTGATGGCTTCTGGAGCCTGATCCCCTTCACCATGCAGATGGCCTTCGTGGTGATCGGCGGTTATGTGGTCGCCAGTTCACCGCCAGCGGTGAAACTGATCGATCGCCTGGCGAAAATCCCGAAAAACGGCCGCTCTGCCGTGGCCTGGGTTGCCCTGATTTCCATGGTCGCTTCGCTGCTGAACTGGGGTCTGTCCCTTGTCTTCGGCGGCCTGCTGGTGCGCGCCCTCGCCCGTCGTACCGATCTGAAAATGGACTATCGCGCCGCCGGTGCCGCCGCCTATCTGGGTCTCGGTGCCGTGTGGGCATTGGGCCTGTCGTCGTCCGCTGCACAGTTGCAGGCCAATCCGGCGAGCCTGCCGCCATCGATTCTGTCGATCACCGGGGTGATTCCATTCACCCAGACGATCTTTCTCTGGCAGTCCGGTGTGATGTTGCTGGCCTTGATCGTCATCTCGCTGATCATTGCCTACGCGACCGCCCCCGGCCCGAATTCAGCGCGTGACGCCAAGGCCTGTGGTGTCGACCCGAGTTTCAACCTGCCGCCGCTGCAACCACGCACCCGCCCCGGCGAGTGGCTGGAACACAGCCCGCTGCTGACGATTCTGCTGGTGTTGCTGGCAGCCGGGTGGCTGTTCCATGAGTTTTCGACCAAGCCGGCCATCAGCGCGATCTCCGGGCTGAACACCTACAACTTCCTGTTCATCATGCTGGGGGCCCTGTTGCACTGGCGTCCGCGCAGCTTTCTCGATGCCGTATCCCGTGCGGTGCCGACCACCACCGGCGTGTTGATCCAGTTCCCGCTGTACGGCTCGATCGCCGCACTGATGACCACGGTCAAGGGCGCCGACGCGCAGACCCTGGCGCACCACATCTCGACCTTTTTCGTCAGCATTGCCTCCCACGACACCTATGCCCTGCTGATGGGCGTGTACTCGGCGATCCTCGGTTTCTTCATTCCTTCCGGTGGCGGCAAGTGGATCATCGAAGCGCCATACGTGATGCAGGTGGCCAACGACCTGAACTATCACCTGGGTTGGGCTGTGCAGATCTACAACGCCGCCGAAGCCTTGCCGAACCTGATCAACCCGTTCTACATGTTGCCGTTACTGGGCGTGCTGGGGTTGAAGGCTCGGGACCTGATCGGCTTTTCGTTCGTGCAGTTGCTGGTGCACACGCCACTGGTGCTAGTGTTGTTGTGGGCACTGGGGACGACGCTGGCGTATTTGCCGCCGGTCATGCCGTAACCAGGAAAAAGGGCCGATATTGAAATCGGCCCTTTTTGTTCCGCCCTGTCTGTTTCAGTATCTGCTGGTCTTAATACGCTGAAAAGGATCTGAGCATGTTCAAACTCGCGGCCCTCACCCTCGCAGCCCTCACCCTGAGCACCACCGCCCACGCCGATGCCAATTTGAAGCTGGGCACTACCGAACGCGTTACCCGCCTCTTCGCCTACCCCAACAATTGCAACGTGATCTGCTTTCGCAACTGGACGCTTGAGCAAACCGTCGAGCATTACCTGACCCAGAGCGTGCAGCGCGATGGCTACGGCGACGCGAAGGTGCTGGTCAAAACCGACAATGGTCAGCTGCACGCAGAAATCATCGGCGTGCCCAATGGCTATGAAAAACCTTTGGCAGCACTGCTCGATGCCGGTGACCTGGCCTATAACGGAGCCAGCAAACTGAATGCCGACGGCAAGTGGGCGTATAGCTGGTACCTGTTCCTGCCGCTGGGCATGGCCCTGGAGAACCGCAAAAGTGTCGAGCTGCTGCACTTCCCACCCGACTATTCGTTGACTCAGGCCCAGGATTACCTGAAATCCGCCACTACGGATCGTTGGGCCACGCTGCTCACCGCCAATGGCATTCCGGCCGAGCAGACGCCAGCCTTTCAGACCATTGTCGACATCGCCCCCATCGCCGCCCCATCCAACGCAGGCAAAGATCTGGAGGGCGTCTACAGCTACTTCAACGACTACCAGACCACCATGGTCAAGAATGTCAGCCTGCACCCCAGCGGTGAAACATTGCCGATGGTCGCCTTCGGCGCACCGGTGCGTAACTGGATCAAACAACAATACGGCTCGACCGTGAACGTGCTGGGCCTGGCGACAATCAGCCCGAGTGACGGGATGAAAGTGCGGGTGCTGGGTTCCAACCACCCGAGCTACATCTGGTACGCCGCCGACCCGGCGAACTATTCCGGCAACGATGCCAAGGCCAAGGCCGATGCGGCGGGCCTGAAAGTCATGGGCCAGGATTTGAGCGCCGCGTGCTGGCAGGCGGTCATGGGCCGTCAACCGGACAGCAATGCTGATGTCGAGCTGAAAACCTGCACTCAAACCTGGCAAGTGGCCGAGAAAGAAAAAACCTGCGAGCTGTTCTACACCTCGATTCGCGACCTGACGCCTGGCCAGGCAACGGCCAAATGCTCGACGGCAGCGATTCAGTTGCAGCTCAAGCAGCTCAAGGCGCCAGCGCCAGCCACTGCCCTGCCCACGCCACCGTTATAAATCGATTGCGGGCAGTCGACCTGTCAGTTATGACAGTAGACCGCTCGCGATTTCTGCGAGAGGCTTGGGCCGTACCCCACGTGCTGCAGCGCTGACAGGATCGTCAGCCGATGGACGTCGCAGCACCCAGCCGACAAGGATCGTTATGAGAGCTCACGCCCCTCAAGGAAAACGCGCGCAACCACCGCAAGGTATTTACCCCTTTTCGGAGCTGCCCGTTCGCCTGGGATTTCCATCCCTGGCCGACTTCGAAATCATTGAAAACGCCAACGGCCAGGCCACAGCCATTGCGGTACGGCGCGAATTCCCGCGAATCACACGTATCTGTCGGGCGTCGGGGCATTTGCTGCCCTATCGCTGCCGCCATACCCGCCAGCTCGCGCCGGGCGTGCATGTCTATGACCCGCGCTTCTGCGGACTGCTGCGACACTCCTGCGATCCCAATGTCTTTCTCGACATGAGCGAGTTGTGGTTATGGGCGCTGAAGGACATCAGCAAAGGTGACTGGCTGACCATGGACTTCGCCGCCACCGAAGACAAACTGCAACGCCAGTTCGCCTGCCAGTGCGGCTCATACGATTGCCGCGGCTGGATTACCGGCTACGACGAATCGCCGAACGCCGACGGCCAGGCGTTTCTGCAACACTGGCGTCGGCGAAGCCACGATTGACGGGCTTTATTGCGAACCGAGCGGACGCAGGCGGTACTGCGGCGGCAATTGCTCGAAGCCGCTGATGGTGGTGTTCAGGCTTTTCCAGCGACCGTCCTTGATGCCGTAGATGCAACCGTGGATCGACAGGCTCTGCCCGCGGTGCCAGGCATTTTGCACAATGCTGGTATGGGCGACGTTGGCCACTTGCTGAATCACGTTGAGTTCGCAGAGGCGGTCGACCTGTTCCTCTTCGGTGGCCAATTTGGCAAGTTCTTCGCGCTTCTCGTAGTAAAGATCGCGAATCGAACGCAGCCAGCCGTCGATCAGGCCGAACTGGCGATCCTGCATCGAGGCACGCACGCCGCCGCAGCCATAGTGGCCGGTGACGAGGATGTGCTTGACCTTGAGCACGTCGACTGCGTACTGAATCACCGACAGGCAGTTAAGGTCGGTGTGCAGCACGACGTTGGCCACATTACGGTGTACGAACAGATCGCCCGGTAGCATGCCGACGATCTCGTTGGCCGGCACCCGGGCATCGGAACAACCGATCCACAGATACTCAGGCGTTTGCTGGCGGGCCAGTTTGGCGAAGAAATCCGGGTCTTCCTTGGTGATCGCGTCAGCCCAACGCTCGTTGTTATCAATCAGGTCTTGTAAGTCGTGCATGCTGTAAGGCCTCAAGAAAGATGCGTTGCTTTGACAGACGACCGTCCGTCGGGGTCACGCAAGAACCGCAAGTGTTTTCGTTGGAATTCTCGTGTGTCCGGTGAGTCCACCCTAGTAAGGCCCACAGTATGAGGAATTGCCATGACTGATTCACGACGTCCGTACGATGCGGTGCAACCGGAGCCCATCGATGATAACGAAGACCGCATGGGTTCGGTGCATGAGCTGGATTTCGACGAAGAAGAACCCGGCGCCAGGATCGGTGATGAATTACCGGAGAACGAGCGTGAGCAGCATATGCTCCATCAGCGCGCGCTTGAAGCGGCCATGACCGGCTTCTCGACCGATGACCATGAACCCACCGACGACGACATGAGCCCGGAAACCCTGATTCTTGAAGATGGCGCACGGGATGCCCGCGAAGCCGGTGAAGGTCATCAGGCGGATTGGGACTTGAGCGTTGTCGATGAAGACGACATTGGTGGCGGCAATGGTCTGGATGAGGCTTAGGTGGCGCGGCAGGATCCGATGGACAAAGCGTTGATGTTCAGTGCCTGAAGAATGCCTTCGCGGGCAAGCCCGCTCCCACAGGGTTCAGTGACGTACACAAGATTACGGTGCGACACAAAACCTTTTGGGAGCGAGCCTGCTCGCGATAGCTGAAGCCTTAGTCCGCAAAGTACAGGCCATGACCACCGCATCTTCGCGCCCACCCACCGCCGGGTAGTAATCGCGCCGACGACCGATTTCGTTGAAGCCATAGCGTTCATACAACTTGAACGCTGCGGTATTGCTGTCGCGCACTTCCAGGAAACACTCCCGGGCGTCGGCCTTGCAGGCAATCGACATCAAATGCTCAAGCAAGGTCAGCCCCAGGCCCCGGCCCTGGTTTTCCGGCTTGACCGTAATGTTCAGCCAGGTGCGCCTCGTCGAGGATGATCTGCACCACACCGTGGCCTACAGTGCTGACCTTCGGAGCATCAGCCAGATCTGATACTTGCCCAGGCCATCAGAAAATCCCGCGAGTCCACGGATGGCGCCAGGCCGCGTATTCGATTTTCAGTACAGCTTCCAGGTCTGCCTCGGTCATCGAGGCCGAAACGATACGATGATCACTCATTCGATTCTTTCCAGCGCGCCATCAGCCGACGCATGGCTTGCCACACATCAGCCTTACGCTGTGGCTCTTCCATTAATAATTCCAGGCCCGGCACCGCCCAGGCCGCGCCCAGGCCTTCGATCTGCAACTCGCGATTGAACGCCCCGGCATCCGCCTCACCGGCAAACCGCACCGCGGGCAGGCCAATCAGCCACAAGCAGGCGCATGGCGTTTCTTCCATCCGCACAGAAAGGAAGCCCTGTACCGAGAGTGTCCCGCGCGGCTTCCGGTCCCTGATCCATCGTGCCACGCACCAGCAACGGCCAGCGTACCGGCTCACCGACGATCTGCGGGCTGTCCGGCAGACCGACGGCGCGCAGCATGTCACTGTGAGCAGCAGGTAGGCAGGATCGCGCGGGTCTGGAAGGATTCGCCTATGGGTAGCTCGACCAGCGGCAGGCAGCGCGCCCGGCCTGCAACAACCACGGGGCGGCTGCAGAGGGCGGCGACCCCAGCGCCTTGACCACCACGAACTTCTTCGGCCTCTTCCACCGGTTTGGCACCGGTGCGCGTGCTTGCCAGCGATGGCCGCAGCACCTCGACCTTCGCCCGCTCCAGCCGGTTTGACCACCGGCGCTACGGGCGTTTCAGCCACAACAGCCGGTACGACAGGCACGAGCGCAACCGGCTCGGGCATCTCCAGCAGTTCGGGCCGCGACGGCGCAGCAAAGGGCAATTCGGTGCGCGGCAGCCAGTTGATTGACCACCTGCGCCCACGAGATAAGCGCGACGGCGGACTCGATAAGCAAAGGTCGGCCCTTGCCCGGATAACGCTAAAGTGCGCTGATTCTACCGCCGTTCGCTCAAGATCGCCCGCAGTTGATCGATGCACCTTACCGAAAAGGCGACAGTCCGTCCCGAGTGAAGATCGCATTGCCCCCGATGCAGTACAATCGCGGCTTTTAATCGCCAACCAGCCGGCCATTCCGATGATCGAACCCAAGCGCGTCTTGCGCGCCCTCGCTGAACACTGGGCACTTCTGGAGCCACTGTGCGAGCACTTCGACCAAGGCACACTGAGCCTCAACGAACTGCGCACGCAACTGGCCGCCCAGCAGCTGGACAGTACGCCGCAGGACATTACCAGCCTGCTGGACGGTGTGGATTCGCCTCGACATCCCTGGTTCCCGTGGCCAAAAGCCCGAACCGTTTCGAGCTCAATGCGCAGATTCACGACTTCCTCGCCTATCTGCGCCGTGAACACCGTCTTGGCCTGTGCCTGGAGATCGAAGCCTACCTGCGCCACCTGGAGCGTCTGGCCGGCTATATCCAGGACGCGTTCGATATCCGCGACGGCAATGACCTCGCCCGCCAGTTGCGCCTGCTCGACATGCGCGTGCGTGACGTGTTGAAAAAACTCGATAACGACGAACAGGCACTGGTGGCCGTCGCCGAACGGGCGAAAACCAGCGACCGGCAGATTCCGCTGCGCCAGCGTTACGCTGAAGTGCTGGCGACCTGGGACGAATACGTCGAGCCGATGATTGATCTGGTGAACGCCGACGGCGCCTTCGAACAAGGCGTGCGCAAGGTCGAAACCGTCCTGCTGAAGATGCTCAGCGAACAGCAACGCCTCGGCCACCTGGTCGACGACGACATGCTGCTGCGTACCCACGCGCGCATCCTCGAAATGCAGACCAGCGCCCAGTTGACCCTGCGTCATGCCCGCGAACTGCTGCTGCCGCTGCGTGAAGAAGCCCGCCGGCACAACGCCGTGACCCGTGGCGCGGCGCTGGCCCTGTCAATGATCCGTCGCAAGGGCCTCGACGCGTTGCACAAGCGGCAATGCCGATATTACCCCGCCCGCAAAGCACCTTCCTCGGCAGTGCCAGTCAGGTCGAAGCCGTTTATGCCCTGGCACGTTTCGAACCGAAACCGGCGCGTTTCCCCCAAGGCGCACAAGACTACAAGGGCGGCATTGCCACGGGCGCCGCGCACGGTTCGGGAATGCTCGAACGCTGCGAGGCGCCTTGCCGATGCCGGACCTGATGACCTGGCTGCTGGAGCGAACCGGACAGCGCCACCGACGAATTGCTGTACTGGTTCTCGCGCCTGTCGCGGGAAAAACGTTTCACGCGCGAGCGTCTGGAACGACGCGAATACCATACTCACGAGCATCAGGTCAGCCTGCGCTCCTTCGCCCTGCTCTCGGTCAGCGATGACGCCGCCGAGAATTCTGCGAGCATCCCAAATGCATCTTGATCTTTCCGAACTGTCCCAACTGGCGCCGATCTTTCGCGAGCTGTTCAAGGGTTACCACGTCAGCCGCCGCGATCCGGAGCTGTACGCACAGTTGTCGAACTTCCAGGACCAGTACCGCACGCTGTTCAAGGCCCTGGGCTTTGAACTGGTCTGCGACACCCGCGGCTTCTACTACTTCGTGCCGGACCTCGCGGCAGCGGCGGTGAACAAGACCGCCCAGCGTCTGGCGCTGTTCACCTTCATCCTCGTCGAGCACCTGGCCGATCAAGGCCGCGACCCGATTTCCGTGCTCGACGGCGGCAGCCTGGGGCGTGATGAGTTGCCGTCGCTGCTGGAGAAATACCGCGACCTGTTCATCCAGGCCGAAGTGCAGACCCAGGACGAGCTGGAAGAAAAGATGCGCCGCATATTGGCGCTCGGTTTCGCCGGCGAAGAAAACGGCGTCTACCGTTCCCGCACCGCCGATGCACCGTTTCCTCGATGTGTGCCTGTCGGTGCAACAGGACCGCGATCTGGCCGCCAGCCTGCACAGCGTCCTGCCGTTGCGGTACCGGTGCTGATCGACGAAGACAGCGACGAAAAGCTGCTGCAGACCGATGACCCGCTCGACCTCGCGGAATTTGAAGACGAAAGCGAAGAAGACGCCCTGGCCCGCGCCATTGCCGAAGAACAGGAGCTCGACGCATGAGCAAGGAACGTTACGGCATCCGCCGTTTTGCCCTTTTGAACACCGCCGGCTACAGCCTTGGCCTGTTCCCGCTGGAAGAGCCGCTGTCGGTGTACGGCGCAAACAACCTAGGTAAATCCGCCTCGATCAACGCCTTGCAGTTCCCGATCCTGGCGCGCATGTCGGACATGAGTTTCGGCAAGTACAGCCTGGAACAATCCCGGCGCTTCTACTTCGCCTCGGACACCAGCTACATCCTGGTCGAAGTGAACCTGCCCCACGGCCCCCACGTGATCGGTGTGGTCGGTCGCGGCCCGGGCGGCGGTTTCGGTCACCAGTTCTTTGCCTACGCCGGCAAACTGGACCTGGCCCACTACCAGAAAAACGACACCTGCCTGCGCCAGAAAGAACTGTTCACCAACCTTGAACGCGAAGGCTTGAAGGCCTATGAACTCAAGCCGGACGAACTGCGCCGTTTGCTGGTCGGTGGCCACACTTCGATCCCGCTGGACCTGACGCTGATCCCGCTGCGCTCCACCAGCGAGCAAAGCCTGAAGACCTTCCGCGCGCTGTTCATCAACCTGCTGCACATGCGCGAAATCACCGCGGCCAAGCTCAAGCAACTGTTCCTCGATGCCTTCGAACACAGCCTGCGTTCCGGCAGCGTCGATTACATTGCCGCGTGCGAAGAAGCGTTCCGCGATGTACGACGCATGGAGCAGGACTACAACTCGCTGGTGGCCGCAGGCCCCTTGGTCGAAGCCCTGGCCAACGGCGTGAAACAACGCGACATCCTGCGCGGCAAACTGCACCGGATCTCGCCCCTGCTCGACTCCTTGCTCGGCACCTGGTCGGACTACGCCAGTGCACGCAAAGAGGAGTTGACCATTCAGGCCGAACACTACCGCAACGAGCAGGATGCCCTGCAAAACGACCAGCGCGGTGGCACTCAGGAACTGATGCGTCTGGAGCGGGAAATCACCGGCATCCAGCGCTGGCTCGGCGAATTGTCGGTGCTCAAGCATCGCTTTGCCCTGATCGATGACGTCAAGGTGCTGGAACAGCAACTGCTGGCCGCGAAGGACGCCCACGACGAACTGGCCGGTGCGCTGGCACAGTCCCGCCAGTTCAGCGCCGAAGACCTGGACGAGCGCCTGCGCGACCTGGAAAAACGCCTGAAGTCGGTCAAACAGCAACTCGATCACGCCGATAACAACAGCTACGCCCGCCTGCGCGAAGAATTTTCGCAGCAAGACGTCGAACGCCTGATGCGCCTGTTCAACAGCGCACTCTTCAGCCTGCCGCTAGGTGAACACGGCATCACCCTTGACGACGACGGCGAGTGGGTCAAATCCGTGGAGCTGATCCTCGACGGTTTCAAAGGCGAACGCTTCGAAGTGCCGGGCCTGTCCATCGACATCTCGCACATCGAACCGCCGGCGTTGCAGGCCCTGGCTGACCGCGCGGCCCTGCGCGACCAGAAAGAACGCCTGGAAAAAGAACTCAAACAACTGAAAACCCAGCAGGCCGTCGCTGCCGACCGCGCCGCGAGCAAGACCCAGACCGAAGTGCTGTACCAGCAAGTGCTGGATGCACAGAAAGCCCTGGAAGATTTCCGTCGTGCGCAAACCCTGAGCGCTGAAGAAGGCGACAAGCTGGAACAGATGGCGCAGATGGAAGCCGCACAGGACGAATTGAAGCGTTCCAGCGATGCCTTTACCGAGCGCGTCCAGCAACTGTCGGCCAAGCTGCAACTGGTTGGCCGGCAGATCGGCGACATGGAAGCCAAGCAACGCACCCTCGACGACGCCCTGCGCCGCCGTCAGTTGTTGCCCGCGGACCTGCCGTTCGGCACACCGTTCATGGACCCGATCGACGATTCCATGGACAACCTGCTGCCGCTGCTCAATGACTATCAGGATAGCTGGCAAGGCCTGCTGCGAGCCGATGGCCAGATCGAAGCGCTGTACGCCCAGGTGCGCCTCAAGGGCGTGGCCAAGTTCGACAGCGAAGACGATATGGAGCGTCGCCTGCAACTGTTGATCAACGCCTATGCGCACCGTACCGACGAAGCCCTGACCCTGGGCAAGGCGCGCCGTGCCGCCGTGACGGACATCGCCCGGACCCTGCGCAACATCCGCAGCGACTACGACAGCCTCGAACACCAGCTGGCACTGTTCAACCGCGAGATCAACAAACGCCAGGTCTCCAACCTGCAGAGCTTCCGCATCGTGCTCGCGCCGAACAAGGAAGCGCTCAAGCACATCGACCAGATCATCCACAGCGCCGGCCAGTATGAGGAAGGCGAAACCCTGTCGGTATTCGATCTGAGCCAGAGCGCGGAACAGGACAACAAAAACGAAGAGGCCAAGGAATACCTGGCGCGGCTGGTGGCGGCCAACCACAACCAGCTCGGCCTCAAGGATTTGTTCGAACTAGCATTCGAGATCACCAAGGTCAACGGTCAACCAGTGATCCACACCGACATCGATGGCGCGGCGTCCAACGGCACCACCATGACCATCAAGGCGCTGACCAACATGTACTTGTTGCTGCACTTGATGGACCGTGACCAGGCCGGTCGCGTGCGCCTGCCGTACTACCTCGACGAGGCGGCGGACATCGACGAGAAGAACCAGGCCGCCTTGCTGGAAACCAGCCTGCAACTGGGCTTCGTGCCGATCCTGGCGAGCGTGAAGCCGCAGGTCTGCGCCAGTGTCGCCATCGACCTGGAAGGTGGCAGCGGGCCGAACGGGATCTACATCGATGAGGCAGACTGGAAGTACATCCGCCGTCACGACCAGGTGAAGGCGACGGTCAACGAACTAGCGGATGAACCAGAGCTGGATGCGGTCTGAGGCTTGAATCGTAGGCAATGAAAAAGGCCGCGGTCCAATGGATTGCGGCCTTTTTTGTGGGCACTACTGAAGACTTTCAGTGAATTACAGGGCCTCTTCGCGGGCAAGCCCGCTCCCACAGGTTTATCGGTTGATCACAGATTCTGTGTACAACGCAGTTTCCTGTGGGAGCGGGCTTGCCCCGGGCGGCGTTCCGACGAAGGCGTCATCACAGACACCTGATCAGTTCCAGACTACTTACCGAGGCTAATCTTCGGCGCCCAGGTCAGCCATTCCTCTTCGAACTTGTCGAACAGCGCGAACGTCTGCTCCGGTTGCGCGGGATTGCCCATGCGCTCGCCGTCCGGAGTGGCAAAGGCGACACCGCCCTGAATCATCGTCTCCAGGGATTCAGTGCGCACTGTTGCACCTCTGAACAGGCCGATATCGAAGTCGAATCCGCTGGTGTTCCAGAACCGGGTGCCGCTGCGTACCAGTGGCGCGTACTTCGGCTCGATCAGGATATGGATCAGGACACGGTCAGCAGTCTGGCCCAGTTCATAACCCGTCACCTTGCCCACGGTGATTTCGCGATACGTCACCGGCACGCCGGCTTTCAGCGATCCACGACGAGCGGCGCTCAGCACCAGACTCAATCCCGCCTCCTGCTTTGCCGTTTCCGGCACAGTGGCCAAAGCCACAAAGTTTTTCTGCGGCCCCAGATTCTTCGGCGCCGGTTGCACCTCAATGTATTGCCCAGTCACCAGGGTTTCGAGGTTGGAGGTCTTGATCAACCCCAGCTCAGGCTTGACCACCCAGAACTGACTACCGACCCGGGCGATGCGCTCCGGCACTTCGGTAATCCGCGCGGTCAGCAGCACCGATTGCAGGTCCTCGCTGAGATCAACGCCTTCCACCTTACCGACATCCAGCCCCTTGAAACGAATCGGAGTACCGGTACGCAAACCATCAGCACGATCCAGTTTGATCGTGATGACTTCGCCTTTTTGCGTGGCGTCGTCATGGCTGGCGAACAAGCGGAAACGTGGAATGCGCTTCTGTAGCGGCGCCTTGGCTTCCGGGGTTTCAAACGCAATACCGCCGGCCATCAAGCTTTGCAACGATTCACTTTTGACTTGAATCCCACCGGTCAGTCCGCCCGTGAGCGTGATGCCGCTGGCATTCCAGAAACGTGTCGAAGCGTTGACCAGATCCTCGTACTCCTTCTCGATGTGCACGCCGATGATCAATTGCTTTTTGGTGCGCGAGAACTGATAGCTCTGTACCGAACCGACCTTGACCTGCTTGTAGAGAACCGGGCTGCCGACTTCCAGCGAGCCGAGATTTTCCGTGAACAACACCAGGTGCAGACCAGGTGCACGCAGATCCAGCGGTGGCGCCTTGGCCCGCGCCACAAACTCCCGTTGTGGAGCCGCACCCTTGTCGCCAGGACGCACAGCGATGTAGTTACCTTTGACCAGCGCTTCCAGGCCGGTAATCCCTGCCAGGGAAATCGACGGTTTGACCACCCAGAATTGCGTACCGTCCACCAGGTAATCTTCAGCCAACGGATCCATCGTCAATTCGGCGGTGGCCCCGGACAGATCAGGATCGACCTTCAACGCCTTGAGATTGCCGACCTGAATGCCTTTGTACATCACCGGCGTACGACCGGCCTGCAAACCTTCGAAGTCGCTGAGCTTGACCTTGACCCGAATACCGGCCGCCGCTGCATCGAAGTCTTCGTAGAGCCTGAACGGCAGGCTTGGATCGGTAGGCGGGCTGTCCTTGCGGTTTTCAGGTGTAGCGAACGCAATACCACCGGCGACGATGCTGGCCAACGACTCGCTACGCACTTTCACACCCGACAGATTGGCATCGATGCTAATGCCGCTGGCGTTCCAGAAGCGCGTGTGTTTGCGCACCAGTTTGGCGTAGGTCGGTTCGATGAAAACCTTGAGCTCGACGGTGCTCTGATCTTCGGAGAGCACGTAGCTTTTGATCTGCCCCACCTTGATCTGTTTGTAGAACACCGGGCTGCCACGGTTCAACGAACCCAGGCGATCAGCCTTGATGGTCAGGTGCAGACCCGGTTGGGCATCGGAAAGCGGTGGCTCCTGAGCCAGGGCCTTGAACTTGCGAACCGGTTCACCCTCACCCGGACTGATTGCAACGTAGTTACCCGAAACCAGGGTCTCAAGGCCTGTAATACCGGCCAGCGTCACGCTCGGTTTGACCAGCCAGAAACGCGTACTGGTTCGCAGGTATTGCTCTACGTCCTTGTTCATTTCGA
This sequence comes from Pseudomonas sp. BIC9C, assembly GCF_034541995.1. Lineage (NCBI taxonomy): Bacteria > Pseudomonadati > Pseudomonadota > Gammaproteobacteria > Pseudomonadales > Pseudomonadaceae > Pseudomonas > Pseudomonas sp. BIC9C. The sequence goes on from NZ_JAWDGM010000001.1 coordinate 1,506,297, forward strand.
TGCTGGCAATCACACCTTTGGAACTGCCCTCGTCATCGAGCTTGAGACTTTTGACCTTGCCGACCGACATCCCCTTGTAGACGACTTCCGTCTTGTTGGCCTGAATGCCTTCGCCACTTTCAAAGCGCACCTGAATCTCGATGCCATTCTCGTTGTAAGCACGCCAGCCAAGCCAGCCACCGATGATCAAGGCGATCAGGGGCAACACCCAAATGGCAGACCAGTTGGAGGCCGGTCGGGTTTTCGCTACGGGCAAATCAGTCATGGTCGTCGTCCGACTCCGTGTTATCCCAAATCAGTCGGGGATCGAAAGTTACGGCGGCAAGCATCGTCAGAATCACCACAGTGGCGAAAGCGATGGCGCCAAGATTGGCTTCAATGCTGGCAAGCCGTCCAAAATTCACGACCGCCACCAGGATGGCGATCACAAAGATATCGAGCATCGACCAGCGGCCGATGAACTCGATGAAGCGGTACATCCAGATACGCTGGCGAGCTGAAAGGGGCTGACGACGCTGCACGGAAAACAGCAGCAAGGCGATGCCTACCAGCTTGAAGGTGGGCACCAGGATACTGGCGATAAACACCACGGCCGCAATGGGGAACATTCCGTAGTGCATCAACTCGATCACACCGGCCATGATCGTGCTGGGCGCACCTTTGCCCAAGGAGTTCACGGTCATGATCGGCAACAAATTGGCCGGTATGTAAAGAATGGCGGCTGTAATTAGCAATGCCCAGGTGCGCACCAGGCTATTCGGGCTGCGGGCATGCACCAACGCTCCACAGCGTGTACAGACTTGCTCATCGGTATCAGCTTCCTGCCTGTTCAATTCATGACATTCCTTGCAAATCAGAATGCCTGCATCAATCGCCCGCATGGGCATCCTCTCCTGATAACGCTTGCCAGATCTGGTGAGGCGACATCACGACCTCCAGCCAGACTTGAATCAGCAACAAACCAATGAAGCACGCCAGGCCGAGGCCTACAGTGATTGCTGCCATATCTGCCAGCTTGACGATCGCTACGAGTACGCCCATGAAGTAAACCTCGAGCATCCCCCATTCGCGGATATGGTGATAAATGCGATAGAGCAACAGGCCGTAGCTGCGTCCGACATCAAAACGGATGCTCAACAATACGGCCAATTGGCACAGTAGCTTGAGCAGCGGAATCCCCATGCTGCACAGGAACACGATCACTGAAACGCTTTGCATGCCTGTGTCAAAAAGCGCGACAACACCGCTCCAGACCGTGTCTTGCGAAGATTGCCCGAGCAGATTGAGTTGCATGATGGGTAAAAAGTTCGCCGGAATAAACAACAACAGGGCGGCGATAACCAGGGCAAGGCTGCGCTGTACGACGTTGTAGCGATGGGCATAAAGCTCGTAGCCACAGCGCGGGCACAGGGCTTTTTCGCCATGGGCGAGTTCTGGCTTACGCATGAGCAGGTCGCACTCATGACAGGCAACCAGATTGTCTAGCGGTAATTCTGACAGCCCTTGGGCGTCAACCGGATCCAGCATAAAGGCTCTGAGTCTGAAAAAGTTGGCCCTATTCTAGTGCCATGAACTGAAAATAACTGTGCAAAATGTGCAACAGCCAGCCCTGTTTTTTCACGCACAAAAACAAAACCCCTACCTGCGTACGCAGATAGGGGTTTCGGAATTTAATCTTGACGATGACCTACTCTCACATGGGGAAACCCCACACTACCATCGGCGATGCATCGTTTCACTGCTGAGTTCGGGATGGGATCAGGTGGTTCCAACGCTCTATGGTCGTCAAGAAATTCCGGAATTGCTGGGTCAGCGACCAAGAGGGGCCTCCCCTTCAACAAATTGGGTACGATAGTTTGTACGTATTTATACGAACTTTCGGTTCATTGCGTCTTCACACGCAACGTCTTTAAAAGCAAATTGCTTGCGATTATTATAGTCCAAGCCTCACGGGCAATTAGTATTAGTTGACTCAACGCCTCACAGCGCTTACTAACCTATCAACAATCGTAGTCTTCGACGGCCCTTCAGAGACTCAAAGGTCCCAGTGAGGTCGTCTTGAGGCAAGTTTCCCGCTTAGATGCTTTCGGCGTTATCTTTTCGAACATGGCTACCCGGCAATGCCCGCGTGACAACCGGAACGCAGAGGTTTCGTCACTCCGGTCTCTCGTACTGGGAGCAGCCCCTCCGTCTCAAACGTCCACGGCAGATAGGGACCGAACTGTCACGACGTTTAGGCCAGCTCGCGTACCACTTTAAATGGCGAACAGCCATGCCAGGACGGCTGGCCCAGGATGTGATGAGCCGACATCCAGGTGCCAGAAGAGCTGCCGTCGATATGAACTCTTGGGGCGGTATCAGCCTGTTATCCCCGGGTACCGCGCATCAGGTGGAGGCGGTAAAGCGCTTCCATACAGAACCACCGGATCACCTAAGACCTACTTTCGTACCTGCTCTGGCGTGTCTGTCTCGCGATCAAACGCGCTTTTGCCTTTATACTCTACGATGACCGATTTTCCGACCGGTCTAGGCGCACCTTCATTGCTCCTCCGTTACTCTTTGGAGGAGACCGCTAGTCAAACTACCCACCATACACTGTCCTCGATCCGGATAACGGACCTGGGTTCAGAACCTCAAAGTGCCAGGGTGATGGTATTTCGGATGGCTCCGCGAACTGGCGTCCACGCTTCAAAGCCTCCCACCTATCCTGCACAAAAGCAAATTCAAAGTCAGTGCAGGAAATGCTTAGTAAAGTTTAGAGTCTTTCCGTCTAATATGGATACACTGCATCTTCTGGCGATTTCAATTTCACCTGGGTCTCGGTGGAGACAGCGCCGCCATCACGTTACGCCATTCATTGAATTCGGAACTTACCCCGACGAGGAATTTCGCTACCTTAGGACCGTTATAGTTGCGGCGCCAGTTTACCAGGGCTGATCGAGGCTTCGCGTTAGCCAGCCCATCAATTAACCTTCCGGCACCGGGCAGGCGTCACTACCGCGTCACTTTTCGTGTTTGCAGAGTGCTGTGTTTTTAATAAACAGTCGCAGCGGCCTGGTATCTTCGACCGGCGTGGGCTTACGCAGTCGTACTTCACCCTCACCGGCACCTTCTCCCAAGTTACGGTGCCATTTTGCCGCAGTTCCTTCACCCGAGTTCTCTCAGCCTTGGTATTCTCTACCCAACCACCTGTCGGTTTGGGGTGAACCCTGGTTATCAATACGACTTAGGCTTTTCACTTGGAAGCATGGCGTATTCACTTCGTCGCAAGGGTAACTCGTCATCAGCTCTCGGCCTTAAGATCCCGGATTTTACCACCGTTTCAGCCTACCACCTTAAACTTGGACAACCAACGCCAAGCTGGCCTAGCCTTCTCCGTCCCTCCATCATAACCAGTACAGAATATTAACCTGTGTTTCCATCGACTACGCTTTTCAGCCTCGCCAGGGACCGACTAACCCTGCGTCGATTAACGTTGCGCAGGAAACCTTAGTCTTTCGGCGTAGATTGTTTCACACCCATTGTCGTTACTCATGTCAGCATTCACTGCTTCTGATACCTCCCTGGCAAGCTTCTCCAATACCTTCACAGGCTTGGGGGCATTTTCCTCTACGCATCACCTTACGTGATACCGTAGCTTCGGTGTATGGTTTCAGGCGTTACATCTTCCGCGCAGGCCGACGACTAGTGACTTAATACGCTTTCTTTAAAGGGTGGCAGCCTTCAAAGCCCGGCCTCACAACCTTTGAAGCGCTACGCATCTGTTTTATATACGCATAACTTTGGGACCTTGGCTGACGGTCTGGGTTGTTTCCCTTTTCGACGGACGTTAGCACCCGCCGTGTAATACTCCCCATGCTCTCGGCACTTGTAGGTATTCGGAGTTGCATCGGTTTGTAGTAAGTCAGGATGACCCCCCTAGCCGAAACTTTGGTGCTCTACCCTACAGTGATACATGAGGCGCTACTAGAAATAAGCTTTCAGGGGAGAACCAGCTATCTCCGACTTGATTAACCTTTCCTCCGATCCACAGGTCATCCGCTAACTTTTCAACGGTAGTCGGTTCGGTCCTCCAGTCAGTGTTACCTAACCTTCAACCTGCCCATGGATAGATCGCCCGGTTTCGGGTCTATTCCCAGCGACTAGACGCCCTATTAAGACTCGCTTTCGCTACGCCTCCTATTCAGTTAAGCTCGCCACTGAAAATAAGTCGCTGACCCATTATACAAAAGGTACGCAGTCACCCAACAAAGTGGGCTCCCACTGCTTGTACGCATACGGTTTCAGGATCTATTTCACTCCCCTCTCCGGGGTTCTTTTAGCGCACCCTCCACCACGGTACTGGTTACCACTATCGGTCAGTCAGTAGTATTTAGCCTTGGAGGAGATGGTCCCCATATTCAGACAAAGTTTATAAATTAGTCGTCCTACTCCGATTTCATGACCAAGAGATTTTCGCGTACAGGGTTTATCACCCATGGCGCACTTTCCAAGGCGTTCCGCTAATCTCTGAGCCGCATGAGGCTGATCCCCGTTCGCTCGCCACTGCTAAAGGGAATCTCGGTTGATTTCTTTTCCTCAGGGTACCAGATGTTTCAGTTCCCCTGGGTTCGCCTCTTGCACCTATGTATTCAATGCAAGATAACCATCTTATGATGGCTGGGTTCCCCATTCAGGCATCTCCGGATCAAAGTCTGTTTGCCGACTCCCCGAAGCTTTTCGCAGGCTACCACGTCTTTCATCGCCTCTGACTGCCAAGGCATCCACCGTATGCGCTTCTTCGCCACGACCATAAGCCCCAAGCAATCTGGTTATACTGTAGAGACGACATTCGCCGAAAATTCGCACTTGCTCTAAGAGCAACTCCAAGTACACCTTGGCCTGATCCGTTACCAGGTGAAGTAACGTTCAGTCTATCTTTCTATCACATACCCAAATTTTTAAAGAACGAACTAGTCAAAGACTGAAATCAACATTCACCATCATCGATGGAATGCTCATTTCGACTTTTTACACAATCGAAGCAGTAGTGGTGGAGGCCAAACGGGATCGAACCGTTGACCTCATAGAGTAGGGCGAGAGCGCTCTCCCAGCTGAGCTATGGCCCCGTATTTCTACGGGCGTTTCCACACAAAATTGGTGGGTCTGGGCGATTCGAACTGCCGGGCCTCCATATCAGGGGTGCGCTCTAACCAACTGAGCTACAGACCCAATTTCCGGGCTGCTTATCGTCTTCTTCAATGAATCAAAGCAGTTTCGTGTGGGAACTTATCCAGGCAGCTGAGTCGTCGAGTAAGGAGGTGATCCAGCCGCAGGTTCCCCTACGGCTACCTTTTTGACTTCACCCCAGTCATGAATCACACCGTGGTAACCGTCCTCCCCGAAGGTTAGACTAGCTACTTCTGGTGCAACCCACTCCCATGGTGCATTGAGGCGGTGTGTGTACAAGGCCGGGTGTATTCACCGCGACATTCTGATTTTCGCGATTACTAGCGATTCCGACTTCACGCAGTCGGTTTACGCGGGCTGCGATCCGGAACTACGATCGGTTTTGTGGGATGAACCACCTCGCCGGCAGCCTCACAACGCCGACTTCATTGTAGCACGTGTGGCAGCTAGGCCGTCAGAGGCCGCCTGATGACTTGACGTCATCCCCACTGCCTTCCTCCCGGTTTGTCACCGGCAGTCGTCTCGCCGTGCCCACCATAACGTGCTGGTAACTAAGGACAAGGGTTGCGCTCGTTCCCCGCAGGTTTTCCAACCTTAACATCTCACGACACGAGCTGACGACAGCCATGCAGCACCTGTCTCGTGTTCCCGAAGGCACCAATCCATCTCTGGAAAGTTCATTGGATGTCAAGGCCTGGTAAGGTTCTTCGCGTTGCTTCGAATTAAACCACATGCTCCACCGCTTGTGCGGGCCCCCGTCAATTCATTTGAGTTTTAACCTGCGTGTAGTTCGACAGTCAACAGTAGTTTAGCTGCGCCACTAAGGCTCAAGGCTCCCAACGGCTGAATTGACTCGTTTACGGCGTGGACTACCAGGAGGGTATCTAATCCTGTTGTTTTGCTCCCCACGCTTTCGCACCTCAGTGTCAGTATCAGTCAGGTGGTCGCCTTCGCCACTGGTGTTCCTTCCTATATCTACACGCATTTCCACCGCTGGGAAATTCCGCCTCTACCGCCTCTCTGGCTTGTCAGTTTTTTGAATGCGGTTCCCAGAGTTCGGGCCCAGGGCTTTCATCAACTTAACAAATACCTACGCGCGCCCATTAATTCCGATTAACGCTTGCCACCTCCTTATTACCGCGGCTGCTGGCTGGGGTTAGCCGGTGCTTATTCTGTCGGTAACGTCAAAGGTGCGGAGTATTAATCTACGAAAACCCTTTTATAGCAAAGTGCTTTACAATCAGGGACCTTCTTCCCGCACGCCCGGCATGTTTGGATCAGGCTTTTTCCTTACATTTGTCAATATTCCCCCACTGCACTCCAGCGAGTCTGGACCGTGTCACTGGTTCAGTGTGACTGATCATCCTCAGACCAGTTACGGATTCATGTCGCTGTAGTGAGCCATTACCTCACCAACTGGCTAATCCGACCCTAGGCTCATCCTGATGGCGCAAGGCCCGAAGGTCCCTGCTTTCTCCCGTAGGGACGTATGCGGTATTAGCGTCCTTTCGAGACGTTGTCCCCCACTACCAGGCAGATTCCTAGGCATTACTCCGCCCGTCCGCCCGCGCTGAATCTGAAACCCCAGGCTCTCTTCTGCATCCGCTCGACTTGCATGTGTTAGGCCTGCCGCCAGCGTTCAATCTGAGCCATGATCAAACTCTTCCAGTTCAAACATCTTTGGGTTTTGAAAACCTAAACAGCTCAGCAATCGTTAGTTTACATCAACTTTGATTTCTGCCAGGTAACTTACCCGATGCTGATAATCTATTGACTAGCAGTCCTGACTCCACAAGCACCCGCACGAATTGCTTTACAGTTAGTTGTTAAGAGCGGTTTGGTTAAAAGGCTTTGCATTATAACCGAAGGGCGCGCATTCTACAGCAGCCTCATTTGCTGTCAAGTGATTTATTTTCAAGTTTTCAAGGAATCTTTAACAGCTTCAACCACTTGCTCGATCTCTCGTCGGCGGGGCGAATTCTGCAGCGTTACACGCTGCTGTCAACACCTCTTTTTTCAGCTTCGCTTCGCCTTCATTGACCTGAAACAGCTGCTGCAGACCTGCATGCTCCTTGTTTATCAAGGAGTTTTCCGTTTCGACTGCGCCGGAAGTCGGGGGCGAATTATAGGCCACTCAGAATCTGCCGTCAACCACTATTTACGCCTTTTTCGCAGAAGCGCCCTTTTTAGCCATCAAACGCGGGATTCGACGGGCTAAAGGCGGCAGCCGCAGCACTAACAGCAATGCACCTATAGAGGCATAGATCGCCCACTCCTTCAGGTCGGCGCGCACAATCCAGAGCATATGCAGCAATCCAAGCCCGAGAATTACATAAGCCAGGCGATGCAACTTCTTCCAGCGAGCACCCAATCGCCGCTGACTGTATCGGTTGGAAGTCACCGCCAATGCCAGCAAACCAAGAAAGCCCAGCGCCCCGACAAGAATGTAAGGCCGCTTGCGCAACTCGACACCCAGCTGCGACCAGTCAAAACCAAGAATGAATGCGGAATAACTACTGAGGTGGAGCAACACATAGGCAAAACACCACAACCCCAACTGTCGCCGCACGGCGTTCCACCCCGCCCAACCGGTGAGCTTCTGCAAAGGCGCCATGCTCAACGTTACAAGCAGCAGAACAAGCGCCCCCAAACCCAATCGATCGACCAGCACCTTGCCCGGATCCGGCCCGAGGACATCTTCCCAAGCCTGGTACAACCACAGCAGCGGCCACACCAACACCACGATAAAGACGCCGATACGCCAAAGCGGATAGCGCATCAGTAATTCGCCCTCAGGTCGAGACCCGCATATAGAGAGGCGACTTCCTCTGAATAGCCGTTGAACATTTGCGTGTCACGCACATTGGGTTTGAACAAGCCGCTGGGCAGGCGGCGTTCACGAGCCTGAGTCCAGCGAGGATGATCAACAGTCGGATTCACGTTCGCATAAAAGCCATATTCATCCGGCGCAATGCCCTGCCAGGTGGTTTTTGGCTGCTCGCCGACCAGACTGATACGCACGATGGACTTGATGCTCTTGAAACCATATTTCCAAGGCACCACCAGACGCAGTGGCGCACCGTTTTGATTAGGCAACTCGCGCCCGTACATGCCTACCGCGAGAATCGCCAACGGGTTCATCGCCTCATCCAGGCGCAGCCCTTCTATATATGGCCAGTCGATCAAGGCGAAACCGGAACGCTGGCCCGGCATGCTCGCGGAATCCTGCAGGGTTTCGAAGCGGATGAATCTGGCTTTCGAGGTCGGCTCGACCTCCTTGAGCAAAGCCGAGAGCGGAAAACCGCTCCAGGGAATGACCATCGACCAGGCTTCCACGCAACGCAGTCGGTAGATTCGCTCCTCCAACTGATAAGGCTTCAAGAAGTCTTCCAGCGCATAACGCCCAGGCTTGCCCACCTCCCCGTCCACCACCACCGACCACGGTTCCGTCTTCAGCGCGCCGGCATTGGCAGCCGGATCACCTTTGTCGGTGCCGAACTCGTAGAAGTTGTTGTAATGGGTCGCATCCTTGAACGGCGTGATCGCCTCATCCTTGACGTTGACCGCACCCCACTGGGTAGCCGCAAGCTTTTCGCTGAGCCAGGAAGGCGCCTTGCCGGATTCAACATCCGGATACCGCGCAGCATCGCCAGCGCTGGCCCATTGCGGCAGGCTGCCCAAAGCGAAACCTGCAACCGTGGCACCGAGCACTTTGCGTCGAGATAGATAGAGGGATTCAGGCGTGACGTCCGACTCATGGCAGTCGGACGCTTTGGAGACTTTGATCAGCATGGTTACTCCGCAGCTTTGGAGGACAGATGCACCCATAGACTGCGGAGTATGAGGGAAATTACGCGCTCTTGTTACGGCGAAGGCGTAACAGGTATTGAACCGGACCGGAGGCTGCATAGGCGAGAAACACCAGCAGCAGGATGCGCGGCGGATCACTGAACACCACTGCGAACACCAGCACCACAGCGAGAATCGCCACGAAAGGCACTCGTCCCTTCAGGTCCAGCTCCTTGAAGCTGTTGTACTTGATGTTGCTGACCATCAGCATGCCGGCCGCAGCAACCATCAGCGCCACCAGGAAAGACATCTTGGAGCCCTGGATACCGTAATCGCTGAACGCCCAGACGATACCCGCAACAACGCCCGCCGCCGCCGGACTGGCCAGGCCGATGAAGTAACGCTTGTCCGCCGTACCGACCTGAGTGTTGAAACGCGCGAGACGCAGCGCCGCACCCGCGACATAAACGAAGGCAACCATCCAGCCGACCTTGCCCATGTCCCCCAGGGCCCAACCGAAGGCCAGCAATGCCGGCGCAACACCAAAGGCGACCATGTCCGACAGCGAGTCGTACTCGGCACCAAACGCGCTCTGGGTATTGGTCATGCGCGCCACCCGACCATCAAGGCCGTCGAGTACCATCGCGACGAAAATGGCGATGGCGGCAAACGCAAAGTACTTGCTCGCATTGACCGAGTCGCCGGCGCTCAAGGCAGCCTGGGCGCTCATCGAGTTGATGATGGAGTAGAACCCTGCGAACAGGTTCGCAGTGGTGAACAAATTCGGCAGAAGATAGATACCACGATGCCGGACTTTACGACCTTCAGCGTCGTGCCCTTCCTCGACATGTTCATCGATGGGCAGCAGGCTTTCGGCGTCAGAAGCCTGATTTGGCTCTTCGGGGCGTTCGCTCATGGACATTACCTTGCAACGGGGTGGAAAGTCTGGACAGGTGTCTGGGACGACGGTTCGGCCGCAAACGATGCAGCTTTATACCAGAACCGGCCTCGCAAACGAAAAACGCGGCCTAGGCCGCGTTTTTCGTACAAGCGCGTGACTTAGTTTTTGGCTTTGTCGACGATCTTGTTGGCACCGATCCACGGCATCATGGAGCGCAGTTGCTCGCCGATGATTTCGATACCGTGAGCGGCGTTGTTACGACGCTTGGCGGTCATCGAAGGATAACCGGTAGCGCCTTCGCTGATGAACATCTTGGCGTATTCGCCGTCCTGAATACGTTTCAGGGCGTTGCGCATGGCCTGACGGGATTCGGCGTTGATGACTTCAGGGCCGGTCACGTACTCGCCGTATTCGGCGTTGTTGGAGATCGAGTAGTTCATGTTGGCGATACCGCCTTCGTACATGAGGTCAACGATCAGCTTCAGCTCGTGCAGGCACTCGAAGTAGGCCATTTCCGGCGCGTAGCCAGCTTCAACCAGTGTTTCGAAACCGGCTTTGACCAGCTCGACGGTACCGCCGCACAGAACGGCTTGTTCGCCGAACAGGTCGGTTTCAGTCTCGTCCTTGAACGTGGTTTCGATGATACCGGTACGACCGCCGCCAACGCCGGCAGCGTAGGACAGAGCGACGTTCTTGGCGTTGCCCGAGGCGTCCTGGTAGATAGCGATCAGGTCAGGGATACCGCCGCCCTTCACGAACTCGGAACGCACGGTGTGGCCCGGAGCCTTCGGCGCGATCATGATCACGTCGAGGTCAGCGCGCGGCACAACCTGGTTGTAGTGGATCGCGAAGCCGTGGGAGAAGGCCAGGGTGGCGCCTTTCTTGATGTTCGGCTCGATTTCGTTTTTGTACAGGGAGGACTGGAATTCGTCCGGGGTCAGGATCATGACCAGGTCGGCAGCTGCAACAGCGGAAGCAACGTCGGTCACTTTCAGGCCGTGGGCTTCAGCCTTGGCAACGGTAGCCGAACCTTTACGCAGGCCGACAGTCACGTCTACACCGGAATCTTTCAGGTTGCACGCTTGAGCGTGACCCTGGGAACCGTAACCGATGATGGCAACTTTCTTGCCCTGGATGATCGACAGGTCGCAGTCTTTATCGTAGAAAACTTTCATGAATTTCCCCTATATCAGGCCGTTCAGGCCGTTCGCTAATTTGGTTTAGATGCTGAGTACTTTGTCGCCGCGGGCAATGCCGGTCACGCCACTACGGACGGTTTCCAGAATCGAGGCGGTGCCAATGGACTGAATGAAGCTGTCGAGCTTGTCGCTGGTACCGGTCAGTTGAACGGTATACACGCTGGCGCTGACATCGACGATCTGTCCACGGTAAATATCGGTAGTGCGCTTGATCTCGGCGCGCTGGGCGCCGGTGGCCTTGACCTTGACCAACATCAGTTCACGCTCGATGTGAGCACTCTCCGACAGGTCGACCAGTTTTACCACTTCGATCAGCTTGTTCAGGTTCTTGGTGATCTGCTCGATGATCTCATCGTGACCGACAGTGGTCAGCGTCAGACGCGACAGGGTCGGGTCTTCGGTTGGGGCCACGGTCAGGCTTTCGATGTTGTAGTTACGCTGCGAGAACAGACCAACCACACGAGACAGAGCGCCGGGTTCGTTTTCCAGAAGCAAGGAAATAATGTGCCGCATGATTAGGTACGCTCCGTCTTGCTCAGCCACATATCGCGCATGGAGCCGTCTTTGATCTGCATCGGGTAGACGTGCTCGCTGGTGTCGACCGAAATATCGATCACCACCAGGCGATCCTTCATGGCGAACGCCTCTTCCATCTTCGACTTCAAATCTTTCGATTCGGTGATGCGTACGCCGACGTGGCCGTAGGCCTCTGCCAGCTTGACGAAATCAGGCAGCGATTCCATGTACGAATGCGAGTGACGGCTGCCGTAACTCATGTCCTGCCACTGGCGAACCATCCCCAGCACACCGTTGTTGAGGATGACGATCTTCACCGGCAAACCGTATTGCAGGCAGGTCGACAGCTCCTGGATGTTCATCTGGATACTGCCCTCGCCGGTGACGCACGCAACGTCAGCGTCAGGGAAGCTCAAGGCGATGCCCATGGCCGCCGGCAGGCCGAAGCCCATGGTGCCCAGGCCACCGGAGTTGATCCAGCGGTTCGGCTTGTTGAAACGGTAGTACTGCGCAGCGAACATCTGGTGCTGGCCCACGTCGGAGGTCACAAAGGCATCGCCCTTGGTCACTTCGCACAGGGTTTCGATCACGGTTTGCGGCTTGATCTTGCTGCCGTCGCCCTTGTCGTACGGGAACAGGCCGCCATCACCACGCCACTCGTCAACCTGCTTCCACCAGCTGGCCACGGACTCCTTGTTCGGGGTCTCGCCGATTTCCTTGAGGATCGCGACCATTTCGGTCAGGACACTCTCAACCGGACCAACGATAGGCACGTCGGCCTTGATGGTCTTGGAGATCGAAGCCGGGTCGATGTCGATGTGAATGATCTTGGCGTTCGGGCAGAACTTCGACGCGCCATTGATGACGCGGTCGTCGAAACGTGCGCCGACAGCGAGGATCACGTCAGCATGGTGCATCGCCAGGTTGGCGGTGTAGCTGCCGTGCATGCCGAGCATGCCGATGAACTGACGGTCGGTGCCAGGATAGCCACCGAGGCCCATCAGGGTATTGGTCACTGGCAGGTTGAGCATCTTCGCCAGTTCGGTCAGTGGTGCGGAACCACCACCGAGGATCACGCCGCCGCCCGAGTACAACACAGGACGCTTGGCCGCCAAGAGCATTTCTGCCGCCTTGCGGATTTGACCGGAGTGACCGCGAACAGCCGGGCTGTAGGAACGCAACTTGGCTTTTTTCGGGAAGACGTATTCGAACTTCTCGGCCGGGTTGGTCATGTCTTTCGGAATATCGACAACGACCGGGCCAGGACGACCGGATTGCGCCAGGTAGAACGCCTTCTTCATGACTTCCGGAATTTCCGACGCATGCTTGATCATGAAGCTGTGCTTCACGATTGGCCGGGAGATACCGATCATGTCGGTTTCCTGGAAAGCATCGGTGCCGACCATGTTGCTCGGAACCTGGCCGGAAATGACCACCATCGGAATGGAGTCCATGTAGGCCGTGGCGATACCGGTGATGGCGTTGGTTGCACCCGGACCGGAAGTCACCAGCACCACGCCGGCTTTACCGGTGGCACGGGCGTAACCGTCAGCCATATGGGTAGCCGCTTGCTCGTGACGAACCAGGATGTGGGTCACTTCCGGTTCTTTGAACAGGGCATCGTAGACATGAAGAAGAGCACCACCCGGGTACCCGTAGATATATTTGACGCCTTCGTCGCGCAAAAAGCGGACGAGCATCTCACCGCCAGATAAAAGCTCCACGTTGCTCACCTCTAAAACGCCAGAATACCGCCCACGAAAGATGGGACGGGTCTTAATAGGTTTACTTCTCAGCAGAGCATGAGCGACGGTGGTCGCCGACTACGTCAGCACTGACTGAGCAAGTATTGGGATCGTCCCAAGTGTTGCGGGCCTTTCCCACCCAGCGCGAGGTAACGCGTTGCGGGTGTAACAGGTCGACGCGGATATGCGCCTCATGATCTGCTGAGAGGGTCTGCTTCTGGCAGTCCCTGTACAGCGGACTTTGGATTCTTCTGTTTCGCCCTTCGCAAGTCAAGTCGTCTATGTGCTTTATTCTGGTAAGCACATGAGAACGCAAGAAAAAACCTGTAAATCCGCTGTGTGTTAGCTTCAATTGCGCAAGTTTTGGCAAAAAATTGGCACGCGCATGCACTTAGCCGGCAGCGGCAGACAAAATAGAGAGAGATTGTGGACAACTGCCAGCGGACGCTGGCAGCTTCTGGCTCAGCGAGACGCTGTGATCAGCTGATCAAACTGTTTGAGCAATGCCTGCAACTGCCGATCCTTGCCCTGGACATTGCGTCCGGCAAAGACCATTTCGGCCATTTCCTGAATGCCCGAAGCATTGGGTAGCGGCAAATTCTGCTCGAGGATCATTTTCATGCGTGGCAGGAAGATCCATTGCAGCCATTGCTCGAAATCCAGTGTATCGACCGAAAACGGCTCGACGCTGGAAAGCGCTTCAACAGATGGCGAGACTTCATCCCACCACCCTTGCACCCGCAATTCGCGTTCGATCAACAACAGTTGATCGGCGATTTTCACAAAGCGCGTATCCATCACAGCGTTACCTTGGCCTTCTGACGAGCCAATGCCGCGCCCTGGGAGTCACTCTGTTTTTCTCGCGCCTGGGCAATCAGTTCCCACAAGTTCGCCTGAAGGGCTGGACGGCCATTGGCAAAGGTCAGCCCGCGGCGAGCGAACTGCTCAGCCTGGGCCGCATCGCCTTGAGCCATCCGCACCTGCGCCAGACGGTAAAGCACCTGCGGCTCACGCGGAGCAACGCGCTGGGCGCGCTCGAGACTGGAGGAAGCACCATTGAGATCACCGCTCGCCTGCTGCTGTTGAGCAGTGGTCAGCAAAGCCAATACCGGGCCGTCCAGTTGCTCGTCGGCAGACAGCCCGCCCGAACTGGCTGACGGAATCCCGCTTGGCGACGACGGCATGCTGTAGCTGCCCTGATTGATCGGCGCCGACTGGATCGGCGACGTGTCAATCGGCCCCGGCGTGATCGGCCCCGGGGTAATCGGCGTGGTGCTGATCGGCGTTGAAGTCGTTGCCGCGCCTGGCACCATCACCACGACGCCGCTGTCACCTTGCGGAATCGCCTGGGCGTGCGACTGACCTTGTACAGGGCGTTTGACGGTCGTCTGGCGGAAGCCGCCATTGGCCGAGATCCGCTCACTGTTGGACACGGCGGTCCCGGAATCCACAACCGGAATCGAGCCACGTTGTACGGTGGAGCAACCGCTGAGCAAAGCTACGGCGGCAACCGCTGGAATCAACCACTTGTTCACTTGAAATCCTCTTTGCTTAATTCATCCAGCCCTTGACCCAATCCATCACCGTCTCGGCAGGGTTTTCACCACCGCAAGCGGCGCCGGGAGGCGGTTCGCTGCCACGAATATACGGCATCTGCACGGCACCCGGGCAACCGGCGTCAGAACCTTGCCCGGTTCGCGAATCAACCCAGGCCTGAACGATATTGTCCGGCTGTGGCATGTCCAGGGGAAGTGGGTCAGCCTTGCGCATGAAGCTGGTCCAGACCTGCAAGGCCCCGGTGGCGCCAGTGAAAGGCGTCTTGCCGTTGTCGTCGCGCCCCAGCCAGACCACCGCCAGCAAGTCCTGGCTGAATCCGGCAAACCAACTGTCCCGCGAGTCGTTACTGGTACCGGTTTTACCCGCCAGGGTCAGCGTCCTTGGCAACACGTTATAAACCGAGCTGCCAGTGCCTTCACGCATCACACGCTGCATGGCGCTCTGAATCAGGTAAATGGAGGCCGGATCGAAACGCTGCTGAATCTGGAACGGATAACGCTTGAGCGGCTCGCCCTCGGCGGTCAGCACGCTACGAATCCCGCGCATCGGCGTATTGAAGCCGCCGTTGGCGAGGGTCTGGTACATGGTCGCGACTTCGATGGGCGTCATGCCGCCGGCGCCAAGCAACATCGACGGGAAGGCCGGAAACTCACGAGTCACCCCCAGGCGCGCCAGCGTCTTCAGGACGTTCGGTACACCGACCGCCAGACCGAGACGCGCGGTCGACAGGTTGTAGGAATGCGCCAGGCCTTGATAAAGGAAAACGGTACCGTGAGAGCGACGATCGTAGTTCTGCGGTTTCCACACCTGGCCGTCGGCGCCCTTGACCGAGAAGGATTCGTCCGACAGCCAACTGGTCAATGTGTACTGGCTAGGCTTCTCCAGCGCAGTCAGATAAACCGCCGGCTTGATCAGCGAACCGATCGGCCGTACCGCATCCAGCGCCCGGTTGAACCCGGCAAAGCTGGCCTGGCGACTGCCGATCATGGCCTGTACTTCGCCGGTCTCCGGGTTGGTCACAACCATTGCCGCTTCGACGTCATCGGAACCCTTGCGCCCGGCCAGGCGCTTGAAGGTGTCGTTGACCGACGCCTCAGCCTTCATCTGCAGGATCGGGTCGAAACTGGTGAAGATTCGCAGGCCTTCTTCGGTCAAGTCTTCGTCGCGATAATCTTCGCGCAACTGGCGCTTGACCAGATCGAGGAAGCCGGGGAACGAGCTGTCCGCCAGACTGCCACGTTTGGTCACACCCAGCGGCATTTTCTTCGCGGCCTCAACCTGCTCGGCAGTCGCGACGCCCTGCTCTTGCAGGACATCGAGCACCAGGTTGCGCCGCTCAAGGGCACGCTCCGGATAACGACGCGGGTTATAGGAAGAAGGCCCTTTGACCATGCCCACCAGCAATGCGACTTGATGCAGCTTGAGTTCGGCCAGTGGCTGGCTGAAGAAGAACTGGCTGGCCAGACCGAAACCGTGCACCGCGCGCTGACCGTCCTGCCCGATAAACACCTCGTTGAGGTATGCCTCGAGGATTTCGCGCTTGTCGTAATGCAGCTCGAGCAGCAGCGCCATCATCGCTTCGGTGAGCTTCCGGCTCAGGCTGCGCTCGTTGGTCAGGTAGAAGTTTTTGACCAACTGCTGAGTCAGCGTACTGCCGCCCTGACGCATGCGGCCGGCCGCACCGTTGACCCAGATTGCACGGGCGATCGACTTCGGCGAAACACCGAAGTGATGATAAAAATCGCGATCCTCGACAGCCACCAGCGTTTCAAGCAAGTACGGCGGCACCTGATCGATCTTGATCAGAATCCGGTCTTCGAGGTTTTTCGGGTACAGACCGCCGATCAGCAGCGGCTCCAGGCGCACCACAGAAAGTTTCGAGTCCTTTGCGCCTGACAGTTCCGCCACGTAATCACCAGAGAAACGCACGCGCACCGGCTGCGCTTGCTCCATGCCTTCATAGAACTGGAAGCCACGGGTGTTCAGATCAACGGTATTACCGTTGACCGACGCCGCACCCGGACCGTTAGCCACGCTTTCACGGCGATAGCCCAAGGCATCGAGCTCGGTCAGGAAATCGTCCCTGCTCAGCTTTTGTCCGACGAACAGCTCGAGCGGGCGCGCGTAAACCTTGGCCGGAATGGTCCAGCGCTTGCCGGAGAACTTCTCCTGGACGATTGCATCAAGGTAAACGGCGAATCCGGCCAGCACTACCAGGCCGACCAGACTGAGTTTAATGGCCCAGCCCAACCATGGGCGCAGGCCTCTGGAGGGTGGTTTTTTTGGGGTGCGAGGAGTTCGGGTACGAGTCATGGCGGCGGATTATACGCACTTTATTCATACCCGACAGGAGCGCTCCGAGGTTTGCGCCAAGCGGAGTTACGGCCATAATGGCGGCCTTGATTTTCCAGACTCTGAAGGATCGCCTGTGAGCCAGTCCCTGATCGCTGCCCTGCAAAACCCTGCCCTCTACCCGCATCCTGTAGACGGATTCCAGGTCATCGAAACCCATATTTCCTGGGTCGTTCTCACAGGCCCCTTCGCCTATAAAGTGAAGAAGCCGGTCAATTTCGGATTTCTCGACTTCACCAGCCTTGAAGCACGCGAACACTTTTGCACTGAAGAGCTGCGCCTGAACCAGCGCCTGACTGACGATCTGTACCTCGAAGTGCTGCCCGTTACCGGCAACGCCGAGGCTCCGCAACTGGGCGGCGAAGGCCCGGCCATCGAATATGTCCTGAAGATGCGCCAGTTCCCGCAAACCGGATTGCTGAGCACCCTTCAGGCCAATGGCGAACTGACTACCGCACACATCGACGAGATGGCCGAACAAATCGCCCGCTTCCACCTCAGTGCACCGAAAGTGCCAGCCGAGCACGAAGCCGGCACCCCGGACAGCGTCATGGCGCCGGTGCGGCAGAACTTCGAACAGATCCGTCCATTCCTCAGCGATAAAACCGACCTGCTGCAACTCGACGCCCTGCAAGCCTGGGCCGAAAGCAGCTTCGAGCGCCTCAAACCACTGTTCGCCCAGCGCAAGGCCGAAGGTTTCATTCGTGAATGCCACGGTGATATCCACTTGGGCAACGCGACCGTGATCGATGGCAAGGTCGTGATCTTCGACTGCATCGAATTCAACGAACCGTTTCGCTTTACCGACGTTTATGCCGACACCGGCTTCCTGGCCATGGACCTGGAAGATCGAGGCCTGAAGTGCCTCGCGCGTCGCTTCATCAGCCAGTACCTGGAGCTGACGGGTGACTATCGCGGCCTCGAACTGCTGAACTTCTACAAAGCCTACCGCGCACTGGTTCGCGCCAAGGTTGCCCTGTTCAGCATGCCGGCCGACGCCACTGCCGTGCAGCGCGCCACAACCCTGCGCCAGTACCGCAACTACGCCAACCTGGCAGAAAGCTACAGCACCATTCCTTCGCGCTTCATGGCCATTACCCACGGCGTTTCCGCCGTCGGCAAGAGCCATGTCGCCATGCGCCTGGTCGAAGCCCTGGGCGCGATTCGCCTGCGCTCCGATGTCGAGCGCAAGCGTCTGTTCGGCGAGCAAACCGTCGAGAATGACGTACAGGCCGGCATCTACAGTGCCGACGCCAGCGCGGCGACCTATGCCCGCTTGCATGAAATCGCCGACGTCATTTTGCGTGCAGGCTTCCCGGTGGTGGTCGACGCCACTTACCTCAAGCGTGATCAGCGTGACAGCGCCGCGAAAGTGGCCGAGGCCACCGGCGCACCGTTCCTGATTCTCGACTGCAATGCGCCACAGGCCGTGATCGAAAGCTGGCTGGCCGTGCGCCAGGCAGACAAGAAAGACCCGTCCGACGCCACCCTGGCGGTTATCGCAGCCCAGCAAGCCAGCCGTGAAGCGCTGACGCCTGCAGAAATCCTCTGCAGCAAGCGCGTCCAGACCAATGAAAGCGGGACTCTCGATACCGTTGTGGCACAGATTCGCCAGCGCCTGCCTGGTTTGTAAGAGACTATTTCAGTCGTGAGGCCCACGCTGGCTTCACGACTGTCAAATAGTGGCACTATACTGGCGTCATAAAACCATCAGGTGATGCGACATGAGCCAGCCGAAACTTCTCGACACTCCGCTTTATGCCCTGCTGCACAAAGACGACATCAGAGGCTTCAACAGTGAACGCCCCGAGGACGGCCCCATCGATATGGTGGGTGGAGACTTCCGGGGGCTGGACCTGCGCGAACTGAATGCTGACGGCGTGGATTTCAGCGACGCCTACTTCCGTTCCGCGGACTTGCGCGGCATCGATTTTCGCAAGGCGAACCTGGAAGGTGCGAGCCTGGCCCACGCGCAAATCTCCGGCGCCTACTTTCCGGTGGAGCTCAGTGCCGACGAAATTTTGATGTCGATGAACTTCGGCACGCGATTGCGCTATCGCACCCGCTGATCAACGTCGCTGACTGACACGTCCAGCGCCCCCCCGTTGCGCTGGACTGCGGGGGATATTCACCCGTAACTCCTGATTGTTCCCCGCCTCTTCCTCCCGCGTTCGCAGACTTTTCACACACTGCCAATACTCGCCTCTTAGAAGCATTTGCGTCGAAAACGAGCAAACAATCACGCTTTTCCTGCTGATGGCTACACTCCTCAGAAGATTGCCCACGATCTCCATTCGGCCATCGCAAGGAGGCTTGATGAATGATGAACTGCAACACCTGAAGAATCTTGGCAAGACGTCAGCGCAATGGCTGCATGCCGTGGGCATCCATAGCGCGTCGGACTTGCGTCGCCTCGGGGCGGTGGATGCTTATCGGGCCGTGCGTACGCGCGGCTTTCGAGCGTCCAAGGTGTTGTTGTACGCAATCGAAGGCGCCCTGATGGACGTGCACTGGAATGACATTCCTGCCGAGCGCAAGGAGGCGTTGAACAGACAACTGGAAGCCATCTCTTCACGCCACAAGAATTAATCCCACAAAACTTACTGAAGCCTTGCAAGCTGACGCCCAATGATTACGGGACCTGCAGACGAAAATCCGGAAAATCGAAAAGAATTCAGGAAACAGCGGTTGACTTGATAATGAGAATCGATATGATTATCACAACTGGTCGCGAGACTGGTCGATATTCTGAAAAGCCCTTGGTTCGGACTCTCGGATTATCTCCTCATCAGGCTAATCACGGTTATTTGACCCGGCTCTTGCCGGGTCTTTTTTTGCCTGTGGAAAAGTACTGACCGGATCAGGTGATGATGCCCCATGCAGATCACCGCGACGCGGGTGATCAGGCGCATGAAGGGCTTCCTTTAAAGTTTTCCCGAGCATCGAAGGAGCAGGCCAAGTATCCTCGGCGACAGGCACTTGTACCCGACGGGCAAGACGGCCATTTCATTATTATTAGCATTTAACGGTCAAGCTCGGGCATCTCCGCTCACGAGTTGCAGGACTGAGAATAGACATGAAGCTGCTTTGCACAGGTGCCGAGCTGATCAACGACAGCAGCCGCGGGTTCGACATCGATGGCCAAAAGCTTTTTGCGGTGCGCCGCAGCGGACAGGTTTATGTCTACATCAATCGCTGCCCGCACCGGGGAGTCGGTCTGGAGTGGCATCCCGACCAGTTTCTCGACCCCAGCAACAGCCTGATCCAGTGCACCACCCATGGCGCACTGTTCCTGATCGAGGACGGTGAATGCGTCGCCGGCCCTTGCGCAGGCCAAGCCTTGACCGCCGTGGCCTGTCGCGAGGATGAACAAGGGATCTGGATCAGCCTTTAGCCACCCGGCAACACGTCCAGACGCCGGTCGATCGACATTTCCTGGTGATTCAACCGCACACCGTAAGCCAACACCTCGACCCCACAGGCCACCGCCTCCCGCAAGGCCTGCGCATAAGCTGCATCGATTTCCTGCGCCGGGCGCACGGCCTCGATGTCGGTCAGGCAAACGCAGTACAACTGCACCGCGCGAATACCGTCCCTGGCCAAGTGGGCCAGTTCCCGCAGATGCTTGGCGCCACGCTGGGTGACCGCATCGGGAAACGCTGCCACCGCCGTACCGTCGAAGCCCAGGGTCACGCTTTTGACTTCGACGTAGGCCGGCCCGTCGGGGTAATCAAGGCGAAAATCGATGCGACTGTTTTCCTGACCATAAGCCACTTCACGCTTGAGCCCGGTAAAACCGTTCAGCTCAGTGATGATGCCCGCACGCAGCGCCTCTTCGACCAAACCATTGGCCCGGGCGGTGTTCACACAAAACAGCCGCCCTTGCGGGGTTTCACCAATCTCCCAGGTGCCGGGCAACTTGCGTTTCGGGTCGTTGGAGCGGCTGAACCAGACCTGGCCGCCCTCGACCTGGCAATTGAGCATCGAGCCGGTGTTCGGGCAGTGAATGGTCAACAACTCGCCGCCGACGGTTTCGATATCGGCGAGAAAACGCTTGTAACGACGAATCAGGCGACCTTCTTCGAGTGGAGGATGAAATCGCATCAGCCTTGCCAGCTCCGCAACCCGCGAGCAATGCGCTCGACCGCCTCCTGCAAACGCTCGAGATTTTGCGTATAGGCGAACCGCACATGATGCCCGGCCTGATAACGCCCGAAATCCAGCCCCGGGGTGAATGCCACATGCTCGGTTTCGAGAAAGTGTTTGCAGAACGCGAAGGCATCGCCACCGAACTTGCTGATATCGGCGTACAAGTAGAAAGCACCCTCCGGCTCCACCGCAATGCCGAAGCCCATTTCACGCAAGGCCGGCAGCAGGTAATCCCGACGCCGGCCAAATTCGGCGCGACGCTCTTCGAGAATGCTGATGGTTGCCGGCTCGAAACAGGCCAGCGCAGCGTGCTGCGCCATGCTTGGAGCACTGATGTAGAGATTCTGGGCGAGCTTTTCCAACTCACCGACGGCAGCGTCGGGCGCCACCAGCCATCCCAGCCGCCAACCGGTCATCCCGAAATACTTCGAAAAACTATTCAGAACGAATGCACCGTCGTCGACTTCCAGCACGCTGGCCGCATCGGTGCCATAGGTCAGGCCGTGATAAATCTCGTCGACCACCAGATGACCGTGGCGCTCCTTGATTGCGACAGACAGCTTCGCCAACTCGTCACGGGTCAGGATCGTGCCGGTCGGATTGGCCGGCGACGCCACCAATGCGCCAACGCTGTCGTGATCCCAATGACGCTCGATCAGGCCAGGCGTCAATTGATAGCGCACATCGGGACCGACCGGCACCAATTGTGCGGCGCCTTCCACCAGTCGCAGGAAATGCCGGTTACACGGGTAGCCAGGGTCCGCCAGCAGCCAGTGTTTACCGGGGTCTACCAGCAAAGCGCTGGCCAGCAGCAACGCACCGGACCCGCCGGGGGTGATGAGGATGCGCCGAGGGTCGATATTCAAACCATAACGCTGCTGATAAAAGCCCGAGATGGCCTCGCGCAGCTCCGGAATACCGCGCGCGGCGGTATAACGGGTCCGCCCTGCCGCCAGCGCAGCCTGGCCGGCCTGGATGATCGGTTCGGCGGTGGTGAAGTCCGGCTCGCCGATTTCCAGGTGGATCACATCGTGGCCGGCTGCCTGCAATTCATTGGCCCGCGCCAACAGCGCCATGACGTGGAATGGTTCGATCGCGCGACTGCGGGCACTGTAGGGCTGAGCCATTGGCCTTCCTTCAAAAGGGGAAAAAAACCGATTCTACCCAAGCGCAGGAACGAGCGAGAACCTAAAGCGGTCAGAGGCCTTATAACCCCGACCACAAACGACTCAAGCGCTTACGCAAGGTTTGACTAAAATCAATAATTGAGCAGGGCTCCAGAGCCACCAGACAACGGTTTGTCATCATTTGCAAGCACCATGTGCCGCGAGCTCGACATCCGGGAGTAGCGCGGCCCGAGTTGATCTGGTAAGTTCGCCCGCTTGCAGCCGCAGGGCCGGCAGGTGTCGGTGATGGAGCAATCCTGCGCAGATGGATTACAAGAGTAGAGGCGGTCTATTTCATGTCCACCCAAGCAAAGCAGCAAAACCAGACGATCAGCGGCTTCGAGCCCTATGTTCAGAAAGCCGGCGAAGAGTACATGGGCGAGCCCATGCGCAAGCACTTCACCAAGGTTCTGAATCAGTGGAAAAAAGAGCTGATGGAAGGTGTCGACAAGACCGTGGACCACATGAAGGACGAAGCGGCCAACTTTCCTGACCCGGCAGACCGTGCCAGCCAGGAAGAGGAATTCGCCCTCGAACTGCGTGCCCGCGATCGTGAACGCAAGTTGATCAAGAAGATCGACAAGACACTTCAGCTGATCGAAGACGAAGAGTACGGCTGGTGTGAGTCCTGCGGCATCGAGATTGGTGTCAAGCGCCTCGAAGCGCGCCCTACCGCCGACCTGTGCATCGACTGCAAGACCCTGGCGGAAATCAAGGAAAAGCAAGTCGGCAAATAATTGCGACTTGAACGAAGAACGGAGCGTGCGAACGCTCCGTTTTTGTTTCCAAAGTTCGCTGATGCCTATTGCGATTAAAATCGCCATCACTGTAGGAGCGAGCTTGCTCGCGATGAACCTGAGAACGCCGCGGGGCACCAGGCTCCCAGCGTTATCGTTGACGGCAATCGCGAGCAAGCTCGCTCCTACAGGAATCTGACGACAGCCTGGAATAAGTAGCCTTGCCCTGATGACCGCCACCACCTCCCCCACCTACATCGGGCGTTTCGCCCCGACGCCCAGCGGCCACCTGCATTTTGGTTCACTGGTCGCCGCGCTGGCTTCCTACCTTGACGCACGCTCGGTGGGCGGCCTGTGGCTGATGCGCATGGAAGACCTTGACCCGCCCCGCGAAGAACCCGGCGCCCAGGCAGCCATTCTCAAGGCGCTGGAAAGTTATGGTTTCGAGTGGGATGGCGACCTGGTTCGCCAAAGCGAGCGCCACGATGCCTATGCAGAAGTGCTCAATCGCCTGTTCAATCACGGCCTGGCCTACGCCTGCACCTGTTCGCGCAAACAGCTGGAACCGTATCACGGGATATATCCCGGGCTGTGCCGCAATGCCGGCCATGGCACTGATGATGCGGCCATCCGCCTGCGCGTACCGGAACTGGAATACCACTTCCTCGACCGGGTGCAGGGCGAATACCGCCAACACCTGGGCCGGGAAGTCGGCGACTTCGTGATCCGCCGCCGCGACGGGCTCTACGCCTACCAATTGGCCGTGGTCCTGGACGATGCCTGGCAGGGCATCACCGATATCGTTCGGGGTGCCGACCTGCTGGACTCCACGCCCCGCCAGCTCTACCTGCAGGAACTGCTCGGCCTGCCTCAACCGCGTTATCTGCATATCCCGCTGATTACTCAGCCCGATGGCAATAAACTGGGTAAATCCTACCGTTCGCCGCCGTTGACCGAGGATCAGGCAACGCCGCTGTTGCTGCGAGCGCTGCGGGCACTGGGGCAGAACCCGGGAACCGAACTGGCTTACGCCACGCCACGGGAAGTGTTGAACTGGGGCATTACCCACTGGGATGCCTCGTTGATCCCGCGCACACTGAACCTGCCCGAGGCACAGCTATTGTGATCGCACTTGCAGTGGCGCGCCCATCCGTTACCATCGCCGCACGCTTTCGGGCACGCGCATAAAAAAGAGAGGCCGGGATGTACATCTATCGCTTGGTCCTGCTTTTGGTAGTGGGGATTTACCTGTTTTCCCCGGCCATCATGGATTGGTGGATCGACGCCACTGGCGCCTGGTATCGCCCTTATCTGCTCTGGCTGATTCTGATCGTCGTGACCTTCATCCTGCAGAGCCAAAAAGATGCCGATGAGCTTTAGCCTGACCCAGATGATCCTGATCAGCGCCGCGTACCTGGCGGTGCTGTTCGGCGTGGCCTGGATCAGTGAACGGGGCATGATCCCGCGAGCGATCATTCGCCACCCGCTGACTTACACCCTGTCACTGGGCGTCTATGCCAGTGCCTGGGCGTTTTACGGCACCGTGGGCCTGGCCTACCAGTACGGCTACGGCTTTCTGTCCAGCTATCTGGGTGTCTCCGGGGCATTTCTGCTGGCGCCGGTGTTGCTCTACCCGATCCTGAAGATCACCCGCACCTATCAATTGTCATCTTTGGCCGACCTGTTTGCCTTCCGCTTCCGCAGCACCTGGGCCGGAGCGCTGACCACGATTTTCATGCTGGTCGGCGTACTGCCGCTGCTGGCCTTGCAGATTCAGGCGGTCGCCGACTCCATCGGCATTCTCACCCGCGAGCCGGTGCAGCATCGCGTGGCCCTGAGCTTCTGTGCATTGATTACGCTGTTCACGATTTTCTTCGGTTCCCGCCACATTGCCACCCGCGAGAAGCATGAAGGTCTGGTGTTTGCGATTGCCTTCGAGTCGGTGATCAAGCTGATCGCCCTCGGCGGTGTCGGGCTGTATGCGCTGTACGGCGTGTTCGACGGCCCGCAACAGCTTGAGCTCTGGCTGCTGCAAAACCAGACCGCGCTCGCGGCCCTGCACACGCCTTTGCAGGAAGGCCCGTGGCGCACGCTGTTGCTGGTGTTCTTCGCCTCGGCGATCGTGATGCCGCACATGTATCACATGACCTTTACCGAGAACCTCAACCCGCGTTCGCTGGTCAGTGCGAGCTGGGGCCTGCCGCTGTTCCTGCTGCTGATGAGCCTGGCGGTGCCGCTGATTCTCTGGGCCGGCCTGAAACTGGGCGCCACCACCAATCCGGAATACTTCACCCTGGGCATCGGTATTGCCGCCAACAGCAAGGCGCTGGCGTTGCTGGCGTATGTCGGCGGGCTCTCCGCCGCCAGCGGCCTGATCATCGTCACCACGCTGGCGCTGTCCGGCATGGCTTTGAACCACCTGGTGCTGCCGCTGTACCAACCACCGGCCGAAGGCAACATCTACCGCTGGCTGAAGTGGACCCGCCGGGCGCTGATTGTCGCGATCATCATGGCCGGCTATGGCTTCTACCTGATGCTCGGTGCCGAGCAGGACCTGGCCAACCTCGGCATTGTCGCGTTCGTCGCCACGCTGCAGTTCCTGCCGGGCGTGCTCTCGGTCCTGTATTGGCCGACCGCCAACCGTCGCGGCTTCATTGCCGGCTTGCTGGCGGGGATACTGGTATGGCTGGTGACCATGCTGCTGCCGCTGGTCGGCAACCTGCAAGGCTTCTACATTCCGCTGCTGAACATGATCTACGTGCTGGACGACACCAGCTGGCACATGGCGGCGATTGCCTCGCTGGCGGCCAACGTGCTGATGTTCACACTGATCTCGCTATTCACCAACGCCAGCACCGAAGAAGCCAGCGCTGCCGAAGCCTGCGCCGTGGACAACGTTCGCCGCCCGCAACGCCGGGAACTGCATGCCGCCTCGCCCCAGGAATTTGCCACACAGCTTGCTAAACCACTGGGTGCAAAAGCGGCGCAGAAAGAAGTGGAACAGGCACTGCGCGACCTCTATCTGCCCTTCGACGAACGCCGGCCGTATGCCCTGCGCCGCTTGCGTGACCGTATCGAAGCCAACCTGTCCGGCCTGATGGGGCCGAGCGTGGCCCAGGACATGGTCGAGACGTTCCTGCCGTACAAGGCTGGCGGCGAAAACTACGTCACCGAAGACATTCACTTCATCGAAAGCCGTCTCGAGGACTACCACTCGCGCCTGACAGGCCTGGCCGCCGAACTCGATGCCCTGCGCCGCTATCACCGCCAGACCCTGCAGGAATTGCCAATGGGTGTTTGCTCGCTGGCCAAGGATCAGGAAATCCTCATGTGGAACAAGGCCATGGAGGAACTCACCGGCATCGCTGCGCAGCGCGTGGTCGGTTCACGCCTGAGCACCATTGCCGACCCATGGAAAGAACTGCTGCAAGGTTTCATCAATCTGCCAGACGAGCACTTGCACAAACAGCACCTGGCCCTCGACGGCCAGACACGCTGGCTGAACCTGCACAAAGCGGCCATCGATGAACCGCTGGCGCCGGGCAACAGTGGCCTGGTGTTACTGGTGGAAGACCTGACCGAAACCCAGATGCTCGAGGACAAACTGGTGCACTCCGAGCGCCTGGCCAGCATCGGTCGACTGGCGGCCGGCGTAGCCCATGAAATCGGCAACCCGATCACCGGCATCGCGTGCCTGGCGCAGAACCTGCGCGAAGAACGGGAAGAAGACGGCGAGCTGAAGGAAATCAGCGGCCAGATCCTCGAGCAGACCAAACGCGTATCGCGCATTGTCCAGTCGCTGATGAGCTTTGCCCATGCCGGCAGCCATCAGCACAGCGACGAACCCGTCTGTCTGGCCGAAGTGGCTCAGGATGCCATCGGCCTGCTGGCCCTGAACCGACGCAATTTCGAAGTGCAGTTCTACAACCTGTGCGACCCCGAACACTGGGTCGAAGGCGACCCGCAACGGCTGGCCCAGGTATTGATCAACCTGCTTTCAAACGCCCGTGACGCCTCGCCTCCCGGCAGTGCGGTACGGGTCAAGAGTGAAGCCGGCGAACACACGGTCGATCTGATCGTGGAGGACGAAGGCAGCGGTATTCCGTCGAGCATCATGGACCGATTGTTCGAACCTTTCTTCACCACCAAGGACCCTGGCGAAGGTACCGGTCTGGGCCTTGCACTGGTCTATTCCATCGTTGAAGAGCATTATGGACAAATCACCATCGACAGCCCGGCTGATGTTCAAAGCCAACGCGGCACCCGAATCAGGGTTACCTTGCCGCGTCATGTCGAAGCGACGTCCGCTGTGAACTGAGACCGTCGAGAGTATCGAATCAATGCCGCACATTTTGATCGTCGAAGACGAAACCATTATCCGCTCCGCCTTGCGCCGCCTGCTGGAACGTAACCAGTACCAGGTCAGCGAAGCCGGTTCAGTGCAGGAAGCACAAGAACGCTTCACCATTCCCTCGTTCGATCTGATCGTCAGCGACCTGCGCCTGCCAGGCGCACCGGGCACGGAGTTGATCAAGCTCGCCCAAGGCACGCCAGTGCTGATCATGACCAGCTATGCCAGCCTGCGCTCGGCGGTGGACTCGATGAAAATGGGCGCGGTGGATTACATTGCCAAGCCATTCGACCACGACGAAATGCTGCAAGCCGCCGCACGAATCCTGCGTGACCGACAAACGGCACAAGCCGGTGGTGAAACGGTTGCCGGTAAAGCCACCAACGGTGCGGTGAAATCCGGTACCGACAACAGCAACGGTGAAATCGGCATTATCGGCTCGTGCCCGCCGATGCAGGACCTGTACGGCAAGATCCGCAAAGTCGCACCGACCGACTCCAACGTTCTGATCCAGGGCGAATCGGGCACCGGTAAAGAGCTGGTGGCGCGCGCCCTGCACAACCTGTCCAAACGCGCCAAGGCGCCGATGATTTCGGTGAACTGCGCGGCCATTCCGGAAAGCCTGATCGAATCCGAACTGTTCGGCCACGAAAAGGCGCATTCACCGGTGCCAGCGCCGGGCGCGCCGGTCTGGTGGAAGCGGCGGACGGCGGCACCTTGTTCCTCGATGAAATCGGCGAACTGCCGCTGGAAGCCCAGGCTCGCCTGCTGCGCGTATTGCAGGAAGGCGAAATTCGTCGCGTGGGCTCGGTGCAGTCGCAAAAAGTCGATGTGCGCCTGATCGCAGCAACGCACCGCGACCTCAAGAGCCTGGCGAAGATCGGCCAGTTCCGCGAAGACTTGTATTATCGCCTCCACGTTATCGCGCTGAAGCTGCCAGCCCTGCGCGAACGCGGTGCGGACGTCAACGAAATCGCCAACGCCTTCCTGGCGCGGCAAAGTGCGCGAATCAACCGCACCGACCTGAAGTTTGCCGCGGATGCCGAGCAAGCCATTCGTCACTATTCCTGGCCGGGCAACGTTCGCGAACTGGAGAACGCCGTCGAGCGCGCCGTTATCCTGTGTGAAAGCCCGGAGATTTCTGCCGAACTGCTGGGCATCGACATCGAACTGGGCGACCTGGAAGACGACGAGTTCATTGGTCTGCCCCCACAACAGGGCAACGGCAATGCCAGTAACAACAACCACGAACCGACCGAAGACCTCTCCCTGGAAGACTACTTCCAGCATTTCGTTCTCGAGCATCAGGACCACATGACCGAAACCGAGCTGGCTCGCAAGCTCGGGGTCAGTCGCAAATGCCTGTGGGAGCGCCGTCAACGTCTGGGCATTCCACGACGCAAGACCGGGGTGGCCAGCGAGAGCTGAACCGCGCCTGTCTGATGTGCGGGTAACACGTGACTTTGTGGAAAAAACTGTTACCTCAGTTTTTTCACGTAACAGAAGCCGGGGCTTACGGTAACGAAGCCCCGGTTTTTTTTGGCCTTCGAAATGCCTGCCAGCCGACCTAACCCCTTGTTTTATTGGGCTTCGTAAAAGTTGGCACGCACCCTGCTATATGTTTGGTACAAGAACAATAACAAGCAATGCACAAGACAATAAAAATAAGACGAATCGACTCACGCACAATAAAAACAAGACGGCGAGAGGCGCAGCTAACTGATTCTTTTGGAGAGGCGTTGTATTTGGGGCTTGCCCCACGACCAGGCCGAGAACAACAAAAACTGTCCCAAGACAGAGCCTGCACTGGTTGGATCGAAAGATCACTGCAATTCAGCGACCAAAGCAATCCGTTTGCTCTTGGCTCCCGATTGGGAGGGTCATGAAGGAAAACTTCATGGCGAGGGCGCTCAACAAAAACAAGAAGCCCAAAACCAAAAATAAAAATAGAGCATGCAACTACTTCTTGGGGAGCTTCGGCTCCCCTTGTGGTTTCTGAGATTCCCCCCATACCCATACCCGCTTCCTGTACCTGTACCTGTAGGAGCGAGCTTGCTCGCGAAAAACCCACAGGCAACACTGGGCATCTGGTTTTCCGCGTAATCGTTCACGTCCATCGCGAGCAAGCTCGCTCCTACAGCCTGCGGACTAAATCTCATATCTGCTGTCTCCTACACCATCCCCCGACTAAATGCTAGAATCCCCGCCCATCATGCGGTCATTCTTCTGTTATGGCCGAATATTCCTTCAAACAGTGCATCCCATGCTGAAGAAGCTGTTCCAGTCATTCCGTTCTCCCAAGCGTCCTACGCAACACATTCGCAGCACGCCTGAAGTGCTCAACAGCGGTCAACATTCGCTGCAAAAGGCGCAATTCAGCCGCTACGCGGTGAATATCGTTGAACGCCTGCAGAGCGCCGGTTATCAGGCTTACCTGGTTGGCGGTTGCGTGCGCGACATGCTGCTGGGTATCACACCGAAAGATTTCGACGTTGCCACCAGCGCCACCCCCGAGCAGGTAAGGGCCGAATTCCGTAACGCGCGAATCATCGGGCGCCGATTCAAACTGGTGCACATCCATTTCGGCCGCGAAATCATCGAAGTCGCGACCTTCCGTGCCAATCACCCGCAAAACGAAGACGAGGAAGACAGCAATCAGTCCTCCCGCAACGAAAGCGGACGCATCTTGCGCGATAACGTCTATGGCACTCTGGAAGAAGACGCGCAACGTCGCGACTTCACCATCAATGCCCTGTATTACGATCCGGTCAGCGAACGCATCCTCGACTACGCCAATGGCGTACACGACATCCGCAATCACCTGATCCGCCTGATCGGCGATCCGAAGCAACGCTACCAGGAAGACCCGGTACGCATGCTGCGGGCCGTGCGTTTCGCCGCCAAGCTGAACTTCGGCATCGAAAAACACAGCGCCCTGCCGATCCGCGACCTGGCGCCGATGCTGCGCGAGATCCCGTCGGCGCGCCTGTTCGAAGAGGTGCTCAAGCTATTCCTCTCCGGCCATGCCGCCGATACGTTTGAAATGCTGGTCGATCTGCAATTGTTCGATCCACTGTTCCCGGCCAGCGCCGAAGCACTGGAATACAACCCGACGTACACCCACACCCTGATCAGTGAAGCCCTGATCAATACCGACCTGCGGATCAAGCAGAACAAACCGGTTACCCCGGCGTTCCTGTTTGCAGCCCTGCTCTGGCCTGCCCTGCCGGCGCGGGTCCTGCGCCTGCAGGAACGTGGCATGCCACCGATTCCGGCCATGCAGGAAGCGGCGCACGAGCTGATTGCCGAACAGTGCCAGCGCATCGCGATTCCGAAACGCTTCACCATGCCGATCCGCGAGATCTGGGACATGCAGGAACGCCTGCCGCGCCGTAGCGGCAAGCGTGCCGATCTGTTGCTGGACAATCCGCGCTTCCGCGCCGGCTACGACTTCCTGCTGCTGCGCGAAAGCGCTGGCGAGCAGACCGACGGCCTGGGCGAATGGTGGACCGACTACCAGGACGCCAACGACAGTGAGCGCCGCGACATGATTCGCGACCTCAGCGGCAAGGACGAAGGTACCGGTGCCCCGCGCAAGCGTCGCCGCAGTGGTGGCTCCAAACGCAAACGCGCCGCCGGCGCTTCGAGCACCACGGGCGAGTAATCCATGGAACGCACCTACATCGGCATGGGCAGCAATCTGGCTGACCCTGCCGAGCAACTGCGCAGCGCCGTCGAGGCACTGGCGCACTTGCCGCAATCGGAGCTGGTCGGGGTTTCTGCGTTTTATCAAAGCGACTCGCTGCTTCCCGGACAACCGCGCTACACCAATGCGGTGGCCGCTCTTGACAGCACGCTGGCGCCGCTGGAACTGCTGGATGCCTTGCAATCCATCGAAAACGGCCAGGGTCGCGAACGCATCGAGCGCTGGGGGCCACGTACGCTGGACCTCGACATCCTGCTGTTCGGTGATCGCCTGATCGACGAACAGCGCCTCAAGGTCCCCCATTACCACATGCAGGAACGGGCCTTCGTGCTTTATCCGCTGGCGGAATTGGCACCTGCGGATCTGCGACTGGCTGATGGCCGGACGTTGGCCGAATTGCTCAAGGCATGCCCGTTCGTCGGCCTGGAGCGCCTCCCGGTTTAAAAGATCGCAGCCTTCGGCAGCTCCTACAAATCTCTGCACTCCTGTAGGAACTGCCGTAGGCTGCGATCTTTTGACGTTGGCATTTGCTGAATCGCATCAGTTACCCCGGTAACACCCCACCCGTAACAATGCGGTAACACACGCAATTGACTTCCCTCGTTCTCCTCACGACTATAGGCGTCCCGCTGCCGCCAACACGGCATTCAAGGGCGCAATCCAGGCCTTAAAAGCACGACAAAAAGAGCGTGCGCCTGTATTTAACGAAGAATCACGCGCGTTACTCGCAGTAGTTTCCACAGCGCCTGAATGAGGAACTTTTCATGCCAGCCATCACCCTGACCACCCTGCAAGGTCTGAAGCAAAAAGGTGAAAAAATCACCATGCTGACCTGCTACGACGCAACCTTCGCCCATGCCTGCAATCAGGCCGGCGTCGAAGTGCTGCTGGTGGGCGACTCCCTCGGCATGGTTTTGCAGGGCCACGACAGCACCTTGCCTGTCACCACCGCAGAAATGGCTTACCACGTGGCCGCCGTCAAACGCGGTAACAGCGATGCCTTGATCCTCGCCGACCTGCCTTTCATGGCCTACGCCACCACCGAGCAAGCCATGGCCAACAGCGCTCTGTTGATGCAGGCCGGTGCGCACATGGTCAAGGTTGAAGGGGCGTTGTGGCTGGCCGATTCGATCCGCCTGCTGGCCGAGCGCGGCATCCCTGTATGCGCGCACATGGGCCTGACGCCACAATCGGTGAACATCCTTGGCGGCTACAAGGTCCAGGGTCGCAATGAAAACCAGGCGCGGCAGATGCGTGCCGATGCGATCTCCCTGGAACAGGCCGGCGCGGCAATGCTGCTGCTCGAATGCGTCCCGAGCGAACTGGCAGAAGAAATCACCCAGGCGGTGAAGATACCGGTGATCGGTATTGGCGCCGGCAATCGCACCGATGGCCAGGTGCTGGTGCTGCACGACATGCTGGGGCTGTCCATTAGCGGCCGCGTGCCAAAATTCGTGAAAAACTTCATGACCGGCCAGACCAGCATCGAAGCTGCACTGAATGCCTACGTGACTGAAGTCAAAGCGGCAACTTTCCCTGGGATCGAACACGGATTCTCTGCATGAACACCGTAAAAACCGTACGCGAACTGCGGGCCGCCGTGGCCCGTGCCCGTAGCGAAGGCAAGCGCATCGCCTTTGTGCCAACCATGGGCAACCTGCACAGCGGCCACGTTGCGCTGGTGACCAAAGCCTCTCAACGGGCGGACTTCGTGGTGGCGAGCGTTTTCGTCAATCCGCTGCAATTCGGTGCTGGCGAGGACCTCGACAAGTACCCGCGCACGCTCGCCGCCGACCAGGAAAAACTGCTCCAGGCCGGTTGCCACCTGCTGTTTGCCCCCACTGTTGAAGAGATGTATCCCGACGGCATGAGCGGCCAGACCCGCGTCAGCGTCCCGCAATTGTCCGAAGGCCTGTGCGGCGCCAGCCGGCCGGGGCATTTCGAAGGTGTGGCGACGGTGGTCAGCAAGCTGTTCAACATGGTCCAGCCGGACCTGGCGATTTTCGGCGAGAAAGACTTCCAGCAACTGGCGGTGATTCGCGCACTGGTACATGACCTGAACATGCCGATCCAGATCATCGGTGAGCCGACCGTAAGGGCGGCCGATGGCCTGGCGCTGTCGTCGCGCAACGGCTTCCTCAACGAAGAGCAGCGCGCTGTGGCGCCGGTGGTGTACTGCACGTTGAGCGAGATCGCCGAGTCAATCAAACAAGGTGAGCGCGACTTCCCGGCGTTGATCCGCGTGAAACTGCAACAGCTCGAAGCCGCCGGCCTGCGCCCGGATTACCTGGAAATTCGCCACGCCCTGACCTTGCGCCCAGCGGCGCCGGAAGATCGGGACCTGGTGATTCTGGCGGCGGCGTTCCTGGGGACGACGCGGCTGATCGACAACCTGCACCTGAACCTCGACGCGCCGGTCTGACCAACCCAATTCCCGCTGTGGGAGCGAGCCTGCTCGCGATAGCGGATGTTCGGTCACAACAATTTTGACTGATACATCGCCATCGCGAGCAGGCTCGCTCTCACAAGGGGGCATCTGCACCGCCATCCAAGCTGTATTGCCGCCCACAAACCCATCAGGCAAACTGCCCGCCGTTCGATTCCGACCTGGGAAACACTCATGCACGCCATCATGCTCAAAGCCAAGCTGCATCGCGCCGAAGTCACCCACGCTGTACTCGATTACGAAGGCTCCTGTGCCATCGACGGTGAATGGCTGGACCTGTCCGGCATTCGCGAGTACGAACAGATCCAGATCTACAACGTCGACAACGGCGAGCGCTTCACCACCTACGCCATCCGTGGCGAAGAGGGTTCGCGCATGATCTCGGTCAATGGCGCCGCGGCGCACAAGGCCAAGGTCGGCGATCGCGTGATCATCTGCGCGTATGCCCACTACAGCGAAGCCGAACTGCTCAACTTCAAGCCGCGCATGCTCTACATGGCACCGGGCAATGAACTGAGCCACACCAGCAACGCCATTCCGGTCCAGGTCGCCTGATCCGAGCCCTGTCTCTTCCGTTTGTCGGACTATTCCTGACTTGATGTTAAAAAAGTACCGGAAACAGGTCAGACAAAGTCAAGACAGATCATTGCGCGGGGTTTACTGTATTCGCCCTGCGCCATGAAATCGTGTCGACGCAGTTGACCGGAACGCCCACCCACAGCGCTCCGGGATTTTTAGTGTTCAAAAGGCCGTTCAAGTAATAAGGAAACCCGCAGCGATGGCGTATTACCGCACTCCTCACGACGTTACCGCTCTGCCCGCCTGGCAAGCGCTGAATGACCACCGCCAAGCCATGCAGGATTTCAGCATGCGCGAAGCCTTCAATGCAGATCCGCAGCGCTTTACTCAATTCACCCTCAGCAGTTGCGGCCTGTTTCTCGACTACTCGAAAAACCTGATCAACGCCGAGACCCGCAACTTGCTGGTGGGCCTGGCCAACGCAGTCGACCTCAAGGGGGCGATCAAGTCGCTGTTCGACGGCGAAATCGTCAACGCTTCCGAAGGCCGTCCAGCCCTGCACACCGCCCTGCGCCGCCCGGTTGGCGACAAGCTGTCGGTCAATGGCGTCAACGTGATGCCGGAAGTGCACAAGGTACTGAACCAGATCACCGACCTCGTTGGCCGTATCCACGATGGTCTGTGGCGCGGTTACACCGAAAAACCAATCACCGACGTGGTCAACATCGGCATCGGCGGCTCCTTCCTCGGCCCGGAGCTGGTGTCCGAAGCCTTGCTGTCCTACGCCCAGAAAGGCGTGCGTTGCCATTACCTGGCAAACATCGACGGCAGCGAGTTCCACGAACTGACCATGAAGCTGCGCGCCGAAACCACGCTGTTCATCGTCTCGTCGAAATCCTTCAACACCCTCGAAACCCTGAAGAACGCCCAGGCCGCCCGTGCCTGGTATCTGGCCCAGGGTGGTTCGGAAGCCGAGCTGTATCGCCATTTCATCGCAGTATCGAGCAACAACGCCGCCGCAGTGGCGTTCGGCATCCGCGAAGAGAACATCTTCCCGATGTGGGACTGGGTCGGCGGGCGCTACTCGCTGTGGTCGGCCATCGGTTTGCCGATTGCCCTGGCCATCGGCATGTCCAACTTCAAGGAATTGCTGTCCGGTGCCTACACCATGGACCAGCACTTCCAGAGCGCACCGTTCGAACAGAACATGCCGGTGCTGCTGGCACTGCTCGGCGTGTGGTACGGCAACTTCTGGGGCGCGCAAAGCCATGCGATCCTGCCGTACGATCACTACCTGCGTAACATCACCAAGCACCTGCAACAGCTGGACATGGAATCCAACGGCAAGAGCGTGCGCCAGGACGGCAAGCCAGTGTCCACCGACACCGGACCGGTGATCTGGGGCGGCGTTGGCTGCAACGGGCAGCATGCCTACCACCAGTTGCTGCACCAGGGCACCCAACTGATTCCGGCCGACTTCATCGTGCCGATCGTCAGCTTCAACCCGGTGTCCGACCACCACCAGTGGCTGTACGCCAACTGCCTGTCCCAGAGCCAGGCGCTGATGCTCGGCAAGACCCTTGCCGAGGCTGAAACCGAGCTGCGTGATAAAGGCATGGGCGAAGCCGAAGTGCAAAAGCTTGCACCGCACAAGGTGATCCCGGGCAACCGTCCGAGCAACACCCTGGTGGTCGAGCGCATCAGCCCGCGTCGCCTTGGCGCTCTGGTGGCGATGTACGAGCACAAAGTCTTCGTGCAAAGCGTGATCTGGGGCATCAACGCCTTCGACCAGTGGGGTGTGGAACTGGGCAAAGAGCTGGGCAAAGGCGTCTACAACCGCCTGGTCGGCAGCGAAGAAACCCCGGCCGAGGACGCCTCCACCCAAGGGCTGATCAACTACTTCCGCGGTCGTCACCGCGGATAATCTGAACAAACCTGCTACCCACTGTGGGAGCGAGCCTGCTCGCGAAAGCGATCTCACATTCAGCATCATCGTTGAATGTCAGACCGTCTTCGCGAGCAAGCCCGCTCCCACAGTTGTTTTGCATCTGACTTGAACCCATTGGTCACTCGGCGCATCTTTATCCTTGTCGCAAAACAAGCATAAGGAACCGTCATGTTCGATATCAGCACGTTCCCCAAAGCCGATGCCGTCCGCCGGGCTGCACAATTGAGTCAAGACGACTACCACCGCCTGTACCGCGAATCCGTCGAACACCCCAGTACGTTCTGGGCCGAACAGGCCACGCGTTTTCTCGACTGGAGCAAACCGTGGGACTCCGTCCAGCGCTACAACCTGAAAACCGGTGAGGCCAGCTGGTTTGCCGGCGCGCAATTGAACGTCAGCTACAACTGCATCGACCGGCACCTGGAGAAACGCGGCGATCAGGTCGCCATCATCTGGGAAGGCGATGACCCCGCCGAGTCCACCCAAATCACCTACAAAAAACTGCATCACCACGTCTGTCGACTGGCCAACGTGCTCAAAAGCCGTGGCGTGAAGAAAGGCGACCGCGTGTGCATCTACATGCCGATGATCCCCGAAGCCGCCTATGCCATGCTCGCCTGTGCGCGGATCGGTGCGATTCATTCAGTGGTGTTCGGCGGATTCTCCCCGGACTCGCTGCGTGACCGGATCCTCGACGCCGACTGCCGCACCGTGATCACCGCCGATGAAGGCGTGCGTGGCGGTAAATTCGTGCCGCTCAAACACAACGTCGACAAGGCCCTGCAAAGCTGCCCCGATGTCAGCAGCGTGATCGTGGTCGAGCGCACCCAAAACCAGGTGAATTGGGTTGAAGGCCGCGACCTCTGGTATCACCAGGTGCTACGCGACGTCAGCGACGATTGCCCACCCGAACCAATGGGCGCCGAAGACCCGCTGTTCATCCTCTATACCTCAGGCAGCACCGGCAAACCCAAAGGCGTGTTGCACACCACTGGCGGCTACCTGCTACAAGCGGCGATGACCTTCAAATACGTGCTGGATTACCGCGACGGCGAAGTGTTCTGGTGCACCGCCGATGTCGGCTGGGTCACCGGCCACAGCTACATCGTGTACGGCCCGCTGGCCAACGGCGCGACCACGCTGATCTTCGAAGGCGTGCCGAGCTACCCGAGCACGTCGCGTTTCTGGCAAGTGATCGACAAGCACAAGGTGAACATCTTCTACACCGCCCCCACCGCCCTGCGTGCCCTGATGCGCGAAGGTCCCGAGCCGCTGAAGGAAACGTCACGCCAAAGCCTCAGATTGCTCGGTACCGTCGGTGAGCCGATCAACCCGGAAGCGTGGGAATGGTACTTCCATGAGGTCGGCGAAGAGCGCTGTCCGATCGTCGATACCTGGTGGCAGACCGAAACCGGCGGCATCATGCTCAGTCCTTTGGTCAGCGCACAGCGGATAAAACCCGGTTGCGCCACGCAACCGATGTTCGGCGTGCAACCAGCGCTGCTCGACGAGCTGGGCAAGGAAATCAAAGGCGCCGGCAGCGGCGTACTCGCCATAAAGTCCAGCTGGCCGGCGCAGATCCGCAGCGTCTATCGCGACCCGCAACGCATGGTCGACACCTACTTCAAGCCATATCCCGGTTACTACTTCACCGGCGATGGCGCGCGGCGCGATGAGGATGGCGATTACTGGATCACCGGGCGCATCGACGATGTGATCAATGTGTCCGGCCACCGTATCGGCACCGCCGAAGTGGAAAGCGCCCTGGTGCTACACGAGAGCATCGCCGAAGCTGCTGCCGTCGGTTACCCCCATGACATCAAGGGCCAGGGCATCTATGTCTTCGTCACGCCCATGAACGGCGTCGAAACCAACGATGAACTGAAGAAGGAATTACTGGCCCTCGTCAGCCAGGAAATCGGCAGTTTCGCCAGGCCGGATTTGATCCAGTGGGCGCCGGCCTTGCCGAAAACCCGCTCAGGCAAGATCATGCGGCGCATTCTGCGCAAGATCGCCTGCAACGAACTCGATAGCCTGGGCGACACTTCGACCCTGGCAGATCCAAGCGTGGTACAAGGCTTGATCGATAAACGCCTGAATCAATAACGTACTGGCTTTTGTAGGAGCAGCCGGTCGACGCTCGATCGCTCGCGATGAACTCCGACACACCGCGTTTACTCAGGAAACACGCGTTATCGTTAACGTCCATCGTCGGAACGCCGCCCGGAGCCGGCTCGCTCCTACAGAAAATTACAGAGTGGCCATGGAATTCATCCGCACCCGCATCGAAACCCAGATCATGAGCCTGAGCGGTTTGTCCCTGGGCAAACTCGACCTGGAAAACCCCAAGGGCGACCCCGGGCTGTTCGGGCCTGACTCGGTGAGCTGGCAAGTCCATGGCGATTTCAGCAGCATGCTGATCGGTGGCATCGCCGCCCTGATGCTGCAGGCCCTGCACCCGCTGGCACTGGCCGGGGTCTGGGACCATACGAACTTTCGTGAAGACATGCTCGGCCGCTTGCGCCGCACCGGGCAGTTCATCTCCGGCACCACCTTCGGCTCTCGACAGGATGCCGACTGGCTGATCGAAAAAGTCCGCACCATCCATTTGCAGATCACCGGCACGGCGCCGGATGGACGCCCGTACGCCGCCAGCGATCCCGAATTGCTGACGTGGGTGCACGTGGCAGAAGTCAGCCACTTCCTCGCCGCGCATTTGCGCTATCGCAACCCGCATCTTTCACCTGCCGACCAGGATCGCTATTACGCGGAAATAGCCTTGGTCGCCGAACGCCTGGGGGCCCGGGATGTGCCCCGCTCACGGCGGGAAATTGCCGACTACCTCAAGCGCATCCGTCCACAACTGCTGTGCGACGAGCGCAGTCGTGAAGTCCTGCGCCTGCTGCTGAACGCCCCCTCCCCCAGCCGCCTGGCCAGGCCTTTCGGCAGTTTGATGATGCAGGCCGGGATTGATCTGCTGCCGGACTGGGCCAGTGACATGCTCGGCGTCAGCCTGAACGCGCTGCAACGCAAGCTCATCCGCGCCAGCGTCAATCGCAGCGCGCCGATGCTGCGCTGGGCGGTGCGTAATGGCTCGGTGCAGCGGGCTAAACGGCGGATGGGGATTGCTTAGACAGAGCAAAGTCAAAAGCTTCGCGAGCAAGCCCGCTCCCACAGGGGATTTATGTGGGTTGCTAATCCCCCTGTGGGAGCGGGCTTGCTCGCGAAGGCAGCGCCTCGGTCTTGCGTCAAAACTGTTAAACTTCCGCGCCCAATTCCCTCCTGCAAGGCGCCCAGCATGTCTTCCTTGAATCAGGCGCTGCGCGCCGCCCTCGATCAACGCCAGGACCTGCTCGCCGAACTGCACCAGCAAGGTACCGATTGCTATCGCCTGTTCCACGGCAGCCAGGAAGGCGCCGGCGGCCTGACCCTCGACCGCTACGGCCCGCAATTGCTGGTGCAAAGTTTCCACCAGCCGCTGGAACGCGAGACGCTGCTGCAACTGCACGAAGCGATCAATCAACACTTGGGTTTTGACACCCTGCTGGTCTACAACGACCGCTCCCGAGGCAACTCGCGCATCGATCGCGAAGACACCGTCTACCGCGCCGACGAGGCCGCCCTGCAAGACCTGGTTGGCCACGAATGGGGCCTGAACTATCGGGTGCGTGGCCGCCATGCCGGACAAGACCCGCTGCTGTTCCTCGACTTGCGCAATACCCGTGGCTGGGTCAAGGATCACAGCAAAAACAAAAGCGTACTGAACCTGTTCGCCTATACC
Source organism: Pseudomonas sp. BIC9C (assembly GCF_034541995.1). Classification (NCBI taxonomy): domain Bacteria; kingdom Pseudomonadati; phylum Pseudomonadota; class Gammaproteobacteria; order Pseudomonadales; family Pseudomonadaceae; genus Pseudomonas; species Pseudomonas sp. BIC9C. The sequence continues at coordinate 1,546,328 of NZ_JAWDGM010000001.1, forward strand.
TGTGGTGTCGGCCTCAGTGCCGCCGCCGGCGGTGCGCGCGAGGTATGCAACCTGGACTTCGCCGAAGGCAACCTGGCGGTCGGCCGGGAGAACGGTTTACTCAATCCGCAGTTGCCGACCATGGAGTTCATCCAGTCCGACTACTTCCCGGCCATTCGCCAGCTGGCCGGCCTGCCGGTCAGCCAGCGCCGCGGGCAAAAACTGCCAAGCTATCAGCGCCTGGAACAGCGCCAGTACGATTTGGTGCTGCTGGACCCGCCGGCCTGGGCCAAGAGCGCATTCGGCACCGTCGACCTGCTGCGCGACTACCAGAGCCTGCTCAAACCGGCCCTGCTGACCACCGCCGACAACGGCGTGCTGATCTGCTGCAACAACCTGGCGAAAGTCAGCATGGACGACTGGCGCGAGCAGGTTTTGCGTTGTGCAGAGAAGGCCGGGCGGCCGGTGCGTGAGTGGACCGTGATGAAGCCAGGCGCCGACTTCCCGTCGATGGATCAGCAACCACCGTTGAAAACCCTGATTCTGCAGCTCTGACCGTTGCAGGAGAAATCTGAAAGTTCATGAACGGGCCGATCACTTCGGAACCAGAATCGCGTGCCATACTCCAAGGCACTCCGATCCAGACAGATGAAGCCGCACATGTACAAAGGATTGATTCGCGCCCTCGGCGCCTTGTTGACTGCTCTGGCCCTCTACAGCTTGCTGGGTTTTCTGATTTTACCGGGGGTCGCGTTGCGCGTTGCCAATCAGCAACTGGCCAACTACGCCACCACCCCCGCCACGATCCAGCGGATCGAATTCAATCCGTTCAGCCTTGAACTGACCCTTTGGGGCTTGAATATCGGTGAGCCCGGCAAGGAGCAGGTCGGTTTCGAACGCCTGTACGCCAACCTGCAACTCGACAGCCTGTGGACCAAAGCGGTGCACCTGTCCGATGTCGAACTGGTCAAGTCAAAAACCGAAATCCTGTTCAGCAAGGACGGCAAACTCAATCTGCTCGGGTTGTTCAAACTGCCCGCGAGCGAACCCACACCCGCCGACCCGAATGCCAAGCCGTTCCCGCTGCGCATCGAGCGGATCAAGCTGGCCGGCGGTTCCTTGCACTTTGAAGATGCCCGCCCCAGCGAGCCCATCGAGTTTCTCTACGACACACTCGATTTCGAACTGAAAAACCTCAGCACTCTGCCTGAAGACAGCGCCGACATGACCCTGGTGGCTATCGGCCCAAACGGTGGACAGATCGACTGGACGGGTAACTTCAGCCTGATCCCGATCGCCTCCGAAGGTAAGCTGAAAATCACCGATGGCAAGATGAAAGCCTTCTGGCCCTATGTGCGCGATGCCGTACCACTGGACCTCGAAAGCGGCATCATGAGTATCAGTACCGACTACAAACTCAACCTGTCCAAGGAAACCGAGCTGCTGCTGAGCAATGTAGCAGTCAACATTGCCCCCTTCGCGATCAAGGCCCCGGATGGCCGGCCGCTGGTGAAGCTTGAACGCCTGGACGTCAGCGAAACCACCGTGGACCTGGCCAAACAGCAAGTGGTGGTCGGCAAGATCCGCAGCAACAAACTGGAAACCTGGGCCGCGCTGGAATCGGACGGCCAACTCGATTGGCAGAAGCTGTTCGCCAGCCAACCATCAAAACCCGCCGCCAAAGCCAAGGCGGATGCCGAACCGGCCAGCACTCCGGCGGCGGCAGACTCACCGAAACCCGAACCGGCCGCGCCAGGCAAACCCTGGCAGGTGCTGCTCAAGGATGTGCAGTTGCGCGATTACCGGGTGCATCTGGCTGACCGCAAGGCACAACCCGCCGTCGCCCTGGACCTGAGCCCGCTGAACCTCGACCTGCAAAACTTCGACAGCCTCAACGGCTCGCCCTTTACCCTCAAGCTTGATACCGGCGTGGGCAAGCAAGGCAAGCTCCTGGCCGATGGCGAGGTCAACCTGGCGCCCGTCAGCGCCAGACTGAACGTGCAGACCAAGGACATCGACCTGCGGGTCGCCCAGTCCTACATCACCCCGTTCATTCGCCTCGAACTGCGCAGCGGCATGCTCGGCAGCGATCTGGCGGTCAACCTGAAAAGCACCGAGCCCCTGGCCTTCGGCGTTACCGGCCGCGCCCAGGTCGATCAAATGCACACCCTCGACACCCTGAAAACCCGCGATTTCGTCAAGTGGCAACAGGTCGTTGTCGAAGGCCTGAACTATCAGCACGGGGACAGCCTTTCGATCGACAAGATCAACCTGTTCCAGCCCTATGCGCGTTTCATGATCAACGATGATCGCACCACCAACATCGATGACCTGCTGATTCCGCAGCCGGCGGACTCCGGGGCAAAACCGGCAGCGAACAAACCGGCCAGCAACGAAAAACCGTTGGGCATCCACATCGGCGGCATTTTCATCAATGATGGCTCGGCCAACTTCGCCGACTTCAGCCTGACCCCGAACTTCGCCACCGCCATCCAGCAACTCAACGGTCAGATCGGCACTATCGACAGCCGCCAGCCGAAACCGGCCGGTGTCGACGTCAAGGGCAAGGTCGATCGCTACGCGCCGGTGACCATCAAGGGCGCCGTCAATCCGTTCGACCCGATGGCCAGCCTCGACATTGCCACCAGCTTCAAACGCGTGGAACTGACCACGCTGACACCCTACTCCGGCAAGTTCGCCGGCTACCGTATCCGCAAGGGCCGGCTCAATCTCGACCTGCACTACCAGATCACCAGGGGCCAGCTCAAAGCTGAAAACAAAGTGGTGGTCGAACAACTGCAACTGGGTGAGAAAGTCGACAGCCCGGATGCCGTGAGCCTGCCGCTGAAACTGGCCATTGCCTTGCTCAAGGACGTCGACGGCAAGATCTCCATCGAACTGCCGGTGACAGGCGACCTGAACAACCCCCAGTTCAGTGTCATGCCGATTATCTGGCAGACCCTGCGCAACCTGATCGTCAAAGCCGCGGCCGCACCATTCAAGCTCATTGGCGGGCTGGTCAACGGTGGGGGCGCGGAAGATCTGGGCAGTGTGTCGTTCGCAGCGGGTTCCAGCGACCTGAGCAAGGACGCCGAAGGCGCTTTGGACAAACTGTCCAAGGCGCTCAAGGAACGCCCGGCCCTGCGCCTGGAAATCGAAGGCACCGCCGCCCAGAGCAGCGACGGCCCGTTGATCGCCGAACAACGCCTGGAGCGTGAGTACCAGTACAACTACTACAAAATGCTCCAGCGCCGCGGCGACAAGGTCCCGGCCCAGGCTTCGTTGCTGGAAGTGCCGGACGGGGAAAAAGGCCCGCTGCTCGAAGGTATCTATCGCACCCGCCTGAAAACCCAGCCCCCTGCCGAATGGAAGGATCTGGGCAAGGAGGAGCGCACCGCGAAAATGCGTGCCGAGGTGATCAAGTTCTGAGCGCCAGCGACGTGCTGTTGCGTCAACTGGGCCAGGAGCGCGCCAGCAGCATCAAGGATTACCTGGTCGACAAGGCCCAGCTGGAAGATGACCGGGTGTACTTCATCGACGCCAATCTGGGCGAGGCGGAAAGTGATGGCCGCGTGGTGACGCCAATGCATCTGGATGCCGAGTGATGACTCGACGGGTGCTGACAGGCCTGATTCTGGCGCTAGCCGCCAGTCAGGCCGGGGCGGCCGATACCCTGCGCTGTGGCAGCCAATTGATCAGCGTCGGTGATCGTTCGAGTGAGGTTCTCCAGAAATGCGGTGAGCCGGTCAGTCGCGACTTGCTGGGTTACAAGCGCAGTGCAGACCGGCGTGAGGAGTTTCAGGTCGAAGAATGGACCTACGGACCGAATGGCGGCATGTATCAATACTTGCGATTCGAAGGTAATCGGCTGAAACAGATCACCAGCAAACGCGGCAATTGATCAGGCACGCCCCCACAATTGATTGACACCGCTGCAAATAAAACAGGCCCCGGCAAAAATGCGCGGGGCCTGTGGTGGCCTAACTCCGTTTGGCCATTCGCATGAACTCTCAGGTTGCAACAGACGTATGACTCGGCCCGTCTGTCGCGCCCTCTCCCGGTCCAGGCGAGAAGCCTGTCTTATTCAGCTTTGAGGCCGTCAGCGGAGACCGCCTTGACGCCTTTGATTTTCTTGGCGATGGCCACAGCCATGTCTTTTTGCGAATCGGTCACGGCAGTGGTCGACGACAGCGATACTACGCCTTTGTTGGTTTCAACCTTGATGTCGGTACCTGGAATGCCTTTTTCGGTCATCAGGTCGGCTTTGACTTTGGTGGTGATCCAGGTATCGGAAGTAGCTTCTTTAGCCTTGGTCATTTCACTCGCCGCCAGGGTCATTGGAGCCTGGGTGGCTTGAGTGGTCTGGGCGAATGCCGCATTTGCCATGGTCAGAGTCAGCGCGGTAGCAGTAGCGGCAGCGATAGCGAACTTCTTCATACGAGTAACTCCTGTTTTTCTGAAAAGTCTGCCGGGTGTCATGTCGGCAGGGTTACCAAGGGTATTGCGAGCGCTGTGCCAGTTTTGACAAATGAAATAAAGCCTTATAAATCAATAATTTATAAATAAATCCAATTTTCGGAATCATGCAAAATGCACGAGGCGCCGAAACACTGCATGCAAGTTGCGGGTTTATGGAAAGTTCCCAAGATCCTGAATTTCTTCGCTTGCCCTGAAGCTTTTGACGACAGGTCGACAAACAGAAAAAACCCCGCAATGGCGGGGACTTGATTCAGCAATTCACGTCGCGGAACACCCTTTCGGCAAGTAGTCCGGGGATACGGTGCTTTTGCACGACCAGCCTTTGGTTTCGTCCCGTGTCAGGACGACGGTTTTGCCCAGGACCGTCCCCGGGGCATTCTGCAACGTACAAACGATCGATCCCGCCCCCTCCGGAGTCGAAGCCGTCACAGACAGGGCGCAGTGGTTAGTCGATGTCGCGCCGGCGGGCGCCACGTTGGCAATGGTCGGGGTGTCCCCCTGATTGATCACATCCTCGAACGGCACTTTCATCGCAGTCAGCTCGGCCAGCGCCGCCGTGACTTTGGCCCGGGCCTGGTATTTGGAATACATCGGCAGACCCAGTGTTGCCAGGATCCCGATGATCGCCACCACGACGAGCAACTCGATCAGGGTAAAACCTTTTTGATTCATATACAGGCTCCATGCATGAGTCGAAAGCTCATGACCTGCCCCTTGGCAGCACAGCCTGTGCCAAGGCAAAAGCCCCCTGCTGGCCGGGGCCGTGGCGGCTGCAAAGCCCTTTCTTACTACCAGGATCAGCACTATCTGACGTTTTTTGTCACCTCACCCTTGCTGGTTTGGCTCCGTTGATTGACTAGGCTATAAGAGCAACTCAACCGGATTACCCAGGACTGAACATGGCGGTCAAGGCAGCGAAAATCAGCGTGTATGCATGGGAAGGCATCGACCGCAAAGGCACAAAGGTAACCGGTGAGCTCAGTGCTCAAAACCCGGCGCTGCTCAAGGCAAAACTGCGCAAGCAAGGCATCAATCCGGGCAAGGTTCGCAAGAAAAACCATTCTGTTTTCAACATGGGCAAGCGCATCAAGGCCCAGGACATTGCCCTGTTCACCCGGCAAATGGCAACGATGATGAGGGCCGGCGTGCCCTTGTTACAGTCGTTCGACATCATCGGCGAAGGCTTCGACAATCCGGCCATGCGCCAGTTGGTGGATGAGCTGAAACAGGAAGTCGCGGCCGGCAACAGCTTCGCCACCGCCCTGCGCAAGAAGCCCCGGTATTTCGATGAACTGTATTGCAACCTGGTGGATGCCGGCGAGCAGGCCGGTGCCCTCGACACCCTTTTGGAGCGAGTCGCAACCTACAAGGAAAAAAGCGAAAGCCTCAAGGCCAGGATCAGGAAAGCCATGACCTACCCGCTGGTGGTGGTGTTTGTCGCGGCGATTGTCACCGGGATTCTGCTGGTCAATGTCGTACCGCAGTTCGAATCGGTGTTCAAAGGCTTTGGCGCCGAGCTGCCGGCCTTCACCGTGATGGTCATTGGCATGTCGCAATTCATGCAGGCCTGGTGGTGGACGGTCCTTGGCACGCTGATCGCAATGGCCTTCGGTGTGCGCCACGCCCTCAGGACATCCCCGGCCTTTCGTGACCGGATGGACACCTGGCTGCTGAAACTGCCGCTGGTAGGCACCTTGACTTACAAGTCCGCCGTGGCCCGGTTTGCCCGTACGCTGTCGACTACTTTCGCTGCCGGCGTGCCACTGCTGGAGGCCCTGGAATCAGTGGCCGGTGCGACCGGCAATATCGTGTTCAAGCGCGCCGTGTTGCGCATCCGGCAGGACGTTTCGACCGGCATGCAATTGAATTTCGCCATGCGCACCTCGGGCGTGTTTCCGAACATGGCCATACAGATGACCGCCATCGGCGAAGAGTCCGGCGCCCTGGACGACATGCTCGACAAAGTCGCGGATTTCTACGAAAACGACGTCGATAACATGGTCGATAACCTCACCAGCCTGATGGAGCCGTTCATCATGGTGGTGCTGGGTGTTATCGTCGGTGGACTGGTAGTTGCCATGTACCTGCCCATCTTCCAACTCGGCTCAGCGATCTGACATGCCCTTGAATGAAATCCTGATTCACTATCCACTGGCCTTTGTCCTTCTCGCGGGAATCACCGGCCTGCTGGTCGGCAGTTTCCTCAATGTGGTGATCTGGCGCCTGCCGAAAATGCTCGAACGCGAGTGGCGTGTGCAGGCCCATGACATTCTCGGGCTGCCTGGCGAAACGCCGGTGCCGACCTACAACCTGCTGCTGCCCCATTCCCAGTGCCCGCATTGCGGTCACCGGATCCGCGCCTGGGAAAACATTCCGCTGCTCAGTTATGTGTTGTTGCGCGGGCGCTGTTCAGCCTGCGAAGCGGGTATCAGCCCGCGCTATCCGTTGATCGAACTGGCCTGTGGCGCGTTGTCGGCGTTTGTGGCCTGGCACTTCGGCTTCAGTTGGCCAGCCTGTCTGATGCTGATCCTGAGTTGGGGGTTGCTGGCGATGAGCCTGATCGACGCCGAACATCAGATATTGCCGGACGTACTGGTGCTGCCGTTGATATGGCTGGGGTTGATCGTCAACAGTTTCGGCCTGTTCGCGTCGTTGCACGAGGCGCTTTGGGGGGCGATAGCCGGCTACAGCGTGCTGTGGGCGGTGTTCTGGCTGTTCAAGCTGGTCACGGGCAAGGACGGCATGGGCTACGGTGATTTCAAGCTGCTGGCGATGCTGGGCGCCTGGGGTGGCTGGCAGATTTTGCCACTGACCATCCTGCTGTCCTCGCTGGTGGGTGCCATTATCGGGATGATATTGCTGCGCTGGCGCAATGCAAAAACCTCGACGCCGATCCCTTTCGGTCCCTATCTGGCCATTGCCGGCTGGATTGCGTTGCTCTGGGGTGGTCAAATAACCGACCTCTATTGGCAGTTTGTCGGTTTTAAATGAATAGCCCCGTGGAAAAAACCTGGATTCTCGGCCTGACCGGCGGCATCGGCAGCGGCAAAAGCGCGGCCGCCCAGCACTTCATCGATCTGGGTGTGCATGTGGTCGACGCCGATCATGCCGCTCGCTGGGTCGTTGAACCTGGCCGCCCGGCACTGGCACTGATCGCCGGGCACTTCGGCCCCGGCGTGTTGCAGAGCGACGGACAACTGGACCGCGCAGCGCTGCGCAAATTGATCTTCGAAGTGCCTGAAGAACGCCGCTGGCTGGAGGCCCTCCTGCATCCACTGATCGGCGAGGAAATCGCTCACCACCTGGCGCTGGCAAAATCACCTTATGCGATTCTGGTTTCGCCGCTGCTGATCGAGTCCGGGCAATACGCCATGACCCAACGCGTGCTGGTGATCGATGCCCCGGAACAATTGCAGGTTGAACGCACCCTGCAACGTGACCAGACCAGCGAACAGCAAGTCCGGGCGATCCTGAAGGCCCAGGCCAGTCGCCAGGATCGCGTGAGCCATGCCGACGACGTCGTGATCAATGACCGCGACCTTGCCTGGCTGCACAGCGAGGTCGAACGCCTGCATCACTTTTATCTTACTTTGCGTGGAGGCCAGTCATGAGCCAGCCAACAACCGTCGAATGCCCAACCTGTGGCGCCCCCGTGGAATGGACCGCCGAGAGCAAATTCCGGCCATTCTGCTCCGACCGCTGCAAACTGATCGACCTGGGTGCCTGGGCGTCCGAAGAACACAAGATTCCAGTGGCTCCCGATGCCGAGGACGAGTTGTTCAGCGGTGATTTCGACCCGCGTCACTGATCCCGACGGTGGCGATTTCAGGCTTTGATGTGAATCAGGACTTGGGATCGTCGTCTTTCCAGGGGGCCGAGAGGTAGCGGGTGCGGTTGAACGTCTCCAGCCATTCCGGGCAGAACACCACCAGCGCACTGACCACCATGCCGTTGATAAACGCCTCGGGGAAAATGATCAGCCACAGGTAACCGACAAAATCCTCGAGCCAATATGGCATTTCGAAACGCCCATCGAACCACAGCAACCACAGCCCCAGCAGCAGGCACAGCAACGCCGACAGCGCGGCGGCAAAGAATCCGGAAACGAAGATATACACGAAGGGATTTCGTGGCTGCGCACGTTCCACCAGAATGGCGCAGCACTCGGTGACCAGCACCGGTAGCGCAATCAACAGCGCACCATTGACCCCGACCGCCGCCAAATCCTGTCGGCCGAGCAACACCAGCCCCGTTTGGGCAACCAACCCGCCGACCAGCGCCAGCGGCCAGTCCAGCAGCAGGGTTACCGCCGTCATTCCGATCAGGTGATAAGACACGCCGGTATCGAAATCCTGCCGCACCAGCCACAGCAGAAACAGCGCAAACACCGTTCCAAACAGCAGATGCTGACGACGGCTGTCGGTGAACAGTTCAACCCACGGCGCGCGACAGACCGCCCAGATCAACACCGGCACATAGATCAGCCAGCCGGCCGCAAGGGTTTCCGATGACAGCAACTGCGCACCAATCATGGTTCAACACACTCCCGTGTGCGCCATGGCACGATGCCCGCTGACCCTGGTGTGCACATCTACGCGCGACTCCTTGGCGAAAGACAACAGACACTCAGTCTACACCGCCGCTCGCAGGCCCTTCGACGTCAAGCCCAATGCCGCGGATCGTTCATCGCCGCGTCATGTTCGGCGAACAGCTTCGGCAGCTCAGACTTGAGAAAGTCCACCCAGGTGCGGACCTTGGCATCGAGAAAGCGGCGCGAAGGATACAGCGCGTACACATTGCGTTCGCGCAGGCGCCATGCAGGTAACACGCGCAGCAAAGTGCCGTCGCTCAAGGGCCGCGTCGCGGTGTAGAACGGCAGCAGGCTGATACCCATGCCCGCCTCCGAAGCCTTGACCATCGACTCGGCAACATTGCACTGAAAGGTCTTGGCCGGGCTGACGGCGTGCTCGCCGTGCTCGTCCTGGAAAAGCCATTGATCGCTGTACAGCGGGTCGAGCATGCGCAGGCATTGATGGTCGCTCAGCGCCAGCGGATGCTGCGGCACGCCCCGGCGGTGCAGGTAGTCCGGGGAGGCACAGGGTACGCTGTAGATTTGCCCGACGGCCTGCGCAACCATTTGCGAGTCGGCAAGTTCCGGAGCGATCGAAATCACCACATCATGCCCTTCCTCCAGCGGATCGGGATTGCGCTGCGACAAGGTCAGCTCGAACACCACATCGGGATAAAGCTCGCTGTAGCGGGCGATCAACGGCGTGAGCAACACACCCAGGCCGTTCATGCTGTGCACCCGCAGACGTCCGGCCGGATTGAGATGTGCGCCACGGGCCTCGGCCGTCGCCTCATCCATGGCGTCGACGATTTGCCGGCTGCGCAGCAGGAAGCGCTCGCCGGCGTCGGTCAGGCTCAAGCGCCGCGTGGTGCGTTGCAGCAGGCGCGCCTGTACATGTTCCTCCAGATCCGCCACCAATCGGGATACCTGCGCGGTCGACAGATCCAGCGCATCGGCAGCCCCGGTGAAACTGGCGCAGTCCACCACCCGGATGAACACGCGCAAGTTGTTAAGCACATCCATAAGCCCCCCTCGGGCGATGACTGTTACGTTTTATGTAAGGTTGCATCTGCAGTTCGCCCCTTTATCCGTCGGTGGCCAAGACTAAAATTCAGACATCAGAACCGACACGGAGCACGCCAACATGAAAACGTTGATCAGCCTGTTGCTGACCGTCATCGCCACCTCGGCCATGGCCGCTGACAACGAGCCCCTCACGATCCTGTACAACCCGGCGCAGCCACTGGACATCGCCAAGGTGGTTTCGGTGTCGGACACGGCGACCGCGTGCGGGGTTGTACCGGCGACCATGGAGTATGTCGATCATCAGGGCCAGACCCACCGCGTGACCTACGACGTCATGGGTGATTGCACCAGCAACCTGTGATCAATGGCTCACAGCAAGGTCCACGTGTAGCTGAGGATCAAGCGGTTCTCGTCGATGTCACTGCGGTAGTTGGAACGCGCCATCGCATTGCGCACGCGAATGCCAAGGCCTTTGAGGCTGCCACTCTGCAGCACATAGCCGATGTCCAGGTCACGCTCGCGATCCTTGCCTTCGAAACCCTTTCCGGTATCGACATTGTTGCCGCTGATGTAGCGCAGGGTACTGGTCAGCCCCGGTACGCCGAGCGCCGCGAAGTCGTAGTCGTAGCGCGCCTGCCAGGAACGCTCATCGGTGAAGGCGAACTCATAGGTCGGCACTTCGTTGCCCAGCGGCGAGATGTTGGCAAATACCCGTGGAAATGCACTGTCGCCGAACATGCCCTGATAGCCGACGTAAAACGTATGGCCGCCACGCTTGGCCGACAGCAACGAGAAGAACGCCTGGTTGTCGATGTTGCCCAGCAGTTTTTTGCCGTCCTCGCGCGAATCGTAGTAACCGAGGTTGGCGCCGAGGATCCAGTCGCCCACTGGCTCACTGTGCTTTAAACCCAGAAAACGCTGGTTGTAGATATCTTCCAGTTGCCCGTACCAGGCGCTGACCGAGCTGCGCTTGTCATTGAAGGCATAATCAGCGCCGGCAAAATTGAAACCGTCACTGCTGACCTGACGCTGCGGCACATGGCCCAGCATCGCTTGCATCTTTTCGTCGCCAGCCTCGTTGCGCAGGCTGGTTGAACTCAAGTGACCACCCTGCAGCGTCAGGCCATTGATCTCGTTGGAGGTGATGCTTGCGCCCTGATAACTCGGTGGCAGCAGGCGAATATCGCTGAATGCCAACACCGGCAGATTGGGTTGCAGCTCACCGACTCTCAGCTCGGTTTTGGAGTAGCGCATCTTCAATGCGCCTTCCAGGCGGCTGTAGTTGTCCGCCGCGCGGCCGTCGCCCTGCACCGGCAGCAAACCGGTATTGGTTCGGTCCGGAGCGCTGTCGAGCTTGAGGCCGAGCAAGCCGATGACATCCATTCCAAACCCGACGGTGCCCTGCGTGTATCCGGATTTCACGTTGAGGATGAAACCCTGGGCCCACTCTTCAGCCTTCGATTGCTGGTTGGCGCCGACGATGTCGGAATAGTCGCGGCTGAAGTAGTAATTGCGCGCCTGCAACGTCGCGGTGGTGTCTTCGACAAAGCCGGTTTCAGCCGCCATCGCACCCGCGGAAAAACCCGAGACGACAGCCAGGGACAACGCCGAACCGGTTGTTGGGAAAATCTGTTTCATCGTTTTTCTCTTATTGTTATTGATCGACTGGTTGAAGGACTTCAGTTGCAGTGGATTTGCGACGGGGAATGGGGCGACGAGCGCTCAACAACACATGGGTAACCATGCCGAAAATCAGCCCCCAGAACGCCGCGGACAATCCGAACAACGTCATGCCCGAAGCCGTGACCAGAAAGGTCACCAGCGCGGCTTCGCGATCGCTCGGCACGGCCATCGCTCCCGTCAACGCACCGGCAATGGCGGCGAACAAGGCCAGCCCGGCCAGCGCCGCGACCAACTCTTTGGGGAACGCTGAAAACAGCGAGACCAGCGTGGCACCGAAGATCCCCAACAGCAGGTAACACAGGCCGCCGACGACCCCCGCCACGTAGCGTTTGCGAGGATCTTCGTGGGACTCGCGACCGGTGCAGATCGCCGCGGTGATCGCCGCCAGATTCAGTCCGTGGCAACCAAACGGCGCCAGCAGTGCCGTGCCCAACGCGCTACTGGCGATGATCGGGCTCGCCGGCACTGGATATCCACTGGCGCGCAGCACCGCCATGCCGGGCACGAACTGACCGGTCAGCGCCACCATCACCAGCGGCAAGGCGATGTTCAGGATCGCGCCCAGACTGAACTCGGGCGTGATCCACATCGGCGTGGCCAGACCGATCACCAGCGCTTCACGATGCAATTCACCAGTGAACGCGGCAATCGAACAGCCCACCAGCAGCACCATCATCACCGCATAACGCGGTATCACCCGCTTGCAGATCAGGTAGCTGGAAAACATCGCCAGGACCAGCAACGGCTTGTGCTGCATCGACACGAACAATCCGGTGCCGAAACTGAACAGGATCCCCGCCAGCATCGCCGCCGCGACGGCTGCGGGCAGCTTGCTGATGATCCGGTCGAAAGCCCCCGAGAGGCCAACCACGAAAATGATCAGGCTGCTGACCAGATAAGCCCCCACCGCCTCTGCCATGGAAATTTCCGGCAATAGCGTCACCAGCAACGCCGAGCCCGGCGCCGACCAGGCGATGATCACCGGAACGCGGTAGCGCAGGCTCAAAGCGATACCGAGCACGGCGCTGCCAATGGAGATCGCCCAGATCCAGGACGACAACACTTCCCGCGAAAGATGTGCCGCTTCTGCCGCCTGAAAGATGATCACCAACGGGCCGGCGTAGGAAATCACCGTGGCAATGAATCCAGCCACGGCGGCTGACAACGAGAAGTCCTGGAAAAACGCTTTCATGATTCAGGCACCGGTCGCTGACAACGCCGGGGTGACGCCAGCAGCGCTGCGTCGACTGCTGATGGCGAACACGGTCATGGCCAGGGCCGCCACCGCACCGGGCAAGGCAAACGCCATGAAGTTCAGTTGCAGGGGCAGGCTGATCCCGAGCAAGGCACCGCCCAGCAGCGGACCGACGATGGCCCCGTTGCGCCCGATGCCCGACGCCCAGCCCAGACCGGTAGAGCGAATCGTCATGGAGTAAAACTGCGCGGCGCAGGCGTACAAAAGAATCTGCGAGCCAATAGTGGTGGCACCCGCAACGGCGATCAGCAGGTACAACACCGGCATCGGGCTGTTGAAGCCCAACAGAGTGATCGACACCGCCGCCATGGCGAAAAACACCGCCAGCACTTTCGGCAGATTGAGTTTGTCGCCCAGCACCCCGCCACCGACCGCGCCGAAGATCGCCCCGAAGTTCAACACCAGCAGGAACGACAGGCTCGAGCCCAGGCTGTAACCGGCGTTGGCCATCAGTTTTGGCAGCCAGGAACTCAGCGCGTACACCATCAACAGGCAGCAGAAAAACGCCAGCCACAGCATCAGCGTGCGCAGCGCACGGCCTTCACGGAACAACTGCAGCACCGGGGTGCCCGTGCCTTTCACTTCGGCCATGTGCAGTTGGTCAGACGTTTGCGCGACGTAAGCCGGATCAATCCGCTGGAGAATACTGCGCGCCTCTTCATTACGCCCCTGACGCAACATGAAACCCACTGATTCGGGCAGGAAATACATGATCAGCGGCAACAACAGCAACGGCATGACCGCCACGTAAAACACCGACTGCCAGCCGAAACCCGGGATCAGCACAATGCCCAGTCCGGCGGACAGCATGCCGCCCACCGAGTAACCGCTGAACATGATCGCGACCAGCGTGCTGCGGATTTTTTTCGGCGCGTACTCGTTCATCAGTGCCACGACGTTAGGCATCACGCCGCCAATGCCGAGCCCGGCAATGAAGCGACAGAGGCCGAACTCCGTGGGGTTTCGGGCGAAACCGTTGAGCACGGTGAAACCACTGAAGAGCATCACGCAGATCGTGATGGCCTTCTTGCGGCCGATCCTGTCCGACAACGGGCCAAAGAACAGCGCGCCGAACATCATGCCGAACAGTGCGTAGCTGCCCAGTGCACCGGCTTGCAAAGGACTGAGCCCCCACTCTTTCATCAGCATCGGCAAGACCACACCGTAGATCACCAGATCGTAACCATCGAAGATGATGATCAGGGCACACCAGAACAGCACCATCCAGTGAAAGCGGTTGAAGCGAGCGTTGTCGATAACCTCATGTACGTCGATCTTGCGCATGGCATATGTCTCTTGTTGTTGTTTTTTTCGAGCGTCGGTAACACGGCTTACGTCCGTACAGCCGAGGGTAGAGCCACCCGATACGTGGCAATATCCAGTGCGCGCAGATCTCTATCCATTTTGTGCAGGGCCCTGAAACGGGCATGGGGACGGGAGGCATCGGCCCTCTCCGACAAATTGTCTTCTTTGCGATCACATTTGAACGCTAAGCTTGGGCCTATGGATGACTCAGATTATTTACGCCTGCTGACCATCGCGGCCGAGCAAGCCAACGCGTTCCTGTCCAACGCCCGCAAATGGGAGCGTGAGCGTTGGGTCTGCCAGCGCCTGCTGCAAGGCTTGAACATTCCCTATCGTGCCGATGAGTTCGCCCCCGCCGGGGAGCCGCCGGATGTGTTGTTTCGCGATGCCAGTTTCGAGGTGTTCTTCGTGCTCGACGAAGGCCGGCGCCTCAACGATGAATGGCGCGACGAATTGCAACGCCGACGCAGCGCGTTTTCCCTGAGCCAACTGGTGCGCCGCGAGGCCAAGCCACGACGCATCCCCGCCAACGAATTCTTGCTGCGATTGGCACCGACCTTGCGCAAAAAAGCGCACAACTACAAAGAACGCGGCATGGATCTGGGTGAACTGGACATCATTGCCTTCGCCAGCCTCAAACGCGAAGTGCTGGACCTCAACAGCCATTTCCCGCCGCCGACCGAATACCTGCGCCAGGGCTGGCGCTCGCTGTCATTGGTCGGGCCGACATTTGCCCGCGTGCTGTTCGCTCACCCGGATGCGCCGGACTTCTTGCGCAGCAACCTGGGGCGCAGCATTGTTTTTGACGTCGGAATCAGCTTGTGAGCCCGCTGCAGGAACTGATCGCCGAGGTGCCGCAACAAGGTCGTGTACGCTGGATCGGCGTGCGCCCGCAATCACGTTCGCCGATGCTTGCACTCGAGGCCGTGGAAGCGCGCCTCGAGGCCGGCCTGACCGGCGACCACGCCCGCCCCGGCGTGCGCAATGCGCGGCAGGTCACGCTGATTCAGTGGGAGCACCTGGCGGTGATCAGTTCGTTGATGGGGCGTGGGCACGATCATCCGGTCCGGCCTGAAGATCTACGGCGCAATCTCGTTATCAGTGGCATCAATCTGTTCAGCCTCAAGGGTCGCCGCTTCCGGATTGGCCAGGCAACGTTCGAAACCACCGGCTGGTGCCAGCCCTGCGCGCGCCTTGAAAGCAACCTGGGCATCGGCACCTTTCAGGCCGTGCGCGGACATGGCGGAATCACTGCCCGAGTGTTACAAAGTGGAATCATTCGCCTGGACGATACGGTGAGCGTCGAGCCCCTTCCGGACAGCGGCTATGCTCCGTTCAACGTTCGTTAAATCAGCCTGTAGCTTCTACGCATTTAGCTACGTCTACCTGACGAGGCCTTTATGACCAGCCGCCTGAACCCCGACGACCAAAAGCATGTCGAAGAGTACCTGCAATTGTCCCAGCACCAAGTCGAGCGCCGGCCTTTCCGGCCGTGGATGCTCCTTGTACTGGTATTGGCAGTGACCATTGGCCTGGGCCTGTTGAGCCGCCTTATCAGTTACCTGACGCTATGAGCTGCCTTGCGCTCGCTCGGGTAATTGCACCGATTTCTTTTAGCCTTGCGAGATATCCCCATGACTCATCGTATTGTCATCGTTGGCGGCGGCGCCGGCGGTCTGGAGTTGGCTACCCGTCTGGGTAAGACTCTGGGCAAGCGTGGCACGGCCAGTGTGATGCTGGTCGACGCGAACCTGACCCACATCTGGAAACCGTTGTTGCACGAAGTGGCGGCCGGTTCCCTGAACTCTTCCGAAGACGAACTCAACTATGTCGCCCAGGCCAAATGGAACCACTTCGAGTTCCAGCTTGGGCGCATGAGCGGGCTCGCTCGCGCGAAGAAAAAAATCCAGCTGGCCGCCACCTATGACGAAGCCGGTCTGGAGCTGGTGCCAGCCCGTGAAGTGCCTTACGACTCGCTGGTGATCTCCGTCGGCAGCACCACCAACGATTTCGGCACCCAGGGCGCTGCGCAACACTGCCTGTTCCTCGACACGCGTAAACAGGCCGAGCGCTTCCACCAGCAACTGCTCAATCACTACTTGCGTGCTCACGCCGGTCAGACCGATACGGTTGAGCAAATCAGTGTGGCCATCGTCGGTGCCGGTGCCACCGGGGTCGAGCTGGCCGCCGAGCTGCACAACGCCGCCCATGAACTGGCAGCCTATGGCTTGGACCGGATCAAGCCGGAAAACATGCACATCACCCTGATCGAAGCCGGACCACGAGTCCTGCCGGCGCTGCCAGAACGGATTGGCGGACCTGTGCATAAAACCCTGGAGAAACTCGGGGTCAACGTCATGACCAATGCTGCTGTCAGCGAAGTGACGGCCGACAGCCTGATCACCGCCGACGGCAATGAAATCAAGGCCAGCCTGAAAGTCTGGGCCGCGGGGATTCGCGCACCGGGTTTCCTCAAGGACATCGATGGCCTGGAAACCAACCGCATCAATCAGCTGCAAGTGCTGCCGACCCTGCAAACCACCCGTGACGAGAACATCTTCGCCTTCGGTGACTGCGCCGCCTGCCCTCAACCAGGCAGCGACCGCAATGTGCCGCCACGTGCCCAGGCCGCTCACCAACAGGCTTCGTTGCTGGCCAAATCGCTGAAACTGCGCATCGAAGGCAAGGCACTGCCGGAGTACAAGTACACCGACTACGGCTCGCTGATCTCGCTGTCGCGTTTTTCGGCTGTGGGTAACTTGATGGGCAACCTCACCGGCAGCGTAATGCTCGAAGGCTGGCTGGCGCGGATGTTCTACGTGTCGCTGTACCGCATGCACCAGATGGCGTTGTATGGGCCGTTTCGCACAGCGATGCTGATGCTCGGTAGCAAGATCGGGCGCGGCACCGAGCCACGGCTGAAGCTGCACTGATGTAAAACCTGTGGGAGCGAGCCTGCTCGCGAAGAGGTCGAGTCAGCCAGCATCAATGTTGACTGGTACACGGCTTTCGCGAGCAGACTCGCTCCCACATTGGTTTTGCGATGTCCTGAATTTCTCGCGGGCAAAAAAAATCCCCGTATCTTTCGATACGAGGATTTTTAATATGGTCGGGGTAAGGGGATTCGAACTCCTGACATCCTGCTCCCAAAGCAGGCGCGCTACCGGACTGCGCTATACCCCGGTAAAAAAAAGGCACCTTCGAGAGGCGCCTTCTGCGAACAGAGCTTTTGGCGTCTGATCTTAAGATTCGATTCCAGTTTAACCTGGTTTCAAAAATGGTGGGTCGTGTGGGATTCGAACCTACGACCAATTGGTTAAAAGCCAACTGCTCTACCAACTGAGCTAACGACCCAAAAATGGTCGGGGTAAGGGGATTCGAACTCCTGACATCCTGCTCCCAAAGCAGGCGCGCTACCGGACTGCGCTATACCCCGGTTTGAAATTGGCTCCGTGACCAGGACTCGAACCTGGGACCCAATGATTAACAGTCATTTGCTCTACCGACTGAGCTATCACGGAACTACACATTTCAATTTACAACTTTGAAGCTTTACTGCGTTCTCTTCAACCCGTTTGCATCGCTGCGTTCGTGTGTCTGAGGCGCGCTATTCTACAATCTTCAGAACCTCTGTCAACCCCCTAAATTGCTTTCAAGTTAATGATTTGCAACTTATTTTGGATTCCTGCCCAGTGAGCGGAAACCCTGGCGGGTGACTTACTGCGGGGCGCACTTTACAAGCCTTTTCCTTTGAGTTCAACAGCCTAACGAAAAAAAGGCCTCGCAATGCGAGGCCTTTTCAATTTTGTTGCCGATCCGGATCAGACGAAGACGATTTCGTCGTTTTCCACCACACCATGAGCGGTATCGCCCGGCATGAATCGACCGGACAGGATCAACTGCGCCAGCGGGTTCTCGATCCAGCGCTGGATCGCTCGTTTGAGCGGCCGTGCGCCGTACACCGGGTCGTAACCGACCGCAATCAGCTTGTCCATGGCTTCAGGGCTGAGTTCAAGCTTCAGCTCCCGTTCGGTCAGGCGGCTACGCAGACGACCCAACTGGATCTCGGTAATGCCGGCGATCTGATCCCGCGCCAACGGTTCGAAGATCACCACTTCGTCGACCCGGTTGATGAACTCCGGCCGGAAGTGGCTGGAAATCGCATCCATCACCGCTGCACGCTGTGCCTCACGATCACCGACCAGTTCCTGGATCTGTACCGATCCCAGGTTGGACGTCATGACAATCACGGTGTTCTTGAAGTCCACCGTGCGGCCATGGCTGTCAGTCAGACGACCGTCTTCGAGCACTTGCAGCAAGATGTTGAACACATCCGGGTGCGCTTTCTCGACCTCATCCATCAGGATCACCGAATACGGTTTGCGACGCACGGCCTCGGTCAGGTAACCGCCCTCTTCATAGCCCACGTAGCCCGGTGGCGCACCGATCAGGCGAGCCACGGAATGTTTCTCCATGAACTCGGACATGTCGATCCGCACCATCGCCTCTTCGGTATCAAAGAGGAATTCGGCCAGCGCCTTGCACAGCTCGGTTTTACCGACACCGGTCGGGCCGAGGAACATGAACGAGCCGCTGGGGCGATTCGGGTCGGACAAGCCGGCACGCGAACGCCGCACCGCGTTGGAAACCGCTACCACCGCTTCATCCTGGCCGATCACACGCTGGTGCAGCAGGCTTTCCATCTTCATCAGTTTTTCGCGCTCGCCTTCGAGCATCTTCGACACTGGAATACCAGTCCACTTCGACACGACTTCGGCGATTTCTTCCTCAGTCACCTTGCTGCGCAGCAACTGGTTCTCGCTTTTGCCATGCTGGTCGACCATTTGCAGGCTGCGCTCCAGGTCCGGGATCACCCCGTACTGCAACTCGGCCATGCGGTTCAGGTCGCCTTTGCGGCGGGCCGCTTCCAGTTCCTGACGGGACTGTTCGATTTTCTGCTGGATCTGTGCAGAACCCTGGACTTCGGCTTTTTCCGAATTCCAGATTTCTTCGAGATCCGAATACTCGCGCTCATGACGAGCGATTTCATCCTGCAGTTTTTCCAGACGCTTCTTCGCCGCGTCGTCGCTTTCCTTCTTCAGCGCCTGGGATTCCACTTTCAGCTGAATCAAGCGACGCTCCAGACGGTCCAGCACTTCCGGCTTGGAGTCGATCTCCATGCGGATGCGGCTGGCCGCTTCATCGATCAGGTCGATGGCTTTGTCCGGCAACTGCCGGTCAGTGATGTAACGATGGCTGAGCTTGGCCGCGGCAATGATCGCGCCGTCGGTGATCGCCACCTTGTGGTGAACCTCATAGCGCTCCTTGAGGCCACGCAGGATGGCGATGGTGTCTTCTTCGCTCGGTTCATCCACCAGCACTTTCTGGAAGCGTCGCTCGAGCGCGGCGTCCTTCTCTATGTATTGACGATACTCGTTGAGCGTAGTGGCGCCCACGCAGTGCAGCTCACCACGGGCCAGGGCCGGCTTGAGCATGTTGCCCGCATCCATCGAGCCTTCGCCCTTGCCGGCGCCGACCATGGTGTGCAGTTCGTCGATGAACAGAATGATCTGCCCTTCCTGCTTCGACAGTTCATTGAGCAACGCCTTGAGCCGCTCTTCAAACTCACCGCGATACTTGGCACCGGCAATCAGCGCCCCCATGTCCAGGGACAACAGGCGCTTGCCCTTGAGGCCATCCGGCACTTCGCCATTGATGATGCGCTGGGCCAGGCCTTCGGCGATGGCGGTTTTACCCACGCCAGGCTCACCGATCAGCACCGGGTTGTTCTTGGTACGACGTTGCAGCACCTGGATGGTCCGGCGAATTTCATCGTCACGGCCGATCACCGGATCGAGCTTGCCCTCTTCGGCGCGCTTGGTCAGGTCGACGGTGTATTTATCCAAGGCCTGACGGGACTCTTCGTGGTTAGGGTCGTTGACGGCCTCGCCACCGCGCAGGTTGTTGATCGCATTTTCCAGGGCTTTCTTGCTCACGCCCTGGCCGAGCAACAGTTTGCCGAGCTTGCTGTTCTCGTCCATGGCGGCGAGCAGCACCAGCTCGCTGGAGATGAACTGGTCGCCTTTCTGCTGCGCCAGACGATCGGCCTGGTTAAGCAGGCGCGCCAGATCCTGCGACATGTTCACGTCGCCGGTCGGGTTCTGGATTTTCGGTAGCTGGTCGAGCTCTTTGGTCAGCTCTTTACGCAGGCTGTTGACGTCGAAGCCCACCTGCATCAGCAGGGGCTTGATCGAGCCGCCCTGCTGTTCGAGCAAGGCTTGCATCAAGTGCGCCGGTTCAATGGCCGGATGATCGTGGCCGACAGCCAGGGATTGGGCATCGGACAACGCTAACTGCAATTTGCTGGTTAAACGGTCTATACGCATGGGTCACCTTCCTTTTGAGCAGGCCGGACCTATAAAACATCCTGAGTGAAGAAACCTGCCAGATAACACAATAGATGCGGTCGATTCTGGGAGTTTCAAGCGTCGTGACGTTGATGCAGGTCAGGCAAGTCTAGCGTTCGAGCCAGATCAGGGAGGCAAACCGACCCGTTTTTGGGCTGCGGCGATAAGAAAAGAAGCGAGGATCGGTCACGGTACAGAAACCGCCACCATAGACAGCCGTTACACCGCGAGCCGCCAGACGCAAACGCGCCAGCATATAGATGTCGGCCATGAACTTGCCGGAGTTTTGGCTCGGTACAAAGGCTTCTGCCGCTTGCGGCAGCTGCTGCACGAAGGTTTCGCGCACTTCGGGGCCGACTTCAAACGCTTGTGGACCAATGGCCGGACCGAGCCACACCAGCACCTCGGCGGGTGGTACGGCCAGACTGTCGAGGGTGGCTTCCAGCACGCCCGCCGCCAACCCGCGCCAACCGGCATGGGCTGCCGCAACGCGAGTGCCGGCACGGTCACAAAACAGCGCAGGCAGGCAGTCAGCAGTCATCGCCGCACAGGCGATACCGGGCGTCGATGTCCAACTGGCATCGGCAGTGTCCACCCGGTCTGGATCGGCATGGGCCACGGCAATGCCGTGGACCTGCTGCAGCCAGGCCGGTCGAATGGAGAAATGATCGGTAAGACGACGGCGATTCTCGGCAACGGCTTCAGGGCTGTCGTCGACGTGATCGCCGAGGTTGAGGCTGTCGAACGGCGCCACACTGACGCCGCCCGCACGGGTGGTGACACAGGCTTTGACCCCCGCCGGCGCGGGCCAGTCAGGAATCAGCCAGTCACTCATCCGATGAACGCCTCACGGTCTTGCTTGAGCAGGGTCAGCAGCCAGACGAAGTCTTCCGGCAACGGTGACTCCCAGCTCATGCGCTGACCGGTGGTCGGATGATCCAGTTCCAGGAAACGCGCATGCAGCGCCTGACGCGGGAAGTTTTTCAGGGATTCGACCATGGTCGGGTTGGCCGCCGGCGGAATGCGGAAGCGACCGCCGTAGGCAGGATCTCCGACCAACGGGAAGTTGATGTGCGCCATGTGCACGCGAATCTGGTGCGTACGACCGGTCTCCAGCTTCACCCGCACGTGAGTGTGGGAGCGGAAGCGCTCGAGCACGCGGTAATGGCTGACGGCTTGCTTGCCACCTTCCATCACGGCCATGCGCTGGCGCTGCTGGCCGTGACGACCGATTGGCGCATTGATCTTGCCACCGGCTGTCACCACACCGATCACGATGCACTCGTAGATCCGGCTGACGCTGCGGCTCTGCAACTGTGCAACCAGTTGCGTCTGCGCTTGAATGGTCTTGGCCACCACCATCAGACCGGTGGTGTCCTTGTCCAGGCGATGCACGATACCGGCGCGGGGCACATTGATGATGTCCGGCACGTGGTGCAGCAAGGCGTTGAGCAAGGTGCCGTCGGCGTGACCGGCAGCCGGGTGCACCACCAGGCCCGCAGGCTTGTTGATCACCAGGATATCGTCGTCTTCGTAGACGATGTCCAGGGCAATGTCTTGAGCGACCCATTCGCCCTGAGCTTCCTGCTCGGCAGTCAGCTCAAGGATGGCGCCGCCATGGACGATGTCTCGCGGGCGGATAACCGCCCCATCCACAGTCAGGCGGCCGTCTTTGATCCAGGCGGAAAGGCGCGAGCGCGAGTGCTCAGCGAATAATTGTGCGGCGACTTGATCGAGGCGTTGGCCGCCCAATTCGGACGGCACCTCTGCGCGGAGTTCAATTTTATCGGACATGCTCAGACTAGGCGTCGGCACAGCCTTTGGTTTCGGCTGCGCGCTTGTGGTTAAATACGGCGTCTTTTGCCCCGAGGCTATTCAACGGGGCGCTCATCATAACAGGACGGCCACGCCCAAGACAGCGGCCGTCATAGGGACGCAAGCCGCCATGCAAGTGAAACACCTGCTGCTGATCGCCATCCTCGCATTGACCGCTGCTTGCTCATCGAAGGAAGTCGTAGACGAAAACCTCAGTGAAGTCGAGCTGTACCAACAGGCTCAAAATGACCTGGACAACAGTAGCTACACCAGCGCCATCGCCAAACTGAAGGCTCTGGAGTCGCGTTATCCGTTCGGTCGTTATGCCGATCAGGCACAACTCGAACTCATCTACGCGAACTACAAGAACACCGAGCCAGAAGCGGCCAAGTCCGCTGCGGAGCGCTTCATTCGCCTGCACCCACAGCATCCGAATGTCGATTACGCCTACTACCTCAAGGGCCTGACTTCTTTCGACCAGGACGTTGGCCTGCTGGCGCGCTTCCTGCCGCTGGACATGACCAAGCGTGACCCGGGCGCCGCCCGCGACTCCTACAACGAGTTCGCCCAGCTGACCAGCCGCTTCCCGAACAGCCGCTACGCGCCAGACGCCAAGCAGCGCATGATTTATCTGCGCAACCTGCTGGCGGCCTACGAAATTCACGTGGCCGACTACTACCTGACCCGTCAGGCCTATGTCGCCGCCGCGAACCGCGGTCGTTACGTGGTGGAAAACTTCCAGGAAACCCCTTCGGTCGGCGACGGCCTGGCGGTAATGACCGAGGCCTACCAGCGCCTGCACCTGGACGAACTGGCTGCCACCAGCCTGGAAACCCTGAAGCTCAACTACCCGAACCACCCGACACTGGTGGACGGTCAGTTCGTGCCGACCGTGGCCGAAGCCGACAACCGTTCGTGGCTGAGCAAGGCGACCCTGGGCCTGATCGAGTCCCGTCCGCCACTGCCACCGGGAGAAACCCGCGCCAACCAGGACGTGCAGAAGCAATTCCAGGACGCCAAGGACGCAATCCCGGCCGAGCTCAAGCCTAAAGAAAGCAATGGCGACGCGATCGAAGAAGAAGATCACGAAGCGGAAGGCAACAGCAGCGACCGCTCGTGGTTCAGCTACATGACCTTCGGCGTGTTCGACTGACACCCCGGGTTGTGCAAAAAGGGAGACTTTCGAGTCTCCCTTTTTTATTTCAAGCGATTTATTGCACTGTGCGCCCGGCAGGTCCTTGGCTAAACTGCCGGATCATCCGTCGAAAAGCAGTTCACCATGCTTCGTTTATTGTTCTGGATTGCCCTGATTGCCGCTGCAGTATGGTTCTGGCGCAAGTTCAAGGGGCAGGCTTCCACCCCCAGGCCCCCTGCCGAGCGGGAAGCTGCGCCCATGGTCCGTTGCGCCCATTGCGGCGTTCACCTGCCCCGTGACCGCGCGCTGAGCCTCGACCAACGGTGGTATTGCAGCCAGGCTCATCTCGAGCAAGACAAGGGCTCCAGTGGCCGCTGATGTGTCACCCGAAATCGCGACCGATTGAGGACTATCGCGCGCCCCCAAGGAACTGAAAGGCGTCGCTCGACGTCTGACGCAGATTATTCAAGACCACACTCTGCGAATGAACCGGGTAATCGAAAACGTCCTGTACCTGCGGCGCCGCGAGCAAATGTCGCCGCTACGGCTCGATCTGAAATCACTGGAAATACTCGATAACGAAGCCCCCGCCCCCCAAATCAAGGGCCTGGGGCTTCATCTGTCCGGCGAGCCGGGTGAAAGCATTCTGTCCCGCCTAGACTTCAAGGCACGCCAGGAAAGCGCCTGCTTTTGCATGACCTTTGCTCACGGACGGAACCCACGTTGAACACGAGACCACGACAAAAAGTCTTGATCGTCGATGACGAACCGGAAATACGCGAACTCCTGGAAATCACCCTGGGAAGGATGAAACTGGAGACGTTCAACGCCCGCAACGTCGGCGAAGCGCAATCCCTGCTAAATCGCGAAAGCTTCGATCTATGCCTGACTGACATGCAGTTGTCGGACGGTACCGGCCTGGAGTTGGTGCAGCACATCCAGCAACGTCACCCTAAGGTCCAGGTGGCGATGATCACCGCCTATGCCAGCCTCGAAACCGCGATCGATGTGCTCAAGGCCGGGGCATTCGATTTTCTGACCAAACCGGTGGACCTTACCCGCCTGCGTGAACTGGTCACCAGTGCCCTGCTGCTTCCTGCCCGCGGGGTCGGCATCGACCGTCGCCTGCTGGGCGACTCATTGCCCATGCGCAACCTGCGTAAACACATCACCAAACTGGCCGGCAGCCATGCGACGGTATACATCAGCGGAGAATCCGGCAGCGGCAAGGAATTGGTGGCGCGCCTGATCCATGATCAAAGCCCCCGCGCCAATCAGCCGTTCATTGCGATCAACTGCGCGGCGATTCCTTCGGAACTGCTGGAGAGCGAGTTTTTCGGCCACCGTAAAGGCAGTTTCAGCGGTGCCATCGAAGATAAGCCCGGACTGTTCCAGACCGCTCACGGCGGCACCCTGCTCCTCGACGAAGTCGCTGACCTGCCGCTGGCCATGCAGGTCAAACTGCTGCGCGCGATTCAGGAAAAAGCCGTACGCAGCGTTGGCGGGCAGCAGGAAGTGGCGGTGGATGTGCGCATTCTCTGCGCCACACACAAAGACCTTGGCGCCGAAGTCGCCGCCGGGCGATTTCGTCATGATCTTTACTACCGTTTGAATGTGATCGAACTCCGGGTGCCGCCCTTGCGCGAGCGTCGTGACGACATTGAAGTACTGGCCAGCCATATACTCAAGCGCCTGGCCGCCGATACCGGTCAACCTGCGGCGAGACTCCACCCCCACGCCCTCGATACGCTGAAAAATTATCGCTTCCCGGGCAATGTGCGGGAACTGGAAAACATGCTCGAACGGGCGCACACCCTGTGTGAGAACCATCAGATCGAAGCCGGCGACCTGCGCCTGGCCGAAGGCAACTGTGGGGCTGAAGCAGGCCTGCCGGACCTGACCCGGATCGACAATCTGCAAATCTACCTGGAAAACGTCGAACGCCAACTGCTGCTCCAGGCCCTGGAGGAAACCCGCTGGAACCGCACGGCGGCGGCTCAGCGGTTGAATCTGTCATTCAGGTCGATGCGCTACAGGCTGAAAAAGCTGGGGCTGGATTGACGCCCCCATCGCGAACGGGCTCGCTCCCACAGTCCGCTAGTCAGAGCCGCCCGGCAGGCGCATAAGGCGCCGGATCGATAATGGGCGCCCGACCCAGCATCACATCGGCAAACAACTGGCATGACGCCGGTGCCAGCACCAGCCCGTTACGGTAATGCCCGCAGTTGAGCCAGAGCCCGTCAAACCCCGGCACCGGGCCGATATAAGGAATGCCCTCGGGTGATCCCGGGCGCAATCCGGCCCAATGCCCCACCACTTCGGCATCGGCCAGCGCCGGAATCAACTCCACTGCGGACGCCTTCAGGCTTTCCAGTGCCGACCCGGTCGGCGTCTTGTCAAAGCCTTCATGCTCCAGCGTACTGCCGATCAGTATGTGTCCATCGCGCCGGGGAATCGCATAACGGCCCTTGGCCAGGACCATGCTCGGCAGGAAATCCGCTGCACACTTGTAGAGAATCATCTGCCCTTTCACCGGTTCGACCGGCAGCGTCAGATCAAGATGCTTGAGCAAATCACCGCTCCAGGCCCCCGCCGTCAGGACGACCTGATCGCCCAGAACAGTACCTGTGGAGGTCTGCACGCCGACCACTTTGTTGCCGTCACGAACAAACCCGCTGACTTCGCACTGCTCATGGATCGTCACGTTCGGCAGCGCCAGCAACGCGGCCTTGAGTGATTTCACCAGACGCGGATTGCGCACGTTGGCGACGTCGGCCATGTAGATCGCCCGGGAAAAACCAGTGCCCAGCACCGGTACGGCGTCGTGTGCTGCCGAAATGTCCACCGCACTAAGCGGACGATTTTCCCGGGTGGCCCATGCCAGCGCTTCAGCTTCGTCATCCAGATCCAGCCAGTACAGACCGGTGGTGTGTACTTCAGGATCAACGCCGGTGGCGGCAAACAAGCGCTCGCCCAGTTGTGGATAAAAGTCCTGGGACCAGTGAGCCAACGCAGTGACCGCCGGGCTGTAGCGCCACGGGTAAAGCGGCGAAACGATGCCGCCGCCGGCCCAGGACGACTCTTGGCCGACGTTCGAGCGATCCAGCAGCACAACGCTTTGCACTTCGGAGGTGAGATTGAAGGCCGTCAGCAAACCAATCACCCCACCGCCGACAATCACCACTTGCTGTTGCCTGGTCATGTTCTGATCCAATCGTTAAATAGACAGAGGGTGCAAAGGACACCCGAAAAGGAAACTTAGCGCCCCCAGCAATCTTTGCTGGTCAGGCCGGATTTCGCGTTGACCATACCGAGCCCACCGGTGTTGCTGATGGTCAGATCACCACACTTGTCAGTGGCCATGCTCTTGTCAGCCTTGCGCACCGCCGTCAGTAGAAAGGTCTGGTCGGTCAGGGTCGGTGTAATGCTGTAGTAATCATTGCCGGCACTGAGGCCCGTCGCATCGGTGTAGACATTTTTCTGCGAGTAGAAGCGCTCCAGGATCTGCGCCTGCTCCGAGAGCAGACCCGCCACTTCTGCGCGACGGCCCTTGTTCAGGTACTCGGTGAAACTCGGGGCAGCAATGGTCATGACAATCCCGATGATCGCAATCACGATCATGATTTCGATCAGGGTAAAACCGCGGTTGGTACTACGCATGCCTCAACTCTCACTTACTGTATTTGTCGCCACATGATGCGACGGCTACCGCCGGATTTTTCCACTCCCGGAGTATCGTCGCCAGTGGAATCGTTCACGGCCCCGCCATTGTCGCTGACGTCCTGGGCTGAATGCTCTCCAACAAAAATCACACCTTCGGAGAGCGTGTCGATGTTGTCGACCACGCCATCGGCGTTGCTGTCGAGCATCTTAACGCTGATCGCAGCGGGCAGCCTCAAGCAGACGGCTTTCAATCCCTGATTGCTGTGGTAGAACCCGTACCAGTTGCCATTCGCCAGGCAGGTTGGCCGGTTCAGCGCTGGTGAACCCGATGGCGCGGCAGCGTGCGCCAGAACCGACAGGTTCAGCGCAACTACAACACCGAACAGTTGTGACCACCGCCGGATATATCGCTCAGTACTTCGCATAGATGCTCTCCACCACACTGCGCGAATGACCTGCGATGCCTACTGCCGTTACCCGATACAAGGTCGCCGGGGTATTGATTGGCACATTCACCGCATCTCGGCTGACACCGATGTTTTGCACGCCATAAAAGCCGTTGCCCGATGCAATCCAGGTCACTCCGGACGAGGCGCTGAAACCGGCCGCGGTAATTGTCGAGGACTCGGGTGGTGGCGCACATTGAACGATGCCGCTACAAACAGGTAGCGCATAACTGTCCGGTTGCACTGCACTCTCGCCCACCCGCAAGGCGGCTTCGGCACTCTGAAACGACAGGTTGCGCAAGGCGACGCTACCGGCCATTTTTTCCTGCAGGGTGGCGCTCTGCATCGATGAAAGACCAATCAGCGTCAGCAAGAGCAAGAACACCAGACTGACCAACAGTGCCATGCCGCGTTGGGTGTCATCCGTCATGGGAGAACAGTTCATTGGCACTCCCTCATGGCAAGCGGTTGCGCAGAGCGGCCACTGCGTTGAAAGTTTGATCGCTCACCCGGTGCCTCGGATCGATGAGCGTCAGGCTCAGGCGAACGCTACGAATCAGCGCAGGGTCCGGCGGGTTGCTGCTGTAGCGGGACGCCGCCAGATCTGTGGCTGTGCTGGCCAGGCCGAAGCTCACGCCAAAAGCACTTACGTTGCTCACCAATGCCTGCGCTGCTCCGGAGCCGCCCCTCATAAGCAGCTGGTTGTTGCTGAAGCTGTAAGTCAGTTGCCGTATCGGAAAAACCAGTTGCCCTGCCTCTGGAGTCGGACTGTCGCTGTAGGCCGTCGAATTGCTTCGGCAATCGGAAAGCACGGTCCAGTCCGGCTTGCTGCCATTGCCGCCGACATCCGCCGTAACCAGCGTCAAGCTGCGACTGCCATTGTCCCAGCGAATCGGCGTTAGCCGACTGGCATGGAAATCACCTTTCTTACTTGCATCAGTGATCGTTTCCAGGCAGCCGAACATCCCGACCATGCGGATTTCCTGAATCATTTTGCTCAACACGAAACGTGCATCCTCCTGCATGTTCGCGGCCGCATTCTGGCTGAGATAAGTGCTCTTGGCCGCGATGAAAACCTGCACCACGCCCAGCACCACGATCAGGCTCAGTGCCAGGGCGATCAGCAACTCGACCAGGCCAAAGCCTCTGTTGCGGCGACTCACGGGATCACCACCGGATCAATGGCCGCACGGCTGCTCAGGACGAAACTGCGCCGCGAGTCGGCAGCATTCGCAGCCCGTGAGTCGTCCCAGGTAATCGTGATGGTGTACACCTGCTGATTGACGGTGACACTGCCCGTCGCAGTGGCGCCGAGTGAGCTGACAATGTTGGAGTTGAAGTCGAACAGGTCCTGATCCCGGGCAACATCCAGATTGCCCGTAGCCGGCGGCGCGATGGTGTAGTCCGCAGCGGCGTTGGCGCGAATACGGTCCATCATGTCGTAGGCGATAAAGCTGGCCTGACTGCTCATGCGCGCACTGTCCGTGTACTTCAGCGCATTGAGCTGAAACGCCGCGGCCCCCAGCAACCCCACGCCCAGAATGACTAATGCCACCAGGACTTCGACCAGCGTCATGCCCTCCTGCGTGCCTTGGCTTCCTATCCTCATCCGCAACTTCCACCCAATAGAATTCGTCCGTTCAAACACACTTTCAGCGTCCTGCTTTGAGCTCCCCGCCCATAGCTGATCACCACCTCTGAGGACGGTGATGACAATCCGCCCATGCTGTTGAAATCGATGGTAATCACACCCGAGGTTAGCGCCAGAGTTACGCCGCGGCTCATCGCCGGAACAACCCGCAATACATTGGCCAAAGCGCCAGTACCGTCGTAAACCGCCAGCTCCCCACTCCAGACATCCCCACCGGCCGTCGGGCGCACCCGTGTGGTATTGCCCCGGTCGATGGCTTCGAGCCGGGCAAAATTCAGGGCTCGTCGCAGGTCAGCGATTTCGGTATCAGCCCTCGTTGCTTGCATCGAGCGGGTAAACGCCGGGACAGCCAGAGTCAGCAGAATCAGAAGGATCGCAATCGCGACCAGCAACTCGATCAGCGTGAAACCTTTTGTACGATGATCCATCGGGGCCTTCTGTTTCCTTCGGCTATACCTGCTCTTGCGCGGCACAATTCGAGCGATGCGCTACGTTTGTGATGCCATTTCTCGCGCAGGGATTGCGCGAGCCACAGCACGCCACGGAGGGAGATGTCATGCGGCAACACGGCTTCAGCCTGATCGAACTGCTCATGGGACTGGCAATTACAGGAATTGTTCTGCAACTGGTCAGTCCGGCGTTCGCAACGCTGATCGAATCGAACCAAAGAGAGCAAGCGGCACAGGCGCTTTTCAGTGGTATTCGCACAGCCCGAACCGAAGCCATCGTCCGCAACCAGGCCGTGGTGATTCACGGCATCAATGGCGACTGGAGCCAGGGCTGGCGGATCATTCTGGATATCAGCGGCAAGGGGGATATGGACAGCAACAACCCACTGCTGGCCGAACGCCAGAGCAGCGCACGCGTGCCGATTGTGGGGAACGGTCCGGTCGAAAGCTTTATACGATTCAGAGGTCAGGGCGAACCACTGTTTGGAGGGACATTGCACATTTGCAAAGTTCGCGAACCAGTGAGCCAACATCAAGTGGTGTTGGCACGGACCGGTCGCGTCAGCCTGCGCAGCGACAAGGCTGAGCAGGCGTTATGCGAAGAAAGGAAGAAACTCAGAGCAACGAGCGAACTCGCAGTTCTTTAGGCATCGAGAACGTGATGTTCTCCTCGCGACCGGCCAGTTCATCAGCACCTGTGGCACCCCAGGCCTGCAACTGCTGGATCACACCGCGCACCAGAACCTCCGGGGCGGAGGCGCCAGCGGTGATGCCGATACGCTCGACACCGTCGAACCAGCTCTTTTGCAGGTCTTCGGCACCGTCGATCAGGTAGGCCGGAGTGGACATGCGTTCTGCCAATTCGCGCAGACGATTGGAGTTGGAGCTGTTCGGGCTGCCGACCACCAACACCACGTCGCACTCATCGGCCAGTTGCTTGACCGCGTCCTGGCGGTTTTGCGTGGCGTAGCAAATGTCGTCCTTGCGCGGTCCACCGATGGCCGGGAAGCGCAAACGCAGGGCGTCGATAACACGACTGGTGTCGTCCATCGACAAGGTGGTCTGGGTCACGAAGGCGAGCTTTTCAGGGTTGTTCACCTGCAACGCCGCGACATCTTTCTCATCTTCGACCAGGTAGATCGCACCGCCATTGCTGGCATCGTACTGGCCCATGGTGCCTTCGACTTCCGGGTGACCGGCGTGGCCGATGAGAATGCATTCACGACCGTCACGGCTGTAGCGCGCCACTTCGATGTGGACCTTGGTCACCAGCGGGCAGGTGGCGTCGAACACTTTCAGTCCACGACCCGCCGCTTCACTGCGCACGGCCTGGGACACGCCGTGGGCACTGAAGATCACGATGACGTCGTCCGGCACCTGATCCAGTTCTTCGACGAAAACGGCACCACGGGAGCGCAGGTCCTCGACGACAAATTTGTTGTGGACCACTTCATGGCGCACGTAGATCGGCGGCCCGAAGACTTCCAGGGCGCGGTTGACGATTTCGATCGCCCGGTCCACACCGGCGCAGAAGCCACGGGGATTGGCGAGTTTGATTTGCATGCTGTGCCTCGTGTCTTGCGCGTGAAAAATTGGATCATTGCAATCCTGTGGGAGCGGGCTTGCCCGCGATGGGGACCTGACAGTCGACTTTTATGTCGACTGATACATCGCTATCGCGGGCAAGCCCGCTCCCACACTGGATCTGCTTTGTAGCTTACAACGCTTTGACGGAAATGATTTCCACATCAAAGGTCAGCGTCTTGCCCGCCAGCGGGTGGTTGAAGTCGACGGTCACTTGCGCATCGTCGAACTCTTTGACCACGCCCGGCAACTCGGTATTGGCCGCATCGTTGAAGATCACCAGCAAGCCAGGCGACAGTTCCATGTCCTGGAACTGTGAGCGCGGGATGATCTGCACATTTTGCGGGTTAGGCTGGCCGAAAGCGTTTTCCGGCTCAATGCTCAGTGTACGCTTGTCACCGGCCTTGAAACCAAACAGGGCTGCTTCGAAACCTGGCAACAGGTTGCCATCACCGACCTTGAAGGTCGCCGGGGCTTTGTCGAAGGTGCTGTCCACCGTGTCGCCGTTCTCCAGGCGCAATGCGAAATGCAAGGTGACTTCCGTGTTCTGGCCGATGCGTTGCTCAGCCAATACCTGTTCAGTCATGAACGGTTTCTCCGGTTTTTTTACTTTTGAACATATCCAGTGCCAGCATGACAGCGCCTACAGTGATAGCACTGTCGGCAAAGTTGAACGCTGGGAAATACCAGCGATTCTGCCAATGCACCAGAATGAAATCGATCACATGGCCCAGGGCAATGCGGTCATACAGATTGCCCAGCGCGCCGCCGAGCACCAGTGCCAGCGCAATCGCCAGCCAGGTCTCGTTACGCCCCAGACGCTTGAGCCACACCACAAGCACCGCACTGACCACGACAGCGATCAACGCGAACAGCCAGCGCTGCCAGCCGGAGCTGTCCGCCAGGAAGCTGAACGCAGCGCCAGTGTTGTAGGCCAGGGTCCAGCTGAAGTAATCGGGGATGATTACGATCTGCTGGTACATCTGGAGCTTGCCTTCGAAGTAGAACTTGCTGGCCTGGTCGATGACCAGGACCAGCAAACTCAACCAGAGCCAACTCAGCCGTCCGAAACGGCCAACGGCATTAGGCATAGTGACGGACCTCGCCAGCGCCGCTGATGTTATCCACGCAACGGCCGCAGATTTCCGGATGCTCCGGGTTCACGCCGACGTCTTCGCGGCAGTGCCAGCAACGGGCGCACTTGGCGTGGCTCGACTTGACGATCTTCAGCTTCAGGCCACTGACTTCGGTGGCCACGGCGTCGGCCGGTGCCTGCGCCAATGGCGCAACGCTGGCGGTCGAAGTGATCAGCACGAAGCGCAGTTCGTTGCTCAGCCTGGCCAGGTCGGCGGTCAGCGCATCTTCGGCGAACAACGTCACTTCGGCTTGCAGGTTGCCACCGACAGCCTTGGCTGCACGCTGGATCTCCATTTCCTTGTTGACCGCGACCTTGACCGCCATGATCCGGTCCCAGTAAGCGCGATCCAGCTCGAAGCCTTCCGGCAGTTCGCTCAGGCCTTCGTACCAGGTGTTGAGCATGACGGACTCGTTACGCTCGCCCGGCAGGTATTGCCACAGTTCGTCGGCGGTGAACGCCAGGATCGGCGCGATCCAGCGTACCAGCGCTTCGGAGATGTGGAACAGCGCGGTCTGGCACGAACGGCGGGCCTTGCTGTCGGCGCCAGTGGTGTACTGGCGATCCTTGATGATGTCGAGATAGAAGCCGCCCAGCTCCTGCACGCAGAAGTTGTGGATCTTCGAGTACACGTTCCAGAAACGGTATTCGCCGTAGTGCTCTTGCAGCTCGCGTTGCAGCAGCAGGGTACGGTCCACCGCCCAACGGTCCAGTGCCAGCATTTCTTCGGCCGGCAGCAGGTCGGTGGCCGGGTTGAAGCCGGTCAGGTTCGACAGCAGGAAGCGCGCGGTGTTACGGATACGCCGGTAGGCGTCCGCACTGCGTTGCAGGATCTGCTCGGAAACCGCCATTTCACCCGAATAATCGGTCGAGGCGACCCACAGACGCATAATGTCGGCGCCCAGGGTGTCGTTGACTTTCTGCGGCGCGATCACGTTGCCCAGGGACTTGGACATCTTGCGGCCGGACTCGTCAACGGTGAAGCCGTGAGTCAGCAGTTCGCGATACGGTGCGTGGTTGTCGATGGCGCAACCGGTCAGCAGCGACGAGTGGAACCAGCCACGGTGCTGGTCCGAACCTTCCAGGTACAGGTCGGCGCGCGGGCCGGTTTCGTGGCCCATCGGGTGCGAACCGCGCAGGACGTGCCAGTGCGTGGTGCCCGAGTCGAACCAGACGTCCAGGGTGTCGCTGATCTTGTCGTACTGCGGCGCTTCATCGCCCAGCAGTTCGGCGGCATCCAGCTTGAACCAGGCTTCGATGCCTTCGACTTCAACGCGCTTGGCCACTTCTTCCATCAGCTCGACGGTGCGTGGGTGCAGCTCGCCGCTTTCCTTGTTCAGGAAGAACGGGATCGGCACGCCCCAGTTGCGCTGACGGGAAATGCACCAGTCCGGACGATTCGCGATCATCGAATGCAAGCGCGCCTGGCCCCAGGCAGGAACGAATTTGGTGTCCTCGATGGCCTTGAGCGAACGCTGGCGCAGGGTGTCGCCGGTGGTCGGCTGCTTGTCCATGCCGATGAACCACTGCGCGGTGGCGCGGTAGATCAGCGGGGTCTTGTGGCGCCAGCAGTGCATGTAGCTGTGTTCGATGACGGTGGTGTGCAGCAGCGCACCGACTTCGGTCAGCTTGTCGACGATGGCCGGATTGGCCTTCCAGATGAACTGGCCGCCGAAGAACTCCAGCGACGGTACGTAAACGCCGTTGCTTTGTACCGGGTTGAGGATGTCATCGTTGACCATGCCGTATTTCTTGCAGGTCACAAAGTCGTCCACGCCGTAGGCCGGAGAGGAGTGAACCACACCGGTGCCGGCGCCCAGTTCAACGTAGTCGGCCAGGTATACCGGCGACAGACGGTCGTAGAACGGGTGACGGAAGTTGATCAGTTCCAGCGCCGAACCGTTGGCGGTAGCGATCACCGAGCCTTCCAGCGAATAGCGCGCCAGGCACGACTCAACCAGTTCTTCAGCCAACACCAGCAGTTTGTCGCCGACGTCGACCAGGGCGTAGTTGAATTCCGGGTGAACGTTCAGCGCCTGGTTGGCCGGAATGGTCCACGGGGTGGTGGTCCAGATCACGATCGAAGCAGGTTTGGCCAGCGATGGCAGACCAAAAGCGGCAGCCAGTTTGGCTTCATCGGCAATCGGGAACGCTACGTCGATGGTGGAGGATTTCTTGTTCTCGTACTCGACTTCCGCTTCAGCCAGGGCCGAACCGCAGTCGAAGCACCAGTTCACGGGCTTCAAGCCCTTGAATACGAAGCCGCCCTTGACGATCTCGGCCAAGGCGCGGATTTCGCCGGCCTCGTTCTTGAAGTCCATGGTCTTGTACGGGTTGGCGAAGTCGCCCAACACGCCCAGACGGATGAATTCGGATTTCTGGCCTTCGATCTGCTCGGTGGCGTACGCGCGGCACAGTTCGCGGGTCTTGTCCGCGCCCAGGTTCTTGCCGTGGGTCACTTCGACCTTGTGCTCGATCGGCAGGCCGTGGCAGTCCCAGCCAGGAACATAAGGCGCGTCGAAGCCCGACAGGGTCTTCGAGCGGATGATCATGTCCTTGAGAATCTTGTTCAGCGCATGACCGATGTGAATCGTGCCGTTGGCGTACGGAGGACCGTCGTGCAGGACGAACTTCGGACGATCCTTGCCAATCTCGCGCAACTTTCCGTACAGGCCAATGCTGTCCCAGCGCTGCAGAATCTGCGGTTCGCGCTGAGGCAGGCCGGCCTTCATTGGGAAGGCGGTGTCCGGAAGGTTTAGCGTGGCTTTATAGTCGGTCATTTAAGGCTCTTCATTAGCGATGGGCGCTAGGTGCGGCTAGTGCACGGGCGGCGGCGACATCCGCGTTGATCGCCGTTTTCAGCGCCTCCAGAGAGGCGAAACGCTGCTCTTCACGCAGCTTGTGGTGGAAAACCACCGTTAAACGCCGGTCATACAGATCGCCGGCAAAATCTAAAAGATGCACTTCCAGGTGGGCTTTGCCATCACCTTGAACCGTGGGCCGCACGCCGATATTGGCGACGCCGGGCCAGGTCTTGCCGTCAATCTCGACATCCACCAGGTAAACCCCGGTGAACGGCACGCGACGACGCTTGAGTTGTATGTTGACGGTGGGCGTACCCAACTGCCGAGCGAGCTTCTGGCCATGCAATACGCGACCGGCGATCCGGTACGGCCGCCCGAGCAGGCGTTCGGCCAGGGCGAAATCCGCGGCGGCCAGGGCATTGCGGACCTGCGTGCTGCTGACCCGGATGCCATCGAGCTCGACGGTTTGCGCCGCTTCGACGGTAAACCCCTGAACGATGCCGGCCTGTTGCAGGAAATCGAAATCCCCCGCGCGGTCACAGCCGAAACGGAAGTCATCACCGACTTCCAGGTGCTGGACGCCAAGGCCATCCACCAGAATGGTATCGACGAACTCGCTGGCGCTGAGCTTGCTCAGGCGCTGGTTGAAAGCCAGGCACAGGACACGGTCGACGCCTTCGGCGGCCAACAATTGCAGCTTGTCCCGCAGACGGGCCAGACGGGCCGGTGCAGTCTCCGGAGCAAAGAACTCTCGCGGTTGCGGCTCGAAAATCACCACGCAACTGGGCACGCCCAACTCGAGCGCACGCTCACGCAGCCGCGCCAGGATAGCCTGGTGGCCACGGTGTACACCGTCAAAGTTGCCAATAGTGGCGACACATCCCCGATGCTGGGGGCGCAGATTGTGGAGGCCTCGAACCAGCTGCATAACGCGCTTCTTGCTCATAAAGTGGTCGATTATAACCACACCCGGCGGCCGACGACAGGCAACACCGTAACCCAAAGTGATCGAGCCGACAAAACCGCCGGCTCGCCCGTGTTTATCGAGGCCAGAACCTCAGCCCAGCGCCTTGCGATTGAAGTCGCGCAAACGGAAGCCCATCAACACTAACATGCCGAAATAAGCCACCACACCCGCCGCTACCAAAGCCCCCAGACGCAAGAAGCGTTCGAGCATATGCCCTTGATCCCAGGCCGGCATGAAATGCATTACCCCCAACAGTACCGCGGACATCACTGCCACCGCGACCACCAGCTTGAACGTGAACTTCGCCCAGCCCGGCTGCGGCTGGTACATCTGCTGCTTGCGCAGTTGATAGAACAGCAATCCGGCATTGAGGCAGGCGCCGGCACTGATCGCCAAGGCCAGGCCCGCGTGAGCCAGCGGCCCGATCAACACCAGGTTGAACAGCTGGGTCACCACCAGGGTGAAAATCGCAATCTTTACCGGTGTACGGATATTTTGTTGCGCATAAAAGCCAGGGGCCAGCACTTTGATCATGATAATCCCGAGCAACCCGACCGAGTAGGCGATCAAGGCACGCTGGGTCATCGCTGCATCGAACGCATTGAACTGGCCGTACTGGAACAGCGAAACCGTCAACGGCTCCGCCAGAATCCCCAATGCCAGCGAGCAAGGCAGCACCAATACGAAGCAGAGGCGCAATCCCCAATCGAGAATGCGCGAATACTCATGACGATCCTTGTTGGCGTAGGTCTTGGCCAGGGTCGGCAACAGAATCGTCCCCAGCGCCACGCCCAGCACGCCGGATGGCAGTTCCATCAATCGGTCGGCGTAATACATCCACGACACGGAGCCGGCAACCAGGAACGACGCGAAGATGGTATTGATGATCAGCGAAATCTGGCTCACCGAGACACCGAGGATTGCTGGCAGCATTTGCTTCATCACCCGCCAGACCCCCGTGTCGCGCAGGTTCAGGCGCGGCAGCACCAGCATGCCGATCTTTTTCAGGTGCGGCAGCTGATAGAGCAACTGCGCCAGGCCGCCGACCAGTACCGCCCAGCCAAGCGCCATGACGGGCGGATCGAAGTAAGGCGTCAAAAATACCGAAAAGATGATCATGCTGACGTTCAGCAGCGTCGGCACGAAGGCCGGCACCGAAAAGCGGTTCCAGGTATTGAGGATCGCACCGGCCAACGACGACAGGGAAATCAGCAGAATGTACGGAAAGGTCACCCGCAACAGGCTGGAGGTCAGCTCGAATTTTTCCGGGGTGTCGGTGAAACCCGGCGCAGTCACCCAGATGACCCACGGCGCGGCGATCATGCCCAATGCCGTGACCAGCGCCAGTACCAGCGTCAGCAGGCCCGAGACATAAGCGATGAAGGTTCGCGTCGCCTCTTCGCCCTTCTGGCTTTTGTATTCGGCAAGAATTGGCACGAACGCTTGGGAAAACGCCCCTTCGGCAAAGATCCGCCGCAGCAGATTGGGCAATTTGAAGGCGATAAAGAAGGCGTCGGTCGCCATTCCCGCACCAAATGCACGTGCGATGAGGGTGTCCCGAACAAATCCCAGAATCCGGGAAAGCATCGTGATAGAGCTGACGGCGGCCAACGATTTGAGCAGATTCATGGAAAGAGTTTGTGCCTGTCGATAAACAGCAGGCGAACTACGCGCCCACTTATGCGATACTCCGCGCCGCAACAGCACAGAGCCAAAGCTCGCGAGTTTACAGGTCAAGCGCCGGAAATAAATATCCCGCCTCTTTAGATCGACCACTCAGCGGAACGCATCAACCGCCCTTGACAACACATCAACTCATCGGCATGATTCGCGGCCTATTTTGTTTGCTATTTCCTAAAAAGTCTTTCGAGGAGCTCGACGGTGGCCAACTCACCTTCCGCCAAAAAACGTGCAAAACAGGCTGAGAAGCGTCGCAGCCACAACGCCAGCCTGCGTTCCATGGTTCGTACCTACATCAAGAATGTAGTTAAAGCCATCGACGCAAAAGACGCTGCCAAAGCTCAAGCCGCTTACGTTCTGGCTGTGCCAGTTATCGACCGTATGGCCGATAAAGGCATCATCCACAAGAACAAGGCCGCTCGTCATAAGAGCCGCCTGAATGGCCACGTCAAGGCCCTGAACGTTGCCGCTGCTGCCTAAGCGACCCGTTCATTAAAAAGCCGACCTCAGGGTCGGTTTTTTATTGCCTGTGATTTGATGAACGCAACACAAAAAATGTGGGAGCGGGCCTGCTCGCGAAGAGGGAGCATCAGTCAACACGCATGCCGCCTGATACACCGCCTTCGCGAGCAAGCCCGCTCCCACATTTCGTTTTGCGTAAGGCTACTGAGCGTGAGCCCACGGCAAGATCGGAATCGCCGTCACCGCATTCTGCGGACTGCCTTCGATCAAGCGATCGCTATACACCAGATACACCAGCGTATTGCGCTTCTTGTCGAGGAAGCGCACCACCTGCATGGTCTTGAACACCAGGGACGTGCGCTCCTTGAACACCTCGTCGCCATCCTTGAGCTCACCCTTGAAGCTGATAGGCCCGACCTGTCGGCAAGCGATAGACGCTTCGGCACGATCCTCGGCCAAACCAAGACCACCCTTCACCCCACCGGTCTTGGCGCGGGACAGATAGCAAGTCACACCGTCGACCTTGGGATCATCGAATGCCTCGACCACAATCCGGTCATTTGGCCCGACGAACTTGAACACCGTCGACACCTGACCGATCTCTTCGGCCGAAGCCAGCAGCGGCATCGCCATCAGCAACCCCAACAATCCTTTTGCCACGCGCATTCAGGTATTCCTTCAGACCAGAATCAGGTTATCGCGGTGAACCAGTTCCGGTTCCGCCATGTAACCCAACAGACCGACAATCGCCTCGGACGACTGACCGATGATTTTTTGCGCTTCCAGCGCACTGTAGTTGGCCAGGCCACGGGCAATCTCACGACCGTCCGGCGCCACGCAGACTACCATCTCACCGCGACGGAAGCTGCCCTGCACCAGCTTGACTCCGACCGGCAGC
Organism: Pseudomonas sp. BIC9C; assembly: GCF_034541995.1. NCBI lineage: Bacteria > Pseudomonadati > Pseudomonadota > Gammaproteobacteria > Pseudomonadales > Pseudomonadaceae > Pseudomonas > Pseudomonas sp. BIC9C. The sequence continues at coordinate 1,585,721 of NZ_JAWDGM010000001.1, forward strand.
AAGCTCTTGTTGCCCTGGGACAAAGCGGTCACGGCACCCGCATCCAGCACCAGGGTGCCACGGGTTTGCAGATGACCAGCCAGCCACTGCTTGCGTGCCGCCAGCATGCCGCGCTCCGGCGAGAGCAAGGTGCCGATGCGCTCACCCGCCTTGAGGCGATCCAGTACACGCTCAATACGCCCGCCAACGATGATCGTGTGAGCGCCGGAACGAGCCGCCAGGCGCGCAGCACGCAATTTGGTCTGCATGCCACCACGCCCCAGCGCACCACCGGTGCCACCCGCCACCGCGTCAAGCGCCGGATCATCGGCACGCGCTTCGTAAATCAGCTGGGCATTCGGATTGTTGCGCGGATCAGCGTCGAACATGCCATCACGATCCGTGAGGATCACCAGCAAATCCGCCTCGACCAGGTTCGCCACCAACGCCGCCAGGGTGTCGTTGTCGCCAAAACGGATTTCGTCAGTGACTACAGTGTCGTTCTCGTTGATCACCGGGATGACTTTGAGCTCGACCAGCGCACGCAAGGTACTGCGGGCATTCAGGTAGCGTTTGCGATCGGACAGGTCGTCATGGGTCAGGAGAATCTGTGCGGTATGCCGGCCATGCACGGCAAAGCTCGACTCCCAGGCCTGCACCAGCCCCATCTGGCCGATTGCAGCAGCAGCCTGAAGCTCGTGCATCGCACTGGGTCGCGAGGTCCAGCCCAAACGGCTCATACCGGCCGCCACCGCCCCGGAGGACACCAGCACCAGCTCGACACCCGCCTCATGCAAGGCCACCATCTGCTCAACCCAGACACCCATTGCCGCGCGATCCAGGCCCTTGCCGTCCGCCGTCAGCAAAGCGCTGCCGATCTTCACGACCCAACGCTGCGCACCTGTCACCTTGCTCCGCATCATCTTCAACCTTAGCTTGAGGGCAGCACGACCTAGCACTGCCCGTGACATTATTCGTGGTTATTCGTGACCAACGATCGATTTCCAGATACCAAAACGCCGCTCGATTGAGCGGCGCTTAAGTTTATCGCAACGAATCAGTCACGCACGTAAATGATTTCCGGACCGTCTTCGTCATCCACATCTTCTTCGTCCCAATCATCGTCGCCGATGTCATGGACCGACTTCACGCCGCTGCGACGCAGGGCACGCTTGTCATCCAGCGCCTGCAGTTGCGCGCGAGCTTCGTCTTCGATGCGCTGATCGAGATCGGCCAGCTCTTCCTTGTAGGCCGGGTCATTGGCCAGGCGATCAGCACGGTCTTCCATGTAACGCATGATGTCGTGGCACAGACGCTCGGTGCCGAGCTTGGAGATGGCCGAGATCACGTAGACCGGACCAGTCCACTCCAGGCGATCAACGATTTCCTTGACGCGAGCATCGTGCTCTTCATCAAGGATCTGGTCGCACTTGTTCAGGACCAGCCAGCGATCACGCTCCGCCAGGGACGGGCTGAACTTGATCAGCTCGTTGACGATCACTTCAGCGGCATCCGGTGCGCTGGCGTCATCCAGCGGCGCCATGTCTACGAGGTGCAAAAGCAGACGAGTACGCGCCAAGTGCTTGAGGAAGCGAATGCCCAGACCAGCACCTTCGGAAGCGCCTTCGATCAAACCCGGAATATCGGCAATGACGAAGCTCTTCCAGCGATCGACGCTGACCACACCCAGGTTCGGCACCAGCGTGGTGAACGGGTAGTCGGCAACTTTCGGCTTGGCAGCTGAAACCGAACGGATAAAGGTACTTTTACCGGCGTTTGGCAAGCCCAGCAGACCGACGTCAGCCAGCACTTTCATTTCCAGCTTCAGGTCGCGCTGCTCACCCGGCTTGCCCGGAGTGGTCTGGCGCGGCGCCCGGTTGGTACTGGATTTGAAACGAGTGTTGCCCAGACCGTGCCAGCCGCCCTGCACTACCATCAATTTCTGACCAGCCTTGGTCAGGTCGCCGATAACTTCCTGAGTCGCGGAGTCGATCACCGTGGTGCCGACCGGAACGCGCAGGATCAGGTCCTCACCCTTCTTGCCGGTGCAATCGGTGCTGCCACCGTTGGAGCCACGCTCGGCATCGAAGTGCCGGGTGTAACGGTAGTCCACCAAGGTGTTGAGGTTTTCGTCGGCCATCATGTAGATGGAACCGCCGTCACCGCCATCACCGCCGTTCGGACCACCGTTCTCGATAAATTTTTCCCGACGGAAACTCATGGCGCCATTGCCACCGTCACCAGCCTTTACGCGAATCGATACTTCATCAACAAACTTCATAACAAACGCCTCTCGCCATACGGACGAGCCGAAAAACAATCAAGACATAAGACTCTTGCAAAAATGAGCGCAGCGACCCCAAACCACGATACCTACATCGTACGCCGACAGCCCATACAAACAGCTTTGCAAGAGACTCACCCCACAAACGAAAAAGCCCCGTCGCGAGACAGGGCTTTTCCAGCGATCGCGCAATTAAGCTGCGACTACGCTCACGTAACGACGACCGAAGGCGCCTTTTACTTCGAACTTGATCACGCCTTCGACTTTAGCGAAGAGGGTGTGATCTTTACCCATGCCAACGCCGTAGCCAGCGTGGAATTGGGTGCCGCGCTGACGCACGATGATGTTGCCTGCCTTGATAGCCTGGCCGCCATACATCTTCACGCCAAGGCGTTTGGCTTCTGAGTCGCGACCGTTACGGGTACTACCACCAGCTTTTTTGTGTGCCATGAGTTCAATTCTCCTAGTGAGGAATTAGGCTGAAATTAAGCCTGAATACCGGTGATTTTGATCTCGGTGTACCACTGGCGGTGGCCCATACGCTTCATGTGGTGCTTACGGCGACGGAACTTGATGATGCGGACTTTATCGTGACGACCTTGGGAGATCACTTCAGCCACAACGGTAGCGCCAGCAACAACTGGAGCGCCGATATTCACGTCGTCACCGTTGGCAACCAACAGAACGCGATCAAAGGTAACGGATTCGCCGGTAGCGACTTCCAGTTTTTCGATCTTCAGGTATTCACCTGGGGCGACTTTGTACTGCTTGCCGCCAGTAACGATTACTGCATAAGACATGGTATTTCTCCGATAATCCTGCTCACCCAGCTCTTTATAAGAAGAGGTATTGGCTGGCATGGCTGCATGGGGCTGGAGGCCCGCTTGCAATTGCGTAAGGCAGGTGCTGCCCAGGAAGTTCAGGGTGCGCGATTGTACGCAAGCCACGCCGGCCTTGCAAGGGGCCGTCCATCGCGCCTTGACACCTGCAGGCGTGGGTCCTAGCATGCCGCGCAACCCTTCTGGAGCAACTGTCGCTGATGCAACCCCAAGCTTTCTACCGCGCGGTGGCGGACGATTTTAGCGCCGTCGACGGCATCATCAAGAAGCAGCTGACTTCCCGAGTGCCGCTGGTATCGAAAATCGGCGATTACATCACCTCGGCCGGTGGCAAACGCCTGCGTCCTTTATTGGTGTTGCTGTGTGGCAAGGCCCTGGGCCGTGAAGGTGACGACCTGCGCCTGCTGGCCGCCACCATCGAGTTCCTGTACACCGCTACCCTGCTGCATGACGACGTGGTCGACATGTCCGGCATGCGCCGTGGCCGCTCGACCGCCAACGCCATGTGGGGCAACGCGCCAAGCGTGCTGGTCGGTGATTTCCTGTATTCGCGCTCCTTCGAAATGATGGTCGAGCTGGGCTCCATGCCAGTGATGAAGATCCTTTCGCAAGCCACGCGCATCATCGCCGAAGGCGAAGTGTTGCAGCTGTCGAAGGTGCGTGACGCCAGCACCACCGAAGAAACCTACATGGAGGTCATCCGCGGCAAGACCGCGATGCTCTTCGAGGCCTCGACCCACAGTGCTGCCGCCCTGTGCGAAGCCACGCCGGAACAGGCCGAAGCCCTGCGTACATTCGGTGATCACCTGGGGGTAGCCTTCCAGTTGGTCGACGACCTGCTTGATTACAAGGGCGACGCCGAAACCCTGGGCAAGAACGTCGGTGACGATCTGGCCGAAGGCAAGCCGACCCTGCCGCTGATCTACACCATGCGTGAAGGTACGCCGGAGCAGGCCGCCCTGGTACGCAAGGCGATCCAGAAAGGCGGAATCGAAGACCTGGAAAGCATCCGCGCAGCCGTGGAAGCCTCGGGTTCGCTGGAGTACACCGCGCAACTGGCCCGAGATTATGTGGCCCGCGCGATCAAGTGCCTCGAAGCGCTGCCTGCCAGCGAGTACCGCGATGCGCTGGTTGAATTGAGCGAATTTGCGGTAGCCCGCACGCACTGATTCGCCTCTGTACTGTAGGAGCGAGCTTGCTCGCGATGAACTCAAAGACGCCGCGTTCATTCAGAATGCACGCGTTAGCGTTGACATTCTTCGCGAGCAAGCTCGCTCCTACAGGTTTCCGGCACTACCCCCTCTCCCGCCTAAAACCCTATACAATGTGCGCTTTTTAGCGATCCTGAATCCAAGGAGCCTTAGTGAGCACGCTGCCACCCTGCCCAAAATGCAATTCCGAATACACCTATGAAGACGGCGCCCAGCTGATCTGCCCCGAGTGCGCCCACGAATGGTCTGCCAGCGGTGAAGCCGAAGCGGCGTCCGATGACGCAGTGAAAAAGGATTCGGTCGGCAATGTCCTGCAGGACGGCGATACCATCACCGTGATCAAGGACCTCAAGGTCAAGGGTACGTCTTTGGTGGTCAAGGTCGGCACCAAGGTCAAGAACATCCGCCTGTGCGATGGCGATCACGACATCGATTGCAAGATCGACGGCATTGGCCCGATGAAACTCAAGTCCGAGTTCGTCAGGAAAGTCTGAACCTGCTGTCCTCCATCCCGTGCCCGGCGCGGGATGGCGCCTCACCCTCCCCTGCTTCGCCCAGCAAACCCTTCCAATAGCCAAACCCCAGTCGTTTTGACCTGACGCAATCTTTACCTGGAAAAAAGCGCAAACCGCCAATAGGCGCTTGCTATTTTGCGAATAGGAATTATTCTCATAAAACCCTCAGTGGAGATGAGAACCATGACTTATTTGATCGATGCCTGGCTGGACCGCCCACACCCTTACCTCAGGATCCTGCACCGGGAAACCGGGGAAGTCTGTGCCGTACTGGAAGAGGAAGCCTTGAACGAGCTGCAGGATCAGGGTGATCTGGATCTCAATGGCTTGAGTTCCAGCGAGCCGGTGGTGCTCAAGGAAGTGGTGCGTAACCTGTTTCTGTTCTGCTATGCCCGGGCGTTGCGCCCGACGCACGATCTGAACCATAAGATCGAAATATGAAAAACGCTGCAAAACTTTGTAGGAGCGAGCTTGCTCGCAAAGAACTCAAACACACCGCGTTCATTCAGGATGGCCGCGTTATCGTTGACGCCCATCGCGAGCAAGCTCGCTCCTACAAGTACAGGTAATCAGCGGGTCTTACAGAACGTCGAGCAGTTCGACGTCGAACACCAGTACGCTGTGCGGCGGGATGCTGCCAACGCCTTGAGCGCCGTAAGCCAGTTCGCTCGGCACGTACAGGCGCCATTTGCTGCCGGCGTTCATCAGTTGCAGCGCTTCGGTCCAGCCAGCGATCACACCACCAACCGGGAACTCTGCAGGCTGGCCGCGCTCGTAGGAGCTGTCGAACACCGTGCCGTCGATCAGGGTGCCGTGGTAGTGAGTACGCACGGAGTCTTCACGGGATGGCTTGGCGCCTTCGCCAGCGGTCAGAACTTCGAACTGCAGGCCGGAAGCCAGAGTGGTGATGCCTTCACGCTTGGCGTTTTCAGCCAGGAAAGCCAGGCCTTCGCCAGCAGCCGCTTCAGCCTTGGCTGCAGCTTCGGCCTGCATGATTTCGCGGATGACTTTGAAGCTGGCGGACATTTCTTCCTGACCCACGCGGCTTGGCTTACCGGCGAATGCGTCGGTCAGACCTGCCAGGATCGCGTCCAGGCTTACGCCCGGTGGCGGGTTGTCGCGCAGTTGGTCGCCCAGCTGACGGCCAATACCGTAGCTGACGCGGGTTTCGTCGGTGGACAGATTTACTTCGGACATGACACTGCTCCGCTGTGCGGACGGCTCGGGAACTTGCCATGCGTGCACAGCGCGTCCCGGAGCGCCCGGAACCAAAAGGGCCAGCAGACTAGCACAGATGTCATGTCATTGATGAGGGACGTCAGGCGATCGGCACCTTCAGGTTTTCCTCAACATCGGCAACCAGCCCGCACATCTCGTCATGCACGACCGTGTGCACAAGGTTGAAATGCAGCTTGGGAAAGGAGCGCAACACATCACGGGCATGCTCCACCGAGCGCAGGCTCATCATATGGCCGTGCGTATCGCTCAGGGGGTACGCCGCGCCATGCATCCTTGCTTCCAGCAGGTAGATGCCACCCTCCATGGAGATCAGGTTCAGCTCATCGACCTTCCCGGCGACGGCATACGCATTCAACTCATGCAGGGTCATGAACGTACCTCACGCAGTGGCGAGCCAACATACTTACAGGGATAGGCCTCGGCGCATCAAAGCACAAGCCACAAACGACGCCGCCCGTCTGTTTTGCAACAGACGGGCGGCGTGTTTCATGGGGGCCAGCAATGGATCAGTGCTTGGTGACTTTGTCCAGGTAACCCATGGCGAATGCCGAGACCACGAAAGTCATGTGGATGATCACGTACCACTGCAGATGCTCAGGATCGACGTTCTTGGCGTCCATGAAGATGCGCAACAGGTGAATGGACGAGATCGCCACGATCGACGCAGCCACCTTCATTTTCAGCGACGAAGAGTCCATGGTGCCCAGCCAGTTGAGCTTTTCCTTGGAGTCATCGATGTCCAGTTGCGAGACGAAGTTCTCGTAGCCGGAAATCATCACCATCACCAGCAATCCGCCCACCAGCGCCATGTCGATCAGCGACAGCAGCACCAGGATCAAGTCCGATTCGGCCATCGAAAACACATTCGGGATGACATGGGAGACTTCCTGGAAGAATTTCAGTGCCAGTGCCAACAGCCCCAGGGACAGCCCGAAATAGATCGGTGCCAGCAGCCAGCGCGAGGCGTACATTGTATTTTCGATAAAGCGTTCCATTGAATCTCACACGTTGGATTGAAAATGGCCGCGAGTATACCAGCCGCCCGTCTATACCCAGAAGCAACCGGAAACCGTCGAAAAATCCGCGACCTGCGCCTGTGTATCAAGGTTTTTCTGCTAGTGTCCAAATCATCGACTGCTCAGTGATGTCGGACAGGAAGACTGGAAATGGATGTGCGATTGCCTTTGACGAGTGCCGGTATTTGCCTGGCGCTGCTGCTAAGTGGCTGCCCACCCAGCGATGAAAAACGCCAGGTCAGCCTCGAAGAAAAAACCGCGCAGTTCGAAAAGTCGCTGGACGCCATCCAGGATCCGAAACTCAAGGATGCCGTGTCGGAGCTGGGCGGCTCACTGCTGCTGCTCGAGCGCGCCCGACTCAAGCTCGACAGTAAACCGGTGGAAACCGAATACGGCGAAGACGCCCTCGCCATGCTCAAGCACTACCCGACCCCACAGGCCTTGGTCGACACCTACATCAACGGGTTGTTCGTGCTGCAAAAGGACTCCGGTTCCGACTACCTGACCGATTTGCAACCGGTGTTCCCGTTCACGTTCAGCGTTCCTGCCGCGTTTTTGTTTCCCCATGGCCTGGAATGGCAGTCGGTTACCCTGAGCAATAAACGAGTGATTCCATTCCAGCCGGAATGGTCGGAAACCGACCCCGGCATTCAACTCAGCCCGTCGAGCTCCAACCTGACCAACCCCGATGACCTGACCGTGGCCTACCCTTCATCGAAGGCCTCGACATCGACAGAAAGCAGCAACCGCAACCGGTGAGCCTGCAAGGCAAAGTCGAAGTCATCGCGCCACGCCGCCTCTACAGCTTCGACCTGACGAAAAAGGACGCAGGCCAGACTCGCACCAATGACAACCTGAGCGTCACCCTGCTCACATTGACGAACAACTACGCGGAAATCGAATACAACAACAGCGCACCGCCGGCCCCCGAAGTCAGTGAAACACCGCTGAACCCGCTGATCGTCCAGGCCAGGGACAGCACCGGGCAATTCATCACGCGCGCCGGCTCAATCAACGAAACCGCGGTACAAATTGCCTTCTATCAGCAGCAGCTGGCCAAGATGCAGCAGCAAAAGAGCTGGAGCGAGGCCCTGGAAAAACAGCTCGACGATGAACAACGCAATTTTGAGAAACAGCAGGCTCGACATTATTCGAAGGTGTACTTCAACGGGACAATCGAAACCCTCGAAGTCAGCATGCTGGATTTTTCCGCCGTCACAGTCACCCGAAAGGACCTCGACCTGCCGATCCGGCGCTTTGATGCCATTACCACGGACAAGACCATCCAGCCCTTGAACCTGCCCGTGGTGGTCTATGACGACCAGGCGGCGAGCTGGCTGAAAGGGGCAACGCTGACTGAGGATCAACTGAAAAAGAACGTCAGCATCAGTCAGTCGGTCGACGACCCCAGTGCTGCGCGAATCGAATTCACTCATCTGCGCAGCTTCAACGATGAACTGCTTGGCACATCGTTCAATCCCGGTGAAAGCCCGGTGAGTTTCTTCACCGAAGACGCTCGCGGCAATCGCGACGAGCCGATCGAACTGCCGTCTGAGGCGTACCAGATCGATCCCCTGCGCGGCACCATCACTTACGATCTGAATCTGTTTCCGCAAACGCCGGCCTATGCAGTGGGCTCGATGCCGTTGTTCCTGGCCACGGTCGACAAAAAAACCGTGGAGGCCCGTCAACTGCCCAAAGGCCTCGGACTCAAAGACAATGCACTGGTGGTGGATCTAAAGGCATTTCCCGCCCAGGACTGGCGCTTTTTCGCCAAGGACGACAGCGGTAACTACTTGAAGGAGATTCTATCGGTCAGCCATGGCGCGAGCGCACAAGGTCCGGCGCAGTTTGCCGTGCATTACTTCTACGGGCAGCCTGCGCGCCTGGAAACCTATCAGCGCACTGACCTCGCCACCGTGCAATATGGTTTCGAGGTCAGACTCGACAAGGCCGACATGACGCGCCTTGATCAATAGTGCGACTCAGTGCTCGGGGTGAAACTCGAAGCCGCCCATGTTTCGGCAGCGACCACCATTGATTTCCCGCAGTTGGGCTTGCAAGTGCAGGCACCAGATTTGCGGATCGTCGGCCAATTCGTAGCCGTGCAAAGTCAGGCTTTCAACAATGGTGTCGAGGATTGATTCAGCGACGAATGGGCCATGAAACGGGCCTTGGGCCTTGATGGCCGAAGGCTGTTCGCCGGCCATTCCGGCGGCGAACAGCAGAGTCCACATGCCCGTATCTCCCGCCAATGGACGGATGGCACACTCGATACGGGTTACAAGGCCCAGGCATTGACGGGTGAGGCAGAGGTTGCGCGACATGGCGGCGACCCTCGGTAGATCCGGTATTCAGCCCCCTCGGGAAGGCTGTTTCGATCCTGTGATGACTCTCGATATCCCTGAGCAGAGAATAGAAGAAAAGTCTGGCTTGCAGGCCGGGCGAGACCGAAAGGCGCCGAATGGTCATAGTGTGAATATTGACGTCATTTCGACGACGCTTTTGGGGTGATCCATACATAAAATGTAGGAGCGAGCCTGCTCGCGAAGGCGGACCTTCAGTCAACACATGGGTTGAATGTCAGTCCCTCATCGCGAGCAGGTCGGATCGCCGCACCGTCGCTCCCACAGTAGAGCGGTGTGAATGACTTCAAGTGCGCATCACGCTGGTTTTGTTTCCGCCAACGCCTCTTGCGCCAACTCCTTCTCGGCTTCTTTCAGATCATCTTCGCTGATCATTTCCGCGATAACCCGCAGGCGCTCCACGACCCGCGCGTTCACGCTGCCTTCAGGGAATTCGCCATTCTCGTCCGGCTCGCCGGCCGGCTCGCCGACCAGCAAACTCAAGGCTTCGTCGGCCTGACGGACCGCGTAGACATGGAACTGCCCCGCACGCACCGCCGCCAGCACCTTCTCGTCGAGCATCAGCGTGGCGACGTTGGCGTGAGGAATGATTGCCCCCTGCTCGCCGGTCAACCCACGGGCTTCGCACAGACGGAAGAAGCCCTCGATCTTCTCGTTGACTCCGCCGACCGCCTGCACTTCGCCGAACTGGTTGATCGAACCGGTGATGGCAAAACACTGCTTGAGCGGGGTCTTCGACAAGGCCGAGATCAGGGTGCAGGCCTCGCCCAGGGAAGCACTGTCGCCATCGACATAACCGTAGGATTGCTCCAGGGCGATGCTCGCCGAAATCGCCAGCGGAAACTCCTGGGCGTAACGGCTACCCAGATAACCGGTAAGGATCATCACGCCTTTGGAGTGGATCGGCTGGCCGAGGTTGACCTCGCGCTCGATGTCGACGATGCCGCTGCCACCCGGGTACACCGTGGCGGAAATCCGTGCCGGTATACCAAAGGCCGAGTCACCGACTTCCAGCACGGTCAAACCGTTGCACTTGCCGACCGCCGCGCCAGCGGTATCGATCAGGATGATCCCGGCCAGCATGTCGTCAAGAATCCGCGCAGAAACCCGCCCGGTCCGAGTGGCCTTGGCCTTGAGCGCGCGCTCGATATGCCCCGCGTCGGTCATTTCATCGCTGGCCAGATGGCGGATGAAGTCCGCCTCGCTGACCAGTTGGAACAAGTCACCAATACGCGCCGACAGGCGCCCCTGGTGCTCGGCCAGACGGGCACTGTAAGTCGCCAGGCGCGCCACCGCATCGGCGGTCAGCGGTGCCATGCCTTCTTCGGAAGTACGGGTTTTGAGCAGCTGGGCGAACTGCTCCAGGCTCTCGTCGACCATCGGGATGTCTTCGTCGAAGTCCACCAGGACGCGGAACATCTCCTGGAAGTCCGGATCAAGGTCTTGCAGCGTGTAATACAGCTGACGGGCACCGATGATGACGACTTTGACCTGCAACGGAATGTGTTGCGGCGTCAGGGTAACGGTCGCAAAACGGCCCATCTCGCCCAGTGGCGATTCCATTTTCAGCTTGCGCGATTGCAGGGCGCGTTTCAGCGCATCCCACACGAATGGCTCGCTGAGCATCTTGTCCGCTTCAAGGATCAGGAACCCACCGTTGGCCCGGTGCAAGGCCCCCGGCCGCAGCTGACGGTAGGTGGTATACAGCGCGCCCTGGTCGGTGCTGTATTCGATACGGCCGAAGAGGTTTTCGTAGGTCGGGTGCGGCTCGAACACCACGGGCGCACCGCCGCTGGCCGAGTGACCGACCACCAAGCTCGGCGCGCATTGTTCTTCCAGCAACTTGCGGGCGACAGCGTCAGTCTTGCTGTCGTCCACCAGTTGCTCGACCACGGTCTTGAGCAAATACACCTGCATGGCTTGCAGATAACCGCAAACCGCCGCGTTCTCGGCGTACTTCTCCGACAATGGCGACAACAATGGCTGCAAGGCCAGGGTGATGGTTTCTTCGTTCAGATGACGCAACTGGTTGCTCGACTCACGCTTCCATTGCGGCAGGCTGGCGAGCTCCTCGTTCAGGCGCTCCTCCAGGGCCGAAATATCCTCGTGAAAGCGCTCGCGCTCGGCTTCCGGCAACTGGGCGAATTCAGCTTCGTCCAGCGCCTTGCCGTCGCTCATCGGGGTGAAGGCGATATTGCTGGCGTCGCGGTACAGCGCGACCTCCTTTTCCAGCGCCAGACGCTCGATGACGTCCAGAGCCTTGTCGTAGCGCTGATTGAAGGCGCGGTCGATGCTGCTTTTCTTCTGCTGGTAGGACGGATGCTCGAAAACTGCCGGAAACGTCGCCAGCAGGTTGTCGATCAAACCGTTGATATCACCGATGAAGGCGCCAGCGCTGCCCGACGGCAGCTCCAGTGCGCGCGGCTCGCGAGGCTCATCGAAATTGTTGACGTAGACCCAGTCCGCCGGGGTCTGCAGGCGCTTGCCTTCGGCCTTGAGGTAGCGTTTGACGAACGAAAACCGGCCAGTGCCAGGCTCGCCCATGACGAATACGTTGTAACCGGGGCGTGGCATGGCCACACCGAACTGCAAGGCTTCGACCGCACGTTCCTGGCCAAGCACACCGCGAAAGGGCTCCAGATCATTGGTGGTAGAGAAGCTGAACTGTTCAGCGGAAAACGGACGGGTCAGCGCTTCGGGCGCTAGACGCAAGCTGGCAGCAACAGGATCAGGCATCGGGCTTCCTTAACAATCAGGCGGGGCAGATGGCAGCATTCTGGCGCCGCCCATGCCCGACTGGCAAGGAGCGCCGTTGGCCGGAGCATCGTCAATCCGCCAACCCCAGGCGGGCCGGGCTTTCGCCGCCGTTTCCCAGGAATGTTTTGCAAAAAATCACGGAGCCCCGTGATCGTGCCTAAACTCCAGACTGCGCGGCTGGACTAATGACCGGCCCACTGGCACCAGACGGGCCAGACCCCTTGTCCATTGGTAGGCACCTAAAGAGAACAAAGCTATGAAACGGATTCTTCTCGGTACTCTCTTCACCGCTGTATCCATCAACGCCATGGCTCAGGCGCCAGGTGGCCCGGATTGCGGTTGGGGCAACATGCTGTTCGAAGGTCAGCGTGGTACTCCGGCTCACTTCCTGGCATCCACCACCAACGGCACCTCCGGCAACGCAACCTTCGGCATGACCTCCGGCACCAACGGTTGCGCGACCAATGCATCGCTGACCTATGGCGGCAAATCCTGGTTTGCCATGAATGGCATGATGAACGAGCTGTCCGAAGACATGGCCAAAGGTCAGGGAGAAGCGCTGACCACCTATGCCGTGGTACTGGGCGTGGCGCCGGAAGACCGTGCGCATTTCGCCGCCGTCACTCACGAGCACTTCCAGCAGATCTTCAGCAAGGCTGACGTGACTGCCGAAGACGTGCATACCAACACCCTGGCCGTGCTCAAGGCCGACCCTCGTCTGGCCAAGTACGCGACTCAAGCCTAAGCTCGACCTGCCCCGCTTCTTTCGGGAAGCGGGTTTTGTTTTTTGGACCTGCCCCTCCTCGGGTAATGTCGCTGACTGTAGGAGCTGGCTTGCCAGCGATGGTTTCAAAGGCGCTGTGTTTATCCAGTAGACACGCGTTATCGTTAACGACCATCGCTGGCAAGCCAGCTCCTACAGGTAAACGGCATCCACCTCGTTGGGTCTTCATTTTTTCCTGTTTAAGTTGCCACCTATGCTCAAACGCCTTGCCTGGCTGGCGCTGTGTGTCTGCGCCCCGCTGTTCGCCGCGCCTCACATCGACCCACAACGTTTGCAGCAACTGGCCAACGACCCTTTCTGGATATCCCTGGGCCATTACGAAACCGCCAAGCTCGGCGGCTGGCGCAGCTATGTCAGCGACAGGGAATTCTTCCTCGCCGCTGACGGCAATGAACACCCGGACCATGAATTGGCGGCGACGGTACAAGCCTTGTATGCCCCGGCCAGTGCCGGTGAAACACACGCTCAATGCGTCTACCCGGCCCGCACCCGCTGGCTGAAAGAACAGCTCGGCCTGACCGGCCTGCCGACGCCGGATTGCGCCGGGTTCAGGCAATGGTTCAAGGACGTCTCACCGGACAGTGCGGTGATGATCTTCCCGGCAGCCTATCTGAACAGCCCATCCTCGATGTTTGGCCACACCCTGCTGCGCATCGATCAGGCCGAAGTGAAAAGCGACAAGACGTCGCTGCTCAGTTACGCGATCAACTTCGGCGCCTACATCGAGGGCTCGGACAACAGCATCCTCTATGCCTGGAAAGGCCTGATGGGCGGTTACCCCGGCTTGTTCGCAATGGTGCCCTACCAGGAAAAACTCTCGGAATACCGCAGCCTGGAAAACCGCGACCTGTGGGAATACCGGCTGAACCTGACCCGACAGGAAACCGCACGCATGGTCGAGCACGTCTGGGAGCTGAAGCAGATCAAGTTCGACTATTTCTTCTTCGACGAAAACTGCTCATACCGTTTACTGGAACTGCTGCAAGTGGCCCGCCCGAGCTTGCGCCTGACCGGGCAATTCCCGCTCACGGCCATCCCGACCGACACCGTCAAAGCCGTGAAGAATGCCGGGCTGGTGGAGTCCATCCAGTATCGTCCGTCCCGGGAGCGCGAGTTGCTCAGTCGCGCCGAGCCGCTGAACCCTGAAGAGCAGCAATGGGTGTTGAAAGTCAGCGCCGATCAGAACCGATTGCAGGACCCGGCGTTCAAGGCACAACCCCGCGAGCGCCAGGCGCTGATCATTGATGCGGCCTATCGACTGGAGCGTTACCGCGCCAATGGCCAGGAACGCGACCCGGCGCGTGCCCAGCGCAGTTTCGAACTGCTGCGGGCAATCAACCAGAACCCGGCGCCGGAGCTGGAAATCGCGCAACCCGGCCTGCCTGAAGACGGTCACGAGTCCCGTACCTGGCAGCTCGGCCTCGGCACCCGGGGTGACAGAGCCTTTGGCGAGTACGGCTTGCGCATGGCTTATCACGACCTCGATGACAACAGCGAAAGCTTTCCACTGGGCGCGCAGATCGAAATCCTGCAATTGAAACTGCGCCAGTACGAAGGCAATGACTGGCAAGTACAGCAACTGGACCTGGCGACCATTCGCTCCCTGACCCCGCGTAACCAATTGCTGCAACCACTGTCATGGCAAGTCACCGGTGGCCTGGAGCGGGTGCCGGGCAAGCACAATGACCAAACCCTGGTCAGCCACGTCAACGGCGGTGGCGGTGGGACCTGGCAACTGGGCGATGACCTGCTCGGATTTGCCCTGGGCACTGTGCGTATCGAACACAACAATGACTTCGCCGCCTTCATCGCGCCGGCCGCTGGCTTCAACAGTGGTGTGCTGTGGCAAAACCCGGTGGGCAACCTGAGTCTGGAAGCCAAGGGTGATTTCTTCACCAATGGCGAAGTGCGTCGTAACCTGAGCCTGAATCAGCAATGGGAAATATCCCGCAATCTCGGACTGCGCTTGAGTGCCCGGCGCGAGTTCAGCCATTTGGCGACGCCCGAGAATGAAGTGATGCTTGAGCTGAAGTGGTATCACTACTGACCTGATACACACCACCGCCCCCTGTGGGAGCGGGCTTGCTCGCGAAAGCGGTGTGTCAGTCAGCACCTCTGCTGAATGACAGATGGCTTTCGCGAGCAAGCCCGCTCCCACAGGGGGGATGCGGGTTTGAATGATTTTTCACCGCCCTGGCACACCGTCCTGACGAGCCTGCTTCTAGACTTTCCTTATGGGCCGTTGGGGCATGGGAGTTCGAAATGTGGCGAGTGATAGGCCCGGGCCTATCACTCGCCGTAAGTCGCTTTCAGACATCCAGTGAAACCAGATGCCTGCGACCATGATCCAAACCCTGTACCGGGAGAATTCCATGAGCCGTGCCTTCGTCCATGAAGATAACGCCGCCGCGCAAGCCGACCAGCCTGTCGAACGGCAGGTCAGCGCGCAGCCCAATTACGTCACGCCGCAAGGCCTCAGCCTGTTGCAGGCCAAGGTCGCCGAACTGCAAGCCCAGCACACTGAACAATCGGCAAAAGGCGACGAGGCCGACAAGCAGCGCCTGGCGGATCTCGAACGTGATTTGCGTTATTTCAAGCAGCGCCTGGGCAGCGCTCAGGTGGTACCCGCCGCGACTTCGACCGAGAAAGTGCAGTTCGGCAGTTGGGTGACCTATGCCGATGAACACAACACCGAGCGCCGTGTACAACTGGTGGGCGAAGATCAGGCCGATGCCGCCCACGGCCTGATCAATTGGGGTTCACCACTGGGCCGGGCGCTGTTCGGCGCACGACTCAACGATGAAGTGCTGTGGCAGCGTCCTGCCGGCGATCAACTGATTGAAGTGATCCGCATCGAACCGTCTTAAACCACGCCTTGGGCCAACATGGCATCGGCGACTTTGACGAAGCCTGCGATGTTCGCGCCTTTGACGTAGTTGATACGTCCGTTCTCTTCACCGTAGTGCACACAGGCGTGGTGGATCGACTGCATGATTGCGTGCAGCTTGCTGTCCACTTCGCCAGCGGTCCACAGCAGACGCATGGCGTTCTGCGACATCTCCAGACCGCTCACCGCCACGCCACCGGCGTTGGATGCCTTGCCCGGGGCGAACAGAATGCCGGCCTCGATGAAGATATCCACAGCCTCCAGCGTGGTCGGCATGTTCGCGCCTTCGGCCACGCATACGCAGCCGTTACGCAGCAGAGTGTGCGCAGCTTCGGCATCGAGTTCGTTTTGCGTGGCGCATGGCAGCGCGATGTCGCACGGCAGCGACCATGGGTGCTGGCCGGCGCGAAACTCCAGGCCGAACGCCGCCGCCAATTCGCTGATCCGCCCGCGCTTGACGTTTTTCAGATCCAGCAACGCCAGCCACTGATCTTCGCTCAGGCCAGCTTCGCAATACAGCGTGCCTTCGGAGTCGGACAGGGAAATCACTTTGCCACCCAGGTCCATGACCTTGCGCGCTGCGTACTGGGCAACGTTGCCGGAACCGGAGATCGCCACGCGCTTGCCTTCAACGGTCTGATCACGGCGCTTGAGCATTTCTTCGGCGAAGTACACGCAACCGAAACCGGTGGCTTCCGGACGAATCAGGCTGCCGCCGTAGCTTGGGCCCTTGCCTGTCAGCACACTGGTGAACTGGTTGCTCAGGCGCTTGTACTGGCCGAACAGGAATCCGATTTCCCGTGCACCGACGCCGATGTCCCCGGCCGGCACGTCAACGTCTGCACCGATGTGGCGATACAACTCGCTCATGAAGGCCTGGCAGAAGCGCATGACCTCGGCATCGCTCTTGCCCTTCGGATCGAAGTCCGAACCGCCCTTGCCGCCGCCCATGGGCAATGAAGTCAGGGAGTTTTTGAAGGTCTGTTCGAAGGCGAGGAATTTCAGCACGCCCATGTTCACCGACGGATGGAAACGCAGGCCGCCCTTGTACGGGCCGATGGCGCTGTTCATCTGGATGCGGAACCCGCGATTGACCTGGACCTTGCCCTGATCGTCGACCCACGACACGCGAAACACCACCGCCCGCTCCGGCTCGCAGATGCGCTCCAGAATGCCCGAGGTCAGGTAATGCGGGTTGGCTTCAAGAAACGGCCATAGACTGCGTAGTACTTCTTCCACGGCCTGGTGGAATTCAGGCTGGTCCGGATCGCGATTTTTCAGGCGGGCAAGGAAGGATTCGACGGATTCGATCATGGAAAAGTCTCGGCAAATTGATTGTCGTTGTAGGAGATTGCGCCGGACTGTAACAAACGACTTGCGCACAAGAACAGCGCAAAATGTCGCACCTATGAAATTAAATGGTGCACAGGATATAAATAAGGCTGCTTTTTTGACGGGTTTTGCACCTGAATGGGGAGGCAAAGTCCAAGTAATGCACCAACAGTTACACCGCCATCGCTGGCAAGCCAGCTCCCACAGGATCTGTGCCATGTCCTGGATGTGTAATCACCGCGAAAACTGTGGGAGCTGGCTTGCCAGCGATGAATTCCCCCTCGGAGCCACTGAAAAAACCGAGCAAAAAAAACGGAGCCCGAAGGCTCCGCTCTTTATGCAACCAACCCGAAATCAGGCCAGTTTCTTGTGGCGTACACGATGCGGCTGGGCAGCCGCTTCGCCGAGGCGCTTTCTGCGGTCGGCTTCGTACTCGGTGTAGTTACCTTCGAAGAACACCGCTTGCGAGTCGTCTTCGTACGCCAGGATGTGCGTCGCGACGCGGTCAAGGAACCACCGGTCGTGGGAGATCACAATGGCGGCGCCCGGGAAGTCCAGCAGGGCTTCTTCCAGGGAACGCAGGGTTTCGACGTCGAGGTCGTTGGACGGTTCGTCGAGCAGCAGGACGTTGCCGCCCTCCTTCAAGGTCAGGGCCAGGTGCAAGCGGCCACGCTCACCACCGGACAGGTCCTTGACGAACTTCTGCTGATCGCCACCCTTGAAGTTGAAGCGACCGACGTAGGTACGCGACGGGATCTCGTAGTTGCCGATGCGGATCTGGTCGGAACCGTCGGAAATCTGCTGGAACACGGTCTTGCTGCCGTCCAGGTCTTCGCGGCTCTGATCCACACAAGCAAGCTGCACGGTTTCACCGACTTCGATGCTGCCCGAATCCGGAGTTTCCTTGCCCATCAGCATGCGGAACAGGGTCGACTTACCGGCACCGTTACCGCCGATCACGCCGACGATGGCGCCTTTAGGCATGGAGAACGACAGGTTGTCGATCAGCACGCGGTCGCCGTAGCCCTTGGTGACGTTCTTGAACTCGATGACCTTGTCGCCCAGGCGCGGACCGGCCGGGATGTAGATCTCGTTGGTCTCGCTGCGCTTCTGGAATTCCTGCGATTGCATTTCTTCGAAGCGTTGCAGACGAGCCTTGGACTTGGACTGGCGGGCCTTGGCGCCTTTGCGCACCCACTCCAGTTCTTCCTTCATGGCCTTTTCATGGGCCGACTGCTGCTTGGATTCGGCAGCCAGACGATCGGACTTGGCTTCCAGCCAGCCCGAATAGTTGCCTTCGTACGGAATGCCCGCGCCGCGGTCGAGTTCCAGAATCCAGCCAGCAACGTTGTCCAGGAAGTAACGGTCGTGCGTGATCGCGACCACAGTGCCCGGGAAGTCGTGCAGGAAGTGTTCAAGCCACGCAACGGAGTCGGCGTCCAGGTGGTTGGTCGGTTCGTCGAGCAGCAGCATGTCCGGGGCGGACAGCAGCAGACGGCACAGGGCCACACGACGCTTTTCACCACCGGAGAGGTGTTCGACCCTGGCATCCCAGGCCGGTAGACGCAGCGCATCGGCGGCGACTTCCAGTTGACGCTCCAGGTTGTGGCCGTCGCTGGCTTGCAGGATGGCTTCGAGCTTGGCCTGCTCGGCCGCCAGCTTGTCGAAATCGGCATCCGGGTCGGCGTAGGCCGCATAGACCTCGTCCAGGCGCGCCTGGGCGTCCTTGATCACGCTGACCGCTTCCTCGACCACTTCACGCACGGTCTTGGTCGGGTCCAGGATCGGTTCCTGTGGCAGGTAGCCGATGTTCAGCTCCGGCATCGGACGGGCTTCGCCCTCGAACTCGGTGTCAACGCCGGCCATGATTTTCAGCAGCGTGGACTTACCCGAACCGTTGAGGCCGAGCACGCCGATCTTGGCGCCGGGGAAGAACGACAGAGAAATGTTTTTCAGGATTTCCCGCTTCGGCGGAACAACTTTGCCCAGCCGATGCATGGTGAATACGTATTGAGCCATGGAGAACCTAGGGTCAGTGACTGATGAATGATTGGAGCGCAGGCAATGCCCGGCCAGACCATGCGCGTCGCTCGCTTGAGGGGATCAAAACGTGCGCGCTGAAAAAAGTCTGAGTCTAGGAGCTGGAACGCCCCCGCGTAACCGGCAAAGCTACCTTATTGACCAGTGGCAGTCCAGCCGACGGACAGGGCTGGCACATCGCCACAACTCAAGGCATGCTAGCCGCCCTTCGGGCGTCCGGCTTATAGTGCACGTCGCGCCAGTCCAGCCAAACCGCAGGATTACAGCTTGTCCAATGTCCCCCCGCCTCTGACTTCCAGTGCGCCGGCCACTGCGCCCGGCGCTCCCCTGCGCGGGACTTTGATGGGCACCTTGGCGACACTGGTACTTTTGCTGCTGGCCCTGCTGTTCTGGCAGTTGCTCGACCAGTTGCGGGAAACCCAGAAGAACCAGCGTCAGTACACCATCGACTACACCGCCGATCTGGCCGCGCAGGTCAGCCTGAACATGGCACTCAACGCGCAGATCGCCCTCAACCTGTTGCCGATCGTCGAACAACCGCAGGACGCCGATGAGCTGCAGGCCCTGCTGCGCAAGCTGCAACAGTCGCTACCTGATCTGCGCAGCCTGGCTTTGCTCAGCCCCTCGGGAAGAGTCATCAGTGACAGCGCTCCCGACAGCGATGACAGCGACTACCTGGGTGAACTGGTACGCCGCAGCCACGCCCAGGCGCACTACTTCAGCAACGCCACCGACGGTTCCGTGGTGCATCTATTGTTGCATCAGGCCAGCGGCAGCTCCCGAGGCTATTGGGCCTTGCGCCTGACCCCCACCTTCTTTTCGTCCCTGACCAAGCAAAGCGAGGCCGGGGACCGTCCGTTGTGGCTGGTGGAAAACCGCATCAATCATCAGATCGTCAGCCGTGACGAAGCGTTGCCCTCGGTCAACCCAGGGACACTGACCGCCGACGACATCGCCAACAGCGTGCTGACGGTTCCGCTGAGCAGCAGCGATTGGCAATTGCGCGGCTTGTTCGACCGTCAGCGCGTGCTGGAGGAACTGCTGCCGGCGTTCATCGGTAAATGCCTGCTGGGCCTGGCGCTTTCCATGCTGCCGTTTCTTGCCTTGCTGAACATGCGCCGACGTCAGCGCCAGTTGAATGAAGGCCGCCGGCGTTATCAGGACATTTTCGAAGGCACCGGCGTGGCTTTGTGCGTGCTCGACATGTCGGGGCTCAAGGTCTTTTTCGACAAGGCACAACTGCAGGGCAGCGAGCAACTGCAAGCATGGCTGGCGATCCCGCAGCAACGCCGGCAATTGCTGAAGGAACTGCGGATCACCGAGGTCAACCAGGTCGCGTTGCAACTGCTTAATGTCGATAGCACCGACAACGCCTGGAAACTGCTGGTCGACGGCAATCCGCAGGACGGCACCGCCATCGGCAACCAGGTGCTCGACGCGCTGCTCAACCGGCAGCAACAGCTGGAGCTGGAAATCAAGCACCAGGACGCCAGCGGTCGCGACCAGCACCTGTGGCTGGTGCTGCGCCTGCCGCAAACCCCGGACGACTATGACGCGGTGATCCTGAGCATCACCGACATCACCAGCCGCAAGCTCATCGAACTGTCATTGCAGGAGCGCGAAGGGTTCTGGTCGGACGTGGTACGCACGGTGCCGGATCACCTGTATGTGCAGGATGTGATCAGCCAGCGCATGATCTTCAGCAACCACCATCTGGGCCAGACCCTGGGTTACAACCGCACCGAACTGCAGCAGATGGGCGAATACTTCTGGGAAATTCTCCTGCATCCCGAAGACGCCGACTATTACCATCGCTCCCGCCAGGTCCAGCGCCAGGCCGGTTATCGCCAGTTGATGCAGTGCCAGTTGCGCTTCCGCCATCGGGACGGCCAGTGGCGACGCTTCGAGATTCGCGAACAGGCGCTGGCGCGGGACAAGGACGACCAGGTCACGCGGATCATCGGCGTGGCCAAGGACATCACCGACCAGATCGAAGCCAGCGAATCGCTGCGCGACAGCGAGCAGCGCTACCGGATGCTCGCCGAAAGCATCAGCGACGTGATTTTCTCCACCGACAACCGCCTTAACCTCAATTACGTCAGCCCTTCGGTACAAGCCGTGCTGGGCTACGACGCCGAGTGGATTTTCCAGAACGGCTGGCAATCGACCATTGCCAACCCGCAACAACTGACCGGCATCTACCACCTGATGGACCGGGTCAGCAAAGCGCTGGATCAGCCGGACCAACTGGCGCTGTTGCGCAGCCAGGTGCAAACCCAACTGTTCCTGTTCGATTGCCTGCGGGCCGACGGGCGCAAGATCCCGATCGAATTGCGCCTGGTATTGGTCTGGGACGAGCACGGCACGTTCGAAGGCGTGCTCGGCGTCGGTCGCGACATCAGCCAGCAACGCCGGGCCGAAAAAGACTTGCGCATGGCCGCCACGGTATTCGAACACTCGACCTCGGCGATCCTGATCACCGACCCGGCCGGCTACATCGTCCAGGCCAACGAAGCCTTCAGCCGTGTCAGCGGTTATGCCGTGGAGCAGGTCCTCGACCAGTTGCCGAACATGCTGACCGTCGACGAGCAGCAGGAAACCCATCTGCGTTACGTGCTCAAGCAATTGGGCCAGCACAGCACCTGGGAAGGCGAAGTCTGGCTCAAGCGCCGCAACGGCGAGCACTACCCGGCCTGGGTCGGGATCACCGCCGTACTCGACGACGAAGGCGACCTGGCCAGCTATGTGTGCTTCTTCAGCGACATCAGCGAGCGCAAGGCCAGCGAGCAGCGGATTCACCGCCTCGCCTACTACGATGCCCTGACCCACCTGCCCAACCGCACACTGTTCCAGGATCGCCTGCACACGGCACTGCAATCGGCCGAACGGCAGAAGTCGTGGGTGGTATTGATGTTCCTCGATCTCGATCGCTTCAAGCCGATCAACGACTCCTTGGGCCACGCCGCCGGCGACCGCATGCTCAAGGAAATGGCCACGCGCCTGCTCGGTTGCGTCGACGATGACGACACCGTGGCACGCATGGGCGGTGACGAATTCACCTTGCTCCTGCAACCGCGAGCCAACCGTGAAATTGCCCTGAACCGGGCCATTCATGTGGCCGAACAGATTCTCGCCAGCCTGGTGAAACCCTTTGTGCTTGAAGGCCGCGAGTTCTTCGTCACGGCCAGTATCGGCATCGCCCTGAGCCCGCAGGACGGCAACGAACTCAGCCAATTGATGAAGAATGCCGACACCGCGATGTACCACGCCAAGGAGCGTGGCAAGAACAACTTCCAGTTCTATCAGGCGGACATGAATGCCAGTGCGCTGGAGCGCCTGGAGCTGGAAAGCGACTTGCGTCATGCCCTGGAACAGAATGAATTCGTACTGTATTACCAACCGCAGTTCAGCGGCGACGGCATGCGCCTGACCGGTGCCGAGGCACTGCTGCGCTGGCGCCATCCACGCCGCGGGCTAGTGCCGCCGGGGGATTTCATTCCCGTGCTCGAAGAGCTCGGGCTGGTGGTGGATGTCGGCGACTGGGTGATCAGCGAAGCCTGCCGCCAGCTCAAGGCCTGGCATCAGGCCAGGGTACGGGTGCCGAAGGTGTCGGTGAACATCTCGGCGCGGCAGTTCTCCGACGGCCAGCTCGGCACGCGAATCGCCACCATCCTCAAGGAAACCGGCCTGCCACCGGCGTGCCTGGAACTGGAACTCACCGAAAGTATCCTGATGCGCGAAGTCAGCGAGGCGATGCAGATCCTCGATGGCCTGAAAAACCTCGGCCTGAGCATTGCGGTCGACGATTTCGGTACCGGTTACTCATCGCTCAACTACCTCAAGCAATTCCCGATCGACGTACTGAAGATCGACCGCACCTTCGTCGACGGCCTGCCGTCGGGTGAGCAGGATGCGCAGATCGCCCGGGCGATCATTGCCATGGCCCACAGCCTGAACCTGGCGGTGATCGCCGAAGGTGTGGAAACCCACGAGCAGCTTGATTTCCTGAGGGAGCACGGTTGCGACGAGGTGCAGGGTTACCTGTTCGGCCGTCCGATGCCGGCAGGCCGGTTCGAAGGGCAGTTCAGCAATGATGCACTCTTCATGTTTGACTGAGGAGCACAACTGTGGCGAGGGAGCTTGCTCCCTCGCCACAGACACCACACATCTGCTCATGAAGCCCACTTGTCTGCGACATGATGCCGTTTCATATGCCATCTAAAACCCATTGGGTTAGAATGCCCCCCTTTTCCGCCCCCGATCCTTGAGGACCGCCATGTTCAGCCGTGATTTGACTATTGCCAAGTACGACGCCGATCTCTTTGCCGCCATGGAGCAAGAAGCTCAGCGCCAGGAAGAGCACATTGAGCTGATCGCTTCGGAAAACTACACCAGCCCTGCGGTGATGGAAGCTCAAGGCTCGGTCTTGACCAACAAGTACGCCGAAGGCTACCCGGGCAAGCGCTACTACGGTGGTTGCGAGTACGTAGACATTGTTGAGCAGCTTGCAATTGATCGGGCCAAAGAGCTGTTCGGTGCCGACTACGCCAACGTTCAGCCGCACGCTGGCTCGCAAGCCAACAGCGCCGTTTACCTGGCCCTGCTGTCGGCGGGTGACACCATCCTGGGCATGAGCCTGGCCCATGGCGGCCACCTGACCCACGGTGCCAGCGTTTCGTCTTCCGGCAAGCTGTACAACGCCATCCAGTACGGCATCGACGCCAACGGCCTGATCGACTACGACGAAGTCGAGCGCCTGGCCGTTGAACACAAGCCGAAAATGATCGTGGCTGGTTTCTCTGCCTACTCGCAGATCCTCGACTTCCCGCGTTTCCGCGCAATCGCCGACAAAGTAGGTGCCTACCTGTTCGTCGACATGGCTCACGTGGCCGGTCTGGTCGCCGCTGGCGTCTACCCGAACCCGGTTCCATTCGCCGACGTCGTGACCACCACCACCCACAAGACCCTGCGCGGTCCACGTGGCGGCCTGATCCTGGCTCGCGCCAACGCCGACATCGAGAAGAAGCTGAACTCCGCGGTATTCCCGGGCGCCCAGGGCGGCCCACTGGAGCACGTGATCGCGGCCAAGGCGATCTGCTTCAAGGAAGCGCTGCAGCCTGAGTTCAAGGCTTACCAGCAACAAGTGGTGAAGAACGCCCAGGCCATGGCCGGCGTGTTCATCGAGCGCGGCTTCGACGTAGTGTCGGGCGGTACTCAGAACCACCTGTTCCTGCTGTCGCTGATCAAGCAGGAAATCTCCGGTAAAGACGCCGACGCCGCTCTGGGCAAAGCGTTCATCACCGTGAACAAGAACTCCGTGCCAAACGACCCACGCTCCCCGTTCGTCACCTCCGGCCTGCGCTTCGGCACCCCGGCTGTGACCACTCGCGGCTTCAAGGAAGCAGAGTGCAAGGAACTGGCCGGCTGGATCTGCGACATCCTGGCTGACCTGAACAACGAAGCGGTGATCGACGCCGTTCGTGAGAAGGTCAAGGCTATCTGCAAGAAGCTGCCGGTATACGGCGCTTAATCAGCCCCGCTAAACCGCAGTCATGAGAAACCGGCCAGAGATGGCCGGTTTTTTTTCGCCCTTTTTTTATTCAGCCGGTGGGAAAGGCTCTAAACCGCACTCGCCCACCAACTGGTCAGACCGGTCATGCCAATTTTCTAATTTTTTGCTTGCAGACACCCGAAAACACCACCTAGACTGCGCCTGCACTGGACATACCGGTAAGACCACAATAATTAAGTCCTGAAGTCGATGCGCCTTGCGCACGGCAGCCAGGACACCGACCAGGATTCCTCCCATGCTCAGATGGTGCTCGCGTTCAATCTTCCTCCAAGTGGTTCTCGGACTGGTGCTCGGCATCGTCTGCGGACTGACCCTTCCCGAATACTCCGCTCAGCTCAAACCGCTCGGTGACGGTTTTATCAAGCTGATCAAAATGCTCATAGGCCTGATCGTGTTCTGCGTGGTGGTCAGCGGCATCAGCGGTGCCGGCGACCTGAAAAAGGTCGGGCGCATCGGCCTGAAATCAGTGATCTACTTTGAAGTACTGACCACCATCGCCCTGGTGATCGGCCTGGTGTTCGCCTTCAGCACCGGTATCGGTAGTGGCGCGAACATTCACCTGGAACAACTTTCCGCAGCCGACATGGGCGACATTGCCCAGCGCGGCCAGCACATGCACACCACCACACAGTTCCTGATGGACCTGATTCCGACTTCGGTGATCGGTGCCTTTGCCGATAACAATATCCTGCAGGTCCTGCTGTTTTCAGTGTTGTTCGGCAGTGCACTGAATCTGGTGGGCGAGGCGGCATCGGGTATTTCGCGGCTGATCAATGAACTCAGCCACGTGATCTTCCGCATCATGGGCATGATCGTGCGCCTGGCGCCGATCGGCGTGTTCGGCGCGATTGCCTTCACCACCAGCAAATATGGCCTGGATTCGCTGCAACACCTGGGCAGCCTGGTCGGTTTGTTCTACTTGACCTGTGTGGCCTTCGTTGCCCTGATTCTCGGCCTGGTGATGCGCCTGTCTGGTTTGAAGATGTGGCCGCTGCTCAAATACCTGCGCGAGGAACTGCTCATCGTCATGGGCACCGCTTCGTCCGATGCCGTGCTGCCGCAAATCATGCGCAAGCTCGAGCATCTGGGCATCGGCAGTTCGACAGTCGGCCTGGTGATTCCAACGGGTTACTCGTTCAACCTCGACGGTTTCTCGATCTACCTGACCCTGGCCATCGTGTTCATCGCCAACGCCACCGGCACGCCACTGGCCATGACCGACCTGCTGACGATTCTGTTGGTATCGTTGATCACCTCCAAGGGTGCCCACGGTATTCCGGGCTCGGCGCTGGTGATTCTGGCAGCTACCCTGACCGCCATTCCGGCAATTCCGGTGGTGGGTCTGGTGCTGGTGCTGGCCGTGGACTGGTTCATGGGCATCGGCCGGGCACTGACCAACCTGATCGGCAACTGCGTGGCGACCGTCGCCATCGCACGGTGGGAAAAGGACATCGATGTACAACGGGCGAACAAGGTACTTTCCGGCCAGGCGGGTTATACCTTCCAGCCACGAAAACCGGTTGCTCAAGCGGCAGCCAAAGAATTCTGAATGACCGCCGTGCCTGCCGCCCCGCAGGCACGGCTCACGGAGCGAACAAGTGATTACCTCATCAACCGTCGTCAACTCAGTGGTAGAAAAACTTCGGGCCGCCTTGGCCAGGGGTCAGTGGCGCTCCGGCGACATGCTGCCGGGCCAGCGTGAACTGGCTGAACAACTGGGCATCAGCCGCCCAAGCCTGCGCGAAGCGGTGATCGTGCTGGAAACCCTCGGCCTCGTGCGTTCAATGCCGGGCAAAGGCGTTGTGGTGCTCGACGCGCAACTCAGCGACAACCCAAGCCACGACAGCGCCGTGGCCGGCGCCAGTCTCGAAGATGTGCTGCAACTGCGCTACACCCTCGAACCGTTCATTGTTGGCCTCGTGGCGCAGTCCATCAGCAGCAAGGAAGTCGGGCAACTGCGCCTGACCCTGATGGACATGCGCGAAGCCCTGGAGGCTGGCGATAGTGAAGCCGGAGTCAGCGCTTACATCGCCTTCCACGAGGAATTGTTCACCCTGACCTCGAACCCGATCTTCCAGAGCGTGGTCCAGCAAACCAGCAATGCCCTCAAGCAAAGCGCCGAAGTGTTGCGCAACTCCCCGGAACATCTGGCTGAACGCCTTGAAGAAAACGAAGCCGTGGTGCGGGCGATCCGCAGCAAGAACAGTGCCCAGGCCAGTGTCGAGATGCGTCGGCACATTTTGCGCGAAGGCCAGCGCATGGGCATCGAACTGAACATCCCGGAAGACAACCTCGGCAGTTGAAACCTCTTCGAACTGGAGACTGGCCATGAACGGCTTCGCCTTGCCACAAACACTCGCTACCCTGCCCATCCGCCCTTCGGTGGATGATCTGTATTCGCGGATCCTCGATGCCATTTTCGAACAACGCATCCATTCGGCCAGCCGCTTTACAGAAGAGAGCCTGGCGCAGATGTTCGGTGCTCGACGCAGCGACGTGCGTGATGTGCTGACGCGACTGTCCCATCAGCAAATCATCCTCCTTCGAGTCAACCATCGCCCCCGCGTCGCCGAACTTGATGCCGAGCAGACCCGGCAGACCCTGCATGCCCGGCGGCTGGCCGAGATCATGCTGGTGCGGCTGGCGTGTCAGCGCCCCTGCGCGCAAGACCTGAAACGCCTGCGCGCCTTGATCGAACGCGAGCGCCAATGCAAGGAGCGTGGTCCTTCGATCCGGTTATCGGGGGCGTTTCACTTGCAACTGGCCGAAATGGCGGGAAATGCACCGCTGGCGCACTTTCTTGGCAGCCTGGTGCCGCTGACTTCGCTGGCGATTGCGCAGTATGACGCTCAGACAGATGACGATTGCGGCTGGCAGGAGCACATGCAGATTGTCGATGCGGTGGAGCGTGGGGATAGTGTGATGGCGGAAATATTGATGAACCGACATCTGGATCATCTTGAGGAGGTACTGCTGAGCTCTGGTTCGGTAGTCAGCCATAATCGTGTTGCCGGGTAAATTGCCATCGCGAGCAGGCTCGCTCCCACAGGGGACTGCATTTCAAATGTGGGAGCGAGCCTGCTCGCGATGGCGACATCAGGCCCGCTGAAAATGGCGGAACTTACTCCGCCGCCACCCGCGCAAACCCCTCACGAATTTTCTCTTCCGGTAGCTCATCGGCAATAAACACGATCACGCTTTCGCGGTTTTCATCGTCGGCCCATTCGGTATCCCAGTCGAAACCATAAAGCTTCAGCACACCCTGAAACACCATGCGCCGCGGTTCGCCGAGGATGTTCAACACGCCTTTGTAGCGCAGCAACTGCTTGCCATGCTCCTCCAGCAGCTCGTTCATGAACTCGCTGAGTTTGTCGATATCCAGCGGCTTTTCGGTGCGCAGCACCAGGCTGGAAATGCGGTCGATGGACGGTGCCTGGCTGACCGGTCGCAAACTCACCCCGCCACCAAGGTCGGCGTTGAGATTGAAACCGCGCACGTCGAGCAACTCTGCCAGGTCGATCTTGCCATGGTCGACCACGCGGATCGGGGCGCGACGGTTGATGCGGGTCAGGCGTTCGCTCAACGCGATGAAGGCCGGCTCGTCCACCAGATCGCGCTTGCTCACCAGCAAGCGGTCGGCGAAACCGATCTGTGCCTGGGCGATGGTCTGGGTCAGGTGAAAGTCGGCATGTGCCGCATCGACCAGCGTGATGATGCCGTCGAGGATATAGCGCTCGCGCAATTCTTCGTCGATGAAAAAGGTCTGTGCCACGGGCGCCGGGTCGGCCAGGCCGGTGCACTCGATCACCAGGCGGTCGAAGGCGATGTCACCCTGGTCCAGACGTTCGAGCAACAGATAAAGCGCTTTGGTCAGGTCCGTATGGATGGTGCAGCAGACGCAGCCGTTGGAGAGCGTCATCACTTGTACCGGTTCATCGCCCAACAACTGGGTGTCGATACCGGCATCACTGAATTCGTTCTCGATCACGGCAATCTTCAGGCCGTGCTCGGCCTTGAGCATGTGACGCAACAGGGTGGTCTTGCCAGCGCCGAGGAAGCCGCTGAGGATCGTGACCGGGATGGGTGTGAGCAAAACAAAAATCTCCCCTACGCTTAAAAAACTGTAGGAGCGAGCTTGCTCGCGATGAGCGCAAGGTCGACGCGTGTATTCAGAAAGCACGCGTTATCGTTGACGTCCCTCGCGAGCAAGCTCGCTCCTACAAGATCAACAGCACTTCGGCCCACCCTTGCCACCGTAACGGGCTTCCTGACGCTCCCGAAAGAACATCTCATAGCTCATCACTGGTTTGTCCGGGTGTTTGGTCTGCATGTGCTCGACGTAGTTGTCGTAGTCGGGCATGCCGACCATCAGGCGCGCGGCCTGACCGAGGTATTTACCGAGGCGACTGAGGTCATTGAACATGGTGCAAATCCTCGATCACGCTTCCGGCTGCGCCTGGAATGGCGATTCTTTATCCGTACGCTCCTTGCTGCCCCAGGCGGAAATACCGACCTTGAGCGCATAGAACAGGATGCTGAACACCACGAACAGGAACAGCGCAGTCAGCGTTGCGTTGGTGTAGGCGTTGAAGATCACGTGCTGCATCTGGGTGATGTCCTTGGCCGGGGCAAGGATCTGGCCGTTGGCCAGGGCATCGCTGTATTTTTTGGCCAGGGCCAGGAAGCCGATCGCCGGGTTGGCATCGAACAGCTTGATGAAGCCGGCGGTGGTGGTGCAGATCAGCAACCACACGGCTGGCAGCATGGTGACCCAGACATAGCGCTGGCGTTTCATCTTGATCAGTACCACGGTGCCAAGCATCAGCGCGATACCGGCCAGCATCTGGTTGGAGATACCGAACAGCGGCCACAAGGTGTTGATGCCGCCCAGCGGGTCGATCACGCCCTGGTACAGCAGCCAGCCCCACATGGCCACGCAACCGGCGGTGGCGACGAAGTTGGCAGCCCAGGATTCAGTGCGTTTCAGCGCAGGCACGAAGGAACCGAGCAAGTCCTGCAACATGAAACGCCCAGCACGGGTACCAGCGTCGACTGCAGTGAGGATGAACAGCGCTTCGAACAGAATCGCGAAGTGGTACCAGAACGCCATGGTGTTTTCACCCGGCAGCACACTGTGCAGGATCTGTGCGATCCCCACCGCCAGGGTTGGCGCACCACCGGCACGGGCCAGGATGGTGGTCTCACCGATGTCATGGGCCACCGCTTGCAACGCTTCCGGCGTGATGGCAAAGCCCCAGTTGCTGACCGCTGTCGCTACCGCCACCACATCCCCGCCGACGACCGCGGCCGGGCTGTTCATGGCGAAGTACACGCCAGGCTCGATCACCGAAGCGGCGACCATGGCCATGATCGCCACGAAGGACTCCATCAGCATGCCGCCGTAGCCGATGTAACGGGCGTTGACCTCGTTATCGAGCAGTTTCGGTGTAGTGCCGGAGGAGATCAGCGCATGGAAACCCGACACCGCGCCACAGGCGATGGTGATGAACAGGAACGGGAACAGACCGCCCTTCCATACCGGACCGGTGCCGTCGACGAACTGGGTCAAGGCCGGCATCTTCAGTTCGGGCATGGTGATCAGGATGCCGATCGCCAACCCGACAATGGTGCCGATTTTCAGGAACGTAGAGAGGTAGTCACGCGGTGCCAGGATCAGCCACACCGGCAACGAGGCGGCCACGAAACCGTAACCGATCAGCATCCAGGTAATCTGGATACCGGTGAAGGTAAAGGCCTTGGCCCACACCGGGTCCGCAGCAATCTGCCCGCCCAGCCAGATCGAACCCAGCAGCAACAGCACGCCGATCACCGAGATCTCACCGATGCGACCGGGGCGGATGTAGCGCATGTAGATGCCCATGAACATCGCGATCGGGATGGTCGCCATCACCGTGAAAATACCCCAGGGGCTTTCGGCCAGGGCCTTCACGACGATCAGCGCCAGCACCGCGAGGATGATGATCATGATCAGGAAGCAACCGAACAGCGCGATGGTGCCGGGGATGCGGCCCATTTCCTCACGGACCATGTCACCGAGGGACCGGCCGTTGCGGCGGGTGGACATGAACAGGACCATGAAGTCCTGCACGGCGCCAGCCAGCACCACGCCGGCAATCAGCCACAGCGTGCCGGGCAGGTAGCCCATCTGCGCCGCCAGTACCGGGCCGACCAGCGGACCCGCACCGGCGATAGCCGCGAAGTGGTGACCAAAAAGAATGTGTTTGTTGGTCGGAACATAGTCCAGGCCGTCATTATTGAGCACGGCGGGAGTGGCCCGGCGCGCATCGAGTTGCATGACATTGTTGGCAATGAACAGACTGTAGTAGCGATAGGCGACCAGATAGATGGCCACGGCAGCGACCACAATCCACAAGGCGTTGATGGCCTCGCCTCGGCGCAATGCCACGACACCCAAGGCACACGCACCTACGATTGCCAGCACCAGCCAAGGCAGATGGCGTAGCGGGCTATTATTATTTTTCATTTTATTATTCCAGCCAGAGTGGACAAGAAAGACAGCCACCCCGAGTTTAGCGCTCCTGACGGCAAAGGCCATACCCCGACATTGGTCTAGACACCTGCACGCGCTGGCAGCCTTTGATCATGCGGGTCTATAGTCAGCGTACATTTCCGAGGATCGCGCCATGAGCGAGCACCCAGCCGAACGTCGCCGCTTCAAACGTATTGCGTTCGATGCCCGAACCGAGCTGAGTCAGGGGGAGTCCACCTGGCCGGTGAAGTTGGTTGATCTGTCGCTCAAGGGGTTACTGATCGAGCGCCCTGATCCGTGGTTGGGCAATCCGCAGCAGGATTTTCTGGTCGACATCCATCTGAGCGAAGAGGCCGACATCACCATGGATGTGCAACTGGCCCACGACGACCATGGCCAGCTCGGCTTTGTTTGCCTGCACATCAGTCTGGAATCCATCGAACGCCTGCGGCGGTTGATCGAGCTCAATCTGGGCGACGAGGCCGAACTCGAGCGAGAGTTGGCTGCGCTGATCGAATTCTGACGGCCTGACAACCGTCCAGTGTGGGAGCGAGCCTGCTCGCGAAGAGGACATCCCATTCAACATTGATGTTGTCTGTCATACCGTCTTCGCGAGCAGGCTCGCTCCCACAAGGTCCGTGTTTCGTCAGCGACTATTCGAACAATGCATCCAGCGCTTGCTCCAGGCGAGTAACGGCAATGATCTGCAACCCTGCCGGCGCCTCCTTCGGCGCATTGCCCTTGGGCACGATGGCCCGCTTGAAGCCGTGCTTGGCGGCTTCTTTCAACCGCTCCTGACCGCTCGGCACCGGACGCACCTCACCGGACAACCCGACTTCACCGAACACCAGCAGATCGTGGGGCAACGGCCGGTTGCGCAAACTGGACATCACCGCCGCCATCAACGCCAGGTCGGACGCCGTTTCCAGCACCTTGACCCCACCGACCACGTTGAGAAACACGTCCTGATCGTGGGTCGGGATGCCACCATGACGATGCAGCACCGCCAGCAACATCGCCAGCCGGTTCTGGTCCAGCCCCAGCGTGACCCGACGCGGGTTGGCCAGATGACTGTCGTCCACCAGCGCCTGAACTTCCACCAGCATCGGCCGCGTGCCTTCCCAGGTTGCCATCACCACACTGCCCGGGACTTCCTCCTGGGCACGGGTCAGAAAAATCGCCGACGGATTGGAGACTTCTTTCAGCCCCTTGTCGGTCATGCCGAACACGCCCAGTTCATTGACCGCCCCGAAACGGTTCTTCACCGCCCGCAGCAGACGCAGGCGCCCATCGGACTCGCCTTCGAAATACAGCACGGTATCGACCATGTGTTCCAGCACCCGAGGGCCCGCCAGCGCGCCTTCCTTGGTGACGTGGCCCACCAGGAAAATCGCCGTACCGCTCTGTTTGGCATAACGCACCAGCAACGCCGCACTTTCACGCACCTGGGACACACCGCCCGGCGCCGATTGCAGTTGCTCGGTAAAGATCGTCTGGATCGAGTCGATCACCATCACCCTGGGCTTTTCCTGACGGGCCGTGGCAATGATGGCTTCGATGCAGGTTTCGGTCATGACCCGCAGTTGATCCTGAGGCAACCCCAGACGCCGTGCACGCATGGCCACTTGCTGCTGGGACTCTTCACCAGTGACGTACAGCGCCGGCATGCTCTTGGCGAGGTTGCACAGGGTTTGCAACAGAATGGTCGACTTGCCGATGCCGGGATCACCACCGATCAGCACCACCGAGCCATCCACCAGACCACCACCCAGAACCCGGTCGAGTTCGCTGGAAGCGGTGGAGAAACGCGGAACTTCTTCAACACTGACCTCGGCCAGGGTCTTGATCTGCGCCTGCTGGCCGGCCCAGCCGGTACGGCCGCTGGGGGCGGCCGCCCCGCCGCTTTCCACCAGGGTTTCGGTGAGCGTGTTCCAGGCCCCGCACTCACCGCACTGGCCGGCCCATTTGGGGAAGGTTGAGCCGCACTCGGTGCAGCCGTACATGCGCTTGGCCTTGGCCATCGGAACTCCCGGAAAAAAACGCGATGATAACTCAGCCAAGACGCGCGAGTGCGGCCAGAAATTGCACAACCCTTTTGATGTTTTCAAATAGCCTCATTAAGTTCTGGCATATTCAGATACACACCAGACAAATTTTTGTATAAGTTTTTTGCGCAACATGGCCAACAAACGTTAGAGACACGCCCTACCATGCGATTTAAAAACCTATACAAACACTATTCATCCACATACTTCACGCACAGCTCCGAAAACACTACACTAAACGCAGCACCAACTGAGAGAAACATACATCTATTACACACTCGAAACTAACGAAACAGTTCATATCGCTGTAACTGCAACCAGCTGCAATAAAGCATCCTGGCCACTAACTACCCGATCAACTTTAACGCCCAGACTCAGGGATAGTCTCTAAACCTTGACTCCCTCATACAAACGACGCCATTTCACAAAAAAACGTCATATACGAACTCCGCAGAACGCCTGGCCGTCCCTCAGATGAGATCAATCGGTGAGTTTTTCAACACCACCCGGGTCGATTGCC
Source organism: Pseudomonas sp. BIC9C (assembly GCF_034541995.1). Lineage (NCBI taxonomy): Bacteria > Pseudomonadati > Pseudomonadota > Gammaproteobacteria > Pseudomonadales > Pseudomonadaceae > Pseudomonas > Pseudomonas sp. BIC9C. The sequence goes on from NZ_JAWDGM010000001.1 coordinate 1,619,618, forward strand.
GGCAAGCACAAGAGGCGGTTGATGCGAGCAGGATGCGATTTGCTGATTTACACTGCGTTCATCAACCTCATCTGTAACAAGGAAATAACCTATGGGCGTGCTAAACGAGTTCAAGGCCTTCGCGGTCAAAGGCAACGTGGTCGACATGGCCGTCGGTATCATCATCGGTGCGGCCTTCGGCAAGATCGTTACGTCGTTTGTCGGTGACCTGATCATGCCGCCAATCGGGATGCTGATCGGTGGCGTGGATTTCACTGATCTGGCCATAACGCTCAAGGCAGCAGAAGGCGCTACTCCAGCGGTGGTGCTGGCCTATGGCAAATTCATCCAGACCATCATCGACTTCGTTATCGTCGCCTTTGCGATTTTCATGGGCGTCAAGGCCATCAACCGCCTGAAGCGCGAAGAGGCCGTGGCCCCTAGCCTGCCACCGGTCCCCACCAAGGAAGAAGAGTTGCTGGGCGAGATCCGCGACTTGCTCAAGGCCCAGAACAACCGGCCTTGACTGCATTAGCGAAAAAACGGCGCCTTATGAGGCGCCGTTTTTCTTACCAGAAGTTTTCCACCGCCACCTGTCCAGGTCGCCGACTGAGGCTCAAGTGCATGTCCCGCTGTTTAAGCAGCTTGCGCGTGTCATCAATCATCTGCGGATTGCCACACAGCATGACCCGTGAGTGTTCAGGCGTCAGCGCAACACCCGCGACGCGCTCCAGCTCGCCGTTTTCAATCAGCTCGGTGATCCGCCCGTTCAATGCGCCTGGATGCTGCTCACGAGTAACCGTGGTGATCAATTGCAGTTTGTGTGCGTACTCCACCAGGTACTCACGTTGCGTCAGCCCTGCGATCAGTTCCTGATAAGCCAGTTCCCGGGCTTCGCGAACGCTGTAGACCAGGATGATCCGCTCGAATCTCTCCCAGACTTCGAAGTCCTGGAGTATCGACAGGAATGGCGCCAGGCCCGTGCCTGTGGATAACAACCACAGATCGCGCCCATCGACAAAACGGTCCAGCGTCAGGTAGCCGAAAGCCTGGCGGTCGACCAGCAATGTATCGTCAACGCCCAGGCGGCTCAGTTCGCTGGTGAACTCACCGCCCGGTACGACAATGGAGAAGAACTCGAGAAACTCGTCAAAGGGCGAGGACACCATGGAGTAGGCGCGCCATACCGTGCTGCCGTCAGCCTTGGTGACACCCAATCGGGCAAACTGCCCCGCCCGAAAACGAAACCCTGCATCCCGGGTGGCGCGCAGGGTAAACAGATTCGGGGTCAACGGATGAACCTCGCGCAAGGTCTGACGCGTAAATTTTTCTTCACTGACGGACATGGAAGGCTCCAATCAAAAGACACCCCCAGTGTCCCGCAAAGAAAGCAGCGTAAACACCGACAGTTTGTAGTGACATTAATCTGCACCAGTGACATGTTACAAAATATTACGCGAACCATAGATATAAAATGACATATGGAATTTTTAACTCATCGATTGCCTTAAGAACCTGAAATACACTTTTCCAACAGTCAAAAGAGCAAATTTGTTGCACCAGCACTGTAGGAACTGCCCTACACTCGTGTCGTGCCGGATCTCGGATCCAATATTGCACCCAGAGGACACACTTATGGAGATCATTCTATGGAGATCTGGAAAGAGTCACAGCTTAAGCAATTGGCGCATACGCAAGAGATCAATGCTGCCTATCGAATCGCGCTCAATTTCGCCAGAAACCTTGGATATAAATTCTGTGGTTTTTCAATTACTTCGAACTCAGTCGGGGTCGATGCCAGTACGGTGAACCTGAACAATTTTCCCCATGAGTGGAATATTCAATATGAAAAAAACAACGCCACGCAAATAGATCCGGTAGTAGCGCATTGCAATCATTCATTGTTGCCTGTTCTCTGGAGCGAAGAGCTGTTTTCCAGGACGCCATGGCTATGGCAGTTGTTGCAGCAACAAGGTTTGCAGCATGGCTGGTCCCAGGCGATCCACGACGAGGAAACAGGTCTGCGCAGTATTCTCAGCCTGGCCAGGAGCCATTGCCCGACTTCCGCTTTTGAGCTATACGAGAATCTTGGTTTCTCGGTTTTCATCAGTCGCCATTTGCACGCTCTGGCGATCGCAATGCAACCGAAAAAACCGGCTTCCCCCAAGGCTCCCCCTTTGTCACGGCGGGAACTCGAAGTATTGAAACTGTCGGCCGATGGCAAGACGGCCTATGAAATTGCCAGGATCCTCAATTTGAGTGAACGCACAGTCAACTTTCATGTGCACAGGGCTATCGAGAAGCTCGGCGTCAATAACAAGATTTCGGCCGTCATCGTCGCGGCCCGGTCCGGAGCCATCTGAAAACGCCCGACTGCGGGAAAACCTGCGGGTAATCCAGGCAAAAAAAACGTACCATTTGCGGTCCCTCCTGAGTGATGGCGTGTAGACCTTCACGGCGCAGTACACTCGGACGGCTCCGCCCGCTCCAACGCCTTAGGGCAGCGGGACATCCGTTGATTACCCAGAGCCCCGCCCCATGCCTTTGCTCGAAACACCCTTCGCCAGCCTCGACCTGATCCGCCAGCCCGAACAGCAGAACGAACCGTTGCAAGCGTTCGATGCGGCCGATGAATACCTGCTCAATCATCTGGCCGAACAGCAGCCGGCGTCAGGCACCCGGGTATTGGTGCTCAATGACAGTTTCGGCGCGTTGGCGGCCAGCCTGGCGGGTAAGGTGCGGGTGGTCAGCAGCGGTGATTCGTTCCTGGCCTTCCAGGGCCTGGAAAAGAACCTGGTGCGCAACGGCCTGGCGTTTGATGCAGTACCGGGCATCCCCGCCAGCGAGCCCCCAGTCGGGCCGTTCGACTGCGTGCTGATCCGTGTACCGAAAACCCTGGCACTGCTGGAAGAACAGCTGATACGCCTGCAAGGTCAACTGGCACCCGGCGCCCAAGTGGTTGCCGCAGCCATGATCAAACATCTGCCCCGGGCGGCGGGCGACTTGCTGGAGCGTTACATCGGCCCCGTGCAAGCCTCGTTGGCCGTGAAGAAGGCACGGCTATTGATTGCCACCGCTCAAGACACAACGCCAGCCGTATCGCCTTACCCGACGCGATACAGACTCGACGAACCGGCTATCGAACTGCTCAACCACGCCAATGTGTTTTGCCGCGAAGGCCTGGACATCGGCACCCGGGCGTTTTTGCCACACCTGCCGAAAAACCTCGGCTCGGCGCGGGTCGCCGATCTCGGTTGCGGCAACGGCGTTCTGGCCATCGCCAGTGCCCTGCAAAACCCCGAGGCCCACTACACGCTGGTGGACGAATCCTTCATGGCCGTGCAATCGGCCTCTGAAAACTGGCGTGCAGCGTTGGGCGAACGGGAAGTGACCGTGCGTGCCGGCGACGGCCTGGCCGGCCAGGAACCGCAATCGCTTGACGTCGTGCTGTGCAATCCACCGTTTCACCAGCAGCAGGTGGTGGGCGACTTCCTGGCCTGGCGGATGTTCCAGCAGGCGCGCGAAGCGCTGGTCGTGGGCGGCGCGCTATACATCGTCGGCAATCGTCACCTGGGTTACCACAGCAAGCTGGCGCGATTGTTCCGGGGCGTCGAGCAAGTGGCAGCCAATCCGAAGTTCGTGATCCTCAAGGCGCGCAAGTAACAGGCAAAAAAAACCCTCCGGCAGGAGGGTCGTAAATCCGTGCCTCGAGGCCACGGGAGAGATGTCAGTGCGTGGTCAGGCCGGCTGCGTTCATGAACAGACGCATCAGGCTGGCGACGATGAACAAGGCGCCTACGCTGCCGACCCAGATCAGGGCCAACCAGCCGAGCCGCTGCCACAGCGGCTTTTTTTCGGCTTCTTCAATGTCGTGCAGGGAATGTTTGGCAGCCATAACGTTTCAATCCTCTTCAAGATTGATGGCGTCGCTTCCGACGCCATCGCGAGCAAGCTCGCTCCCACAGGTGCAGGGTGCAACAGGCTAGTGGTAACCGTCTTCATGGGTGACCTTGCCGCGGAACACGTAGTAGCTCCAGAAGGTGTAGCCCAGGATGAACGGGATGATGAACAGCGTGCCCACCAGCATGAAGCCCTGGCTTTGCGGCGGCGCGGCGGCATCCCAGATCGAGATCGACGGCGGGATGATGTTCGGCCACAGGCTGATGCCCAAACCGCTGTAACCGAGGAAGATCAACACCAGTGTCAGCAGGAAGGGCGTGTAGTGCGCGTTGCGGGCCACGGCGCGGATCAGGCCGTACATCGTCACCAGCACCAGAATCGGCACCGGCATGAACCAGAACAGATTCGGCATGGTGAACCAGCGTGCGGCGATTTCTGCGTGGGCCAACGGGGTCCAGATGCTGACGATGCCGATCACCGCCAGCAGCACGAAGGCCAATGGTCGTGCCAGGTCATGCATCTGTTCCTGCAACTTGCCTTCGGTCTTCATGATCAGCCAGGTGCAACCGAGCAACGCATAGGCCACCACCAGCGCCGCACCACAGAACATTGTGAACGGTGTCAGCCAGTCCAGTGAGCCACCGGCGAACTGCCGATTGACCACCGGCAGCCCATCGATGAACGCGCCGAGCGCAACGCCCTGGAAGAACGTCGCAGTGATCGAGCCTCCGATGAACGCCTTGTCCCACAGGTGGCGCTTGTCGTCCCTGGCCTTGAAGCGGAACTCGAAGGCCACACCGCGGAAGATCAACCCGATCAACATCAGGATCAGCGGCAGGTACAACGCCGAGAGCACCACCGAATAGGCCAGCGGAAACGCACCGAACAACGCCGCGCCACCCAGCACCAGCCAGGTTTCATTGCCGTCCCAGACCGGGGCGACGGTGTTCATCATCACATCGCGATCCGTCTTGCCCGGAATGAACGGGAAGAGAATGCCGATGCCCAGGTCGAAACCGTCCATGACCACGTACATCATGATGCCGAAGATGATGATCACGGCCCAGATCAGCGGAAGATCAATACCCATGATTCAAATCTCCTTGGTCAGGCTGTGGTCGGCATCGGCGTGATCGTCGTCGGCTGCAGACAGCGGACGGGCCGGTGTGCGTTTCTGGCCGGGACCGCCGTCGTTGGTTTCCTTGCCTTCGTCGATCTTCGGCCCCTTGCGCACCAGGCGCATCATGTAGCCCAGACCGGCGCCAAACAGCGCGAAATAAACCACGACAAACAGGATCAGGGTGATGCTCATCTGCATGAAGCTATGGTTGGACGACGCATCCGCCGTACGCATCAGGCCGTAGACCACCCACGGCTGACGGCCGATTTCCGTGGTGAACCAGCCGGCGAGGATCGCGATCAGGCCTGACGGCCCCATCCACAACGCCAGGTACAGGAACGGCCGCGAGGTGTAGAGGGTGTCACGCTTGCGCAGCCACAGGCTCCACAGCCCGGTGAAGATCATCAGGAAGCCCAGGCCCACCATGATCCGGAACGACCAGAACACAATGGTCGAATTTGGCCGGTCTTCGGGCGGGAACTCCTTGAGGGCCGGCACCTGTTTATCCAGGGAGTGCGTGAGGATCAGGCTACCCAGGTATGGGATTTCGACCGCGAATTTGGTCTTCTCCTCCTTCATGTCCGGCCAGCCGAACAGGATCAACGGAGTCGCCTCGTCGCCTTTGTTTTCCCAGTGCCCCTCGATCGCGGCGATTTTCGCCGGCTGATGCTCAAGCGTGTTGAGGCCGTGGAAGTCACCGATGACCGCCTGGATCGGCGCCACGATCAACGCCATCCACATCGCCATCGAGAGCATTTTGCGGATCGCCGGGTTGTCCTTGCCGCGCAGCAAATGCCAGGCCGCGGAGGCACCGACGAAGAAAGCCGTGGCAACGAACGCCGCCGTGGCCATGTGCATCAGGCGATAGGGGAACGAGGGGTTGAAGATAATCGCCAGCCAGTCGGTGGGGATGACCTGACCGTTGACGATCTCGAAGCCCTGCGGGGTCTGCATCCAACTGTTAGAGGCGAGAATCCAGAAGGTCGAGATCAGCGTACCGATAGCAACCATCACGGTGGCGAAGAAGTGCAGGCCACGCCCGACCTTGTTCCAGCCAAACAGCATGACGCCAAGGAACCCGGCCTCGAGGAAGAATGCTGTGAGCACTTCATAGGTCAGCAACGGCCCGGTTACGGAACCGGCGAAGTCCGAGAAGCGGCTCCAGTTGGTGCCGAACTGATAGGCCATTACCAGACCGGAAACCACCCCCATGCCGAAGTTGACGGCAAAGATCTTCGACCAGAAATGGTAGAGGTCACGGTAGGTGTCGTTATGGGTTTTCAACCAGAGGCCTTCGAGTACCGCCAGGTAACTCGCCAGGCCGATGGTGATGGCCGGAAACAGGATGTGGAACGAAATGGTGAACGCGAACTGGATTCGGGCGAGATCAAGTGCCTCTAAACCGAACATAAGTCTTCCTCTGTCAGGTAGTACGGCTGCTGGCTGGAAGCCTGCACCCACGGCCCCCACGGATATGGAGTGTGGCGAATCCCTTTTTGTTCTTTTTTGCACGCATCACAACGCAGGACGTCTGGCCTTGCGGCCGCCGGATCAATTCCTTTTGCGGGTTTTGATCTGGATCAATCAACGTTGAAAGAGTAGTCCCATTTCCGGGGATGAACCGCGTGGTCTTTTGCCGCGTGACAAGTTGCCTCATGGCTTTTGTTATCTGCTGCAACACATTCCCTGTGGGAGCGGGCTTGCTCGCGAAGAGGGCGGCACATCCAGAATTGAAGTCGACTGACACTCCGCCTTCGCGAGCAAGCCCGCTCCCACAGGATTTGTCGTGCTGCAGAAATCGATGTCTAGCTAACTAAATTTTTTGTCATGGCAACTTCGTGTTACAGGTTGGTGATAATCTCGCCGTTCCCCCCTCCCCAGATTTGCCCGCAGATGCCCAGCCAAGAGCCCTTGCTGTTACGCCACCATCGCCCTTTTCTCGCGTTCTGGCTGGCCCGGATATTTACCGCCAGCGGCTTCCAGATGCTCACCGTGGCCATCGGCTGGAACCTGTATCAGTTAACCGGCAACGTGCTCGACCTGGGCCTGGTCGGCCTGGTCGAGTTCGCCCCGCGCGTGCTGTTCATGCTGCACACAGGGCATGTCGCCGACCGCTATGACCGGCGCAAGGTTGCGGCGATCTGCCAGTCCTTGCAGGCACTGATCGCCCTTTCGTTGGCCATCGGCAGCGCAACCGACCATGTCACCCGGGAAATGATCTTTATCCTGGCCTTCCTGCTCGGTGCCGCTCGCTCCTTTGAAATGCCGACCACCCAGGCCCTGCTGCCCAGCATCGTGCCCAGCGCGCTGTTTCCCCGTGCGGTGGCCGCCGCGCAATCGGCCCAGCAATCGGCAACCATCGTCGCCCCGGCCCTCGGCGGTTTGCTCTACGCCTTCGGCAGCGTCTGGGTGTATGGCCCGACGGTGCTGCTGTATGTCATCGCCTGTTCGCTGATGCTCAACCTGCCAGCCCGGCAAACCCCGCTGAACAAGGGCAAGGCCACCCTGGATTCACTGCTGGCGGGCATTCGCTTCATCCGCAGCCGTCCGGACATTCTCGGGGCAATCTCCCTCGATCTGTTCGCGGTGCTATTGGGCGGTGCGACAGCGTTGCTGCCGGTGTTCGCCAAGGACATCCTTCTGACCGGCCCGTGGGGGCTGGGCCTGTTGCGTTCGGCACCGGCAGTGGGTGCACTGCTGATGTCACTGTTCCTGGCGCGGTTTGCCGTGGAGCGCAATGTCGGGCGGGTGATGTTCACCGCCGTGGGCATCTTCGGCGTGGCAACCATCGCCTTCGGTCTGTCGACCTCGTTCTGGTTTTCCCTGGCGGTGTTGGTGGTGTTGGGCGCGGCGGACATGATCAGTATGGTGATCCGCGCCTCGTTCGTTCAACTGGAAACCCCGGACGAAATGCGTGGCCGGGTCAGCGCCGTGAACGGTCTGTTCATCGGTGCCTCGAACCAATTGGGCGAATTCGAATCGGGCCTGACCGCCCACTGGTTCGGTACCGTGCCAGCGGTGGTCATGGGCGGGATCGGCACGCTGGTGGTGACCGGGGTGTGGGCCAAACTCTTCCCGACCCTGGCCAGCCGTGATCGCATGCACGTGGCTAAAGATGAAGAGAAGGAGGAAGCGACAGTCCAGGCAGGCTAAACCAGCAACTCCCCCGCCACCGCCGCACGTGTGGCTTTTCCGCAGAGTTGTTCCACCAGCGCCAGGGCAAATGCCAATGCGGCAGCCGAGCCCTGGGCGGTGATGCAGTTGCCATCGACCACTACCGGTTGATCGACGAAGTTACAGCCCAACAGTTGATGGCTGGCCGATGGCAGACAGGTCATGCGCCGTTGACGCAAAACGCCAAAGGCTTGCAGCGCCACGGCGGGCGCTTCGGCGATGCCGGCGAACAGGCGACCGGCTGCCGCCTGATCCTTGATCAATTGTTGCAGGGGCTGATGCGCTGCCAAGTGCTGCGAACCCACCGCACCACCCGGCAAGGCGATCAGGTCGAAGGGCTGCGCCAGCAAGTCCACCAGCATCGCATCGGACGTCAGGCGAGTGCCGCGGGCGCAGGTGAGCATGCGTCGCCCTTCGATACTGGCCACCACCACTTCTATCTTGGCGCGGCGCAGTACGTCGATCAGGGTCACGGTTTGCAGGTCATCGGTGCCCTCGGCGAGGGCAATCAAGGCTCTAAAGGTCATCGGGTACTGTCCACGGAATGATCTTTTAAGCGTAGTCAGCTTTCCCGAGCCTTGTTCGATACCTGAGGCTACTGGATATAAAGCTGCGTCGACATCGTATTGCCGGGCGCGTTGATCGAGGTGTTGCTGAAGGTCAGCGTGCCTTCCTGCTTGCCTGCCAGATCGAGGGCATACAGATAGCCGACGGTTTTTTCCCCGGGAGTGCAACTGGTCAGGTTGCCGTTCTTGAACGCGCAGACCGGTGTGCGGGTGCCATTCACTTCGAAACCGTCCAGGGCGACATGGGCCTCGCGTCCATAACCCACTTCCAGTACGTACACCGTGATGTTCGGGCCATTGTGATCGCAGCGAGTCCGGGTTTGCCCTTCGTCGATGTTCTCGACGCCACAGGACGGCGACGCGACTTTGAGTACTTTCAATTGCGTCAATGGCGCAGCCGAGGCTGCCACGGCCGTTTGAGCCCCGAAAAACAACGCCATCCATACTCCGAAGGCGGCAACCAGACGCTTTTTCATGTAGGACCCATCCACCCCAAAAAACCAGCGCGCAGTATGGCGCACTTGGCTTTGTCGCAAAACATCGACGACGATCACCGCCATAAGCAGCCATATTCCCAAGCTACTGGTATGATGCGCGGCTTTTTCCGGCCCACAGTAATTTCCAGGCGCGTTCTGCTGCCTGTGCTTTGCTGTTGAGGTCGATACATTCACGGCGCCCGGCGCGCCACGGGGAGCAGACATGCTGGAAAGGCTGTTTCAACTCAAGGCACACAACACCAACGTGCGGACCGAGATTCTGGCGGGCGTCACGACCTTTTTGGCCATGGCCTACATTCTGTTCGTCAACCCGAGCATCCTCGGCGAGACTGGCATGGACAAGGGCGCGGTGTTTGTCGCCACCTGCCTGGCAGCTGCCATCGGCTCGACGACCATGGGCCTGATCGCCAACTACCCGATCGCCCTCGCACCGGGCATGGGCCTGAACGCCTTCTTTACCTACACCGTGGTCCTGCACATGGGCCATACCTGGCAAGTGGCGCTCGGTGCGGTGTTCATCTCGGCGGTGTGCTTCTTCCTGCTGTCGATCTTCCGCATCCGTGAATGGATCATCAACAGCATCCCGCTGCCGCTGCGCTCGGCGATTGCCGCCGGTATCGGCCTGTTCCTGGCACTGATCGCCCTGCACAACGCCGGTATCGTGGTCAGCAACCCGGCGACCATGGTCGGCCTCGGTGACCTGAAACAACCGGCGCCGATCCTCGCCACCCTCGGTTTTGCCCTGATCGTCGCGCTTGAAGCCCTTGCCGTGCGCGGTGCAGTGCTGATCGGCATTCTGGTGGTGACTATCGTTTCGATCGTGATGGGCTTCACCCCGTTCGGCGGCGTGATGTCGATGCCGCCATCGCTGGCCCCGACCTTCCTGCAACTGGACATCAAGGGCGCACTGGACATCGGTCTGGTCAGCGTGATTTTTGCGTTCCTGTTCGTCGATCTGTTCGACAACTCCGGCACCCTGATCGGTGTGGCCAAGCGCGCCGGCCTGATGGGCAAGGACGGCCACATGCCGAAAATGGGCCGCGCCCTGATCGCCGACAGCACCGCGGCCATGGCCGGTTCGCTGCTGGGTACCTCGACCACCACCAGCTACATCGAATCCGCCGCTGGCGTGAGTGCCGGTGGCCGCACTGGCCTGACCGCCATCGTCGTCGCGATCTTGTTCCTGCTGGCGCTGTTCTTCTCGCCACTGGCCGCCAGCGTTCCAGCCTTCGCCACCGCACCGGCCCTGCTGTTCGTCGCCGTGCTGATGACATCCGGCCTGGCCGAAATAGACTGGGACGACATCACTGTTGCCGCGCCTGTGGTGATCACCGCGCTGGCCATGCCATTCACTTACTCCATCGCCAATGGCATCGCCTTCGGTTTCATTTCCTGGACCGCCATCAAGCTGATGTCCGGTCGTGGCCGTGAACTGAACCCGGCGCTGGTGATCCTGTCGATTCTGTTCGTGATCAAGCTGGGTTGGTTCAACGCATGACTTTTGATTCCCAGGCCTATGCCGTTCAACTCGAAGAAAAGGTCACGCGTTTGCGTGACCTGCTGGCCCCGTTCGATGCACCCGAGCCAGCCGTTTTCGATTCACCGCTGAAAAACTTCCGCCTGCGCGCCGAGTTCCGCCTGTGGCGCGAGGCCGGTGAGCGTCATTACGCGATGTTTTCCCAGGAAGACAAACGCACGCCCATCCTGATCGAAGAGTTCCCGATTGCCAGCCTGCGCATCAACCAGTTGATGCCGCAGCTCAAGGCTGCATGGCAAGCCAGCGCGGCCCTGAGCCACAAACTGTTCCAGGTGGAGTTCCTGACCACGCTGGCCGGCGACGCGATGATCACCCTGTGCTATCACCGCCCGCTGGACGAGCATTGGCACGCGGCGGCCTCGAAACTGGCCGCGGACCTGAACGTCAGCATCATCGGCCGTTCGAAGGGCAAGCGCGAAGTCATCGGTCACGATTACGTGGTCGAGCAACTGGACGTCGGCGGTCGCACCTTCAGCTTCCGTCAGCCAGAGGGCGCTTTCACCCAGCCCAACGGTACGGTGAACCAGAAGATGCTCAACTGGGCATACGATGCGCTTGGCGATCGCTCCGATGATTTGCTGGAGCTGTATTGCGGCAACGGCAACTTCACCCTGCCGCTCGCCACCCGCGTGCGCAAAGTGCTGGCCACCGAAATCAGCAAGACCTCGGTCAACGCGGCGTTGAGCAATCTCAGCGAAAACGCGGTGGATAACGTCACCCTCGTGCGTTTGTCCGCCGAAGAACTGACCGAAGCCCTGAATGAAGTGCGCCCGTTTCGCCGCCTGCACGGCATCGACCTCAAGAGCTACGAATTCGGCAGCGTGTTCGTCGACCCGCCCCGCGCCGGCATGGACCCGGACACCTGCGAGCTGACCCGGCGCTTCGACAACATCCTGTACATCTCCTGCAACCCGGAGACCCTGGCAGCCAACATCGCCCAACTGCACGACACCCACCGCATCACCCGATGCGCAATGTTCGACCAGTTCCCGTGGACCCATCACATGGAGTCCGGGGTGATGCTGACCCGGCGGTGATTGCTTCTGCCAGGCACAAAAAAGCCGTCGTCACGACTAATGCCAGTCAGTTAAGCTGACTGGCATTTTTATTTTTGATCGGATACTTCGGGGATTTCAGCCTGATAGCTCGCGGATAAACCCGCTCTTCCCGGCGATGCGGCAGTACATAGTGCGGGGCCGAGGCATGCAATTCGGCGAGGTATTTGGGGATGTTCCCTGAGCGATCCGCAGAAACGCCATTGATAAAACCCAGGATCGCCCAAGTACACGCGGTGAAGCTTAGCTCGCACGGATGGATGCCCGGACAATGGCGGCTCATTTCCACCATCTGATAACGCAACAGGTTGTAGCCCAGCAACACGCCCCACAACTCTTGCTCGATCATCTCGGGCGTCTTGCTACGCAACGTGTAGCTGCTGTTGAGCAGTGTCTGTTTCATTTCCCTGAATCCTAATTCGATTTCCCAGCGATGGCTGTATAGGTCGACGATTTCATCGGATGGGAAACGCAGCGGATCGACCATCGACGTCAAAATCTGACAGACCTTGCCCTTTACGGTCTTGCTTAGGAGCCTTGCGGTTAGGCGCTCTGGCAAGCCTGGCCACTGCTTGCGGGCCTGCGGCGAAGTGCTGAGCGAGACCACCGCATCCTGACGCCCCAAGCGCTGAATCACTTCGTACTGCGCACCTTTACGCAGCGGCATCAGCCAATGCCGCTCAGTGCCGGCCTGCTGCCATTGGTGCAGCAACCCCAAGGAGTAGAAACCGCGATCAAACAGCGTCAGCGAGTGATCTGGCGTGGTGTCGATCAGTTGCTCTGCCAGTTTCATTTCGTTACTGCGATAGCCATCAAAAGCACTGCCGATCAGCAAATGGCTGGTCAACTCCATTTGGCAAACCATGCGCACCTGAGGAAAACCGGTATCGCCATGCTGGTTGCTGGCGGAGTCGTAACGCGCACGGTTTTCGGGTGTATCGGGCGTTCGCCAGACGACACCGTCGACCCCCAGTAAACGCAATCCGGCCCAGGTCGGATGGCCGGCCGCTTCATGCCAGCTTTTCTGCGTCAGATCGAAGACTTGTCGTACGGCCTCGCTACCCAATCGTTGACGGGCCTGGACTACGGCGCTGGGTGCGACCAGTGGGCGTTGCCCGGGCAGCATGATGTTCATGCGACTGACCACATCCCACGCCGACATGCGCCGGAAAAACGCCATGGAGATGACGCACCAGAGCATCATTTCCAAGGGCAGACGCCGCTTGCGAAGGGTGGCTACGCCGGCCTGTTCCAACGCTTGCTCGACCAGAGAGGGATCAAGCAACGAGTCCAATCCCTCAATGGAATTGGGAGTCGAGACGAAGTTGTGGGTTAGTTCCAGTGCCCGAGCCAGACGCATAAAAAAATCCGATGCCTATTCAGGCATCGGATTTTGATTTCTTGCGGCCAAAGGTCAAGCGACGAGGCTTAACTGATCGGCATTAGTCGTCACGACGGCTTTTTTGTGGGCACTTACAAGACGACATCGACCTTGCGCGGGCGCCCGCCTTTCCTGCCGTTGGCGCGCGCAGCTTCAGACTTTGCGGCGCTGCTCTGGCGACCATTGCGCGAAGCGACGACCGAGGCTGCCATGGCCATCAGCGGTTTGCTCGCAGAAATCATCCCGGCGATAGATACATGCAGGTCCTTGCCTTCATGGCACAGTGCAGTACCCGCGTAGTCAGTAGTCAGACTGGCGAAGTCCTCGACCTCAAAATCAGCGAACTCCGGATAGTTGGCCACGGGCAACAATACACCGCTGCCATCTTCGAAGCTAACGGCCAGACAGGGGGCCAAGTAAGTAACCGCTGTCGCCTGCAGGCTATTTTTTCTGCGTAATTCGCCACGTTCAATGGCTTTGTTCAGGCTACTTTCCGTTACGGGATTGTCGGCCTGAGCCTTGGCTTTTATCGTTTTCATAACTCAATCTCCACACCTTCCTGTGTGCCCAGCAGAGACAGCACCGTCTTGTTCGTTTGAGGTACGTAGCAAGCCGATCCGATCATGTTGGTGGTACTGACCACCCTTTTCACCACAACGACTTCGTTGCTTTGCCAGTCCCACAATTGATTATCAAGACAGACCGTTTGTAATTTTCGCCACCAGATGCCGCGGGCGCGCCGCAAGTGGGCAGGTGCCCTGAGCGATTGGCGCACCCCCTCAAGCACCGCCAGCGGTGGCCGACGCGAAAGCGGAACCACATCCCAGAGCTCGACACCGTTGTGCCAGAAGCTGAACCTGAATCTCGCACTCCACGTACCCGCTTCCACATGCGCATGAGGCGGACAATGTTCGTCTCGCAACATGATCACTACCGACAGTCCTTTGAAACTGCATACCTTCATTCTAACCCATCCGTTAGGTTTATGAATCCGAGAATCGGACATTCGCTGGAAAATCCGACCGCTGGCATTGGCAGTCGAATCAATTCATCCGTCTTCAGGCTAGCGTCCTCACGATTCCCGGACCTGCGGAACACCACGCGAATTGGTAAGAAATCCTTTCTTTACAGCGCTGGCACCTGATAGATACTGATCCAGCTTCTTCATCTGATCCCCGGTGTAATCAATCATGCAGCGACAATTCGACGATCTTCAGTTGGGCAGCATTGAGCTGTTTTGCCTCGCGGCCGAGGCTGGCAGTTTTACTGCCGCGGCGCTGGTGGCAGGTGTCACCCCCGCGGCCGTGAGCCGTTCGGTGTCGCGCATGGAGGAACGCCTGGGGGTGCGTCTGTTTGCGCGCACCACACGCAGTGTGAAGCTGACCGATAGTGGTCGCCGTTATTACGAAGAATGTCGCCAGGCCCTGGCACAACTGGTCGAGGCCCAGCGCGAGGTGATGGGTCAGCAGCAGGTGCCGTCCGGTACTTTGCGCATCAGTATTCCAACCACCTACGCGCATCATCGAATCCTGCCGCTGTTGCCCGAATTTCGGGCTCGCTATCCGGCGGTGAAGGTCGAGTCGCACATCAGCAATCGCAACATCGATTTCGTCGGCGAAGGCTACGACATGGCGATTCGTGTGCGAGCCATCCCGGATTCTGGCCTGATCGCCCGACAGCTGGAAGATGCCGCCCTGGTGATGATCGCCAGCCCTGATTACCTGAAACGAGCCGGCACACCGCAAACCCTCGACGATCTCGAAAACCACGAATGCATTCAGTACGAATTGCCCAGTAGCGGCCGACGCATTGCCTGGCTGTTCAACGACGAAGGCGTGCCCCGGGAGATTCTGGCCGAAGGCAACCTCAGTTGCTCCGACGATGTACTGGGTGGTGTGACCCTGGCCAAACATGGGGCGGGGTTGTTTCAGACCTATCGGTTTATCGTTGAAAAGGAACTGGCCGATGGCTCACTGGTAGAAGTGCTCAAGCCGTATGGCGGACGCTCGCGGCCATTCACCCTGCTTTACCCGCAAAGCCGTCATGTTCCGCTGCGCTTGAGGGCGTTCATTGATTTTCTGGTGGAGCATTTGCCGCGCTGAATAGCGAAAGTGTCCGATCATCGCCCACAAACCGTCAGCGTGCCTTCTCTGCAATTGACCGAATTAACTAGTTAGTACAATTTATCTCCACAGGCCGAGAACCTCGGCCGATTCCAAAAATAATAAGTGGAGAGATTCCGATGTCCCCTATCGTTCTGGTGCTCAACGGCCCGAACCTGAACCTGCTCGGCACCCGTGAACCGGCGACTTACGGCCACGAAACCCTGGCAGACATTTCGGCCCTGTGCGGGCGCGCCGCCGAAGAGTTCGGCCTGGCAGTGGAGTTTCGCCAGACCAACCATGAAGGCGAGTTGCTCGACTGGATTCACGCAGCCCGTGGTCGCTGCGCCGGGATCGTCATCAACCCTGCCGCATGGACTCACACCTCGGTCGCCATCCGCGATGCCCTGGTCGCCAGTGAACTGCCCGTCATCGAAGTCCACCTGTCGAACGTGCATGCCCGCGAGCCCTTTCGCCACCACTCGTTCGTATCCGCCATTGCGACGGCGGTGATGGCCGGTTTTGGCAGTCACGGCTATCGCCTGGCGCTGGAACATTTCAGTCATCGTTTGAAGGGGTGATCGCCGTGACTCAGAACAACGTGGTACTGGCCGGGCTGATCGGCGCCGGCATCCAGGCTTCCCGCACACCGGCCTTGCACGAGCATGAAGGCGATGCTCAGGGGCTGCGCTACCTCTATCGCCTGGTTGATCTTGATCAGTTGAAGCTCGACAGCAACGCCCTGCCCGACCTGTTGATGGCCGCCGAGCGCATGAACTTCACCGGTTTGAACATCACCTTTCCATGCAAGCAGGCGATCATTCCGCTGCTCGACGAACTCTCACCGGAGGCCCGTGGCATCGGCGCGGTCAACACGGTGGTGCTCAAGGACGGCAAGCGCATCGGCCACAACACCGATTGCCTGGGCTTTGCCGAGGGTTTTCGCCGGGGTCTGAAAGGCGTTGCCATCAACCGTGTCGTACAGATGGGCGCCGGTGGTGCAGGTGCCGCGGTAGCCCACGCCTTGTTGAGCGAAGGCGTCCAACAGCTGAGCATTTTCGACGTGGACATCCGCCGCGCCCAGGATCTGGCCGACAACCTCAATCAGCATTTCGATGTCGGTCGAGCGGTGGCCGGGTATGACCTGCCGAGTGCCATGGCCCAGGCTGACGGCCTGGTGAACACCACGCCGATGGGCATGAAAAAACTGCCGGGCATGCCGGTGCCGGTCGAGTTGCTTCGAGCCGAAATGTGGGTGGCGGAAATCGTTTACTTTCCGCTGGAGACCGAACTGCTGCGCAATGCCCGCGCCCTCGGTTGCCAGACGCTGGACGGCGGCAACATGGCGGTGTTTCAGGCGGTAAAGGCGTTCGAGTTGTTCAGCGGCGTGGTGCCGGATGCCCAGCGAATGCTTGAGCATTTCCAGAGCATGAATGGCTGAAGATCCAGGTTGACGTGCTTTTGTGGCGAGCGAGCTTGCTCGCGTTGGGCTGCGCAGCGGCCCCAAATCCCTCGCCACATTGCATTTCTACAGGTCAGGCTTGCAAATAACGCAATACCGACTCGCAAATCATCTCCCGATGACGCTGCTTGATGCGTTCGTCCGGCAGGTCGATCTGAAAAATCTCACCAAAGGTGTGGCGGTTCGAGACGCGATAGAAGCAAAACGAACTGATCAGCAGGTGCACATCCAGCGGATCAAGACCGGCACGGAACAGCCCTTGCTCGGCACCGCGACGCAGAATCTCCCCCAGTGAATCGAGGATCGTGTTGTTCATCGCCTTGATCGCATCCGAGCGCTTCACATACTCGGCGTTGTGAATGTTCTCGATGCTGACGATGCGCACGAAATCGACGTTGCGGTCGTGGTGATCGAAGGTGAACTCCACCAGCCGCCGAATCGCCTCGACCGGCGCCAGTTCCGCCAGATGCAGGCGATTTTCGGTGCTGCGGATATCGCCGTAGAGTTTCTCCAGCACCTCGACGTAGAGCTGCTCCTTACTGCCGAAGTAGTAATAGATCATGCGCTTGGAGGTGTGGATGCGCTCGGCGATGGCATCGACGCGAGCACCGGAAAGCCCCTGCTGGACGAACTCGACTATCGCCTCCTGCAGGATGTTTTCGCGGGTCTTTTCCGGGTTGTTCTTGCGACTCTTGCGCGGCTCGGCACCCGGTTCGACGGAGGCTGCGGGGAGTTCTGAAGTCATTGTCATTGCGGGCTCACGGCCATCACTGCACAGGCTGGCGATTATGGGCCGCGCGACACGGTGAAGGAAGCCGCATAGCCCACGTTTAATCCCGCGTTTACGAAATTCCTACAACTTCGCCTGACGCAATGCGCCGCTACGGGATTTGGCCATGGCCGCCAGCCGCACCGCGACGTTGGCTGCGCCGTAGCCGGCATAACCGTTTTTACGTTGGATGATCTCAAAGAAGAATCGTCCCTCGAACGGCTCGGTGTACACATGAAACAGTTCACCGCCCTGGGCATCGCGGTCGTACAACACATTGTAGTAGGCCAGTTCGCTGAGGAACTCGTCATCGAAGTCGAACCGCGCCGCCAGGTCATCGTAGTAGTTGAGCGGGATATCCAGCAGCGGCACGCCCGCCTCTTTTGCACGGCTGACCTGGGCAAAGATGTCATCACAATCAAACGCGATGTGATGCACACCGGAGCCGCGATAACTCGACAGCGCGTGTGAGATCGCGGTGTTGCGGTTTTCGGAGATGTTCAGCGGCAGGCGGATCGAACTGTCGCGACTGCGCAAGGCACGGCTCTTGACCAGACCATAAGGATCCGGCAGCACGACTTCATCGTCCGCCTCGAAATCCAGCAGGCTCTTGTAGAACAGCACCCAGCTGTCGAGGCTGTCGGCCGGCAGTGCAATGGCCATGTGGTCGATGCGTTTGAGGCCACCGCTGACCGGCGCTTGCGGGTACAGATTGAAGTCAGTGCCATAGACATCGGCATGCTGATCCACCAGATAGATCAGGCTGCCATCCGGTGCACGCACCGCCGCCAGCTCCAATTCGTTGGGGCCCACCAGCCCGCGATAGGGCTGGCCTTTGTAGGCCACGGCACGGGCCAATGCGCTCGCGCTGTCCTTGACCCGCACGGCGGTCGCGCACAACGAAGGGCCGTGGGCTTCGAAAAAGCTGTGACCGAAGGAATAAGGCTCTGAGTTCAGGATCAGGTTGATATCACCCTGACGCAACAGGCTGACGCTCTTGGAGCGATGCTGCCCGGCCTTGACGAAACCCAGTCGTTCCAGCCAATGGGAGAGCTTGGCGCCGAGGCTTTCGTCCACGGCGAATTCGAGAAACTCGATGCCGTTGTACTCGCTGGCCTTGGGTGTTTCGAACAGAATCCCGGGGTTGGCCGCAGGTTTGGCTTGCTGCGCCAGACGCTCGCGGGTTTTCTCTTCCAGGTACAACAACGAGCGCAAACCGTCGGCGGCGTTGGCTCGTGGGGGGGCGGCGCGGAAACCATCGTTGAAGATTTCCAGCGACAATGGCCCGGTGTACCCGCTCTTGATGATTGGCGCGAGGAACCCTGGCAAGTCGAACTCACCCTGGCCCGGGAAGCAGCGAAAATGCCGGCTCCACTCCAGCACGTCCATGGCCAGGATCGGCGCGTCGGCCATTTGCACGAAGAAGATCTTGTCGCCGGGAATCTCGGCGATAGCACTGGGATCGCCCTTGAGCGACAAGGTGTGAAAGCTGTCCAGCAACACGCCAAGGCTTGGGTGATCGGCCTGACGCACGATGTTCCACACCTGTTGCCAGGTGTTCACATGCCGGCCCCAGGCCAGCGCTTCGTAACCGATGCGCAAGCCGCGTGCCCCGGCATGCTCGGCCAGCAGCCGCAAATCGTCGACCAGAATCTGTTCATCACCGATGGACTCGGTCGAGGCGTTGCTGCACACCAGCACCAGGTCGGTACCCAACTCCTGCATCAGGTCGAACTTGCGCTCGGCGCGTTCCAGGTTGCGCGACAGCCGATCACGCCGACAGCCTTCGAAATCACGGAACGGTTGAAACAGGGTGATGGCGATCCCGAGATCGGCACACATCTGTTTGATTTCCCGTGGACTACCGTCGTAGTAGAGAAGGTCGTTCTCGAAAATCTCGACACCGTCGAACCCGGCGGCGGCAATGGCTTCGAGTTTTTCCGGCAGGGTACCGCTCAAGGATACGGTGGCAATGGAACGCTGCATATTTCGGCTCCCGGTGGAGGCTTCGGCTACAGGGAATTTGCGCCGCTTTTAAAAGAGTGAGGGAATTATTGAGCCGGCCGATGCATTGAGCAATTTAAAGTGTACTACCCAGTTAGTTTTGTGTTCGATTATCGAACACAATGCCCGATAGCGAATTGACGATTTTTTGTTCACTGCGCAACATCAACACCACATTGGGTCCGGTTTTGAAACCACCGGTCCCGGTCAAGAAGACCCAGAACACCACATAAAAATTTCAAAAAACGGGTATACGCTCATGCGCTCATTCCACGCCTCGCTCACTCGCTCAACCGTCATTACGCCTTGCCTGGCGTCCATCCGAACAATGCGCACCGCCGGCACAACCGTGCCACTCGCTGAATAACCCGTCAGCCGACGAACACAGCCGATCAGCCCTTTCGCGCACGCCGCGACAGACCGATTGATCACGCGCCCTTGAAGTCACGACGAGCCTCGCTTGTCAGTCATTGAACGGATGGCACACATGATTCCTACTCAAAGCTCTCGCATGGCACCTGCCATGAGCACCGCCGGCGGCATCGGCGACAAGATTCGCGGCGCCATGGCGGTCGGCAAAACCCGTTGGGGCATGCTGGCACTGGTGTTCTTCGCCACCACCCTGAACTACATCGACCGCGCCGCATTGGGCGTGATGCAGCCCATCCTGGCCAAGGAAATGAGCTGGACGGCGATGGATTACGCCAACATCAACTTCTGGTTCCAGGTGGGTTACGCCATCGGTTTCGTACTGCAGGGCCGGTTGATCGACCGGGTCGGTGTGAAGCGCGTGTTCTTCTGCGCCGTGCTGCTCTGGAGCCTGGCGACCGGCGCCCACGGCCTGGCCACTTCGGCGGCCGGCTTCATGGTCTGCCGCTTCATCCTCGGCCTGACCGAAGCGGCGAACTACCCGGCCTGCGTGAAAACCACCCGCCTCTGGTTCCCGGCCGGCGAGCGCGCCGTGGCCACCGGGATTTTCAATGCCGGGACCAACGTCGGTGCGATGTTCACTCCGATGCTGCTGCCGCTGATCCTGCACGCCTGGGGCTGGCAGGCCGCGTTCCTGTGCATGTCGGCACTGGGCGGGATCTGGCTGCTGTTCTGGGGCTTGAAGTACTTCAACCCGGAAGAGCATCCGAGCGTCAAACAATCGGAGCTGGACTACATCCAGAAAGAAGTCGAGCCGGAACAAGCCCGCGTGCCGTTCTCGAAAATCCTGCGCATGCGCGGCACCTGGGCCTTCGCCCTCGCCTACTCGATCACCGCGCCGGTGTTCTGGTTCTACCTGTACTGGCTGCCGCCGTTCCTCAATCAGCAATACAACCTGGGCATCAACGTCACCCAGATGGGCATTCCGCTGATCATCATCTACCTCACTGCCGACTTCGGTAGCGTTGGCGGCGGCATCCTCTCCTCGTTCCTGATCGGTCGAGGGGTCAACCCGATCAAGGCGCGGCTGATGTCGATGCTGCTGTTTGCCTGCTGCATCATCGGCGTGATCATGGCCGCCGGTTCCAGCAATCTGTGGGTCGCCGTATTCGCCATCTCCCTGGCCATCGGCGCGCACCAGGCCTGGACCGCAAACATCTGGAGTCTGGTGATGGACTACACGCCCAAGCACATGATGAGCACGGTATTCGGCTTCGGCGGCATGTGTGCGGCGATTGGCGGGATGTTCATGACCCAGTTGGTCGGCCATATCCTGACCGTCACCAACAACAATTACACGGTGCTGTTCACCCTGATTCCGGCGATGTACTTCATCGCGCTGACCTGGATGTACTTCATGGCACCGCGCAAGATTCCGCAAGTAGAAGGCTGATGTTCCCTCGGCGCAGGCCCGGTCTCGGGCCTGCGCTTTTTTTTGCCTGCGTTTTGCCGCAGCTTAGCGGCGGCTTTGCTGCCAGGCCGCCGCCAACCCGCTGCAGCAGATCACGGCAATGCCGATCACGGTGGTCAGTGTCGGCGTATGGGAAAACAGCAGCCAGCCCAGCAGGCCGGCGAAGATGATCTGGCAATAGCTGAACGGCGCCAGCAGTGCCGGTGCAGCGAGACGGAACGCCTGGGTCAAAAACAGGTGTGCCGTCATCCCGCAGGCCCCCAGCGCCAGCATCATCGCGCCATGCATCAGGTTCGGTGTCTGCCAGAAGAACGGCACCAGCGCACTCATCACCAGCGTGTTGCACAAGCCCGCGAAGAAATTGCTGGTGGTCGGGCTGTCGATCTCGCTGAGCTTGCGCGTCAGCAGTTGATAGAAGCAGAAAAACAGCGCCGAGCAGAACGGCAGCAACACCGCCGGGGTGAACAGATCTCCCCCCGGGTGAACGATGATAAGCACCCCGATAAAACCGCAAATCACCGCCAGCCATTGCCCCCGCGTCACTCGCTCCTTCAGCAGCGGCACCGACAACGCGGTGACCAGTACCGGTGCCAGGAAGTTGACCGACGTGGCCTCGGCCAACGGGATGTACATCAACCCGGTGGTGAAAAACAGACTGGTGCCCAGCAGACACAGCGCCCGGATCACCTGAAGCAATGGCCGCTTGGTACGCAGGACCCGCAGCCCGGATTGCGGCAGGAAAATCCCGGCCATCAGCAAGGTGTGAACCAGGTAGCGCGCCCAGACCACCATGACAATGGGATAGAAACTGGAGAGGTATTTGGAAAAGGCGTCGTGGGTGGAAAACAGGAAGGTTGCGACAACGATCAGCAAGATCCCTTTGAAGGGCTGATTGACGCCGGAAAGCGGGGTGCTGACGGTCATTGGGTTTCCTTACTTGAAGTCAAAAGCATCGCATGTAGGAGCGAGCTTGCTCGCGATGGTCGTCAACGATGATGATGGCTGCCTGGATAAACACGGCGCCCTCACGTCCATCGCGAGCAAGCTCGCTCCTACAAGCGAAAGGTGCGCTGTACCGACTACAGCCGCGCCAACAATTCCCGGGTTTTATCCAGCGCCATCTGCGCCCGGTCCAATCCACTCACGCCCTGCTCCAGCAACTGCACGGTGGGAATCTCCAGGCTCAATGGAATGTTAGTCGGCAAAATCCCCAACAACCCCTGCAGATCACAATCGCCATCGCCAGGAAAACGCCGTTCGTTACGCGCCTGGCGCAAGATCTCCGCCATATCGGTCGGCCGCAGTCCTGCGACGTCACACAACTGCGCATACCGTAACCGTGAGGGAGCAACTTTGGCCAGATCTTCCAGCCGCGATCCCGAACGATCGAAGTGGAAGGCGTCCACCAACACGCCGCCGTTTTCCCGCCCGGCGTTTTCTACAATACGCACGGCTTGTTGAAGATTGCGCGCATCGGTCCAGGGCATGAACTCCAGATGCGGGTGCAGCCCATAGAGTGCCGCCAGATCACAGAGTTCAGCAAAATGCTCCGTCAGCCGTTGTTCATCAGGATCGTTGCCGGCCACCAGCAATTCACTGGCACCCAATTGGGCCCCCACCGCCAGGATTTTCTCAAAGTCGGCGACGACGGTATCCGGCTTGAGACGCAGAATTTCGACGTCCAGCACCCCGATACCGGTATCGCGCAGGCGCGCCAGGGTTTGGCGCCGCAACTCGCTGTCGGCCACCAAGGCAAAATGGTGTTCCTCAGGGGTCGCCGGTATCAGGCGCAAGCCGACATGGCTGTAACCGGCCCGCGCGGCGACCTCGACCATGTCGGGCGGTGACAGCTCCAGCACCGTCAGGCTGGCCAGGGAGAAGACTCGTTCGCTCATGGTCAGCCCTCGACCAGGGATGGCGTGCAGGCACGACCGGTTTCGGCGGCTTCGCGGATGGCTTCGATCAGTGCCAAAGTACGTGCGGCATCGGCGGCACTCACCAGCGGCTCGACTTCTCCACGCGCAACACGCACAAAGTGCTGCAACTGCAGACGCAAGGCTTCTTCGGCACTGAAGCTTTCCTGGGTGGCCAGCAATGGTTGATGCCATCCACCATCGGCTTGCGTGTAGTGCCAGTGCTTGAGCTGCGGAATGCTCAGTGCCCCACCCGTTCCGGCCAACAAGTAACACGGTTGATCGGCGTGACGCGGATAAACCGGGTTCTCTCCTGAATCCAGCTCCCAACTCCAGGGGGCGGCCACCGCATCCGAGCCGGTCAGGCTGCCCAGCGCACCGTTGTCGAATTGCAGCAACACCGCCGCGCAGTCTTCGTTGGCAAACCCGCGTATGGCGTTGCTGGTAATGGCTTGAACCTGACGCACCTCGCCGCACAAGTGCCGCAGCAGATCGAGGTCGTGGATCAGGTTGGTCAACAACATCCCCGCACCGGCCTCGCGGCGCCAGGGTGTTTCGAAATAGCTGTCGGGCTTGCGCAACTGCCAGAGCGCCGTGACCGTGGTCAGCCGCCCCAATGCACCGCTGTGGATAAGTTCGTGGGCGCGGACGATCAGCGGATTGTGGCGACGATGATGGCCGACCAACACCGGAACACCACTCGACTTCGAGGCAGACACCAACTCCCGGGCCTCATCCAGGTGCACACCCACCGGTTTTTCCAGCAGTACCGGCACACCGGCCGCGAGGCAATCGAGGGCCGTACTGACGTGCAGCGTGTTCGGGTTGGCGACGATAACGGCGTCCGGCTTCGCCTGCTCCAGCATCTGTCGATAATCGGCGAAATGGGCCACGCCCCATTCAGCCGCAAGACTGGCCGCCTGCGGTCCGGGATCGGCCACGGCGCACAAGGTCGCTTCGGTCATGGATTGCAGATGCCGGTAATGCTGCTGGCCCATGTTGCCAGCACCGATCAAAGCGATGCGAAGGGGTGAGTTCAAGATGCGGTCCTCTTGTCAGTGTTATTGGAGCGATGAATTCCAATAATTTAGAACCGAGTTCCAGATTCTTACACAGACCAACCCTGAAAGTGTTCGAACAGCGCACAGCTTCTCAATTTGAACGCTGTTCAAAATGTGGGAGCGGGCTTGCTCGCGAATGCAGTGTGTCAGGCACCATGGATGTCAGCTGCCACACCGCTTTCGCGAGCAAGCCCGCTCCCACAAGGGATTTGCAGAGGCTTTAGCAGAACAACTCCGACGCCAGGCTCGCCGCCGACAACTCCTCGGCGTACGCCAGCAACAACGGCGCCAGCTCATGCAGCCGCGCCCCCGGCATCCGCGCGCTCGGCCCGGCGACGCTGAGCACGCCGATCACCCGCCCATCGGCGGGATGGCGCACCACCGCCGCAATGGCTGAAGTCCCCACCGCCGAACTTTCCTCGACGCAGGCGTAGCCCTGTTCTCGCGCCAGACGCAGGCGTTCAAGCAATTCGATGTTGGAGCGCGGCGCGTTCGGCCCCACATGGTCCGGCACCTGCGCGTCCTGCCGCTCCACCAGCGACAAGGCTTCGGCATCGCTCATGCACGCCAGCCACGCATGTCCCGAGGCGGTGTAAAACAATGGCGCATCGCGGCCCATGTCCGGGTCGTAACGCAAACCCGAGCGAGCGCCCTGGGATTTGGCGATCCAGGTCTGACGCTCACCGTCGATCACACCCAGGCGCACCAGTTCGCCGGTTTCCTGAGCCAGTCGATCAAGCACCGGCTGCACGATATCGGCACCGCTGCTCGACAGATAACGGAAGCCCATCGCCACCAGTTTGGTCGAGAGGTGATAGCGCAAATTCTCCGGATTCTGCCGCACGTAACCGAGGCGGATCAGCTCGGCCAACAGGCGATGGGTCGCGCTCTTGGGGATATCCAGCTGCTCCGCCAGAGTCTGCATCGGCAGGCCACGGGGATCGCTGGTGAGGCTTTCGAGCACACTGAAAACACGTTCGATCTGACTGCCGGCCATGGTCACTTCCACACAAAATTTGCTCGATTCTAGAAGACATCCGATCGAATGCGAAATCTGGAACTGACCGTTCGATAACCGCCCGTTTTATGCCATCAATACTTTTCCGGCTTCCTCTGATTCTTATATTTTATGGAATCAGATTCCAAAAAAATTAAAACACCGGAGTTCAAACAATGCCTGCCCAAGCGCACTTCCTTCCCGACATCGACTGCGATGTGCTGATCGTTGGCTCCGGTGCGGCGGGACTGTCGGCGGCCGTGACCGCCGCGTGGCACGGACTGAAAGTCATAGTGGTGGAAAAGGACCCGGTATTCGGCGGCGCCACGGCCTGGTCCGGCGGCTGGGCCTGGGTGCCTTGCAACCCGCTGGCCCGGCGCGCAGGCATCGTCGAAGATGTTGAGCTGCCTCGCACTTATCTGAAACACGAACTGGGCGAGCGCTTTGATCCGGCGATGATCGACGCTTTCCTGGAGGCTGGCCCGCGGATGGTGTCGTTCTTCGAGCAGCACACCTCGCTGCAATTCGCCGACGGTAACGCCATTGCCGACATTCATGGCGACACGCCCGGGGCAGGCACCGGTGGGCGCTCGGTGATCGCCGCCCCTTACGACGCACGAAAAGTCGGCAAGCTGCTCAAGCGTCTTCGCAAAACCATGCGGGAAACTTCGTTCATGGGCATGCCGATCATGGCGGGGGCGGATCTCACGGCATTCCTCAACCTGACCCGTTCACTGTCGGCGGCCTGGCACGTTACGCGGCGCTTGGGCCGTCACCTGTTCGACCTCGTCGTACATGGCCGGGCGATGCAACTGGTCAATGGCGTGGCACTGGTGGCGCGTCTGGCAAAATCCGCGGACGACCTCGGCGTGCTGCTCTGGGAATCTGCGCCCGTGACCCGATTGCTGCGCGAGAACGATCAGGTACGAGGCGCTGTAGTCAGCACCGCCAAAGGCTCGGTGCGCATCCATGCACGCAAGGCCGTAGTGCTCGCGGCAGGTGGTTTCGCCAATGACATCGAGCGCCGCAAGGCGCTGTTCCCCCGTACACCGACCGGACATGAGCATCTGGCCTTGCCGCCCCTCGGCGTTTGCGGCGATGGCCTGCGCCTGGGCGAAAGTGCCGGTGCGCGGGTGAATACCGACATGGCGTCTGCCGTCGCCTGGGCGCCGGTTTCTCAAGTGCCGCACAGCGACGGCAGCACGGGACACTTCCCGCACATCATCGAGCGTGGCAAACCAGGCATCATCGGTGTGCTGAGCAACGGCCAGCGCTTCGTCAATGAAGCCAACGGTTACTACGACTACGTAACGGCCATGGTCGCCGCCGCCCCACAGGGTGAAGAAGTGGCGTCGTGGCTGATCTGCACCCATGGCTTTCAGCGTCGTTATGGCCTGGGCATCTCTCGGCCATTTCCGGTGCCGCTGGCGCCCTTCATCCGCAACGGCTATCTGAAAACCGGCAACACGCTCGAGGAATTGGCTGCAGCCTGCGGTATCGACCCGATCGGCTTGCGCACCACCCTGTCGGACTACAACCGCCATGCGCGCAACGGCGAGGACCCACAGTTCGGTCGTGGTTCCACGCCCTACAACCGCAAACAGGGTGACGCAATGCAACAACCCAACCCATGCGTCGCGCCGATCGAACAAGGCCCCTACTATGCCGTGAAAGTCCGGCCGGGCTGCTTCGGCACCTTCGCCGGGCTCAAGGTCAACCCACATGCCCAGGTCCTGGACGACGCAGCGCAGCCCATCGCCGGGCTGTATGCGGCGGGCGGCGACATGGCGAGCATCATGGGCGGTCATTACCCCGCTGGCGGCATCAATCTTGGCCCGGCGCTGACCTTCGGCTACATCGCCGCGCGCCATATCGCAGGCGTCACTGCTTATGAAAAGGAGATCGACCATGCAGCACATCGTTAACGCACAGGGTTTGAACATGCCGAAACTCGGCCTCGGCACTTGGCCAATGCTCGGTGAGGAATGCACCCGTGCCGTGGAGCAGGCTCTGGCCCTGGGTTATCGGCACATCGACACGGCAGCGGCCTACAACAACGAAGACGCAGTCGGTCAGGCGCTGGCGAACAGCCCGACACTCCGCGAGCAAATACATGTCACGACCAAAGTCTGGTGGGACCAGTTGCAACCCGACGCCATGCGCCACTCCATGGACCGTAGCCTCAAAGCCCTGCGCAGCGAATACGTCGACCTGTTCATGCTCCATTGGCCAACCACCGACTGGGATTTGCCCCGCACCATCGACACCCTGGTGTCGTTCAAGGAACAAGGCCTGGCGCGCAACATTGGCGTGGCGAACTTTCCGCTGCCCTTGTTGCGCAAAGTCGTCGAAGAACTGGGAGCGCCCCTGTCGGCGATCCAGGTCGAGTACCACGTGCTGCTCGGACAAAACGCACTGCTCAACTACGCCCGCCAACACGACCTTGCGCTGACGGCCTACACGCCACTGGCACGCAACAAGGTGTCGCAGATTCCGGCCATCCAGCAGATCGCCGCGAAACACGGCGTACTGCCGACCCAGGTCGCACTCAAATGGCTGCTCGATCAACCCAACGTGGCCGCGATCCCCAAGGCCAGCAGCGAGGCCAATCAACTGGCCAATCTTTCGGCACTGGATGTGCAACTGGATGACGAAGACCGTGCCTTGATCGCCGGCCTGTCCAAACGCGAGCGACAGGTCAGCCCGGACTTTGCGCCGGTGTGGGATGCATTCGACGAATAATCCGCAAGACCGGCGATCGCCCTCACGATAAAAACCCGTCACCAGACGGAATTCGATGGGCTATCCGTGTTCAATACAAACCTGAACCGTTCTCGGCAGCCCTTCGCGGGTTGCCGGGAATCAAGCCTTGCGCGGGAAAAAGACGGACGACCGGACTGGCGCCGCTCCCACTTGGCAGCAACACTCATCGCACGGCGCTTTACCCGGAACAGAAGAGGATTCCCACATGCTATGGAAAAAAGGCCGACGCAGCGACAACGTGGTCGATGCCCGTGGCGATGACACCGGCGGCGGTGGCGGCGGGATGCGCTTCGGCGGTGGCAAGGGCCTGAGCCTGACGGCGATCCTCCTGATCGTCGGCATCGGCTGGATCACCGGCCAGGATCCGCTGCAAATCCTCGGACAACTGACCGGGCAAATGGACCAGCAATCGGCACCCGCCACCCACCAGAGCCGCAAGGCACCGCCGGCCAATGATGAAGGCGCGGAATTCGTGCGTTCGATCCTCGGCGACACCGAGGACACCTGGGGCGCGATATTCCAGCAGGCCGGTCGCCAATACAAAGACCCGACCCTGGTGCTGTTCAGCAACCGCGTGAATTCGGCCTGCGGTCTGGCCACCTCGGCGACCGGCCCGTTCTATTGCCCGGCGGACCAGAAAGTCTATCTGGACATGGCGTTCTTCCAGGAAATGTCCCAACGCTTTTCCGCCGCGGGCGACTTCGCCCAGGCCTACGTGATCGCCCATGAAGTCGGGCACCATGTGCAGACCTTGCTTGGGGTGTCCGCAAAAATTCAGGCAGCACGCCAACAAGGCCGGCAAATGGAAGGCGACGGCGGTTTGCTGGTTCGCCAGGAACTGCAAGCCGATTGCCTGGCCGGCGTCTGGGCCAACAATGCGCAGAAGCGCCTGAACTGGCTGGAACCGGGCGACATCGAAGAAGCACTGAACGCAGCGAACGCCATCGGTGACGATCGTTTGCAGCAACAGGGTCAGGGCCGCGTGGTCCCGGACTCGTTCACCCACGGTACGTCGGCGCAACGGGTGCGCTGGTTCAAAACCGGTTTCGCCCAAGGCCAGGTAAGCCAGTGCGATACCTTTGCGACGAAAAATCTGTAAATGAAGAAGTGGTTGTTGGTTGTTTTGTTTACTTGCGCAACGTCCCAGGCCGCCGAGCATGGGGTCAAGGAACTCAGCTCAGGGCGCCTGCTGTTGAAATCAGGTGAAATCGCGGTGGGCATCAGCCCCGCCCCGGCAAAAATCGAACGGGTGCTGATCATCCTCCACGGTCGCTTGCGCAACGCGCAAACCTATCTGCAGAGCGGTGAGCACGCGGTCGAGCTGGCCGGGCAAAGCGCAACGACCCTGGTGATTGCCCCGCAATTCCTCAATGAAACCGACGTTGCGGTCCACCCGGTGGCCGACACGGTTTTGCGCTGGCAAGGCAATGAATGGATGGCCGGCGGCGAATCCACGGCGCCGTTTCGGCTGAGTTCCTACGCCGCGCTCGACGAAATCATCACCCGCCTGGGTGACCGCCAGCAGTTTCCGGATGTGAAGCAAATCGTCATCGCCGGGCACTCCGGTGGCGCGCAGGTGGTTCAGCGCTATGCAGTGCTCGGTCACGCGCAGTCCGGCCTCGATGCGGCCGGCGTGCAGGTGCGCTACGTGATCGCCAATCCGTCGTCCTATGCTTACTTCGACGAGCGCCGGCCCGTGGCGTTCAGCCATGCCGGTTGCCCGGATTTCAATCGCTGGAAGTATGGGCTGACGGATTTACCGGCCTACGCCGAAGGGCAAACCGCCGCGCAGTTGCAGGAAAATTACCTCAAGCGTGAAATCGTTTACCTGCTGGGGCAGCAGGACACCGACCCGAACCATCCGGGACTGGACAAGAGCTGTGAGGCCCGGGCACAGGGGCCTTATCGATTGGCGCGCGGGCGTTTTTACTTTGACTACCTGAAGCGGTTGGCACCCAAAGGGTTGAACCAGCAACTGATCGAAGTGCCCGGGGTCGGGCATAACGGGGATGGGATGTTTACCTCACCAGAGGGGCAGAAGGCGCTTTTCGGGCAGTAGTAATTGTGGTGTCTGGAAGGGCCTCTTCGCGAGCAAGCCCGCTCCCACATTGGTCCTGCGGTGTACACATCATTTGTGAACACCGGAGATCAAATGTGGGAGCGGGCTTGCTCGCGAAAGCGATTCACCAGACAACAACGCCCTCAAGCCGAAAGCATCTGCCGCAACTCGACACAATCCGCCGCGTGCCAATCGGTCAATTCCGGCCACGGATTATCCGGCAGATTCACCAGCACCGTGCGTGCACCCGCCGCTCGCCCGCAATCGAGGTCGAAGCGGTAGTCACCGACCATCACCAGCTCGCTGGCCGGCACCTTCCACGCTTCGGCCAGCTTGAGCAGCCCGCCCGGATGCGGTTTGGGCGGTGCATCATCGCGGCCCAACACATCCTCCAGCGCAAAGCAGTCGGCCAGGCCAATGGCCTCCAGCGTGACATGCGCCAGCTCCCGGGCATTGCGCGTGAGAATGCCCAGGCGATAACCGCGCCCGGCCAGCTCGCGCACCAACTCCACCGCGCCCGGCGCCGGTTGCGAACCGAGGGCCAGGTCCCGTTCGTGCTCCAGCAGCCACGCATGCTTGGCCGCGGCTTCATCGGCCGGCAGGGCGGCGAGGTGGGTCAGGATGTCGGCTTCGGCAGGGATCGCCAATGCGACGCGAATCGCCGCAAAATCGTGCACGGCCACGGTCAGGGTGCCGTCCATGTCGAACACCCAGTGACGCACGTCGGCCAGGCTCACGCCCAATCCTTGCGGTGACGGATCAAGCCTTCCTGGGTGACCGAAGCCACCAGTTGCCCGGCGCGGTTGAACACGCTGCCACGGGAGAACCCGCGCGAGTTGCCGGCCCATGGACTGTCCATCGCGTAGAGCAGCCAGTCATCGGCACGCAGATCCTGGTGGAACCACAGCGCGTGATCGAGGCTGGCAACCTGCATGTCCTTGTGCCAGACCGATTTGCCGTGGGGCTGCATCGAGGTGACCAGCAAACCGAAGTCCGATGCATAGGCCAGCAGGTATTTATGCAGCGCCGGCGAGTCGGCCAAGGCGCCGTCGGCGCGGAACCAGACGTACTTGACCGGGTCGGACGGCAGCGGGTTGTAGGGATCTTTTTCGGTCACCGGGCGGAATTCGATCGGCTTGGGGCACAACAGCTTTTCGCGCATTTTCTCGGGAATCAGGTGCGCGCGTTGCTGGGTGATTTCCAGCTCCGACGGCAGGTTTTCCGGACCGACCACTTGCGGCATTTCGCTCTGGTGCCGGAAGCCCTCTTCGTCGTACTGG
Source organism: Pseudomonas sp. BIC9C (assembly GCF_034541995.1). Classification (NCBI taxonomy): domain Bacteria; kingdom Pseudomonadati; phylum Pseudomonadota; class Gammaproteobacteria; order Pseudomonadales; family Pseudomonadaceae; genus Pseudomonas; species Pseudomonas sp. BIC9C. The sequence goes on from NZ_JAWDGM010000001.1 coordinate 1,651,077, forward strand.
AACGACGCACTGCAGGTGAAAATCGGGTGGCCCTTCTGGATCGCCGTCACCCGGCGCGTGCTGAAACTGCCACCGTCACGCACCCGGTCAACCTGATACACCACCGGCAATCCGGCATCGCCCGGACGCAGGAAATAGCCGTGCATCGAATGCACATGGCGCGCCTCTTCAACGGTCTGACTGGCCGCCGACAGCGACTGACCGAGCACCTGACCGCCGAACAGCTGACGAAAACCAAGGTCCTGGCTGCGGCCACGGAACAGGTTTTCTTCGATCGGTTCCAGGGTCAGCAGGTCGACCAGATCTTCCAACACTTGGCTCATTCAGACTCTCCTCACGCAAAACATTGCCGCACAGTCATGGCTGCAACGGTCGATTCAATTTCCGGCCCGGGCCAACATGGGGCCATTGTAAACGTCCGTGCCAGCTTATCCATGCAAGGTTTGCAGCCATTGTTCGCGGCTGATGCGATACAGCACATGGCGACGCAACGGATGATCGGCTTCAAGTCGCGGGTGATCGAAGTCATCCGTCGGATCATGGTGCATGCCGATTGCCTGCATGACTTTCTCTGACGGCAGATTGGTTTGCGTCGTGAAAGCCACGACCTCTTTCAGGGGCAAGCGGTCGAACCCGCAGCGCAGAGCGGTCCATGCCGCTTCACTGGCGTAACCGAGGCCCCAGTGCTCGCGGGCCAGGCGCCAACCGATTTCCGTGGCGGGGGTGAAAGGTGCGTCGAATCCGACCACGTTGAGCCCGGTAAAGCCGATGAACTGGCCAGAGTCCTTGCGCTGCAAGGCCCAGAGGCCAAAACCATGCTCGGCGAAATGACCACGGATTCGCCCGATCAATGATGCGCTTTCCAACCGGCTCAAGGTTTCCGGGAAATAGCGCATCACCTGGGGATCGGCACACATCGCCGCAAAGTCCGCCAAATCTTCATCGCGCCACTGGCGTAACAGCAGCCGAGCGCTTTCAAGTTCCAGTATTGGCTCCATCGTGCCCCGCCCCTCCATTTCAATGTCGCAAGTCTACAACGCTGGTAGGATCCGTCTCTCATTCCCGTACGCTTTCCAGACAAATCAGTCATGCCCCTGCCCCTGATCTACCACGAAGACTACAGCCCAGAGTTTCCGGCGGATCACCGCTTCCCCATGGACAAGTTCCGCCTGTTGCGCGATCACCTGGTGGACAGCGGCCTGACCCGCGACGCCGACCTGCTGCGCCCGGACCTGTGTCCCGCGGACATTCTCGCCCTTGCCCATGACCCTTCGTATATCGAACGCTACATGAGTGGCGAATTGTCCCGCGAAGACCAGCGCCGCCTCGGCCTGCCCTGGAGCGAAGCCCTGGCCCGGCGTACGGTGCGGGCGGTCGGTGGCTCGTTGCTCGCGGCCGAGCAGGCGCTGGAACATGGCCTGGCCTGTCACCTGGCTGGCGGCACCCACCACGCGCACTACGACTACCCTGCCGGGTTCTGCATCTTCAATGACCTGGCGGTGATCAGCCATTACCTGCTGGAAAGTGGTCGGGTGAATCGGGTGCTGATCTTCGATTGCGACGTGCATCAGGGCGACGGAACTGCACGAATACTGCACAACACTCCAGAGGCGGTGACCGTTTCCCTGCACTGCGAGAAGAACTTTCCCGCACGCAAGGCCGAAAGTGATTGGGACATTCCGCTACCCAACGGCATGGGCGATGCCGATTACCTGAAGGTGGTGGACGATGCACTCAACTACCTGCTGCCGCTCTACCAGCCGGATCTGGTGCTGTATGACGCCGGGGTCGATGTGCACAAGGACGACGCCCTGGGTTATCTGAAGCTGACAGACGCAGGCGTCGCCGCCCGCGATGAAAGCGTGATGCGCCATTGCCTGGGCCGCGACATTCCGCTGGTCGGGGTGATCGGCGGCGGCTACAGCAAGGACCGCCAGGCCCTGGCCCGCCGTCACGGCATCCTCCATCACAGCGCGCAACGCGTCTGGCGGTCATCAGGTTGTCACTGAGCTGTGGATGCTTTACCCACAATGCCTGTGGAGCTGCCTGTGGATAACCTGAGTGAAAGGGACTACAGCCCATGGGGGGCTTGGGCTACAGAGCGGTGGTTGTTTTTTAACCAACCCTCGAATTCACCAACGATCCCCGTAGGAGCGAGCCTGCTCGCGAAAAACGCAATGTCGCCGCTGGGCATCTGGTTTCCCGCGTAATCGTTCAAGACCATCGCGAGCAGGCTCGCTCCTACAGAGGTCTGGGCTGGTAGAATGCCCGGCTTCATTCGCCAAAACCGCAGCGCACTCCATGACCCGATCTTCGACCTCCTCCCCTTCCCGCGTCGCCATCATCGGCGGCGGCCCCGCCGGTCTGATGGCGGCTGAAGTGTTGAGCCAGGCCGGAATCAAGGTCGACCTGTACGACGGCATGCCTTCGGTCGGACGAAAATTCCTCCTGGCCGGTGTCGGCGGCATGAACATCACTCACTCCGAAGCCTACCCTGCGTTTCTCTCGCGCTACGCCGAACGTGCCCCGCAAATCGCCCCGCTGCTGCGCGGCTTCGGTGCCGAAGCGCTGTGCCAGTGGATTCACGAACTGGGCATCGATACCTTCGTCGGCAGTTCCGGCCGGGTATTCCCCACCGACATGAAAGCCGCGCCGCTGCTGCGCGCCTGGCTCAAGCGCCTGCGCGACAGTGGCGTAGTTATCCACACCCGCCACCGCTGGCTCGGCTGGGACGAGCATGGCGGATTGCGCATCGACAGCCCGGAAGGCGAAAAGACCGTTGAAGCCGATGTCACCCTGCTCGCCCTCGGTGGCGGCAGTTGGTCACGCCTGGGCTCGGACGGAGCATGGATGCAGCCACTGGAGCAACACGGCGTAGGACTGGCGCCCTTGCAACCGAGCAATTGCGGCTTCGAGGTGCAGGCCTGGAGCGAATTGATGGTCAGCAAATTCGCCGGCGCGCCGCTGAAAAACATCGCCATCGGCCTTAACGACGACGTCCCCCGCCTCGGCGAATGTGTGATTACCGCCACCGGGATCGAAGGCAGCCTGATCTACGCCCTGTCGGCACCGATCCGCGAGGCAATCAACCAGCAGGGTTCGGCAACGATTCATCTGGACCTGCTGCCGGGCCGGCCTGTGGATAAAGTCCAGGCGACGTTGAGCAAACCCCGGGGATCGCGCTCCATGGCCAAGCACCTGCACAGTCAGTTGGGCATCGATGGGGTGAAAGCGGCGCTATTGCGAGAACTGACCAGCGCCGACTGCTTTGCCGATATGGCCTTGCTGGCCAACGCGATCAAGGCTTTGCCACTGACACTGGTGAAGACCCGTCCGCTGGACGAGGCGATCAGCAGCGCTGGCGGTGTGTTGTTCGAGGCGATGGATGAGCGATTGATGCTCAAGCAAATGCCTGGCGTGTTTTGCGCCGGGGAAATGCTCGATTGGGAGGCGCCGACGGGCGGCTATCTGCTGACCGCGTGTTTCGCCAGTGGGCGAGCGGCGGGGTTGGGGATGGTGGAGTGGTTACAGCGCAAAGATTGAAGACCGCAGCGCGCCCTTCGCGAGCAAGCCCGCTCCCACAGGGGATTTGTGAACGACACAGATCCCCTGTGGGAGCGGGCTTGCTCGCGAAGGCGCCTTAACTGACGCCGAAGTTAATCAAGGCTTACGCTTACGCGGCCCGGTATTGAACACCGGCACCTTGCGCACAGGCTTGATCGAAGGCTCAGCCGGCGCAACCTCGCCGCTATCCACCCATTTGCCCAAATTGCGTTTACCACCGCCACCACCGGACGCCTTGGGCTTCTTCGGTTTTTTCGGCTTCTTGATCACCTGGCCGCTGGCATCGGTGTCCGGCACGCGGTGCTCCGGCTCAAAATCTGGCTCGTTCTGCCGCTTCAGCGTCTGACGGGTCAGCATCTCGATGGCCGACAGCAGATTCACTTCATCGGCGCAGACCAGGGAAATCGCCTCGCCCGTCGAACCCGCGCGGCCGGTACGACCGATGCGGTGGATGTAGTCTTCAGCAACGATTGGCAGGTCGAAGTTGACCACCAACGGCAGGTCTTCGATGTCCAGACCACGGGCCGCCACGTCGGTGGCGACCAGAATCTGCACTTCACTGGCCTTGAAACGGTCCAGTGCGCGCTGACGGGTTGCCTGGGGTTTGTCGCCGTGGATGCCGTCGGCGTTGATGCCCAGGCCCTGGAGTTTTTCCACCAACGCGTCCACGCCATTGCGGGTCTTGGCGAATACCAGTACCTGCTTCCACTTGCCCTTGCGCATCAGGTGCACGAACAGTTCCGGCTTGCGCTTCTTGTCTACCGTCACGATCCATTGCTTGACGGTGTTGGCCGCCACGTTGCGCGGGCTGACCTCGATGCTCAGCGGATCGTTGAGCATCTGCCCGGCCAGCAGGCGGATGTCATCGGAGAAGGTCGCGGAGAACAGCAGGGTCTGGCGCTTCTTCGGCAACGCCTTGTAGATGTTCGCCAATTCTTCGGAGAAGCCCAGGTCAAGCATGCGGTCGGCTTCGTCCAGCACCAGGGTTTGCAACTGGTTGAACTTCAGCGCGTTCTGGCGAAACAGGTCGAGCAAGCGGCCCGGGGTCGCCACCAGCAGATCGACACCGCTGCGCAGCTTCATCATTTGCGGGTTGATGCTGACGCCGCCGTACACCGCGTAAGTACGCAGTGGCAGGTTTTCTGCGTACTGGCGCACGGCTTCGTGAACCTGTTCGGCCAGTTCGCGGGTCGGCACCAGGATCAGCGCGCGGACCGAGTTGGCGGTGACTTTCGGCCCTTCCATGGCCAGCAGTTGCAACAACGGCAGGGCGAAACCGGCGGTCTTGCCGGTGCCGGTCTGGGCGGCGGCCATCAGGTCGCGACCAGCCAGCACCGCCGGAACGGCTTGCGCCTGAACCGGCGTCGGAGTCTGGTAGCCGAGCTTCTCGAGAGAGCGCAGCAAGGGTTCGATCAGGCCAAGGGTGGCGAAAGTCATGGGAGTACCGTAGGAAAATTCAGCGCGGTTGTGCGAAACAAGAGTGCAATGGCGCGCAGTTTACCCTAATTCACACGGGATTCAGTCGGCACGACCTTCGTCACGACCTTCGCCACCAGCTGTTCCGGCGTACGACGCCACTGCGGCAAGCCAATCAGTACAACGGCGCTGATGATCACCAGCATGGCCAGTGCTTCTTCGATACCGATGGTCTCGCCGACAAACACGATCCCCAGCAACACCGCCACCGCCGGGTTGACGTAGGCATAACTGGTAGCCGCCGCCGGACGCACGTGTTTCAACAAGTACATGTAGGCGTTGAAGGCGATGATCGAACCGAACACGGTCAGGTACGCCAGCGCGGCCCAGCCTTCAATCGGCGGAACCTTGTCCATATGTTCACCACTGATCGCACTGCCGATCAGCAACACCACGCCACCCACCAGCATTTCCACGGCACTGGCCATGGCGCCCTGAGGCAACGGCAAATGTTTGCTCCACACCGAACCGAAGGCCCAGGTGGCCGCCGCAAAAATCAGCAGAGCTGCACCCAACGGGCTCGATTGCAGGTTGGAGCCAAGGTTGAGCATGGCGATACCGATCATCCCCAGCACAATTCCCGCCCATTCGAGACGGGTATTACGCGCGCCCCAGAAATAGCCACAGAGCAAGGTAAACAGCGGCACCGTCGCCACCGCCAACGCGGCCACACCCGAAGCGACGCCCGTGTGTTCGGCCACGCTGACCGCCCCGTTACCACACGCCAGCAGCAATACGCCGATGATCCCGGCGGCTTTCCACTGCGCCCAGGTCGGCGCCGGCGCCCCGCGCCAGCGCAGGAAGGCGTACATCAAGGTCCCGGCAATGACGAAGCGGACTCCGGCGAGCAACAAGGGCGGCCAATACTCCACGCCGATGCGGATCACCAGGTAAGTCGAGCCCCAAATCACGTACAAGGCGAAAAAGGCTGCGATCAACGGTAAGGGGAAGCGACGTAGGCCGGACATGGGGGCAACTCACAGGCAGAACAGGCGAACGGCTATTCTAGAAAGGCTGGCGCCGGAAAATAAGTTACAAAACCTTTTTAAACCGCCAGTACACTTTTCAAAACACGGAGTTCATGGCTATTAACCGTGTTTTTGAAAGTCCGTCATTATTCAGGAGTGCCACGATGGATAAGTACGACCGCATGCTGCTCAGCGCCCTGCTGGAAAACGGTCGCGCGTCCTACGCGGATCTCGCGCGCAAGGTCAACCTGTCGGCCCCGGCCGTGGCCGAGCGCGTGGCCAAGCTCGAAGCCAGCGGCGTGATCACCGGCTATCAGGCAAAGGTCGACATGGCCAAGCTCGGTCTGCCGATCCAGTGTGTGATCGAACTGCGCCTTAACCAGCACGGCAACCAGAAAGCCTACGACGACCTGATCAAAATCCCGCAACTGACCGAATGCCATCGGGTGACCGGCGATCCCTGCGTGATCATGCAAGCGGCGGTGGGTTCGATGCCGGAGCTGGAAGAGCTGATCAACCGGATCGCCACGTTCGGGTTCAGCAAGACGTCGATTGTGTTGTCGAGTGCGATAGAGAAGCGGGTGCCGTTGGGGCATATCGAAGGGAATGGCAAATCCTGAGGCAATGATGTCCCTGTGGGAGCGAGCTTGCTCGCGATGAGGCCATCACATTCAACATTTTTGTTGACTGACAGTCCGCTATCGCGAGCAAGCTCGCTCCCACAGGAGACTTGCGGTGAATTCAAAACCCGCGATAGCGCTTGAGGTGTTCGCCCACTTTCGCCGCCGGGACCTTCTGCAACTTGCACAGCAAGTCATGGGACAGCTCGCGCAAGCCGTGCTTCTGCCGCAGCTCTTCGGTCAGATGTATGGTCAGGTTGGCCGCCATCTCGGCATCGGCCATGGCCCGGTGGGCCTTGCCGGTGTCGGGCAGGTTGGCGAAGGTGGTGAGGGTGCCAAGCTTGTGGTTCGGCGCGGCGGGCATCAGGCGCCGGGCCAGCAGCAGCGAGCAGGCAAAGTTCTGCAGGCGGGTGCGTTTGATTCGCCCGAGCTCAAAGTCCCAGAACTTCTGGTCGAACGCAGCGTTGTGCGCCAGCAGTGGCGTGGTGCCGACGAATTCATTGACCTCGTTCATCACCTGCTCCGCCGACGGCGCGGTGCGCAGCATGGCGTTGCTGATGCCGGTGAGTTGCTCGATGAAAGCCGGGACGCGTACGCCGGCGTTCATCAGGCTTTGGTAACGCTCGACGATGCGCCCCTGTTCAAGGATCACCACGGCAATTTCCGTGGCCCGGCAGCTGCTGCTCGGGGAGATCCCGGTGGTTTCAAAGTCGATGACTGCGATGCGTTCCAAACCTGGTTCAACTCCGTAAAAATCAATTCTTGAGCAGCAACGCGCCTTCGATCGGCACATAGCGGCTAGCGGCGCGGATCAGCGAGTTGGCGGTCAGGCCCGGCACGCCGTAGGCCACCGCTTGCACGCCGTGTTTGCTGATGATGCGTTCCAGCAGCATGTCGAAATCACCATCGCCGGAGGCCAGGACGATTTCATCGACATGGTCGGCGGCATCCATGATGTCGAGGGTGATGCCCACGTCCCAGTCACCCTTGGCCGAACCATCGCTGCGCTGGATGTACGGCTTGAGCTTCACGGTGAAACCGAGGTTACGCAGGATCTGCTGGAACTGCTGCTGTTTGCTGTCGCCACGGTCGATGGCGTAGGCGTAGGCTTCGACGATCTCGCCCTGCTTGCTGACGTCAGCCCACAGCGCGGCATAGTTGAAGTGGCAACCATAAGCCTGACGCACGGTGTAGTAGAGGTTCTGGACATCGGCGAACACTGCGATTTTTTTCACCGGTATTCCTCAAAGGCTGAATCAGGCACCAGGCCCGAAAAGTCGCCCAGTATGCCAGCCCGGAGGATTGTTCCGCGAATAATCGGCCCGGAGTGCCGTTGCGCTCCGGACGAATGGCAGGTCAGACGAAGGAATCGTCGTCGCCGCCGAAGAGCGAGTCATCGCTGTAATCAGCGTCGCTGAACCCGCCCTGATCGCGGCTCCAGGCGTCGTTACCGGCCATGCGCTGGTCATCGCCCCAACCATTGTTGCCCTGGTCGTTGACCTGGGCCGGCTCTTCCTTGATGACTTCGACGACTTCAGGTTGCTGGTTGTGATGGAACAGGCTGCTGATGCCTTGTGCCAGCATCACGCCACCCGCCACGCCGGCGGCGGTTTTCAGCGCACCACCGAGGAAACTGCTGCCGGCCGCTGCCGGAGCCTGCTGTTGCGGGGCGTAGCCCTGTTGTGGAAAGTTTTGCGGCGGGGCACCGAAGTTCTGCTGCGGCGCTTGCGAGCCGAACGATGAGCGTCCCGGCTCACGCCAGCCACCGCTCGATGGCGGCGCGCTCTGGGTCGGTGCCGGTTGTGGTTCACGGGAAGCACCACCAAAAATGCTCGACAAAAAGCCACCACTGCTCGGGGCTGGGGCCGCCTGAGCCTTTGCCTGTTGCAATTCGGCCTGCAACTGCTGGACTTGCTGGGTCAGCTGCCTGTTCTGTTCATCGAGGCTCTTGATCGCCGCCTCTTGCACCAGAATCGCCTGGGTCATGAAATAGCCTGCCGCGGGCTGACGCGTCAGGTGTTCCTTGATCCGCGCCTCGGCCTGGGCGTCGCGCGGGGCTGAGTCCGTTTCGGCCTGTTGCAGCCGGGAAAACAGTCCATCGATCAGGGTTTGTTCTTCGCTGTTCATGGCGACCTCGTAGATTGCCGGGGGAAATCGTTGCCTTTATCCACTGAGGATAAGGTGCCTGACCTTAATGGAGGCTGAAACAAGATGTTTCAATGACATTTACCGAACGTTTACGTTTGCGTCCCGGAGTGCTTGTTCGGTTAAAGTGAGCCACTGCTTCCAACCTGCGATACCTACTGATGAATCCGTTAGACGTCCTGCGTGACTCGCTGTATTTCTTCAAGCGCAATCTGGGCCAGATCGTGCAGCTGTGCCTGCCGCTGGTGATTCTCGAGGCGCTGCTGCAACAAGTGGTCGACCACTCCACGGAGCCGGACAGTTTCCCCGGTATCAGCGTGATTGTCGGCTTGCTGGTGTACCCGCTGTACACCGCCGCGCTGATTCTGTTTCTCGACGCCCGCAGCCGAGGCGAGTCGCCGCGCAACCGCGACCTGCTGGCGATGGCGGCGAGCCTGTGGCCGCGCTTCGCCCTGCTGACGGCGCTCAATACCGTGCTGATTCTGCTGGGCCTGTCGCTGTACTTCCTGCCGGGCATCTACCTGATGGTGACCCTGGCGTTTGGCGAATACCTGCTGGTGCTGCGCGGCCTGGCGCCGCTGGCGGCCATGAAGGAAAGCCTGCGTCAGACCCGCGGTCATTTCATGCGCATCCTGCTGTGCATTCTGTGTGTGATGGGGCCGCTGTGGCTGCTCAAGGGGGTCACCCTGGCGGTGTATCCGGAACCGCAAAACCCGGTGATCTCGCTGCTGATCGACAGCGCCCACAGTTTCCTGCAGCTGTTTACCAGCGTGGTGCTGTTTCGTCTGTTCATGCTGATCAACCCGTTGACTGAAAGAAGTGACAGCTCGCTCTGACCTTGGGCGCGACCAGCGCTCTCGGGTATGCTCGGGGGCAATTTTGTAACGCCAATAAGCCGAGCCATGACCCGTCTACTGCGCCACACTCTGCTGGGCCTGCTGATCGCGATCGGCCTGATCGCCGCAATGATCTACAGCCTGACCTGGCGCCCCGATGCCAAGGAAGTGTTGCCCGTCAGTTGCAGTGCACAGGCACCCACCCTGGTCCCCGGACAGGTGCTGAAGGTGATGACCTGGAACGTCCAGTACCTGGCCGGCAAGCGTTACGTGTTCTGGAATGACCTGGCCGCCGGTACCGACGAACGCCCAACGCCGGAAGACATGGCCTTCAGCCTCGACGAAGTGGCGCGGGTGATTCGCGACGAACAACCGGACATCGTGCTGTTGCAGGAGCTGGACGACGGCGCCAAGACCAGCGATTACCAGCACCAGTTCAAACTGCTGCAAGAACGGCTCGCCGATCTGTACCCATGCAGCGCCAGCGCCTTCGACTGGAAGGCCGACTTCGTACCGAACCCGCATATCTTCGGCAGCGTCGGTCGGCAACTGGCGACCCTGAGCCGTTACCAGATCGAACATGCCGAACGCCTGCAACTGCCCGTCGCCTCGGGCAATCCGGTCAGCCGTCAATTCAAACCCAGAAACGCTTTGCTGGTGAGCTACTTGCCTTTGAGTGACGGTGGGCAGATGGCGGTGCTCAATACCCACCTGGACCGCGCGACCCAGGCCGACAATACCTTGCAACATCAGGTGAACGCAGTGGCCAGGGCCCTCGATAAATTCGAAAGCCGTGGCACGCCGTGGCTGATCGGCGGGGATTTCAACTTGTTGCCACTGGGCCAGTATCGACGCCTGCCCGATGCGCAACGCATGCCCTACTCCGCCGACAGCCCGTTGCACATTCTGTGGGACAAGTACCCGATGATCCCGACCAACAACGAAGCCAGTGGCATCGATCGCGAACGCTGGCTGACGCATTACCCGAACGATACCGGGCTGAACGGCCCGGACCGGACCGTTGACTACCTGTTCTACAGCCCGAGGATCAAACGGGTGGAGGCGATGGTGCGGCAGGACGATACGTTGCGCATCTCCGATCACCTGCCGGTGATTGCCCGGTTTCTGTTGCCGGCTGCGCCCTGACACCTCACTCCAGCCAGACACAAAACCTGTGGAAGGGGGCTTGTGTGGCGAGGGGGCTTGCCCTCGTTGGGTCGCGTAGCGACCCCAAGATTTTCGAACAGAGTGTTTACGACTGCTGCGCAGCCGAACGGGGGCAAGCCCCCTCGCCACAAAGGCTCGCTCCCACAGGGTCTGTGCAAACCTGACTTAATGCACCTCCTCCAGATCATCATGCAGCAACCCGAAGATCTCGCGCTTCATCTCGATGAACGAGCGCTCCATGACCATGTCCAGGTTGCGTGGACGTTCAATCGGCACATCCAGAATCTGCTTGATCCTCCCAGGCCTTGCGCCCATCACATACACCCGGTCACCCAGCAGGATCGCTTCGTCGATGTCGTGGGTCACGAACAACACGGTCTTCTTGCTGTTGCCCCAGACCCGCAGCAACAACTGCTGCATTTGCAGGCGCGTCTGGCTGTCGAGGGCACCGAAGGGTTCGTCCATCAGCAGGATCTGCGGGTCATTGGCCAGCGCCCGGGCAATGGCGACACGCTGCATCATCCCGCCAGACAACTGCTTGGCGTAGTTGTCGGCAAAGCCGCTCAGGCCCACTTCATTGACGTAGTAGTCGACGATGTCCTTGCGTTGCGCCGCCGGCATGCCCCGCCGCTTGAGACCGAACTCGACGTTCTGGCGCACCGTCAGCCACGGGAACAGCGTGTAGCTCTGGAACACCATGCCGCGATCCGCACCGGGCCCTTCCACCTGTTGGCCGCCGACGTAAATCTCGCCTGAGGTCGGTTCGGCCAGGCCAGCGGTGAGGTACATCAGGCTCGACTTGCCGCAGCCCGAAGGCCCCACCAGCACAGCGAATTGCTGGTCCGGCACCTCGAACGACACCTCCTGTAACGCGGTAAAGGTTCCGCCATCGGGTTTCCTGTAGCTCAGGCTGACCTTGTCCACTTGCAGCCGTGGCACGTTCACCGGGGCGGTCTGAGGGGCGACAAAACGATGAGTGGCGGCGGTTACTGAGCCCATGCGGTGATCCTCAGGCGTAGGAAACGGAACAGTTGATCGGTGACCAGGCCCAACAGACCGATGATCGCGATGGCGAGGAAAATCACGTCCACCTGAAAGCCACGCATGGCCTTGAGGCTCAGGTAACCCAAGCCACTGGAAGCGGCGACCAGTTCAGCCACCACCAGGTAAGTCCAGGCCCAGCCCATGGTCACGCGCAGGGTGTCGAGCACTCCTGGCAAGGACGCCGGAGCGATCACATGCAGCACCGCATCGCGACGGTTCGAACCGAGGGTATAGGAGGCGTTGATCAGGTCCTTGGAGATGCCCTTGGACACGTCCGCGATCATCACCAGTTGCTGGAAGAACACGCCGAAAATGATCACCGACACCCGCTGCTCCAGACCGATGCCGATCCACAGGATGAACAGCGGCACGAACGAGGTTACCGGCAGGTAGCGAATGAAATTCACCAACGGCTCAAGGAAGGCCTGGACGATGCGGAAGCTGCCCATCAGCAAACCCAGCGGCACCGCCACCAGGGACGACACAATGAACCCGACCATCACCACTTCGACGCTGGCCCACACGTGCTGGCCGAGGGTGCCGTCGCGGCTCAGGCGTACGGCGGCCTCGACCACCGCGCCGGGCGTGGGCAGGAACATGCCCGGCACCACGCCGCCGTAGGACAACCCGGCCCACAGGCCGACCAACAGCACCCAGGCCAACCCGCTCGCGCTCCAGATCACCGAGACCGGCAAACCGGTCTTGGGCGTGATGCAGCGGCTCAGCCATGAATTGCGCTTGAACATGCAGCCTCCTAGAGCGGGGTAACGAAACGGTTGTCGATCAGGTCGTCATTGCTGACGTTGTAGGGTTTGCCTTGCAGCTCGCTGGCGGTCTCGTTGGCCAGTTTGATCAGCGGTGCGCTGTCACCCGGTTTGCCCGGCGCGCCCAGCAGTTTTTCGCTCATGGCCTGGTCGTAGAAACGCACGCCCTTGGCGGCCGCTTCGAGCTCCTTCGGATCGGCCAGATAACCACCAACGCCCTTGGCCATGATCTTGTAGGCTTCCTGCGGATGATCCTTGGTGTACTGCACGGCTTTGTACAAACCGGCCACCAGTGCCTTGACGTCCTCCGGCTGTTTTTCGATGACGGTGCAGTTTAGTGCGACCACGTCGACGATCACCCCCGGTGTGCTGCTGCTGTCGACCAACACCTTGCCCTGCTGCTTGTCGCGCACCATCGACAGGTGCGGCTCCCAGGTCACGGCAGCGGGTACGCGACCGGCGATGAACGCAGTGGCGGCATCGTCGGCCGTCATGTTCTGCACGGTGATGTCACTCATTTTCATGCCGTTCTTTTTCAGCAGATACGACAACCAGAACTGCGAGGTCGAACCTTCGTTCACCGCCACGGCCTGGCCTTTGAGCTCTTGCAGGCTCTTGACGTCCTTGCCCACCAGCACACCATCGCCACCATGGCTGTCGTCCAGCGCGGCCACGGCCTTGAAGCAGAACTGCGGACGGTACTTGAGCACCTCGTCGATGGTCGACGCCGATCCGGACAACTCGCCGGAAGCTTGTGCGGCCATGTACATCGCCGCTTCCTCGACCACCGGCAACTCGACGGTCAAACCGTTTTCCTTGAAGTAGCCCAGGTCCTGGGCCAGGTACAGGGTGCCGTAGCCGACCCAGGTGGTATGACCGATGGACAGGGTGCCGGCCTGGGCGCTGGTGGCGACCGTCGCGGCGATGGCGGTGACCGCCAGTGGATGGGCAACGCACGTAAGCAAGGACTTGATCATGGAGCACTCCCAAAGCTGTTGATTTAGTTTTGTCATGGGCAGTACGGCGAGCCCTGAATCGGCTGCAACCTGTGGTCTCTGATGGACCCTTCGGTGGGCAGCATTCGGCGGGCTGGCGAGATCGATGGTGGCCCAAGGGCGGGCTTAGGAAAATGAGGAAATATGTGGATGCGAACGATGAAAAAACTCGTTAGTGCGCACTGCCAAAGGGCGCTGTGGGCGGGGATGCCCGAGGTGGGTGCAGGACTTGGAGAATGTGTTGAATGGACAATAGCCATCGCGGGCAAGCCCGCTCCCACAGGGTTTGTGTCGGCCGCATTATCTGGGCATTACACATAACCTGTGGGAGCGGGCTTGCCCGCGATCAAGGTCCGAAGGACCTTCCGGCCATATCAAATCCGGCCGTATTCCTGCGCCGTACGATCCACCGCCTTCAAGGTCTTGGCGATCAGTTCGTCAATCTCCTCACGACTGGCAATCAGAGCCGGCGCCATGATCATCCGCCCCAGTGTGGAACGAATGATCACGCCCTCTTCAAAACCAATCGTACGGCAGCGCCACGCAATGTCGTTCTCGTTGGAAAAACGCTTGCGGCTGGTTTTGTCTTCGGCCAGTTGCAGCGCCGCGACCATGCCCGTGCCCTGGATATCGCCCACCAGCGGGTGCTTGCCGAACACTTCGCGCAGGCACTGTTGCAGGTACGGGCCGATGTCATCCTTGACCCGCGTCACCACGCCTTCATCGCGCAGGGCCTTGAGGTTGGCAATCGCCACCGCCGCCGCCACCGGGTGCCCGGAATAGGTCAGGCCGTGGGCAAACACGCCGCCCTGCTCCACCAGCACCGAGGCCATTTTCTTCGACAGGATCAAGCCCCCCATGGGGATGTAGCCCGAGGTCAGGCCCTTGGCGATGGACAGGGTGTCCGGCTCGAAACCGAAGTACTCGTGGGCGAACCATTCGCCGGTACGACCGAAGCCACCGATCACTTCATCGGCGCACAGCAGCACATCGTACTGGCGGCAGATGCGCTGGATTTCCGGCCAGTAGCTTTCTGGCGGGAAGATCATGCCGCCGGCACCCTGGAACGGTTCGGCGATGAAGCCTGCAACCTTGTCCGCGCCCAGCTCGAGAATCTTCGCTTCCAGTTGCTGTGCCGCGCGCAGGCCGAATTCAGCCGGCGTCAGGTTGCCCTCGTGAGCGAAGAAGTACGGCTCGTCGATGTGCTCGATGTGCGGAATCATGCCGCCCATTTCGTGCATGAATTTCATGCCACCGAGCGCCGTCGCGGCCAGGGTCGAACCGTGGTAACCGTTCCAGCGGCCGATCATGATTTTCTTCTCGGGCTTGCCGAGCACCTGCCAGTAACGACGCACCGTGCGGATCAGCACCTCGTTGGCTTCAGAGCCGGAGTTGGTGTAGATCGCGTGGCTGTAGTGACCCGGCAGCAGGCTGAACAACAGTTCGGACAGCTCGATCACCTGCGGGTGGGTGGTGTGGAAAAACATGTTGTAGTACGGCAGCTGTTCCAGCTGCTGGCTCGCCGCGGCCGCCAGGTCCTTACGCCCGTAACCGAGGTTGGTGCACCACAACCCGGACATGCCGTCGAGGTAACGTCGGCCATCGTTGTCCCACAGGTGCAGGCGCTCGCCACGGACCATCACCCGTGGCCCCTCGTCATTGAGGGCTTTCTGATCGACGAACGCATGGATGTGGTGCGCAGCGTCGGCGGCCTGGTAGTCGCGGGTTTCACGTGGTGTGGTCATCGCCGTTTCTCCGTTTTGTTATCAGCGCAATTGAAACCAGGTGGTCTTCAACTGGGTGTATTTATCGAATGAATGCAGGGACAGGTCGCGGCCGAAACCCGACTGCTTGCCGCCGCCAAAAGGCACGGTCACGTCCAGTGCATCGACGCTGTTGACCGACACCGTGCCCGCTCGCAACTGTCGCGCCACACGGTGGGCGTGGTTGAGGTCGTCTGTCCACAGCGAGGCCGCCAGGCCGTAGACGCTGTCGTTGGCCAATTGCAAGGCGTGGGCCTCGTCGTCGAACGCCGTGACGGCCAGTACCGGGCCGAACACTTCATCGCGAAACAGCGGCATGTCAGGCGTCACGCCGGTGAAAATCGTCGGCTGAATGAAGTTGTCGCTGCCATTGAAGATCGACTGCCGACCACCGCAGACTTTTGTCGCACCCTGCAGTTCGGCCTGCTGGATGAACTTCATAATGCGTGCAGTCTGACGGCTGTCGACGATGGCCCCGGCGGCGCTCGACGGATCCAGCGGATCTCCCGGCTGCCAGCGTTCGGCCTGGGCCTTGAGGCGTTCGACGAACTCGTCATGAATCGAGCGCTGCACCAGCAATCGCGAGTTGGCCGAGCAGACTTCGCCCTGATTGAAGAAGATGCCGAATGCGGCTTTCTCGGCCGCCAGGTCCAGATCCTGACAATCGGCGAACACCAGGTTGGCGCTCTTGCCGCCGCACTCCAGCCACACCTGCTTGAGGTTCGACTGGGCCGAGTACTGCATGAAATATTTGCCGACTTCAGTGGAGCCGGTGAACACCAGGCAATCAACGTCCGGGTGCAGGCCCAGGGCCTTGCCGGTCTGCTCGCCGAGGCCCGGCAGCACATTGAGTACACCGGGAGGAATACCCGCTTCCAGCGCCAGCTCAGCCAGACGCAAGGCCGAAAACGGCGACTGCTCGGCCGGTTTGAGAATCACCGAATTGCCCGAAGCCAGGGCCGGGGCGAGTTTCCACGCGGCCATGTCCAGGGGGAAATTCCACGGCACCACGGCCGCCACCACGCCAAGGGCTTCGCGGGTGATGGTCGCCAGCACGTTCTGTGCACTCGGCGCGACCTGATCGTAGAGTTTGTCGAGGCTCTCGGCGTACCAGCGGAACACTCCCGCGGCGCCCGGCACATCGATGTTGTAGGCATCCGCAACGGGCTTGCCCATGTTCAGCGAGTCGAGCAGCGCCAGTTCTTCGCGGTGGTCGAGGATCAAATCGGCCAGGCGCAACAGCACTTGCTTGCGTTCGGTCGGTGAGCGCGCAGCCCAGGTGCCCGCCTCGAAGACCTGCCGCGCATTGCGCACCGCTGCGTTCACGTCGTCTTCGCCGCAGGCGGCAACGTTGGCCAGGCACTGGCCGGTGGCGGGGTTGATCGCGGCGAAAGTCTGTCCCGACTGCGCCGCACGGCGCTGCCCGTCGATCACGGCCTGGTCGGGAAACCGCAGGGAAGCGGCCTTGCGTTGCCAATACTCAAGCTCGAACACGTTCAGATGCTCCAGAGGACATTCTTGTGTATTGGATAGTCGCTCAGGCTCAAGCGGTGGAAAACCAGTAAAAATGTGTTCGCAGGCCAAGAAAAAACTACGTAGCCAATCTCCCTTCTGGCGCAGCATGTGGTTATTGTTCAACCACAACAAATCGCTGCCCGAGCGGATAGGGGTGGTGCGCAAATTGCCTGGATGCCTGATTCGTTCTCCCCCGAGGTTTGCTGTGGCTGCCTACAATCTGCGTCAACTGAAATACTTCATCACCACCGTCGAGTGCGGCAGCGTCGCCGAGGCCTCGCGCAAGCTGTACATCGCCCAGCCTTCGATCTCCACGGCCATCAAAGGGCTGGAAGACAGTTTCGGCGTGCAACTGCTGATCCGCCATCACGCCCAGGGCGTGTCGCTGACCCCCAGCGGTGCACGCTTTTACCGCAAGGCCCAGGAACTGCTGCGCATGGCCAGGGAGTTCGAGCAGAACGCCTTGGCCGACAACGATGTGGTGTCCGGGCAGATCGATATCGGCTGTTTCGAAACCGTCGCGCCGCTGTACCTGCCGCAATTGATCGCCGGGTTTTCGGCGTTGTACCCGGGGGTGGAAATCCGCATCCGTGACGGCGAGCAGCAAGAGCTGGTGCAAGGCCTGACCTCCGGGGCCTTCGATCTGGCGATCCTCTACGAGCACGACCTCGACGGCACCATCGAGACCGAACCGCTGATGCCAGCGCAACGGCCTTACGCATTGCTACCGGCGGATCACCGCTTCGCCCAGCAGGCGCAAGTGTCGCTGCGGGACCTGTGCCTGGAGCCGATGATTCTTCTGGACGTGCAGCCGAGCCGGACCTACTTCGTCAGCCTGTTCGATGAGCTGGGACTGACCCCACGCATCGCCTTCAGCTCGCCATCGATCGAGATGGTGCGCGGCATGGTCGGACAAGGCTTTGGTTTCTCGATCCTGGTGACCAAGCCGCATTCGGAGTGCACCTACGACGGACAGAAAGTGGTGTGCGTGGACATCGCCGAAGACGTCACCGGTTCAGGACTGGTGGCGGCGTGGCTCAAACGCGGGCAACTGACCAAACCGGCGCAGTTGTTTGCTGACTATTGCCGCGAGCAGCTGACCGCCAAATCCGAGAGATCACAGTAACTTCTGTGGCGAGGGAGCTTGCTCCCGTTGGGTCGCGCAGCGGCCCCAAAAAACAGGCCTGCTACGCAGTCCAGCGGGAGCAAGCTCCCTCGCCACAGGTTGGGTGTTGCCTTGGCGGTTATTTACGCGGTTTGATCCGCGCAGTCGCCTCCGCCACCAGCGGATCATCCGGCCAGTAATGCTTCGGATACCGCCCCTTCAAATCTTTCTTCACCTCGGCGTAGGTGCTGCGCCAGAAGTTGGCCAGGTCCTGCGTCACCTGCACCGGCCGCCGCGCCGGAGACAGCAGATGCAGTTTCACTACCTGCCGCCCCCCCGCAATGCGCGGGGTTTCGGCCAGGCCGAACAGTTCCTGCAAACGCACCGCCAGAATCGGCGGCTGTTCGCTGTAGTCCAAGCGAATAGAGGAGCCCGACGGCACGCTCAAATGATGCGGCGCCAGTTCGTCCAGCCGCTGCGGCAGCGGCCAAGGCAGCAAGTTGTGGACAATGCTCGACAGGTCCAGATTGGCGAAGTGACTGAGCCGGGAAACCTTGCCCAGATATGGCATCAGCCAATGTTCCAGGCTTTTTAGCAATGCTGCGTCACTGACATCCGGCCACTCGCTCTCGCCCTTGCCGGCGAGGTCCAGTTGCCGCAACAACGCGACCCGCGCCTGCCACTGACGCAGCTCCGGCGTCCACGGCAACAGCTCCAGCCCTTTGCGCCGTACCAGATTCACCAGCGCCTGGCTGCGTGCGCTTTCGTCGAGGCCGGTGAGCGGTTCACGACTGAGGATCAACTCGCCAACCTTGCGTTGGCGCTCGGCCCGAAGTACGCCTTCACGTTCATCCCAATCCAGTTGATCGACGCAGCGCACCTGCTCGGACAGTACCGAATCGAACAACGCCGGATCGAAGTCCGTCGCCAGATAGATCCGCTCCTCACGCTGGCCCTGACGACTGCCCAGATCGGCGATCACCAGCCACGGCTGCTTCATCAGGCTGTCCGCCTCAGCGAACAATGCTGCGCGACCGTTGGCCAGGCGATACTCCGCACCACCGGCACGGCGTTGTTGGGCGACCCGGTCGGGATAGGCCAGCGCCAGCAACGCACCCAACCAGCGCGGATGCTCGGGATCGCTGACTGGTTCCGACGCTTGACCCCGCAGATAACCACGGTACTGCCGCGCCAATTGCCGTGCGCGCTGCACGCCCCCCTGAGCACCGCGTGCGGCGCGTTCTTCGCCAGACAGCAGCACCAATCGGCTGTGCAAGTCCGCCCCGCCGCCGCGCAGGATATCGCGCTCGCCGAGCAGCGCCGCGACGTCGCAGGCCATGTCCGCCAGCCCCAGAGCCTGGCCGCGCAACAGCAAATGCGCGATGCGCGGATGCGCTGGCAGTTCGGCCATGGCCTGACCGTGACGGGTCAGCGCATCGCCCTCCAGTGCGCCCAAGCGTTCAAGCAAGTCCTGAGCCTGCGCATAAGCCGCTGCGGGTGGAACGTCGAGCCACACCAGTTGACCTGGTGTCACGCCCCAGCGCCCCAGTTGCAAGGCCAGCCCGGCGAGGTCCGCCGAAAGGATTTCCGCGGTGCCATAGGCCGCCAGCTGCTCGTGCTGGTCCTGGGACCACAAGCGATAACACACGCCGGGTTCCAGGCGCCCGGCCCGGCCCGCCCGCTGAGTGGCACTGGCCTTGGAAATGCGCTGGGTGTCGAGGCGGGTCATGCCGCTGCCGGGATCGAAACGCGGCACCCTCGCCAGCCCGGCATCGATCACCACTCGTACGCCGTTGATGGTCAGGCTGGTCTCGGCGATGTTGGTGGCCAGTACCACTTTACGTTTGCCTGCCGGTGCCGGATCGATTGCCGCCCGTTGCGCCGCCAGGTCCAGTTCACCGTGCAACGGACACAACAGAACCTGTGGGTTATCGCCCAGCGCATCGGCCAGTTGCTGATGCACTCGCCGGATTTCCGCCTGCCCCGGCAGGAACACCAGCACACTGCCGGTCTCGTCGTTCAAGGCTTCAAGGATGGTCTGCACCAGACGCGGCTCGATGAATTCACCGGCCTGGAACGGCCGCCCCCAACGCATCGCCACCGGGAACATGCGCCCTTCGCTGCGCAGGATCGGCGCGTCGTCCAGCAACCCGGCCAGGCGCTCGCCTTCCAGGGTCGCGGACATCAGCAGGATTTTCAGCGGTTGGTCATCACGAAACAGTTCCCGGCCATTGAGACTCAGGGCCAGAGCCAGATCGGCATCGAGACTACGCTCGTGAAACTCATCGAAGATCAGCAGCCCCACGCCTTCCAGCGCCGGGTCGTCCTGCAGGCGCCGGGTGAGGATGCCTTCCGTGACCACTTCGATACGGGTGTTGGGGCCGACCTTGCTGTCGAGTCGAATGCGATAGCCCACGGTTTCGCCGACCTTCTCCCCCAGCTCACTGGCCAGCCGCTCCGCCGCCGCCCGCGCGGCCAACCGGCGGGGTTCGAGCATCAGGATGGTCTGCCCGGCCAGCCACGGCTCGTTGAGCAAGGCCAAAGGCACGCGGGTGGTCTTACCGGCGCCGGGCGGTGCTTCGAGCACGGCTTCGTGACGTGTAGCGAGGGCTTCACGCAGGGCGGGTAAAACTTCATCGATTGGCAAAGAAATCATGCTGGCTCCAAAACAGAGGGCCGAGTATAACGGCGAACTGCAAGGCGTTCGTCAGGGTCTTAATTCATATCGACGACGTTTCGTTTCGAGATTACCCAGGAGATTTCAAATGCGTGCTCCCTTTCGCCTGATTGGCGGTGTTCTGGTCGCAACCTTGCTGACTCAAGTGACCGCCTGCGGTTCGATCTTCTACCCCGATCGCCGTGGCCAGATCGAAGGCAAGATCGACCCGGCCATTGCCGCGCTCGACGCCGTGGGCCTGCTGTTCTACATCATTCCCGGCCTGATCGCATTTGCCGTGGACTTCGCCACCGGCGCGATTTATTTCGAGCCGGGCAAGACCGCCCAGGTCGACCCGCAAAAACTCAAGGACGCCATCGGCCCCGACGGCAAGGTCGATAACCGCAAGTTGCAGACTATTCTGGAAAGCGAACTGGGCCGCAGCTTCCCGCTGGACGATCCACGCCTGATCCAGAGCAAAGGCAGCGCCCAACAACTGGCAATGTTCGGCCTGCAACCAGCCGCGTAATCCCTGCGCGCGAAAGGACTCTTCAAGGAACAATGGCCACTATGACCTCCAGCTCCGAACACGCCCGCCTGCTGCGGCTGGCGACCCGTGCCTCGGTGGCGGTGGCGTGCACCCTGATCGTCGCCAAAGCCATTGCCTGGTGGCTGAGCGGCTCGGTGAGCATGCTCGCCGGGCTCACCGACTCGGCACTCGACGGCGTCACGTCGTTGCTCAACCTGCTGGCGGTGCATTACGCCCTGCGCCCCGCCGACGATGATCATCGCTACGGGCACGGCAAGGCCGAGTCATTGGCGGGCATGGCCCAGGCGCTGTTCATTGGTGGCAGTGCGGTGCTGATCGCATTACAGGCCTACGATCGGCTGAAACACCCCGAACCGGTCGGCGCGCCGTGGATCAGTATCGGGGTGATTGTGTTCTCGCTCGCCCTGACCCTGGCCTTGTTGATGCTGCAACATCGGGTGATCAAGGCCACGGGCTCCAATGCCGTGCGTGCCGACTCGCTGCATTACCGTTCGGACCTGTTGCTCAACGGCAGCATTCTGCTGGCGCTGGTACTGGCCGGGTTTGGCTGGGATCAGGTCGACGCCTGGTTTGGTCTGGGCATCGCCGCTTATATCTTTTGGAGCGCGGTGCAGATCGCCCGGGAGAGTTTTGCGGTGTTGATGGATGAAGAACTGCCACCGGATGTCAGCCAGCACATGCTGGAATTGGCGTGCAGCGTGCCCGGTGTGTTGGGTGCGCATGACTTGCGTACGCGGATCTCCGGCAACCAGTGGTTTGTGCAGTTGCATCTGGAGTTGCCGGGGGAACTGACGCTGTCAGTCGCCCACGGCATCAGCGATCAGGCGGCCGCGGCCATTCACAGCGCCTACCCGCGCGCCGAAGTGCTGGTGCACGCCGACCCGAGGGAAGTGGTGAACGCTGCCAGGGCTCAGTAATTCACCTGATAACCGCGACTGCTCAGGCAGTTGCCCTGAGCCTGTCGGTAGGCTTGCACCACCGACGGATCTGGCTGGTAGGTGGCAGTTCGTGGATCGAAACCACTCTGCTGCACCGCGTATTGATAACACTCGTAGCCATCCCGGCTGACCTGCTCTGGCGACTGACCGTTGGCCGGATAGGCCTCCACGTCATAACCATTGCTGGCGGCTGGTGGTTGCGATTGGCCAACCGGCGGCTCGACCACCTCGTAATCCTGAGTGCTTTCCTGGTAGGCGTAGTACGAACCGGCTGCGAGGAAAAACAACGTTCCGGCGATCCATACCTGCTGGGCATAATCGGGCAGGTAGCGAACGCGAATCCCGCGCGGTGGTTCTACCACCTCATAGCGCGGGCCGAGCGGGCGATACCAGTAACCGGCGGAATAGTAATAATCCATGCCACGGTAAGGCACGCGGTAATTACGCTCAGGGAAGCGGTCGATCACCTGGCCAGGGCGATACCTCGGCCCGGGTCCCCAGCCGTTACCGCGCCCGTCAGGGTGACCCTGCCAGTTACTGTAATTGGTCGGTGCACCCATGTAGCCGCCCCAGTGCTGGTTGTAATCGTTGCGATGCGGCTGGTCCTGGTAGTAACCACGCTGCGGCTGCTGGGTCTGGCGCACGGTGTCGGGGCGCGGCTGGATCGGAAAGTCATTGGCCGGCAACTGCGGCGGCGGCGGCGGCGAGCGAACCGGGCTGTTGAAATCCGGTGCCGGACGGTTCTGCCACTGGCCATTGTTCTGATGTTGATTCTGGCCGCTGTGCTCGAACTGGCGATTGTCGTTGTTCTGCGCACGCGGCTGGTTCTGCGGCTGGCCGTTTTGCGGGTGCGGCTGGTTGTTGCCACCATGGCCCTGATTACCACCCTGATGCCCTTCCTGGTCGTGCTGCCCGCCATCACGGCCATGGTTTTGCGGCTCATCGGCCATCGTTTGCGCGGTGACACTGACACACAGCAAACCAACACCGGCCAAACGCCAGATGCGCGCTTTCATGCTTTTCCTCACTGCGGGTTAGGGCCTGTACATAAGACTGGGAAAGCACGGGCCGGTTCTGCTACAGGTTATCAGTCACGCAACTTATTTATTGAGGGCTGAGCGTCAATTCACGGCAGTAAATTGCGCAAGAAAAAGGGGAGACCCGTCGGCCTCCCCTTGGAGAACTTCGTCCTGGCTCGACGCTTTTGACGTCGGCTCACCTCACGCCGTCTTCTGGACAGTGTGTAGCTCGGGGGCCGGCACGTCCCCGGTGGGGGTGGCGACCGCGGCGGGCCTGATTGGGCGAGCCGCACTGGACTGTTTGTCCGAGCAGTGATTCTGGTGATAAGAATAGGCCTGGAGCGCCGGCAGAGGATTGCGAAGATTGCTGAATTAAACATCACTTGCGCAATTTTTAGCCTCAGATACATAATCCTCCGCAATAGTTACGACAAAGGACCGTTTGATGAGCAAGCTCGACCGTTACGACCTGAGTATTTTGGCGGAATTGCAGCGCGACGCACGCATCTCCAATCAGGAGCTGGCCGAGCGCATCGGCCTGTCGCCTTCACCGTGCTCGCGGCGGGTCAAGCAACTGGAAGACGACGGCTACATTTCCCGTCAGGTCGCCCTGCTCGACCGCAAAATGCTCGGTCTGAGCCTGACGGCCTATGTACTGATCGGCATGGACCGTCACACGCCGGAGCGTTTCGAAAACTTCGAAGCGGCCATCCGCACCTTGCCCCAAGTGCTCGAATGCAGCCTGGTGACCGGGATGGATGCCGACTATCAACTCAAGGTCGTGGTGCCGGACATGGATCACTACCAGAAACTGCTGCTGGGGCATCTGACCCGGATCGAAGGGGTGACCAGCGTGCGGTCGAGTTTTGTGCTGAATCAGGTGTTGAATAGCACCGAACTGCCTTTGACTCATCTGCGCAGCTGAGGACGCCTTCGCGAGCAAGCTCGCTCCCACAAAGTTTTGTGTTGACCGCAGTATCGTGATCCATACAAAACCTGTAGGAGCGAGCCTGCTCGCGATGGGGCCGGCACAGGCGACGAATGACTGCGACACACCGACGCAGGTCAATACTGCACGAAGCCCGTGCGGCGTATACTCGCCGCGCCCTTTTAGCCCCGCCTGCGCTGGAGATGTCCGATGGATCCTGCAGTATTCGAAGAGTGGATGATGACCGGACTGGTCACGATCCTGATCATTTTCATGGGTTTCATCGTCTGGGATCTGGCGAAGAAGTCAAGGCCGGGCGCTTTGGCTCTTTCATCCTGTTCTTCGTGCTCGGCCTGGGTGTTGCTGCATTCGTGATCAAAAGTGTGGTCATCGGCCTGATCGAATCCGGCACGTTATAAGCGCGCCGGCACTTCTTTCCATTGCCCCTGATCGAGCCCTTCGATCGTCCAGTCACCGATTCTGACCCGTACCAGGCGCAGCGTCGGTAAACCGACCGCAGCCGTCATGCGCCGCACCTGCCGGTTGCGCCCTTCGCGAATCACCAACTCCAGCCAACTGGTCGGCACGCTTTTACGAAAGCGCACCGGCGGATTGCGCGGCCACAGCTCGGGCTCGTCCAGTTGTCGCGCCTCGGCGGGCAAGGTCATGCCGTCGTTCAATTCGACCCCGTCACGCAAGCGCTGCAATTGCTCGACGCTCGGCTCGCCCTCGACCTGCACCCAATAGGTCTTGGCCAGTTTGTGTTTCGGGTCGGCGATCCGTGCCTGAAGCTGACCGTCGTTGGTCAGCAGCAACAAGCCTTCGCTGTCGCGGTCCAGCCGTCCGGCCGGATAGATGCCCGGTACATCGATGTAATCCTTGAGGGTCGCGCGCCCTTCGCCGTCACTGAACTGCGTCAGCACATCGAACGGTTTGTTGAACAGGATCAGTTTCGGCTCGGCCGGTGGTGCCTTGGCGACACGGCGCTGGGCTGATGGGGATGGTTTCGCGCCAGGGCGGCGGGAAGGTGGACGAGATGGACGCGACATGGGCAAAACAACATCTAACGGTCAGGGCTGCTAATGCTAGTAGCCCGACCGTTAAATGACCATCGACAAATCAGCGGAACGGCGGCTCGTCGAAGCTGCGCAGTTTGCGCGAGTGCAGTGAGTTGAGTTCGGTACGCAACAGATCCACCGCCTCGATACCGATCTTCAAGTGCTGGCTGACCGCGCGTTCATAGAAGGCGTTCGCCGAGCCCGGCAACTTGATTTCGCTGTGCAGCGGTTTGTCCGATACGCACAGCAACGTGCCGTACGGCACCCGCAAACGATAACCCTGGGCGGCGATGGTGCCGCTTTCCATGTCCACCGCCACGGCGCGGGACAGGTTGATCAGCGGCCGTTCCTGTGCCCAGCGCAGCTCCCAGTTACGGTCGTCGTAGGTCAGTACGGTGCCGGTGCGCAGGCGCTTTTTCAGTTCGTCGCCCTTCTCGCCGGTGATGTTGGCCGCCGCTTGCTGAAGCGCCAACTGCACTTCGGCCAAGGCGGGGATCGGAATGTTCGGCGGCACCACCCGGTCGAGAATCCCGTCACGGCGCATGTAAGCGTGGGCCAGCACATAGTCGCCGATGGTTTGTGACTGACGCAGGCCACCGCAGTGACCGATCATCAGCCAGCAATGCGGGCGCAGAACGGCGAGGTGGTCGGTGATGTTCTTGGCGTTGGACGGGCCGACACCGATGTTGACCAGGGTCACACCGTGGCCGTCGCTGGCGATCAGGTGATAGGCCGGCATCTGATAGCGGTGCCAGACCACACCGGCGGCAATCGCCGAGGCCTCGCCGTGATCCATGCTCTTTTCGATGATCACGTTACCCGGCAGCACCATGCGCACGAAGCGCGGGTCTTTGCGCAGCTGTTCCAGACCATGGACGATGAACTGGTCGACATAGCGGTGATAGTTGGTCAGCAGAATCCACGGCTGCACATGCCGCCAGTCACTGCCGGTGTAATGCACCAGTCGGCGCAGGGAGAAATCCACCCGTGCGGCATCGAACAGGGCCAGTGGCAGCGGATCGGTGTTTTCCCAATCGTACAAACCGTCGGCAATGCCATCGGTCGCGGCCGACAGGTCGGTACTCGGGAACACCCGCGCCAGCACGGCAGCGGTGACGCCGGAACCCGCCAGCTCATCGCCCTGCTCGACCACATACGGATACGGGATGTTCTGCTCGCTGACCCCGACTTCCACGGTCACGGTGAAGTCGTGCATCAGCGGAACCAGCTGTTCCAGCAGGTATTTACGGAATGCCGATGGATGGGTGACGGTGACGCTGTAGGTGCCTGGCAACTGGACCTTGGCATAGGCACGGGTGGTCTGCGGGACCTCGCCCTGGCAAAGGTAGGTCAGGCGCAGTTCGGGATAACGGAACAACGCCCGCTGCTCGGCGTCCGGCTCTACACGGTCCTTGAGGTAACGCTTGAGCGCCTGACTCAGCGCGGTGGTTGCACGATTGTGCAAGAGTGCAAGCCGATCCACGGCTTGCTCGGCGGTTTGAACGACAATAAAAGCTTCGGTCACGATCAGCATCCTGTGTTCTGACTTGCAGACCTTCATCTTGCCTGCATCGTCGCTTCACGGGAACAGTGGCATGTTGGCGATGTGCATAGAGAACATCTGTGGGAGCGGGCTTGCTCGCGAAAGCGGTCTTTCAGCCACATCAATGTTGAATGTGAAACCGCATTCGCGAGCAAGCCCGCTCCCACATGGGGCCAAGTGGTGATCACGCAATCGTGATCAGAAACCCTGCGGAGTCGAGCGGGCGACAATGGCTTCCACGTCCAGGCCTCGCGGCAATGCGCCATAGACTCGGCCGCCGCCATCCAGACGACTGGCGATAAAGGCATCACTGACCACCCCGTTCCCGGCTTCCAGCAACAGCTTGGCCTGCAGCCCCAGCGCAATGTCCTCGGTCAACTGCCGGGCGCGGTACTGAATGTCACTGGTGTCCTTGAAGGCCAACTGCAATTGATGGATATACGCAGCCAGGCGCTTGTCGCCATGGCCATCGCCCAACTCGCTGAACAGCGCGTCGAGTACGCCCGGTTCTTTCGACAGGGCACGCAGCACATCAAGGCACTGCACGTTGCCGGAACCTTCCCACGTCGAATTCACCGGCGCCTCGCGGTAAAGCCGCGGCAGAATGCTGTCTTCGACATAACCCGCGCCACCCATGCATTCGGCCGCTTCGTTGATCATGGCCGGCGCCCGCTTGCAGATCCAGTACTTGCCCACGGCCGTCACCAGTCGGGCGAATTTGGCTTCCTGCGAATCGTCCAGATGATCCAGCGCCCGGCCCATGCGCAGGCTCAAGGCCAGGGCGGCTTCGCTTTCCAGCGCCAGATCCGCCAGCACGTTCTGCATCAAGGGCTGTTCGCTGAGCAGCTTGCCGCCAACCGAACGGTGAGCGCAGTGATGGCTGGCCTGAGTCAGCGCCTGGCGCATCAGCGAACTGGAACCGACCATGCAATCGAAGCGGGTCATGGCGACCATCTCGATGATCGTCGGAACGCCACGGCCCTCTTCACCGATCATCCACGCCAGTGCGCCGCGGAACTCCACTTCGCTGGAAGCGTTGGAGCAATTGCCGAGCTTGTTCTTCAGGCGCTGGATGTAGAACTGATTGCGCGTGTCGTCCGGACGATGGCGCGGCAACAGGAAACAGGTCAGGCCCTTGTCGGTCTGCGCCAGTGTCAGGAAGGCGTCGCACATCGGCGCCGAGCAAAACCACTTGTGCCCCACCAACTCATAGGCCTGGCCCGGACCGCTGGCGCCGACCGGATACGCCTTGGTGGTATTGGCCCGCACATCGGTGCCGCCCTGCTTCTCGGTCATGGCCATGCCGATGGTGACCCCGGCCTTGTGGGCCATGCCGACGTTACGCGGGTCGTATTCGGTGGCGAGGATTTTCGGCAGCCATTTTTCGGCCAGGTCCGGTTGCAGACGCATGGCCGGAACGCTGGCGAAGGTCATGGTCAACGGGCAGCCGCTGCCGGCTTCAGCCTGACTATGCAGGTACGACATCGAAGCACGGGCGACATGGGCGCCGTCCTGCGGGTGCGCCCAGGGTAGCGAGGTCAGGCCGTGCTCGACCGCCGTACGCATCAATTGGTGATAGGCCGGATGAAATTCCACCAGATCGATGCGATGACCAAAGCGGTCATGGCTGTTGAATACCGGCTTGTTCTGATTGGCCAGGAACCCGGCTTCCATCAACGGGCCACCGGCCAGTGCGCCGTAGGCATCGATCCGCGCTTCGGCCCAACCGGCCCCGAAGCGCCGCGACCATTCCTGCAATGGCAAGTCGATGCGGTACAGGTTGGCGCCGTCCAGTGACGGTGGCTGATTGGTGACTTCATGGGTTTCGGCGAACTGATGCAGGTTCATGACTGGGCTCCTTTGGTCGGCCAAGGGACTTCAGTTAAGCACCGGCCCTCGGTCGATCAAAGTGTCATATCCGCCTAACTGTCGGCGCTTTCGCCCTGTTGCGAGCAAAGCACACGGCGGTAGAGCGCGGCCTGCAAGTCTTCGAATTTCACCGGCTTGCTCAAGTGATCAATCACCGCGCCGGTCGGGCAGCGCTCACGGTCACCGCCCAGGGCGATCATGAACAGCGGCAGCTCGGCATAACCCGGCAACGCACGGATCTGGCAGCACACCGACCCACCGTCCTGAAGCGGCAACTGACAATCGACCAGCACCGCGTCAAACACATCGCGCTGCAAGAGATCGAGCGCGACATCGGCACTGTCGGCCGTACGCACGCGAAACCCCAGCTTGAGCAACATGCCGCGCATCACCAACTGGCTGATGCCGTTGTCATCCACCAACAGCACGGCACAGTCCTGGGGCAAGCGCAGGCGCGGAAAGTCCCGAGTCATCAACGGCGTCACCGGACGCTCAATCACCGGCAGCCCGACCTCCACATCAAGCTGAAACCGACTGCCGCGCCCTGGCTCGGTGCGATGAGTCAGGCGTCCACCCAGCAATTCGATCAACTGTCGGCAAATCGCCAGACCGACACCCAGGCCACCGTATTCACGGGTCATCGAGCCATCGAGCTGGAAGAACCGCTGATACATCGTGGCCTCCCCCAAATCGGTGAAGCCAATGCCCGTGTCGATCACCGCAAAGGTCAACGCCAGCCGGTCGGGCTCAATGGCCTTGCCGGTCACCCGCAAGGCCAGACCGCCGACCCGGGTGAACTTGATGGCGTTATCCAGCAGACATTCCAGGCACTGGGCGATCTTGACGTGGTCGCCGTACAAGCGATCCGGCACACCTGGCGCGACATCGACCTTGAAGTCCAGCGACTTGCCCGATGCGTTGCCCTCGAACTGCGTGCGCAGTGTCTCGACCATGTTGCGCAAGCTGAAGGTGTCGGCCGAGGCCTTGAGTTTGCCGGCCTGCAATTCGGTGAGGGTCAGGATGCCGTTGACCATGCGCATCATGTCCCGCGCCGACCCCGAAGCCGTCTGCTGATACTGCTCCAGCTCAGGGTCCATTTCGACCGTCTGCATCAGTTCCAGCGAACCGATCACACCATTCATGGGCGTGCGCAGTTCATGGGTCAGGGTGGCAAGGAATTCGTCCTTGAGCCTGTTACTGCGAGCCAGTTGCTGGTTGAGAACCTCTAGCTTCTGGCTGGCGTCGAACAGGGTTTGCGCCTGCTGCTCGCGCATGTCATTGATGCGGTCGGCCAGCGCCAGGGACAGCAACGCCACTTCGATGGCCGAGCCGATCTGACTGGAATACATGGTCAGGAACACGTTCGGCAGGTATCCCAGCACCATCAGCGTATTGACGATGCCGCCGAGCAAAAACGCCGACCAGGCAATGATGAAATACCGCGCAACGCGCAGGCCCCGCAGCCAGGCAAAGATCCCGGCGGCAAAAATCACCACGGTGAACATCAGCGCCAGTGCCGTGGCCAGGCGCAAGGCCAGGGCGTAACTGGTCATCAACGACAGGCCCACGACCAGCGCACTAAAGGCAACCAGCGCCAGTAACAAGCGGTCGAGCCAGCGACTGTGGGTCGCCATTTGCAGGAAACGACGGGCGAACTGACTGCCGAACAGCCCTGCACAGCCGATGAAAAACGGCGTCGCGGCGTTGGCCCACCAGGGGTTGTCCGGCCAGAAATACTGCACGGCCGCCCCGTTTACCGACAGCTGATACAAGCCGAACGAGGCGATATAGAAGATGTAGTAGAGGTAACTGGTGTCACGCACGCTAAGGTAGATGAACAGGTTGTAGACCAGCATCCCCAGCAGCACGCCGTAGATCAGCCCCAGCACATAGAGGCGCACGGGCTGCTCTTCGAGGTAGGCCGTGCTCGACCACAAGGTTACCGGTGCCTGGATCGAGCCTTCGCTTTGCAATCGCAGGAACAGGGTTTCGGCCTGGTCAGGCTTGAACGTCAGGTCGAACAAATAGTTGTTCTGACGAACCTCGCGACTGGCGAACGGCAAGGCATCGCCGGTCTGCCTGACCATCTGATAATTGCCAGCCGCATCAGGCAAATAGAGATCGAGATGATCGAGGGGCGGATAGGCCAGCTCCAGCAGCCAGGTCCGTTGCGCCGCCGGATTGGCCGGACGGTAATGCAGGTCGATTTTCAGCCAGAACACCGAACGCGAATACCCGGCGTTGAGCGTGTCCTTGTGGTGCGGTTTGAAGTTGCCGGCCGCCGCTTGCGCACGGCTATCCGCGATGGTCGCCTGACCACCTGCGTCCTCGTAGACCTGCAGGGTTCGGCCCAAGGGGAGGCTTTGAGTGAACTCATCGAACTCGACGGCGTTTGCCAGGAGGGGCAAACACAACAGCAACATCAGCAAATAGTGCATTGAAGCCCCAGCGTGGCCTGTCCGGTTCTGTCAGGAAGCCCCCCATTCCTTTTGAGCAGACGTAAAACCGGTATCACCTGTTATTGGTTTGGATCCACTCTAGCATAGCCGTTGATGGCCACTAAACACCATTGAAATTTTTCCTACAAAGGCTCTAGGACGGGCGTTTCAGAGCAGCTATCAGAAGACATTTTGTGGCTGATGAGTCACCGTGGCGAGGGAACAGCCGGACTGGCTGTCGCTACACCCGAAAAACGTTGTTTGGTGGTAAGCTCGCGCACCATGAATATCTACAGCTCTCGCCCCGTTGTCCTCTGTCTCTCCGGCCACGACCCAAGTGGTGGCGCCGGCTTGCAGGCAGATATCGAAGCCCTGCTCGCTCAGGGTTGCCATGCGGCTCCGGCCGTCACCGCCCTGACCGTGCAAGACACCGTCAATGTCACTGATTTCCGCGTCCTCGACCGTGAGTGGGTACTGGCCCAGGCCAATGCCGTGCTCAACGACTCCGAAGTCGCGGCCGTCAAACTGGGCATGCTCGGTTCCCTGGAAATGGTCGACACCGTGGTCGAACTGCTTTCGGCGCACCCGCACTTGCCGGTGGTCTGCGACCCGGTGCTGCGCGCTGGCGGCGGTGGACGCCTGGGCAAGGACGAAGTCGGCTACGCCATGCGCGAACGCCTGCTGCCCTTGTCGATCATTGCGACCCCTAACCTTCCCGAAGCCCGAATTCTCGCCGAACTGCCCGAAGGCACCGCGGACGAGTGCGCTGAAAAACTCCTGCCGTTCGTCAAACACCTGCTGATCACTGGCGGTCATGGTGACGAAACCGAAATCCACAATCGCCTGTACAGCCGCGATGGCCTGCGCGAAACCTACACCTGCCAGCGCCTGCCCGGCAGTTATCACGGTTCCGGTTGCACCCTGGCCAGCGCCCTGGCCGGTCGTCTGGCCCAGGGTGAAAACCTCGCCAGCGCCGTGCAGACCGCGCTTAACTACACGTGGCGCACCCTGCGCGATGCCGAGCAGTTGGGCAAAGGCCAGTTCGTGCCGCGCCGTTTGCCACTGGATTTCTGTTCGTAACTTCCATTTGTAATGCGGTGAGGCTTGTCCAATGAAACTACGTGGCCTGTACGCCATTACCGACAGCCATTTGCTGGACGGTAAGTTGCTCAAGTACGTGGAGGCGGCGCTGGAAGGCGGCGTCACCTTGCTGCAATACCGCGACAAGAGCAGCGACGAGGCCAGACGTCTGCGTGAAGCCGAAGCCTTGCGTGATTTGTGCGAACGCTACAACACCCGGTTGATCATCAATGATGACGCTGAGCTGGCCGCACGCCTGAATGTCGGCGTGCACTTGGGTCAAACTGATGGTCCATTGTCTCCGACCCGCGCCCTGCTGGGTCGCGATGCAATCATCGGTTCGACCTGCCATGCGCGACTCGACCTCGCCGAACAGGCCGTCAAAGAAGGCGCCAGCTACGTCGCGTTCGGCCGTTTCTTCAATTCCAACACCAAACCCGGCGCGCCCACCTGCAGCCTCGACCTGCTCGACCAGGCCCGCCGACAGCTGCACCTGCCGATCTGCGCGATTGGCGGCATCACCCTGGACAATGCCGCCCCGCTGGTGGCCCACGGGGTCGATCTGCTGGCCGTGGTGCATGGCCTGTTTGGCGCCGAGAGCACGGCTGAAGTCACCCGCCGCGCCCGCGCATTCAATGAATTACTAAAAGTCTGAGAGCCCGATCATGTCTCGTTCCGAAACGCTGTTTGCCAATGCCCAGAAACACATTCCCGGTGGCGTGAACTCGCCGGTTCGCGCGTTCAAGAGCGTCGGCGGCACGCCGTTGTTCTTCAAGCACGCCGAAGGCGCCTACGTCACTGACGAAGACGACAAGCGCTATGTGGATTACGTCGGTTCCTGGGGCCCGATGATCCTCGGTCACAGCCACCCGGACGTGCTGGACGCCGTGCGCAAACAGCTTGAGCATGGATTGTCCTACGGCGCCCCGACCGAGATGGAAACGCAGATGGCCGACCTGGTCTGCTCGCTCGTGCCATCGATGGAAATGGTGCGCATGGTCAGCTCCGGCACCGAAGCGACCATGAGCGCCATCCGCCTGGCCCGCGGCTTCACTGGCCGCGACAGCATCATCAAGTTCGAAGGCTGCTACCACGGTCACTCCGACAGCCTGCTGGTCAAGGCCGGCTCCGGCGCACTGACCCAAGGCGTACCGAGCTCGGCCGGTGTACCGGCAGCGTTCGCCAAACACACCCTGACCCTGCCGTTCAACGACATCGATGCCGTTGAGAGCATGCTGGCCGAAGTTGGCGGGGACGTGGCCTGCATCATCGTCGAGCCCGTGGCCGGCAACATGAACTGCGTACCGCCGGCACCGGGTTTCCTCGAAGGTCTGCGGACCCTGTGCGACAAGCACGGCGTAGTGCTGATTTTCGACGAAGTGATGACCGGTTTCCGTGTCGCTCTCGGCGGTGCCCAGGCGTATTACGGCGTGACCCCGGACTTGACCACCTTCGGCAAGATCATCGGCGGCGGCATGCCGGTCGGCTGCTTTGGCGGCAAGCGCGAAATCATGTCGCGCATCGCCCCGCTGGGCCCGGTGTACCAGGCCGGTACGTTGTCCGGCAACCCGCTGGCGATGGCCGCCGGCCTGACCACCCTGCGCCTGATCAGCCGCCCGGGCTTCCACGCCGAGCTGACCGACTACACCACTCGCCTGCTCGACGGCCTGCAACAGCGCGCCGATGCGGCCGGCATTCCGTTCGTGACCACTCAGGCCGGTGGCATGTTCGGCCTGTACTTCAGCGGTGCCGACGACATCGTCACCTTCGATGACGTGATGGCCAGCGACGCTGCCCTGTTCGGCCGCTTCTTCCACCTGATGCTGGAAGGTGGCGTGTACCTGGCACCGAGCGCCTTCGAAGCCGGTTTCACCTCGATCGCTCACGGCGAAGCCGAGCTGAAACTGACCCTGGACGCCGCCGAGCGTGCCTTCGCTGCCTTGAAATAATAAAGCTGTAGCGCTGACGCTGGCCATCGCCAGCGTCAGCTTTCACCTGCCCACCCGCGTTTTTTCCTACTCACCTGCCGATAATCCCCCGCAAAGTGGGCGATATATTTCCCGTGCAGCAGAAAAACGAGTAAAGACTTTGTAAGGTTGGCCCTGCTTATTTCATAATGCGCGCTTATTGGATCCCCTCGATGGGTCCGCGCGCCCTTCAGAGGTAAGTCGATTCCCATGAACCGCACCGGCCGCACCCTTGCACTGGGCTGCCTGTTGCTTCTTCAGCCCCTGCTCGCGCAAGCACAAGCAGGCGGCAACTCGTTGTTGATCCCAGCGATGGGTCGCTGCACCCTCAATACCCAGCCGCAAGACCTGGAACAGGCGCTCGCCGCCTGCCAGAAAGCGTCGGATGAAGGGGATGCGCAAGCGCAATACGAGTTGGGTGAGTTCTACTACGAAGGAAGAAACGCGCCGCGCGACCTCAATAAAGCCCTGAGCTATTTCGAAAAAGCCTCGCTGCAAGGCCACGCCCAGGCGCAATTCAAGCTCGGCACCATGTTCTTTCATGGCGAAGGCGTGCCGGCCAATAACGTTCAGGCGTACATCCTGCTGAAGATGGCGGCGGTCAACGGCGCCGAAGATGCACTGGACACCGCCGATGAAGTCACCGAAAAGATGCCCCGCGAAGAGCTGGAAGTCGCCACTCAGGTGCTCGGGCAGATTTTCCGTAAATACCTGATGGAATTGCAGAGCGCCGATGGGCGTACGCCTTTCTCGCCACTGCCCTGATTTCCGCTTTGTTCTGACTGGCCCCTTCGCGAGCAAGCCCGCTCCCACATTTGATCTGCGTCGTACACAAATCAAATGTGGGGGCGGGCTTGCTCGCGAATAGGGCGACTCGGTCGTGGGTCTTACTTCTCAGGCATCGGCATCGGGAACGGCATGACATTGCCGACCGCGCCACGGGCTTCGCTGATTTTCGGTGTCCCCAGACGCTCGACTTCGTCGATGCGCACGATCGAATGCATCGGCACAAAACTGCGTACCACGCCTTCGAACTGAGCCTTGAGCTTTTCTTCGCTCGGATCGACGACCACTTGCGTGCGCTCGCCAAAGACGAACTCTTCCACTTCCAGAAAGCCCCACAGATCACTCTGATAGATCTGCTTGGCGTACATTTCGAACACCTGGCCCTGGTTGAGGAAAATCACCTTGTAGATTGGAGCTTCACGTTTGGTCATGGTGGGCGGGTAACACATCGGGGTAAAAATGAGGGCGCAAACTATAGCACAGCCGTCGGACGCGCAACGGTAGGAACCACGGGACATGTTCCCTATAATGTGCGGTTCTTTGAATCACGTGATGACTCTTTCCATGGCCAAGAAGCTTTACATCGAAACCCACGGTTGCCAGATGAACGAGTACGACAGCTCGCGCATGGTCGATCTGCTGGGCGAACATCAGGCCCTGGAAGTCACCGCCCGCGCTGAAGACGCTGACGTGATCCTGCTCAACACCTGCTCGATCCGCGAACGTGCACAGGACCGGGTCTATTCCCAGCTCGGTCGCTGGCGCGAACTGAAGCTGGCCAACCCGGACATGGTGATCGCCGTCGGTGGCTGCGTGGCCAGCCAGGAAGGCGCGGCCATCCGTGATCGCGCACCGTACGTCGACGTGGTCTTCGGCCCGCAGACCCTGCACCGCCTGCCGGAAATGATCGACGCCGCGCGCATCAGCAAGCTGCCGCAAGTCGACGTCTCGTTCCCGGAAATCGAAAAATTCGACCATTTGCCCGAGCCTCGCATCGACGGCCCGAGTGCTTACGTGTCGGTGATGGAAGGTTGCAGCAAGTACTGCACGTTCTGCGTGGTGCCCTACACCCGCGGCGAAGAGGTCAGCCGGCCGTTCGACGACGTGATTGCCGAGATCATTCACCTGGCCGAAAACGGCGTGCGCGAAGTGACACTGCTGGGGCAGAACGTCAACGGCTATCGCGGCCTCACCCATGACGGGCGCCTGGCGGATCTGGCCGAGCTGATCCGCGTGGTCGCCGCGGTCGATGGCATCGACCGCATCCGTTACACCACGTCGCATCCGCTGGAGTTTTCCGACAGCCTGATCCAGGCCCACGCCGACGTGCCGGAACTGGTCAAGCACCTGCACCTGCCGGTGCAGTCGGGCTCGGACCGCATCCTCGCCGCGATGAAGCGCAACCACACCGCGCTGGAATACAAATCCAAACTGCGCAAGCTGCGCGCCGCCGTGCCGGGAATCTGCATCAGCTCGGACTTTATCGTCGGCTTCCCGGGCGAGACCGAGAAAGACTTCGAGCAAACCATGAAGCTGATTGCCGATGTCGGTTTCGACTTTTCCTATTCGTTCGTCTACAGCCAGCGCCCGGGTACGCCGGCCGCCGACCTGGCCGATGACACACCGGAAGAGTTGAAAAAAGAACGCCTGAATGCCCTGCAACATCGCCTGAACCAGCAAGGTTTCGAGATCAGCCGACAAATGGTCGGTTCGATCCAGCGGATCCTGGTGACCGATTACTCGAAAAAAGACCCGGGCGAGTTGCAAGGCCGGACCGAGAATAACCGTATCGTCAACTTCCGCTGCGACAATCCGACCCTGATCGGCCAGTTCGCGGATGTGCACATCGATGCTGCGCAGCCGCATTCGCTGCGGGGTTCGCTGATCCAATAACACATTTCGGAAACACTGAGGACCCTGTGGGAGCTGCGGTGCGACGATTCGACTTGCCAGCGATGAGGCCATCAACCCCGACAAATATGTCGCCTGTTGCACCGCTATCGCTGGCAAGCCAGCTCCCACATTGGGCTGCATTGTTCTCGAGAATGGGCTTATCCATTTAAGTGCTTTCGCACCCACGCCACTGGCGTTATCCTTGATTTCATCTCAATTGCCCCAGGGCGGCTAAATACGACCTTGAACGCACCCATAGAACCACATCGTTTCATCCTCGAGCCTTTTGAAGCTCGCCGCTTCGCCAATCTGTGCGGGCAATTCGACGAGCATTTGCGCTTGATCGAACAGCGCCTGACCATCGAGATCCGCAATCGCGGAAACCAGTTCGAGCTGATCGGCGAACCCAAACACACCACCTCCGCGGAAAACCTCCTGCGCCGCCTGTACCGGGAAACCAAGGGTACGGAGCTGTCGCCGGACATGGTGCACCTGTTCCTGCAGGAATCGGCCGTCGAACAGCTGGACAATCACTCCCCTGCGGAACCTTCCGTCGCCCTGCGCACCAAGA
Source organism: Pseudomonas sp. BIC9C (assembly GCF_034541995.1). Lineage (NCBI taxonomy): Bacteria > Pseudomonadati > Pseudomonadota > Gammaproteobacteria > Pseudomonadales > Pseudomonadaceae > Pseudomonas > Pseudomonas sp. BIC9C. The sequence goes on from NZ_JAWDGM010000001.1 coordinate 1,688,335, forward strand.
AAGGCATGATTCGCCCACGCGGCCTGAATCAGCTGCGCTACGTGAAGGAAATCCTCGGCAACGACATCAACTTCGGCATCGGCCCGGCCGGTACCGGCAAGACCTATCTGGCCGTTGCCTGCGCGGTGGATGCACTGGAGCGCGAGCAGATCCGCCGCATCCTGCTGGTGCGCCCGGCGGTCGAAGCGGGTGAAAAACTCGGCTTCCTGCCCGGCGACCTGTCGCAAAAAATCGACCCGTACCTGCGCCCGCTCTACGACGCACTCTACGAAATGCTCGGCTTCGAATACGTCGCCAAGCTGATCGAGCGCCAGGTGATCGAAGTCGCGCCGCTGGCCTACATGCGCGGCCGTACGCTGAACAACAGCTTCATCATTCTCGACGAAAGCCAGAACACCACGGTCGAGCAAATGAAGATGTTCCTGACCCGGATCGGCTTCGGCTCCACGGCCGTCATCACCGGGGACATCACCCAGGTCGACCTGCCACGCGGCACCAAGTCCGGCCTGCATCATGTGATTGAGGTGCTCAAGGACGTGCCGGGGATCAGCTTTACCCATTTCCAGCCCAAGGACGTCGTGCGCCATCCGCTGGTGCAGCGGATTGTCGAAGCCTACGAGCGCTTCGAAACCAAAGCGGCCGATGATGCAGCCGCCAAGGATAGCCGCCGCGATGCTTGAGCTTGACCTGCAAATCGCCACCGAAGCCACCGCCCCCAGCGAAGCCGAGTTCCGCCAATGGTGCGAACTGGCTTTGCGCCAACGCACCGCCGACTCGGAGATGACCATTCGCCTGGTCGACGAAGCCGAAGGACGCGAGCTGAACCACACCTGGCGGCAAAAGGATTACGCAACTAACGTCTTGTCATTCCCGGCCGATGTGCCGGATGAGTTCCTCGACATCCCGCTGCTGGGCGACCTGGTGATCTGCGTGGCCGTGGTCGAGCGCGAGGCCGCTGAACAGGGCAAGGAGCTCAAGGCCCATTGGGCGCATCTGGTGATTCACGGCTGCTTGCATCTGCTGGGTTACGACCATATTGATGACGACGAAGCCGAAGAGATGGAAGCTCTGGAACGAACGTTGCTTGCAGAACTGGGCTTTCCCGATCCGTACGCGGACGACGAAACCGATTTATCCCCTACCGAAACAACAAAGGATTCAGAGTAATCGCTATGAGCGAAGATCGATCGAGCAACGGGCAGAAGTCGTGGCTGGGTAAGCTCACCCAGGCTTTTGCCCACGAGCCGAAAAACCGCCAGGAGCTGCTGGAGCTGCTGCGCGATGCACACCAGAACAAACTGCTGGACAGCGAAGCGCTGGCCATTGTCGAAGGCGCCATCCAGGTGGCTGACTTGCAGGTCCGGGACATCATGGTCCCGCGCTCGCAAATGGTCAGCATCAAGGCACACCAGACACCCCGCGAGTTCCTGCCTGCCGTGGTCGACTCGGCCCACTCCCGCTACCCGGTCATCGGCGAAAGCCACGATGACGTGATGGGCGTGTTGCTGGCCAAGGATTTGCTGCCGTTGATCCTCAAGGAGAACGGCGACAGTTTCAACATCAAGGACCTGCTGCGCCCGGCCACTTTCGTGCCGGAATCCAAGCGCCTTAACGTGCTGCTGCGCGAATTTCGCGCCAACCACAACCACATGGCCATCGTCATCGACGAGTACGGCGGCGTGGCGGGCCTGGTCACCATCGAAGACGTGCTGGAACAAATCGTCGGCGACATCGAAGACGAACACGATGTCGAAGAAGACAGCTACATCAAGCCGCTGCCCAGCGGTGATTTCCTGATCAAGGCCCTGACACCGATCGAGAACTTCAACGAGTTTTTCGACAGCGAGTTCTCCGACGATGAATTCGACACCGTTGGCGGCCTGGTGATGAGCGCGTTCGGGCATTTGCCAAAACGTAACGAAATCACTGAAATCGGCCCGTACCGCTTCCGCATCCTGAACGCCGACAGCCGTCGGATTCACTTGCTTCGCCTGACGCCCATTGCTCGCTAAGGATTGAAATGCGCTGGACAACCTGCCCCGGCTGGCCCGGTAACCTGCTGGCCGTGGCGGCCGGTGCAATCACCACACTGGCCCTGGCGCCCTTCGATATCTGGCCACTGGCACTGCTCGCCGTCGGCCTGTTCTATGCCGGCCTGCGCGAGCTGAGCCCACGTCAGGCATTGGGTCGCGGCTGGTGTTTCGGTTTCGGCCTGTTCGGTGCCGGCACCAGCTGGATCTACTACAGCATCCACCACTTCGGTGGCGCCTCGGTATTGCTGGCCGGTTTCCTGATGCTGCTTTTCACGGCGGCGATTGCCTGGTTCTTTGCCCTGCCCGCCTGGATTTGGGCGCGCTGGCTGCGCCGCAATGAGGCGCCGTTGGCCGACGCACTGGCCTTCGCGGCGCTGTGGGTCGGCCAGGAAGCCTTCCGCGGCTGGTTCCTGACGGGCTTCCCGTGGCTGTATTCCGGTTACAGCCAGCTTGATGGCCCGTTGGCCGGGCTCGCCCCCATCGGCGGGATGTGGCTGATTTCCTTTACCCTGGCCCTGACAGCTGCGTTGATCTACAACGGCATGCGCCTGGTTCGCACGGGGCGCAAAGGCTTCATCGCTGCCGGTGTATTACTGCTGGTCGGTCCGTGGCTGGCCGGCATGGCGCTCAAGCACCACGCCTGGACCAGCCCGTCGGGCCCGCCACTGAGCGTCGCCGCCATTCAGGGCAACATCGAACAAAGCATGAAGTGGGATCCGGCGCAGCTCAACGCGCAACTGGCGCTGTACCGCGACATGAGTTTCAGCTCCAGGCGCGTCGATCTTCTCATCTGGCCGGAAACGGCGATCCCGGTGCTCAAGGAGTCCGCCGAGGGCTACCTGAACATGATGGGCAGCTTCGCCGCCGAACGTAAATCGGCGTTGATTACCGGTGTCCCGGTCCGCATGGAGGTACGCCACGAAAAGCGCTTCTTCAATGGCATCACTGTTACCGGTGAAGGCGACGGCACTTACCTGAAGCAAAAACTGGTGCCGTTTGGTGAATATGTCCCCTTGCAGGACATGCTGCGCGGACTGATCGCCTTCTTCGACCTGCCAATGTCGGACTTCGCCCGCGGCCCGGCCGACCAGCCGCTGCTGCAAGCCAAGGGTTATCAGATCGCGCCGTACATCTGCTATGAAGTGGTTCACCCGGAGTTCGCCGCCAGCCTTGCCGCCCGCAGCGACCTGCTGCTGACCATCAGCAACGACACCTGGTTCGGCACCTCCATCGGTCCGCTGCAACACCTGCAGATGGCGCAGATGCGCGCCCTGGAAGCCGGCCGCTGGATGATCCGCGCCACCAACAATGGCGTGTCCGGACTAATCAACCCGTTCGGTCAGATCACCGATCAGATCCCGCAGTTCGAACGCGGCATCCTGTACGGTGAAGTAGTGCCGATGCACAACCTGACGCCGTACCTGGAATGGCGTTCGTGGCCGCTGATCATTGTCTGCGCGCTGTTATTCGGCTGGGCACTGATCGCTGGCCGGATGGCCAAGACCGTCTGAAGTCATTTGTGGCGAGGGAGCTTGCTCCCTCGCCACAGGGTTTAGCGCTCAGCGATAGAAAAGCGAATAACCAATCTGCCCCACCGCCTCGTTCATCAATTGCCCGTTCTGCCAGATCGCCTTGAACTCCGGCATCCAGCCACCCAGTGGCCGCGCATTGTCACCGCCCAGAAACCCTACCGGCGCCGGCACCACCTCAAACCCGGCCTTGCGGAAACTCCAGACCGCTCGTGGCATATGCCAGGCCTGAGTCACGACCACCACACGCTTGATGCCCTGAGGCAGCAATACCTCGGCGCTGAACTGCGCATTCTCCCAGGTCGTGCGGCTGCGCCCTTCCTGCCAGCGCACGGTCAGGCCAAAGTCGTCACGCAAGGAGTCAGCCATCATCTGCGCCTCGCTGGGTGGCGTGCCGTAGTGCAAGCCGCCGCTGGTCAGTACCGGCAGGCCGGATGCCTTGGCCAGCCGCGCGGCAAAGCGCTGGCGTTCCAGACCGACGCCCGTGGGCTGGTCGGCGCCCCAGGCCACGTCACCGCGCTCGCGCCCCGAGCCGAGGACCACGATCGCATCCGCGCGTTGCCCCAGGCCAGCCCATTCATCACGGGCCAGCGGTGGCTCCCGCTCGAGCAGGCCGGCACTCCACTGCACCACCACCGGCAGGCTCATCAACCAGAAGCCCCCCAGACCCAGCGCAAAGCACACACTGGCAAGCCTCGGCCTTGAGCGACGTAACCACCAGGCAAGCAAAAGCAGCAGCAATAGAATGCCGGGGGGCAAAAGAAGTTGTTTTACGAAATAACGAAATGGCATCGAGCATCTCCCGGAGATGCCCGAAGCCTAAGTGGGTTGACGCAATGCGACAATCAATACAGAAGGACTATGCTTCAAAAATGCCTGGAGCATGGCTCTGTACCCTATTTGAACTGCAAAGACCGGACCTTTACCGCGTCTCTGCCGCGAACCTTGTCCTTGAGCCAGATGATCTTGGCCGAACGTGGTGCATCGAGTTGTTTTACCGCCTCTGACAAGCATCCGTGTGTCTCACGCTCACTGCGATCCAGGTACGCTTTGACCAGTGCAAACTCTGCGGGGCTCAGGCCGCGCAGTTCCAGTTCCAGAGGGCGTTCGTCGCGCAACCGGCTAGCGGTCCTTGCCGCCTCCAGGGCCAAGGCCAAACGATCGATCAGCCTTTCGTACAGCTCCGGTTTTGTAGCTTTTTGCTGTGACTCAACCATCCCTCACCTCATTGGAAGATAAGACCTACTCCCCAGTTAGAGCTTAGCTTCCATGAACAAACCGGCTGAACGCCGCGACCAACGGCCCTCGCAGCGGTTTTTGCAGGACGTGCGGCAGCAATCAGGGTTTCCCTCGGCAGAGCGCGGTCATGTATGCTACGGCGCTTCCTGTAACTCCACTTCCAGCTCGGCTGGGCATCGAAAACGCCAATCTGGCGTGATCACCGTCCAGCGTTGCATTGAAGAGGATTAGGCCACCCCTATTCAGTTCAAAAGTAGCCATGCACGAACAATATCAGCCCCGTGAAATCGAAGCCGCCGCCCAGTCGTTCTGGGACGAGCAAAAGTCCTTTGAAGTCAGTGAACAGCCAGGCAAGGAGACCTACTATTGCCTGTCGATGTTCCCTTACCCCAGCGGCAAGCTACACATGGGGCACGTGCGCAACTACACCATCGGCGACGTGATCTCCCGCTACCAGCGCATGCAAGGCAAGAACGTTCTGCAACCCATGGGTTGGGACGCCTTCGGCATGCCGGCGGAAAACGCCGCGATGAAGAACAACGTAGCGCCCGCCAAGTGGACCTACGAAAACATCGCCTACATGAAAAGCCAGTTGCGCAGCCTGGGCCTGGCGGTGGACTGGTCGCGCGAAGTGACCACCTGCAAACCCGATTACTACCGCTGGGAACAATGGCTGTTCACTCGCCTGTTCGAAAAAGGTGTGATCTACAAAAAAAGCGGCACCGTGAACTGGGACCCGGTCGACCAGACCGTCCTGGCCAACGAACAGGTAATCGACGGTCGCGGCTGGCGTTCCGGGGCGCTGATCGAAAAGCGCGAAATTCCGATGTACTACTTCAAGATCACCGCCTATGCGGATGAGCTGCTGGAGAGCCTCGACGAGCTGACTGGCTGGCCTGAACAGGTCAAGACCATGCAGCGCAACTGGATCGGCAAGTCCCGCGGCATGGAAGTGCAGTTCCCCTACAACGTCGACTCCATTGGCGAAACCGGGACCCTGAAAGTCTTCACCACCCGTCCGGACACTTTAATGGGCGCGACCTACGTCGCCGTGGCCGCCGAGCACCACCTGGCCGCCCTCGCCGCCAAGAACAACCCTGAGCTGCAAGCGTTCATCGCTGAATGCAAGGGCGGCAGCGTGGCCGAAGCCGACGTCGCCACCCAGGAGAAAAAAGGCCTGCCGACCGGCCTGTTCGTCGAGCACCCGCTGACCGGCGAAAAACTGCCGGTATGGGTCGCCAACTATGTGCTGATGCACTACGGCGATGGCGCGGTAATGGCAGTTCCAGCCCACGACGAGCGTGATTTCGAATTCGCCCACAAGTACAACCTGCCGGTCAAATCGGTAGTGCGCACCAGTTCCGGCGATAGCAACCCGACACCATGGCAAGACGCCTACGGCGAGTACGGCACACTGATCAACTCCGGCGAGTTCGATGGCCTCGATTTCGCGGGCGCCTTCGACGCCATCGAAGTCGCGCTGATCAAGAAAGAACTGGGCGCCTCGCGTACCCAGTTCCGCCTGCGCGACTGGGGCATCAGCCGTCAACGTTACTGGGGCTGCCCGATCCCGATCATCCACTGTGGCACTTGCGGTGATGTGCCAGTGCCGGAAGATCAACTGCCTGTCGTGCTGCCGGAAGACGTCGTACCCGACGGCGCCGGCTCGCCACTGGCACGCATGCCCGAGTTCTACGAGTGCACCTGCCCTAAATGCGGTGCACCGGCCAAGCGTGAAACCGACACCATGGACACCTTCGTCGAGTCCTCCTGGTACTACGCCCGTTACGCCTCGCCGCACTATCAAGGTGGCCTGGTCGAAAAAACCGCGGCCGATCACTGGCTGCCGGTGGATCAATACATCGGCGGTATCGAACACGCGATCCTGCACCTGCTCTACGCGCGCTTCTTCCACAAGCTGATGCGTGACGAAGGCCTGGTGAGCTCCAACGAGCCGTTCAAGAACCTGCTGACCCAGGGCATGGTGATCGCCGAGACGTACTATCGTCGCGAAGCCAACGGTGCCTACACCTGGTTCAACCCGGCGGACGTTGAACTCGAACGCGACAGCAAGGCCAAGGTCATCAGCGCCAAGCTGATCGCAGATGGCCTGCCGGTGGAAATCGGCGGCACCGAGAAGATGGCCAAGTCGAAGAACAACGGCGTCGACCCACAGTCGATGATCGACCAGTTCGGCGCAGACACCTGCCGCCTGTTCATGATGTTCGCCTCGCCACCTGACATGAGCGCGGAATGGTCCGACTCGGGCGTCGAAGGTTCGCACCGTTTCCTCAAGCGCGTCTGGCGTCTGGCTCAAGCCCACGTCACCCAAGGCCTGCCGGGGAAACTGGACGTTGCCAGCCTGAACGACGAGCAGAAAGCCATTCGCCGCTCGATCCACCAGGCCATCAAGCAAGCCAGCCACGACGTCGGCCAGAACCACAAATTCAACACCGCCATCGCCCAGGTGATGACGCTGATGAACGTGCTGGAAAAAGCCGCGCAAGGCACCGAACAGGATCGCGCGCTGGTCCAGGAAGGCCTGGAAACCGTAACCCTGCTCCTGGCCCCTATCACCCCGCACATCAGCCACGAACTGTGGCATCGCCTGGGTCACGCCGACCCGGTGATCGACGCCGGCTGGCCGGTGCTGGACGAAAGCGCGCTGGTGCAGGACAGCCTGCAACTGGTGATTCAGGTCAACGGCAAGCTGCGCGGCCACATCGAAATGCCGGCCAGTGCCAGCCGTGAAGAAGTCGAAGCAGCCGCCCGTGCCAACGAGAACGTCCTGCGCTTCGTCGACGGTCTGACCATTCGTAAAGTGATCGTAGTGCCCGGGAAACTGGTCAATATCGTCGCCAGCTAATTGGATCAGGCGCCAGGTGAGCCTGGCGCCGAGTAAAACCTTTCGGGCCGCTTGATCGGCCCACATGGTTTCAAGGGGAGCAACAAGATGATCAAACGCAATCTGCTGGTGATGGGCCTCGCGGTTCTGCTGAGTGCCTGCGGTTTCCAGCTGCGCGGAACCGGTACCGACGAACTGGCGATCAAGGAACTCGACTTGAGCGCCCGTAACGCCTATGGCGAAACCGTGACTCAGTTGCGTAAGGCACTCGAGGGCAGTGGCGTCAAGGTCTATAACGGTGCACCGTACAAACTGGCGCTGACCAATGAACAGGAAAGCCAGCGCATCCTCAGCTACGCAGGTGCCGGACGTGCAGGCGAGTACCAGGTCACCACCGTGCTGAACTACGACATCCGGGGTCGCGGCGACCTGCCACTGTTGAGCGACAAGCTTGAAGTGCAGAAAATCTATATGCACGACGGCAACAACCTGGTGGGCTCCGACCAGGAAGCCGCAACCGCCCGGGCAGAAGGCCGCCGGGAGATGGTTCAACGCATGATGCTGCGCCTGCAACAACTGACCCCGGGCCAACTGGATCAGTTGCAGCAGACTGCCGAAGCCAGGGCCAAGGCTGACGCCGCCGCACTGGAAGCGGCGAAGAAGGCTGAAGCGGAAACCCCGCGCCAGTCGCCAATCGAACTGCCGCAGCAGTAAGACTTACGGGGCGCTCAGGCGCCCCGTTCGCCCTCTCTTATGAAACTCGCCCCCGCCCAACTCGCCAAACACCTGCAAGGCGCCCTTGCGCCGGTCTATATCATCAGCGGCGATGACCCGTTGTTGTGCCAGGAGGCGGCCGACGCTGTTCGCGCTGCCGCCCGCCAGCAGGGATTCGATGAACGCCAGGTGTTTGCCGCCGACGCCAGTTTCGACTGGGGCACGTTGCTGCAAGCCGGTGCCAGCATGTCGCTGTTCGCCGAAAAGCGCCTGCTGGAACTGCGCCTGCCTTCCGGCAAACCCGGCGACAAAGGTGCCGCCGCGCTGATCGAGTACTGCTCGCGCCCGGCCGACGACACCGTGCTGCTGATCAGCTTGCCGAAACTCGATGGCAGCGCACAGAAAACCAAGTGGGGCAAAGCGCTGGTCGAAGGACAGCAGACCCAGTTCGTGCAGATCTGGCCGGTCGATGTCGCCCAGTTGCCAAGCTGGATCCGCCAACGCTTGTCCCAGGCCGGGCTTTCCGCCAGCCAGGACGCCGTTGAGTTGATCGCAGCAAGGGTCGAGGGCAACTTGCTGGCCGCCGCCCAGGAAATCGAAAAGCTCAAGCTGATGGCCGAAGGGGGTCAGATCACCGTTGAAACCGTGCAGGCTGCCGTGGCCGACAGTGCGCGTTTCGACGTCTTTGGCCTGACCGATGCGGTACTCAATGGTGAAGCAGCCCACGCGCTACGCATGCTCGAAGGGTTGCGCGGTGAAGGCGTCGAGCCGCCGGTGATTCTCTGGGCCCTGGCCCGGGAGTTGCGCCTGCTGGCCAATATTTCGCTGCAATACAGCCAGGGTACACCGCTGGACAAGGCCTTCAGCCAGGCCAAGCCGCCGGTCTGGGACAAACGTAAACCGTTGATGAGCAAAGCGCTGCAACGCTACTCGGCACAGCGCTGGGCGCAACTGCTGCTGGAAGCGCAACGCATCGACGCGCAGATCAAGGGCCAGGCTGCGGGTTCGCCGTGGATGAGCCTGAGCCGGTTGACGTTGTTGATGGCCGGGCAGCGCTTGTCGTTGCCGGCGGAGTGAAAAGTCCTACGTAATGTAGGGACTAGACAGATCCACGACTTCGGCCGATGATTCGCCTCGCAAAATCCACTCACTTGCGAGCAATCACCATGAGCAAAAAGCCATCGAAGCATGGTCCCAACAAGGCCAAATCCATCATCGCCCAGCCATTGTTCCGCAGCCGCCAGGAACGCCCCGGCAAGGGCAAAGGCAGCTACCGCCGCGAAGCCTTCCAGTCTGACAACTGGGAGGCTTCTTACTTTCTGGCGGCCTGAAAGGCAAGCATCCGCTCAACATGTTAAGGTCTGCACCTGATACGTTTTCCCTGGACCTGTGCATGCCCTTTTGTATTTCCCGTCGTTGGCATCTGCGCCAATTGATTGCTGCCTCCAGCCTTGTTTTGCTAGTCGCCTGCGCGGAAAAACCAACCGCCGCCGACGCACAGCCGCTTCAGACGCTTCCTGTCGCCACCGCTCCGGCTGTTGTTGCGCCTGTGGTTCCGACGGGCGAGAACCTCGACATCCAGCCAACCCAGACCTTCGCCGAATGGCAGGCGGGTTTCCGCAAGGATGCCCTGGCCGCCGGTATCCGCGCCGATCTGTTCGACCGCGCCTTCGCCAATGTCAACTTCGACCCCAGCGTGATTCGTGCCGATCGCAGCCAACCGGAATTCGCAAAACCGGTATGGGAATACCTCGATGGCGCCCTGTCGCCGCTGCGGGTGCGCAAAGGCCAGTCGCTGGTCAACCAGTACGCCGACATCCTGCAAAGCATCGAACAGCGTTACGGCGTTGATCGTCAGGCTCTGGTGGCCGTGTGGGGCATGGAAAGCAACTTCGGCCAGTTCCAGGGCAGCAAGTCGGTGATCAATTCGCTGGCGACCCTGGCCTACGAAGGCCGACGCCCGGGCTTCGCCCACGCGCAATTGATTGCCGCGCTGCAAATTCTGCAACAGGGTGATATCGAACCGGAGAAAATGCTCGGTTCCTGGGCCGGCGCCATGGGCCAGACCCAGTTCATCCCGACTACCTACAACACCCATGCCGTGGACTTCGATGGCGATGGGCGCCGCGACATATGGGGGAGTTCGGCCGATGCCCTGGCCTCGACTGCGCATTATCTGCAAAGCTCCGGTTGGCAGAAAGGCCAGCCATGGGGCTTCGAGGTGCAGTTGCCAGGCGGGTTCGACTACGTGCTGGCCGATGGCACGATTCGCAAAAGCGTCGCGGAATGGCGGCAACTGGGGATCACGCTGCCCAATGGTGGCCAGGTCCCGGCCGGTTCCGAGCAATTGTCCGCGGCCCTGTTGCTACCGGCCGGTTACCGTGGCCCGGCGTTCCTGGTGCTCGATAACTTCCGGGCGATCCTCAAGTACAACAACTCGTCGTCCTACGCCTTGGGGGTGAGCTTGTTGTCCGAACGCTTCAATGGCGCGGGCCTGATCAGCGGCACGTGGCCAAAAGATGATTTGCCGTTGAGCCGTACCGAGCGGATCGAACTGCAAAACCTGCTGAGTGCTCAGAATTACGACGCGGGTAATGCGGACGGGATTATCGGTGCCAATACCCGCAAGGCGATCCGCAGCGCACAACAGTCGTTTGGCTGGCCGGCGGATGGGTATCCGACGCACAAGTTGCTGGAAGGGTTGCGTAACCGCTAAAAAGCTTCGCGGGCAAGCCCGCTCCCACAGGCTCACAGGCGATCACAACATTTGTGTACACCTCAAACTTTGTGGGAGCGGGCTTGCCCGCGAAGACTGAGTAACAGGCGATAAAAATCTAGCGCCTGACCACCACATCCTGCTCCAACACCAACTCCTTGTTCCCCGCATCCAGCCTGACCAGCGCGCCCATGGGCAATGTCAGGTTCGGATCGCAATGCCCGCTACGCCATCCGGACAGCACCGGAATACGCAAGGGCTCGAAGGTCTGCTTGAGCAACCGCTCCAGCGCAGGCACCTCCACCCCCGCCACATCCCCCACCAGCACCCCACGCAACTTGCCCAAAGTGCCTGCCAGCCGCAGATGGGTCAGCAACCGGTCGATGCGATACAGCGGCTCGTTGATGTCCTCGACAAACAGGATGACGTCCTCGGCGTCAATCTCGTAAGGCGTGCCCATGGTCGCGGCGATCATCGACAGATTGCCCCCCAGTAAACGGCCGTGAGCGATGCCTGGCTCAATCGTCGACAACGGATAGGCCACGGGGTGCGCCAACACACAGCCCGCCTTCACCTGCCCGCGCAGCATGTTGAAAAACGAAGGCTCGGTGGGCTTTTGCTTGTCGCCCAGCAGATCGGCATTGAGCATCGGGCCATGGAAGGTCACGAAGCCTGCATAACGACTGATGGCCAGATGCAGTGCGGTGATGTCGCTGTAGCCGATGAATGGCTTGGCGTTGTTGCGCAGCAATTCGAAATCGATGCGATCAAGCAACCTCGGTGTTCCGTAGCCACCGCGCAGGCAAATGATGGCATCGACCTCCCGGTCGGCGAACGCCGCGTGCAGGTCATTGAGTCGCACCTCGTCACTGCCGGCAAGATAGCCATCCTTCTCGTAGACGCCAGGAAAAATCTTCAGCGAATAGCCGCGGGCGCGCATCCATTGCACGGCTTTACTGGTGTCCAGCGGCGCGGGACCGGCGGGTGCGATAACGCCGATCATGCCTTCCGACGGCAGTGCCGGGACAGAAACGTGAGGGCAAAGGGTCTGGGTCGGTCGAACGGTCATCCGTGAATCTCCCTGCGTGAAAACTTCAGCACACAGTAGTCAGGAACGGGGACAAACAGAAGAGGAACCGTTGCCCCGCAGGTTGCAGGAAAAAGTGGCCAGTACCGTAGGACAGGCAAAAAAACGCCCGCAAGGCTGAAAACCGTGCGGGCGTTTTTCATTTCATTGCGCAGATCAGGACGACATCAGCTCGGCCTTGACCAGCTTGGCCTGCTCGTCGGCGTGATACGAGGAACGTACCAGCGGACCCGACGCAACGTTCTTGAAACCCATCTTGTAACCTTCCTCGGCGAACCAGGCGAAGGTGTCCGGGTGTACGAAGCGCTGCACCGGCAAGTGGCTACGCGAAGGTTGCAGGTACTGGCCCAGGGTCAGCATGTCAATGTCGTGCTCGCGCATGCGCTTCATGACTTCGATGACTTCTTCGTCCGTTTCACCCAGACCCAGCATCAAACCGGATTTGGTTGGGATGTGCGGCATCATCTGCTTGAAGCGTTGCAGCAGGGTCAGCGACCACTGGTAGTCCGAACCCGGACGCGCAGCCTTGTACAGGCGTGGCACGGTTTCCAGGTTGTGGTTGAACACATCCGGCGGCTCGGCGGCGGTGATTTCCAGGGCGATGTCCATGCGGCCACGGTAATCCGGGACCAGGGTTTCCAGCTGCACGTTCGGCGACAGCTTGCGGATTTCACGGATGCAGTCGGCAAAGTGCTGGGCACCGCCGTCACGCAAGTCGTCGCGGTCCACCGAAGTGATCACCACGTACTTCAGGCGCAAGTCGGCGATGGCGATGGCCAGGCTTTCCGGTTCGTTGACGTCCAGTGGCTTCGGACGACCGTGGCCGACGTCGCAGAACGGGCAGCGACGGGTGCAGATGTCCCCCATGATCATGAAGGTCGCCGTGCCGCCGGAGAAGCACTCTCCCAGGTTCGGGCAGGAAGCTTCTTCGCACACGCTGTGCAACTTGTGTTTGCGCAACAGGGCCTTGATACGGTCGACTTCCGGCGAAACCGGGATGCGGACGCGAATCCAGTCCGGCTTCTTCGGCAGTTCGGTGGTCGGAATGATCTTCACCGGGATGCGTGCAACCTTTTCGGCGCCGCGCAGCTTGACGCCGGCTTCAACCTTGGGACGCGGGGCCGGGCGCTCGGAGACATCGAGCGTCGGGATCATGGTTTGCACTGCATCAGTAGTCATATCAGTCGATTCCGCCCGTCAGGGTCGTCTGCTCAGCATAGTCGAGGTGTTTGACGAGCTGCGCACGCAGCCGGGCACTTACCTCGGCAAATTCAATCGATCCTGCGTGATCGCTCAGCTGGGTCATCGCCAGCCCGGCGTAGCCGCAGGGATTAATCCGTCGAAACGGTTCCAGGTTCATGTCCACGTTCAGGGCCAGGCCGTGAAAGGAACAGCCGTGGCGAATCCGCAGCCCCAGGGAAGCGATTTTCGCCCCGTCAACGTAGACACCCGGTGCATCGGGCTTGGCCACGGCGGTCACGCCATAACTGGCCAGCAGCTCGATCAGGCATTGCTCCATCCGGCTGACCAGATCGCGCACACCAAAACCCAGCCTGCGCACGTCCAGCAGCAGATAAGCCACCAGCTGGCCAGGGCCGTGGTAGGTCACCTGACCACCACGGTCGACCTGCACCACCGGAATATCACCCGGAAGCAGCAGATGCTCGGCCTTGCCGGCCTGCCCCTGGGTGAACACCGCAGGGTGTTCCACCAGCCAGATCTCGTCGGCAACATCGGTGCCGCGTTCGTTGGTGAAGCGTTGCATGGCATGCCAGACCGGCTCGTAAGCCATCTGGCCGAGCTCGCGAAAGCCCAGCGTGCCGGACATCACAACACCATGTGCACGAAACCGGTGGCCCGCAGTTCGCTGTTGATGTTGTACAGCTGGTCCTGGTCGGTCGCGACGATGTGCAACTGAATGGTGGTGTATTTGCCGTTGGTGCTTTGGCGTTCATCTACACGGTCATGGTTGATCGTCGCGTGTTTCTTGACGATCTCGATGATCTTGTCCTTGTTGCCCACACCGGTATCGCTGATCACCTTAACCGGGTAATCAACGTTGGGGAATTCGATCTTAGGCGCCTTTACTTCGGTATCGGTCATGGCGTAACGGCCTCGTAAGCGTAAGCCGTGGCGACGGGCATAGCCCCGTGCCGGATCAGCGCGGGGCCATGCAGGTGCACACTATCAGTTGAACAAGCCGTAGAAGAATAGACGGATGCTATCCCACATGCGACGGAAGATACCACCCTCTTCGACGCCATCCAGAGCGATCAGGTCGGCGCTGTGCACCACCTTGTCGTCCAGTTTGACTTCGACTTTACCGATCACGTCGCCCTTGGCGATTGGCGCAACCAGTTGCGGGTTCATGGTCATGCTGGCAGCAAGCTTTTTCAGCTGGCCTTTCGGCAGGGTCATGGTCAGGTCTTCAGCCAGGCCGGCCTTGACTTGATTGGTGGAGCCTTTCCAGACAGGTGCCTGGGCCAGTTCGGCGCCCTTCTGATAGAAGGTCTGGGTTTCGAAGAAACGGAAACCGTAGGTTAGCAGCTTCTGGGTTTCGGCGGCACGGGCTACTTCGCTGCTGGTGCCGAACACCACGGCGATCAGGCGCATGCCATCACGTACGGCCGAAGACACCATGCAGTAGCCGGCTTCGTCGGTGTGGCCGGTTTTCAGGCCGTCGACGGTCTTGTCGCGCCACAGCAGCAGGTTGCGGTTCGGTTGCTTGATGCCGTTCCAGAAGAACTCTTTCTGCGAGTAGATCGCGTAGTGAGCCGGGTCTTCATGGATGATCGCGCGGGCCAGAACAGCCATGTCGTGAGCCGACGAATAGTGCTCAGGGTTCGGCAGGCCGGTCGGGTTCATGAAGTGGGTGTTGGTCATGCCCAGATCGGCGACGGTCTTGTTCATCAGGTCGGCGAAGGCGTCCTCGCTGCCGGCGATGTGCTCGGAGAGCGCGACGCTGGCGTCGTTGCCCGACTGGATGATGATGCCGTGCAGCAGGTCGCTGACGGTGACCTGCGAACCGACCTTGATGAACATCCGCGAACCGCCGGTACGCCAGGCGTTTTCGCTGACGGTCACCGGATCGTTTTCGCCGATCTGGCCACGACGGATTTCCAGGGTCGCGATGTACGCGGTCATCAGCTTGGTCAGGCTGGCCGGTGGCAGACGCTGGTCACCGTTGTTCTCGACCAGCACGTTGCCGCTGCTGGCATCCATGAGCACGTAGGCCTTGGCGGCCAGTTGCGGTGGCGACGGCATCATCTCGACCGCGAATGCGGCAGGTGAGAGGAGCAGCGGGACTAGCAGGAACAGGCGTTTGGCAAAGGTGGTGATGTTCATCCGTCTCTCGAAATCGCTAATGGAAACTTGCCCGAGGGCAAAACTATTCAGACAGCTTCTTAAAGGCTGTCGCATGTTCAGCTGCTCACTCTTTAACCCTGTGCCGGGCTTTTGTTCTTGGAAGAGCCAACAACCTGGTCCGCCCCCCAAATCGCAAGCGAACCGTCAATCAAGTACTACGTATTACTCGGTGACCACACTCGGCGAACCGAGATTGGCCAGGCGCACACTGTTCTGCACCTGCTGGATTTCACCCGGCGATCCGATCGGGCCCAGGCGAACCCGATGCAGGGTCTGCTGATTGCGCACGATCGAGCTGATGAACACCGGAGCGCTCACCATCCCGCTGAGCTTGGATCTCAGGAGTTCTGCAGCGTCCGGGTTGGCGAACGCGCCCACCTGCAGATACTGGCCAGAGGCTTGTACAGAAGCGTTTTTTTTTGCATCAAGCTGTACGGGCACCACCGCGGCGGCGTGTTGCTGCGGCGGTGGCGTCCATTGCTCGACGGTGCCGGCCGAAGCCGTGATCACCGGGGCGCTATTCTGCGCGACTTGCGGCTCGTTGAGCATCAAAGGCGCCGGACGGCCTTTGGCCGCCCAATACGCCTGTGGATCGATGCCCTCGACCTTGACCCGCGCGGTGCCGATTTCGGCATAACCGAGCTTCTTGGCGGCGGCGTAGGACAGGTCGATGATTCGGTCCGAGTAGAACGGCCCACGGTCGTTGACTCGCAGGATCACGCTCTTGTTGTTGTCCAGGTTGGTCACCCGGACATAACTTGGCAGTGGCAATGTCTTGTGCGCGGCACTCATGCCGTACAGGTCATACACCTCGCCGTTGGCGGTGTTCTGGCCGTGGAACTTGGTGCCATACCAGGACGCCGTGCCCGACTGCACGTAGGTCTTGGATTCTTGCAGCGGGAAATAGGTTTTACCCAATACCGAGTACGGGCTGGCCTTGTACGGGCCGGTGTGCAGGGTCGGCGTGGCATCCGGGATGCGCGAAACATCGACATCCCACCATGGCGCGCCATCCTTGTGGGCGCGGTTGATGTCCAGCCCCGGCGTCGAGCGCACGGCGGTGGAAGACTTCTGGGCCGGCGCACGGCTGGTCGAACAACTGGCGACCAGCACTGTCAACGCGGCGAATGCCATCAGCTTCAGGGGTTTATTGATAGGCAATGCCCGCATTACTTGACGCCCCGTGCTTGGACCAGCTGTTCAGACAGTTGATGTACGGCCATGGCGTACATCACGCTGCGGTTATAACGCGTGATTGCGTAAAAATTCTTCAGGCCCATCCAGTATTCGGAGCCATTGTCGCCTTCCAGGCGGAAGGCGGTAACCGGCATATCATCGCGCAGCGCATCATGACTTGACCAGCCCAGGGCTCGCAACTCCCCAACGGTTTTCGTCGGTTCGATTCCGGTGGTCAAACCCTCGTCGACCTGATCGCCACGGACATCGGCACGGCTGACTACCGGTTCGTCGGCAACCCAGCCATGACGTTTGAAGTAACTGGCGACACTGCCGATGGCATCGTCCGGGTTGGTCCAGATGTTGATATGGCCATCACCGTCGAAATCCACCGCATAAGCGCGGAAACTGCTCGGCATGAATTGTGGCAATCCCATTGCGCCGGCGTAGGAGCCTTTGAGCGTCAACGGATCGACCTGCTCTTCGCGGGCCAGCAGCAGGAACTCACGCAATTCCTTGCGGAAAAACTCGGCACGGGGAGGATAGTCGAAACCCAGGGTCGACAAGGCATCGATCACCCGGAAATTTCCGGTATTACGACCGAAAAAGGTTTCAACGCCGATGATCGAGACAATCACCTGGGCCGGCACGCCGTATTCCTGCTCGGCACGGGCCAGCACCGCTTCGTGCTGACGCCAGAAGTCCACACCCCGGGCTATGCGCGCATCGGTGATGAACATCGGGCGATATTCGCTCCACTGCTTGACCCGTTCGGCGGGTTTCGAGATCGCGTCCAGAATCGATTGCTTACGCTCGGCTTCGCGGAACACGCCCATCAATTGTTCACCGGCGAAACCGTAGTCGCGGGTCATTTCACCGACGAATTCGGCTACCTGGGGTGAACCTTCGTAGTCGCCGGCCAACGCTTCCTGCACGGTGCCAAGGATGCTTACCAGGCCGACCCATGGCGCATATCGAGTCGCCCAGCCACGCATTACTTGCATTGAAAATTTCACCTTATTCAAACCTGCGCGATCCACTTGCGATGGGTATGGATCGACATCAAAACCCCAAACGCTGACAGCAGCGTCACCAGCGAAGTTCCTCCGTAGCTAATGAACGGCAACGGCACCCCAACCACCGGCAACAGGCCACTGACCATACCGATGTTGACGAAAACATAAACAAAAAACGTCATGGTCAGGCTGCCCGCGAGCAACTTGCCGAACAATGTCTGCGCCTGGGCGGTAATCACCAGACCGCGGCCGATCAACAGCAGGTAGATCAGCAAGAGTGCGCAGATCCCCACCAGGCCGAACTCTTCGCCCATTACGGCAATGATGAAGTCGGTATGGCTTTCCGGCAGGAAATCCAGGTGCGACTGGGTGCCCAGCAACCAACCCTTGCCGAACACGCCACCGGAGCCGATGGCCGCCTTGGACTGGATGATGTTCCAGCCCGTACCGAGCGGATCGCTTTCCGGATCGAGGAACGTCAGGATCCGCTGCTTCTGGTAGTCGTGCATGATGAAGAACCACATGGCGATGGCCACGGGCACGGCAGCGGCGAGCACGCTGAGGATCCAGCGCCAGCGCAGGCCACCCATGAACAGCACGAACGCGCCGCCGGCCAGGATCAGCAGCGAGGTGCCGAGGTCCGGTTGCCGCACGATCAGGATGAACGGGATACCGATCAGCATCAGGCTGATGCCCACATGCTTGAGTTGCGGCGGCAGGGTGCGCTTGGACAGGTACCAGGCGATGGTCGCCGGCATCAGGATCTTCATGAACTCCGAGGGCTGGAAGCGGATCACCCCGGGGATGTTGATCCAGCGCGTAGCGCCCATGGCGTTGTGGCCCATGACGTCCACCACCACCAGCAACAGCACGCCGATCACATAGCCGACCGGCACCCATCGGGCCATGAACCGCGGCTCGAACTGGGCGATGACGATCATCGAGACCAGGCCGATGCCGAACGAAGTGGCCTGCTTGGCCAATAGATCCCAGCTCTTGCCACTGGCCGAATACAGTACGAACAGACTGCCGGCGGCGAGAGTCAGCAACAGGATCAGCAGCACGCCGTCGATGTGCATGCGCTGCAACAGCGTTGCACGGCGACGCATCACATCCTCGCTGGAGAGCATGCGATCAAAATTATTCATCACGGGCGGTTGCCTCTGCACTGATAGGGCTGGCGTATTCAGGCTTCAATCGGCCGTCCTCGCCGAGAAGCCAGGCATCCATGACCTGACGGACCACCGGCGCGGCCACGCCGGAGCCGGACTCACCGTTCTCGACCATCACCGAGACCACGATCTTCGGATCGTCGGCCGGTGCGAAGCCGACAAACAAGGCGTGGTCGCGATGGCGCTCCTGAACCTTGGAGCGGTCGTACTTCTCACCCTGCTTGATCGCGACCACCTGGGCCGTACCACTCTTGCCGGCGATCCGGTATTGCGCGCCGATCGAAGCCTTGCGCGCCGTACCACGGGCACCGTGCATTACCTGCTGCATGCCATGGTTGACCTTGGTCCAGTCGGACGGGTCACGCAGGATGATGTCCGGCATCGGGTTAGGATCCACCGGCTTCTCGCCTTCGATGGTCTTGGCCAGGTGCGGACGATTCCAGATGCCTTTGTTGGCCACCAGCGCGGTAGCCTGGGCCAGTTGCAACGGCGTCGACTGCATGTAGCCCTGACCGATACCGAGAATCAGTGTCTCCCCCGGGAACCACGCCTGACGACGTGTCGCCCGCTTCCATTCCCGGGTCGGCATCAACCCCGGCGATTCTTCGAACATGTCCAGGGAGACTTTCTGGCCGATACCGAACTTGCTCAGGTACGCCGACAACCGGTCGATCCCCAGCTTGTGGGCCAGGTCATAGAAGTAGGTGTCGTTGGAACGCATGATCGCCGTATCGAGGTCGACAAAGCCGTCGCCGGTACGGTTCCAGTTACGGTATTTGTGATCGTAGTTGGGCAGCATGTAGTAACCGGGGTCGAACACCCGGGACGAGGCCGTCACCACGCCCGCATCCAGTCCGGCAATCGCGACCGCCGGCTTGATCGTCGAACCCGGCGGGTACAGACCACGCAACACGCGGTTGAACAACGGCCGGTCGATGGAATCGCGCAGCTCGGCATAGGCCTTGGAGCTGATGCCGGTGACGAACAGGTTCGGGTCGAAACTCGGCTGGCTGACCATCGCCAGGACCTCGCCGGTTTTCGGGTCCAGCGCCACCACAGCACCACGACGACCACCGAGCGCGGCTTCAGCGGCTTCTTGCAATTTGATGTCCAGGCTCAGGACGATGTCCTTGCCGGGAATCGGATCGGTGCGCTTGAGCACGCGCAATACGCGGCCCCGGGCGTTGGTCTCGACTTCCTCGTAACCCACCTGGCCGTGCAATTCAGGCTCGTAGAAGCGCTCGATGCCGGTTTTGCCAATTTGATGGGTGCCGCTGTAGCTCACCGGGTCCAGAGACTTCAGCTCTTTCTCGTTGATCCGCCCCATGTAGCCCACCGAGTGCGCAAAATGCGCACCCTGCGGATAGTGACGGACCAGCTGCGCGACCACTTCCACCCCAGGCAGGCGGAACTGGTTCACGGCGATCCTGGCGATCTGCTCTTCGGTCAATTCGAACATGATCGGCACCGGCTCGAACGGCCGACGCCCCTGGCGCATGCGCTTCTCGAAAATCACCCGGTCCTCGGGCGTGAGCTCGAGCACCTGGACGATCACATCGAGCACTTGCTGCCAATCGCCAGAGCGCTCGCGGGTCATGCTCAGGCTGAAGCTGGGCCGGTTGTCGGCAATGACCACACCATTGCGATCGTAAATCAAGCCACGGGGTGGCGGAATCGGCTGCACATGGACGCGGTTATTTTCCGACAGGGTCGAGTGGTACTCGTACTGGATCACCTGGAGGAAATACAGACGCGCGATCAGCACGCCAATCAGTGTCACGACCGCAATTGCACCGAACACGACGCGGCCACGCACCAGACGGGCGTCTTTTTCGTGGTCCTTGATGCGGATCGGCTGGGACATGAGGGCAGAATTACTTGTGGTAAGGGTGACCGGACAGCACGGTCCAGGCACGGTACAACTGTTCGCCGATCAGAATCCGCACCAGCGGGTGCGGCAAGGTCAGCGGCGACAACGACCAGCGCTGGTCAGCCCGGGCACAGACTTCCGGCGCCAGCCCTTCGGGGCCGCCGACCATGAAGTTGACAGTGCGCGAGTCCAGCCGCCAGCGGTCGAGCTCGACCGCCAGTTGCTCGGTACTCCAGGGCTTGCCATGGACTTCGAGTGTGACAATCCGCTCGTTCGGCCCGACCTTGGCCAGCATGGCTTCGCCTTCCTGGCGGATGAAACGGGCCACGTCGGCGTTCTTGCCACGGGTATTGAGCGGTATTTCCACCAGTTCCAGCGCCAGCTCGGACGGAAGACGCTTGGCATATTCATGCCAGCCTTCTTCCACCCACCTGGGCATGCGTGAACCGACGGCGATCAGTCGCAGTCGCACAGCGGTCCCTTATTCCTGGTCTTTGTTGAGCTTGTTGAAGTGCTCGTGACCAACTTCAGGGCTGTGGTGCTTGCCATCGGCGGCACGGCTCTGCTCGGCACCTTTCCACAGGCGCTCCAGGTCGTAGAACTGGCGGGCGTTGGAGGTCATCATGTGGACGATCACGTCGTCCATGTCCAACAGCACCCAGTCGCTGTCGCCCTTGCCTTCTTCGCCCAGCGGCTTGATGCCCAGAGCCTTGACCGCTTCGCGGACCTTGTCCAGCATCGCGCCGATCTGGCGGTTGGAGGTACCGGTGGCGATGATCATGTAGTCAGTGATGCTCTGCTTGTCACGGACATCAATCACCAGCACGTCCTGGGCCTTGACGTCTTCCAGGGCGGCTACGGCGATCTTGACCAGCTCGTCGCCTTTAGGTGGCTCGGCAGCCAGAACTTTCTCGGGCAGCGGGGCACTCTTGAACGTGCCTTTGCGCTTAACTTTGTTTACGTCGTTGTTCGTCATATAAAACTCGTTTTGCTCGTATGTTCGGGCGCTTCAATACACGTTGTTGCCACGTGCCTTGAGGCACTCCTATTCAGTTCGACGCACGGTAGAGTCCGTGCGCATCGATGTAGGCCAGGACCGCGTCGGGCACCAGGAAACGTACCGACTTACCGCTGGCCAGCAGTTGACGGATCTGGGTGGCGGATACCGCGAGCGGTGTCTGCCAGACGAATGCAATCTGTCCGCTCGGCCCTTTGAGGGCCAGCGGGTCGCTCACCGAGCGCGCTGCCAGCAGGTTGCGCAAGGCATCCGGCGGTTCGCTGTCGGCATCCGGGCGTTGCAACACCAGGATATGGCAATGCTGGAGCAACTCTTCCCAGCGGTGCCAAGTGGGCAGGCCGCAAAAAGCGTCCCAGCCCAAAAGCAGAAAAACCTGGTCGGATACGGCCAGTTCGGCACGCATCAGTTCCAGGGTATCAATGGTGTAGGACGGTTTGTTCCGCTGCAATTCGCGGGCATCCACCACCAACGGCGCCACACCGGCCACCGCGCACTCGACCATCGCCAGACGGTCTTTCGCCGACACCTGCGGCTTGTCCCGATGGGGCGGCCTGGCACTGGGTGTCAGACGCAGCTCATCGAGGGCCAGGGTTTCGGCGACTTCCAGCGCACCGCGCAAATGGCCGATGTGCACCGGGTCGAACGTTCCGCCCAGCACGCCAATGCGGCGAGGGGCTGGCTCGCTGACGGTGACCGGGGCTGACGGGTCGAAGTCGCCCAAGTCAGACCGGCTCCTGTCCGCGCAACTGCCCGTCGCCGACCACGATGTACTTCTCGCAGGTCAGTCCTTCGAGGCCTACCGGGCCGCGGGCGTGCAGCTTATCAGTAGAAATGCCGATCTCGGCACCCAATCCGTATTCGAAGCCATCGGCGAAGCACGTCGGGGTATTGATCATCACCGACGAGGAGTCGACTTCAGCCACGAAACGCCGGGTGTCGCCCTGGTGTTCGCTGACAATCGAATCGGTGTGATGGGAACCGTAATGATTGATGTGCTCGATGGCCTGGCCCAGTCCGTCGACTACACGGATCGACAGAATCGGTGCCAGGTATTCGGTACTCCAGTCTTCTTCGGTCGCGACCACGGCATCGATGATTGCCCGGGTGCGTTCGCAACCGCGCAGCTCGACACCTTTTTCGCGGAACTGTGCCGCTATCGCCGGCAGGAAGTCCCTGGCAACGGTGTAATCGACCAGCAGCGTTTCCATGGCACCGCAGATGCCATATCGGTAAGTCTTGGCGTTGAACGCGATGCGCTGGGCCTTGGCCAGATCGGCGTGTTCGCTCACATAAACGTGGCAGATGCCGTCCAGGTGCTTGATCACCGGTACGCGGGCATCACGGCTGACGCGTTCGATCAGGCCACGGCCGCCGCGCGGCACGATGACATCGACGTATTCAGGCATGGTGATCAGCGCGCCGACGGCTGCGCGATCCGTGGTCTCGACCACTTGCACTACCGCGGCCGGCAGATCGGCCTCGGCCAGACCACGCTGAATGCAGGCGGCGATGGCTCGATTGGAATGAATAGCCTCGGAACCGCCACGCAGGATGGTCGCGTTGCCGGACTTCAGACACAGACTGGCCGCATCGATGGTCACGTTCGGCCGCGACTCGTAGATGATTCCGATCACGCCCAGTGGCACGCGCATCTTGCCGACCTGAATACCGGACGGGCGGAAACTCATGTCACGGATCGCGCCGACCGGGTCCGGCAGGGCTGCCACCTGACGCAGGCCGACGATCATGCCGTCGATACGCGCCGGGGTCAGCGCCAGGCGCTCAAGCAGGGCTGGTTCCAGACCATTGGCGCGACCGGCGGCCAAATCCAGTTCATTGGCCGCCGCCAGCTCGGCGCGGGCAGCGTCCAGCGCATTGGCGGCGGCCTGCAGGGCGCGGTTTTTCTGCGCGGTGCTGGCACGGCCGATCACGCGGGAAGCTTCACGGGCAGCGCGACCCAGGCGGGTCATGTAGTCAAGAACGGACTCAGTCATGGTCTGGCGTGGTCTTTGATTAGGTCTTGGTAAAGAGTAAAGCGGCAGATTATAGCTGTCGCGTCCCGGGACTAACAGCGGTGACGGGCGGATGGTCGAAATGGAGGGCAAATTGCCGACGTTCAGCCGGGATTAAGCTGCAAATTGTTATCATCACGACTCATTCAGCCCTGACAAATGCCGGTCATCATGTCCAATCTGACTGTTCGAGCGTCCGCGATGAGCCTTCCCAAGGGCCTTCCGGACGCGTTTTTCGACCGCGACGCCCAAGTTCTGGCCCGGGATTTACTGGGTAAAGTCATTCGCCATCGAGTGGGCGATCTGTGGCTCAGCGCCCGAATTATCGAGACCGAAGCCTATTACTGCGCGGAAAAAGGCAGCCACGCATCCCTCGGCTACACAGAAAAGCGTAAGGCTTTGTTTCTGGATGGCGGCCACATCTATATGTATTACGCCCGGGGTGGCGATTCCCTGAATTTCAGCGCCCAGGGGCCGGGAAACGCGGTACTGATCAAATCCGCCTACCCATGGGTCGATGAATTGAGCGGGCCGGCCAGCCTGGCACAGATGCTATTGAACAATCCCGATGCCCAGGGCCACCCTCGCCCGTCACAAAAACTCTGCGCCGGGCAAACCCTGCTGTGCAAGGCGCTGGGCCTGAAAGTGCCGGTGTGGGACGCCAAACGCTTCGACCATGAAGTGCTACTGGTGGAGCACGTCGGCCAGACGCCCGCCCACATCATCAGACTACGCGCCTGGGCATCCCCACGGGCGCGATGAGCACCTGATGTACCGCTTCGTCGATGCGGCTTACGCGCCGTACTGCACGCGGAACCCGCTGCGCCGGGGACAAGTCGAAGGTCGCGATTATTTTGTGCTGACTTGAAAAT
Source organism: Pseudomonas sp. BIC9C (assembly GCF_034541995.1). Taxonomy (NCBI): domain Bacteria; kingdom Pseudomonadati; phylum Pseudomonadota; class Gammaproteobacteria; order Pseudomonadales; family Pseudomonadaceae; genus Pseudomonas; species Pseudomonas sp. BIC9C. The sequence continues at coordinate 1,713,000 of NZ_JAWDGM010000001.1, forward strand.
GGATTGATCCATTGTGGGAGCGAGCCTGCTCGCGAAGGCGGAGTGTCAGGCGATATCAATATCGACTGAAAGGGCCTCTTCGCGGGCAAGCCCGCTCCCACAGGGCTTTGTGGTGTTTTTGAAGAACTGTGCTTGTCCCCAGGGACCAATTGAACATTCAATGGAGTGGTTTTTATGGGCCAATGGCTCGATAGCCTGACCGGTTGGTTGACGGTCAACCCGCAATGGCTGGCGGCGGCAATATTTCTGGTGGCTTTTGTGGAATGCCTGGCGATTGCCGGGCTGATCGTCCCCGGCACGGTTTTACTGTTCACCGTTGCGGTGCTGGCCGGCAGTGGTGCGTTGACGCTGAGCGAAACGTTGCTGCTGGGCTTCCTCGCCGGGGTGTTGGGCGACGTGGTTTCCTATTTCCTTGGACGGCATTTTCATCAGAATATCCGGCGCCTGCCCGGCTTGCGCCATCACCCGGAATGGATTGCCGGGGCCGAGACCTACTTCCAGCGCTATGGCATCGCCAGCCTGCTGGTCGGGCGTTTTATTGGACCGCTGCGGCCAATGCTGCCCATGGTCGCCGGCATGTGCGACATGCCCTTCCCACGCTTCTTCGCCGTCAGTCTGCTGGCCGGTGCGGGCTGGTCGGTGGCTTATCTGCTGCCAGGCTGGGCTACCGGCGCGGCGATTCGCTTGCCGTTGCCGGAAGGTTTCTGGACTCAGGCCGGGATCGTTGCCGGCAGCATTGCGGTCATGGTGGGATTGAGTGCCACCAGTAGCCTGCGCCAGCATCGCCGGGCCACAGCGATAATCGCCGGCATGAGCTTTCTGATTCTGGCAGGGCTGTTCATCGGTTATCCGTATCTGAGCGCTCTCGATCAAGGGTTGATGACCCTGGTTCAGGAGCATCGCAGCCCGATGTTCGATGAGGTGGCGGTGGTATTCACCCTCATTGGCGAATTCCGCAACATGCTGCTGTTCAGTGCATTGTTGGTGGCACTGCTGCTGATTACCCGGCAATGGCGACAGGCAGTTTTCGCGTGCAGTACCCTCCTCTGCACGGCATTGGCCAACACCGCAACCAAACAGTTTTTCGCCCGCGTGCGCCCGGAAGTATTGAGCGATCCATTGACCAGCTACAGCATGCCCAGCGGCCACGCCTCCGGCGCGTTCGCGCTGTTTCTGACCCTCGCCGTGTTGGCCGGTCGCGGGCAACCGCCGCGCATGCGCTTGACCTGGCTGCTGGTGGCCAGCTTGCCGGCGATGGCGATTGCCCTTTCCCGGGTGTACCTCGGGGCACACTGGCCGACCGATGTCATGGCTGGCGCGATGCTGGCGGCATGTGTCTGTGCGGCCAGCCTGTGGCTGATCCAGCGCAAGGCCCCACTGAACGCCCTGCCACCCAGGGTCTGGTGGCTGGTGTTGCCGGCGCTGGCGGCATTGTTCAGCTTCTTCGTATTGCGGCATTTGCCGCATACGATGTTGCGGTATGCGTATTAGTAAAAACGCTTCTCAGGCAAACAACTCACCCTGCAACTCATCCAGCAGCGCCTGAATCGCATCCAGTCGCTGCTGCGGATCGTCAAGTTGCAGCAGATCGATTTTGTCCAGCTCGGCAAAAGGCAGCAGGTACGCCAACTGATTGGCCAGTGACTGTTGCCCGGTCGCTTCAGTGCCCATGTTCAAGGCTTCGACCATCGGGTGTTCCGCCAGGGCCTTGAGCAATGCCACCAGGTCGGCGTCCTCATCCTGCAACGGCTGCTCCGGCTCGTCCTCCAGCCACTCGACCTCGGCGACGGTCAACTGATCGCGCTGGACTTCCGCTTTCAATACATGGAAACGCCGCCCACCCTGAACCCGAATCCCCAGCAGGCCGTTGTCCTGTTGTTTGAAATCGGTGATCAGCGCTTCGCAGCCCACCAGCGCGTAGCCGGCCGGGGCGATCCCGACTTCTTCACCCTCAAGAATGCACACCACGCCGAAGCCACCGCCCTGCTTCATGCAGCGGCCGATCATGTCCAGATAGCGCGCCTCGAAGATCTGCAAGTCGAGGATGCAACCTGGGAACAGCACTGTGTTCAACGGAAAAAGCGGCAGACTCATAGACATATCCTTACACCACCATCGACACCGCCAGCGGCAGCAACACCGCCGTGGCCACGCCCATCAAACTCATCGCCAGCGCCGCGAAGGCACCGCACTCTTCACTTTCCTGCATCGCCACCGCCGTGCCGACCGCGTGGGCCGTCATGCCCAGTGCCATGCCCCTGGCTTCCGGGCTATGCACGCCCAGCCGGGTCAACAGGACCGGACCGAAAATCGCCCCGATCACACCGGTAATCAAGACGAACACTGCTGCCAGCGCCGCGACCCCCCCGATCTGCTCAGCCACCAACATGGCAATTGGCGAGGTCACCGATTTCGGCGCCATGGTCATCAGGATCATGTGCTCTGCACCGAACGACCAGCCCAGCAACACGCCCATCCCCGTGGCCACCACCCCGCCTATCACCAGCGTAGTAAATATCGGCCAGAACAACTGCCGAATCCGTCGCAGGTTGAGATAAAGCGGCACCGCCAGCGCGACAGTGGCCGGTCCGAGCAGGATGCTGAGAATCTCGGTGCTCTTGCGGTACTCGGTGTAGGTCAGGCCGCAGCCCACCAGCACGCCGATCACCAGCAACATGGAGACCAGCACCGGCTGCAAAAAGATCCAGCGGGTTTTCTCGAATACGCCCAGTACAAGCTGATAGGCGCCGAGGGTAATGCCAATGCCGAACAACGGATGGTGAATCACCGACGTCCAGGCGCCGTGCCAGTCGAAGATCATTGGCTGTCCTCGGAGATAGCGTGACGCTTGACCATACGCTGCATCAACACCCCGGCAAAGGCCATCGAAAGCAGCAGCGACAACACCAGCGCACCGACAATGGCCCAGAAATCCGCCGCGATGTCAGCGGCATAGACCATCACGCCCACAGCTGGAGGCACCAGCAACAGCGGCAGGTAGCGCAACAGGCTGCTGGCGGCCTGGTTCAGTGGCTCGCCGACCTGTCCGCGACAGATGAGGTACACCAGCAACAGCAGCAACCCCACAATCGGCCCAGGCAGCACAGGCAAGAACAAGTGATTGATCGCAGTGCCGAGCAATTGGAACAGCACCAGCCACGTCAGGCCCCGTAGCAACATCAAAGATCTCCCGCAAAATCCGTCACCCGCATTGGCCGGGCATTATAAGCATGCTCGCGCTATAGACCGGCATTCGCCAAAAGCATGGTCAGTTGACCGGAGCGTTTTGCCATGTTGATCTACAGTGGTAAGCCGGGAGATTAAATCCCCGCAAGCCAAAACTATAAAACCGATGAACCCAAGGAGAGTCTCAATGCCCTATGTTCCAGTTGCAGAGCTCAAAGATTATGTCGGCAAGGAACTCGGACGTTCCGAATGGCTCACCATCGATCAGGAACGCATCAACCTGTTCGCCGAAGCCACAGGGGACTATCAGTTCATCCATGTCGATCCGGTCAAGGCCGCGCAAACGCCATTTGGCAGCACCATCGCTCACGGTTTCCTGTCGTTGTCGCTGATCCCGAAACTGATGGAGGACATCCTCGTCATGCCCGAAGGTTTGAAGATGGTGGTCAACTACGGCCTCGACAGCGTGCGTTTCATTCAGCCGGTCAAGGTCAATTCGAAAGTGCGGCTCAAGGTCGACCTGACCGAAGTCACCGAGAAAAAACCCGGCCAGTGGCTGCTCAAGGCCACCACCACCCTGGAAATCGAAGGTTCGGACAAACCGGCGTATATCGCCGAACCCCTGTCCCTGTGCTTCGTATAAACCTTCCCGGATGCGAAGCAGCTCATGCTGTTTCGCGCCCTCTCGCGGCACCTCACCCTATATAAGGACACATAGCTGCGGCATACTCCCTCGCCTAATTGCCCGGAATCCGCTATGCGCCCACTTGCACTCCTTGCCTTGACCCTGATGCTCACCGCTTGCGGCGACGGCGAATCGCTTTTGTCCCCCGACGCCCGCCTGCCGGACGGCGGACGCTATCGCGGTGACCTGGTCAATGGCTTGCTGCAAGGCAAGGGGCGCATCGACTATCCGAACGGCAGCTGGTACGCCGGCGAATTCGACAAAGGCCAGTGGCAGGGCCAGGGCGAATGGCATGGCAGCAATGGCGAAGTCTATCGCGGGCAGTTCAATCAGGGACTGTTCGACGGTCAGGGGGCACTGACCACCAACGGCAACAGTTACAGCGGCGGCTTCAAGGCTGGCCGGCGCAACGGCGAAGGCACACTCAAAGAAAACGGAATGAGCTATCGCGGAGAGTTCAAGGCCGATCAATACGCCGGCCTGGGTCGCCTCGAACTCGAGGACGGCAGCTCCTATCAGGGCCAGTTCGCCCACGGCAAACCCAATGGCGAAGGCCAACGCGGCGACGGCAACGGCAATCAGTTCACCGGGCACTTCGTCGACGGCCAACTGGAAGGCAACGGGACGTTCAACAGCGCCGATGGCGACATCTATGTCGGCGGCTTCAAGAACAATCAACTGCACGGCAAAGGCCGCTACGAAAACGCCGACGGCGATGTCTGGCTAGGCCAGTTCAAGGAAGGTTCACTGAACGGCAAGGGCGAGTTGATCGGCGCTGACGGCAGCCACTACATCGGCCTGTTCAACGACTGGCGCTTTTCCGGCCAGGGCCGACTGAATCTGTCCGACGGCAGCTTTTACACCGGCCAGTTCGACAACGACAGTTACCAGGGGCGCGGCACATTGGTGTTGACCGACGGCACCGTGCTCAGCGGCACCTGGATCAACGGCCAGCGCGTGCGCGACGCCGAGGGCAAATTGTTGCCCGACACTCTGGAGCTCGGCCTGCTGGCGCAGGGGCACTTGCTCGACTCGGCACTGACCAATATTCCGCCCTCGACCCCGGCAGTGGAGCTGTATGCGTTGACCCTGGGCGGTGATGGCAAGCAAAGCGTATTTCTGCGCGAATCCGACTACGTCGCCAATATGCTCACCACCCGTTTCGGCGCCTTTGGCCAGATCCGCCTGGTGAACCATCGTGACCACCTCGCCGACCGCCCGATGGCTACCCGGGAAAACCTGCGCCGCGCCGCCCTGGCGCTGGCCGAACGCAGCGGTCCGGAAGACCTGATTTTCATCTACCTGACCAGCCATGGCACCAGCGAACACGAGCTGGTGCTGGACCAGCCGCGCATGGAGCTGGCCGATTTGCCAGCCGACGAGTTGGCTGCTGTTCTCGCCCCGTTGAAAAACCGCGACAAGATCATCGTGATTTCGTCCTGCTACTCCGGCGGCTTCATCCCCGCCCTCAAGGATGAACGGACCCTGATCATGACGGCCTCACGGGCCGACCGGGTGTCCTTCGGCTGCTCGGAGGAAGCCAACTTCACTTACTTCGGCGATGCTCTCTTCGCCCAGGCCCTGAACCAGACCGATGATCTGGACCAAGCCTTCAAACTGGCCAAGGCCACTGTCGCCGAGCGTGAGCTGGCAGACGGTTTCGAAGCCTCCGAACCACAGATCTGGGCACCGAAAACCGTCCTCTCGCACTGGCAACTGCTACGCAAGCAACAGGCACGAAAAGCCCTGCAAAGTGCATCTATGGAAAGCAAGGATGCAAACAGCAACTAAGCTGAACAGTATCAAGGGAGAAACACTATGTACTTGACGCCTCAGCACGTGCTGCTCGCCGGAGCCACCGGTTTAACAGGTGAACATCTGCTCGATCGCCTGTTAAACGAGCCAACGATTACCCGTGTATTGGCCCCCTCACGCCGGCCACTGGCCAAACATCCGCACCTGGAAAACCCGGTCGGCGACCCTACGGCATTCCTGCCACAACTGAACGGGCGGGTCGATATCGCCTATTGCTGCCTGGGCACCACGATCAAGCAGGCCGGCTCGGAACAGGCGTTTCGCGCAGTGGACCTGGACATGGTCGTGGCCTTTGCCAAACGCGCACGGGAGATGGGCGCACGACACCTGATCGTGATCAGTGCTCTGGGAGCCGATCGCAGATCCTCGATTTTCTACAACCGGGTCAAAGGCGAGATGGAGTACGCGTTGCGCGCGCAAGACTGGCCGCAGCTGACTATTTGCCGCCCTTCGCTGTTGCTGGGTGATCGCACCGAACCGCGACTGGGCGAGAAAGTCGCCGGCCCGTTGTCTCGGCTGATTCCTGGCAAATACCATGGTATCGAGGCCTGCCAACTGGCCCGGGCAATGTGGCGCCTGGCGCTGGAAGAGCAGGACGGGGTCAGGATTGTCGAGTCGGATGAGCTGAGGAAGTTGGGCAAGTAATTTTATGGTGCCTGAGCGGGCCTCTTCGCGGGCAAGCCCGCTCCCACTGGATTTTGTGTCGTACACAAATTTTGTAATCGCTGAAAAACCTGTGGGAGCGAGCTTGCTCGCGATAGCTCTCTTACAACCCACCCGTAGCCTGAAAACTCACGCCAATCACCGTCAACAACGACAGCGGCAACAGCAGCGTGTCGAACAACGCGCTCGCCGGCAGGTCGACACCGGGATAGCTCGGCGCGTCGGCTCCGAAACGGTCCTTGGCGCAGCACCCGCCGTTCATCGCGTACAAATCCAGGCGAGTGCCCGAGTACACCACCGGAGCACCCGGCTTGGCCGCATCGAGCGTGCGCGCCGTAGCGCACCCCGCCAGTTGCAGCGCCAGCACCACCACCAGCAGCTTATTCATCGCTGGTCAGATGATGCTCGCCCCAACGCGGCAACATGTCCTGAGGGATATTCAGCAGGTTAAGGATCCGTGCCACGACGAAATCGATCAGGTCGTCGATGGTTTGTGGCTGATGATAGAAACCCGGTGATGCCGGCAGGATTGTCACGCCCATGTTCGACAACTTGAGCATGTGCTCCAGGTGAATGCTCGAATACGGCGCCTCGCGAGGCACAAGAATCAGCTGGCGACGCTCTTTGAGCGTCACGTCGGCGGCACGCTCGATCAGGTTGTTGCAGGAGCCCGTGGCGATGGCCGACAAAGTACCCGTCGAACACGGCACCACCACCATCGCCGCTGGCGCGCCGGAACCCGAAGCCACCGGCGACATCCAGTCTTCCTTGCCATACACCCGAATCTGCCCGGCGGCAGCGCCGGTGTATTCGGTGAGGAATGCCTGCATCATCTGCGGCTTGGACGGCAGCGTGACATCAGTTTCGGTAGCCATCACCAACTGCGCGGCCTTGGAAATCAGGAAGTGCACTTCACGATCTTCCCGCACCAGGCAGTCGAGCAGGCGCAAACCGTACTGGGCGCCTGAGGCGCCGGTCATTGCCAGGGTGATGCGGTCCGGGCCGTTGTTCATTTCAACGCCTCGGCCAGTTTGCCGTGCAGGCCGCCGAAGCCGCCGTTGCTCATGATCACCACGTGAGTACCGGGTTGGGCCTGGCTCTTCACGCGCTCGATGATGCCTTCAAGGGAATCGCTGACAACCGACGGCACAGTGCACAGCGCCGCCGTGCCCGCCAGGTCCCAGCCGAGATTGGCGGGTGCGTACCAGATCACCTGATCGGCATCGACCACGCTTTCCGGCAATCCGTCACGGTGCGCGCCGAGCTTCATGGAGTTTGAGCGGGGTTCGATGATTGCAATCAACGGTGCATCGCCAATGCGCTTGCGCAGGCCGTCGAGTGTGGTGGCAATGGCGGTCGGGTGGTGAGCGAAGTCGTCATAGATGGTGATGCCACGGACTTCCGCGACTTTCTCCATCCGGCGCTTCACGCTCTTGAAGGCGCTCAACGCAGCGATACCCATGGACGGCACCACACCGACGTGGCGGGCGGCGGCCAGCGTCGCCAGGGCGTTGGCGACGTTGTGCTGGCCAGTCATGTCCCACTCGACCACACCCTGGGCGACACCTTCGAACATCACTTCGAACTTCGAGCCATCGTCACTGAGCAGCCTGACCTGCCACTGACCGCCGGCACCCGTGGTTTGCACCGGGGTCCAGCAGCCCATCTCGATAACGCGCTGCAACGCCGGCTCGGTGGTCGGATGAATCACCAGGCCTTCGCTCGGGATGGTCCGCACCAGGTGATGAAACTGCCGCTCAATGGCCGGCAGGTCCGGGAAGATGTCCGCGTGATCGAATTCGAGGTTGTTCAGGATTGCCGTGCGCGGACGGTAATGGACGAACTTGAGCGCTTGTCGAAGAATGCGCTGTCGTACTCGTCGGCTTCGATGACGAAGAACGGTGTATCGCCCAGGCGCGCCGACACCGAGAAGTTCTGCGGCACGCCGCCGATCAGGAAGCCGGGGGCCATGCCTGCATGTTCCAGCACCCAGGCCAGCATGCTGCTGGTGGTGGTCTTGCCGTGCGTACCGGCAACGGCCAGCACCCAGCGACCTTGCAGCACGTGATCCGCCAGCCATTGCGGGCCGGAGACATAAGGCAGGCCTTTGTTCAGCACGTACTCCACCGCCGGATTACCCCGGGACATGGCGTTGCCGATCACCACCAGATCAGGGGCCGGATCGAGTTGCGCCGGGTCGTAGCCTTGGGTCAACTCGATGCCCTGGGCTTGCAGCTGAGTGCTCATCGGCGGATAGACGTTGGCATCGGAGCCGGTCACGTGATGGCCCAGCTCTTTGGCCAGAACCGCCATTGACCCCATGAAAGTGCCGCAGATACCAAGAATATGAATGTGCATAGTCGACCTCGTAAAACTTGGTCGCAGGTTAGCTTAGGGAGGGGAAATTCGCACCTTGTGTTTCAGACTTCAGGACGCCTTCGCGAGCAAGCCCGCTCCCACAGGGACCGTGCATACCCTGTGGGAGCGGGCTTGCTCGCGAATGGCCACGACTCGGTTTAACGGGCAATTCCGTGTTTACGAAGCTTGCGATAAAGGGTATTGCGACTGACCCCAAGCTGTTCAGCCGTATGCGTCATATGCCAGCGTGTCTGCTCCAGCGCACCGAGTAACGCCTGCCGCTCGGCATCTTCCAGCGGATGCTCCGACACCAATTCCGTCATCGGCACTGCCGGCCGCGTCTGGCGAATCATCGCTGGCAAATCTTCCAGACCGATCCGTCCGTCCTCACACAGCGCTGCCAACGTACGCAGCACATTGCGCAACTGCCGCACGTTGCCCGGCCAGGCGAACCCCAATAAGGCCTCCCGCGCCGGCCCGTCGATCAACACGGTTTCTGCCCCCGCCTCTTCGGACAGTAAAAAGTCGAGTAACTGCGACTTGTCACTGCGATCACGCAATGCTGGTAGCGCCACCTCCAGCCCGTTGAGGCGGTAATACAAATCCTCGCGAAAGCTGCCGTCCTGCACGCGATCCAGCAAATTGCGGTGGGTGGCGCTGATGATCCGCACGTTAACCGCTTCCGGCTCGCCACCAATCGGCACCACTTGCCGGTCTTCCAGCACCCGCAGCAAGCGTGTTTGCAAAGCCAGCGGCATGTCCCCGATTTCGTCGAGGAACAACGTCCCGCCGTCGGCCTGTTGCAACTTGCCGCGCATGCCTTCCTTGCGTGCGCCGGTGAAGCTGCCGCCGCGATAGCCGAACAGCTCGCTTTCGATCAGGCTTTCGGGAATGGCCGCGCAATTGAGGGCGACAAAGGCTTTTTCCGACCGCTGGCTGGCGTGGTGCACCGCTTTGGCAAAGGCCTCCTTGCCGGACCCGGTTTCGCCATTGATCAGCAGCGGCACGTCGCGCTCGTAGACGCGCAAAGCCTTGCGGAAGTCCGCCTGCAACGTCGCATCATCCAGGCAAATACCCATCAGGCGCGGTGTTTGTGCAGCCTTGGGAGCAGGTACCCTCGACGTCGGCAGCGGCAGCGGCCGCCGCGCCTCACCGCGCAATACCGCGAACAGCTTGCGACCATCACGGGTACGCAATGGCCAACTGGCCGCGGCACCGATACTCGCCCGCCCCAGCAACTCATCGAGCGAGCAATCGAAAAACGCCTCCACCGGTTTCCCCAGCAAGCCGCCGCGAATGTGTCCAAGCAGGTTCAGCGCACTCTGGTTGACCGCGCAAATGCGCCCTTCTCCGTCGAACGCCAGCAAGCCTTCGCTGAACAAACCGACGGACTCGGCCTGCAAGTGAAAACGCAGCAACCATTGATTGTCGAAGCAACGCAGGAAGTAACAGCTCTCGATCATCTTCGCCGACAGATTGACCAGGGCCATGGTGTGAAACTGACTTTGCCGTGACACGTCGCGCCGCGCCGACGACACGTCGAGCACCGCCAGCAATTCGCCATGGGGATCGAAGACCGGACTCGCCGAGCAGGTCAGGCCGGTGTGACGGCCACGAAAGTGTTCGTCCTGATGGATGGTCAGCGACTGACGCTCCACCAGGCAAGTGCCAATGCCGTTGGTGCCTTCGCAGGCCTCGCTCCAGTCAGCACCGAGCCAGAGCCCGGCACGCTCGAAAATCTGCCTTTCAGCGGGCGCGGTGACGCAATTGAGGATCACGCCGCGGGCATCGGTCAGCAGCACTGCATGACCGGCACCGGAGAGTTGCTGGTGCAGGCTGGTCATTTCATTGCCAGCGATGTGCAGCACCTGCTGCAAGCGTTCGCGACTTTCCAGGACACGGCCATGTTCCAGCACCGTCGGCGCAATGCTCAGCGCCGGATCGAGATGATAGTCCTCAAGGCAGCGCAGCCAGGAACGGGCAATGGACGGATCGCTGCCGGGGCCGTGCAGGTGGGCCTTGCCCTGGGTCACGGTCAATACTTGCTGGGCATGGCGACTCAAATGGTTTTCGTGCATTTCTTATTATTCTCCCCGGGGCTCGGCGTCCCGTGCATGAGGTGATGCCGAGCATCCTCCAGCCGGGCCTGCATTGCAATGCCTGCAAGACTACCTGGTCACAGGCTGTGCCAGAAGCGGTACAAAGTGTCACGCCGGCTGTACCGGAAACGTCACAGGCGCGCTCCGTCCGTCCGACAAAAATTACGCAAGGTCTTGATTTACCTGAGATGCAACGCGCTGGCCCGGCCCTTGCTCTACGCTTAAAGCAAGCGCACATGCGCGTCTTCCTTATAAGCACAAGAACCAAGGAGAAACCATCATGCGTTACGCTCACCCCGGTACTGAAGGCGCTATCGTTTCGTTTAAAGCCAAATACGGTAACTACATCGGCGGCGAGTTCGTCGCGCCTGTCAAAGGTCAGTACTTCACCAATACCTCGCCAGTGAATGGCCAACCGATTGCCGAATTCCCACGCTCCACGGCCGAAGACATCGACAAGGCCCTGGACGCCGCCCACGCCGCTGCCGATGCATGGGGCGCCACCTCCGCCCAGGCGCGCTCGCTGGTGCTGCTGAAAATCGCCGACCGTATCGAACAGAATCTGGAAACCCTGGCGATCACCGAATCCTGGGACAACGGCAAAGCCGTGCGCGAAACCCTCAACGCCGACATTCCGCTGGCCGCCGATCACTTCCGCTACTTCGCCGGCTGCCTGCGCGCCCAGGAAGGCAGCGCTGCCGAAATCGACGGCAACACCGTGGCCTATCACATCCATGAACCGCTGGGCGTGGTCGGGCAGATCATCCCGTGGAACTTCCCGATCCTGATGGCCGCCTGGAAACTCGCCCCGGCGCTCGCTGCCGGTAACTGCGTGGTGCTCAAGCCTGCCGAACAAACCCCGCTGGGCATTACCGTGCTGGTCGAGCTGATCGGCGACCTGCTGCCACCGGGCGTGCTGAACATTGTGCAAGGCTTCGGCAAAGAAGCCGGCGAAGCGCTTGCCACCAGCAAGCGCATCGCCAAGATTGCCTTCACCGGCTCGACCCCGGTCGGCTCGCACATCATGAAATGCGCCGCCGAAAACATCATTCCGTCCACCGTGGAGCTGGGTGGCAAGTCGCCAAACATCTTCTTCGAAGACATCATGAAGGCCGAGCCGTCCTTCATCGAGAAAGCCGCCGAAGGCCTGGTGCTGGCATTCTTCAACCAGGGCGAAGTCTGCACCTGCCCTTCCCGTGCACTGGTGCAAGAGTCGATTTACGACGAATTCATGAAAGTGGTCATGAACAAAGTCCTGCAAATCAAACGTGGCGACCCGCTGGATACCGACACCATGGTCGGCGCCCAGGCGTCCGAGCAGCAATTCGACAAGATCCTTTCGTACCTGGAAATCGCCAAGGGCGAAGGTGCCGAGCTGCTGACCGGCGGCAAGGTGGAAAAACTCGAGGGCAACCTGGCAAGCGGGTATTACATCCAGCCGACCCTGCTCAAGGGCACCAACAAAATGCGCGTGTTCCAGGAAGAAATCTTCGGCCCGGTGGTGAGCATCACCACCTTCAAGGACGAAGCCGAAGCCCTGGCCATCGCCAACGACACCGAGTTCGGCCTGGGTGCCGGCCTCTGGACCCGCGACATCAACCGTGCCTACCGCATGGGCCGCGCCATCAAGGCCGGTCGTGTGTGGACCAACTGCTACCACCTGTACCCGGCGCACGCCGCGTTCGGCGGGTACAAGAAGTCCGGCGTCGGCCGTGAAACCCACAAGATGATGCTCGACCACTATCAGCAGACCAAAAACCTGCTGGTGAGCTACGACATCAACCCGCTGGGCTTCTTCTAAAAACCGGGGGGCGATGCAGGTATCTGTGTCGCCCTTCAAGCCGCCATCGCGAGCAAGCTCGCTCCCACAGTGGATCTGGGTTAGTTCCCGATATTTAACTCACAAGAGATCCCTGTGGGAGCGAGCTTGCTCGCGATGGCGTCCTAAATGACTCAACACCCAAGGCCTGGCCGCTCTGGCACGGGCCTTGCCTACCCGTCATTCAGCGTTCAACCCAAACCGTCGCACCCGAAAGTCCGCAAGATCGAACAATAAAAAATAGAGAGGACTTATGACTACTTCTTCCACACAGCTCAAACCCACACTCGGCACCCTGCATTTATGGGGCATTGCCGTCGGCCTGGTGATTTCCGGCGAGTACTTCGGCTGGAGTTACGGCTGGGGCACCGCAGGCACACTGGGTTTTCTCGTCACCGCGTTGATGGTGGCGACGATGTACACCTGCTTTATCTTCAGTTTCACCGAGCTGACGACTGCGATTCCCCATGCTGGCGGACCATTTGCCTATAGTCGAAGGGCCTTTGGCGAGAAAGGCGGGTTGATCGCCGGCATCGCCACCCTGATTGAATTCGTCTTCGCACCACCGGCCATCGCCATGGCCATCGGTGCGTACCTCAACGTGCAATATCCGGAACTGGACCCGAAGGTCGCCGCCGTTGGCGCCTATTTCGTGTTCATGGGCCTGAACATCCTCGGCGTCAGCATCGCGGCCACCTTCGAACTGGTGGTCACCGTGCTGGCCGTCGCTGAACTGCTGGTGTTCATGGGCGTGGTCGCGCCGGGCTTCAGTTTCAGCAACTTTGTGCTCAATGGCTGGTCAGGTGCCAATGAGTTCACGATGAGCTCGATTCCTGGCATTTTCGCCGCCATTCCCTTCGCGATCTGGTTCTTTCTCGCTATCGAAGGTGCAGCCATGGCCGCCGAGGAAGCCAAGGACCCCAAACGTACAATCCCCAAGGCCTATGTCAGCGGCATTCTGACGCTGGTGTTCCTGGCCATCGGCGTGATGGTGATGGCGGGCGGTGTTGGCGACTGGCGCCAGCTGTCGAACATCAACGATCCGCTGCCCCAGGCGATGAAAGCGGTGGTCGGCAATAATTCGACCTGGATGCACATGCTGGTGTGGATCGGTCTGTTCGGCCTGGTGGCGAGTTTCCACGGGATCATCCTCGGCTACTCGCGGCAGTTTTTCGCCTTGGCCCGTGCCGGTTATCTGCCTGCCGGCCTGGCAAAACTTTCGCGCTTCCAGACACCGCACCGGGCGATCCTGGCCGGCGGCGTGATCGGCATTGCGGCGATCTACAGCGATGGCCTGGTCAATCTGCAAGGCATGAGCCTGACGGCGGCGATGATCACCATGTCGGTATTCGGCGCCATCGTGATGTACATCATCAGTATGCTGAGCCTGTTCAAGCTGCGTAAGACCGAACCGAACCTGGAACGCACCTTCCGCGCCCCGGGTTATCCGATCGCGCCGGGGATCGCGCTGTTTCTGGCGGTGGTGTGCCTGGTGGCGATGGCGTGGTTCAACACCTTGATCGGCCTGATTTTCCTCGGCTTCATGGCTGCCGGCTACCTGTACTTCCAGCTGACCGCCAAGCAACGTTCCGAGGCGCCGGCGGACGCTATGCTCGAAGGTATCTGAATGCACCGGCACCGGGCCGCTGCCCGGCGCCTGCATTATTGAAGTGCACGCAGCTCCCATGGGAGCGGGCTTGCTCGCGAAGGCGTCGTGTCAGTCGACATTTATTTTGAATGACACACCGCATTCGCGAGCAAGCCCGCTCCCACAGGAAAAGCAGATCGCTGTAATTATTGGAGGACTCCGCCCCATGGCCGCATTCGCCCATACCGTCGGCGCCCAGACTTACCGCTTCGACAGCCTCAAGGAAGTGATGGCCAAGGCCAGCCCTGCACGCTCCGGAGATTTTCTGGCCGGCGTCGCAGCCCTTAATGACGGCGAGCGCGTCGCGGCACAGATGACGTTGGCCGACACCCCTTTGAGCCACTTCCTGCAGGAAGCACTGATTCCCTACGAATCCGATGAAGTCACCCGCCTGATCATCGACACCCACGACAAACAAGCCTTCGCCGTCGTCAGTCACCTCACCGTCGGCGGCTTTCGCGACTGGCTGCTCAGTGATGCCGCCGACGAACAGGTTCTGCGCGCCCTAGTCCCCGGCCTGACCCCGGAAATGGTTGCCGCGGTATCGAAGATCATGCGGGTGCAGGACCTGGTGCTGGTGGCACAAAAGATCCGCGTGGTCACGCGGTTTCGCGGCACCCTGGGCCTGCGCGGTCGACTGTCCACGCGCCTGCAACCGAACCACCCCACTGACGAACCGGCCGGCATCGCCGCAAGCATTCTCGACGGTCTGCTGCACGGCAATGGCGACGCGATGATCGGCATCAACCCCGCCACCGACAGCATCGCCTCGATTTGCGCCATGCTGGAGATGCTCGACGCGATCATCCAGCGCTACGAAATTCCGACCCAGGCTTGCGTACTGACCCATGTCACCACATCGATCGAGGCGGTCAATCGCGGCGTCCCGCTGGACCTGGTGTTCCAGTCGATCGCCGGCACCGAAGCGGCCAACGCCAGTTTCGGCATTAACCTGAATGTATTGAAGGAGGGCTATGACGCCGGTTTAAGCCTGAATCGCGGCACGCTGGGCCAGAACCTGATGTACTTCGAAACCGGCCAGGGCAGCGCCCTGTCAGCCAATGCCCACCATGGCGTCGATCAACAAACCTGCGAAACCCGCGCCTACGCCGTCGCACGTCATTTCAACCCGTTTCTGGTCAACACGGTCGTCGGCTTCATCGGCCCGGAATACCTGTACAACGGCAAACAGATCATCCGCGCCGGCCTGGAGGACCACTTTTGCGGCAAATTGCTCGGTGTGCCCATGGGTTGCGACATCTGCTACACCAACCATGCCGAAGCTGACCAGGACGACATGGACACCCTGCTGACCCTGCTGGGCGTCGCCGGAATCAACTTCATCATGGGGATCCCCGGCTCCGACGACATCATGCTCAACTACCAGACCACCTCGTTTCACGACGCGCTCTATGCCCGACAGACCCTGGGGCTCAAGCCTGCGCCGGAGTTCGAGCAATGGCTGGCGAAAATGGGCATCTTCACCCAGGCGGACGGCCGGGTTCTGTTTGGCAGCAACCTGCCGCCGGCCTTCCGCCAGGCACTGGCGCAACTGGGATGAGTAATGACATGGACAAACTACCCTTCGATCCCCACAACCCATGGCTGGAACTGCGGCGCCTGACACCGGCGCGAATTGCCCTGGGCCGCACCGGCACCAGCATTCCCACCCACGCACAACTGGACTTCCAATACGCCCACGCCCAGGCGCGGGATGCAGTGCACTTGCCGTTCGATCACGCGACACTCAGCTCACAACTGGCCGAACGCGGGCACGAAAGCCTTTTACTGCACAGTGCAGCGATCGACCGCAACAGTTACCTGCAACGCCCGGACCTGGGACGAAAACTGAGTGAAGCGTCGGCAAAGACCCTGCGGGAATACGCTTCGGCGCATCCTGGCGGGGTCGATTTGGTGATAGTGATCGCCGACGGCCTGTCGGCACTGGCCGTCCATCGCCATACCCTGCCCTTTCTGGCGCGCCTCGAAGAACAGATCGCAGCCGAAGGCTGGACTGTCGCACCGGTGATACTGGTGGAACAGGGACGCGTTGCGGTCGCCGATGAAGTCGGCGAATTACTTGGCGCAAAAATGACCGTCATCCTCATCGGCGAACGCCCTGGCCTGAGCTCCCCGGACAGCCTGGGTTTATATTTCACCTACAATCCCAAGGTCGGCCTTACCGATGCCTACCGTAATTGCATCTCCAACGTGCGGCTCGAAGGCCTGAGTTACGGCATGGCGGCACACCGTTTGCTGTATTTGATGCGCGAAGCCTGCCGGCGGCAGTTGTCAGGGGTCAATCTGAAGGATGAAGCACAGATTCAGACGCTGGAGTCGGACGCGGGAGCCGACATGAAAGGAAATTTCCTGCTCGGCCCACCGAATGCCTGAACCGCTTGCGCATTGCACATTCGTACCAGTTTCAGGCAGGATCGTGGCGCGGCCGCCAAGGGTTTCCCATCGCCGTCAGAGACGTAAGACAGCCACTTGAAGACGAGACCTACCATGCGGATTATTCAAGCGACCCTCGAACACCTGGACCTGCTGACCCCGTTGTTCGTCAAATATCGCGAGTTTTACGGCTCCCTGCCGTATCCGGACTCGTCCCGGGCGTTCCTCGAAAAACGCCTGCGTCGCAAGGAGTCGGTGATCTATCTGGCACTGTCCGATGACGACAGCAACAAACTGATGGGTTTCTGTCAGCTGTACCCGAGTTTCTCCTCGCTTTCGCTCAAACGTGTGTGGATCCTCAACGATATTTATGTCGCCGAGGACGCCCGCCGCCAGTTGGTGGCCGACAACCTGATCCGCACCGCCAAAAAAATGGCCAAGGAAACCAATGCCGTGCGCATGCGTGTTTCCACCAGCAGCAACAACGAAGTCGCGCAGAAAACCTACGAATCCATCGGATTCAAGGAAGACACCGAATTCAAGAACTATGTGCTACCGATCAGCGAC
This sequence comes from Pseudomonas sp. BIC9C, assembly GCF_034541995.1. NCBI lineage: Bacteria > Pseudomonadati > Pseudomonadota > Gammaproteobacteria > Pseudomonadales > Pseudomonadaceae > Pseudomonas > Pseudomonas sp. BIC9C. The sequence continues at coordinate 1,730,234 of NZ_JAWDGM010000001.1, forward strand.
GAACTCTGAATCACCTGCCCCCTGCTCGCGATGGCATCGACCGGATCACACTGGCCCAACGAGGCGACGGCATCGCGAGCAGGTTCGCTCCCACCTGTTCGTTATCAAACATCAGCCCAGTCATGACATTCCCCGCTACAATCTCGACGCGATTTTCACCTCTCGCCTCGTATAATCCCGATCTTCCCGGCTTGTAAGAAAAACTACCCCTATCCGTAGTCTTACGTGAAGTCATCCGCACAGGCCTGCTGAGTCGGGCCGTTACCACAGGTGCTTTCCATGGATTTCAACCCGATCGACATTGTCCTGCATCTCGACGTCTACCTCGACATGCTCGTAACCAACTACGGGGCATGGATCTACGCCATCCTGTTCATGGTGATCTTCTGTGAAACCGGCCTGGTGGTCATGCCCTTCCTGCCGGGCGACTCCCTGCTGTTCATCGCCGGCGCCGTGGCGGCCGGTGGCGGCATGGACCCGGTACTGCTGGGTGGCCTGTTGATGCTGGCGGCGATTCTGGGCGACAGCACCAACTACATCATCGGACGAACGGCGGGTGAAAAACTGTTCAGCAATCCGAATTCGAAGATCTTCCGCCGCGACTACCTGCAACAAACCCATGATTTCTATGACAAGCATGGCGGCAAAACCGTGACCCTGGCGCGCTTCATGCCCATCATCCGCACCTTTGCACCATTCGTCGCCGGCGTGGGGAAAATGCCTTATCCGCGTTTCTTCGCCTTCAGTGTCTTCGGCACTATCCTGTGGGTCGGCGGGCTGGTGACGCTCGGTTACTTCTTCGGCAATGTTCCGTTCATCAAGAAGAACCTGTCGCTGCTGGTAGTCGGCATCATCCTGCTCTCGCTGGTGCCGATGATCATTGGCATGGTGCGTAACCGCCTTGCAGGTTCGAGCTCCAAAGCCGAATCGCGCTGATACGATGTGGTCTCTGAGCGCCTGGCGTCGCCGGCGCACCTTGGCAAAGCACCCGATTGCCGATGAAATGTGGCAACGGGTGCGTCATCACCTGAGTTTTCTCGATGGCATCAGCGTCGCCGAAGACCAATGGTTGCGCGAAGCCTGCGTGCTGTTCCTCGAAGACAAGCACCTCACCGCCCTGCCCGGCGTCGAACTGCATCAGGAGCAACGCTTGCTGCTCGCTGCCCAGGCGCAACTGCCGCTGCTGCACCTCGGCGACCTGAACTGGTATCAGGGCTTCCACGAAATCATTCTCTACCCTGACGACTTCCTCAGTCCTCAGCGCCATCGCGATGCCAGCGGCGTCGAGCACGAATGGGACGGCGAGCACAGCGGTGAAGCCTGGCAGCAAGGCCCGATCATCCTCGCCTGGCCGGGCGTGATGGCCAGTGGAGGCTGGGAAGGCTACAACCTGGTGATCCACGAACTGGCGCACAAACTCGACATGCTCAACGGCGTCGCCAACGGCCTGCCACCGTTGCATGCTGACATGCGGGTCAGCGACTGGGCCAACGTCATGCAAGAGGCCTACGACGACCTCGACCGGCAACTGGAACGCAATCCCGACGCCGAAACGGCCATCGACCCCTATGCCGCCGAGAACCCTGCCGAGTTCTTCGCCGTCACCAGCGAATACTTCTTCAGCGCCCCGGATTTGCTGCACGAGGCTTATCCACAGGTGTACCAGCAGTTGAAGCTGTTCTATCGCCAGGACCCGCTGGCGAGGTTGAAGCAACTAAAGGCGCATGACCCTGTCTATCAGGCACACCAGTAAGCGCCATACGACTTCTGGTACATGGCGTCGACCCAGGAATATGCCTATAATCGCCGCCACTTTTTGGTCAATCCGGCCAAGTATTTCTGGTCAACTAACGGGGGCAACGCCCAATGAGCTACAGCAAGATTCCGGCTGGCAAAGACCTGCCGAACGACATCTACGTCGCGATCGAGATTCCGGCCAACCACGCGCCGATCAAATACGAAATCGACAAAGACAGCGATTGCCTGTTCGTTGACCGTTTCATGGCCACCCCAATGTTCTACCCGGCCAACTACGGTTACATCCCGAACACCCTGGCTGACGACGGTGATCCCCTCGACGTGCTGGTTGTAACCCCTTACCCGGTTGCTCCAGGTTCGGTGATCCGCGCTCGTCCGGTCGGCATCCTGAACATGACCGACGACGGCGGCGGCGATGCCAAAGTCATCGCGGTTCCACACGACAAGCTGTCCCAGCTGTACGTCGACGTGAAGGAATACACCGACCTGCCAGCGCTGCTGATCCAGCAGATCGAGCACTTCTTCGCGAACTACAAAGATCTCGAAAAAGGCAAATGGGTGAAAATCGAAGGTTGGGACGGTGCAGACGCCGCCCGCGCTGCGATCACCAAGTCGGTTGCTGCCTATAAAGGCTAAGAGCAGCTGTAGCTTCTAGCTGCAAGCGGCAAGAAAAACCCCGGGTGATCCGGGGTTTTTTGTGGGTGCCTGACAAGCACGCCAAACACCCCGTTTAAACAAGCCTCCCTATGGTTTTTGCTTGTTTAAAATCCCCCAAGCGCGTCTTACATCCGGTCGTAAATTTCCCGCGAAATTTGAACGAGGCGTTTATTCAAACCCTTGTTAGCCGCCAGTAGACTCGCGTTCATGAAAAAGAACACTAGCGGCCCACGCTTCAAGGCACTCCTCGAAGCTGCGAACATCACGACCACCGGATTTGCCGAATTCCTGGATACGGCTCCGCAAAATGTACATAACTGGTACACCCGTGGCGTGCCCGCCCATTGCATGGAAGAAGTCGCCAGAAAACTCTCCGTCAGCAGCGACTGGCTGAAAACCGGCGAAGGCTTGAAAGACGCCCAACACCTGCGTCTGCTCGACGAATCCGGCAACACCTTCGATGCCCAGACCATCCGCGGTGTCTACACGGTCATCGAGTCTGTCGACGTCGAACTGCCTTTCTATAAAGAAGCTTTTACCACCCCGGGCTCCAACAAAACCCACGTCATAAAAGACCCCAGGCAATCGATCCGCCTGCCCCGCAGCCACCTTGACTCCCTGGAGATCAACCACGCAGACGCCATCTGTGCCTTCATGAGCGGTAACAGCATGGGAGAGAAAATTGAAGACGGTTCGACCCTGGCGATTGACCGTGGCCTGACCCAGATTGTCGATGGCGAGATCTACGCCATCGAACATGACGGCATGCTACGCATCAAGTACCTGCACCGATTACCGGGCAACTCCCTGCGACTGCGCAGCCACAACCGCGCCGAGTACCCGGATGAAATCTTCAGGCCCGCACAAATCGAAGAGCAGAACATCAGGGTGCTGGGTTGGGTGTTCTGGTGGTCGACCCTGAATAAACGGCGACCGACGGTACCGTTTCTTTAAGCGCTCCAGAACACCCATTGCCACCCCTGCCGAGTGGCCGGACAGCTCTGTCTGGCACTTCCCGCTGGGAATTTCTCTCAAACCTGCGTATGCTGCGCCCCACATTTGCGCATCGACCCGCCTTGCGGCTCAGATGCACTGGCCTGGCAGATGACTTTCTCACCAGGTCCCACAGCCGGACGCAAGATCCGGGTGTACGTTTTGAAGGCTGGCGCGGTTTACCAAAAATGATCCAAGCCAGTCCCCGAGAAGCCGGCCACAAGCCGGCTTTTTTAGTTATTGGAGCCCTTAAAGCGTGGGGCTCTCAGAAAATAGCGGCACGCTGACCCACAAATCGACCCACAAAATGGCGTCGACTTAACTGTCGTCAACATGGACGCTTGACTAGGCTATTGGGTGAAGGCAGGCTTCAAGCGCCATAGCAATTACCGTATTTCCGGTTTAGGGAGCAGCCATGGAACAAGATGGGAAGAGTTCCAATGAGATCAAAATCGACAAAATCAGCTGGTATGTCGCTTTGATAATTTGGGGAGGCGGTGCCTTCGTTATCTATCTTATTTGGGAGTGGCAAAAAACTGTCGCAGGTGGTCTTGGGGAAGCTATCGCCACCCTTGTCCAGATAGTCAGCTTTTTTTACTTTCTCTCGCTGTTTCCAATAAAGCACTTCATTTTCGACTACCTCTCAAACCGTTAGATACCGTACGCGCGCGTACTGGTCGCAATTTCCTCGCGCGCGCGGAACGGTCAGTTTCCGGCTAGTTGTCGCCTTTCCTCTAGCATCGCAAGCTGGGCAATTAGCTGCGGGCAGTTCCCTAGCTGGGTCTCGTCCAGAAACGCGCTCACTTGACCATCATGCAACCGATCAAGGCGAGCCACAGCATCGCGCGCCATATCGATCATCGAGCCGGTACGCTCCCCCCAAAGTCGCTCAAGATTGATCATCGTCGTTCTACGCTCAAGTTCGTGCTGGTCATCGGTCCAACCTTCAGTTCGCACTGCCCATTCATCCGCAACCTCGGCAATGTGCGAACCAATGCCAGCAGGCAGCCCAGCATCTGCCATCCATTGACGAATCGTGAGGTCAGCTTCGACACCCTCCGGGCTTGCATCTCCGCCAGGCGGCAGCAGGTACTCGGCTAGGTTCTCAGGGCCGGTGATGGTCGAGGCCAGCAGCCCTTGCCAGCGGTCGTCCTCGGTCTTCTCGACGGCCTGGTCAACTGAGTCGATAGGTTCAAATTCGTTTGCCTGAGCTTCCATCACTCACCTCGACTCGAAAGGATCTGTTCGCCACCACGGCGCACTATATCCGTCAGGCTTGGGCCTTCGCGCAACGCATGTGCAGAGGTCAACCCCGGCAGGTGCATAGCAAACAAAGGCGTGCGCGCGGCAAGGTGGTTCATAACCAGCCCAGTGATGCCACGCCCCCAGCCAGCCGGCCCCTGCCCTACGAGATTGATTGAGTGAATCTGCCCCTCTAGTCTGCCGATTTGCTCAAGATGCCCGATCGCAACGTCTAATGCGTCCTGAAGGCCTACAGCGGCCTCATTGCGCGATTTCAGAAACGAGGCAGTGCGCGACCAACGCTCGGCACTCTCTGAGGCTTCCCGAGCTTTCTGGACGACCTCCATCTGTCGGTTGATTGCGGCCAGTCCTGCCATCAGATCGGCAACACGGTCACGAGCTACGGCCAGCTCCGCGCCCACTGCGGTCTCCTCACCTCTGGCAAGCGCAGTCAGCACGCTAGTGGGGCGCTCATCAAGCAGCGTGTCGAGGCGGGCTTGGGCCTTTTTTAGCTCGTCGGCAATCGCGGCATGAGCCTGGGCCAGATCGTCAGCGGTTGCGTTCTTTTTGGTGAATAGGTTTTTCAAGGCTTTCATAGGTAGTTTTCCTTTGCGGTAAGTTGTTTGAACTCGGCCAGATAACCGGCCAACCTCTCAGCCGGGTCGTTGCTTAGGTTTTCTTCGGCCAATAGCTCAGCGTCCCGGCGGTCGTAATCGACCAACCAGTCATCAACACTCTGGTGTTCTTGCGAAGGGGAAACAGGACAGGGAAAGCTCTCGTGTTTCCTTTGCTCCTTGTTTACTTCTTGCTTTTTACGCGGCTCAAGAAACACGCGGTTAGAATCAGGCTCAAGCCCAGGTGCCACGGCGCTTTGCTCAGTTTCTTTGCCGACTGGACTTGCCGACACCTTGCCGACTAGTTGCCGACTGCTTGCCGATTCCTTGCCGACTGCTTGCCGAGAGGTCTCGACTCCAAAAGCGGCCCGGACTTGGTCGGAATCAATGCTAATCGGGCGAACAGTTGAGACAACAAGTCGGCCCGGTTGCGTCTCGTGACGGTCGCCCTCAATCAACACGCCACCCAGCTTGTGCATCACTTCGCACAACTCCGAACGCCTGCGCGGCTCAGGCAATCCCGAGGCGCACCACAGCTTCCAAAGTTCGTGACGGACACCAACGCGGAATTGGCCTTGGGGGAGCGGGTCGCCCTTGCGGCCGGCCTTGGTCGTGCGCTCACGGGTTAGCTGGGCGTTGAAAACCGCGCAGACGTCTTCACCTGTGAGCAGGTCAACGAATTGCAGCGTGACGCCTTGAAATCGACCGCCGCCATAACGCCCGGTACGGTGCCCCAGGTATCGAAAACCATGCCGACCAAAAGCACTTAGAAGCGCAGCCGTGAGGACTTCGCCATGCTCATTCAGCCACTCAGCAGGGACAGGTTTCCCGCTGGCAGGCTGGATCACCAGCCGCCCGCTTTGAATTGAAACCTCGTCGCCGCGAATGAGCAGCGAGCGAAAGAGCTCAGCAGGTTTCATGGCCGCACTCAGTCAGCACATAGCGACCGATGCCGCTGTGCCGATTGCCCTCGCGGTCAACCGCTGAGACTCGATCTGTCAAAATCGTGCAGCCCCGAGCACGTAGCGTCTTTACCCGGCCAGCAGGGTGAAGCACGTTGTAATCGTGGCGCAGTTCGAACGTAGTTTTGGGCCCAGCCAACAACGCAGCCAAAACGCGCGCGACCTGCGCGGCTTCGCTGGTGTTACGATGATCCTGCGACGGGCTGGTGACTTCTTCGGGGGCGCTGGCCTTTTTCATTGGCGCGCCTCCCGATCTGCAAGAACGTCACTCCAGGCTCGCCCCTTTGCACGGGCTTCAATCCACGCGTCAACGTCGCTACTGAGCCAGCCAACCGCACGTTTACTCAGAGCAATGGGAGCGGGAAACTCACCTTGCCCAATCAGCTCGTAGAGGTGAGTTTTTCCAAAACCTATACGGGCAGAAACAGCCGGGCGGCGATGGATGATGAGTTGCATTGAACCGTCTCCTTTCGGGCTGTCTCGGCCCGATGTGAACTAGACGGCTCTTACTCTTATGCACGGCCCGACGAGTTAAAACGACATGTCGCCGCGATACGGCTAATTAGCACTTCCGTGGGGCCCCCCTTTTTCTCCCGTAGTCGGGCGCAATGTCTCGCAGCCAACCGCGCAACGTCTTGGGCTTCGGAACGAAATCCCCATCTTCTTTGGTCTCGCGTATGTGGTTGAAGATGCGTTCTGCCATGGCGCCAATGAGCACCCGTTGTTCGTGGTCTTCAGCCCAATACTGTTCCGCCAGCTTCAATGCCTTGATCTTTTGGGGGGAGTTCTTCCTTGCCCGCTTCTCATTCGCAGTGTCCAAGCGCTGGCGCACCTCCTTAGCTCGGGGAATGACTGCCTCCCGGAATAGCTCCCCAAATGCGATGTCGAGCGCTGCCACTTTCCCGAACTGTTCAGAGTTGCGCAGACACTCGTACAGCTCGGCTCGGACATCGAAGAAACGCATGGCAGCCTCGAACAGGGGACTATCGTCCGGGTCTTGCCTCTTGGATATGGAGAGCCCCACGCCGGTCAAGATTGATCGCTGGATCAGTTCATTGAACCTGCGCCTTTTCTCGGCGCGTCGTTCCTGTGCGGACAGTTCCTCCGCTGTGGGCTCTACGTGGGCAGTCAGAAGCGCTGTGGCCGGTCCTATTCGTTTACTCATGCCCGACGATCCTCTAAGCGAATGACGTTTTCAGCGGGGGCGGTAGTGCAGTAAGCGGCCCAATCAGTCATCAGCGCGCGACGCTTCTCCAGAAAGTCGGAGCGCGAATAGGCTGCCTCGGTCTGACTGCGCTCATCATGTGCAAGCGCCAGCTCACACACTTCACGCGGGTAGTGGGTGCGCTCATTTGCCCAGTCTCGGAAACTTGACCGGAACCCATGGCGGGTAATGTCGTCATGTTTCAGATTGTGCAATAGGGTGCGGATGGCATTGGCGTGCATCACGCCAGTTTTACCCTGGCCGGAGAACAAGTAAGGAGTGCCATCGATTCGCGGCAGAGTGCGCAAAAGTTCCACCACCTGACGGGCTAGCGGCACAGTGAACGCCTGCCGCATCTTCATGCGCTCGGCAGGTAGCGACCAGACACCGGCCTCCAAGTCAAACTCAGACCACTCAGCAAAGCGCACCATGTGCGCGCGTGCACCGGTCAGGATCAGCAGACGGGCAGCAATCGAAACGCGCCCCTCAACCTGGGCCAACTCAGTCATCAGGGACGGGACTTTCTGCCAGTTAAGCGCGGGGAAGTGCTGACGCTGGCGAGCCTTTTTCTTTTCAGCCTTACTCAGCAGGTTATCGAGATGCCCACGCCAGCGGGCCGGATTGTCGCCCTCACGCAGCTTGCGAGCCTTAGCAGCATCTAGCACTTGCTCAATTTGCCCGCGAACCTCATCGGCGGTGCGGGTTTTCTCGCTCCAGATAGGGCGCAGCAGTTTCAGAACATGCTCGGTTTGAATGTCGGTCACCGGCAGCGTTCCAATCACAGGGAAGGCGTACAGCTCCAACTTGCGCAGCCAGCCCTTGCGCCATTTCTCCGACCAGCCAGCCCCATGCGCCTCCATGTAATCACTCGCCAGCATCTTAAAGATCACGCGGCGGGCTTCCTGCGTGCGTTCAGCGTTCCGCTTTGCCTCGCGCTCAGCATCACGAGCGGAAAGTGGGTCATTCCCAGCGGTTAAGACTTTGCGTTGATCCGCTGCCTGCTCGCGGGCTTTCGCCAGGGTCACGGTCGGATAAGGCCCAAGCCCCATTTCCCGACTCTTGCCAGCCAGCATGTAGCGGAAAAGCCAACTGGCCACGCCCGACCGGCTGATCTGGAAATAAAGCCCGTCACCGTCACTGGTTTTTCCAGGCTGCCTAGCCTTGGCCAGCGCCTCGATGCCCTTGGCTGTCTGCTTGCCCATTCTTTCGACCCACAAATTGACCCACAAAATAGAGCCGGATTTCTCCGGTAGATAGCGAACCACTGCGGATCGATTCTAAGGCCAAAGCCCCGTAGTTACTACACCAATAAGGAAAAACGCGGATCATCGCGAACTTCCAAAATGCCGGCCACAAGCCGGCTTTTTAATGCCTCAAAGAAAGTGAACTGCTCAGCACTTGAATTTGTCGCAGCACTGCTGCGACAAGTAAAACGAATAGTGTCAGCACCGCTGTCACTTTTACCTCTCACGGATAACTAAACGACTTCACCAACGTCAACTCCCCCACCGCGCGCATCGGCACCAGGAACGTCTCCATCCTCTCGCTCGGCGTTCCTTCCTCGGTAATCACCGTTACCTGCGCGGTAGTCAGTGATTGCACCGCGTCTTCCTGCCCCTCCTCATCACTGCTGTACCCGCCACCGAAGTAGTTCACATACACCAGGTACTGGCCCTTGATCGGCGCCGGCATGGCGAAGATTTCCGGGCCGTAGCCGGTGGTGACGTCGACGTCGAGCGCTGCGCCGTTGGGGGAGACGCGCTCGCCATACCAGATGTGCGCGCCGTCGGGGGTGATGAGGTGCAGGTCGAGATCGGTGTTGTCGCTGTCCCAGGACAGCAATACGCGCAACTTGGCCGGGGTCGCGCCGCCGCTGCTGTTGAGCAATTGCGTGCGGTGGCGTTGTTGGCCATCAGGGCTGCGAACCTCGACGCTGTTGCTGCCGTTGGGGAATGAAAACGGGCGGTCGAAACGGCCGGCCGGGTCGATTTTCAGCGGCATGCTCACCCCGTTGACGATCAATCGGCCGGGCTCTGTCGATTTGGCTGTGGCCTTGATCTGCCCGCTGATGCGCGCCGTGTTGGCCTGGCCTGCCGGGGTATTCACCGACGAGGCCGGGTAGTTGACGGTCTGCCGGAAGCTTTCCCCTTCGCCCCCGGGCGCGCCGGTGCGCCAGCCGCCTGTGGGAGTGTCGAGTCTGACGCTGTCAGCCGCCATCACCGACGGCAACGCCAGCAGCGAACAGAGCAACATCAAGACCTGTGGATAACGGAGTTTCATGGTCTATTCCAGCAAGAGGTGGCGGGCGAGCCCTTCGATGTAGGTTTCATCCTGGCCGTTGGGGTGCGCTTCGAAGGCCAGATGCAGGTATTCGTGGGTCAGGTCGAGACGGTCTTGCAGCGTCTGCACGCCACGCACGTAGATACGCTGGCGTTCGCGGTCGACATAGGGGCGACCGAAGGCCAGGCGGCATACGGCGAAGGTGCTGACTTCGTTGTAGCCCGTTTCGCTTTCAAGCATTGGGCGCCAGCCGCGCCGTTGTTTCTGCAGCCATTCTTGCGCGACGGGCAACGCTTCGCAGGACGCGACCGGGTTGTCCCAGCGACTGAGACTGGCGCGTGGGTAGGCGTGCAGCAGGATGGCGTCGTAGCGCTGGCCGGCACGGGCCTGTTCGACGGCTTGCTGCCAGGACAGTTTGTCCGGGCCGGGTTGATCGGAATGGTAGGTGACGGTGCTGCCGGCCAGGACCAGGTCGCAGGTCCACGCAGCGATGTCGCGAGCCTCGGACGACGCCGGACGCGGTGCGACCCGCTGACGGCTGCTGCTGTCGTCGATGCTCAGGCAGTCACCACTGCGCGTGGCGTTTTGCAGCAGGTAAGTGCGAATAGCCACGGCCAGGGCTTTGGCGGCTTCGACCGGTTCGGCGCTGGCTTCGCGCTGGAGAACACGGGCAACGTACTCTTCGCGATCCAGACGAGCCACGAGCTTGTCGTTCAGCAGAAACAGTTCGCCGTCGCTGTGGATATCCAGCGCATTACCGTTGGTGAATTCAACGCGGTAGTCACCCTGCAACGCTCCGGAAGTCACCGCGGCGCCCCCTGACAGCACGCGCCGAAGTGGGTAGCGGGAGAATAGGTCGACCTCTACGCATTTCCCTGCATCCGCAGGCCATGAAACAGGCATCACCGTAGACAATGCCTGTGCGTAATCACGCAGTACCCGCTGACTGGTGCCCCGCCCGCCGGCCCAGACCGCTGTGCCATCCGCCGTCCAACCGGCAAACCCGCCCTGGCGTGATGTAGCATCCTGATCCGCCAGCCAGCTCCAGGTCTTCACTCGCAGGCGGCTTCCGAGTTCGCCGACGACATGGCCATCGGCGGCATTGAGCACCACATCGAGCAACACACGCCGGGCTTGTTCCTGTGCCGGCAGTACCGACAGCACCTTCAACAGCTCCGCCACCGAAACCCGGGTCTCCGGTTGTAACGAAGGCAAATCCAGCAACCATGGCGGCGCCTGCCGCGTCTGCCAATAGGTTCGCCAGTCGGCATCGCGGATGCCCAACCGCGCGGGTTGGAAATACAAACCGCATGACTTCACCAACGCCTGATCGCGCTTGATCCTGCCGCCAGCCGTGCAGCAATAAACCTCTTCCTTCGACTGGCCGCGACATTCATAAGCCGACTCATGGGCATCGCTATCGACCAGCCAGGCGTAGACGAATAACTTCCACACGCTGCCCAGCGGCGTCTGCAACGTCTGCGGCAGCGGTTCGCGGGTGATCACCTGAGTTCGATTCAACGACAACAAATCACCCTTGAAAGCCAGGCGCAGCGGTTCGTCCTGCGCTGTCGCCAGCGCCGGGATCAAACACAGCAGACACCCCATCAGAAGCCTGTGCACGTCAGTGAACCGTGACCTGACCAAGGGCTGGCTTTTGTTCCAGCGCCTGATGCTGCGGCGCATACACCTGGGTGAATCGCACGGGCGGCAAGTTGAACTGTCCCTTCTGCGAGAAGCGCACCAGATGCCGCAGGCGCAATTCGCCACTCAAGGCATCGACCGGAACGGCATAAGCCATTTGCCCCGGTTCGAATCGCGCCTTCTCCAGCGCCGTTGGCTCGGTGCCGGCCTTGCCCATGAGCTTGATGCCCCAGGTCGTGCGCTCGACATCCGCGCCCGGTGGTAACGGTACTTCCAGCAAACCGTAGCGCAGCGGTCTGGCGGCTTTACTGGTGACGATCACTTCATCGAGATAAAGGTTGTCGCTGGACAGCGGCGCGTTGCCGACTGCTTCGAGTTTGAAGGTGAAGGCTTCATCTCCCGGCACCAGTCGCGACAGGCGACGGGTGATGGTCACGGCCATCGGATCGACCGCCGGCTGCTGGCTCCGGTAGCTCAATGCAGCACGCAGCGGACGCTCTTGCGCGCCGGTCAGCGACAACACGTTCGGCAGCTGCGCGCCTTGCCACACCCAATAGGTCTCGCCGGTAGCGCCCTGTTCCGGCTTCCAGCCCTCGCCCGGTTCCAAGGCAACAGCCGGCGCGGCCTGCTCGATGCCGTGTTGCAGCCAAGTCAACGCCAACGCACGCTCCAGTGTAGATTGCTGTGGCAGCAAGCGTTGCAGCAAAGCCTGAACACGAGCCTGATCGAAAGGTTGCAGCGACAGGTTCAGCGCTTCGGCAAACGGCTGGGAACTGACGGCCAACCGTTGCTGTGCATCAGCCAGTTGCCGCTTGAAAGCGTCCGGCAGATTGACCTTCGACTGCTTGGCCAACGAGGCGGTCAAGACGCGTGCTGCGGCCAGGCCCAGCGCCGAATCCGGATCGCTCATGACGAGGCTGTCTTCGCCGTCCTCCATCAGGTTGGCGGCATTACCCTCGCCGGCCTTCGCCAGATCTTCCATCAAGCCACTGAGCAAGGTGTTGACCGGTAACTGCATCTGCCGGGCAAACGACAGAATCAGCGCCCGCTGCAACAGCGGCGTGTTGTTCGCCTGTTTGGCGTAGACCTCCAGCACCCGCTGCCAATGCTCCGGCGGCAGGCTCAGTTCCAGCACTTGGCTGGCGTGCCAGTCGGCGTAATAGGCGTAGGCGGTGAGGAATGCATCCGGCTCGCCGTCCATGCCCCACCAGGTGAAGCACGCCGAAGGGCCGGCCATTTGTACCAGGCGCAGGCGACTGTTTTGCATGATCAGGCGTAAGCGATCGCGGATCTGTGGGTTCGTCGCCAGCGTCGGGTAGGCGATGCTCAACGGCAACAGGCGGCTGGCCGTCTGCTCGACGCCACCGTAGGGATAGCTCAACAGGTCGTCGAGGGCAGAACGGAACAACGCTTGCGGACTGTCATCCAGACGCAGGCGAATATCACTGGCGTCTGCCGGCAACGTCAGCGGCGTATCGCCGCCGCCCACGTCGAGACTCTGCGATTGCGTCACTTGCCAGCCTTCACCGGTCGCGGTCAGGCGCACCGCCAGGGCATCAGCGGTTTTGCCGTCCTGCAGCAACTCGGCGCTCCACTCGCCATTCACCAGTTCAAAGGTCGGCAACGGGATGTAGTTGATGCCGCTGTTCAGAGTTACAGGCACGCGCTGTTCGCTGCCGGCGTAACGGGTCAGCAGTTCGGCCTTGAGCGGTTTCTCGGCCTGGCTGAAAGCAAATACACCGAGGTCCGGTTTGTCGCCGGCGCGGAATCGAGTCGGCCCGCTCCACTTCAGGTACAGCGGTTTTTCCGAGCGTACGAATTGCTTCTTCTGCCCGACCTGGCCGTCATCGGCGATAGCCCTGGCGGTGATGCGCCAGCGGGTCAGGGAGTCGGGCATCTTGAAGGTGAAGCGGGTCTTGCCATTGGCATCGGTCAGCAATTGAGGTTGCCACGCAGCCGTGTCGACGTCCTCGCGACGCGGCCGTTCCAGCACCTTCACGCCACGCTCACTGCGATTGGCCTTGCCCGGTGCACCGGGGCTGCCCGGCAAGGCGACGTCATAACTGATGAACGACAGACTGGCGCTGGTGCGCACGTTGTTGCGCCGTGGGTGATAGAAGAACTGGTCGATGCTCGGCGCGACTTCAGGCTGCAGGGCGTAGACCATTTCATCGACCACGCTGACCGTCAGGTGCGCGGGCATCGGCTTGCCGGCGAACCGGGTGGTCAGGTCCACCGAGACGGTTTCACCCGGCTGATAGGTTTCTTTATCGGTGGCGATGGCCACGTCGATCTGTGGTGTTATCACCTTGATGCCGGCGTTCTGGAAACTGTATTGGCCGCCCTTGGTGTACAGCACCGAGAAGGTCAGGTTCGGTGCGAAACCGTCCTTCACCGGGATGCGCGCGCGGTATTGGGTATCGCTGAGTTTTTCCATCTTCAGCCAGTCGCCGCCCTTGGAAAGTAACGCAGTGGCTTCGACCTTGTCTCGCTCCAGCGACAGCAAGGCATCGCTGACCGGTTCCGGGAAAGTGATCAACGCCAGCGCTTCATCGCCGGCCTGGTACTCGGGTTTGTCGAGGACGATTTCCACCGTGCCGGGTACGGCTTTGACACCTTCGCCGGTGACCGAATGCCCGGTGGCGCCGACCACGCGACCGTGGTCATCCTTGAGCGTCAGGTTGTAGGTGCCCGGCCGGTCAAAGGCCAGGGTGAAACCTTTGTCGGTTGCCGCGAGTTTGCCTTCGCCGGTGCTCTGGTCCTCCAGGCGCACCCAGCCGTAACCGCCAGGCGCAACGGCTTCGACCTGCTCGCCTTCGCGGGTATAGCTGAAGGCAACCTTGTCACCCACCGCGCTGAAGCGCCGGGGCGCACTCAAGCGGAAATTTGCCGCACCGCGATCGATGAGGATTTCCTTGGTGGTCTTGACCCGATACGCCGCGCCATCGCTGGCAAACACCGTGAGCATGTAGCGACTCGGTTTGTCGGCGGCCGGCAAATCAAGGGATGCGTTGCCCTTGGCGTCGGTGGTCAATTCGGTACTGGTCAGCTCCACCGGAAATTGCCCGAGGTATTGCAGTTCGTTGTCGACCATCGACAGCTGCTGGGCGCGCAGGCTCAAGGTCAGTTTCGCATTGAGCACCGGTTTTCCGTCCGGGTACAGCAGCACCAGGCTGCCCTTGACCGGTTCGCCAGTACGGTAATCCTGTTTGGCCAGATTGAGCGAAATCTCGAAGTGCGGCTTGATGTATTCAGCGACGCGGAAAGCGCTGCTGTAAGCCTGATCCCTGTAGTTGAAACGCAGTTCATAACCACCGGCCACGGCGTTGTCCGGCAACTGGAAGCGGCCCTGGGTGCCGGCCCTGGAATCGAGCTTCAAATCGAGGGATTGCAACGCCGTGCCGGTCGCATCGAGCACAGTCACGTTGACGTCGGCCGCGGTTGGCTGCACCGAGTCCCGCGCGTTCTTGAATTCACGCCCGACGATTTTCAGCGACACCCAATCTCCCGGCCGATACAACGGCCGGTCGGTGAAGGCATAGAGTTTGGTGTCGTAGATTTCGCTGTCGTAGTAGAAGTTTTCGGAGACGAACACCCCGCCCTCTTCGTCTTCGCCGATCACGAACGAACGCTCGGGGCTGACGTGTTTCAGGCGCAGCAAGCCGTCGCTATCCGTGGCGCCGCTGCTCATTACGCCGAGGCCATCGGTCCACAGCACATTGACCTTCGGCACCGAGCTGCCTTCGTGTTTGCGCGCAGCCCACACCAGCAATTCGTCACCGGCAATCTTGCTCACCGCCACGGTGTTGGAGACGAACACCATAGTCGTCGCGCGGTACTTGCCGATCAGCGCTTCCACCAGATAAAGACCCGGTTTGAGATTGCCCAGCGGGATGTACACATTGCCCGGCGCGACGCTGACGAACTCACTGGAAGAACCGGCCAGGTTCACGCCTGCAGGTGGCTGGATCGGCTTGGCCTGCCACAGCGGATAACGGAACTGGCTGACCACCGGCAAACCCGGTATCAGTGCGAATTGCGGCTGTGCATCGTAGGGCGTTGGCGCGGCCATCGCATTGCCCATCTTCAGTTCCGGCACTTCCTCGGTGACTTGTTTACGCGACTCGTAGGAAAACGCCCGCTGCATCACCCGACGGGATTTTCGATACCAGTTGTCCCACAGGTAAGCGAGGGTGTTGGACAGACCCTCCCCCTTGAACTGGCCATCGCTGACCACCCGATGCAGGTTCTTCTGACGCTTGAGGAAATCCAGTGGCTTGTCGATGCGATACACCCGAATGTCGGCACCGCCGTAGGGTTCCATGCGAAACCGGCGATAGTCGCGGCCCGGCGCTTCAAGGCGCACCATCGCCTGTTCATCACTGGCAAAACTGCTGTCGGCCAGCAGGAAAAAACTCTCGCCGGCCACCGGTGTATAGCCGCTGGCCGGGACAGAGTCTTCGGCATGAACCGCCGAGAAAGGCAGTACCAACACCAACATCAGAGACAGTAAACGCAGCATGCGAGCACCGGTCATTGGGAGAGAAAGTTCAGTCGATAGACGCCGATGAAGTTGGGGTTGGCTGCGTCGGGTATCCATCGGGTGTCCTTCCATGTCATGAGTTGCTGCAGGCTTGCCGAACGCATGCCGTTGTCGGTGGGTGTGGTGGTGCCGGTGTGATAGGCGATGTAACGGCCCATCCAGATCATCAGGTGCTGGTCGTCGCCCTGATCGAAAAACATCAGGTCGCCGGGGCGTGCCTGAGCCACATCGCGGCTGACCAGATGGCTGTTGAACTGGATCAATTTGATCGCATTGACGTACGGCCCGACCTTGCCGCCACCCTGCTGCCATTGCTGGGCGAGACCGCGCTGGGCATCACTCAATTGCAGCTCCGGCGGCAGGTAACGATTGGACAGGCCATTGCTGCGCAGCCATTTGTCGTCATGCACTTTCAGCGCTTCGTTAGCCGCGAAGCGCACCAGCCCGGCGCAGTCTTGCTGATACCAGCGCGGACTCGGGCCCTGGCTCAGTTGCTCCTGGGCGATGCGCACGAACCAGGCGCGGAATACCTGGGATTGCTGTGGGTCGAGCGTAGGTGTCTCGACGGCCCGGGCGCCCGCGCTCAGCAATAACGCCAGCAGGCCGAGACTGCGGATCAATGCCGTCACAGGGCTTTCCACTCCAGCGGCAGCCACTGCCAGTGGCCGTCGGGCTCGCTGCCTTCGGGCAAGGTCAGGGCGTATTTACCGTAGCCGCCGAGCTTGCGCAGTTTCGGGATCAGCCAGGTTTGCGCGGCGTTGTAAAACACCGGTTCCATATCCTGTGGCAGGCTGTCCAGCGTTTCCTGCTGCATCAGTTGCGCCATTGAATCCGGGCCGAAATAGACCGGCATCAACAGGTCTTTGGGTACCACGTCGGCCATCGGCGGGAAGCGTTTGTCGAGGGTGCCGAGGGCCTTGTCCACCAGCTTGTCGTCGAGGGAAAACAACAACGTCGAACCGTGGCGTGCGAGGCTGACTTTCATGAACGCCTTGCCGGTGATCGCGTCGGGGTCTTCGGCCTCTTTGGCCGCATAGGGACCGAAACTGGAACTGACCTGGCGTTGCCACTGGCGGCTCTGGCCTGCCTGTTTTTCAACCACCGGGAAGGCACCGTCTTCGGCGTTGTTCTCGTAGGCACCGACCATCGAACCGAACAGGCTGCCCAAATCCCCATCGAGTTTGCCGCCGTCGTCATCGTTGAGGCTGGCCACCAGCAAAGGCGTGTACAACCGTGAATCGGCATACCAGCACAGGCCCGCCGCGCCCGCCATGTGTTCTGTCAGCGCCTGGGCCACCTTCTCCTGCGCACCGAGTTTCACCAGCAGCGGTTTCTGTTGTTCGGCAGCCAGCGGCAACGCTACGCAAGCGCTGGCCCCCATGGGCATCGCTTGCCAGATCGGTTTGAAATCGAAGTCCGGCTGATTCTCCAGTTCATCCATGGCCAGGAAGCTGTGCCAGCCCTTGTCGTCCATATCGAAGCGCAGACCGGCGAAGTTCGGGATAAAACGCTGGTAACCCATGGCCAACACGCTGGCATTCACCGACAGGCGCTGTTTCACTTGCGGCTCACGAGGCGGCAGGCCGAAGGCTTCGGGAAACAGTTTTTCGCCATTGAGCAGCGCGGCAATGGCCGTGGTCGACACGCTGCCCGGTTCCTCCGTTGCACCGCTTTGCGGATCGTAGAGTTTCGTTGGGTTGGACAGCACCACCAGTTTGTCGCCGTGGGAAGCAAACAGCAGCGCCTTGCTCGCGTTGTAGTTGAGTTGATAGAGCGCCACGTCGTCGGTACCGACCTTCAGGTCAGCGAGTTTGCTCAACTGCGAGTCGTCCAGCGCCACTTTGGCCAGCGGCTCCAGCACCTTGGCCAGCCCGCCGCGATCCATGACCAGCAGGAAATCCTTGAGCCGCCCATCCGCCCCGCGCCACAACGCGACGTCGGCAGGCTGATCGAAGAGTTGCTCGATCAAGGTGTCCTGCAGTTTCAGGTCGTGTTCGTAGATGATCCGTCGCAGGCTGCCGATCAACCCCAGGCGATCGGCGTGGGTTTCGTAATAGAAGACGAAATCTTCGGTCAGGGTTTCCTTGAGGAACGGCACTGCCAGCAGGTCTTTGGGCAATTGGCTCAAGGAACGGGTTTCCAGCAAGCCATCAGGGCGACTCATACCCAGTTTGTCACTGGCCAACGCAGGCGCCGGGGCCTTGGGCTTGTGCATGAACCACCCGATCCCACCGGCCACGACAACGACCAGACATAAGCCGATCAGCAGCGTCGGCCAATGCAGAGAAGATTTGGCCGCGGGGGCGCCAGCGGCTGGGGTAACAGTGCTATCACTCATGTTCACAAAACCCGATGTTCATCCGTGGAGCGGGGATGCTTAGTAGTTGAAAGTCTTGACCAGCAGCAGGTCGCCGATTGCGCGCAGGGGCACGATGAACGTCTCGCGTTTTTCATCGACGGTGTTTTCGTTGAGCACCAGATTGATCTGCGAGGTGATCACCTCGTTCTGGTTGCTGGTCTCATCGAAGTTATAGCCGCCGCTGCCGAAGTTGCCCCAATAGTTCACATAAACCAGATAGGTGCCATGCAGCGGTGCGGTCATGGTGAACATTTCCGGACCCGGGCCATCGACGCCGTCAGGGTCGAGGCCGCCGCCATTGGTCAAGGCCGGGTGTGCCCAGAACGCATGCTGACCATCGGGCGTGACGATGTGCAGGTCGAGTTCGGCCTTCGGATCGTCCCAGCCCAGCACCACACGAATCTTTGCCGGCGTGCGCAGGTTGTTGGCCTCATAAAACTGGACGCGCTTGAGGGACTGGCCTTCGGCGCTGCGGACTTCAACGCTGTTGGGACCGGCACCAAACGCATAGGGCCGGGCAAAACGCCCTTGCTCGTCGGTATAGAGATTCAGCGGATTGCCGTTGACCGCCAACGTGTGCGGCCCGCGCTGAGTGCCGATGGCCTTGAGTCGGCCTTCGATCATCGTGCGATTGCGCTGCACACCCCGGTCGATCGGCGGCGTGGGATAGGCGACTTGCGGGTTTTCGCCACGGTCCAGCAGACCGTTGTAACGCCAGCCGCCCACCGGTTCCGATAACCCGGCATTCGGTGCGGCCAGAATCACGGGCGCGGTAGCCAACCCGATCAGCAGCAAAAGAAATGAGCGCATGTGACGCCTCCTGCCATGCATGACGAAACCTTGCGCCTGATCCTGGGCACATTACAGATGTGGAGACTGCGTTTCGTCTGAAAGACCCGTGAATGGCGGGTCGTCGATGACGCGAAGATTAGACGCTCAGTCCGCTCCTAACAATCGGGCAC
This sequence comes from Pseudomonas sp. BIC9C, assembly GCF_034541995.1. Lineage (NCBI taxonomy): Bacteria > Pseudomonadati > Pseudomonadota > Gammaproteobacteria > Pseudomonadales > Pseudomonadaceae > Pseudomonas > Pseudomonas sp. BIC9C. The sequence goes on from NZ_JAWDGM010000001.1 coordinate 1,749,452, forward strand.
TTCCTGCAATGCGGTGCGAATCACGGTTGTGGATGGACGGTGAGCCGAATAATTCGTACATATGGCTCGCCACTCCTGTGGGAGCGAGCCTGCTCGCGAAGGTCGTGAACGATAACGGGTGAAACCGGATGCCCAGCGGTGCCTCTGGTTTTTCGCGAGCGAACTCGCTCCTACAGGGGGCCGGAGCCAAGTCCCTCGTGACAGGGTCGTTTTCACGCAAGAGTCGGTGCCATCTAGCCCCGCTCATTTGCCCATAAACCCCCTATCTGCTAGTGTCGCGCCGGTTTAACGTCAACCGGAAATCGCCGCCATGGCCCGCAAAAAAGCTGCACTGGATTTCGAACAGTCCCTCGCCGACCTGCAAACGCTGGTGGAGCGTCTGGAGAATGGCGAATTGTCGCTGGAGGACTCGCTGGCCGCTTTCGAGCAAGGCATTGGCCTGACCCGCGATTGCCAGGCGGCGCTGGCCCAGGCCGAGCAAAAGGTTCAGGTGCTGCTCGAGCGTGATGGCGAGTTGGCCGAGGAACCCTTCGACGCGGATCAGCCAGAATGATTGCAGCGTACTCGGCCACCAGCCAGGCCCGCGTCAACGCAGCGCTGGAAACCCTGTTCACCGCACCGAGCCCCGAGCTGGCGCGGCTGTACGAAGCCATGCGCTACAGCGTGATGAATGGCGGCAAACGCGTGCGGCCACTGCTGGCCTACGCCGCGTGCGAAGCGTTGGGCGGCAGGGCCGAGCAAGCCAACGGTGCGGCCTGTGCGGTGGAACTGATCCACGCTTATTCGCTGGTGCATGACGATTTGCCAGCGATGGACGATGACGATCTGCGCCGCGGCCAGCCAACCACCCACAAGAAATTCGATGAAGCCTGCGCGATCCTCGCCGGTGACGGCTTGCAGAGCCTGGCCTTCAGCGCCCTGCTTGACCCACGCCTGAGCGCGTCGGATGCGGAAATCCGCCTGCAAATGGTCAGCGCCCTGGCACTGGCGGCAGGCCCGGCGGGCATGGTCGGCGGTCAGGCCATCGACCTCGGTTCGGTCGGTCTGAAGCTTGATCAGAAAGCCCTGGAGTACATGCACCGGCACAAGACCGGCGCGTTGATCGAGGTCAGCGTCAAGCTCGGCGCCCTGGCCAGCGGCCGTGCCGAGAAAGACGAACTCAAGTCCCTGCAGGCTTATGCACAGGCCATCGGTCTGGCATTCCAGGTGCAGGACGACATCCTCGACGTCGAAAGCGATACCGAAACCCTCGGCAAACGCCAGGGCGCCGACATTGCCCGGGACAAACCGACCTACCCGGCCCTGCTCGGCCTCGACGCAGCCAAAGCCTATGCCCTGGAGCTGCGCGACCAGGCCCTGCACGCACTGCGACCGTTTGACGCAGCGGCCGAGCCATTGCGTGATCTGGCCCGGTATATCGTCGATCGCCGCAGCTGACGGCGAATCCGCCAAAAAAGACCAACGCGTGGGCAGGGGACGATGCATCAGGTAAACTGCCGCATCTTTTATACCTATAACGATTCGCCTGATGCCCACGACGTTTCATGAGATTCCCCGCAAGCGCCCGACCACGCCCCTGCTCGACCGCGCGAACACGCCGGACGGCCTGCGCCGGTTAGGCGAAGCCGAGCTGGAAACCCTGGCCGATGAGTTGCGCCTGGAATTGCTCTACACGGTCGGCCAGACCGGTGGGCATTTCGGTGCAGGCCTGGGCGTCATCGAGCTGACCATCGCGCTGCATTACGTCTTCGACACCCCGGACGACCGGCTGGTGTGGGACGTGGGTCATCAGGCTTACCCGCACAAGATCCTCACCGGTCGCCGCGAGCGCATGGGCACCCTGCGCCAGAAGGACGGCGTTGCGGCGTTCCCGCGCCGCTCCGAGAGCGAATACGACACCTTTGGCGTCGGCCACTCCAGCACGTCGATCAGTGCCGCGCTGGGCATGGCGATTGCCGCCCGCCTGCAAAACAGTGATCGCAAGGCCATCGCGGTGATCGGCGACGGTGCGTTGACCGCAGGCATGGCGTTCGAGGCACTGAACCACGCGCCGGAAGTGGACGCCAATATGCTGGTGATCCTCAACGACAACGACATGTCGATCTCGCGCAACGTTGGTGGCTTGTCGAACTATCTGGCAAAGATCCTTTCCAGCCGCACCTACGCGAGCATGCGCGAAGGCAGCAAGAAAGTGCTGTCGCGCCTGCCCGGTGCCTGGGAGATCGCGCGCCGCACCGAGGAATATGCCAAGGGCATGCTGGTTCCCGGCACCCTGTTCGAAGAACTGGGCTGGAACTACATCGGCCCGATCGATGGCCACGACCTGCCGACCCTGATCGCCACCTTGCGCAACATGCGCGACCTGAAAGGTCCGCAGTTCCTGCACGTGGTCACCAAGAAAGGCAAAGGCTTCGCCCCGGCGGAAGTCGACCCGATCGGTTACCACGCCATCACCAAGCTCGAACCCCTGGACGCCCCGGCCGCCGCGCCGAAAAAGGCCAGCGGGCCGAAATACTCCGGTGTGTTCGGCGAATGGTTGTGCGACATGGCGGCTGCCGATCCGCGTCTGGTCGGGATTACCCCGGCGATGAAGGAAGGCTCGGACCTGGTCGCGTTCAGCGAACGGTTCCCGCTGCGTTACTTCGACGTGGCCATTGCCGAACAGCACGCCGTCACCCTCGCGGCCGGCATGGCCTGCGAAGGCGCCAAACCCGTGGTAGCGATTTATTCGACTTTCCTGCAGCGCGGCTACGACCAGTTGGTGCATGACGTCGCGGTGCAGAACCTCGACGTACTGTTCGCCATCGACCGCGCAGGCCTGGTGGGCGAAGACGGTCCGACCCACGCTGGTAGTTTCGATCTTTCGTACCTGCGCTGCATCCCCGGCATGCTGGTGATGACCCCGAGCGATGAAAACGAGCTGCGCAAAATGCTCACCACCGGTCACCTGTATGAAGGCCCGGCGGCCGTGCGTTATCCACGCGGCAATGGCCCGAACGCAACCATCGAGAAAAACCTCGAACCGATCGAGATCGGCAAAGGCGTAGTCCGCCGCCGGGGCAACAAAGTCGCCCTGCTGGTGTTCGGCGTGCAACTGGCCGAAGCCCTGAAAGTCGCCGAGACGCTGGACGCCACCGTGGTCGACATGCGCTTCGTCAAACCTTTGGATGAAGAACTGGTGCGTGAAATCGCGGCAAGCCACGATCTGCTGGTGACTGTCGAAGAAAACGCGATCATGGGTGGCGCCGGTGGCGCGGTCAGCGAATTCCTCGCCCGTGAAAACATCCTCAAGTCGATGCTGCACCTGGGCTTGCCGGACATCTACGTCGAACACGCCAAGCCTGCGCAAATGCTGGCCGAGTGCGGGCTGGATGAAGCCGGGATCGAAGCGTCCATTCGCGAGCGCCTGCAACTGCTGAACATCTAAACGCAAAACCCTGTGGGAGCGAGCTTGCTCGCGATGGCGGCCTGTCAGTCGACTCAGATGCTGACTGATACACCGCTATCGCGAGCAAGCTCGCTCCCACAGTGGTTTTCAGCGCCTATCAAAACTGTATTCGCCTCAAAGCACCAACGGACTGCCCATGAAACTCTCTCCCTTCGCCCTGACGCTGACCCTGCTGCCGGCCGGCCCACTGCTGGCCGACACCTTCGAACGCGACCAGGCCCTGAAGTTGCCCGATGTACTGATCAGCGCCAACCGCCAGGTCGAAGCACGCAACGACAGCAGCGCCGCCAACACCGTATTCACCCGCGAAGACATCGATCGCCTGCAGCCCGACAGCGTCACGGATCTGTTGCGTCGGGTGCCTGGCGTGCAAGTCTCGCAGACCGGCGGGCGCGGCAGTCTTCCGGGGGTCTACATCCGCGGCACCCAGTCGGCCCAGAGCCTGGTGTTGGTGGACGGACAGCGCATCGGCAGTACGACCTCCGGCGACAGCAACCTGCAACACATCAACATCGAGCAGGTCGAGCGCGTGGAAGTGCTGCGCGGCTCGCGCTCGGTGATTTATGGCAGCGATGCGATTGGCGGGGTGGTCCAGATCTTCACCCGCCGTGGTAGCGAGCAGGGTCTGCAACCTCGACTGCACACGGGTTTTGGCAGCCACCAGACGTGGGAGCGCAGCCTTGGCCTGTCCGGTGGTGATGAGCGAACCCGCTTCAACCTCGGCGCCAGCCTCGACGAAACCGCCGGGATCAATCGCACCCACCAGTCATTCCCCAGCGACGGTGACCATGACGAGTATCGCAACAAGTCGCTCAGCCTGAGCTTGAGCCATGCACTCAGCGATGACATCGAGATCGGCGCCAACGTGCTGGATAACCGTGGCAAGAGCGAGTTCGACAACCCGTTCGGGCGCTTCGACATGAATACGTTCGAGTCGGTCCAGCAGCAACCCTACAGCGAGTTCGATGTGAGCAGCGTCAGCAGCTATGTCGATGCACGGGTCAACGATCTCTGGAAAACCCGCGTGGATGTCGGCCACAGTGAAAACCGCGAGAAGACCCTCGACAAGCTCAGCGATGAGCGCACGGTGTTCAACACTTATCGCGACTCGGTGACCTGGCAGAACGACCTGGCGATCAACGAGCAAAACAGCCTGATGCTCGGCGGCGACTGGTATGAAGACCGGATCAACAGCAGCACGGCGTACGACGAAGACAGCCGCTGGAACCGCGCCGCGTTTATCCAGCATCACTTTCAGGCGGACAGTTTCTCCACGGAGTTGGGCCTGCGTCACGACGATAACCTGCAGTTCGGCAGCCAGAATACCTGGAGCGGCACCCTCACTCTGCCGCTGAACCCGGACAACGAAGTGCTGCTGACCTACAGCGAAGGCTTCCGCGCGCCGACGTTCAACGATCTGTACTACCCCGACTTCAGCAACCCGGACCTGAAGCCTGAAACCTCGAAAAGCTATGAGTTGCAGTGGCGCAGCCAATTGACCGAGAACAGTCGCCTGGAGGCGTCGCTGTATCGCACCGACCTTGAAGACGCGATCATCTTCGGCAGCAACTCGCGCCCCGAGAACGTTGCCTCGGCGCGAATCAACGGCTTCGAAGCAGCGCTGAAGCAGGAGCTGCTCGACTGGCAGAGCAATCTCGGCGTGGCGATCATCGACCCGCGCGACCGCGACACGGGCCACACCCTGGCCCGTCGCGCACGGCGCACTTTGAGCTGGGACCTGGACCGACAGTTCGATCGCCTGGGCCTCGGCGCCAGTTGGCAAGCGGTCAGCAACAGCTATGACGACCTGAACAATCAACAACCGCTCGGCGGCTATGCCTTGTTGGGACTGCGCAGCAGTTGGGAACTCAATCGTGAAATCAGGCTGGAGCTGAAGGTCGATAACCTTCTGGACAAGGGGTACAGCCGGGCGTTGTACAGCCACCAGGGTAGCCAGTTCGGGTATCGCGAGGAAGGTCGGGCGTGGATGTTCGGGGTGACGTGGACGCCTGGAATCTGATCCGACATTTGTACTGTCTGGACCGGCCTCTTCGCGGGCAAGCCCGCTCCCACAGGTTTAGCGCGACCCTGTGGGAGCGGGCTTGCCCGCGATTACAGACGCCGCGATCTTAGCGCTCGGGCGCGATCAACTGACACAGTTTTGCGGTTGCCTCGATCATCTGCCCGCTCGGCCGCTCCAACCCCTTGTCCGTCACCAGGCGCAATTGTCCGTTCGCCACCGCCGCCACCTGAGGCCAGGCTTTCCACGCCTCAAGCTGAGCCTGTTCACCGGCCAGAATCACCTCGGGATTACGCTGCAACACAGCTTCCACGCTGACTTGCGGTGCCGGCAGTTTCAGGTCGGCAAACACGTTTTGGGCACCGCAGACCTCCAGCGCATCACTGATGATCTGCTCGCCGCCAACCGTATACAGCGGTCGATCCCAAACCTGATAGAACACGCGTAACGGCTTATCCCGGCGATAACGCTGACGCAGCTCACTCAGTCGTCGACGCAAATCGCTGGCCAATGAAATTCCGCGTTCAGGCCGGCCGAGCTGAGCGGCAATGGTCTCGATCTGCGCGGTGAGCTGGTCCAGGCTGTGGGGTTCGGCGACGTAGGTGGGAATATTCAGGCGCTTGAGCTGGTCGCGTTGGGCCGGGCCGACGCTACCGGGCCATAGCAGCAACAGATCGGGGTTCAGGCTGAGCAAGCGTTCCACATCCAACTGGCCATAGCGGCCAACGGAGGGCAGGTTCTTTAGTTCGACAGGTCGTTCACCGGCGTCCAGCACACCGACCAGGAGGTCGGCAGAGCCCAGTTCAACGACGATTTCAGAGAGCGACGGTGCCAGGCTGACAACCCGCTCGAGCGCAATGGCCGAGCTGCTGGCGGCCAGCAGCAAAACCGCCAGCCAGACCGCGCGCATCAACCGAGTTGACGCGGAATACGGTAGAGGTAGAACAGCACCGCGGTCGACAGCGCCAACAGCATCAGCGGCACCGCTTCAAGCCCGACGAACACCGCCAGGGCAGCAATCCAGGCCGGCAGGCCAGCGGCGAGGAATGCCGTGCGCCGCTTGGCCGCCAGACTGATCCAGGCGCCAGGTTCTTCAGGGGTATCGAGGGCTTTCTGAGTGGCGATCAGCGCGTGTTTGTAGGCACCGAAAAACTTCAGGCTGACAAACATCGAGGCGACTCCGGCGATGAACAACGGCATCGCCAGCACCGGCAGGATGGCTTCACTCTGGCCGAACAGCGCGTTGATCACCAACAGCGGCAACAAGGCCAGTGCCAGGTACTGCCACCAGCTGACGGACAGTCGCCGCCGGACCTGACCGCGGGTCACGCCCGGTCTACCTCGCCTTGATGCTCATTGCCCATCATGTGGTCGAGCTTGCTGGCCTTGGTCGCCAGGTAGAGTCGGTTATGCGGGTTGTGGCCGGTGTGCAGCGGCACGCGCTCGGCGACCACGATACCCATGTCGGTCAAGGCTTTGACCTTGCGCGGGTTGTTGGTCATCAGGCGCAATGACTTCACGCCCAGGTGCTCCAGCATCGGCAGGCACATGGCATAGTCACGCTGGTCGGCGGCAAAGCCCAGACGCTCGTTGGCTTCGACGGTATCGGCGCCACCGTCCTGCAGTTCGTAGGCGCGGATCTTGTTCAGCAGGCCAATGCCACGGCCTTCCTGGCGCAAGTACAGCAACACGCCACGACCTTCACGGGCAATCGCCTGCAAGGCAGCTTCCAGTTGCGAGCCGCAGTCGCAGCGCTGGCTGAACAGGGCATCGCCTGTCAGGCATTCGGAGTGCAACCGGCCGAGTACCGGGGCACCGTCGGCGAAATCACCCAGGCTCAGCACAACGTGCTCGCGGCCGGAGGCTTCATCGAGAAAGCCGTGCATGGTGAATTGCGCAAAAGGCGTTGGCAGCTTGGAAGCGGCGACAAAAACGACAGGCACCGGTGTGCTCCTGATCTAAAAGTCTGAAGATTCGCAGAGCCGGCATTGTAACAGCAGGTTCCGGGCGACGCTTAGGCTGAATTATCGGCGATAACTATCAAAAAGTTTGATATGCGCCCTGACGACACCGCCCCTGTGGGAGCGAGCTTGCTCGCGATAGCGGTGTGTCAGACACTTATTTGCCAACTGAAATTGCGCCATCGCGAGCAAGCTCGCTCCCACAGGGTTCAGTGTCAGCCATTGAATCCGGGTCAGTCCTCATCGAACGGATAAGGCTGTTTCCAGCGCTCGAAGATCGGTTTCAGTTCGCCGCTTTTCACCAACTGCTCCATGCGCTGGTCGAACAGGGCCATTAACGTGCGCGCCTTCGGGGTCTTGGCGAAACACAGGTACAGCGGCAACTCTGCGATATGGGTGCGCCGCAGCTGGGACGGATCCTTGGCGCGGCTGATGACATCATTGACTTCGGTCAGGGCGTCGATATAAAAGTCAGCGCGATTGTGGGTCAGCATCGACTCGATGCCGGTACGCCGCATCACTTCGTCGAAGTGGCGCACATTGGGCAAGTAATGCTGGTAATCGTAGCCGCGGACCCAGGCCAGCCGATAATTGCCCAGGGTTTCCAGGGTGGGTACCGGACCGTTGGCCAGGCCCAAGGCATAGATATGATCGGTGTCGAAACTCCAATGGGGATAGAGCACATCCTCGGATTCATCACGATAGGAGCCTACGCAGGCATCGACTTCGCCACGTTTGGCCAGGCCCAGCGAACGCACGTAGGGCTCGGTGCGAATGTCGACCTTGACGCCCGCCGGCTCGAAGACCTGCCGTAGTACGTCCCAACCCAGTCCATGACCGTCAGCAGCGGTGTAGTCCTCCCAGTCTTCGCTGGCCAGGTGAATCACTGACGGCGGCGTAGCAGCCCCTCCTCCCGCCTGGGCAAAAGAGCAAAACATCGCAAACGCCATCACCATCAAACCGCGTAAAGCCATCCCTGCTACCCCCGATTTACCGCTCTCCTGATTTAACGCATGGAAATCCCCGATCAGGCGAAAAACCACACCAGTCCCTGCATCGCCAACCAGGCGAACACTCCGGCCAGGACATCATCGAGCATGATGCCAACGCCGCCATGTACATGCCGGTCAATCCAGCGAATCGGCCACGGCTTGAGGATGTCGAAGAAGCGGAACATCAAGAAGCCCGCCAGCAACCACTGCCAACCTTCCGGCACCAGCCACAGGGTGATCCACATCCCGACCATTTCGTCCCAGACGATGCCTTCATGGTCGTGCACCCGCAAATCGTCGGCCACTTTGCCGCACAGCCAGAAGCCGAACAACATGGTGATGCCCAGCATCAGCCAGTAACCCCAGTCGGGCAGCATCTGCCACAACGGGATAAAGGGCAGCGCAACCAACGAGCCCCAAGTGCCGGGCGCCTTTGGCAAGGTGCCCGAGCCGAAGCCGAACGCCAGGAAATGCCATGGATTACGCCAGACCGACGGCGGTACGTTTTCCGCCGGGACCTGCTTGGGGTGATCTGTCACGGTGACTCCCGAAAATGTTGATAACCCCGGCTTTGCGGGGTGATGTCTTTGCCATCGGCGTCCAGCAGCATCACGCCCTGCCCCGTCACCACCTGCCCAATCACATGAATCGGCCAGCCGTCGGCCAGCAATAGCGGTAACTCGACGGACGGTAAGGTGAAGACCAGGACGTAATCGTCGCCACCGCTCAGGGCCGCAACCTGTGCGTCCGATTGACCGAGAAAATCGACCAGGCTCTGCGACAGCGGCAAACGATCCCTTTCGACTTCGATACCGACCTTCGAGGCCAGCGCGATATGCCCGCAATCAGCGAGTAGACCGTCGGAGATGTCCATTGCCGAAGTGGCCTTGCCGCGCAACGCCTGACCCAATCCAAGCTGCGGTTGCGGCGACCAGTAATGCGCCAGCAACGGCTCGGCAATGCTCGCTTCGGCCGTGCGCTGGCCGAGCACCAATGGCAAGGCACCGGCGGCATTGCCCAGGTCACCGCCCACACACAGCAGATCGCCCGGTTGCGCGCCGCTGCGAGTCAGCGCCAGACCGGCCGGCACACGTCCGAACACAGTCATGGTCAGGCTCAGCGGCCCACGGGTCGTGTCGCCACCCACCAGCGCCACGCCACAGCTTTGTGCCATCTGGTTCAAACCACGGGCATAGGCTTGCAGCCAATCGGCGGTCACCGTCGGCAAGGTCAGGGCAAGGGTAAAGGCAACGGGGGTGGCGCCCATGGCAGCCAAGTCGCTGACGGCCACAGCCAGCGAGCGCTGACCGAGCAGAAACGGATCGCAGGGATCGGCGAAATGCACACCGGCCACCAACGTATCGGTAGAAATCGCCAACTGCTCCCCGGGAGGAACAGCCAGCAAGGCGCAGTCATCGCCAATCCCGAGGGCAACGCCTTCGCCGCCCTGCGCACAAGGCGCGGCGGCAAAGAAATTGCGGATCAGCTCAAACTCGCCCATGGCTTCGTGCCGACGTTACAAGCGCCGATCAGCGCTTGAACGCCTTCACTTCAGCTTCACGCAGACGCGGGGCCAGCTTGTCGAGCACACCGTTGACGAACTTGTGGCCGTCGGTGGAACCGAAGACCTTGGCCAGTTCGATACCTTCGTTGATCACAACGCGGTAGGGCACGTCGACGCGCTTGAGCAGTTCCCAGGTGGACAGACGCAGAACCGCCAGTTCAACCGGGTCCAGCTCTTCGATGGTCAAGTCCAGGCAAGGCTTGAGTGCGGTGTCGATTTCGGTCTTGAACTGCGGAACCCCGTGAAGGATTTCGCGGAAGTAGGCGCCGTCGACATCGCTGAAATCGTTATCGACCCGGAACTGCGCTTCGATCTCGTTCAGCGATTGCTTGGCCATGTGCCATTGGTACAGCGCCTGAGTCGCGAGCTGACGGGCTTCGCGGCGCTTGGCGCTTTTCGATGGCTTGCCAGCATCCGCAGGCTTTGGATCGCGCGGGTTGAAACGATCGCTATCGTCGCTAATCACTTGGCCTCCAACTGCGCCAGCAGGCTGACCATTTCCAGAGCGGACAGGGCAGCTTCAGCACCTTTGTTGCCGGCCTTGGTGCCGGAACGCTCGATGGCTTGCTCGATGGAGTCAACGGTCAGCACGCCGAATGCAACCGGTACGCCGAACTCCATGGACACCTGGGCCAGGCCCTTGGTGCATTCGCCAGCCACGTATTCGAAGTGCGGAGTGCCGCCACGAATGACTGCGCCCAGGGCGATGATTGCCGCGAATTCGCCCTTTTGAGCGACTTTCTGCGCAACCAGCGGGATTTCGAAGGCGCCAGGTGCGCGGATGATGGTGATGTCGCTTTCGCTTACGCCGTGGCGAACCAGGGCATCAACTGCACCGCTGACCAGGCTTTCAACGACGAAGCTGTTGAAACGGCCCACTACCAGAGCGTAGCGGCCTTTAGGGGCGATGAAGGTACCTTCGATGGTCTTCAGGGTCATTCGTTAGATCTCTTAAAGAGCCGGGACGCGTCTCGTACGCGTCCCTCAGTGATATTTGAACCGCGAATTCAGGGCCGGAAAATGCCGGTCATTATTCGGAGGGCACGTATTCTACAACTTCCAGATCGAAACCGGATATCGCATTAAATTTCATCGGTGCCGACATCAGGCGCATTTTGCGTACGCCAAGGTCGCGCAGGATTTGCGAACCGGCACCCACGGTGCTGTAGGTGGTCGGCTTTTTCACCGCCAGGTGGTCGGCGGTTTCGCGGATGTGCGCCAGCAACACGTCGCCATCGAGCGGGTGACCGAGCAACAGCACCACGCCGCTGCCAGCCTCGGCAACCGTGGCCATGGCGGCGCGCAGGCTCCAGCGGCCCGGTTGCTTGACCATCAGCAGGTCGCGCAGCGGGTCCATGTTGTGCACGCGAACCAGGGTCGGTTCTTCGGCACACACGTTGCCCAGGGTCAGTGCCATGTGCACGTCGCCTTCCACCGAATCACGATAGGTCACCAGGTTGAATTGGCCCAGTTCGCTGTCCAGTGGCTGCTCGGCAATCCGCTGAACGGTACGTTCGTGGATCATCCGGTAGTGAATCAGGTCGGCGATGGTGCCGATCTTGATGTCGTGTTCGGCGGCAAAAGCTTCCAGCTCGGCGCGACGGGACATGGTGCCGTCATCGTTCATCACTTCGCAGATCACGCCGCTCGGCTCGAAACCGGCCATGCGCGCCAGGTCGCACGCCGCTTCAGTGTGGCCGGCGCGAGCCAGGGTGCCGCCGGCCTGGGCCATCAGCGGGAAGATGTGGCCCGGGCTGACGATGTCTTCAGCCTTGGCATCACGGGCGGCAGCCGCCTGCACGGTACGTGCGCGGTCGGCGGCGGAGATGCCGGTGGTCACACCGGTGGCCGCTTCGATGGAGACGGTGAACTTGGTACCGAAACCGGAACCGTTGCGCGGCGCCATCAATGGCAGCTTGAGCAGTTCGCAACGCTCGCGGCTCATCGGCATGCAGATCAGGCCACGGGCGTGCTTGGCCATGAAGTTGATGTGCTCGGGCTTGCAGCACTCGGCGGCCATGATCAGGTCGCCTTCGTTCTCGCGGTCTTCGTCATCCATGAGGATGACCATCTTGCCTTGGCGGATGTCTTCAACCAGTTCTTCGATGCTATTGAGCGCCACAAGGCACCCCCCTTCTTTCGAAATTTGAGCTTCAGGATTTGAGGTAGCCGTTTTGGGCCAGAAAGCTTTCAGTGATGTTACTGGAGGTCGGTTCTGCGGCCTTGTCGCCCAGCAACAGGCGCTCCAGATAACGGGCCAGCAAGTCCACTTCCAGGTTCACCCGGCGGCCCGGCTGGTACGAAGCCATGATGGTTTCGCTCAGGGTATGCGGAATGATGGTCAGCAGGAACTCGGCGCCATCGACTGCGTTCACGGTGAGGCTGGTGCCGTCGACAGTGATCGAGCCTTTATGGGCGATGTACTTGGCCAGTTCTTTCGGTGCACGAATGCGGAATTCCACGGCCCGCGCATTCTCTGTACGGGCAACCACTTCGCCCACGCCATCGACATGACCGCTGACCAGGTGCCCGCCAAGGCGAGTAGTCGGGGTCAGGGCTTTTTCCAGATTGACCGGGCTGCCGCTTTTCAGGTCGTTCATGGCGGTGCAGTCGAGGGTTTCGCGGCTGACGTCCGCCGCAAAGCCGTTGCCGGGCAACTCGACCGCGGTCAGGCACACGCCGTTGACCGCGATGCTGTCGCCCAGTTTGACGTCGCTCAGGTCGAGCTTGCCGGTTTCGACGTGTACCCGCACATCACCGCCCTTTGGGGTCAATGCACGAATGCTGCCGATGGATTCGATGATGCCGGTAAACATGAGGTTCTCCTCGAGAACAAAGCCAAAGCTTGCGCGATGGCCGGAAATTATACGCTTGCGGCCCAGTCAGCGTGAGAGCGTAGCGAACGAAGGTAAGACAAGGCAAAAACAGGCGAGGAAGCGGAGTTTACGGGTTGCAAATGAGCATTCCGAGCCTGTTTTTAACGCAGTATTACCGAGTGCAGTAGCTCTCACGCTGACTGAGGTGAAGGAATGGCAATGACTCGCCAATCATCGCCAACCGCACGAATTTCGGTGATTTTGAGTTCCGGCGCATCCTTCATCTGCGCAAGCGGCCAGTCCAGCAGCGGCCGCGCCGAAGAGCCCAAAAACTTGCCGGCGATAAAAATCTGGAACTCGTCCACCAGTCCGAGCTGGGCAAACGCACCCGCCAGACGCGCACCCGCCTCGACCAACACTTCATTGACCCCACGGGCAGCGAGCTCGACCAACAGCTGGCGCAGATCGACCTGGCCGTCATAGCCGGGCACGATCAGGCATTCCGGGCCATTGGCGTACTGTTCTTCCACCGCGACACAGGTGGCGACCAGGGCGGGACCTGCCTTGAAGAATGGCGCATCCAGCGGCACCCGCAGGCGACCGTCGACCAGCACGCGTAACGGCGGGCGGCTCATGGCCAGGGCCGTTTGCTCAGCATCCAGTCCCAATTCATCGGCCCGCACGGTCAACCGCGCGTTGTCCGCCAGCACCGTGTCGGCGCCAGTCAGCACCACGCTGGCCTGGGCGCGCAAGCGTTGCACCGCCGAACGTGCAGCTGTACCTGTGATCCACTGGCTTTCGCCACTTTCCATCGCCGTGCGACCGTCCAGGCTCATGGCCAACTTGACCCGCACGAACGGCAGGCCGTGTTCCATGCGCTTCAGGAAACCCTGATTGAGCTGGCGTGCCTCGCCTTCCAGCACGCCGCTTTCGGTGGCAATGCCGGCCTGGGCCAAACGTTGCAGACCGCGACCGGCGACTTCCGGGTTCGGGTCCTGCATCGCCGCGACCACGCGGGCCACACCGGCATTCACCAGCGCATCGGCACAGGGCGGCGTGCGGCCGTGGTGGCTGCACGGCTCGAGCGTCACATAGGCAGTAGCGCCACGAGCCTGCTCACCGGCCGCGCGCAAGGCGTGGACTTCCGCGTGAGGCTCGCCGGCGCGAACATGCCAGCCTTCGCCGACAATCTGCCCGCCCTGCACGATCACGCAACCGACCCGCGGATTGGGGTGCGTCGTGTAGTGCCCCTTGCGCGCCAGTTCCAGCGCACGGGCCATGAAATGAGCATCGAGGATGGCAAGTTCAGCGGGCGTGGTCATTCTTTCACCGGTTCACGGGCCAGGCGATCGATCTCTTCGCGGAACTCGTTGAGGTCCTGGAAGCGGCGATATACCGAAGCGAAGCGGATGTAGGCGACTTCGTCGAGCTTCTGCAGCTCGGCCATCACCAGTTCGCCGACCACGAGGGATTTGACCTCCCGTTCGCCGGTGGCGCGCAGTTTGTGTTTGATGTGCACCAACGACGATTCGAGGCGCTCGACGCTCACCGGGCGCTTCTCCAGCGCGCGCTGCATGCCGGCGCGGAGTTTTTCTTCGTCGAACGGCTGGCGACTGCCGTCGGTTTTGATCAGGCGCGGCAACACCAGTTCACCGTCTCGAACGTCGTGAAACGCTCGCCGCAGGCCAGGCATTCACGCCGGCGGCGCACCTGTTCGCCCTCGGCGACCAGACGCGAGTCGATGACCTTGGTGTCGTTGGCACCGCAGAAGGGACAGTGCATGGTGGCAGGCAACAAAAAAAGGGAGGGCCATGGTAGCGCATCCCGGTGGCAAGACAAGCCATAGGGTTTGCGGTATACAGACGCAATGATCACTTGATCCATGGAATTCAGCTTTATGGAGCCACCGATGTCGTTACGTCCGCTCGTTTTGCTCAGTGTTTTCAGCCTGCTGGTGGCTTGCGGCAGCGATGCGCCCAAGCCCCAGCCGCCAACGCCAGGCCCGGCGCCGCAACAGGCGCAGAAGAAAGCCAGGGAGGCGGCTGTCCTCGGCCCCTTGCCCGCCTATCAGCGTGAACTGAGCGGCACCCTGCAAGGCGTGCCGGCAGGTGCCGAGGTCGAACTGGCATTGCTGGTCATCGACGAAAAAGACCGCCCGCAACAATTGCTCGCCAGCTCCAGCCTGATCGGCAACAACCAGGTGTTGCCGTTTCACCTGCGTTTCAACCCGGATGCCTTTCCGGTCGGCGCCCGTGTTGAGCTGCGAGGCCGCGCCAGTCAGTCGGGCCAGTTGATCCTGCACCTGCCGTCGCAGCTGATTACCCAGCCGACCACCCAGGCCCTGGGCCAACTGCAATTCGTCAAAGCCCCATGAGTGTGCCGCTCGACCTGCAACGGGCCTTGGCTGAACTGCTCGGCGATGCACAACTGGTAGCCTGCCCATTGCCGGAAACCGACTTGCAACTGTGGCTGATCGACGGCGACAACATGGACCGCGCCTTCAGCCCGGAAGAAACCCGGCGCATCCTGCATGAGCCACCGTACTGGAGTTTCTGCTGGGCCAGCGGCCTGGCCGTGGCCCGCTATCTGGCCGAGAACCCGCATTGGGTCGAAGGCAAGCGGGTGCTGGATTTCGGTGCCGGTTCCGGGGTGGCGGGGATTGCCGCTGCCAAGGCCGGCGCCCTGGAAGTGCTGGCCTGCGACCTCGACCCGCTGGCGATTGCCGCGTGTCGGGCCAATGCCGAGCTCAATGATGTGCAGCTCAACTACTCGACGGATTTTTTCGCCGAGGCTGATCGCTTCGATCTGATACTGGTGGCGGATGTGCTGTACGACCGGGCCAACCTGCCGCTGCTCGACCAGTTCCTCAGTCGCGGCCGAGAGGCGCTGGTGGCGGACTCCCGAGTATGGGACTTTCGCCATCCGTTG
The DNA here is from genome assembly GCF_034541995.1 of Pseudomonas sp. BIC9C. Taxonomy (NCBI): domain Bacteria; kingdom Pseudomonadati; phylum Pseudomonadota; class Gammaproteobacteria; order Pseudomonadales; family Pseudomonadaceae; genus Pseudomonas; species Pseudomonas sp. BIC9C. The sequence continues at coordinate 1,765,181 of NZ_JAWDGM010000001.1, forward strand.
TACCGGCGCATCGAAATGCTCGAAGCCATGACCCTGCCGGATCTGGCCGAGCCCCACGAGTTTCGGCATGTGAGCCTCTATCACGCCGCCCGCGCCTGACCGTATAGTTGCTCCATTCACGCTTTTACGAGATTGCCCATGAGTCAGGAAACGCCGTACATCTTCGACGCCACGACTGCCGATTTCGACCAGTCGGTGATCGAGAACTCTTTCCACAAGCCGGTGCTGGTGGATTTCTGGGCCGAATGGTGCGCGCCCTGCAAAGTGCTGATGCCGATGTTGCAGAGCATTGCCGAGAGCTATCAGGGTGAGCTGCTGCTGGCCAAGGTCAACTGTGACATCGAGCAAGACATCGTCGCCCGCTTCGGCATCCGCAGCCTGCCCACCGTGGTGCTGTTCAAGGACGGCCAGCCTGTCGACGGCTTTGCCGGCGCCCAGCCGGAATCCGCCGTGCGCGCCCTGCTCGAACCCCATGTGCAGATGCCACCACCGGCCGCCGCCGATCCGTTCGAACAGGCCCAGGCACTGTTCGATGACAGCCGCTTTGCCGATGCCGAAGCCCTGCTCAAAGTGCTGCTGGGTGAAGACAACACCAACGCCAAGGCATTGATCCTGTACGCCCGCTGCCTGACCGAGCGCGGTGAACTGGGCGAAGCGCAAGCCGTGCTGGATGCGGTCAAGAGCGACGAGCACAAGGCCGCACTGGCCGGCGCCAAGGCACAGATCAAGTTTCTCGGTTTGGCCAGGGACTTGCCGGATGCCGCCGACCTGAAGGCCCGGCTGGCGAAAAATCCCCAGGACGATGAAGCGATCTATCAACTGGCCATCCAGCAACTGGCCCGCCAGCAGTACGACGCCGCGCTGGATGCGCTACTCAAGCTGTTCATCCGCAACCGCAGCTACAGCGAAGGCTTGCCACACAAGACCTTGCTGCAGGTGTTCGAGTTGCTGGGCAATGACCACCCGCTGGTCAGCACGTACCGCCGCAAGTTGTTTGCTGCGCTGTACTAAGCCGACCCTGTAGGAGCGAGCCTGCTCGCGAAAAACCTGAGAGCACCGAGGTGAATCAGGTTTCCCGCGTTATCGTTGACGCCCATCGCGAGCTTGCTCGCTCCTACAACAGCCAGCGGTAAATCGGCGTATCGGTGCCGCTTTCCACCTTCACGTCCGGACTGTGGCGTAACCGCACCAACAGGCGCTTGCCCGCCGCCGCGCTGCCGGTCAGGCCTTCGAGTTGATCGAGCAGATCCGGTCCGCTGAGCTGCCCGGCCTTGCGCAACAGATCCCGGGCGATCTGCCACAGCGCATCATCCTGATTCAGCGGTTTCGCCGCTGGCGCGCTGACGGCGGATTTCTCCACCTGCAACTGCGCCCCTAGTCGCGCCCAGTCCGCGTCGTCCATCTCCAGGGTCAAATCCACCGGCCAGTCGCCGATGCTTCCGCGAATTCGCAACATAGGTCTGCTCCCGCACATTTCTTCCCTGCATGCTCCCATGGGACTTGTGCAACGCCAAGCGGACAGTCAAACTCCCCGCACTTACGTTATAAGATTACATAACATATTCTTCATTTTACTTTTCGGAGACTCGTCATGCGTCGTCTGCTTCTTGCCCTGCCGTTTGCCATGCTGCCGTTGGCTGTCGCCCATGCCGCCGACGAACACGATCATGAGCATGGCAGCCTGGGCGCCCACGAACATGGCGTGGGACGCCTGAATGCTGCGCTGGACGGGCAGACCCTGGAACTGGAGCTGGACAGCCCGGCCATGAACCTGGTGGGTTTCGAGCATGTCGCCACCAGCGACGCAGACAAAGCCAAGGTCGCCGCCGCCCGCGCCCGACTGGAGCAACCGCTGGCCCTGTTCAACCTGCCAAAAGCCGCTGGTTGCGTACTGGAAAACCAGGAATTGGAAAGCCCGCTGTTCGGCGACAAACCCGATGCCGACGATGATCACGATGAAGACGCCAAGGACGAAGACGGCCACGAACATCACCATGATCACAGCGAAATCCACGCGCGTTATCAGTTCACCTGCGCCACGCCGGCGGCACTGAAGTCGCTGGACCTGGCGAATATTTTTACCAGCTTCCCGGCCACCCGGAAAATTCAGGTACAACTGATCGGCCCGAGCGGGCAGCAAGGCGTTGAAGTGACGGACAAGGCTGCTGCCCTCAAATTCTGAATCCACCGAAGCCCCCTTGTAGGAGCGAGCTCGCGATGGACGTCAACGATAACGCGGGAAACTTGATTCACCTCGGTGCTCTCAGGTTTTTCGCGAGCAAGCTCGCTCCTACAGGGTTCACCTATCAATTGACCGGTTTCACATGACCCAAGCACTCATCGAACTGTCCGACCTGGGCTTCAGTTGGCCCGGTCATCCGCCACTGCTGGACATCCCGGCGTTTCGCCTGGAGCGCGGAGAAACCCTGTTCCTCAAAGGCCCCAGCGGCAGCGGCAAGACCACCCTGCTCGGCTTGCTCGGCGGCGTGCAGAAGCCTGATCGCGGCAGTATCCGCCTGCTCGGCCAGGAGCTGACGCAACTCTCGGCCGGTGCCCGCGACCACTTCCGCGTCGATCACACCGGCTACATCTTTCAGCAGTTCAACCTGCTGCCGTTTCTGTCGGTGCGTGAAAACGTCGAACTGCCCTGCCACTTCTCGAAACTGCGCGCCGAACGGGCGAAGCAACGCCACGGCAGCGTGGACAAAGCGGCCGCAACGCTGCTCGCCCACCTGGGTTTGAAGGATGAAAACATCCTCGGTCGCCGCGCCGATTCGTTGTCCATCGGCCAGCAGCAACGGGTCGCCGCCGCCCGCGCGCTGATCGGTCAACCGGAACTGGTGATTGCCGACGAGCCGACCTCGGCCCTCGATTACGACGCCCGCGAGAACTTCATTCGCCTGCTGTTCGCCGAATGCCGCGAAGCCGGGGCGAGCCTGTTGTTCGTCAGCCACGACCAGAGCCTTGCGCCGTTGTTCGATCACAACCTGTCGCTGGCCGAACTCAATCGCGCCGCCACCCCGTCCGAGGTCTGAGATGTATTTGTTTCGTCTAGCCATGGCCAGCCTGGCTAACCGCCGCTTCACCGCGATCCTCACAGCGTTCGCCATCGCCCTGTCGGTGTGCCTGCTGCTGGCGGTGGAGCGCGTGCGCACCGAAGCCAAGGCCAGTTTCGCCAGCACCATCAGCGGCACCGACCTGATCGTCGGCGCCCGCTCTGGCTCGGTGAACCTGTTGTTGTACTCGGTGTTCCGAATCGGCAACGCCACCAACAACATCCGCTGGGACAGCTTCGAGCACTTCGCCAACAACCCGAAAGTGAAGTGGGCCATCCCGATGTCCCTCGGCGACTCCCATCGCGGCTATCGGGTGATGGGCACCACCGAAGCCTACTTCGAGCATTACCAGTACGGACGCCAGCAACACCTGGAGCTGGCCGATGGCCGGGCCTTCGCCACCGACCCGTTCGAAGTCGTACTCGGTGCCGAAGTGGCGGATGCGCTGCACTACAAACTCGGCGACAAACTGGTGCTGGCCCACGGCGTGGCGGCGATCAGCCTGGTCAAGCACGACGACAAGCCGTTCACCGTGGTCGGTATTCTCAAACGCACCGGCACCCCGGTGGACCGCACGCTGCACATCAGCCTTGGCGGCATGGAAGCGATTCACATCGACTGGCACAACGGCGTACCGGCCCGGGGCGAGGGTCGCATCACGGCCGATCAGGCGCGCAACATGGACCTCACGCCGCAAGCGATCACCGCGTTCATGCTCGGCCTCAACAACAAGATTTCGACCTTTGCCCTGCAACGGGAAATCAACGAATTCCGCGGTGAGCCGATGCTGGCGATCCTGCCGGGCGTGGCGTTGCAAGAGCTGTGGAGCCTGATGGGCACCGCGGAAAAAGCCTTGTTCGTGGTTTCGCTGTTTGTGGTGCTGACCGGATTGATCGGCATGCTCACGGCCATTCTCACCAGCCTCAACGAACGCCGCCGGGAAATGGCGATCCTGCGTTCGGTGGGTGCGCGACCGTGGCATATCGCGACGCTGCTGGTGCTCGAAGCCTTTGCCCTGGCGCTGTCGGGCGTGATCGCCGGTGTGGCGTTGCTGTATGTGTGCATCGCGGCGGCCCAGGGTTATGTACAAGCCAACTACGGCCTGTTCCTGCCACTGTCCTGGCCAAGCGAGTATGAATGGACGCTGCTCGGTGGCATCCTCATCGCCGCGCTGCTGATGGGCAGCGTGCCGGCCTGGCGCGCCTATCGCCAATCCCTGGCCGATGGCCTGTCGATCCGTTTATGAGGACGTTGAAAATGCCCCGCGCTGTACTTGCGCTGTTGATGCTGGTCGCCCTGCCCTTGTGGGCGGCCCAGCCGCGAGACCTGACCTGGTCGGAGATGATCCCGCCGGATGCGCCGAAAGAAGTGCCGAACATGACGCCGTTGCACGACCTGTCGCAGATGAGCAATGCCCTGTCGGCCGAGTCGGCACCGGCCGCCAAGCAGGACCTGCCCAACGCACCGGTGGTCAAGGCCCTCGATGGCCAGAGCATTCGCTTGCCGGGCTACATCGTGCCGCTGGAAGTGAGCGAGGAAGGACGTACCACGGAGTTCCTGCTGGTGCCGTATTTCGGCGCCTGCATCCACGTACCACCACCACCGTCGAACCAGATCGTGCACGTCAAGAGCGAGGTCGGCGTGAAGCTCGACGAGTTGTATCAGCCGTACTGGATCGAAGGCGCGTTGCAGGTCAAGGCATCCACCAGTGAGCTGGCGGATGCCGGGTATCAGATGGAGGCGGACAAGATTTATCTGTATGAACTGCCGGAGTGAGTCCGGTCGTTTTGCGTTGTTGAAAATGCCGCCTTCGCGAGCAAGCCCGCTCCCACACTGGAATGCGTTCCCCCTGTGGGAGCGGGCTTGCTCGCGAAGAGGCCATCGAAATCACTACAAATCCATTACTTCCCACTTTCCTTGAGCTGCATCAAAAGACCAAATCGTTAGGCGCCTTACCATTGGACATCAAAATTTTTAACGTCCTCTGGAGCCCCCATGAACAAGTCCATGCTCAGCGTTTCGCTGCTTGCCTTCGCGCTCGCAGCCCCGCTCACCCACGCCCACGAGGCCGGCGACATTCTCATTCGCGCCGGTGCAATCACCGTCAACCCGGAAGCCGACAGTTCCAGCGTCAAGGTCGATCAAGGCCCGCTCGCCGGTGCCGACCTGGGGGGCAAGGCGACCATGAGCAGCGACACGCAACTGGGCTTGAACTTCGCCTACATGCTCACCAACCACCTGGGTATCGAGCTGCTGGCGGCCACACCGTTCGAGCATGATGTGAAACTCAAGGGCACGGCTCTGAGCGCGGCCAATGGCAAACTCGGCACCCTCAAGCACCTGCCGCCGACGTTGAGCCTGGTGTACTACCCGCTGGATCCCAAGTCGGCCTTCCAGCCGTACGTCGGCGGCGGCATCAACTACACCTATATCTACGACGAACACGTTGGCAGCCAGGCGCAGTCCGCCGGTTTCAGCAACTTCAAGGCGGAAAACTCCTGGGGTCTGGCGTGGCAGGTCGGTGCTGACTACATGCTGACCGACAACATCATGATCAACGCCCAGGTGCGCTACATCGACATCGATACCCGCGCCACCGTCGAGAACAACTCGATTGCCCCAGGTACCCGGGCACGTGTGGATGTCGATGTCGACCCGTTCATCTACATGGTGGGTCTGGGTTACAAGTTCTAAAGAACGTTCACGTGGTGGTGAATGAGGCTGTTGTGGCGAGGGAGCTTGCTCCCGCTGGGTCGCGAAGCGACCCCAAACCGGCAAAAGCGGTGATTCAAACAAACCGCAGTAACCGGATTGACGACTGCTACGCAGTCGAGCGGGAGCAAGCTCCCTCGCCACAGGAATTACACAAGCTGTAAGTAAATCCCGGCCGTGAAAAAGGCGCCTGTCAAAGGGCGCCTTTTTCATGTTCGCGAATCGGGCTTACAAAACCCTCAGCGCCCCAGCAACCGCGCCAGCCCCACACGCATCGGTGTCTGCTCCGAGGTCGTGAAGCGTTCCAACAGGCGCTGGTTGTTCGCCCGGGAGTGACGAATGTCACCGGAGCGCGCCGGGCCGTAACTCACCGGCGGCAGCTTGCCGACCACGGCTTCGAGCGCTTCGAGCATTTGCTTGAGGGTCGTTGCCTGGTTCCAGCCAACGTTGACCGCACCGACTTCGACCCGAGGCTTCTCGATGGCCTGCACCAGCAGGTCGACCAGGTCTTCGACATAGACAAAATCCCGGGTCTGCTCACCATCGCCAAACACGGTGATCGGCAGGCCCTTTTGCGCGCGCTCGCTGAAAATACTGATCACCCCGGAGTACGGCGAGGACGGATCCTGGCGCGGGCCGAAGATGTTGAAGAAGCGGAAAATCACCGGCTCCAGCGCATGTTGGCGGCGGTAGAAATCGAAGTAGTGCTCGCTGGCCAGTTTGTCCGCAGCATAGGGCGTTAGCGGCGACTTGGGCGTGTCTTCGTCGATCGACTCGCCCTCGCCATTGTTGCCGTACACCGCCGCGCTGGAGGCAAACAGCACGCGCTTGACCCCGGCCTGGCGCATGGCTTCGCAGACGTTCAGCGTACCGATGAAGTTGCTCTGGTGCGTCCGCACCGGATCGTCCACCGAGGCCTGCACCGAAGCCACGGCCGCCAGATGCGCCACGGCGCTGCAACCGACCATCGCCTGGGCAACCAATGCCGCATCGGCCACGTCGCCGACGATCAGTTCGACCTTGGGATTGTCCAGCGGCAGATTGCTGCGCTTGCCAGTGGACAGGTCATCGAGAATCCGCACCCCATGGCCCTTGGCAAGCAGGGCGTCAGTCAGGTGCGAACCAATGAAACCGGCACCACCGGTGATCAAAACGGGACCGTCAGCCATGGCGATAGAACCTGTCCAGTAGAGCGGGAAGCGCCGCACGCCAGGCGCGCGGTTTGATCCCGAAGGTGTGCAGAATTTTCTTGCAGGCCAGTACCGCGTGTTGCGGTTCTTCAGCAGCATCCGGACGCGCGGCGTGGGCCTGAGCGGTCGGGGCTTCGATGGCCAGCGGATGCAGGCTGCGGGCTTCGGTCAGAATCGCCTGCCCCAGCGCCAGCGGCGTGGTCGCCTCATGCCCGGCGTAGTGGTAGGTGCCCCACAGCGGCGCAGCGCAATCGAGTTGCTTGAGCACTGAAATGATCACGCGGGCGGCATCGTCGACCGGCGTTGGATTGCCGCGCCGGTCGTCGGCCATCAGCAGTTCTTCGGGTTGTTCGGCACGGGCGAGGAAGCGGCCAAGGGTGCCGTCCGGGCTGTCGTCCAGCAGCCAGCCGAAACGCAGCAGTACGTGTTGCGGGCAGGTGGCGCGAACGCTTTGTTCGATCCGCCACAACGCCTGGCCCCGCAGGCCCAGTGGCACGGGTTCGTCTTTTTCGCTGTAGGCCGTGGCGCGGGAGCCGTCGAACACGCGATAGCTGGAAGGTTGCAGCAGAACGATGTTGTGGTGCTGGCACAGTTCCGCCAGACGCTCGATCGCACGCTCCTGGCCGGCCAGGCGCTGTTCGCTCACCGCCTCTGCCTGAAACCAGTCGAAGTAGTAGGCAAGGTTGATCAATGCATCGGGACGGGTGTCGTCGAGCAGTTGTGTCAGGCTCGCGGCATCCCAGCCGTCTTGCGGCGGGCGGGGGGCGAGGAAGCCGATGTCTTCCTCTGCACCGAGGCGAATCAGCGCCTGCCCAAGGGCATTTCCGCCGCCCAGTAACATAAGGCGCATTCGCATAGAGTCAGCAGGCCCAGTCTGATTGAAACAATGGCTTTATCGACACCGCGCCCAGGCGATGTCGTAGGTAATTGCCGGAATCGTTGCATTTTGCGGGTTTAGTGCGCAACCGTCATCCGTAAAGTGTAGATGTCCGGGATTTGTGTCACCTATGAGGGCCCCTTCGCGGGCAAGCCCGCTCCCACAGTGATCTCTGTCGTTTACAGATTTTGTATCCACAGCAGATCCTTGTGGGAGCGGGCTTGCCCGCGAAGAGGCCCTGAAGGCTGCTAGAGATCCCAAGTGGTACTTGCATCTTGCGCGCCCCACCCGCATAACTTGCTGCATGAACCTGCCCATCCCCGCAGACAGTGCCCTGAGCGGCTTTCACCCTGCCGTCAGCGCCTGGTTCAGCCACACGTTCGCAGCGGTCACCGCCGCCCAGGCCCGGGCGTGGCCGTTGATCCGCCAGCAGCGCTCGACCCTGATCGCCGCGCCCACCGGCTCCGGCAAGACCCTCACCGCCTTTCTTGCCGTCATCGACGACCTGGTGCATCGCGGCCTGGAAAGCCCCGAAGGCTTGCCCGACGCCACCCTGGTGGTTTACGTCTCGCCACTCAAGGCGCTGTCCAACGATATCCAGATCAACCTGCAAAACCCACTGGCCGGCATTACCGAGCAATTGCGCCTGATGGGCCTGCCCGAACTGCAGATCACCACGGCCGTGCGCACCGGCGACACACCGCAAAAAGATCGCTCGGCGATGCGCAAGACGGCACCGCACATTCTGGTGACCACACCGGAATCCCTGTACGTGTTGCTCGGTTCCGATTCCGGTCGGCAGATGCTCGGCACGACACAAACGGTAATCATCGACGAAATCCACGCCATGGCTGCCAACAAACGCGGCAGCCATCTGACACTGAGCCTTGAACGCCTGCAGGCATTGTGCGCACAACCACTTCTGCGCATCGGCCTTTCGGCCACGCAAAACCCGATTGAAGCCGTCTCGCGCTTCCTCGTCGGTCGCGACCGTCCGTGCGAAATCGTCGATATCGGCCATGCCCGCCCCCGCGACCTGGACATCGAAGTGCCGCCCGTGCCGCTGTCGGCAGTGATGGCCAACGATGTCTGGGAACGGGTGTACGACCGCCTCGCCGCCCTCGCCCGGGAACATAGGACCACGCTGATTTTCGTCAACACCCGGCGCCTGGCCGAACGCCTGAGCCGTCACCTGAGCGAACGCCTGGGCAAGGACGCCGTGGCCGCCCACCACGGCAGCCTGGCCAAGGAGTTTCGCCTGGACGCCGAGCAGCGACTCAAGCGTGGCGACCTGCAAGTGCTGATCGCCACGGCGTCGCTGGAACTGGGGATCGATATCGGCGACGTCGACCTGGTGTGCCAGATCGCCTCGCCGCGCTCGATTGCCGGGTTTCTGCAACGGGTTGGCCGCTCCGGGCACCAGGTCGGCGGTACGCCCAAGGGCCGTTTGTTTGCCACCACCCGCGACGACCTGATCGAGTGCGCCGCGCTGCTCGACTGTGTGCGCCGGGGCGAACTCGATACCTTGCTGATCCCGCAAGCGCCGCTGGATGTGCTGGCACAACAAATCATTGCCGAGGTCAGTTGCCAGGAGTGGCCGGAACAGGCGCTGCTGGAGATGCTGCGCCGCGCCTCGCCCTACGCCGGACTCGACGACAAACACTATCAGGCGCTGCTGCAGATGCTCGCCGAGGGCTACAACGGGCGTCAGGGCATCCGTAGCGCGTACCTGCACCGCGACGCCGTGAGCCGCACCCTGCGCGGTCGCCGGGGCGCAAAACTGACGGCGGTGACCAGTGGCGGGACCATTCCGGACAACGCCGACTACAGCGTATTGCTGGAGCCTCAAGGGCTGAACATCGGCACCATCAACGAAGACTTCGCGGTGGAAAGCATCGCCGGGGATGTCTTCCAGTTGGGCAATACGTCCTATCGGATCCTGCGCGTGGAAACCGGCAAGGTGCGGGTCGAGGATGCCCAGGGCCAGCCACCGACCATTCCGTTCTGGCTCGGGGAAGCGCCGGGGCGCAGCGCCGAATTGTCCTCGGCGGTGGCACGCTTGCAGGCTCAGCTCGACGACCTGCTGGGTGGCGCGCCTGGCAACTTGCAGCCCGCACTCGACTGGCTGACCGACACCCTGGGCCTGAACCTCGCCAGCGCCGAACAACTGGTGGACTACCTGGCCCGCGCGCGGCAAACGCTGGGCGCCCTGCCTTCACAAGACACACTGCTGATGGAGCGTTTTTTCGACGAGTCCGGCGGCACCCAACTGGTCATTCACACGCCGTTCGGCAGCCGCATCAACCGCGCCTGGGGCCTGGCCCTGCGCAAGCGTTTCTGTCGCACCTTCAACTTTGAATTGCAGGCCGCCGCCAGCGAAGACGCCATCGTGCTGTCGCTGTCCACCAGCCACAGTTTTGAACTGGACGATGTCTGGCGCTATCTGCACAGCAACAGCGCCGAGCATCTGCTGATTCAAGCCGTGCTCGACGCGCCGCTGTTCGGCGTGCGCTGGCGCTGGAATGCCGGGGTGGCCCTGGCGCTGCCGCGCTACAGCGGCGGGCGCAAAGTCCCGCCGCAGATCCAGCGGATGAAAAGCGAAGACCTGATCGCCAGCGTGTTTCCCGATCAGATCGCTTGCGTGGAAAACCTCGCCGGCGAACGGGAGATTCCCGACCATCCGCTGGTAGAGCAAACCCTCGACGACTGCCTGCACGATGCCATGGACAGTGAAGGCTGGCTGGCCTTGTTGCGGCGCATGGAACGCGGTGACATTCGCTTGATCAGCCGCGACTTGCCAGCACCCTCGCCGCTGGCGGCGGAGATTCTCAGTGCCCGGCCCTATACCTTTCTCGACGATGCTCCACTGGAGGAGCGCCGCACCCAAGCGGTGCTCAATCGCCGCTGGAGCGACCCGCAATCCACCGACGACCTCGGCGCGCTGGACGCCGAAGCGATTGCCGCCGTGCGCGACGAAGCCTGGCCGGCGCCCTCCGGTGTCGATGAAATGCACGAGGCCTTGATGGGCCTGACGTGCATCAGCGATGCCGAGGCCAGCGCCAATCCGCAATGGCTCGACTGGCTCGATACCCTGGCCGACAGCGGACGCGCGAGCCGCATGCAGATCAACGCCGGGCAATCGCTGTGGCTGGCGCTGGAGCGCCTGACCTGCCTGCGGGCGATTTATCCACAGGTCGACATGACGCCGCCCCTGCAAGCGCTGCCGGACTTCGATGAAGCCTGGGCACCCGAGGAAGCCGCACTTGAACTGATCCGCGCGCGGCTCAGCGCCTTCGGACCGCTGGCGCTCGATCGTATTGCCGAACCGCTCGGCTTGCCCGCTGCACGGGTCAACCAGGCCCTGGCGCAACTGGAACGCGAAGGCTACGTGCTGCGCGGCCGCTTCACCCCGGGCACCGCCCGGGAAGAATGGTGCGAGCGGCATTTGCTGGCGCGGATTCACCGCTATACGGTCAAGCGCCTGCGTCGGGAAATCGAACCGGTGGCGCTGCAGGATTTCATGCGATTTCTGTTCGACTGGCAGCATGTGTCGAGCGCAAGCCAGGGCCAGGGCGCAGCGGTATTGCCAGCCGTCGTCGCGCAATTCGAGGGTTACCCCGCCGCCGCTTCAGCCTGGGACAGCGACATCCTGCCGGCGCGAATCAAGGACTACTCGGCGTCCTGGCTGGATGAGTTGTGCCGCAGCGGCAGACTGGTTTGGACGCGCCTGACTGCCCACAACAAAGGCGCCAGCACCGCCCTGCGCAGCACGCCGATCGTGTTGCTGCCGCGCAACCGGGTCGGCCTCTGGAGCAGCCTGGCCGAACAGACGCCGGTCAGCGAACTGTCGCCGAAAACGCAAAAGGTCCACGCCGCCCTCAGCCAGCACGGCGCGCTGTTTTTCGATGAGCTGATCCATGAGGCCCATCTGCTGCGTTCGGAACTGGAAATCGCCCTGCAAGAACTGGTAGGCGCGGGCCTGGTAAACGCCGACAGCTTCGCCGGGTTGCGCGCACTGATCACCCCGGCCAGCAAGCGCCAGCCACGCAACAGCCGGCGTGGGCGCGGACTATTCATCGGTGGCATGGACGACGCCGGGCGCTGGGCTTTATTGCGACGCACGCCTGACGCGCCGGTGGTGGAAAACCAGCGTCCCGCGCCCGTACCGGCCGAAACGCTGGAACACATCGCCATGACTTTGCTGCGCCGCTACGGCGTGGTGTTCTGGCGCTTGCTGGAACGAGAGGCTGACTGGCTGCCGAGTTGGCGCGAACTGCTGCGTACGTTCCATCGCCTGGAGGCACGCGGCGAGATTCGTGGCGGACGGTTTGTCAGCGGCCTGGCGGGAGAGCAATTCGCATTGCCCGAGGCGATTCCATTGTTGCGGGAGGTGCGGCGTCGGCCTCATGACGGCAGCCTGGTCGCGGTGTGCGGGGTCGATCCGCTGAACCTCGCCGGCACGCTGTTGCCGGGTGCGAAGGTGCCGGCACTGGCAAGCAATCGGCTGGTGTATCGCGACGGGTTGCCGGTCGCTGCCGAGATTGCCGGCAAGCCGCTTTTTTGGCTGGAGATGGATCAGCAGGCCATGGCTGAAGTGCATAGCAAACTGATCAGGCATTGATGTTGTCTGGTCTGGCCTCATCGCGGGCAAGCCCGCTCCCACAGGGGTCTTTGCTGACCACAAAAATTGCAAACAACAGAAGTCTCTGTGGGAGCGGGCTTGCTCGCGAAGAGGCCCTCACAACCGAAAACGAACTCCAGGACAATGCCCATTACTGCGACCGCGACCGGTCCGGCATCAACACCGCCGAATGATCCGGCTCATGCCCGGCCTCGAGTGGTGGCTCGACCGGATGCCTCGGCACCAACGCCTGCTGTGGATAAGTCTGCGCGAAATGCACCCAGGGGCAGTTATCCACAAGCTTTTTCAGGCGCTGATTGAAAGCCCGGCTCACAGCATATTGACCACCGGACACTGTGCGGAATTGCGCGGTCAGCACCACGCCGTTGAGGTCCATTTTGTCGACGCCAAACACATCCAGCGGTCCTTGCAGGTTGTAGCGCAGGAACGGGTCGCTGCTGATGGAATGCCCGGCCTCGCGGATCAGCTCGATGGCCTTGTCGACATCGGTGTCATAGGTGAATTGCACCGAGAAAAACGCATAGGCGAATTGCCGCGACTGATTGGTCACGGCCTTGATCTGCCCGAACGGCACCGAGTGCACGAAGCCCTTGCCGTCGCGCAGGCGCAAGGTGCGGATGGTCAGGCCTTCGACCGTGCCGGCATGCCCGGAATCAAGCACCACCCAGTCGCCGATGGACAGGGTGTCTTCGATGATGATGAACAGCCCGGTAATCACGTCCTGCACCAGTTGCTGGGAGCCGAAACCGATTGCCAGGCCGATGACCCCGGCACCGGCCAGGAACGGCGCGACGTTGATCCCCAGGTTGGCCATGGTGGTGATCGCGCAAATCACCACCAGGATGATTTTGATCGCGTTGCGCAGCAGCGGCAGGATGGTTTTCACCCGCGTACTCGGCTGGCGCGCCGAGCGCTTGTTGGCCGGCGGTTTCAAGGCTTCCTGAATCGCCGTGTCGAGCACCACCCAGACCATCCAGGTCACCAGCAGGATCAGGCCGATGTGGCTCAGGGAATCACTGATCGCCCGGCCCACGGCATTGCTCACCGCAAATTCGAACAGCGACACGCCCCAGATCCGCCCGAGGATATCGATGAACACGATGGCCATGCCGATGCGCAGCAAGGCATGGGACAAGTTGAGAAAACGCTCCTTGTAGGCGCCGCTGCCGCGCAGGTCCGCTGCGCTGCGCGCCTTGAACAGATGGTGCAGCGTGGTGCTGAGAAACACCGTGGCAATCAGCAACACCGTGGTGAACAAGGCGCTGCGCAGCACTCTCTGGTTGTCCACCCCGGCGCCGATCAGGTTGATGATCGAAACCAGTACCATCAACAGAATCGGCCAATACCAAAGCCCGGAAAATATCCGCAGGGTTTCACGCAACGCCGGCTGACCGAGGCGCTGGGCCAGCGGCAGGATGCGGATCACATGGGCCACCGGGCGCCGCATGCGGATCACCAGCAAGCCGAAGGCAATCGACGCAGCCAACCCGGTGAACACGGCGATGCTGCGGGTGAGATTGTTGCCCAGTTGATGGGCGATCTGCGGACTGGTCAGAGCATCGCTCAAGGCCACCAGAAAGCCGATACCGAATAACGGCCGGGGACTGTTCTCGCGGATGATCTGCACCGCCCGCCGCTTGTGCCCGGCATTGAACACCACCACCAGCGACATCACCAATGACGCGGAAAATATCCCCGCGCTTGCGGCATAAGCCAGACACAGCGCCAGCGCCCGACCGGCCGATATCGGCAAAAACTGGCTGGCATAAATCGTTAACGGCAGACTGACCACCGCCGGCAAGGTGTAGGGCAGCACGTAACCGAGCAACGCCTGGCCCCGTTCGCGACTGAGCAGTAAACGGTGCTCGCACAGATGCCTGGCGGTCATCCGCCCAAGCAGCCAAAGACAGGCAAACACGGCCGCCCACACGCAGGTCAACAGCAGGAAATCGCTGGCGACGCTCCAGGCCGAACGGGCCGAAGACTGATTGACCAACTGATCCACTTCATCGGCCGCGCGGTCGGCACGCAGGCGCCAGGCATCGACCAGGTTCTGATTGAGATCAAGCCTGGACTGGACCTCGTCAATGCTTGAACTGATGGCCCCCAGTAACCCGCCTTGCACCAGCGGCTCAGGGTGTGCCGGCGGCGTGGCGGCGGTCACGGTGGCCGGCAGCCCCGGTATCGCGGCGGCTTCCAGTTGCTCACTGCCCAGAAACAGCAACGCCCCCAGCAGTATCGCGGTCTTGAGCCTGATCAAAGCACCCGCTCCTTTGCCTGTGTCTGTAAGGAACTGATCGATAAATACCGTGCAAGTTCGGCTATTGCCCGCAGATAGCAGGACGACGATGCCTGCCTGTGGCACAGACTAGCACTCGCGCTCGCGATCTTTGCGCCCAAGGCAAATATCAAATGTCCGTCCCTGTATTTTTCTGCACAACCCGAACCCCGACACTGCGCTCCATCGAATCAACCTCCGGAGTTGCAGCCATGCCCATTGCCTTGCTCGCGCTGACCCTCAGCGCCTTTGCCATCGGGACGACCGAGTTCGTCATCGTTGGCCTGTTACCCACCATCGGTGCCGACCTCGGCGTCAACCTGCCATCCGCCGGCCTGCTGGTCAGCCTGTATGCCCTTGGCGTTGTCGTCGGCGCCCCGGTGCTGACCGCCCTCACCGGCAAGGTCCCGCGCAAGTTGCTGCTGTTGTCACTGATGGTGCTGTTCACCCTCGGCAATCTGCTGGCGTGGCAAGCACCGAGCTACGAATCGTTGATCCTCGCACGGATCGTTACCGGCCTGGCCCACGGGGTGTTTTTCTCGATCGGTTCGACCATCGCCACCAGTCTAGTGCCGAAGGAAAAAGCCGCCAGCGCGATTGCCATCATGTTCACCGGCCTGACCGTGGCACTGGTCACCGGCGTGCCACTGGGGACATTCATCGGCCAGCATTTCGGCTGGCGTGAAACCTTCCTCGCCGTTTCGGCATTGGGTGTCATCGCCTTCGTTGGCAGCCTGATTTACGTGCCGAACAACATCGCCCACAGCAAACCCGCGTCGTTGTTGCAGCAATTGCAGGTGCTCAAGCAACCACGCCTGTTGCTGGTGTATGCCATGACGGCCGTCGGCTACGGCGGCTCGTTCATCGCCTTTACCTTCCTCGCCCCGATTCTTCAGGAGCTCTCCGGCTTCAGCGCCAGCACCGTCAGCCTGGTGTTGCTGGTCTATGGCATCTCCGTGGCCGTCGGCAACATCTGGGGCGGCAAGCTGGCGGACAAACGCGGCCCGATCAGCGCCCTGAAAATCATTTTTGCCCTGCTCGCCGCCGTGTTGTTCGTGCTGACCTTCACTGCCGGCAATCCCTGGCTGGCGCTGGCCACCGTGCTGGTCTGGGGTGCCGTGGCATTCGGCAACGTGCCGGGATTGCAGGTGTATGTGGTGCGACAGGCAGAACATCACACCCCGCAGGCCGTGGACGTGGACGTGGCATCCGGCCTGAACATCGCGGCATTCAACCTCGGCATTGCCGGCGGTGCGTGGGGCGGTGGCCTGATCGTCGCCCACATGGGGTTGATTCACACCGCGTGGATCGGCGGTCTGGTGGTACTGGTGGCGCTGTCATTGACTGCGTGGAGTGGACGTCTTGATCGCCTCGGCCCGGTGTTCGCCGAACCGGCTGAGGGTTCTGCCCGCATTATCACCGGCCACTGATAAACCCTGTGGGAGCGGGCTTGCTCGCGAAGGCGTAGGCACATCCAGCATTGATGTGACTGATACACCGCTTTCGCGAGCAAGCCCGCTCCCACATTGGATGGATGTGAGTTCAAGTCTGTGTACCGTCCGTAGCCCCATCGAAACTTTCGCCGCCGCCCCGGAGTCATCCAAAAACAGGGGCCGTCAGGCGGGAGGCGACATGACAGCGAATCACACTGATATTCCCGCACACTCAAGCGCAGCCGACATGCAGGTACAGGGGCCGTCCGTCACTTGTCGTTTCAAGGTGCTGACGGTCAACACCCATAAAGGTTTCACCGCGTTCAACCGGCGTTTCATCCTGCCGGAACTGCGTGAAGCGGTGCGCAGTGTGTCTGCCGATGTGGTGTTTTTGCAGGAAGTCCACGGCACCCACGAACAGCACCCCAAGCGCTACACCAACTGGCCGACGATGCCGCAATACGAGTTCCTCGCCGACACCCTGTGGCCGCAGTTCGCCTATGGACGCAATGCGGTGTATCCGGCGGGCGATCACGGCAATGCGCTGTTGTCGAAATTCCAGATCATCCGCCACGACAACCTTGACGTGTCCATTGGCGGCCACGAGAACCGCGGGCTCCTGCATTGTGTGTTGCGCCTGCCCGACGACGGCCGGGAAGTGCATGCCATCTGCGTGCACCTGGGGCTGCGCGAAAGCCACCGCACGGCGCAACTGAAATTGCTTGCCCAGCGTCTGGACGCCCTGCCGGGCGACGCCCCGGTGATCGTCGCCGGGGATTTCAACGACTGGCGCCAGCGCGCCGATGCATTGCTCAAACCAAGCGCTCTGCGCGAAGTCTTCGCCGCGCACCATGGCAAACCGGCGCGCAGTTTCCCCGCGCGCCTGCCGGCATTGCGCCTGGACCGCATCTACGTGCGCAACCTCAAGACCAGCCATCCGCAAGTGCTGACCACCCGGCCCTGGTCGCACCTTTCCGACCACGCCCCGCTGTCGGTGGAGATCGAGCTATGAGCCGCCAGCCAATGGAAAAAACCACGTTGCAAGACATCCCCGCCCCGCCGATCCACGAGCCGACAGCGGTCGATGTCGAATACGGCTGGCAAGGCAGCAATCGCGTCGAGTTGCTGGAAAACGGCGAAGCGTTTTTTCCCCGGGTATTTGAAGCCCTGCGCCGGGCGCAAAGTGAAATCCTGCTGGAAACCTTCATTCTGTTCGAGGACAAGGTTGGCAATGAACTTCAACAGATTCTGATCGAAGCCGCTCAGCGCGGCGTGCGTACCACCGTCAGTCTCGACGGGTTTGGCTGCGGCGAACTGAGTACCGGGTTCCTCACCGCCCTGACCGCGGCCGGCGTGCACCTGCAAATGTTCGACCCGGCACCGAAACGCCTGGGCATCCGCACCAACTGGTTCCGCCGTCTGCACCGCAAGATAGTGGTCGTAGACGGCAGCATTGCCTTTATCGGCGGGATCAATTTTTCCGCCGATCACCTGGCCGACTTCGGCCCTGAGGCCAAACAGGACTATTCCGTGGAGGTGCAAGGCCCGGCGGTGGCCGACATCCATCACTTCGCCCTGCTGCAATGCGGTCGCCCGGTGCGGGCCAAATACTGGTGGCAACGGCGCCGGATGCGGCGTTCGGAACTGGCCTTGAGCGATCACGACGGCCAGGTGCGGCTGGTGTATCGCGACAACGGTGAACACCCGTCCGACATCGAAGAGGTTTACCGCCAGGTGCTGCGCCAGGCACAACGGCGGGTGGTAATCGCCAACGCCTACTTCTTTCCCGGTTTGCGCCTGCTGCGCGAGATCCGCAACGCAGCCCGTCGGGGCGTGGATGTGCGGCTGATCCTGCAAGGGCAACCAGACATGCTGGTGGCCAGGCTCGCCGCGCGCATGACCTATGACTACCTGCTCAAGTCCGGGGTGAAGATCTACGAATATTGCGACCGCCCGCTGCACGGCAAGGTCGCGCTGGTGGACGAAGACTGGAGCACCGTCGGCTCCAGTAACCTTGACCCGTTGAGCCTGTCAATGAATCTGGAGGCCAACGTGCTGATCCGCGACCGTGGCTTCAATCGACTTCTGTTCGATCGCCTGGAAGACCTCAGCGATAACCACTGCAAGGTCATGTCTCCCGACATCGCGACACGCGGGCGTGTCTGGCATGTGACCGTCGGTTTTCTGGTGTTTCACGTCCTGCGACATTTCCCGGCGTGGGCCGGTTGGTTGCCGGCGCATAAACCTCGCCTGAAACCCGTCCCCCCTCCGACCGGGAGCGTTGACCATGAACCGCGCAGAGCCCCACGCGGCAACTCAAGCCAGTAGCGCTGGCAAGTCGCACTGGAGGCACTGGAAACGACCGTTGACGATGCTGTTTTTCCTGATGCTGATCGTGCTGTTCACGATGCTCGCCCAACGCATCGAATGGAACGAAGTGTTCGACAACCTGGCCGATTTCAAGGTGCGCACGCTGATCATTGCCTCGGGGCTGACCCTGATGAGTTTTCTGGTGTACGCCTGCTTCGACCTGATCGGCCGCTCCTACATCCGTCAGAATCTGACGTGGAAGCAGATCCTGCCCGTGGGGATTATCAGCTACGCCTTCAACCTGAACCTGAGCGCCTGGGTCGGCGGTATCGCCATGCGTTACCGGCTGTATTCGCGACTTGGGGTCAGCAAGAGCAACATTGCGAAAATTCTTGGCCTGAGCCTGGCGACCAACTGGTTTGGCTACATGGTCATAGCCGGCGCCGTGTTCAGCAGCGGGCTGGTACGCATGCCGCCGGGCTGGAAACTCAGCAGTGGTGCGCTGCAAGGCGTGGGGGTTTTGTTGTTGCTGTTGAGCGCCGGGTATCTGGCGGCCTGCCGGTTTGCCAAACGTCGGGAGTGGGCGATTCGCGGCATTGAGATTGACCTGCCGTCACTGCGCATGGCGGTGCTGCAACTGGCCCTCGGGGCCCTGAACTGGTCGCTGATGGCGGCGGTGATTTTCACCTTGCTGCCGAGCAAACTGGACTATCCACTGGTACTGGGCGTGCTGTTGATCAGCGCCATCGCCGGGGTCATCACGCACATCCCGGCCGGGCTCGGCGTGCTCGAGGCGGTGTTCGTGGCGCTGCTGCAACACGAGGTTTCGCGGGGTAGCCTGGTGGCGGGACTGCTGGCCTATCGGGCGATTTATTTCATTCTGCCGCTGTTGATTGCCCTGGTGATGTACCTGCTGGTGGAGGCCAAGGCCAAGTCGTTGCGAATTGCGAAAAAACCCAAGTAATTTGAAGTGTTTGGTCGTCCGTCATCGCGGGCAAGCCCGCTCCCACAGGGGACTTGTGGTACGGGCCTACCGCGCTGCAGCACCCGGCGTCACCCCGAACCGCGTCCGATAATCACTCGGCGCCAGCCCGGTGATTTTCTTGAATGTCGTGCGAAACGCCCCAGGGTCCTGATAACCCACGGTCCAGGCGATATGGTCGATGGTGCCGTTGGTGAATTCGAGCATTTCCCGGGCCTTGCCGACTCGCAGATGCTGGCAGTACTCAGTGGGCTTGAGCCCGGTGGCCGCACGGAATCGTCGCAGGAAGGTGCGCTCTTCCAGGCCGGCCTTTTCGGCCATCGCCGTCAACGATACATCGGTCGCCCCGGTGCTTTGCAGCCAGTGTTGCACCTTGAGGATCGGCGCATCGCCGTGACTGAGGATCGGCGCAAAATTACTGCCGCACTCACTGGCGCTGTCGCTGTGCTCCACCACCAGAAAACGCGCGGTATTGGTGGCAATACTCGGTCCCAGCAACCGGTTGACCAGGCGCAACCCCAGTTCGGACCAGGCCATCAGCCCGGCAGTGGTAATAAGGTCGCCGTCATCGACAATCGGCGTATCGGCCTTGAGCCTGATCGCCGGATAACGTTCGGCGAAGGCTTTGGCCGAGGTCCAGTGAGTGGTGGCGCTTCGACCGTCGAGCAGACCGCTTTCGGCCAACAGGATAGAGCCCACACAAACCCCGCCCAGTGTCGCGCCGCTGGCATGTTGCTCACGCAACCAGCGGATCAATCCCTGTGGCGCCTGGCCCTCGGAAAAACCGCCAATCGACGGCGGAATCAACACGGCCACCAAGGCGCGCTCCGGGCCGGGATGGCTGTCGAAGATCCGAACCGGTGGCTGGTCACCCTCGACCTGCCAATGGCTGACCCGCAGCAGCGACAACTGCGCAGTCTGGTGCTCGGCGGCGATCCGGTTGGCCACCCCGAACAAGTCCGTCAAGCCATGTACCGCCGCCATCTGCGCGCCGGGATAGATCAGCACACCGAGTTCGGCGATCGCCCTTTCTGTGTCCATTGTCAGTTTTCCCCCTCTTATTGTCGGTGCGGCCAATCCCCTGGCCGCCTGCCAGCGCCAATACTGCATTCCACACCCAACACACACTTCGAGGAAACAGTCATGGCCAAGCAAGCGCTCATCGTAGTCGATATCCAGAACGACTACTTCCCCCAAGGCAAGTGGCCGCTGGTCGGTGCCGATGCCGCCGCAGACAACGCCGCCCACCTGATCAAGGCCTTCCGCGACGCCGGTGATCCAGTGGTGCATATCCGCCACGAATTCACCTCCGAAGAGGCACCGTTTTTCACCCCGAACTCCGAAGGCGCGAAGCTGCACCCGAAAGTGCTCAACCGCGCCGACGAACCAGTGGTACTCAAGCACTTCGTCAACTCGTTCCGCGAAACCGGGCTGAAGTCGATCCTCGACGAGCAAGACATCAAGGAACTGGTGGTCGTGGGCAGCATGAGCCACATGTGTGTGGACGGCATCACCCGTGCGGCGGCGGACTTTGGCTATAAGGTGACCGTGATCCACGACGCCTGCGCCACCCTCGACCTGGAGTTCAATGGCGTGACGGTTCCGGCGGCGCAGGTTCATGCGGCGTTCATGGCGGCCCTGGCGTTTGCGTATGCCAGCGTGGTGTCGACCAACGATTTTCTCGCGGCCTGAGTCTGCGATTAAAATCCACCGCCCATAAAAAACCCGCACTTCCAGGGAAGTGCGGGTTTTGTATTTCAGCTTGCCGCTTGTAGCTTGAGACTTGCAGCTGCTTTAGAACGGTTATGAATACCAGAAAACCAACATTAAGAACGGGTGAGTGAGTGAACCCATTTATTTTATTAGGCGAAAGATAACTGCTAGTCACAAAAACATGAAATCGTCGTAAGGTTTTTCGTAAATTTATGGCTCATGCTGCCCTAAAAACTTTACAAAACCCAATCGGCCGTACTGTCGAAGGAGGATCGTCTAAGCCACGTAAAAATCCAGACGAACGGTACCCACCGCTGAAGTACAGAACGCAAATCAAATAGGGTCGACGACCTAGCAGTAGCGCCCTCCAATGCCTCAAGAACGCCCAACGAGGTCGAATTGCAGAAGTCGGCCTTGACCGGTATTCATCCAACCCCAGCAACAACCGCTCAAAAAATGATCAGGCAATGAAATTATTGGCTGGCCATAATTATTCCCCAGCCATAATTTCGAATAATTTAACTCGCACCCAACGATTAAGACGTGAAAGCCAAGCCCCTCCTGGTTCTCGCTCCTCGCTAGTGTCCCGATCGCTTAATTCATTAGCTTATTTTTCATCGCGCTCAGCTTTGCCATATGTACCGAGCTGATGATGGCCTCTGCCGTCTTGTTCCATTTGAACGGCTTGGCCGAATGCTCGTTGTGAGCCGTTATGAATTGGCGGATCGCAGCTTTCAGGTCAGTAACGCTGGAGAAGACACCTCGATACAACGCCCGTCTCTCCAACTGCGAAAACCAGCCTTCCACTGCGTTCAGCCAAGACGCGCTGGTCGGTGTGAAGTGCAACTTGAAGCGCGGATGTTTTTCCAGCCAGGCCTTGATCGCAGCGGTTTTATGGGTCGAACTGTTGTCCAGAATCACATGGAGATCCAGCTCGGCAGGCGTGTTGCTGTCAATCTGTCGCAGAAAATCCAAGAACTCTTTGGCCCGGTGCCGCTGGGTGATCCGGCCCATAACTTCACCCGTCATGATGTCAAACGCGGCGTACAGGCTTGCCGTGCCATGGCGCTTGTAATCATGGGTTCGCCGCTCGATCTGCCCGGGCCGAAGTTGCAGCATCGGCTGAGTACGGTCCAGCGCCTGGATCTGGGTTTTCTCGTCAACCGAGAGCACCATGGCGTTGTCCGGAGGGCTCAGATAGAGCCCGACCACATCAATGACCTTTTCGGCGAAGTGCGGATCATTGCTGATCTTGAATGTCTTCAGCCGGTGCGGTTTGAGATCGGACGCAGCCCAGATTTGTCGAACTTGCCAGGTGGTAACGCGCGCGTATTTGGCCATCAACCGAACGCTCCAATGCGTTGCTTCCTTGGGAACCCGCTGAGTTGTCAGGGTCAGGATTTCTTTGACTTTCTCAGCACCCAGCTTCAGGGGCTGACCGCTACGCGGCAGGTCGCTCAGGCCCTCGATGCCGGACTCAAGGTAGCGCTTTCGCCACTTGAACACCGTCGGTGAAGTGATCTGTAACTGCCCACAGATGGCCATGGGCGTCACCCCTTCAGCGAGTAAAGGAGTATCCGCGCCCGCTGGCCGAGGCTTTGCTCCAGCGTACTCATGCGCAACCAACCTTGAAGCGTAATGACGTCGGCGGCTTGCAGTGCAAAAGGAGCAATTGGTCGAGGCATGCGTGGAACCATCTCGGGGCGAGGGGGCACACAGTATATCTTTACACGTTAGTAAATGAACTAGCCGCTCGAGACACTAGTAAGATTTCCAAGAAAAAAACCACCGAAAGAGGTGGTTTGGTCTTCCTTCTGCAGTATTTGCCCGCGACCATCACGAGGTGATGGCACTGCACAACTCTATAAACGCCTAAGCAAGGTGTTTTCAACGCTTATCGCAAGCGATCTCCCTGCCGCTTGGACGGCATGGGGGACTGATTTAAGCCGGGCCGCAACGCCCGGTGGCATCTTTAAAACACCGACGTCAGAAAGCTCACCACATGGCGACTGAAATCCAGCATCGCAACCTCTGCAGGTTTGCTGAGACGTAACTCAACACCCCTCAATCTCCCATGAACCCGGTTGGGAAGTCATGGTTCGAGGGAACAAGGCCAATCTGTCAAGCCAGTGAGGATTACGCTGCTGAATCCTTATCTACCGCCAGGAACGGGCTATTGTCGAGAGCAGCGAACGAAGCCTCGTTATTGAGCAAGCGGATGAAACTCCGTTTTTGCTCTTTAGTAGTTAGATTCACCAAGCCACCAGTGAGATCGATCGTACGGGAAAAAATCGGAAAGTTCGCCATCACGCCTTGGATTTGAGTAACGTTCAATCCAGATTTCACGATATTGCCTTTCGAGACCATCGCCAACCGGCGCATGAATGCTCGATCGTGATGCATATCCTTAAAAATGTCGCCTGGAGATGCAACCCCCTGGATATTTATTACATTTAAGGCTAGAACAAGCGGTGTTGCGGCATGCGCAAGATTATTGATAACTTGCTCAAGGCCATAGAACCGCTCCAGCAGAGCAACATTCAGCGTATAGAACTTACCAGCAAAATAAAATACGTCGACCGTGTCATTGATATCAATGGCATCGTAATCAACTTTCCCTAAAGTGCGGCCGTTGAAACTGCAAAATGAGCTTTTGGTTTTTTTATGCAGTGACACGGGGTATTTGTGCTGGTAAATAACCACACTGTTACCTTGCCCATCGGACAGATGATATATCACACCCTTAACCGCCGACAGACCTTGCTGCTTGAAGTCGAAGGCTGGAGCGCTAGCGTTCACCCCAAAGGTCAGTACACGCTGAATTTCGGCAAATTCACTAGGTACGTGGCCGATTGCAGCTTGGTCGTACTCCATCACTTGTCGATCCCGCTCTAGGATAGTAGAAACCATAGGAACACCGGCTTTACCCACGTTAGGCTCGACGGCGACCTTTCTAAGTTTATCGGCGAACGCCTTTGTTAGTTCTTTCTCAACTGTAGGCTCCAATAAAACTGACCAGATCACTGGGCCAGATGCCGTACTTGTTAAAAAGAACGCCTCTCCAGAGAGATGCTTTGAGCTTATGATAGCGTCGATGCCAGTAAACATAATTACTTATCCAATTTAGCCAAACAGGTATTGTTATCAATCCGGATATAGCGGATTACGCTCTGCTCTGTGAGCTGCCCCCGACAAATGACTACAAACTGCTTTTCGCCTCTGTCGTGTATTTTTGCCTTGTAAATCTTAAACCCCAAAATAGCCAATGATGGATTTGAGTAAAACTTATTAGTTTTTACGTAAATCGCTCCAATAGCAATAATCATCAGCACCAAGTTCAGCACAGTTCTCTTGCTATTTACATCGGTAAAGACAAGCGGCATTACATAGGTCGCGAGAAATTCCAAGTGCTCATGATTTTCATCGGTAACGTCTGATATTTTGCAGTTGATTGACCAGCCACCTCGATAGCTGTTCGCAAGAAGCCAAAGTATGAGCATGCCCAAAATTATGAAGAATATGCTCACAATAAAAACCAAGTTTCTGACTTTCAACTCCGAAGTCAGCTTCGCAACGTCATGCTCGGTTAAGGCGGCCCAAAAATTGGACAGCAGTGCTTGGTCGAAGGACATGATCAACAGCGAAACGAACAGCAACCATAGTGAAAGGACGTAAAGCATGACCTTTATCAGCCAATGATCCTTCATAAGTGCTCTCCATTTGCTGTGCTTGAGGGGATGTAGGGTGTAAGGAGGGATGCTCATGCTAACTGCCCCTTACCATTCCCCCTATTTTTGCCAGTTCTCGGCTAGGGCCGCCGGTTACATCGCGACTTCTTGATCCATTAGGCGCTTGGCGCCGTGCTAGACAATAGCATTTAGCCATAACAGTGTGTACGAAGCGAAGCCAGAGGATGCGGAATGAGGCGACTAGGGCCTTGCCACGTAACCGCTGAGGCTACGAAAGGGGACTTGCAATGCCTTCTATCCGCGATCGATTCATCCGAAGTCCCGAAACCGGGGCTTCAGCTTTTGAAGCGCATCCAGGTAAGCCGCAATAGCATTACCAATCTGGCTCTCGCTCTGAACCCAAATGAATCGACATGATCAGCGCACGCCGGTAATGCAACGGGGTGGCATTCAACTCTAAGGACAGAAGTCGGTCGGCCACGCCAGCTAAGGCATCCATCCGCTCGCGGGGGACAGCTATGTACGCAACCAGTCGTGTCCCGCTTGCTGTCATTGATCCTATTCCTTTGGGAGGGTCAGTGTCTTGCGTCAGTCGCGGATCTGCGTAGAGCTGGCACTCGACATCTGGGTATTTGAATTTCTCTGGATAGAGCATTTCGCCCTTCAGCGTGAGGATCATGTGTTCATTATAATGGCCTTCGTTCGCCCTCGAATTGTTCGGCAACGCTAGACTGAACGACCATGTGAAATCCCACCCGGACAGCTTAATTTGATAAAGGGCCCGTTGCGTTTCGAGCCGGGGCCGGCCTCGTCGGGCTTTAGGTTTGTGCTTGGCTGTAAGAGGCATAGCGACCTCCATCAGAGACTGCCAGACGGTGGATAGGATTAGTCAACCCGGCGGCTGACCTCAAAGACGCAGTCGCACTGAATTTGGCCTGCCGCTCTTATCTCTAGATGGAGGTATACAACTGGGGCATCGCGATATCCCCTAAACCTGCTCAACTCGTCCTGTAAAAAGCTGGCCGAGGTCGCACCGGACTGCTAGTCGCGCTTTTCGAGCAAACGTCAGGCGGCGCTTCGCTGGAACAACTGCGCGTTGATGAATTCGGTGACGCGGCAGCAAAATCCATGATCGCTGTACCACTCCGTATCTGGCAATTGTCCTCCAGCCCAAACCCTTCCAATAGAAATACCCAATTTCAGGCATGGCCACCTGCTTACGTTGCAGCATAATGCCGCCTAGCTTTGTTCATAATCGTGCTTCGCACCGCGTCAGCAACCGCTAAGCACCGCAGGGAATTTCTAATAATGTCGCAAGCTTCCAATAACCTGGCCGCCT
This sequence comes from Pseudomonas sp. BIC9C, assembly GCF_034541995.1. NCBI lineage: Bacteria > Pseudomonadati > Pseudomonadota > Gammaproteobacteria > Pseudomonadales > Pseudomonadaceae > Pseudomonas > Pseudomonas sp. BIC9C. The sequence continues at coordinate 1,791,402 of NZ_JAWDGM010000001.1, forward strand.
ACATCTGGTCTTTAGCCGACTTACTACGTGGTGACTTTAGGCAAAGCCAGTACGGTCGTATCATTCTGCCATTCACCTTGTTGCGTCGCCTCGAGTGCGTGTTAGAGGCAAGCAAGGCAGCTGTGCTGGCAGAGCATGCACGCGTCCAGCAACTCAAAATCTCAGAAGAAGCACAGGAAAAACTGCTCCTGCGTGCCAGCGGTGGGCTTTCGTTTTTCAATACCTCGAAAATGGATCTGTCCAAGCTCGGTGAATCCGGCATCAAGGCAAACCTGGAGTCATACCTGCAGAGCTTTTCCAAGGATGCACGGGAGATTTTCGAGCACTTCAAATTCACCGAGTTTCTCGGACAGCTGAACGATGCCAACCTGCTTTACAAGGTTGTACAGAAGGTACGGAGCACGGACTTAAGCCCTGCGGCTGTTTCCAACCACGACATGGGCTTGGTATTTGAAGAGTTGATTCGCCGATTTGCGGAAAGTTCTAATGACACCGCAGGGGAACACTTTACCCCGCGCGATATCGTGCGGCTCACCACGTCCCTGGTGTTTATGGAAGACGATGATGCGCTGACCAGGCCCGGCATCATCCGAACCATATATGATCCAACAGCGGGTACTGGAGGTTTTCTATCTTCAGGCATGGAATACGTACATGAGCTCAACCCACATGCGGTGATGCGCGCCTATGGCCAGGAACTCAATCCTGAGAGTTACGCCATCTGCAAGGCGGACATGCTTATCAAGGGGCAGGATGTCAGCAACATCAAGCTAGGCAACACCCTCTCGAATGACCAGCTTTATGCTACTGAATTTGACTACATGCTCTCCAACCCGCCCTTTGGCGTGGACTGGAAAAAGATCGAGCAAGAGATCAGTGAAGAGCACACGCAAAAAGGTTTCAGTGGCCGTTTCGGTGCAGGCTTGCCACGGGTAGGCGATGGATCGTTGTTATTCCTAATGCACCTGCTCAGCAAGCTACGCGACGGCTCTCAAGGTGGCGGGCGGATTGGAATCATCCTCAATGGCTCGCCGTTGTTTACCGGAGGCGCCGGCTCTGGCGAATCAGAAATCCGCCGCTACATTCTCGAAGCCGATTTGCTCGAAGCCATCGTAGCCCTGCCCACAGACATGTTCTACAACACAGGTATTTCGACCTACGTGTGGGTGCTATCGAACAAAAAAGCCGAGGAACGTAAGGGCAAGGTACAGCTTATCAATGGCGCGAACCTTTGCGGAAAAATGCGCAAATCCCTCGGTTCCAAACGCAACGAAATGGACGAACGCGACATCGCCACTGTGATCCGCGCCTTCGGCAGCTTTGCCGCAGTCGACGCCTACGAACTTGACAAACAAACTGCACAAAAAAGCAATCGAGGCCGCCAGGCTGCCAACCCGAAAGCCGAGACTGCCAAGACCTTCGCCAGCAAGATTTTCAACAGCTATGAGTTCGGCTATCGCCGCATCAGCATTGAGCGTCCGTTGCGCCTGTCCTACCAGTTCAGTAACGAGCGAGTGTCTATCTGTCGCTTCGCTCCCGGCGCCATCAACAACGCCATGCGCTGGGTTTACCAAGAGTTCAGTGCGGTAGAGGGCGAAAACTGGAGCGACGACGACAACTGCAAGCGTTACGGCGACCTAAGCGCCCATGAGGACACCATTCGCCGTTACTGCAAGTTGCACTTCGCCGACTTGAAAGAGAAGCACATCAAAGACCTGCTAAGCAGAACAACCTGGATGGATCAAAAGCGGCTTCTGCTCAAGGCTCAACATTTACAGGCCAGCATTGGTACCGTCCAACATGACGACTTCAACTTCTTGGATGACGCCCTCAAAACTGCCTGCAAGCAACAAGGTATCACCCTGGATGCCAAAGACAAAAAACAGATCACCGATGCCGTGAGCTGGAAGAACCCAGCCGCAGCCAAGGTCATCAAGAAGATTCACAAATCCAAAGCCAACCCATTGTATGGCTTGTTTTCCGTAAATGGCGAGGTGATCGAATACCAGACTAACAGCGAGTTGCGCGACTACGAAAACGTCGCGCTCGACCCGAACCAAAGCGTCAACGCCATTAACGAGGCTTACTTCCTTAAAGAAGTGCAACCCCACGTGCCCGATGCTTGGATTGATGCTAGCAAGAAAGACACTAAGGATCAGCAAGTCGGCATTGTCGGTTACGAAATCCCATTTAACCGGCATTTCTACCAGTACCAACCACCGAGAGATTTGCTAGAGATAGATGCCGACCTGGATGCCGTGTCAGCCGAGATTATGCAGCTGCTGCAAGAGGTACATTCGTAATGGCGGGGCGATATAAGCCGTATCCTGATTATAAGGATTCTGGAGTTGAGTGGCTGGGAGAGATCCCTAAAAGCTGGGAAATTAAAAAGCTTAAATACATTTGCTCTGTAGGAACGGGAACTAAAGACACAGTAAACGCTGTGGAGGACGGACTCTATCCTTTTTTTGTTCGCTCTCAAACAATAGAGAGAATTAATTCATTCGGGGCAGATTGCGAAGCCGTATTAACAGCCGGCGATGGAGTTGGAGTCGGGAAGGTTTTTCATTACTACAATGGGAAATTCGACTATCATCAGCGTGTTTATATGTTGAACAATTTTAATTTGGCGTTAGGTAAATTTGTTTACTACTACCTATCTAATAATTTCTATAAAGTTGCATTGGAGGGAAATGCCAAGTCAACCGTAGACTCTTTACGAATGCCACAGTTTTTAAACTTCGAATTTTCATTGCCTGAACAAGAACTGCAAGAGAAAATTGTTTTATTTCTTGATCACGAAACCGGAAAAATCGATACCTTAGTCGAAAAGCAAGAACAATTAATACAGCTGCTAAAAGAAAAGCGCCAAGCCTTGATTAGCCATGCCGTCACCAAAGGTTTGAACCCGACTGCCAAAATGCGCGATTCGGGCGCTGAGTGGTTTGGGCAAGTGCCGGAGCAGTGGGATGTTTGTTTAATCAAGTATAGGTGCGAAGAAATTACTGATGGCGCGCATGTTTCACCAGTAACCGAAGGTGGAGAGCGATACTTCATATCCACAAAAGATATAAAAAACGGCGTCATAAATTTTAATCATGCATTGTTAACTACTCCGGCCAGTTTCGATTACATGGTTAAAACTGGATGCCTCCCATTTGCAGGGGATATTTTATTTAGCAAAGATGGAACTATAGGCCAAACCGCTATAGCCCCAGAGGGAGTTGAATTTGTAGTTGCTTCTTCCTTGATCATAATTCGACCTGATAGACGCCGCGTCATATCGCAGTATTTTGATTTCCTGCTTCAGAGTGATGCTGTAGCCGAACAGGTAAAGAGCTTGGTAAAAGGAGCAGGATTACCTCGATTATCCATTCAAAATTTATTGAAAATCGGCGGTGCTTTTCCCCCTATCCAAGAGCAAGTTGAAATCGTTGCATATTTAAGCAGCAAGCTTGTACGGTACGATGAGCTAGAATCTAGAGCCAGCCTCAAAGTTAAACTGCTACAAGAACGCCGAGCGGCCCTTATCTGCGCAGCCGTTACTGGTAAAATCGACGTAAGAACCTGGGTCGCGCCGCAAGTCGGTCAAATAGACAAGGAAGTAGCCGCATGAGTGCATTGGGTGGCGGTAAGGCCAACGAGCTGACATTCCAGAACGATATGCTCAAGCATCTCGTTACCAAGGGCTGGCTGCTAGGAAAAACGGAAAATTACAACCGTGAGCTGGCCTTGTACCCTGACGACTTGCTGGGTTTTGTCAAAGAAACCCAAGATGGACAGTGGCAAAAATTCTGCGCTCTCTACCCAAACAACCCAGAGCACCACTTTCTTGAACGTGTCGCCACCCAACTGAATAAAACTGATCCCCATGCCGCCAGCAAAGAAATGCGCACCTTCGGCACGCTGGGTGTGTTGCGCCATGAGCTGCGCCACCGTGGCACGCGCTTCAGCTTGTGTCAGTTCAAGCCTGAACATGATCTAAACCCAGACACTCTGGCTCGTTATGCCAAGAACCGCTGCCGTGTCGTACCTGAGGTGGCTTACTCACCATGGGCAAACAAAGAACATCTCGAACAATCCGGCAGCATGGCCAAAGCCTGGCGAATTGACTTGGTGCTGTTTGTGAATGGCTTGCCGGTCGCTACTCTGGAGCTCAAATCCGAATTCAAGCAGGCTGTGCACCAAGCTATTAAGCAGTACAAAACCACGCGCTTTGCAACAGACCCGGCCACCAAAAAACCAGAGCCGTTACTGACCTTCAAGCGCGGTGCACTGGTACATTTTGCAGTCAGCCAGTACGAGGTCTATATGGCCACACGACTGGAAGGTGCAGATACCTTCTTCCTACCATTCAATAAGGGTACTAAGGCAGGCGGCGCCGGCAATGATGTGCCGGAGGACATCAACCAGTACGCCACCGATTATTTGTGGAACGAAGTCCTACTGCCCAAGAACTTGCTGGCGATTCTCGGGCGCTTTGTGCATCTACAGATTGAAGAGAAAGAAGACTGGGAAGGCCGCAAATACAAAAAAGAAAGCCTAATTTTTCCACGTTATCACCAGTGGGATGTGGTGAATAAGCTGGTCATGGCAGCCCGTACCGAGGGCCCCGGCCATAAGTATCTGATTCAGCACAGCGCCGGTTCCGGTAAATCCAACTCGATTGCCTGGGTAGCGCATCAGCTGACGGCACTTTATGACGACGAGGGCTGCAAGCAATTCAACTCCGTAATTGTGGTGACGGATCGCACCGTACTTGATGATCAGCTGCAAGACACCATAAACCAGTTTGAACACGTCGACGGCGTAGTTGGCCGCATCAATAATCAGGAAGGCGACGGCTCAAAATCAGAGAAGCTGGCAGCCGCGCTAGAGAACTCACAGCCGATTATTATTGTAACCATCCAGACCTTCCCTTACGTGCTGCGCGCAATCGAAAATAGCGTCAGCTTGAAGGAACGCTGCTACGCGATCATTGCCGACGAAGCTCACTCCTCGCAAACCGGCTCCACAGCACGGCAGCTGAAAGAAGTACTGATGATTGAGGCCAAGACTGATGGTGAAGACGAACTCAGCTCTGAAGACATTCTCGATGCCGCCGTTGCGTCACGCAGGGCGTCAAAGAACCTGAGTTACTTTGCCTTCACCGCCACGCCGAAAACCAAGACGCTGGAGCTGTTTGGCCGATTGCCCAAACCCTCTGAGCAACCCTCTAAAACCAACAAGCCCGAGGCCTACCATGTGTACAGCATGCGTCAGGCCATTGAAGAGGGCTTTATTCTGGATGTGCTGAAGAACTATACAAACTACAAAGTGGCCTACAACCTGGCGCAAAAGATCGATAAGGCCGATCAGGAAGTTGAGAGCAAAAAAGCCAAGGTCAAGCTCAACCAGTGGGTGCGCCTGCACGAGTACAACATCGCGCAAAAGGTGCAGGTGATCGTTGAACACTTTCGCAGCAACGTCATGGGCCTACTGGGTGGGCAAGCCAAAGCCATGGTGGTCACCAGCTCGCGCAAAGAAGCTGTGCGCTACAAACTGTGCTTTGACAAATACATCATCGATAAGGGCTACCAAAAAATCCATGCCATGGTGGCGTTCTCCGGTGAAGTGGAATTCACCGAGAAAGACCCTAACGCCGTCGCGCTTCTCGGCAACAAATATACCGAGAGCAACACGAACCCCAACCTCAAAGGCCGCGACATGCGCAAAGCCTTTGATAGCGATGATTATCAGGTGATGATTGTTGCCAACAAATTTCAGACCGGTTTTGACCAACCCAAGCTCTGCGCTATGTACGTGGACAAAAAGCTCGGTGGCGTCGAGTGCGTGCAAACCCTGTCGCGCTTGAATCGCACTTATCCTGGAAAAGCTGACGTCGGCACGTTTATCTTGGACTTCTTCAACGAGCCGCAGGACATACTGGACTCATTCCAACCGTATTTTCAGACGGCGGAGCTGGCAGATGTTTCCAATCCAGACCTGATCTTCGATTTATTTGAGAAGCTGAATGCTGCAGGCATTTACAAGTCGAGTGAAGTTGAGCAGTTCTGTGTAGCATTTTTCGTCAAAAACAAAAGCAATGCGGCAATTGCGAACATTTGCAAACCGGCAGTCGAACGCTGGACGAAGCGCTACAAATTGGCAGTTGACGCTTACGCTCACTCGAAAGAAATATTTGAGCGGATCAAAAAAACTAAAGATGCAGTGTTGATCGCTAATGCTGAAAACGACCTGAAGGAATGCAAGCAAGCCAAGGACGCCTTGGATATCTTCAAAAAGGATCTGGGTACCTATGTACGCTTCTATGAATTCATGTCGCAGATCGTCGATTATGATGACAAGCAGCTCGAAAAGCTTAGCCTGTACGCGCGCAATTTAGGCCCAATGCTGCGTGAAACCGCTGTAAATGAGGATGATATCGATCTGGAGGGTATCGTGCTCAGCCATTACCGGGTTTCAAAAATACGCCAGCAGGATCTGAAGCTAATAGAAGACTCACCTGATCATAAGCTAGTGCCTGGTGAGGGGCTTGGCTCAGCAAAAGCTAAGGACAAAAAGGAAGAACTGCTTTCACAGATCTTGGAACGGCTCAACGAAATATTTGTAGCTGATCAACTTACCGATAAAGACATGGTTAATTACGCCTATACGATCCGCGACAAAGTCAGTGAAAACAAATTGGTCATGCAACAGCTGATCAACAATACCCCAGAGCAAGCACTGCTAGGTAACTTTGCCAGCGCGGTAGATGACGCAATTATGGAAAGTGGAGATGCTCACCAAAATCAGATGATGCAATTGTTATCTGACCCAGCTAAAGCCAGTAAATTTGCGAAAGTTGTTTTTGATCTACTTAATATGGCGACGAATGACTAGCTGAAGGGCCTAACACTCGCCCGCCTTGCCAACGTTGTGGGCGAATGCAAATACTTTGACAAAAGGCCTTCCTCTCCAGCTGAGGAAGGTTTTGTAAGAGAGCTGTGCCTAGCGCCTCAACATGGTTCTTCCAACTCCAGAATGGATTACGTCGAGCCGGGCCTTGCGGGCCCGAATGAGCGATAGCAACAATCAACGTTACCCCACACTACCGACATCCTTCAGGGTGTTGGAGTAGACGAGCTCGCCCAGCGCGTCACGCCAAACATCTGGATAATTTTCGAGTGACCGTAGCGCCACTGCCTTGGCATTCACAGGTTGGACAGGAGGGGTTAGGGCTTGTATCGCATTACCCAGTGCAACGTACGCCTTACGATGCCGCACCCCACCATTAGCCAGCAGAACGCCAAAAACCGAGGGTGCGCCAAATTTCAGATGCTCGACGAATGCCAGTACACCCTCGTTCACCGCAATGCCACGTTCGAGCAAAAGTCGAGCAAGAAGGGAGACACCCTGCTCGACCAGTGTTTGCAATGAATACGTGACGGCACGCGCGTGAACCCCCAGGATCTCGTCGACTTCCATCCGCGCTGATTGGGCGATCTCGGCGAACGTTGCACCACTTATCCACTGCCGGATAATCCCGAAGAACGTGGGTCTGACGGTTTCAAGATCCTGACCATTGTCCAGCCTGAATGCCACGCGCACGTCTGATTGGAGCTCTGTATCCTGCCAGGCCCAACCCAGAATCGCTGAAAGAAGGTCGTCTGATGCAGGATCGACAGGGCTCGCCCAGTCCGCCCTGCTCGCCAATAGAACCTGTTCAACGAACTCCAGAAGACGCACCTTGGCTCCAGTATCCTGAAGCCAAGCGATCTTGCCTTGGGCCCTGAGCGAAATCAGACGCTGAGCGCGCAACTCAAAGACCCTCCGCAGCGTAACGGCAGAGCCGGCAGGCAGCTGGTGGGCAGCAAACGTATGGTCGGACAGGTCGATAGCCACCCTTAGAAACTCAGCGTCCCCGATCTCTTCCGCGATCAGCTCAATGAGCGTTGCATCCACTCCATCAATAAGCGGATGACTGTAAGGCTGGCTCTCCAGGAACTGATTGTCGAGCGCGATACGGTGGGTGCTCAGGAACACCTCAAGCTCTCCAATCAAGGTACGCAGCGAGCCCCTGACAGGCTCCCCAGCCCCGGCAGTAGCGACGGGAAGCACCAACCACCACTGATCGGGATTCGCACAGATCACCAGCCCCTTGGTATTGGCGCCGGCACGACCGGCTCGACCGACCAGGTTCTTGATGTCGCGGGCGAGCATGTTCTCAGGTCGCCCGCTACCAACACGGCGCTGCACCGAATACAGCACAAGCGAGCGGATCGGCAAGTTCACTCCTTCTGCGAGCGTGCTGGTACAGATGACCAGCTGGACTCGCCGATCGCGCAGGAGCCCCTCCAAAACCTCTCGTGTCTCCTGGGGGATGTCACCGTGGTGCAGCACAGCCCCATTGCTCAGCGACCTCGCGCCTATCCAACCGGCACCAAATTCAACTTCGAGGTAGTCGACGCGCGTACGCAGCGCTTCAAGATCCGCATGATCAATGGGCTTGGGTAACGGTAATGGGCACTCCAACTGCTTGATGAGCTCTTCCGCCAAACCGATCGCACCCTGATCGCCACGCTTGTTTGCGGCGAATATCGCCGTGGTTCCCATCGGCAAAACCTTCCGGGCAGCGGCAACTGCCAGGGTCTTGGTTGACGAAAAGCCATAAGTCTTCGTGCGCCCTGTACCGGGGTTCACGTACTGGAAAGTGTTTCGATCCAGGAAGCCATGGATCGAGTATTGCCGTTGCTGAGCATGGGGATGCATGTCCAGGCGAACAGACCTACCCACTCCGCTACCAGCGGATCGAAGGACGGAAAATTCGGCGATCGCCGGTCGGTAGCTGCTACGGATGACGGTGTCCTCGCTGCCGCCAAGCCACGCATTGATTTCCTCAATGTTCGGGATGATGGCAGACATGAACACGAAGCGGATCGGATTGACCTGGCGGGCCTTCATCCGCGCGAGTAACAGCTCCAGACCAATACCCCTGCCGGAGCTGTCGAGCAAATGCCCTTCATCGCAAATGACCAGTGATATCCGTTGGGCGAACGCTGGGTCAGCACTGAGGATTCCGGACAGCGACTCAGGGGTCGCGATAAGCGCGTTGATGTGATCAAGACCATGTACCTCGTCTCCCGACGGAATTGTCCCGCCATATGCGCAGCGTGCCGCGATACCCAAGCCGTTGAGCTGACGCACCAGAGAGTGGCGGAGCTCCGAGGCCAGCGACCGGTAAGGCACGATCATGATCGCGACCTGAGTGGGATTGCGCTTCAGGTGCCAGTACAGCAACGTTTCGCAGAGCGTGGTTTTGCCAGCTCCCGTTGGCATCTGCAAGGAATAGCTCTCGGCGTTGCCGAGCAGCCCCCTACCGATAGCCTGTATCTGGGAGGGGAAAAATTCCCAGGTCGATGGTTTGCGATCAATGAAGGAATTGATTAGAGGCGTCCAGAACGCATTACCGCCCTCTGGCAGGACGGCCCGGATGTTCGATGCTTCGAAACGAGCCAACAGCCGACTAAGCAAGGCCGCCGCCACCCACGTGCCCGGCCCATCCGCCAACGCGCTTTGTGCCTCGGAGGCACTCGCCTCAACGTTGCGGCCAAGCCCGAGCAGGTCGCCGTTGCGCAGTTGCTCCCGCACCTCGATGGCAGTCTGAGACCCCAGGTTGCTCGGGCGGGCCAGAAAGTCGTAGCACGCTGCCCATGGGCTTTCAGGATCAGCGGGCCGAGCCGACTGCCGCATGGCGAGGCAGGCCGACGCTGGAAAATCGCCAAAGTAAAACGCTGCAGCGGCGAACAGCGCTGCTTCGTCTTTCGAGATACCAAGCGCTTCTACCTGCTCAGCAGGGATCTCTTTCGAAAACTGAAGGAAGGCGTTACCCAGCTGTGCCCAGTCGTCACTGGGGGTGTTCGCGGAGTTGACCCTGTCGAACAGCTCCCCTACGAGCGAGATGTAGTAGTCGGCAAGACGACTCCCGATCCGAGCAAGTTCAATGGGTAATGCGGCTACGGAAAACTGACCCAGATGCCGGGCCATGTCTGCGTCATTGATCCAAGTCTGGAGAGAGGCCCTCATGTCAAAGCACCGACGCCCTGGCAGCTTCAAAAGCTGCGTTGTAGGTGGTGTGCAGATTCGGTACTGAGATCACCACGAGCGTGTACTCGTCGCTGGCCGTGGCGGGTGCATTGCTGAGTTCAGCAGTCACAAAGTTCTCACAGATGACGGCGACGGCCCTGTACCGTAGGGCAACGGGCGGATGATCAACCGCGTTGATAAACCGGGTGAGAAGCGGAATGTCGACGTCACCGAGATCCTCAGTCATCGCGCGCTCACGCAACCACACCAGCGTACTCGCGAGCCGGCTGGTACGATCCTTTGCGCAGTCTGTGATAGCTGAGCCGATTGGGTCTGATGAGGCGGCAGTGGATTTGACCTTCACCTCAGCACAGAGCACCTGATCTTCAGCACTGGCGGCTGGACGTTGGGGCATGATGAAGTGAATGACATCCGACTTGGGCGCTGGTTTGGTTCTGTCCTGCTTGAGCCGCCACTTCTTGGGGCCAATGGCGGTACCCGGATACTCCATGGCGGACTGATAGAAGTAACCGAGCACCTCGCCGAAGTCTCCAGCCATGGTCGCGCCGGCATCCGGAAGCTTGCTCGCCAGCACGTCTGAAAGCGTAAGTCCATGGCGATCCGCCGCAGCGTGAAGCACCTCATCGGTGATGTAGCAACGACGCAATGGCTCGGCCATCGCGGCCTCTAAAAGGGCCACCTGCTGGGGTGTCATCCTGACCAGCACGTACGGCTGCTCTTGCTCCTGCGGGAACCACTGAACAGCATTACCGAAGTCGAAACCGAGATCATCCATGAGTGATGGTCATCCTAAAAGAAAGCCCGGGAGCCGGCCCCATAGTCACCCTAGCGCCGAGTTACCGAGTAGTAGTGGATGGCCATTACGGTACGCTAAAAAATGGGGCTGGTGTCAACTGGTCAGGTGATAGCGCGTTGTTTCCCGGCTCAGCGTACTCCGCAAGATGCCGCTCAAGGTAGTTAACGGCCCAAGGTCGCGGGAGCACAGATCGAGGCGTACATCAGTCCAGTGAGGCTCAGGATCGCCATGTTTGGAACGTTTCCGAACCGATCTCATTGACAGCACTGAGCATCTTGGGGAGCGGAATCGTGAAGCAGCGTGACGCCGAAAAGGCGACAGATTGATTTTCTCGCATCACTGTCTATTGGGTCGACTTCTGTCGGTCAATGACACCCAGTGTGCTGAAGTCCGATGCAAACGACTGGTCAAGTCGAATGCAAAGGGTGGTCAAGTCCATGCAATTACGCATCAGGTGCGAGAAGACCAGAAAGGCATGCGGTCTTCATCACAATCATGTGCGCTTTCCAGAATGGAAGTCGGAAATGCTCGGCCTGAAGCCGACCGACACCAGTGCTTAGTATTCAAGATAATGCCCTTACCCAACACAAGCTTTCAGCCGTCCAAAGGCGTCCAATTGCCTGAACGTCGACCTACCCATCTGACGCTTGAAGCTGGCCACGACGTACAAACTGTTCAGGGTGGTCAACACCCAGAACCTTCCTTCCTTACGCACAGATAAGATGTGCGAGGTTCGAATCATATGCCCATCCTGAAACCACTCACGCGGCCCTTTTCGTGCGTGATCAAAAACTATGGCGATGCACGTATTGCCTACGAATAGCGCGTCACTTAGGTATCCAGTAATTGGTGAATCGTAGGGCCACTGTTGGGCGCAAATAATTCTTTGTAATTGGAAGTTGGTTAAGTGGCGGACAAGGCGACCTGCGTCGTTCGTTTCGAGCATGGTTGAGTTCTCTCCGCTTTAAAGGTTAGTGCGTCAGGGGATTCAGAGGCGTTCGCCTGAGCGAAGCAACGCAAGAAAACTTCGCCGCCCGGCATCGCGCATGAAGCTGCAGATGACGTAATTGCCCTCTCGCGTTTCAAGTAACCAGAACCTCCCCTCCTTCCAAGTCCTCTGGATTTTTCCTGTTCGAAGAATCGCGCCATCTGCAGGGCGATAGACGTCGTCAAGCTCAATGTGATCGAACGAGACACCTAAGCATGTGTCCTCAGCAATCGTCGCATCACTGATAAACGCGGTGATCGGCACGCTGAATTTTCGAAGATTCGCCCTCACTAAGCGTCTCATTTGGAAGTCGCTCAGTTCTTTGCTGTGAAACTCTATTTCGATTACTTCTGGCATCCGGCTTCAACTCCGAAACGATTCAATAGGCACCCGCGATGATCATCGGAATGGGCTATTCATTCCGACTCCATCAATGCTCTCAGCTTGACCTGTAACTCCTCTTGGGTCGGCACTGAGCTAAGACCCAGGTCAGGATCAGTGCGAATCAGCCGTCGATCGTGAACTGGCCAGCTTTCAAAAGGATCATCATCCAAGGCAATCCAACTCGTCAGGCCTGCTCTAGTTACTGCCGCACGAATCTGCTGATAGCGGCTGTACATGTCATAGCCCTCAAGCGGGGCCTTGGGCATCCTTGAGTGCCATGTACTACTCACGGTGAGAGCCTGCAAATCGGGTGGCAAAGCAGCACGTGCACGGCGGTAACCGAGGATGCGCACCCAGCTTGTCGATAAGCTGATTTTGACTCGAGGAAACTCCTTCAGTATCTCTACCAGGATTTTGGCATGCATCATCAGTTGCCCTGGTGCACGCAACACCAACCCACTCCGGGTACGGTAAACGTCGTCTGGGTGTAGTACCCCATCAAAATCGAGAAATAGAACTCGATCATTCGGCGTCAGCCGGCTGCTTGTCGTGCAGTTCCAATCAAACATGGTAAAGAACTCTCAAAGCCGGCCCTCCTGGAAGTTATCTGCTCACCCTGGAGAGCACTGTCGTATGCGCTCAATCAACTCCGTCCGGAGCTCGTCAAGACTGACTAGGCCATCCACATATCGCTGCAGCTCAGCCAGTTGCGTAGAGGAAGGCCTCACACCTTCGAGTGCCTGACAGCCAAGCACCTCCGCCACTGCTTTGCGACGTCGTTCGCGCTCGAGCTCATCGATCTGCACGTGCCAACTCCCCTTCGCTTAGCCAAAGCCTCCACCAAAGGGGAAGCCTGGCTATGAAGTGCTTACTTAAACGCCTTACTGAAGCGCTGTGAAAGTGTCACAGCATCGATCACTGCCCAGCTTTCCGGTTGGCTACTTTTCCGAATAAAGTTGATCGCACATCCAACCATGAACACGCCCGCAGCGACTCCTTCCCAAGCCGCTGCCTTAAACGTCGCTGGAACGAGATAACTAGGGTTGACGCTACCCGTTACGAGGTGGATCGGATAAGGCGAAATGAAGCAACCAGCAACGGCCACCGCAATCATCAAGGGTACCGCTGCAACAATCATTAGAATCGGTACTTTGATCTGGTACTGCTTCGCCGCGACAAGCTTGCCGCTCGAGCCCTTTACTGCGTAGATGATGGCTTTGTTCTCAGTCTTGTCTTTTTTCTTTGTGAAGATGCCGTAGAGAGTTACTCGCTCCCCCGCCTCGATCTCTTCAAAAATCTTTCCTGGCAGCAAAACGCTCGGCAACACCTGCCCATCGATAACGATGCGCGCGGTCACAGTCCCCTGCTCGGTGGCAATCACTCGTGGCTTCTCGATCACTCCAGTGACCTGCCGGCAATCAAATCGAATCAAAACGTGCTCCTGCAATTTTTTAAAGGCGTAGCCAATCGCACTGCCTGAATGGCAGCGTGAGTGAAAGTGTTAAGTCAGTTACGCGCGAAACGAGAAAACGGTACTCAGTGCTGCTGGCTTTCTCACACCATCACCAAGCAATAGGTAGACGGTGCTTTTGGTTTCAAACATGCACGGGTGGTCATGCGATATTCCGAAATTGGTGCGCACCCAATGCCCTGGCGGGAATCGATGCCGGCTGTCACTGACTACTTCATGTGCATAGACAACTAGGGGCAAAATTCCCATGGATGACAGCTTTTGGTGCTCGTCCTGGGTGAGTTGCAAGTCGGCGATGATCCATTGCTTCACCAGGCAGAACGGTTTTCCGGGGAAGGCCTGCTCAGCGAGGTTTTTCAGTTCGTCCTGAGTGCCGTGCCAACCGGGAGCCTTTTCCTCTGAGGCATGAAGAAATTGGGTGACTTCATCTAGAGTTGCAGCCATGGATCCTCCAGAGCTCTATCCCTCATGAGCGTGCACTCGTGTAGATTCGTCCGGCATCAGTGACGAACTCATACACGGGGTGCGCTTCAGTACCAGGTTGCAAGCGAATCTCGGCCAACACTTCCATCACGTAGCCAGTCTGCGCATTCATCATTGGTGAGGTGATCAGATGGACTTTGTTCACATGCATGAACACCGAGCTGTCGCAGTTATAAGCTGCCTTGACGATTTCCACATCGCTGACCAGTCGTGCGATCGGGCCTATGCAGTCTTCATCAAACCCCATGCCCTCGATCAAGAAGCTGAAGTTGCAGCGACTGAGGTTGACTGTGTCCCAGAAGAGCAACGCATCGGGGCGCTTCACAAAGGTACCCCTAAGCTCGCTGCGGTTAGTTAAAAACACTTTCAGTCCTAATATCCGAAGACAGCAAAATTGGCGGCACCCTAAGACACTCCCCTATGAAGCGTTACTCAGCCTTCAGCTAGCCAATTCATGGTGATCGTTCAGCCAATATAATCGACCAGCAACGAAGACCATGCCGAGCACCGTGAAAGTGGCACCACCATTGTTTTCACATCATATTCTATATCCGATGGCGTGAAAATGACCAATGTGGCTCTATCCTCGCTTTTGAGGGTTCGTCATGGTCACGAGGCAGTCGCTAGCGGCAGTCCTCCGCGCAGCCCGTTCAATTGCGGGCTCGTCGAGAGAGGACTTGGTCTCCAGAATACATCCGACCTATCTCCACGATCTCGAGAACGCAAAAAGCGGAACCACGCTGGAAAAGCTGGGAGCCCTGTCAACGGCGCTCGGGTGCGACCCGCTTGCGCTTTTAGTGATCGCATCAGCGCAAGACATGCAACTAACCAATGCGAATCGTTTGCGGATGCTCGCTGATGAACTTGATCGCCTCACTGAGCTTGGGCTTTTAAAGGGGGCGGCTGAGCAACTGGAAGGGGGATCCCTCAAATCTCTGCGAAGCGGGCGAAGCCTGCCAGAAGATAAGCACAGGGCTGTTCTGCGATGCAGAGAAGAAGGCCTATCCCAAAAAGAAACGGTTGCAGCGACAGGTGTTTCCGCTTCGACCGTCAGCAGAATATGGCGCAGGGATTTAAATCAAAACTAGCGGCTCAGGCCGTTACTCAGCCGCTGTTATTCAGCTTTCCGTTCGACGCGTTGGGATTTACGAAGTCTCGCTATCACTCGTTTGAAGTTCGGCCTCAAGAAGCGCCTTCAAACCAACCTGCCTTGAAAAGGCCTTGGGTGGCAACCTGATAGCGTCTCGCACCGCATCGATGTCGCCCACCAGGATGACCTGCACCTGAGCTCTGGTGACTGCGGTGTAGACGAATGTTCTGTCTAGGATGCGTGATTTGCGGACAGGGATGATAACCCTCTTGAATTGTGACCCCTGTGCCTTGTGCACCGTGATGGAGTAAGCGAGCTCTATTGAATCGACGTCGGTGTCCAGAATGTAATGTTGAACACCATCAAAGGTCGCCATTCCCAGCGCTATGGCGATACGAGGTTTGTTCTCATCCCCTAGGTCTACTGATTGCGGTTTATCAAACACCTCATCAATCTGGCCAAGCGATCCGTTTTGCAGGTTCCGCACCCAGTCGTTTGCGGTGTACATAACCAGATCCCCGACACACAAGCCTGTTGCCTCGATCTCACCTGTTTCAGGGTTCTCCGCAAGTAACGGGCTGCTGTGGTCAGCGTATTTGATATGGCACGTTCGATTGATCGTCTCGCCCCAGCAAAGGCACAGGATCTGGTGGCTGAAAGAATCTGTGTATTTACCGAATCTTGCTCATAGAGCCGGATAACAGTCGAAATGATTTGATCATCGGAGCAAGGCAAAAACACGACGTCATCTGCCTCGTTAGAGCTGAATGTCGGCTGTATTCCATCGCGAATCTGGCGGGATGCCAAAGGTATGGCGGACTCTTTCGACTGACGCTTAACCTCGGTTAGTTCAGTGGTCGGCACTCCGGGCATGCTGCACAGCACGTGCAGGATAAGTCCGGCTCCAATGGGTGGTAGTTGGTAAGGGTCGCCAACCAGGATCACCTGACTTTCGGGTGGTAGTTTCTGAACCAGACGGTAGAACGTGACAAGATCAAGCATCGACGCTTCATCAATGACGATGATTGGCGCTGGCCCCATTTCTTTATCGGTCACCTTCGTCAGAAAGCCTGCAATAGTCCGCGCTTCCTCACCCGTAGCTTCAATCATACGAGCGGTGGCTCGGCCAGATAGCGCCATTTGGAATCGAGGTCGACCTGTCGTATCGAGGGCTTTGTACAGAGCCTTGAGTACAGTGGTTTTTCCTACTCCGGCACCGCCAGTGATGATGCTGAAGCGTTTGGCAAACGAGGTAGCTACTGCGAGCTTCTGAGCTTGGTTCAAACCAAATGCAGGAAGCCCCAGATGCACCCTCTCCCCCGCCTCAAACTGCGTGATGACCTCGCTTACATCCACAGCGAACAGCTGTGGCTGCAACGACGGGGTAACGATCAGGTCTCGGATGAACTGAGCACAACGTCGCTCCATCAACCATGAACCAGGTGCAAATAGCATCACACCCAGGTGATCGAGCTCCTTGCATACAAACTGACCGGCTGACGAGCCCGCCAACAAGGCCTTTGCCAGCGCCGCGCTTGGAGCTGAATGGGGTTTGATCAGTTGCCCGACGGTGGCCTGAAGATCTCTAAGTGAGCTGCATGTGTGGCCTTTCTCAGAAACTCGATACAGAGCCTCCTCCAATGCCGCAGCAATCCTTCGATGATCATCAATGCTCACGCCAAAGCTATCTCTGGCGATGCCATCCACCAGCCCCCATACCCCTTCGAAACTGAGAAGCCGATACGGATCACTGGTCAGCGCGGAGATCGTGTTCTTCTTGTGGAACCGAATTGCTTTCCTGGCTAGGCCTAGTGGAATTTGCTTGTCCTGAACGAAGCGGAGTGTTTTAGCATCTCCGTCTTCAGCCCAACGCTTGAACATGCCCTCTCGAACATCTTCAGTCGGGATGATCAGCATTATGGCATCGTGATCAGCATGATCGAGCACTTCATAAAGCCGCTCTCCCAGAGTATCCCAAAGCCGAGTAGCCTTAACCTCACCAACCCCTTTGATGTTGTCACCTAACCACTGGATTACTTGAGAGCCGCTCGGGCGAACAAGACGAATATCCTGGGCATCAACAGTCATTTCATTGATCGCAAACGCGCCATGAGTCCTCAGGATAGTGGTGACTTCGCCATAGACCTCAAAGATAGCGCCTACAGCGATGTCGGAGAGCTTGGCGATAGCGTCCGCCACCTTGATGACCACAGGTCTCGACCGGTCATTGATGCCCCGAACAACATCCATGCGATGACCGAATGCGATGCACCCCTTGCGGTTAGCAGAACGGATGCTGGTGATGCGTACACTGATGTTGATCAGCGTAGGGGCAATGGCATTCATCTGGGCATCCTTCCGGTTTCTTCGAGAAACTCGCTCATGAGCGTGTGGCGATCTAGCATTTGCTTGGCGGCTTGGAGCTCAGCGCGCAACGCGGCGTTCTCTTGCTCCAGCGAGTTCAGTCGCTGACCGTCCTGCCTCCGCTGCTTCGCATCAGTGTCTCTCAGCGCAGGCTCCACTTTCTGTCCCGATGGCAGAGAAGCCACCAAGGGAGGCAATACCCCTGCCACCCTGAGTTCAGCCTCAAGACTCTCCAGCGCCGAACGGATGGCCGGATTCTGCACGAGAGCACTCTTCCCGAACCCGCACTCAGTTGCGATTTCGGAACGCTTCAGCTTGCCCCGGTGAACGTATTCTCTGAAGTCACCGTCAGACTTCGAGGTTGCCCAGGCAAGAAAAGCAGCGTGGTTTTGTTCAGCAATCTGCTGCCCGTTAGCCATCAGGATTTCGCCTCTGAGGAGTCACGGTCAACAAACGGCAGCGGAGCATCAAGCTTGTCCGCCGACACGTTGAATTTATGGGCGTTGTACTGCCAACGCATGAACCGCTCCAACAACCGTTCGTTCTCACGCTCTAGTCGGTGATTTTCAGCCTCCAGCCGACGAATTCTCTGCTCAGCGATACTGAGGCTTGCAGGTCGTTTGGTTGAAACAAAACCGGACTTCAGCCTGGCTTTTTTGTGAGTAAAAGCGCTCTTAATCTTCTCGTGTGAATTCAGGGTTTGCCGAGTAGGCCGTGATCCTATCAACGGCTCAATGGCATCGCAAAGCGCCTCCCAGGAGAGCTTTCCTTCCCAACCGTCAACCAAGCCGACAATCATATCCAGGTCTTTCGGACTCAAGTGCTTTGCCATACCTTACATCCCCATCAGTGCACGGAGCTCGTCCATGTCCGGCTCGTCGTTTTCGGGTGCAGGTAGGCTCGGGGTAGTTGATCGGGCAGCAATAGCACGCTTCAGCGGACTGAATTCCTGATCATTGCTCAAACGAATGATCGTGCCGTCGGGAGTATCCTTCGACTCCAGAATTTCGATCAGTTGATCAGCTCGTTCGAGGGTTTTGATCTGATGCTGACTCCACCGATCTGCACCGTAGATACCGTCCTCGTTGGCAGCCTGCGCCTTTGCAAGCTGAACACGAATTCCATCACGGTGGTTCTTGAGTCGTTCGAGCTTGCCGTCATCCCCTTTCACGCAGACCTGCTCAGTGCAATTCAGACAGTCACGGTGCTTCTGGCACGGCAGCATCGAATAGTCATGCACGCAGAAGCCGAAGATTGTGATGTGAGCAATCCCCTCACCCAAGGCATCGAGGTCAGCCAATGTTACTGGCGTGTTCTCTTTGATCTTGGTTAGAGCGACGCCAATTCCCGCCTCCCTGGCCATCTCGACATGCTCATCAGCTGTCATGTGGTTATAGGTAGCGTTCTGGTGGATGTTGGCTCGCCCTGACCATTTGGCGATGTCCAACTGGCCCAGGCTGCCGCGTTGAGCCAGCGTATTCAGGTAGTGGCGAACTTGGTGAGATGTCATGGAGATGGGAGTACCGTCAGGGTTCTTGTAGCCATTCCGTTCCCAAATGCTGCGCTCTTGGCCATCGATGTAGTTGATGTCAGTGGTGAACGTACTCTTCCCTGGAGCCCAGACAATGATAGGTCGAGGCGGCATATCCACCCTCAGTTCATTCTGACGAAAGCAGCAAAGGGCTTCGGAATACTTGATGTGCCGTTCTTTATTGAGCCATGGCCACCCCTTTGGCAGCTTGCTGTGCATAAAGTCATTGAGAAATGACAGCGTCACAAACCCTTTACGGGCATATATTTCGCCGTATGGCTCGTACCCCGAAACGCGGTTTTGAGGGCGTCTCTAGCATTTCCGCTCGCCGAGACACCTAAAGCTTTGCATGCTTGCTCATTCGTTAGCTGCTGATTCTCCCCTACATTCGGGCAATCTTCGTGGCGGTAAAACTTGTCTGGATGGCTTTCAAGCCACTTCGCTAGCTTGCGGCCTGGCTCAGACATTTCGTTGAGACGACGGACTGCTTCCTCGGCGATTTGCACCATCGGTGTGGGTATCCACTTGATGTCGGATTCATATCCCTTGCCGGCGTAGAACCTCAGCCCCGTGCGCTCGATGCCCTTTGCGTCTATCTCCCGATACAAGCAGTTCACTGGAAGATCCTGAACTTCTGTAATCCTGGACGGTGCACACATGCACAGCGCAAAGATCGACGTAGTGAAGCGATCACGCGCGCCTTGCAGGTCGTTGTTGAACATCTCAGCCATGGCTTCAAGCATGTAGTCGTGAGGCATTTTTTCCTCGCGCCGCAGCTTGGCAACATCATCCGTACGATGAATCTCTTTTGGCTTTTTGATGGGATTTTTCCAAGCGATTGGCGCTGGAATGATTCGGCTTTCATTCAAAAATTCGACTAGCTTCACCAGGCTGATGCCAGCTTGATATGACGAGGCATCATAAGTGCGCGCTACTTTCGCGGCCTCATCCAAGACACTAATGTCGGTTAGCGTTATGTCAGCGGAGCCTTTGATTTCAAGCAAAGCAGCTTCAATGCAACGGATCGCCTTGAACTCGTTTTTGAGTTTGTTCGGGTTATGCCCCTGCTGGTAACGAACGTAGGCTTTAGCGAAAGGAATGATGCCAGCGTTGAGGATCTGATCCTCGGTATATCCACGGGATGATGCCCCTTTCTTTGTGAAGTTACCCACACCTGGCCACGAATTACTGTACCAGTCGAGATCGGAGCCAAAAACTGTGAGCCTGTCCCGGCACATGAGGATGAACTCTTCCAGGTTTTGCTGGCTGGTCAGCTGAGGCTTGGGAACGAACTGAAAAATATTACTCATCGGCGGAGTCGCCCTTCATGGCATTGCAACGGGTAACTACATCACTGACGGCGAGGATGAGCCGGTCATTCACGGACGCTATCTTCAGATCACCTGTGTTCGCTAGGACACCGTCACGCTCAGCAATCAGCTCCTCCAGGACAAATTCATGAGGCCCATCCAGCCAGGGCTGGAAGTGAGAACAGGTGTAGCAAGCGATAGGAGCCAGAGCACCACAAAAACCGTAGCTGCCACAGGTACCAACATTTCCTCCGGCGCTGCAGATCCGGCTGCTACGGTCATCACCCCGCCGAGCTTTCGACTCATTCACCACAAGGACACCTTGGAACGCCTGAGCCAGTGGGGCCAGCTGCAGAGCCACAGCCTTGTCAATCCGCTCAACTATGTCAGGAATGTTCTTTACATAAACGCCAGCATTCTGAAGATCCGAATGATCGAGAGCCTCCGCAATGACGTATTCACCCTTCCCCTCCCTGGCCAAGTTAGTGCCAAGGGTATACCTGAAGCGGTATGCATTAAGATGAGTAACGGCCCCGGTTCGCTCGCTAACTACACCAATGATTTCTTTGACACTCCGCATGACCTCAGCAACTTCCTGCGACCGCGCGTGGAGGAAGTCACCGTCCAATTGGTCTTTCAAACTCCCCTTGGGGTCGTAATTGCCCAAGGCAGGGAATAGAGGCAATTCTAGAATGAGATCACGCTCGAGCGCCTTACCGTAAGCGTCCTCGAAGGCCAATCGTACTGCTTCCGCTTGAGACTGCAGCAGAACCCACAGATCCTCCACAATTTCAAACTTGGAAAAAGAACTCCGCCAGTCCGCATGCCGCTGTTTGGCGCGAGGGAAATTTACATAATATTTTTGACCTCGCTTAATCAGATCCTTAATTTTCAGCGCAGTAATCTGAATTGGCCTACGCCCTGTCAGGGACAGGATCATCGCATAGCATGTATCCCGGAGCTTTATCCTACCCTCCGCAAATCCTTCGATCACACTTGAAACAATCCCATCCATTTCAATATCAGTAAGCGGGCCGCTCTCAGGACACATTGACTGAACTGCGTATCCTTTTTCGTTTCCTTTGATCTTCCACTTTTCGATCATGCTCAACGCTTGGGGAGGAACACCGGGATAGCCAAGCGCAGTCCATGTACGCATGAAAACTCGAATCGAACTCAGCATCCAGTCGTTCTTGCCTAAGCTAGCCCGATATGAAATCAGAGAATCCGAACTAAAAGGTTCGAAACCTACACAGAACTCCAAATAAGGTTTCAACCATGTAAAAAGATTTTTCGCGTAGTTAGGAGAGCAAGTTTCGGCATACACTGCCAATACTTGGCGAAAGCTCACGCCCAATTCGCTACCGATCAACTCATCAATGTCACTTGGATAAAAAGCGATATCTTTACTCAAGCGCCAATGATCAGACAAAATGATAACTTCATACCCGTCCCTTGACAGAAAATCAGTACGCAGATAGCGAGACGACAGAGCACCATTATTAACGATCACTAGAAGACTTCCTCAAATACTTCTCTTGCAAACCAATCACTGCCTTACCGGCTTGTTCTTTGATATGACGCTTATTGTATGTGCGAGCAGTACCTGAGGTTTCGTTCCATCCCATCAGGTATGAGCGGAGTTTTTCTTCGCGCTCAGGGCTCGTCCCCCTCTCATCGCAACTCTGAGAGAAAATGTAATTCCAATGATGACGAAGAGAGTGGGCGTGAAGTCCAGAAAATTCGTTAGCGAGACTAGACAAAGTTTCAATGAAGCGCCCAAATCCGGAGTTAGATAATGGCCATCCCAAAGTATCACCGGGTTTATGAGTTACGAATAGGTAACCATGCTTTCGTGCACCTGGAACCTTGTTGCGATAACGAGAAATGTAATCACGGATTTTGTCCATGAACTCTTGAATCAGGGGAAAGGTGCGTTCACGGGTCTTGGCCAAGGGTTGATAAGTCCTTGGATCATCTGGTGAGTCCGCACGTCGGACAACTTTGACGGTGTTTTTAGCAAAGTCGAAATCCGCTATCTTGAGATTCAATACCTCTCCTCGCCGCATCCCAGTGATACGGAGGAGCCCGAACAACAGCGCATTCCTGAATTGAATGCCGATGTCTATGACAGGGTTGGCTTCATGGCCAGGAGTGAGGATCTCTTCAAGCTTGTCTAGCAGAGTGTCATCGAGATGGGTCTCCGACCGGTCTGACTCGGTCTTACCGGGAGTCTTAGGACGGTTCGCTTTGATCTGCGCGACCATGGCCGCAATTGAACTCGCACTGCTCTCCGTCATGGGGTGCAATCTGCCTGCCAGAAAACCCACGAAGCATGCAATGTCAGTCATGCGGTTGTACTGGCTGTCTCTGCTAACTCGCTTACGACGCCCTTTGATGGACACCACCTTGCCGTCCTTCGGTCGCGTGTCCGCCAGCCGTTTCTGAGCGAAGTCTCGAAGGGAATGGATCTCATGAGGCAGGAGCAGCTCGCTTCGCCTAAACCGCGACTCCAACTCCAGGTTGTAGTAGTCCTGCCAGGCGAACAGCAACTTGAGCGATGACAACACACTGTTGATCGTGTTGATCGAGAGGGAGGCACCGCGCAGCTCGGCTGTCACATAGAGCGCCGGGTAGTAGAGGGGCATCCCAGTATCGTCGACAAGGATCGAAAACCTCTCCCCCGACTCACCCTGAAATCTTCTGATCGATTGCATACACACCTCGAATTCCTTACGTAAACTCAAGGTAGGAGCGTGGAAATAAATCGTCAACCTATTTTTTACACCCCGAAAACGAGAAAGCCCCCGCAGTGCGGGGGCTTTCTTATGAAACTTTACAAAAAAGTCTCAGGTGGACTCTAGAACGGAATATCGTCATCAAAGCTGTCGAAATCCGGAGCCGGTTGCGGCGCAGCCTGTTGAGGGGCCGGACGCTGTGGCTGTTGTTGCGGCGCAGGGCGCTGGGCCTGCTGGCGCGGAGCGGATTGCTGGTAGTTGTTACCGCCGCCCTGACCTTGCTGGTCGCCCTGTGGACGGCCGCCCAGCAGTTGCATGGTGCCTTGCATGTCGACCACGATTTCGGTGGTGTAACGCTTGATACCGTCTTTTTCCCACTCGCGGGTCTGCAGCTTGCCTTCGATGTACACCTGCGAACCTTTACGCAGGTATTCACCGGCGATTTCCGCAACCTTGCCGAACATCGAAACACGGTGCCACTCGGTCTTTTCGACTTTCTGACCGGTTTGCTTGTCGGTCCACTGTTCGCTGGTCGCCAGACTCAGGTTGGTCACGGCATTACCGTTAGGCAAGTAGCGAACTTCGGGATCCTGGCCGCAAGTGCCGACCAATATGACTTTGTTAACCCCACGGGCCATAACGTTCTCCTAGGCTACGCACGCTGCCCCGGCCGGGTTGTTCACCAGGCGCTCAAGGGTGGTGCGATCCAATAGTTCGGTGTCCAGTTTGATGTAAATCGCCGCCTCATCTGCGACGATGACTGCATCTGTTACCCCTACGACCGCCTTCAGGCGCTCGACCAGACCCGCTTCGCGGATCGCCTCGGGCGACAACGGCAAGCGCAGGCTTGTGACGTAGGGAGGTTCACGCATGGTAACAGCAAAGGCCAGCCAGAGGGCAGCCAGACCGGCGCATCCGAGGAACACAACCGACAGACCGCCATGCTGGAACAGCCAGCCACCGAGGATTCCCCCCAGTGCCGAGCCCAGGAACTGACTGGTGGAATAAACCCCCATCGCCGTGCCCTTGCCGCCTGCCGGTGAAACCTTGCTGATCAGCGACGGCAACGAAGCCTCCAGCAGATTGAACGCGGTGAAGAACACCACCGTACCGATCACCAGAGCCCGCAAGCTGTCGCCGAACTGCCAGAAGAATAGCTCAGTGAGCATCAGCGTCAGCACTGCGCCCAATAAAACTCGTTTCATTTTGCGTTTCTTCTCGCCGTAGATAATGAACGGGATCATGGCGAAGAAGGAAATCAGCAACGCGGTCAGGTACACCCACCAGTGCTGCTCCTTGGGCAGCCCGGCCTTCTCGACCAGTGCCAGCGGCAAGGCGACGAAGCTGGACATCAACATCGCGTGCAACACAGAAATGCCCAGGTCCAGACGCAGCAGGTCCGGATGCTTGAGCGTCGGGATCAGCGCCTGGCGCGCGACACCGGACTCTCGATGCTGCAACGGGCCGGTGGAGCGCGGCACCATGAACATCACGATCACAATGCCGAACAGCGCCATGCCACCAGTGGCAAGGAACAGCCCGGACAGCCCGAAGGCGCGGGTCAGCAGCGGGCCGACCACCATGGCCACGGCAAACGACAGGCCGATGGTCATGCCGATCATGGCCATGGCCTTGGTCCGGTGCTGCTCGCGGGTCAGGTCGGACAGCAAGGCCATGACCGCCGCGGAAATCGCCCCGGCGCCCTGCAGGATTCGCCCGGCGATCACGCCCCAGATCGAATCGGCATTGGCCGCCAGCAGACTGCCGAGGGCAAAGACGATCAACCCCAGGTAAATCACCGGGCGTCGACCGATGCGGTCGGAAATGAAACCGAACGGAATCTGGAAAATGGCCTGGGTCAGGCCATAAGCGCCAATCGCCAGACCGATCAGGGCCGGCGTGGCCCCGGCCAGATCCATTCCATAGGTCGCCAGTACCGGCAACACCATGAACATGCCAAGCATACGGAAGGCGAACACCAGGGCCAGACCGCTCGCTGCGCGGGTCTCGCCGCCACTCATGCGCTCGCTGTGGGGATCGTGCATGGAAAAACCTCATGTGAACCGGCGGCGATTCTACCAGTCCCATCGATTGGCAGGGTATATCGCGACGCTTTGACGCGCATTGCTGACACAGTCTTCATGTAAGACAGTAGCCCACTCGTTTGATAGTGTGCATCCATCCAGTATTTGGCCGTATACTCCTACGTTTTCGACGCCCGCCGAGCGAGGCCACCTTGGACAAGATCCTGATTCGTGGGGCTCGAACCCACAACCTGAAGAACATCGACCTGACCCTGCCACGGGACAAGCTGATCGTCATCACCGGCCTGTCCGGCTCCGGCAAGTCGTCCCTGGCTTTCGACACCCTGTACGCCGAAGGTCAGCGCCGCTACGTCGAATCGCTGTCGGCCTACGCCCGGCAGTTCCTGTCGATGATGGAAAAGCCCGATGTCGACACCATCGAAGGCCTGTCGCCGGCGATCTCCATCGAACAGAAATCCACCTCGCACAACCCGCGTTCGACGGTCGGCACCATTACCGAAATCTACGACTACCTGCGCCTGCTGTATGCACGCGTGGGTATTCCCCGTTGCCCGGATCACGACATCCCGTTGGAAGCACAGACCGTCAGCCAGATGGTCGACCTGGTCCTCGCCGAACCGGAGGGCAGCAAGCTGATGCTGTTGGCGCCGGTCATCCGCGAGCGCAAGGGCGAGCACCTGTCGGTTTTCGAAGAACTGCGCGCCCAGGGCTTCGTCCGCGCCCGGATCAACGGCAAGCTCTATGAGCTGGACGAAGCGCCCAAGCTCGACAAGCAGAAAAAACACACCATCGATGTCGTGGTCGACCGTTTCAAGGTTCGCGCCGACCTGCAACAACGCCTGGCCGAATCCTTCGAGACCGCGCTGAAGCTGGCGGACGGCATCGCCCTGGTGGCGCCGATGGATGACGAGCCGGGTGAAGAGATGATCTTCTCCGCACGCTTCGCCTGCCCGATCTGCGGCCATGCGATCAGCGAACTGGAACCCAAGCTGTTCTCCTTCAACAACCCGGCCGGTGCTTGCCCGACCTGTGATGGTTTGGGAGTAAAGCAGTTCTTCGACATCAAGCGCCTGGTCAATGGTGAACTGACCCTGGCCGAAGGGGCGATTCGAGGCTGGGATCGACGTAACGTCTATTACTTCCAGATGCTTGGCTCGCTGGCTTCTCACTACAAATTCAGTCTTGAGGTTCCATTCAACGAACTCCCTGCCGATCAGCAGAAATTCATCCTGCACGGCAGCGGTTCGCAAAACGTCGATTTCAAATACCTGAACGACCGTGGGGATATCGTCAAACGCTCGCATCCGTTCGAAGGCATCGTGCCGAACCTGGAGCGACGCTACCGCGAGACCGAGTCGGCGTCGGTACGTGAAGAGCTGGCCAAGTTCCTCAGCACCCAAGCCTGCCCGGACTGCCGCGGTACCCGCCTGCGGCGTGAGGCGCGGCACGTATGGGTCGGCGAGAAAACCCTGCCGGCAGTGACCAACCTGCCGATCGGTGATGCGTCCGATTATTTTGGCGGACTCACGCTCACCGGCCGGCGTGGCGAAATTGCCGACAAGATCCTCAAGGAAATCCGTGAGCGCCTGCAGTTCCTGGTCAACGTCGGCCTCGATTATCTGTCGCTGGATCGCAGCGCAGACACCCTGTCCGGTGGCGAGGCCCAGCGTATCCGTCTGGCCAGCCAGATTGGCGCCGGCCTGGTGGGCGTTCTGTACATCCTCGACGAACCCTCCATCGGCCTGCATCAGCGCGATAACGACCGGCTGCTGGGCACACTCAAGCACCTGCGCGATATCGGAAACACGGTGATCGTGGTCGAGCACGACGAAGACGCGATTCGCCTGGCCGACTACGTGGTGGACATCGGCCCGGGTGCTGGTGTGCACGGCGGGCATATCGTTGCCGAAGGCACACCGGCCGAGGTCATGGCCCATCCGGACTCGCTGACGGGCAAATACCTGTCGGGCCGGGTGAAGATCGAAGTCCCAGCCAAACGCACGCCGCGCAACAAGAAGCTGACGCTATCGCTCAAGGGCGCGCGCGGCAACAACCTGCGCAATGTCGATCTGGAGATTCCGATTGGCCTGCTGACCTGTGTGACCGGTGTATCCGGCTCAGGCAAGTCGACGCTGATCAACAACACGCTGTTCCCTTTGAGCGCTACAGCGCTGAATGGCGCCACTACCCTTGAAGCGGCCGTCCACGACAGCATCAAGGGCCTTGAGCACCTGGACAAGGTCGTCGACATCGACCAGAGCCCGATCGGTCGCACACCACGCTCCAACCCGGCGACCTACACCGGGCTGTTTACACCCATCCGCGAGTTGTTCGCCGGCGTGCCGGAATCCCGCTCCCGCGGCTACGGGCCGGGACGCTTCTCCTTCAACGTCAAGGGCGGGCGTTGCGAAGCCTGCCAGGGCGACGGCCTGATCAAGGTGGAGATGCACTTCCTGCCGGACATCTACGTGCCGTGCGACGTGTGCAAGAGCAAGCGCTACAACCGCGAAACCCTGGAGATCAAGTACAAGGGCAAGAGCATCCACGAAACCCTCGAGATGACCATCGAGGAAGCGCGGGAGTTCTTCGATGCCGTACCGGCCCTGGCGCGCAAGCTGCAAACCTTGATGGACGTGGGCCTGTCGTACATCAAGCTGGGGCAATCGGCGACCACGCTCTCCGGTGGTGAAGCCCAGCGGGTGAAACTCTCCCGCGAACTGTCCAAGCGTGACACCGGCAAGACCCTGTACATCCTCGATGAACCGACCACCGGGCTGCACTTCGCGGACATCCAGCAACTGCTGGACGTGTTGCATCGCCTGCGCGACCACGGCAACACCGTGGTGGTGATCGAACACAACCTGGACGTGATCAAGACCGCTGACTGGCTGGTGGACCTGGGACCGGAGGGCGGTTCCAAGGGCGGGCAGATCATTGCCGTCGGCACGCCGGAGGAAGTGTCAGAGATGAAGCAGTCTCACACCGGCTACTACCTCAAGCCGCTGCTGGAGCGTGATCGGGCTTGACCGGGCTTTTTTGTTTCTGTAGGAGCGAGCTTGCTCGCGATGGTCGTAAACGATAACGCAGGTATTTTGGATAACTGCGGTGGCTTCAGGTTCATCGCGAGCAAGCTCGCTCCTACGCAAGCCGCTGCTGGAGCGTGATCGGGCTTAACCGGGAGCAATGAAAAAGCCCCTGTCACTTCATCAGTGACAGGGGCTTTTTTGTTTCTGCTGGATCAGGCGTGGGACTGCAGGTAGTTCTCAAGCCCGATCAACTTGATCAGACCCAACTGCTTCTCGAGCCAGTAAGTATGATCTTCTTCGGTGTCATGCAATTGAACCCGCAGCATTTCGCGGCTGACATAATCCTTGTGCTGCTCGCAGAGCTTGATGCCCTTGCACAGTGCGGCGCGGACTTTGTATTCCAGGCGCAAATCCGCTTCGAGCATCTCGGTCACCGTGGTGCCGACATCGAGATCGTCCGGACGCATGCGCGGCGTGCCTTCGAGCATCAGAATCCGGCGCATGAGCGCATCGGCGTGCCCTGCCTCTTCTTCCATCTCGTGGTTGATTCGTTCGTAGAGCTTGGTGAAACCCCAGTCCTCATACATCCGCGAGTGGACGAAATATTGATCACGCGCCGCCAGTTCGCCGGTCAGCAACGTGTTGAGGTAATCGATCACATCTGGGTGGCCTTGCATCGCCCTACATCTCCCTGCTTGAAAGTTGTAGTTTGAACCAACATGCCCCTATCGTCACTCGCAAGACGCAATAAAAGCGAAGATATTCTGAGAAAACCGGCTGAAATAACGCAAAAACCGCCCAAACAAGGGCGGTTCTGCTTCTCATTTAGACTTCGTTAAGCTGTACGTTGAGCAGCTTTGCGATTGCTTCTCCATACGCAGGGTCAGCCTTGTAGAAATGCTGCAGCTGACGGTCAACCACATCACTCGACACACCCGCCATCGCACCGGCGATGTTGCTGACCAGCAGTGATTTTTGC
Organism: Pseudomonas sp. BIC9C; assembly: GCF_034541995.1. NCBI lineage: Bacteria > Pseudomonadati > Pseudomonadota > Gammaproteobacteria > Pseudomonadales > Pseudomonadaceae > Pseudomonas > Pseudomonas sp. BIC9C. The sequence goes on from NZ_JAWDGM010000001.1 coordinate 1,820,693, forward strand.
TCTTCAGACATCAAGCGGAACAACGCACCAGCGTGACTGTAGTAATCAGTATCTTCACGGTGGTCATAACGATCGGCGGCACCACTAAGGGCCAACGCGGGCTCTGCGTAACGAGGCGCCTGCTTCGGCGACTCGACGTAGCTGTTTGGCTCGTAGTTCGGCGCTGCACCACCGTTGCTTCCAAAGGCCATCGAGCCGTCGCGCTGGTACGTATTGACCGGACTGCGAGGCGCGTTCACCGGCAGTTGCTGATGGTTGGTGCCTACGCGGTAGCGGTGAGCATCCGCGTAGGCGAACACCCGACCTTGCAGCATGCGATCCGGCGAGAGACCAACCCCTGGAACCATATTGCTAGGGCCGAACGCCGCTTGCTCGACTTCCGCGAAGTAGTTCAGCGGATTGCGATTGAGCTCCAGTTCTCCGACTTCAATCAGTGGAAATTCCTTCTGCGACCAGGTCTTGGTGACATCAAACGGATTCTCATAGTGCGCCGCCGCCTGAGCCTCACTCATGATCTGAATGCACACGCGCCATTTTGGAAAGTCACCGCGTTCGATGGCATTGAACAAGTCGCGCTGGGCGTAATCCGGATCAGTACCCGCCAGGCGTGCCGCCTCGCCAGGCGCCAGGTTCTTGATCCCCTGTTTGGTCTTGTAGTGCCACTTAACCCAGTGACGCTCACCTTGAGCGTTGATAAGGCTGTAAGTGTGGCTACCAAAGCCGTGCATGTGACGATACCCGTCAGGAATACCCCGGTCGGAGAACAGGATGGTGACCTGGTGCAGCGCCTCAGGCGAATGCGACCAGAAGTCCCACATCATCTGGGCACTTTTCAGGTTGCTTTGCGGCAAGCGCTTCTGGGTGTGGATAAAGTCTGGAAACTTCAGTGGATCGCGAATGAAGAACACTGGTGTGTGGTTACCGACAATGTCCCAGTTGCCTTCCTCGGTGTAAAACTTCAAGGCAAACCCGCGCGGGTCACGCTCGGTATCGGCCGAACCACGCTCACCACCCACGGTGGAAAACCGCAGGAATGTCGGGGTTTGCTTGCCGACTGCATCAAACAGCCTGGCACTGGTGTATTGAGTGATATCGCGCGTCACGGTGAACGTACCGTAAGCACCCGAGCCTTTGGCGTGCACGCGGCGCTCAGGAATGTTTTCACGGTTGAAGTGGGCAAGCTTCTCGATCAGGTGGAAGTCGTCGAGCAGCAGCGGGCCACGAGGGCCGGCGGAGCGGGAATTCTGGTTATCGGCAACAGGAGCGCCGCTGGCGGTGGTAAGCGTTGTGTTCTGGCTCATGCGATCTTCCTTTCTCTGTCGGTCTTGAACTGCCGGCTAATCGGCTGAGAAGGAGTATTGATCATCAATATGACAGCTACAAATTCATTAACTTGCAGACATCGATAGAAAAATACTAATGACCATCCCCGTCACATCATGACGACACAGAGGAAGGAGACGCTTGTACAAACGGCGCGTTTCTTACAGGCACAAAAAACCGGGCACTAGGCCCGGTTCCTTGTTTCAGACTGACGTCTTACTCGGCAGATACAGCTTCGCCAGCAGTAGCACGATCAACCAACTCGACGTACGCCATTGGCGCGTTGTCGCCAGCGCGGAAACCGCACTTGAGGATGCGCAGGTAGCCACCCTCACGGGTAGCGTAACGCTTGCCCAGGTCGTTGAAGAGCTTACCAACGATAGCTTTCGAACGAGTACGGTCGAAAGCCAGACGACGGTTAGCAACGCTGTCTGTCTTGGCCAGAGTGATCAGCGGCTCGGCAACGCGGCGCAGTTCTTTGGCTTTTGGCAGAGTAGTTTTGATCAGCTCGTGCTCGAACAGCGACACCGCCATGTTTTGGAACATGGCCTTGCGGTGCGAGCTGGTGCGGCTCAGGTGACGACCACTTTTACGATGACGCATGGTTCATTCCTTACCAAACACTACGTTCGGTGATTACGACGATCAGGCAGTCGCCTTGTCGTCCTTCTTAAGACTTGCAGGCGGCCAGTTGTCGAGGCGCATGCCGAGGGACAGACCGCGGGAGGCCAGAACGTCCTTGATTTCAGTCAAGGATTTCTTGCCCAGGTTCGGAGTCTTCAACAATTCCACTTCGGTACGCTGAATCAGGTCACCGATGTAGTAAATGTTTTCCGCCTTAAGGCAGTTAGCCGAACGTACAGTCAGTTCCAGATCGTCAACCGGGCGAAGCAGGATCGGATCGATCTCGTCTTCCTGCTCGACAACCACTGGCTCACTGTCACCTTTGAGGTCGACGAACGCAGCCAACTGCTGTTGCAGGATGGTTGCAGCACGGCGAATCGCCTCTTCAGGATCCAGGGTACCGTTGGTTTCCAGATCAATAACCAGCTTGTCCAGGTTAGTACGCTGCTCGACACGGGCGTTTTCCACCACGTATGCGATACGGCGAACCGGGCTGAACGAAGAGTCAAGCTGCAAGCGACCGATGCTGCGGCTTTCGTCTTCATCGCTCTGACGCGAGTCTGCCGGTTCATAACCACGACCACGAGCTACTACGAGCTTCATGTTCAGGGCGCCGTTAGACGCCAGGTTAGCGATTACGTGATCGGGGTTAACGATCTCGACATCATGATCCAGCTGAATATCGGCAGCGGTAACCACCCCCGAACCCTTCTTCGACAAGGTCAGCGTAACTTCGTCACGGCCGTGCAGCTTGATAGCCAGACCTTTAAGGTTCAACAGGATTTCAATTACGTCTTCCTGTACACCTTCGATGGCGCTGTACTCGTGGAGCACACCGTCAATCTCGGCCTCGACTACTGCACAGCCGGGCATTGAGGACAACAGGATGCGGCGCAGCGCGTTGCCCAGGGTGTGGCCAAAGCCACGCTCGAGAGGCTCGAGAGTGATCTTGGCGCGGGTTGGACTGACAACCTGCACATCAATGTGGCGGGGTGTCAGGAACTCATTTACCGAAATCTGCATGGATGCACCTATTTTCTAGCCCTTACTTGGAGTAGAGCTCGACAATCAGGCTTTCGTTGATGTCGGCGGACAGATCACTGCGAGCTGGAACGTTCTTGAAAACGCCCGACTTCTTCTCAGTGTCTACTTCTACCCATTCTACGCGGCCACGTTGGGCACACAGATCGAGAGCTTGGACAATGCGAAGTTGGTTTTTTGCTTTCTCGCGAACTGCAACCACGTCACCAGCACGAACCTGGTAGGACGGAACGTTAACGGTCTGACCGTTTACGCTGATCGACTTGTGCGATACCAGCTGACGGGATTCGGCACGAGTCGAACCAAAGCCCATACGGTATACAACGTTGTCCAGACGGCATTCGAGCAGTTGCAGCAGGTTCTCACCTGTTGCACCTTTCTTGCCAGCAGCTTCTTTGTAGTAGCCGCTGAATTGACGCTCGAGAACGCCGTAGATACGACGGACCTTCTGCTTTTCACGCAGTTGGGTGCCGTAGTCGGACTGGCGACCGCGGCGTTGGCCGTGGATACCAGGTGCTGCTTCAATGTTGCACTTCGATTCGATCGCGCGCACGCCGCTCTTCAGGAAGAGATCGGTGCCTTCGCGACGAGCGAGTTTGCATTTTGGACCAATGTAACGAGCCATTCTTTACAATCTCCTGGATTACACGCGGCGCTTCTTCGGCGGACGGCACCCGTTGTGCGGGATTGGCGTCACGTCGGTGATGCTGGCGATCTTGTAGCCACAGCCGTTCAAAGCGCGGACTGCGGATTCACGACCTGGACCTGGACCTTTGACGTTGACGTCGAGGTTTTTCAGGCCGTATTCCAGCGCAGCTTGACCAGCACGTTCAGCAGCTACCTGAGCAGCAAACGGGGTGGACTTGCGGGAACCGCGGAAACCCGAACCACCGGAGGTAGCCCAGGAAAGAGCGTTACCTTGACGGTCGGTGATGGTCACGATGGTGTTGTTAAAAGATGCATGGATGTGGGCGATGCCATCAACCACTGTCTTTTTAACTTTTTTACGAGGACGAGCAGCAGGTTTTGCCATGATTAAATTCCTGTCGATTCGCTGGGGCGATTACTTGCGGATCGGCTTACGCGGACCTTTACGGGTACGCGCGTTGGTCTTGGTACGCTGACCGCGTACTGGCAGACCACGACGATGACGCAGACCGCGATAGCAACCGAGGTCCATCAAGCGCTTGATTTTCATGTTGATTTCGCGACGCAGGTCACCTTCAGTGGTGAACTTCGCCACTTCGCCACGCAGCTGTTCAATTTGCTCGTCGCTCAGATCCTTGATCTTTGCCGCTGGGTTTACCCCAGTCTCTGCACAAATTTTCTGTGCAGTAGTGCGACCAACACCATAGATGTAGGTCAGCGAGATAACAGTATGCTTGTTATCTGGAATGTTAACGCCTGCAATACGGGCCATTCAGTGGGACTCCAATTGACAGCTACCTACGCCCCGGAAGCCAAGAAATAGGGCGCGAGATAATATCGCTGTAATAACAAATAATCAACCCGGCAGCGCACTAGCTGCCGGGCTTGAAGCACAATCACACTCAGCCTTGGCGCTGTTTGTGACGCGGTTCCGCGCTGCAAATTACTCGAACAACACCTTCGCGGCGAATAATCTTGCAGTTACGGCACAGCTTTTTCACCGATGCACGAACTTTCATCACCAACTCCTCGAACCTTATGGGTCAGCGCAGCATGCCGCTGCCGTAACCCTTCAGGTTGGCTTTCTTCATCAGGGATTCGTACTGGTGCGAAACGAGGTGCGATTGTACTTGGGACATGAAGTCCATCACAACCACGACCACGATCAGCAACGAGGTCCCGCCAAGGTAGAACGGTACGTTGGCTGCAACCACCAGGAACTGGGGCAACAGGCAGACGGCCGTCATGTAAAGAGCACCGAACATGGTCAAGCGAGTCAGAACGCCATCAATGTAGCGCGCAGACTGCTCACCTGGACGGATGCCCGGAATAAAGGCACCGGACTTCTTCAGGTTTTCCGCTACGTCTTTCGGATTGAACATCAACGCCGTATAGAAGAAGCAGAAGAAAATAATCCCTGCACTAAACAGCAGAATATTCAACGGCTGACCAGGAGCGATCGACTGCGAGATGTCCTGCAACCAGCCCATACCTTCAGACTGACCGAACCAGGCACCCAACGAAGCCGGGAACAGCAAAATGCTGCTCGCGAAAATAGCCGGAATAACACCGGCCATGTTCACCTTCAGCGGCAAGTGGCTAGTCTGCGCGGCAAAGACCTTGCGGCCCTGCTGACGCTTGGCGTAGTGAACAGCGATACGACGCTGACCACGCTCAATGAACACCACGAAACCGATAATCGCTACTGCCAGCAAACCGATGGCAACCAGGGCAAAGATGTTGATATCACCCTGACGCGCAGACTCGAAAGACTGCCCGATCGCTCTCGGAAGACCGGCGACGATACCCGAAAAAATCAACATCGAGATACCGTTGCCAACACCACGCTCAGTAATCTGCTCACCCAGCCACATCATGAACATCGCACCAGCCACAAATGTGGATACCGCGACGAAATGGAAGCCAAAGTCACCAGTGAACGCAACGCCCTGCCCCGCCAGACCAATGGACATGCCAATGGCCTGGACGAGAGCGAGGACGACAGTGCCGTAGCGGGTGTACTGGCTGATCTTGCGACGGCCAGCTTCACCTTCCTTCTTCAACTGCTCCAGCTGCGGGCTGACGGCGGTCATCAGTTGCATGATGATCGATGCCGAGATGTACGGCATGATCCCCAGCGCAAAGATGCTCATCCGTTCCAGCGCGCCGCCGGAAAACATGTTGAACAAGCTAAGAATGGTCCCCTCATTCTGTCGAAACAGGTCCGCGAGTCGGTCCGGGTTGATACCTGGAACCGGGATGTGTGCGCCTATTCGGTAGACGATAATCGCCAGGAACAGAAAACGCAGACGAGCCCAGAGTTCAGACATACCGCCTTTGCCGAGCGCAGAGAGAGCACCTTGCTTAGCCATTTATTCCTCGAACTTGCCGCCAGCTGCTTCGATAGCCGCACGCGCACCTTTGGTGGCGCCGATTCCCTTGCCGATAGTGACAGCGCGAGTCACTTCACCGGACAGCATGATTTTCACACGCTGTACGTTGACGTTGATCACGTTGGCATCTTTCAGGGACTGCACGGTGACGATGTCGCCTTCCACTTTAGCCAGCTCGGACAGACGCACTTCTGCGCGGTCCATGGCTTTCAGGGAAACGAAACCGAACTTCGGCAGGCGACGATGCAGCGGCTGTTGACCGCCTTCAAAGCCTGGAGCAATGGTGCCACCGGAGCGAGAGGTCTGACCTTTGTGACCACGGCCACCAGTCTTACCCAAACCGCTACCGATACCACGGCCCGGACGATGCTTTTCGCGACGGGAACCCGGCGCTGGACTCAGATCATTGAGTTTCATCGATTAACCCTCGACACGCAGCATGTAGTAAGCCTTGTTGATCATCCCGCGATTCTCGGGAGTATCCTGGACTTCTACAGTGTGACCGATGCGACGCAGACCCAGACCCTTAACGCACAGTTTGTGGTTAGGGATGCGGCCGGTCATGCTTTTGATCAGCGTAACTTTTACGGTAGCCATGATCAGAAGATCTCCTTGACGCTTTTGCCACGCTTGGCGGCAATGGATTCAGGAGACTGCATTGCTTTCAAACCCTTGAAAGTGGCGTGAACCACGTTTACCGGGTTAGTCGAGCCGTAGCACTTGGCCAGAACGTTCTGAACGCCAGCAACTTCGAGGACAGCACGCATAGCGCCGCCAGCGATGATACCGGTACCTTCAGAAGCAGGCTGCATGTACACCTTCGAAGCGCCGTGAGCGGACTTCATTGCGTACTGCAGAGTGGTGCCGTTCAGATCAACCTGGATCATGTTGCGGCGAGCAGCTTCCATTGCCTTCTGGATCGCAGCAGGCACTTCACGCGACTTGCCACGGCCGAAGCCAACACGCCCTTTACCATCACCAACCACGGTCAACGCGGTGAAAGTGAAGATACGGCCGCCTTTAACGGTTTTGGCTACGCGGTTAACTTGAACCAGCTTCTCGATGTAGCCTTCGTCGCGCTTTTGGTCGTTATTTGACATAACTTAGAACTCCAGCCCAGCTTCACGAGCAGCATCAGCCAGCGCCTTGACGCGGCCGTGGTACTTGAAGCCAGAGCGGTCGAAAGCCACCTGCGAGACGCCAGCGGCTTTAGCACGCGTAGCGACCAGCTGGCCAACCTTAGTGGCCGCGTCGATGTTGCCGGTGGCACCATCACGCAGTTCTTTATCCAAAGTCGAGGCGCTTGCCAGGACTTTGTTGCCGTCGGCCGAAATGACCTGGGCGTAGATGTGCTGCGAAGAGCGGAACACGCAGAGACGCACGACTTCGAGTTCGTGCATTTTCAGGCGTGCTTTGCGAGCGCGACGCAGTCGAGTAACTTTTTTGTCGGTCATTTGCTATGCCCTACTTCTTCTTGGCTTCTTTACGACGGACGACTTCGTCCGCGTAGCGCACACCTTTGCCTTTGTACGGCTCTGGTGGACGGAAGTCGCGGATCTCGGCGGCCACTTGACCTACCAGCTGCTTGTCGATGCCCTTGATCAGGATATCGGTCTGGCTAGGAGTCTCAGCGGTGATGCCTTCCGGCAGTTCGTAATCCACTGGGTGCGAGAAGCCAAGAGCCAGGTTCAGCACTGTGCCTTTTGCTTGCGCTTTGTAACCAACACCGACCAGCTGGAGCTTGCGCTCGAAGCCTTGGCTTACGCCCTGGACCATGTTGTTTACCAACGCACGAGTGGTACCAGCCATCGCGCGAGTCTGTTGATCGCCATTGCGAGCAGCGAAACGCAGCTCACCAGCTTCTTCAACGATCTCAACGGACGAGTGGATGTTCAGTTCGAGAGTGCCCTTGGCACCCTTCACCGAAAGCTGTTGGCCTGCGAATTTTACTTCGACACCGGCTGGCAGCTTAACGGGGTTCTTAGCGACGCGAGACATGCTTATCCCCCCTTAGAACACAGTGCAAAGAACTTCGCCGCCGACACCGGCAGCGCGCGCAGCACGATCAGTCATCACACCCTTGTTGGTGGAGACGATAGACACACCGAGACCGCCACGAACTTTTGGCAGATCATCGACGGACTTGTACTGACGCAGGCCTGGACGGCTAACGCGCTTCACTTCTTCGATAACCGGACGGCCTTCGAAGTACTTCAGCTCGATGGACAGCAGAGGTTTGATTTCGCTGCTGATCTGATAACCCGCAATGTAACCTTCGTCCTTCAGGACTTTGGCAACAGCTACCTTCAACGTGGAAGATGGCATGCTTACGACGGACTTTTCAGCCATCTGGGCATTACGGATACGAGTTAGCATGTCCGCTAACGGGTCCTGCATACTCATGGGCTAGACGCTCCTAATACAAAAAAATTAGCCTTGCGGCTATTACGTGTCGCCGAGAATCTCCGGGCATGAAAAACACGGGCTCAGGCGAGCCGGGTATTCTAGACACACCCCAGAAATGAATCAAGCCCCAAAAGGGGCTTGATCCAGATTCAAGGCCACCGGTGGTCAGGATCTTGCGACCCTGGACACCGAGACTTTGACAGTACTTACCAGCTGGCTTTAACCAGACCCGGTACGTCACCACGCATGGCAGCTTCACGCAGTTTGTTACGGCCGAGGCCGAACTTGCGGTAAACGCCGTGTGGACGACCGGTCAGGCGGCAGCGGTTACGCATGCGCGAAGCGCTTGCGTCACGTGGCTGCTTCTGCAGAGCTACTGTAGCTTCCCAACGCGCTTCTGGACTTGCGTTCAGATCAACGATGATTGCTTTCAGTGCTGCACGCTTCTTGGCGTACTTGGCAACCGTGAGCTGACGCTTCAGCTCGCGGTTTTTCATGCTCATCTTGGCCATGGTCCTACTCCAATCAGTTGCGGAACGGGAATTTGAACGCACGCAGCAGAGCGCGGCCTTCATCATCGTTCTTGGCAGTGGTGGTCAGGGTGATGTCCAGACCGCGGAGAGCATCGATCTTGTCGTAGTCGATTTCCGGGAAGATGATCTGCTCTTTCACGCCCATGCTGTAGTTGCCACGACCATCGAAGGACTTGGCATTCAGGCCGCGGAAGTCGCGAACCCGAGGCAGGGAGATCGACAGCAGACGATCCAGGAACTCGTACATACGCTCACGGCGCAGGGTCACTTTGACGCCGATCGGCCAACCTTCACGGACTTTAAAGCCTGCGATGGATTTGCGAGCGTAGGTCACAACGACTTTCTGGCCGGTGATCTTTTCCAGGTCGGCAACAGCGTGCTCGATGACTTTTTTGTCGCCGATCGCTTCGCCCAGACCCATGTTCAGGGTGATTTTGGTAACGTGCGGAACTTCCATCACGTTCTAAAGCTTAAGTTCTTCCTTAAGTTTCGGTGCGATTTCCTTCCGGTAAATCTCTTTTAGTCGTGCCATGGTCTTCTACCTAGCAGTGTTCAAGCATCAACCGCTTTTTGGGTCGACTTGAAGACACGAATTTTCTTACCGTCTTCTACTTTGAAACCAACGCGGTCAGCCTTGTTGGTTTCGCCGTTGAAGATGGCGACGTTGGAAGCGTGCAGTGGCGCTTCTTTCTCGACGATACCGCCCTGTACGCCCGACATCGGGTTAGGCTTGGTATGACGCTTGACCAGGTTCAGACCACCAACAACCAGACGGTTGTCAGCAAGAACCTTCAGCACCTTACCGCGCTTACCTTTGTCTTTGCCGGCGATCACGATGATCTCGTCGTCACGACGAATCTTTTGCATGTCGGATCTCCTTACAGCACTTCTGGGGCGAGCGAGACGATCTTCATGAACTTCTCAGTACGAAGTTCACGGGTCACTGGCCCAAAGATACGGGTGCCGATCGGCTCTTGCTTGTTGTTCAACAGAACAGCAGCGTTGCCATCAAAGCGGATAATGGAGCCATCAGCACGACGTACGCCGTGACGAGTGCGGACTACAACAGCAGTCATCACTTGGCCTTTTTCACTTTACCGCGAGGAATTGCTTCCTTGACGGTAACTTTGATGATGTCACCGATACCAGCGTAACGACGATGGGAGCCACCCAGCACCTTGATGCACATAACACGGCGAGCGCCGCTGTTATCGGCCACATCGAGCATGGATTGAGTCTGAATCATATAATTTCTCCGACCCCTAGTCCTTAGACTTCCACAGCGCGTTCGAGAACATCAACCAGCGCCCAAGACTTGGTCTTGGCCAAAGGACGAGTTTCACGAATAGTGACTTTGTCGCCGATGTGGCACTGATTGGTTTCGTCGTGCGCGTGCAGCTTAGTCGAACGCTTAACGTATTTACCGTAGATCGGGTGCTTAACGCGACGCTCGATCAGAACGGTGATGGTTTTGTCCATCTTGTCGCTGACAACACGGCCAGTCAGCGTACGGACAGTTTTTTCGGCTTCAGCCATGATTACTTACCTGCCTGCTGGTTGAGCACAGTCTTCACGCGAGCGATGTCACGCTTAACTTGCGAGAGCAGATGAGACTGCCCCAACTGGCCAGTTGCTTTCTGCATACGCAGATTGAACTGGTCGCGCAGCAGGCCGAGCAGTTGCTCGTTCAGCTGCTGTGCGGATTTTTCACGAAGTTCATTCGCTTTCATCACATCACCGTCCGTTTAACAAAGGAGGTGGCGAGCGGCAGCTTTGCAGCAGCCAGGGCGAAAGCCTCACGCGCCAGCTCTTCAGAAACACCCTCGATTTCATACAGGACTTTGCCTGGCTGAATCTGGGCAACCCAGTATTCCACGTTACCCTTACCTTTACCCATCCGAACCTCGAGAGGTTTTTTGGAGATCGGCTTGTCCGGGAATACACGGATCCAGATCTTGCCGCCACGTTTTACGTGACGGGTCAGAGCACGACGCGCTGACTCGATCTGACGAGCGGTGAGACGACCACGAGCAACAGACTTCAGCGCGAACTCGCCGAAGCTGACTTTGCTACCGCGCAATGCCAGGCCACGGTTGTGACCAGTCATTTGCTTGCGGAACTTCGTACGCTTTGGTTGCAACATTTGGCGTACCCCTTACTTAGCAGCTTTTTTACGAGGCGCTGGTGCTTGTGGTTTCAGTTCTTCTTGGCGACCACCAATTACTTCGCCTTTGAAGATCCAAACCTTTACACCGATCACACCGTAAGTGGTGTGAGCTTCGTAGTTGGCATAGTCGATGTCGGCACGCAGGGTGTGCAATGGCACACGACCTTCGCGATACCATTCAGTACGTGCGATTTCAGCACCGCCGAGACGACCGCTCACTTGGATTTTGATGCCTTTGGCACCAATGCGCATGGCGTTCTGTACAGCGCGCTTCATAGCGCGACGGAACATTACGCGACGCTCCAGCTGCTGAGCTACGCTCTGCGCAACCAGCATACCGTCGAGCTCCGGCTTGCGGATCTCTTCGATATTGATGTGCACAGGCACACCCATTTGCTTGGTCAGGTCCTGACGCAGTTTCTCAACATCTTCACCTTTCTTCCCGATAACGATACCTGGACGAGCGGTGTGGATGGTGATGCGTGCAGTTTGGGCCGGACGATGGATATCGATACGGCTTACGGACGCGCTTTTTAGTTTGTCTTGGAGGTACTCACGCACATTCAGATCTGCGAGCAAATAGTCCGCATAAGTCCGACCGTCTGCGTACCAGACGGAGGTGTGCTCCTTGACGATTCCCAGGCGAATGCCAATGGGATGTACTTTCTGACCCATCTCTTCGACTCCGTTACTTGTCAGCAACCTTGACAGTGATATGGCAAGACCGCTTGACGATGCGATCAGCACGGCCTTTGGCACGTGGCATGATGCGCTTCAGCGAACGCCCTTCGTTGACGAAAACAGTGCTGACCTTCAGGTCATCAACGTCTGCGCCTTCGTTATGCTCGGCGTTGGCTACGGCCGACTCCAGCACTTTCTTCATGATCTCGGCGGCTTTCTTACTGCTGAAAGCCAACAGGTTGAGCGCTTCGCCCACCTTCTTCCCGCGGATCTGGTCGGCGACCAAGCGGGCTTTCTGGGCGGAGATTCGAGCGCCCGACAACTTAGCGGCTACTTCCATTTCCTAACCCCTTAACGCTTGGCTTTCTTGTCAGCCACGTGCCCGCGATAAGTGCGGGTACCGGCGAACTCGCCCAGTTTGTGGCCGACCATGTCTTCGTTCACGAGAACTGGGACGTGCTGACGACCGTTGTGTACTGCGATGGTCAGACCGACCATTTGTGGCAGGATCATCGAACGACGCGACCAGGTTTTCACCGGTTTGCGATCGTTCTTTTCCGCCGCCACTTCGATCTTCTTCAGTAGGTGAAGATCGATAAAAGGACCTTTTTTCAGAGAACGTGGCACTGTCGTATCCCTCTATTTACTTGCGACGACGGACGATCATTTTGTCGGTACGCTTATTACCACGAGTCTTCGCGCCCTTAGTCGGGAAGCCCCATGGCGATACCGGATGACGACCACCAGAGGTACGACCTTCACCACCACCATGTGGGTGGTCAACCGGGTTCATGGCAACACCACGAACGGTTGGGCGAACGCCACGCCAGCGTTTGGCACCAGCTTTACCCAGCGAACGCAGGCTGTGCTCGGAGTTCGAGACTTCGCCCAGGGTCGCACGGCATTCAGCCAGGACTTTACGCATTTCACCGGAACGCAGACGCAGGGTAACGTACACGCCTTCACGAGCGATCAGCTGAGCCGAAGCACCAGCGGAACGAGCGATCTGTGCACCTTTACCTGGCTTCAGTTCGATGCCGTGTACGGTAGAACCGACTGGAATGTTGCGCAGTTGCAGAGCGTTGCCTGGCTTGATTGGAGCCAGGGCACCTGCGATCAGCGTGTCGCCAGCACTCACGCCTTTAGGGGCGATGATGTAGGCGGCGCGCCGTCTGCGTAGCAGAGCAGTGCGATGTGAGCAGTACGGTTTGATCGTATTCGATACGCTCGACAGTGGCGACGATGCCATCTTTGTCGTTGCGACGGAAATCGACCATACGGTAATGCTGCTTATGACCACCACCGATGTGACGAGTGGTAATACGGCCATTGTTGTTACGACCACCAGTCTTCGATTTCTTCTCGAGCAGCGGTGCGTGAGGAGCGCCTTTATGCAGCTCCTGGTTGACCACCTTGACCACAAAACGGCGGCCAGGGGAAGTCGGTTTGCATTTAACGATTGCCATGATGCACCCCTTCCTTACTCAGCACTGCTGCTGAAATCGAGATCTTGGCCTGGCTGAAGGGAGATAACTGCCTTCTTCCAGTCATTACGCTTGCCCAGACCGCGAGCAGTGCGCTTGCTCTTACCCAGAACGTTCAGGGTAGTAACACGCTCTACTTTCACGCTGAACAGGCTTTCGACGGCCTTCTTGATTTCCAGCTTGGTTGCGTCAGTAGCAACCTTGAAAACGAACTGGCCTTTCTTGTCTGCCAGAACCGTAGCCTTCTCGGAAACGTGCGGGCCAAGCAGAACTTTAAATACGCGTTCCTGGTTCATCCCAGCAGCTCCTCGAATTTCTTCACGGCCGACACGGTGATCAACACCTTGTCGTATGCGATCAGACTAACTGGATCGGAACCTTGCACGTCACGTACATCTACGTGTGGCAGGTTACGAGCAGCCAGGTACAGGTTCTGATCAACAGCGTCCGACACGATCAGAACGTCGGTCAGGCTCATGTTGTTCAGCTTGCCCAGCAGGTCTTTGGTTTTCGGCGTTTCAACGGCGAAATCCTGAACCACAACCAGACGATCAGTACGCACCAGCTCAGCAAGGATGGAACGCATTGCTGCGCGGTACATCTTCTTGTTCAGCTTCTGGGAGTGATCCTGAGGACGAGCTGCGAAAGTGGTACCGCCGCCACGCCAGATTGGGCTACGGATAGTACCGGCACGAGCGCGGCCAGTACCTTTCTGACGCCATGGGCGCTTGCCGCCACCACGAACGTCGGAACGGGTCTTTTGCTGCTTGCTACCTTGACGGCCGCCGGCCATGTAGGCCACGACTGCTTGGTGAACCAGCGTCTCGTTGAATTCGCCGCCAAATGTCAGTTCGGAAACTTCGATCGCTTGAGCGTCATTTACATTTAATTGCATGTCAGCTTCCCCTTAACCGCGAGCCTTGGCTGCTGGACGTACAACCAAGTTGCCGCCAGTAGCGCCAGGAACAGCGCCCTTGACCAACAACAGATTGCGTTCAGCGTCCACGCGCACTACTTCGAGGGACTGCACGGTCACGCGCTCAGCGCCCATATGACCGGACATTTTTTTGCCCTTGAATACACGACCAGGAGTCTGGCACTGGCCGATAGAGCCTGGAACGCGGTGGGATACGGAGTTACCGTGGGTGTTATCTTGCCCGCGGAAATTCCAACGCTTGATCGTACCCTGGAAGCCTTTACCCTTGGACTGACCGGTTACATCAACCAGTTGGCCAGCGGCGAAGATTTCAGCGTTGATCAGATCGCCGGCCTGGTACTCGCCTTCTTCAAGGCGGAATTCCATTACGGTACGACCGGCGGCAACGTTCGCTTTAGCGAAGTGGCCAGCCTGAGCTGCTGTTACACGCGAAGCACGACGCTCGCCGACAGTGACTTGCACTGCACGATAGCCATCGGTTTCTTCAGTTTTGAACTGGGTGACGCGATTCGGCTCGATCTCAATGACCGTGACCGGAATGGAGACACCTTCTTCGGTGAAAATACGGGTCATACCCGCTTTACGACCGACTACACCAATAGTCATGTTGTAAACCTCATGAGTGTACGGGGCTTTCACCCGCTATGGCCGCCCATTTCAGAGCGTTACACGACTAAGACCGAGTCTTAGCCGAGGCTGATCTGCACTTCCACACCGGCCGCAAGATCAAGCTTCATAAGAGCATCAACGGTTTTATCCGTTGGCTGGACGATGTCCAGAACGCGCTTATGAGTACGGATCTCGTACTGGTCACGCGCGTCTTTGTTGACGTGCGGGGAGACCAGAACGGTGAACCGCTCTTTACGGGTAGGCAGTGGAATTGGACCACGCACTTGAGCACCAGTACGTTTCGCGGTTTCCACGATTTCCTGGGTGGATTGGTCGATCAGGCGATGGTCGAAAGCCTTCAACCTGATACGGATTTGCTGATTTTGCATTGGATTTCAGACTCCGGCTGCTATTCCCACCGGGCGCAATACGCCCGTTAAAAGGAGGCGCAATTCTATAGACGCCCCAGATGGGTGTCAACCCAATAAAAAAGCCCCCGCTGAGCGGGGGCTTTTCAAAGCATCGAAGCTATCTCAAAAGAGAAGCTTACTCGATGATTTTGGCTACGACGCCAGCGCCGACGGTACGACCGCCTTCACGGATAGCGAAACGCAGACCGTCTTCCATCGCGATGGTTTTGATCAGGGTAACAGTCATCTGAATGTTGTCACCTGGCATTACCATTTCAACACCTTCTGGCAGCTCGCAGTTACCAGTCACGTCAGTAGTACGGAAGTAGAACTGTGGACGGTAGCCTTTGAAGAACGGAGTGTGACGACCGCCTTCTTCCTTGCTCAGAACGTAAACTTCTGCGGTGAACTTGGTGTGCGGCTTAACCGAACCTGGCTTAACCAGAACCTGGCCACGCTCAACGTCGTCACGCTTGGTACCACGCAGCAGAACGCCGCAGTTCTCGCCGGCACGACCTTCGTCGAGCAGTTTGCGGAACATTTCAACACCGGTGCAGGTGGTGGTGGTGGTGTCACGCAGACCAACGATTTCCAGTGCATCTTGAACGCGAACGATACCGCGCTCGATACGACCAGTTACAACAGTACCGCGACCGGAGATCGAGAATACGTCTTCGATTGGCATCAGGAATGGCTTGTCGATAGCACGCTCTGGCTCTGGGATGTAGGTATCCAGAGTTTCAACCAGCTTGCGAACAGCGCTGGTGCCCATTTCGTTATCGTCTTTGCCTTCCAGAGCCATACGAGCCGAACCGATGATGATCGGAGTGTCGTCGCCCGGGAAGTCGTAGGTGGACAGCAAGTCGCGAACTTCCATCTCAACCAGTTCCAGCAGCTCAGCGTCGTCTACCAGGTCAGCCTTGTTCAGGAAGACCACGATGTACGGAACGCCTACCTGACGGGACAGCAGGATGTGCTCACGGGTTTGTGGCATCGGACCATCAGCGGCCGAGCAAACCAGGATCGCGCCGTCCATCTGGGCAGCACCGGTGATCATGTTCTTCACGTAGTCAGCGTGACCTGGGCAGTCAACGTGAGCGTAGTGACGAATGTTCGAGTTGTACTCGACGTGCGCGGTGTTGATGGTGATACCGCGAGCTTTTTCTTCTGGCGCGCTGTCGATTTTATCGAATTCAACTACGGCCGAACCGAAAACTTCGGAGCAGACGCGAGTCAGAGCTGCGGTCAGAGTGGTTTTACCGTGGTCAACGTGACCGATGGTGCCAACGTTGACGTGCGGTAGGGAACGATCAAATTTTTCTTTAGCCACGACAATTAACTCCTTGCCTAAAGGACTGAATCAGCCTTGTTTTTTGGTAACGGTTTCGACGATGTGCGACGGAGCCGTATTGTATTTTTTGAATTCCATAGAGTAGCTTGCGCGACCCTGGGACATGGAACGAACGTCGGTCGCATAACCGAACATCTCGCCCAGCGGAACTTCGGCACGAATTACTTTACCGGAGACCGTGTCTTCCATACCCAAGATCATGCCGCGACGACGGTTAAGGTCGCCCATCACGTCACCCATATAGTCTTCAGGCGTAACAACCTCTACCGCCATGATCGGCTCAAGCAACTCACCGCCGCCCTTCTGGGCCAGTTGCTTGGTCGCCATGGAAGCAGCCACCTTAAACGCCATCTCGTTCGAGTCGACGTCGTGGTAAGAACCATCAAACACGGTAGCCTTCAGGCCGATCAGCGGATAGCCGGCAACAACGCCGTTCTTCATCTGCTCTTCGATACCCTTCTGGATAGCCGGGATGTATTCCTTAGGAACCACACCACCCACTACTTCGTTCAGGAATTGCAGACCTTCCTGACCTTCGTCAGCAGGAGCAAAGCGAATCCAGCAATGACCGAACTGGCCACGACCGCCGGACTGACGAACGAACTTGCCTTCGATTTCGCAGTTCTTCGTGATGCGCTCACGATACGAAACCTGAGGCTTACCGATGTTGGCTTCGACGTTGAACTCACGGCGCATCCGGTCAACCAGGATGTCCAGGTGCAGCTCGCCCATGCCGGAGATGATCGTTTGACCAGTCTCTTCATCAGTCTTGACGCGGAAAGACGGGTCTTCCTGAGCAAGCTTGCCCAGAGCGATACCCATTTTTTCCTGGTCATCCTTGGTCTTAGGCTCAACGGCAACCGAAATTACCGGCTCCGGGAAGTCCATGCGAACCAGGATGATTGGCTTGTCAGCGTTGCACAAGGTTTCACCAGTGGTGACGTCCTTCATGCCGATCAGGGCCGCGATGTCACCAGCGCGTACTTCCTTGATCTCTTCACGGGCGTTTGCGTGCATTTGCACCATACGACCCACGCGCTCTTTCTTGCCTTTGACCGAGTTGATCACGCCGTCGCCGGAGGCCAACACGCCCGAGTAAACGCGGACGAAGGTCAAGGTACCCACGAATGGGTCGGTAGCGATCTTGAACGCCAGAGCCGAGAACGGCTCGTTGTCGTCTGCATGACGCTCCATTTGCTTTTCCTCGTCATCCGGGTCAGTACCCTTGATGGCAGGAATGTCGGTCGGAGCCGGCAGGTAGTCGATAACGGCGTCGAGAACCAGGGGAACACCCTTGTTCTTGAAGGAAGAACCGCAAACAGCCAGAACGATCTCACCAGCGATGGTACGCTGACGCAGAGCCGCCTTGATTTCCTCGATGGAGAGTTCTTCCCCTTCGAGGTACTTGTTCATCAGCTCTTCGCTGGCTTCGGCCGCAGCCTCTACCATGTTGTTGCGCCACTCTTCAGCCAGTTCCTGCAGTTCAGCAGGGATAGCTTCGCGACGTGGAGTCATGCCCTTGTCAGCGTCGTTCCAGTAAACCGCTTCCATGGTCATCAGATCGATTTGACCCTGGAAGTTGTCTTCGGAACCGATAGCCAACTGGATCGGCACCGGAGTGTGACCCAGACGCTGCTTGATCTGAGCGATCACACGCAGGAAGTTCGCACCGGCACGGTCCATCTTGTTCACGTAAACGATACGCGGAACGCCGTACTTGTTGGCTTGACGCCATACGGTTTCGGACTGAGGCTCAACGCCGGAAGTGCCGCAGAACACAACGACCGCGCCGTCGAGTACACGCAGGGAACGTTCAACTTCAATAGTGAAGTCTACGTGACCCGGGGTATCGATGACGTTGAAGCGGTACTGGTCCTTGTGCTGCTTGGCGGAACCCTGCCAGAAGGCGGTAATGGCAGCAGAAGTAATGGTAATACCACGCTCCTGCTCCTGAACCATCCAGTCAGTGGTCGCAGCGCCGTCATGCACTTCGCCCATCTTGTGGCTTTTGCCAGTGTAAAAAAGGACGCGCTCGGTGGTGGTGGTTTTACCAGCATCCACGTGAGCAACGATACCGATGTTACGGTAGCGATTAATCGGTGTAGTACGAGCCATAAAGCCCTCGCAAAATGAGTGACGCTAGAATTAGAAGCGGTAGTGCGAGAAAGCCTTGTTGGCTTCAGCCATACGGTGCACGTCTTCACGCTTCTTAACTGCAGCACCTTTACCTTCGGCGGCGTCCAACAGTTCGCCAGCCAAACGCAGAGCCATGGACTTCTCGCCACGCTTACGGGCGAAGTCTACCAGCCAGCGCATTGCCAGAGCGTTACGACGGGAAGGACGAACCTCGACCGGAACCTGGTAAGTAGCACCACCAACGCGGCGCGACTTCACTTCGACCAGCGGAGCGATGGCGTCGAGTGCTTTTTCGAAGAGTTCCAGGGGATCGGTGCCGGCCTTACGAGCCTTCACGGTATCCAGGGCACCATAAACGATACGCTCGGCAACGGCTTTCTTGCCGCTTTCCATTACGTGGTTCATGAATTTGGCGAGGATTTGGCTTCCGTATTTCGGATCGTCCAGAATCTCACGCTTGGCTGCTACGCGACGTCTTGGCATTGATAAGCCCTCAAACGGTCTTCAGGTTAGCCCGGGACAGATCCTGTGGATACGTGCCCGACCTTACTCTTATCGACTCAATAAAATGAAAAACTGCAAAACGACCGATTACTTCGGACGCTTGGTACCGTACTTCGAACGACCCTGGTTACGACCTTTAACACCGGAAGTATCCAACGAACCGCGAACGGTGTGGTAACGAACACCTGGCAAGTCTTTTACACGACCGCCGCGGATCAGTACCACGCTGTGCTCTTGCAGGTTGTGGCCTTCACCACCGATGTACGAGGAAACCTCGAAACCGTTGGTCAGACGCACACGGCATACTTTACGCAGTGCCGAGTTAGGTTTTTTCGGCGTGGTGGTGTACACACGGGTGCACACGCCACGGCGTTGCGGGCAGTTCTGCAGCGCAGGCACGTCGGATTTCTCGACGATACGCTTACGCGGCTGACGTACCAGCTGGTTGATAGTTGCCATCTACTAGCTCCACTGTTGTCTTGCGACGCTATTGTCTTGCAAGAAAAGCAAAATGGCAGGAACGAGTTCCCGCCAAATTTAGGGGTACAAGAGTCTAAAGAGGATCTTGCCCCCAGTCAAGGCAAGGCCGCCCTCCCTCGCTCATCCAATCTCGACAAATTGTCTCGATTCGATGAACGGAGCGACCAGGGCCTCACACTCATTTACCGCAGAACTCAGTTACCGCTCAAGTTCAGCGCTTCGGTCAGTGCAGCTTCCACTTCACTGGCGCTTACGCGCAACGGCTTGTCTGCATCACGGCGGCGCTTA
Source organism: Pseudomonas sp. BIC9C (assembly GCF_034541995.1). Taxonomy (NCBI): domain Bacteria; kingdom Pseudomonadati; phylum Pseudomonadota; class Gammaproteobacteria; order Pseudomonadales; family Pseudomonadaceae; genus Pseudomonas; species Pseudomonas sp. BIC9C. The sequence goes on from NZ_JAWDGM010000001.1 coordinate 1,840,708, forward strand.
CGCTCGCTGTGATAAGCCAGGCCGGTACCCGCCGGGATCAGACGACCCACGACAACGTTTTCTTTCAGGCCGCGCAGGTAATCGCGCTTGCCGGTTACCGCCGCTTCGGTCAGTACGCGAGTGGTTTCCTGGAAGGAAGCCGCCGAGATGAACGATTCGGTGGACAACGACGCCTTGGTGATACCCAGCAGAACGCGAGTGAACTTGGAGACAAATTTGTCTTCGTTGCTCAAACGCTCGTTCTCTACCAGAACGTGAGTCAATTCCATCTGGTCGCCCTTGATGAAACTGGAATCGCCGGATTCAGCGATCTCAACTTTACGCAGCATCTGACGCAGGATGGTCTCGATGTGCTTGTCGTTGATCTTCACGCCTTGCAGACGGTAAACGTCCTGGATCTCGTTAACAATGTACTTGGCCAGCGCACTCACACCCAGCAGACGCAGGATGTCGTGTGGATCGCTCGGACCGTCGGAGATAACTTCGCCGCGGTTTACCTGTTCGCCTTCGAACACGTTCAGGTGACGCCACTTCGGAATCAGCTCTTCGTACGGATCGCTACCGTCGTTCGGGGTAATGACCAGACGGCGCTTGCCCTTGGTCTCTTTACCGAACGCGATGGTGCCGCTGACTTCTGCCAGAATCGACGCTTCTTTCGGACGACGGGCTTCGAACAGGTCGGCAACACGCGGCAGACCACCGGTGATGTCACGGGTCTTCGAAGTTTCTTGCGGGATACGAGCGATAACATCACCGATCGCGATCTTCGCACCGTCCGCTACACCGACCAGGGCGTTGGCTGGCAGGAAGTACTGAGCGATAACGTCAGTGCCTGGCAGCAACAGATCCTTGCCGTTGTCGTCGACCATCTTCACGGCAGGACGGATATCCTTACCGGCAGCTGGACGATCTTTGGCGTCGAGTACTTCAATGTTGGTCATACCGGTCAATTCGTCAGTCTGACGCTTGATCGTGATGCCTTCTTCCATGCCCACGTAGGTCACGGTACCTTTCATTTCGGTAACGATCGGGTGAGTGTGCGGATCCCACTTGGCCACGATTGCGCCAGCGTCGACCTTGTCACCTTCCTTGACCGAAATCACAGCACCGTACGGCAGCTTGTAACGCTCACGCTCACGACCGAAGTCATCAGCGATGGCCAGCTCACCGGAACGGGACACAGCAACCAGGTGACCATCCACTCGCTCAACGTGCTTCAGGTTATGCAGACGGACGGTACCGCCATTCTTCACCTGAACGCTGTCGGCTGCGGACGTCCGGCTTGCCGCACCACCGATGTGGAACGTACGCATCGTCAGCTGGGTACCCGGCTCACCGATGGACTGGGCAGCGATAACGCCAACCGCTTCACCGATGTTCACCTGGTGACCACGAGCCAGATCACGGCCGTAGCACTTGGCGCAAATGCCGTAGCGGGTTTCGCAGCTGATCGGCGAACGCACGATCACTTCGTCGATGCTGTTCAGCTCGATGAACTCGACCCACTTCTCGTCTACCAGGGTGCCGGCAGGAACGATGACGTCCTCGGTACCTGGCTTGAATACGTCACGGGCGATAACACGACCCAATACGCGCTCACCCAGCGGCTCTACAACGTCACCGCCTTCAATGTGCGGAGTCATCAGCAGACCGTGTTCGGTGCCGCAATCGATCTCGGTTACAACCAGATCCTGCGCCACGTCTACCAGACGACGAGTCAGGTAACCCGAGTTCGCCGTTTTCAACGCGGTATCCGCCAGACCTTTACGAGCACCGTGAGTGGAGATGAAGTACTGAAGTACGCTCAAACCTTCACGAAAGTTCGCAGTAATCGGCGTTTCAATGATGGAACCGTCCGGCTTGGCCATCAGGCCACGCATACCGGCCAGCTGACGAATCTGTGCTGCGGAACCCCGCGCACCCGAGTCAGCCATCATGTACATCGAGTTGAAGGATTCCTGATCGACTTCGACGCCATGACGGTCGATGACCTTCTCTTTCGAGAGGTTGGCCATCATCGCCTTGGAGACTTCGTCGTTCGCTTTCGACCAAAGGTCGATCACTTTGTTGTACTTCTCGCCCTGGGTTACCAGGCCGGAGGCGTACTGACTTTCGATCTCTTTCACTTCGTCGGTGGCTGCACCGATGATGCGGGCTTTTTCATCCGGGATAACGAAGTCGTTAACACCGATGGAAACGCCGGAAATGGTCGAATAGGCAAAACCGGTGTACATCAACTGGTCAGCGAAGATCACGGTCTCTTTCAGACCAACCACGCGGTAGCACTGGTTGATCAGCTTGGAGATCGCCTTTTTCTTCATCGGCAGGTTGACGACGTCGTACGACAGACCTTTTGGCACAACCTGGAACAACAGCGCACGGCCGACAGTGGTGTCGACGATACGGGTGTTGGTCACGCTGCCGCCATCACGGTCGTTGACGGTTTCGTTGATCCGGACTTTAACCTTGGCGTGCAGTGCGGCTTCGCCGGCACGGAACACACGGTCAACTTCCTGCAGATCCGCGAATACACGACCTTCGCCCTTGGCGTTGATCGCTTCACGCGTCATGTAGTACAGACCCAATACAACGTCCTGCGACGGAACGATGATTGGCTCACCGTTGGCTGGCGACAGGATGTTGTTGGTCGACATCATCAACGCACGCGCTTCCAGCTGGGCTTCCAGCGTCAGCGGTACGTGCACGGCCATTTGGTCGCCGTCGAAGTCGGCGTTGTACGCGGCGCAGACCAGAGGGTGCAGCTGGATAGCCTTGCCTTCGATCAGAACCGGTTCAAACGCCTGGATACCCAGACGGTGAAGGGTCGGTGCACGGTTGAGAAGAACCGGGTGTTCGCGAATCACTTCAGCGAGAACGTCCCAAACTTCCGGCAGCTCGCGCTCGACCATCTTCTTGGCAGCCTTGATGGTGGTCGCGAGACCACGCATTTCCAGCTTGCCGAAAATGAACGGCTTGAACAGCTCGAGAGCCATCTTCTTCGGCAGACCGCACTGGTGCAGACGCAGGGTCGGACCTACGGTAATTACCGAACGGCCGGAGTAGTCAACACGCTTACCGAGCAAGTTCTGACGGAAACGACCCTGCTTACCCTTGATCATGTCAGCCAGGGATTTCAGAGGACGCTTGTTGGAACCGGTGATAGCGCGGCCACGACGACCGTTGTCGAGCAGTGCGTCGACGGCTTCCTGCAACATACGCTTTTCGTTGCGCACGATGATGTCCGGAGCGGAAAGATCCAGCAGGCGCTTCAAACGGTTGTTACGGTTGATCACTCGACGATACAGATCGTTGAGGTCGGAAGTCGCGAAGCGACCGCCATCCAGCGGGACCAGTGGACGCAGATCTGGCGGCAGAACCGGCAAAACGGTCAGCACCATCCACTCTGGCAGGTTGCCGGAACCCTGGAAGGCTTCCATCAACTTCAGACGCTTGGACAGCTTCTTGATCTTGGTTTCGGAGTTGGTTTGCGGAATTTCTTCACGCAGACGGCCAATCTCGTGCTCCAGGTCGATAGCGTGCAGCAGTTCGCGGACAGCTTCGGCACCCATGCGGGCATCGAAATCGTCGCCGAACTCTTCCAGCGCTTCGAAGTACTGCTCATCGTTCAGCAGCTGACCTTTCTCAAGGGTGGTCATGCCTGGATCGATAACGACGTAGCTCTCGAAGTAGAGAACGCGCTCGATATCACGCAGGGTCATGTCCATCAGCAAGCCGATACGGGACGGCAGCGATTTCAGGAACCAGATGTGAGCAACCGGCGAGGCCAGTTCGATGTGCGCCATGCGCTCACGACGAACTTTTGCCAGCGCGACTTCAACGCCGCACTTCTCGCAGATTACGCCACGGTGCTTCAAGCGCTTGTACTTACCGCACAGGCACTCGTAATCCTTTACCGGGCCAAAGATCTTGGCGCAGAACAGGCCGTCACGCTCGGGTTTGAACGTACGGTAGTTGATGGTTTCCGGCTTTTTAACTTCACCGAACGACCATGAACGGATCATCTCAGGCGATGCCAATCCGATACGGATGGCGTCGAACTCTTCGACTTGACCCTGGTTTTTCAGCAAATTCAGTAGGTCTTTCAAGGCCTTTCCTCCTGGCGGAGCAGAGAGCGGGCAATCCTGCCCCGCTCTCGATTCGCGTCACGTGTTATTCGGTTTCCAGATCGATATCGATGCCGAGGGAACGAATTTCCTTGATCAACACGTTGAAGGACTCGGGCATGCCCGGCTCCATACGGTGATCGCCGTCCACGATGTTTTTGTACATCTTGGTCCGGCCGTTCACATCGTCCGACTTCACTGTGAGCATTTCTTGCAGAGTGTAAGCAGCACCGTATGCTTCCAGTGCCCAGACCTCCATCTCCCCGAAACGCTGACCACCGAACTGCGCCTTACCACCCAGCGGCTGCTGGGTAACCAGGCTGTACGAACCGGTAGAACGAGCGTGCATCTTGTCGTCTACCAAGTGGTTCAGCTTCAGCATGTACATGTAGCCAACGGTAACCGGGCGCTCGAACTTGTTGCCGGTACGGCCGTCGGTCAGCTGCATCTGGCCGCTTTCTGGCAGGTCTGCCAGTTTCAGCATGGCCTTGATTTCGCTTTCCTTGGCACCGTCGAACACTGGAGTGGCCATTGGAACGCCGCCACGCAGGTTTTGAGCCAGATCCAGGATTTCCTGGTCCGAGAAGTCATCGAGGCTTTCCTGACGACCGCCGATCTCGTTGTAGATCTCGTGCAGGAACTTACGCAGCTCGGCAACCTTGCGCTGCTCTTCAACCATACGGTTGATCTTCTCGCCCAGACCTTTGGCCGCGAGGCCCAGGTGGGTTTCAAGGATCTGACCGACGTTCATACGCGAAGGTACGCCCAACGGGTTGAGGACGACGTCGACCGGGGTGCCATTGGCATCGTGCGGCATGTCTTCAACCGGCATGATCACGGAGACCACACCCTTGTTACCGTGACGACCGGCCATCTTGTCGCCTGGCTGGATGCGACGACGGATTGCCAGGTAAACCTTGACGATTTTCAGCACGCCTGGAGCCAGGTCATCGCCCTGCTGCAGTTTGCGCTTCTTGTCTTCGAACTTGTCGTCCAGCAGACGGCGACGATCAACGATGTAGGCCTGGGCCTTCTCGAGCTGCTCGTTCAGAGCATCTTCAGCCATGCGCAGTTTGAACCACTGACCGTGCTCAAGACCGTCGAGTACCTCGTCGGTGATGTCCTGGCCTTTCTTCAGACCGGCGCCGCCTTCGGCTTTGTGGCCGACCAGAGCGGAGCGCAGACGTTCGAAAGTGGCACCTTCAACGATACGGAACTCTTCGTTCAGGTCCTTGCGGATCTCGTCCAGCTGGGACTTCTCGATCGACAGGGCACGAGCATCACGCTCAACGCCGTCGCGGGTGAAGACCTGTACGTCGATGACAGTACCTTTGGTACCGGTAGGTACGCGCAGGGAGGTGTCTTTAACGTCACTGGCTTTTTCACCGAAGATCGCACGCAGCAGTTTTTCTTCCGGAGTCAGTTGAGTCTCGCCTTTCGGAGTGACCTTACCGACCAGGATGTCGCCTGCGCCAACTTCAGCACCTACGTAAACGATACCGGCTTCGTCCAGCTTGTTCAGCGCCGCTTCACCCACGTTCGGGATGTCGGCAGTGATTTCCTCTGGGCCAAGCTTGGTGTCACGCGCCACACAGGTCAGTTCCTGGATGTGGATCGTGGTGAAACGGTCTTCCTGAACCACACGCTCGGACAGGCAGATGGAGTCTTCGAAGTTGAAGCCGTTCCATGCCATGAACGCGATGCGCATGTTCTGACCCAGTGCCAGTTCACCCATGTCGGTGGACGGGCCGTCGGCCATGATGTCGCTACGCTGAACCCGATCACCCTTACGCACCAGCGGACGCTGGTTGATGCAGGTGTTCTGGTTGGAGCGGGTGTATTTGGTCAGGTTGTAGATGTCGACACCAGCTTCACCGGTTTCTACTTCGTCATCGGCAACACGAACCACGATACGGCTGGCGTCGACGGAGTCGATCACGCCGCCACGACGAGCCACGACGCAAACGCCGGAGTCACGGGCTACGTTACGCTCCATGCCGGTACCTACCAGCGGCTTGTCGGCACGCAGGGTTGGTACAGCTTGACGCTGCATGTTCGAACCCATCAACGCACGGTTGGCGTCGTCGTGCTCGAGGAACGGAATCAGCGACGCAGCAACCGAAACTACCTGCTTCGGCGATACGTCCATCAAAGTGACGTCTTCCGGCGCCTTGACGGTGAATTCGTTCAGGTGACGAACAGCTACCAGCTCGTCGATCAGGACTTTCTTGTCGTTCATCGTGGCCGAAGCCTGAGCGATCACGTGATCGGCTTCTTCGATGGCGGACAGGAACACGATCTCGTCGGTGACCAGAGCGTCTTTCACCACACGGTACGGGCTTTCCAGGAAGCCGTACTGGTTGGTGCGCGCATAAGCGGCCAGGGAGTTGATCAGACCGATGTTCGGACCTTCCGGCGTTTCAATCGGGCATACACGACCGTAGTGAGTCGGGTGTACGTCACGCACTTCAAAGCCGGCGCGCTCACGAGTCAAACCGCCAGGGCCGAGTGCAGAAACACGACGCTTGTGGGTGATCTCGGACAGCGGGTTGTTCTGGTCCATGAACTGGGACAGCTGGCTGGAACCGAAGAACTCCTTCACCGCCGCAGCCACTGGCTTGGCGTTGATCAGGTCTTGCGGCATCAGGCCTTCGCTTTCAGCCATCGACAGACGCTCTTTGACCGCACGCTCAACACGTACCAGGCCAACGCGGAACTGGTTCTCGGCCATTTCGCCTACGCAGCGAACACGACGGTTACCCAGGTGGTCGATGTCATCGACGATGCCTTTACCGTTACGGATGTCGACCAGGGTCTTCAGTACCGCGACGATGTCTTCCTTGCACAGCACGCCCGAACCTTCGATCTCGGTACGACCGATACGACGGTTGAACTTCATCCGGCCGACCGCAGAAAGGTCATAGCGCTCAGGGCTGAAGAACAGATTGTTGAACAGGGTCTCGGCAGCGTCTTTGGTTGGCGGCTCGCCAGGACGCATCATGCGATAGATCTCGACCAGCGCTTCCAGTTGGTTGCTGGTGGAGTCGATCTTCAAGGTGTCGGAGACGAACGGACCGCAGTCGATATCGTTGGTGTACAGAGTTTCGATGCGAACAACGCCGGCCTTGGCGATTTTCGCCAGGATCTCGGTGTTCAGCTCAGTGTTGCACTCTGCCAGGATTTCGCCGGTTGCCGGATGCACGATGACCTTGGCGGTTGTGCGACCCAGGACGTAGTCCAGTGGCACATCCAGCTCTTTGATCCCGGCTTTCTCCAGCTGGTTGATGTGGCGAGCGGTGATACGACGACCCTGCTCGACAATAACCTTGCCTTTGTCATCCTGAATATCGAGGACAGCGATTTCACCGCGCAGGCGCTGAGGCACCAGCTCCAGGCTCAGGGTCTCGCCCTTCACATGGAATACGTTGGTGGTATAGAACGCGTCCAGCACTTCCTCAGTGGTATAGCCCAGCGCGCGCAGCAGTACCGAAGCAGGCAGCTTGCGACGACGGTCGATACGCACGAATACGCAGTCTTTCGGGTCGAACTCGAAGTCCAGCCACGAACCGCGGTAAGGAATGATGCGCGCGGAGTACAGCAGTTTACCGGAGCTGTGCGTCTTGCCACGGTCGTGGTCGAAGAACACGCCCGGAGAACGGTGCAGCTGGGAAACGATTACACGCTCGGTACCGTTGATTACGAAGGTACCGTTTTCAGTCATCAGGGGAATTTCACCCATGTAGACTTCTTGCTCTTTGATGTCCTTGATCGCTTTGTTCGACGATTCTTTGTCGAAAATGATCAGGCGCACTTTTACCCGCAAAGGTACGGCGTAAGTTACACCGCGCAATACGCATTCTTTGACATCAAATGCCGGTTCGCCCAGGCGATAACCGACGTACTCCAGCGCAGCATTGCCGGAGTAGCTGATGATCGGGAAAACGGATTTGAAGGCCGCATGCAGGCCCACGTCGCGGAACTGATCTTTAGTCGCTCCCGCTTGCAAGAATTCACGATACGAATCCAGCTGGATGGCCAGGAGGTACGGCACATCCATGACGTCCGGCAACTTGCTAAAGTCCTTGCGGATACGTTTTTTCTCAGTATATGAGTAAGCCATCAGCGTTCCCCAGCTTGGTCACCTGCTTGTTTGGCCCCTCCCGACGGGAGCAGCCAGAAAATCGTGCAAACCCCATGGTTTGCGCCACCGCATCGGGTGGTTACAGCACGTTATCGGCACCGACCCAGTCGGCTGCCAATAACGGAAAAAGGCCGGTGGCAAGAGCCACCAGCCATCAGCCTGTCGCTTAACGCTCGGGCTGGAGGAGCAAAGTCGATGCTTACTTCAGCTCGACTTTAGCGCCTGCTTCTTCCAGAGCTGCTTTGGCTTTGTCAGCTGCGTCTTTGGCAACAGCTTCCAGAACCATGGCAGGAGCGCCGTCAACTACAGCCTTGGCTTCTTTCAAGCCCAGACCGGTCAGTTCACGTACAGCCTTGATCACGTTAACTTTCTTCTCGCCAGCTTCGGTCAGCATGACGTTGAATTCGGTTTGCTCTTCAGCAACGGCAGCAGCAACAGCTGGACCAGCCGATGCAGCAGCAGCGGTAACGCCGAATTTTTCTTCGAAAGCTTTGATCAGTTCAACAACTTCCATTACGGACATGTTGCCAACGGCTTCAAGGATATCGTTCTGAGAGATAGACATGAATCTAATTCCTGATATTGGGGACGGCCTACGCGACCATCGAAAAAAACAAAAAACGCGAGAAGTTGACGAGCCTTAGGCTGCAGCAGCTTCTTTCTGGTCGCGAATTGCCGCCAGAGTACGAGCCAATTTGCTGGTAGCGCCTTGAATCACGCTCATCAGCTGAGAAATTGCTTCGTCACGGGTCGGCAGAGTTGCCAGTACGTCGATTTGGTTAGCTGCGAGGAACTTGCCCTCGAACGCAGCTGCCTTGATCTCGAACTTGTCCTGACCCTTTGCGAATTCCTTGAAGATCCGGGCAGCAGCGCCTGGATGTTCCTTGGAGAACGCAATCAGGGTAGGGCCAGTGAACACGTCGTTGAGGACACTGAATTCAGTGTCAGCAACAGCGCGCTTGAGCAGGGTGTTACGTACGACACGTACGTAAACGCCAGCTTCACGAGCCTCTTTACGGAGTCCGGTCATCGCGCCTACTGTTACGCCACGGGCATCAGCCACGACAGCGGACAGAGCGACTTTGGCAGCCTCGTTGACTTCAGCGACGATGGCCTTCTTGTCTTCGAGTTTAATTGCCACGGGTTTAACTCCTGCTTGTTACCGTTTCATCTGGTCGAAACCGGATGTCGTTTTGGTGTCTGATTCGGTAAGGAACCGGGAGCACCATCTGCGTAGGCTTGTGGTTTAAGACTTGCGTCGCCTACGGTCTTGGATAGCCCCCGCCAGGCAGGGACCCCAATTTTTCAATTGGCGCAATCGCTTGCGCCAATCTGTGTCTTACGCGTCGAGCGAGCTTTGGTCGATGACCAGACCTGGGCCCATAGTGGTGCTCAGGGTAACGCGCTTGACGTAAATGCCTTTCGAGGAAGCTGGTTTGATACGCTTCAGATCAGCGATCAGGGCTTCAACGTTTTCCTTCAGCTTGACGGCGTCGAAGCCGATCTTGCCAACGGAAGTGTGGATGATGCCGTTTTTGTCGGTGCGATAACGAACCTGACCAGCCTTGGCGTTTTTAACCGCGGTAGCTACGTCTGGGGTTACGGTGCCGACTTTAGGGTTAGGCATCAGGCCACGTGGACCGAGGATCTGACCCAACTGACCCACAACGCGCATTGCATCCGGGGATGCAATCACTACGTCATAGTTCAGGTCGCCGCCTTTCATTTCGGCAGCCAGGTCATCCATACCTACGCGGTCAGCGCCGGCAGCCAGAGCGGCTTCAGCAGCTGGACCCTGGGTGAACACAGCAACGCGAACAGTCTTGCCAGTGCCGTGTGGCAGCACAGTAGCGCTACGAACGACCTGGTCGGATTTACGCGGGTCAACACCCAGGTTTACAGCTACGTCGAACGACTCGCTGAACTTGACAGTCGACAGCTCGGCCAGCAGAGCAGCGGCGTCTACAAAGTTGTAGGCCTTGCCTGCTTCGATTTTGCCGGCGATAGCCTTTTGACGCTTGGTCAGCTTAGCCATTACACACCCTCCACGTTAAGGCCCATGCTACGAGCAGAACCGGCGATAGTACGCACGGCTGCTTCCATATCAGCTGCAGTCAGATCCGCGTTTTTGGTTTTCGCGATTTCTTCCAGCTGAGCACGAGTCACAGTGCCAACCTTAACGGTGTTCGGACGAGCGGAACCGCTGGTCAGACCGGCCGCCTTCTTCAGCAGAACCGAAGCAGGGGTGGATTTGGTTTCGAAAGTGAAGCTACGGTCGCTGTAGACAGTGATGATCACTGGAGTCGGCAGACCTGGCTCAAGACCCTGAGTACGGGCGTTGAAAGCCTTGCAGAACTCCATGATGTTCACGCCGTGCTGACCCAGAGCAGGACCAACAGGTGGGCTTGGGTTAGCCTGAGCGGCCTTCACTTGCAGCTTGATGTAAGCGGTAATCTTCTTGGCCATGAGGCACTCCAATTACGGGTTCGAACGCCTCGAGAGGCTCCCCGGTTACTTGCGCGTTTATCCCAGTGACGACAAAACCCCACAGCCTACGGCTGCGGGGTTGGGATTTTTGCTCAGTTAGACCTTTTCGACCTGACTGAACTCGAGCTCCACCGGAGTAGAGCGACCGAAAATGAGCACCGCGACCTGGATCCGGCTCTTTTCGTAGTTAACTTCTTCAACAACACCGGTAAAGTCCGCGAACGGCCCATCGTTGACTCGTACCGACTCACCCGGCTCGAACAACGTCTTCGGCTTCGGCTTGTCGCTACCATCAGCAACGCGGCGCAGAATCGCTTCTGCCTCTTTGTCGGTGATCGGTGCAGGCTTGTCGGCGGTACCGCCGATAAAACCCATCACCCGAGGAGTATCCTTGACCAAGTGCCAGGTACCCTCGTTCATATCCATCTGCACCAGCACGTAGCCAGGGAAGAATTTGCGTTCGCTCTTGCGCTTCTGGCCATTGCGCATTTCAACCACTTCTTCAGTGGGAACCAGAATCTCGCCGAAGCCATCTTCCATACCGGCCAGCTTTACGCGCTCGATCAGCGAGCGCATTACATGCTTCTCGTAACCGGAGTAAGCATGCACAACATACCAACGCTTAGCCACGGGACACCCTTAGCCGACGATCAAGGAAACAAGCCAGCCGAGCAGGGAATCAAGCCCCCACAACAGCAACGCCATAACCAGGACAACAGCCACCACAATCAGGGTGGTCTGCGTGGTTTCTTGGCGAGTTGGCCACACGACTTTACGAATCTCGGTGCGAGCTTCCTTAACCAGTACAAAGAAAGACTTGCCCTTCGCAGTCTGCAGGCCTACAAAGGCAGCTACAGCAGCAATAGCAAGCAATGCGAGTACACGGTACAGGATCGGCGAAGCAGAGAAATACTGATTTCCAACAACGCCAACAATCACCAGAGCGACTACTACCAGCCACTTGAGGAGATCGAAGCGAGAGCCTTGAGCTTCAGCTTTAGGAGTCATCTATGAAGATCCTGTGAAAAGAAAGCCAGACACACCAAGTGAATCTGGCAGGTCAGGAGGGAATCGAACCCCCAACCTACGGTTTTGGAGACCGTCGCTCTGCCAATTGAGCTACTGACCTAAAACAAAATCAGGCCGACCATTATGCCGGCCTGAAGGAGACTTTACAACAACTTACTCTGGAGCCCTGGTTACGACATCCGTACCGGTGGCACAACCACCATCACCACGAACAACCAAAAGCAATCTGAACCGCTTAAAACAAAGGCAGATATTTTCATATCTGCCTTGTTATATGGAGCTCTTGAGCGGATTTGAACCGCTGACCTCACCCTTACCAAGGGTGTGCTCTACCAACTGAGCTACAAGAGCGTAACACTGTGCAAAACCTGTAAACTTGGAGCGGGTAGCGGGAATCGAACCCGCATCATCAGCTTGGAAGGCTGAGGTTCTACCACTAAACTATACCCGCGAGGCTTACAGCTCTCGCTAAAAATGGTGGAGGGGGAAGGATTCGAACCTTCGAAGTCGTAGACGTCAGATTTACAGTCTGATCCCTTTGGCCGCTCGGGAACCCCTCCTAAGCGAGCCGGCATTCTACATCATGCCAGCCTTCTGTCAAGCATTTTTCTCATTAAAAACCTGAGCTTAGCTGCGTTGACCTCGCTTCACATCGCTAACCGTTTCCGGTGTTCGCTGTGGAGCGGGCGCCATTCTATGCAAACTATTCGATGGGTGCAACCCCCTCGCACGGCATTATTTTATGTTTTAACTCATTGAATTCTTTAGAAAGGTTTATCAGCTGAAGATCGTCCAGCCAGCGCCGGCTTTCCGGGGCCACACGCAGCCAATAACCTGCAGTTTCGGAGCCACCCCGGGGCAACGCCTGAAACTTGACATCCATACCAGTCAATCTGCGCTCAAGCCCCTGGGCCACGTCCTGACGGGTAAAACCGCCCAGATAAAGACAGCCGGAATCCGCCTGGACTGCCTTGCCCTTGGCCGCCTCACCCGCCTCGCTCTACAGACGGATATCCTGCTGAGACCCGCGATACAGACTCAAGGGCGTTACATCCTTCGCGCGCAGCGGAGCCTCCTGTTGATGCCAGATGTAATAAAACACATTGAGAACAAGCAACAGCAGAAACAACCAACGCATAAAGACCTCAGGACAAAGGGCACGCCATAGCCAAGCCGACAAACACCAGATCCGGAACCACCCTGGCCTCGGGCACTATCCCGGACACCAGGGCGGCATCACCACCCGTGAGGAAAACAGCGAATTCCTCGCCCCAATGGCTACGGGCCAACTCAAGCTGAGTCAGCACAAACCCCTGAAGCATCAACAGGCAACCGCGCTCGACAGCCTCAACGGTTGTGCGACCAGGAACGAGGCTTTCCAGAGCACGCTCGGCAGCAAGATCACCGTAACGAATCTTGCGGGTATGCGTGCGCAGCTGATTGCGCATCAACGGCATCCCTGGGCATATGAACCCACCGAGATGCCCTCCATCCTCAGCAACGAAGTCCGCGGTCACGGCTGTACCGAAATCAAGCACAAGGCACGCGCCGCCTGCCAAATGGAATCCGCCAAGCAAGGCCAGCCAACGATCGAGGCCCAGCTTCTCAAACTCCTCATAGCCGTTACGGACCCCGGACATTTCCCGCGCGGGCGACGCACTGACGACCGACACATCGAAGGACTCCTTCAACAGAGCGATCAACACCCCGGTTTCTTCGACAGTCCTTACACTGACCAATCGGCAATGCTTGAGAGCAAGCCCCTGGAGCGCCTTCAAATCCGCGAGCAACGCGAGGTCAGAATCGACAACCCCCTCCCCCACCACCAGCCGGGCATTCGCATCGAGCACGCGCCACTTGATAAAGCTGTTGCCACAGTCGAGCTCAAGAATCATGACGCAACCTCAGACTCAGCTCGCCGCCACTGAAGACTTTTTCCACACCATCCACCTTCAAGCGCAAGGCGCCCTGACTATCAATACCCAGCACTTCGCCATCTATCTGGTTAACGCCCGCAATCAATGAGACTGCACACCCTTGCCATAGATGATTTTGCTCCCACTCCGCCTGGACCGATGAAAACCCACCAGCCTGATGACGCACCAAGTATCTCTGCAGCATCACTCCAAGCGTTGCCACCAGGTGATTGCGATCAAACATCCTACCCGACTCCAGACGCATGGACGTCCACTGCTGGTCCACCTCATCGGTCATCTGCATGTTCACGTTTATACCGACACCCAGCACCACGTGACACACATCAGCAGGATCGCCGACCAGCTCGAGCAATATCCCGGCAATTTTCTTCTGGCCGACCAGGACATCATTCGGCCATTTCAATCCCACCCCAGGAACACCAAGCTCGCGCAAGGCCTGCAGGACGGCAAGCCCGACAACAAGACTCAAACCTTCGAGCTGACGCATTCCACCGTCGATACGCAGTACCAGGCTGTAATAGACGTTTTCAGCGAAAGGACTCGCCCACTTGCGCCCACGCCGCCCGCGCCCGGCAGTCTGCCGCTCAGCCAGCACCAGGAAAGGCGCAGCCTGGAGCCGCTCGATAGCACGCAGCGCCTCGGCATTGGTGGAGTCGATGGAGTCGAAGACCAGGACAGGCCAGTCACAAGAAGGCGCAAGTCGCCCGATCTCGGCAGGATCAAGCAATGTCAGCGGCGTCGCCAATTGATAGCCCCGCCCCCTGACTTTATAAATGGCAAGACCCAGCTCAGCCTCCAAATGCTGGAGCTGCTTCCATACCGCACTGCGACTGATGCCCAAGGCAGCGCCCAGTGCCTGACCCGAATGGAATCGGCCATCTTTAAGAAGCTCTAACAACGTCAGCATGCAAGTCTCGCCTCACAATGAGGCCCGCATGATAGCCACGCCCCGAGCACTTGCATAGAAACCCGACGTTACGGATTTCTCGCGGACAAAAACAAAACCCCTACCTGCGTACGCAGATAGGGGTTTCGGAATTTAATCTTGACGATGACCTACTCTCACATGGGGAAACCCCACACTACCATCGGCGATGCATCGTTTCACTGCTGAGTTCGGGATGGGATCAGGTGGTTCCAACGCTCTATGGTCGTCAAGAAATTCGGGTACTGAGTCGTGACCAGTTGGTCTCGCTTCAGCAAATTGGGTATGCGATAGATTTGTGTGTTGTGCAAACTTTCGGTTCATTGCGTCTTCACACACCGCAATCTGGCCTCTTTCGTTTCTTCAACTAGGAGCAGCAAATTGCTTGGGTGTTATATGGTCAAGCCTCACGGGCAATTAGTATTGGTTAGCTCAACGCCTCACAGCGCTTACACACCCAACCTATCAACGTCGTAGTCTTCGACGGCCCTTCAGGGGACTCAAGGTCCCAGTGAGATCTCATCTTGAGGCAAGTTTCCCGCTTAGATGCTTTCAGCGGTTATCTTTTCCGAACATAGCTACCCGGCAATGCCACTGGCGTGACAACCGGAACACCAGAGGTTCGTCCACTCCGGTCCTCTCGTACTAGGAGCAGCCCCTCTCAAATCTCAAACGTCCACGGCAGATAGGGACCGAACTGTCTCACGACGTTCTAAACCCAGCTCGCGTACCACTTTAAATGGCGAACAGCCATACCCTTGGGACCGGCTTCAGCCCCAGGATGTGATGAGCCGACATCGAGGTGCCAAACACCGCCGTCGATATGAACTCTTGGGCGGTATCAGCCTGTTATCCCCGGAGTACCTTTTATCCGTTGAGCGATGGCCCTTCCATACAGAACCACCGGATCACTAAGACCTACTTTCGTACCTGCTCGACGTGTCTGTCTCGCAGTCAAGCGCGCTTTTGCCTTTATACTCTACGACCGATTTCCGACCGGTCTGAGCGCACCTTCGTACTCCTCCGTTACTCTTTAGGAGGAGACCGCCCCAGTCAAACTACCCACCATACACTGTCCTCGATCCGGATAACGGACCTGAGTTAGAACCTCAAAGTTGCCAGGGTGGTATTTCAAGGATGGCTCCACGCGAACTGGCGTCCACGCTTCAAAGCCTCCCACCTATCCTACACAAGCAAATTCAAAGTCCAGTGCAAAGCTATAGTAAAGGTTCACGGGGTCTTTCCGTCTAGCCGCGGATACACTGCATCTTCACAGCGATTTCAATTTCACTGAGTCTCGGGTGGAGACAGCGCCGCCATCGTTACGCCATTCGTGCAGGTCGGAACTTACCCGACAAGGAATTTCGCTACCTTAGGACCGTTATAGTTACGGCCGCCGTTTACCGGGGCTTCGATCAAGAGCTTCGCGTTAGCTAACCCCATCAATTAACCTTCCGGCACCGGGCAGGCGTCACACCCTATACGTCCACTTTCGTGTTTGCAGAGTGCTGTGTTTTTAATAAACAGTCGCAGCGGCCTGGTATCTTCGACCGGCGTGGGCTTACGCAGTAAATGCTTCACCCTCACCGGCGCACCTTCTCCCGAAGTTACGGTGCCATTTTGCCTAGTTCCTTCACCCGAGTTCTCTCAAGCGCCTTGGTATTCTCTACCCAACCACCTGTGTCGGTTTGGGGTACGGTTCCTGGTTATCTGAAGCTTAGAAGCTTTTCTTGGAAGCATGGCATCAACCACTTCGTCACCCAAAGGGTAACTCGTCATCAGCTCTCGGCCTTAAGATCCCGGATTTACCTAAGATCTCAGCCTACCACCTTAAACTTGGACAACCAACGCCAAGCTGGCCTAGCCTTCTCCGTCCCTCCATCGCAATAACCAGAAGTACAGGAATATTAACCTGTTTTCCATCGACTACGCTTTTCAGCCTCGCCTTAGGGACCGACTAACCCTGCGTCGATTAACGTTGCGCAGGAAACCTTGGTCTTTCGGCGTGGGTGTTTTTCACACCCATTGTCGTTACTCATGTCAGCATTCGCACTTCTGATACCTCCAGCAAGCTTCTCAACTCACCTTCACAGGCTTACAGAACGCTCCTCTACCGCATCACTTACGTGATACCCGTAGCTTCGGTGTAT